>NZ_FNCX01000005.1:0-478020 GCF_900099665.1 Pseudomonas sp. BS3767 | reverse complement strand
AGCGGTTCGTTGCCGTTGCTGCCGATTCAGGCGCGTTTCTTCGAGCTGGACATCCCCGAGCGTCAGCACTGGAATCAGGCGCTGATGCTCAAGCCTCTGCAAACGCTGGAGGCCTCTTGTCTTCAGTCGGCATTGACGGCGTTGGTCGAACAGCACGACGCGTTGCGTTTGGGTTTCTCTCAACAGGACGGCCAATGGCTGGCCACCTTCGGCGCGCTGAACACTCGTGAGCTGCTCTGGACCCATGAGCTGGACAGCATCGAGCGTTTGTCTGAGCTGGCCGATGAAGCGCAACGTAGCCTGGACCTGAAAAACGGGCCGCTGCTGCGTGCCGTGCTGATCGACCTGCCACAAGGCGAACAGCGCCTGCTGCTGGTGATTCATCATCTGCTGGTGGACGGTGTGTCATGGCGGGTGTTGCTGGAAGACCTGCAACAGGCTTACATCGCCCTGGCAGCAGGTCAGCCAGCGCTGCTGCCGGCGAAAACCAGTTCGCTGAAAAGCTGGGCCGAGCACTTGCAGGCCTACGCGCAAAGCCCGGCGCTGGAGCAGGAGTTGGGCTACTGGCAGGCGCAATTGCAGGACGTCAGCGACGCCTTGCCGTTTGATCATCCGCATGGCGGCCAGCAACAGCAGCACGCGCTGTCGGTGGTCACGCAACTCAATGGCGAGCTGACCCGGCAACTGCTGCAAGACGCCCCGGCGGCGTACCGCACGCAGATCAATGACCTGCTGCTGACCGCGCTGGCGCGGGTTATCAGTCGCTGGACCGCGCAACCGCATGCACTGATTCGTCTCGAAGGCCATGGTCGCGAAGACCTGTTCGACGCACTGGACCTGAGCCGCACGGTGGGTTGGTTCAGCAATGTGTACCCGGTCAGGCTCACCCCACAGGCCTCGCTGGCCGATTCGATCATGACCATCAAAGAGCAACTGCGCGCAGTGCCCGACAAGGGCATCGGTTACGGCGCGTTGCGTTACCTGGGCCGCGAATCGGCGCGGCAGACCCTGCAAGCCTTGCCGCTGGGCAGCATCGTGTTCAATTACCTGGGGCAGTTCGACGGCAGCTTCGACGCACCGCAGGCACTTTTCACACCCTCCGCCGACAGCAGCGGTGCCTCACAGAGTGCCGCTGCGCCGCTGGCTGCGCCGATCAGCATCAACGGTCAGGTCTATGCCGGTGAGCTGCGGCTGAGCTGGACCTTCAGTGGCGCGGTGTTCGAGCGCGACACCATGCAGCGCCTGGCCGATGAGTACACCGCCGAATTGCAACAGCTGATTGCCCATTGCACCACCGAAGGCGTGGCGGGGGTGACCCCGTCGGACTTCCCGCTGGCGTGCCTCAGTCAGTCGCAGTTAAACCGTTTGCCGATACCTGCCGGGCAGATTGAAGACCTCTACCCGCTGGCACCGATGCAGCAGGGCATGCTGTTCCACACCTTGTTCGAGCAGGAGGCGGGCAATTACATCAATCAGATGCGCATTGAGGTCAGCGGCCTGGACGTGCCGCGTTTCCGCGCCGCCTGGCAGGCCACGCTGGATGCCCATGAGGTGCTGCGCAGTGCTTTCATCAGCCATCTGCAGCCAGCGCTGCAAGTGGTCTTGCGTGATGTGCGCATGCCTTTTGTCGAGCTGGATGCCCGGACGCAGTCGTCCGGCTGGATCGACCAATGGGCCGATGCCGACCGCCAGCAGGGTTTCGAGCTGGCCCACGGGCCGTTGCTGCGCCTGGCCGTATTGCGCACCGGCGAGCGGAGCCATCAGCTGATTTACACCAGCCATCACATCCTCATGGATGGCTGGAGCAGCTCGCGCCTGCTCGGTGAAGTGCTGCAACGCTATAGCGGCCAGACACAGCCGAGGCAGGTCAGCCGCTATCGCGATTACATCGAATGGTTGCAGCGCCAGGATGCCGGGCTCAGCGAGCGTTTCTGGACCGATCAACTCGCCAGACTCGATGAGCCCACGCGGCTGGTTCAGGCCTTCAAGGCGCCTGAGAACGGCCAGGGGCACGGTGATTACCTGCACTTGATCGACGCCGAGAATACCCGTCAACTGAGCGAGTTTGCCCGTGAGCAGCGCGTGACCCTCAATACGCTGGTGCAATCGGCCTGGCTGCTGGTGCTGCAACGCTATACGGGGCAGTCCAGCGTCACCTTCGGCGCAACCGTGGCCGGGCGTCCGGCTGATCTGCCGGGTGTCGAGGAGCAGCTCGGGCTGTTCATCAATACCCTGCCGGTGATCGCCAGCCCGCGTGCCGAGCAACGGGTAGCGGAGTGGGTGCAACAGGTCCAGGCGCAGAACATCGCCTTGCGCGAGCATGAACACACGCCGCTGTACGAGATTCAGCGTTTGGCCCGCAGCGCTGGCGAGGCACTGTTCGACACCATTCTGGTGTTCGAAAACTACCCGGTGTCCGAAGCCCTGCAACAGGCTGCGCCGCCGGGGCTGGTGTTCGGCGGCCTGCGTACGCAGGAGCAAACGCATTATCCGCTGACCCTGGTGGTCAATCTCGGCGAAACCCTGTCGCTGCGCTTCAGCTACGCCCGCGAGGCGTTCAGCGAGCAACACATGGCGCAGTTGGCGGCGCATTTCCAGCAGGTCCTGCAGGCGCTGACGCATGACGCACAGACGGCGCTTGGCGAACTGGCGCTGTTGAGCGACCGTGAGCAGCAGCATGTTCTGCGCGAGTGGAACGCCACAGCTGCAGACTTCCCCAACGAAGCCTGCCTGCACAGCCTGATCGAAGCCCAGGTGCGCGCCACGCCGGACGCACCGGCGCTGGTTTTCGCCACTGAACAACTGAGCTACGTACAGCTCAACGCCCGCGCCAATCAGCTTGCGCATCGCCTGCGTGAGTCGGGCGTTGGCCCGGACGTATTGGTGGGCATCTGCGTCGAGCGCAGCCTGGAACTGGTGATCGGTCTGCTGGCGATCATCAAGGCCGGTGGCGCCTACGTGCCGCTGGACCCGGACTACCCCGAGGATCGTCTGGCCTACATGATGCAGGACAGCGACATCGGTTTGCTGTTGACCCAGACGGCGCTATTGGAACGTTTGCCGGTTCCGCCTCAGGTGCAGAGCCTGTGTCTGGATCAGGACGGCAACTGGCTGGAGGGTTACAGCACCGCCAACCCGGTCAACCTCAGCCATCCATTGAACCTGGCTTACGTAATTTACACCTCGGGTTCGACCGGCAAGCCCAAGGGCGCGGGCAACAGTCATCGTGCGCTGGTCAACCGTCTGCACTGGATGCAGAAAGCTTACAAAATTGATGGCAGCGATACCGTTTTGCAGAAGACACCGTTCAGTTTCGACGTATCGGTCTGGGAATTCTTCTGGCCGCTGATGACCGGCGCACGTCTGGCCATGGCGCTGCCGGGTGATCACCGCGACCCCGAGCGGCTGGTGCAGACCATCCGCGAGCATCAGGTCACGACGCTGCATTTCGTGCCGTCGATGCTGCAGGCGTTCATGACTCATCCCCAGGTGGAAAGCTGTAACACGCTGCGCCGAGTGGTATGCAGCGGCGAAGCACTGCCTGCCGAACTGGCCGCTCAGGTGCTCAAGCGTTTGCCGCAGGCCGGTTTGTACAACCTGTATGGCCCGACCGAAGCGGCCATCGACGTGACCCACTGGACTTGTAGCACCGACGATATCCTCAGCGTGCCGATCGGGCAGCCGATCGACAACCTGAAAACCCATATTCTCGACGACGGCCTCCTGCCTGCTGCACAGGGCGTGGCGGCGGAGTTGTACCTGGGGGGCGTCGGTCTGGCGCGGGGTTATCACAACCGTGCAGCACTGACGGCTGAGCGCTTCGTGCCGGACCCGTTCGACGAGCAGGGCGGCGGCAGGTTGTACCGCACTGGCGATCTGGCGCGTTATCGCGACGCGGGCGTTATCGACTACGTCGGGCGTATTGACCATCAGGTGAAGATTCGCGGCTTGCGCATCGAACTGGGCGAAATCGAAGCGCGTCTGCATGAGCATGCCGCCGTGCGCGAAGCCACGGTGATCGACATCGATGGGGCGTCCGGCAAGCAATTGGTCGCTTATGTGGTGCCGACCGATGCCGCTGAGGCGCCGGACGTTCTGCGCGAGCGTCTGCAGGTTCATCTCAAGGCTCATGTGCCGGATTACATGGTGCCGGGCTACTTCGTATTTATCGATTCGATGCCACTGACCGCCAATGGCAAGCTGGATCGCAGAGCACTGCCGAAGCCGGACGTGGCCCGCTCACAGCAGGGTTACGTGGCGCCGCGCACTGCATTCGAGCAGCGTCTTGCTGAGTTGTGGGAGCAGGTGTTGCACGTCGAACGGGTCGGGCTCAACGACAACTTTTTTGCCTTGGGCGGGCACTCGCTGCTGGCGGTTTCACTGGCGGGCAGGATTCGCGAGACGTTCGATATCTCCATCAAGCTGCATGACTTGCTGTTGCTGCAGACCCTGGGCGAGCTGGCTGATTTCATGCGTGCCGATGAAGCCAGGGTCAAATCGGCGGTCATCGCCATGAACGCCAATGGCTCGACGCATGCGCCACTGTTCTGCCTGCCGCCAGGCGGTGGTGGCACGTATTCGTATTACCCGCTGGCGGGCAAATTGGGCGACAGCCGACGGGTTTACGGGTTGGTCAACAAGGCCTATGTGGTGCCGGGCTGGTTCGATACGTCGTGGCCGGACATGGTTGATTACTACGTCGAGCTGATCCGCACGACCCAGCCACACGGGCCTTACAACCTGCTGGGTTGGTCGATGGGTGGCGCGCTGGCCATTGAGGTCGCGCATGTACTGGAGCGCGCTGGCGAGGTGGTGAGCTTTCTCGGGCTGGTCGACACCCAGCTACCGACATCGGCTGGTATGGAATGGGTCGAGGAGGACCCGCACGTCACCACGCAGCAGCAGGGCGAAAACTACTACCGCGGCCTGATCAAGAGCCTGCAGGCCTTTGTACCGGGCTTAAAGGAGCAGACCATTGTCGACCTGATCGAAACGGCCCGGCAGTCGGTGACCGGGGAGAGTGAAGTGATTGATCGAGTGATCGAGCAGATCGCGCTGCAACACGCAATGAACGTCGACAACCTGCGCAGCATGTTCCAGGACATTGCGGTGCAGGACGAAATCGAAACCGGTTACACATTGCTGGAAGCCAACGCGAAACTCAGCCAGGCGTTTACCTTGAAGACTCTCAATGTAAAGGCCGATTGCTGGTGGGCAGGGCAAAGCCGCAAACCGGGGCAGATTGCCAAGGCTGAAGCAGTGCTGCTGGAACAGTGCTCGGTCAACGGACTGCGCAGCTCGACGACGATCGATCAACGACACGACAACCTGGTGATCGCTGAAGCATTTCTGCAGGGGCTTGCCGAGCGGTTGGTGTGACGCAGAGCGTCACGAACGGCATTCCCACGCGGAGCGTGAGGAACGATAGGTGTCCGGGATGGAGTGCGAGGAGCGATGGGTGTCTTGGCTGGCGCGTACGGGACGATAGGGTCAGGGCTTGAGTGTGAGGGATGAGACGCGTTTTGAAGAGCACCATCGTGCCCATGCTCCAGCGTGGGCATGCCTTTCTGGACGCTCTGCGTCCTCTCTTGAGTGCGTAGCGCGGTATCGATTGTGACGCAGAGCTTCACGCACGGCATTCCCACGCGGAGCGTGAGGAACGATAGGTGTCCGGGATGGAGTGCGAGGAGCGATGGGTGTCTTGGCTGGCGCGTACGGGACGATAGGGTCAGGGCTTGAGTGTGAGGGATGAGACGCGTTTTGAAGAGCACCATCGTGCCCATGCTCCAGCGTGGGCATGCCTTTCTGGACGCTCTGCGTCCTCTCTTGAGTGCGTAGCGCGGTATCGATTGTGACGCAGAGCTTCACGCACGGCATTCCCACGCGGAGCGTGAGGAACGATAGGTGTCCGGGCTGGAGTAAGAGGAACGACAGGTGTCCGCTGTTGATCGCGAGGGGCAAGCGTCGCTTAAAAGTCACCGCGCAGGGTCAGGACGTAGTTGCGCGGGTCGCCGTAATAGTTACCGCGGTCGATGTCGCCGGTGGCCTTGTAGTATTTGCGATCCAGCAGGTTGTTGCCGTTGAGCGCCACCGACCAGTGTTCGTCGATTTTCCACGCGACCCGGGCATCCCAGATGGCCCGGCCAGCGTTATCGATGGGCTGGGTCGACTGGTGTTCCGAGTAGCCGCTCTGCGCCGAAACCCCGCCGCCGACGCTCAACCGACGCCAGGCGCCGGGCAGGGTGTAGCTGCTGGTCAGGCGCAGCATATGCCGGGGTGTTTCTGCTGAAATGGACTGTCCGTCACTGCCGCGGGTGATGTTGAACGTGTACCCGGCGAGGGTCTGCAATCCCGGTAACGGCTCGCCACTGATTTCCATGTCGACGCCCTTGCTGCGCCGGATATCACCGTTCAGGTAGCAGGTCCCATAGGCATCATTACTCAGGCACTGGCCGGCGTTAGCGTCATCCTCGACGGCTACGTCCTTCTGCTTCACATAAAACAGCGCCAGTGACACGTTCAGACGTTTGTCGAACAGTTCGCCCTTGATTCCGGTTTCGTGGCTGGCGCCGATGGCCGGATCAAGCAGCGTGCCTGATGCCGTTCGATAGGCGCTTTGCGGCAGGAAAATATCCGTGTAACTGGCGTACCACGACCAGTCCCGGTTGAGGTCGTAGATGACCCCCGCAAACGGCGTGACCTGGTTGTCCTCCTGCGCGCGACGGGTTACGCCTGCGGATGTAGTCTGATAGTCATAGCTGCTGACCCGGCCGCCCATCACCAGGCTCAACGATTCCGTCAGGCTCAGACGCAGGTTGCTGTAGAGGCCATAACGTTTATCGCTGTAGTCGGTACGGCGCCAGGCCGGGCGCACAGGTTCGGCAATCGCGTCGTGGTCGGGGTTGAAGATAGCCAGCGGCTGATTGGCGTTGACCGTGGCATAGCGCGACTCGCGTTTCTGTTCGGACCCATTACCGCCGACGGTCAACTGGTGACTCAGGCCAAAGGCGTCGAACCGGCCGTCCAGGTGCGCGTCGATGCCATCGCTATGGATATCGTCCGAGCGAAACAGGGTTCTGACCAGTCGGGAACCGCTCTGCGTCGCCGGGTCGATGGCGCCCTGTGCGTAGGCCACCTTCTGATCGAAAGCACCCTCGGAGCGGGTTGCCGACAGTGTGCCGCTCCAGTTTTCGTCAAAGCGGGTTTCCAGCTCGCTGAACACTTCGTCAGTGCGGGTCTGGTGGCGGTTCCAGTCCTGGGCCAGCGACGTCGAGCGCGGCAGGTCGATGGCCTTGCCGTTGCTGTAGCGGGGCAGACCGAAGATCGAAAAGCCTTGGGTGTCGGCGTTCTGATGGCGCACGCCCAGGGTCAGGGTGGTGTCTTCGCTCAGGTCGGTTTCCAGGATGCCGTAGAACAACGGCGCGGTTTTCTGCAGACCATCGGTGAAATAGCCGCGGTCTTCATAGGACGTTACAAAACGCCCGCGGATGCTGCCGGAATCGTTGAGTTTGCTGCTGCCATCCAGGTCGACCCGGTAGTTGTCCCAACTGCCTGCGCGGGTGGTAATCGAGAACTGCGGCAGGGCGGTCGGGCGCTTGCGGACCAGATTGACCGCGCCACCGGGGTTGCCTGCGCCAATCAGCAGACCGGCCGCGCCGCGCAGCACTTCGACGCGGTCGTAGATTTCCATGTCCGGGGTCATCCAGCCGGTCACGCTGTAACCCTGACCAGCCACGCCATCGATGATGTAACTCTCGTCCTCCAGCGCAAAGCCTCGCGAACTGAAGACATGAGAGCCGAAATTGCGTTGGGAAAAGGTGATGCCGGGCGTTTGTGCCATCACCTCGTCGAGGCCGGTGAGGTTTTTGTCGTCCATCACCTGGCGGGTCATGACGGTGACCGACTGCGGCGTTTCGCGCAGCGACTGAGCGGTCTTGTTGATGCTCACGCCGGTGGCCGAATACGCGCCGCTGCCCTCGGTGGTGATGCCGAACGAATCGCCCTTGATCGCCACCGGCCCGAGGCTCATGGTTTGTGCGGAGGCAGCAGCGCCAAGGGTCAGGGTGTTGTCTTCAAGACTGTGCGCTACGTTGGCCTTTTTCAGCAGGTCGGCGACGGCCTGTTCGGGCGTCAGCCTGCCGTGCACCGGGCTGCTGAGCTTGCCGTTCAGGTCGTCGGGGTTGTAGAGGATTTGCAGATCGCACTGGCGGCCCAATTCCTTCAGGGCACTGCTCAGTGTCTGGGCCGGGATATCGAACTCGAACTCCTCCGCCAGAGCCTGTCCCTGGACACTCAACGCCAGCACCAGCCCCACACTGCCCAGACGCAGGCCGAGCGTTTTCACGCGGCCTGTGCGCAGACGGCTGGAGGATGTTTGCATGGGAGGGATGGCTCGTTGAGATCAATGGCGAAGGATAATGCATTTGCGGTGGAGTTGGTGGTATGCAGATGTTTGCGGAGTGTCCCGGCCCCCAGCGTTCCGCTCGCTCGAACGCTCATGGGCCAGTATGTTGTCCAAAAATGCATCGTCTGAACTACAGTCTTCGCGAACAAGTTCGCTCCCACGGCCTTCGGCCAGAATCAAAAGCGGGCTTGTATATAACGCTGAATGCAGAGCGTAGGCGCTAGAATCACGCCTATCGTTTACTTAGATCAGAAGTCTCCCCGCAAGGTCAGGACGTAGCTGCGCGGTTCGCCATAGACGTTGGAGCGATCGGTGGCGATCGAGGTGGTGTAGTACTTGCGGTCGAACAGGTTTTCGGCGTTGAGTGACACCTTCCAGTTTTCGTCCAGTTTCCACGACGCCCTGGCATCCCAGATGGCCCGACCGGCCACGCCAAGCTCTTTGTTGGACGGCACTTCGTAACCCGAATCCGCCGACACACCGGCGCCCAGGGTCAGGCGGTTCCAGGCACCCGGCAGGTTGTAGCTGGTGTTGAGGCGCAGCATGTGTTTCGGCGTTTCGTAAGCCACATCCGAATCACCGTTGTTGCGCAGCATGTTGTAGGTGTAACCGCCGAACACTTGCAGCCCCGGTAACACTTCACCGCTGGCCTCGACATCGACGCCCTTGCTGCGGCTGATGCCATCCTGCAGGTAGCAGGAGCCGTCGGAGCTGGTAGGGCACAGTTCAGTGGTGTTCACATCAACGGCGGCCACATCTTTCTGCTTGATGTAGAACAGCGCCATCGACAGGTTCATGCGCTTGTCGAATAGCTCACCCTTGAAGCCGGTTTCGTAGTTGGAGCCGATGGCCGGGTCCAGTGGCGAGCCGCCAGCGGAGACGTAGTTGGCCTGTGGCGTGAAGATGTCGGCATAACTGGCGTACCACGACCAACTGTCGTTGATGTCATAGATGACGCCCGCGAACGGCGTGAATTCCTGAGTCTGCTTGGATTCGTAACTGTTTGCCGCACCGGTTTTGACGTCGTACTTGTAGTCATACCAGCTGAGGCGCGTGCCAAGCACCACGCTCAACGGTTCGCTCAGGTGAATACGCGTGTTGGCGTACAGGCCCGCGCGTTCTTCGGTGGTGTCGATGTCGGTTTGCCAGGCTGGACGGGCTGGTTTGGCGAAAGCGCTCTGATCGACATCGAAGACGTTGACGGCGGTGCGCCTGGTCACGGTCGCCTGATGCGTGTTGGCGTTCTGCTTCGACCAGTCGGCACCCAGGGTCACCTGATGTTCGAGGCCGAACGCGTTGAAGTTGCCTTCCAGCTGGCTGTTCAGACCGACGCTGTCGACCTCGTCCTTGCGAAACAGCGTGCCCTGAAAGTTGGAGCCCGCCAGCGTCACGGGATTCACTGCGCCCCGTGCGTAGGCAATGTTCTGATCGAAGCCACCCTGGGAATAGGTCAGCGAGGTCCGGCTGGTCCAGTCCTCATTGAAGCGATGCGCGACTTCGGTGAACACCTCGGTCATGTCGCTTTCATGGCGATTCCACTTCTGCGCCAGGTTGGTCGAGCGCGACAGGCCCAGCGACTGGCCGTTGCTGTAGCGCGGCAGGCCATAGATCGAGTAGCCGTTGATGACCTGTTCCTGACGTCGCAGGCTCATGGTCAGGGTGGTGTCGTCGCTCAGGTCGGCTTCGACGATGCCGTACAGCAGCGGCGTGCGGCTGTCGCGACCATCCAGATAGGAGCCGCTGTCATCGTAGGCCGCGACCATGCGCCCGCGCAGGGTGCCCGAATCGTTGAGCTTGCCGCTGCCATCCAGGTCGACCCGGTACTGGTCCCAGGAACCGGCGCGGGTGGTGATCGAGAATTTGTTATCGGCAGTCGGGCGTTTGCGCACCAGATTGACCGCGCCGCCGGGCTGCCCGGCACCGACCAACAGCCCTGACGCGCCGCGCAGCACTTCCACACGGTCGTAGATGGCCATGTCCGGCTGCATCCAGCCGGTGATCTGATAGCCCTGACCGCCAATGCCGTCGACCAGGAAGCTTTCCGCCAGCAGCGAGAAGCCACGCGAGGTGTACACGTGACCGCCGAAGTTGCGGTACTGGAAAGTGATACCCGGGGTGTCTTCCAGCACGTCGCTGAGGCTGGTGAGGTTGTTGTCATCCATGACTTGCCGAGTCACCACGCTCACCGATTGCGGTGTTTCGCGCAGCGATTGCGGTGCACCCTTGCCGATACTCACTGCGCCGGTGGTGTAGGAACCGGTGCCGTCGGTGGTGGTGCCCAGGTAATGCGAGTCGATTGCAGTCGGGGCCAGATTGACGGTGCTTGTGGTGTTCGAATCGTCTGCGACGGTTTCCTGTGCCTGACCGGCGACCGGCATGCACAGCGCAAGACCCATGGCCGCCATGGATGGCCGGGAGCGGAACATCTGACTGAGCATCAACGCTTTGCTGAGCGGGGTGAGTCGTGACGGGTTGTGCATGAATTGGCTCTTTCCAGTGAGTATCGGCAAGGAGATTGGGAGCGTCGTTCAGGCCTGCGCAGTCGGGTCCAGCCGTCGACCGGGCAGGCGTGAGCCACTTTTTTATGGGGCGTTGCGCGAGAGATGGCTGGGCGCGCAATTCGCTGTTAATGAGAACGAAAGCGAATAACGTTTATTTAATGTTTTTTTCACAATCCACGAAAAAAGATGGCGCTTGGCTAGCAATTGAGGGTGGCGCGGAGCGGCCAGGCAAAAAAAGCCCCGCTCGCGGACGGGCCGGGCGGGGCGTTTCAGGTGCGAGTGAATCACGCCGTAATGGTTTTATCGCGGGTTTCGTTGCGAACCTGTTCGACCTGAATCTGCCCGGCCTGCATCCGCACCAACTGGTCGGCGACGTAGAAATAGCGGTCGTCATGGGAGATCACGATGATGGTCTTGCCCTGCTGCTTCAGTTCCGGCAGCAGTTCGGTGTAGAACACGCGACGGAACGCCGGGTCCTGATCGGCGGCCCACTCGTCGAACACCAGCACCTGCCGCTCGTCCAGCCACGCATTGATCAGCGCCAGGCGCTTGCGCTGACCGGTCGACAGATCGGTGGTGGTGAAGGCACCGTTCTCGATCCTGACCTTGTGCGCGATGTCCAGGCGCTCCAGGTATTTGCCCGCGTCCTGCGGCAGCGCGGCCTGCCCCTGCAACGGCTCGTCGAACAGGTAGTAGTCGGCGAAAATCGTGGTGAACAGCTGGCGGTAGTCATCCAGGTTTTCCGCGCTGACGGGCTGGCCATTGAGGCGGATCTCACCCTGTTGCGGGGTGTACAGGCCCAGCAGCAGCTTGATCAGCGTGGTCTTGCCACAACCGTTCTCGCCGACGATGAACACGATGTCGCCCTGTTTGATGCTCAGGTCGACCGGGCCGAGGTGGAAGGCGTCGCTGCCCTCGACGGGCGGGTAGTCATAGCGCAGGTTGTGCAGCTCCAGCGTGTGCATGCTGGGCAGCGACGTCGGGCTGTCACTGACCAGCAGGTGCGGTTCGGGGCTGGAGAATTTCCATGACAGCTCGGCAATGCGGCGCATGGCGATCTGCGCACGGCTGATGCCGGGCAGGGCAGTGATCAGGCGCTCCAGCGGGCCTTTCATGTACAGCATCACCAGCACGAAGCCGCCCAGTACGGTCTTTTCGGTCGTCGGCCAGAGCGCCTGAAAGGCGATGGCCATGCCGATCACCGCGAAGAACAGCATCGAGCCGAAGGTTTCCGCGCTGACGAAGATATTGGCAGCGCGAATGTTCGAGCGGCAGATGTGTTCGGTGGCCCCATGAATCTTCTCGTCGAGCATGTGCTGACGACGCTTGCGCTGGATGCGCAGTTCCTTGGCGCCTGCGGACAGCGCCTGGTAGTGCTTCTGCAATTCGTCTTCGCTGTTGCGCGCGGCCAGAATGCTGCGCATGCCAAACGCATGCGCCAGGTATTGCGCGCCGGTGCCGAGCACCACGGTGAGCGCCGTCAGCGCCAGAATCTGCCAGGACAGCACGGCCAGATAGGTCAGGCAGCCGAGGGTGACGGTAAACGAAATCACCATCGGCGCGACCGACAGGGCAAAGGTGCTGATGGTGTTGACGTCGTTGAGCAGCACCGGGATCAGGCGGTGCGCGCGATAGCGTTCCAGCTGCTCGATGGGCGCGACCAGCACCTTGGCTGCCAGCTCGCGGCGCAGGTTGGCGACGACCCGCTGGCCGACGTAATTGGTCGACAGGTTGGACAGGGTCGAGCACGCCAGGGTCAGCACACACAATCCGGCGAACAGCAGCGCGGTCTGCGTGTCCGGCCCGCCGGGCATGTTCATCGCGTTGTTGATGGTGGCCAGCAGCCCGGTGACGCTCAGGCCGCTGACAATCCCCAGCACGGTCGATAGCGCCACCAGCCACCAGAATGGCTTGAGGATTCTCAGGGTTTCCCGGGCGAGGCTTTCAGTTGTGCGGGTCATGGTGTGTCTCGTCATTGTCCGTGAGTGCGGCGTGGGCTATCGCCGGCCGAGGGTGCGCATGAAATCGGTCAAAGGTCGCGGGCGACCCGGAAACCCAGCCAGTCACCCCGTACATCCGGCTGGCGGCTGTTGCGGTTGCCGGAGCGCGAGAAGATCGGCGCTTCGGTCCAGTCATTGCCGCGAATCATCTTCCAGGTGCAATCACCGGCCAGCCATGCGCTGCCATCGGTGGGCGCGCCGTTGTAGTTGCTGGTCTCGCAATCGGCAGTCCATTCGTAGACATTGCCGTGGGCGTCGTAGATGCCGAAATCATTGGGGCTGTAACTGCCAGCGGGTGCCGTGTAGCTGAAGCCGTCTTCCGGGCCGTAAGTGTTGGCATGTTTGGCGATGCTGTAGGGCTTGCCTTCGTCCATCGGAAACGGGAACGAACCCTTGCTGCCGCCGCGTGCCGCGTATTCTCGCTGGGCTTCGCTGACCATGTGGTAGGACTTGCCGGTCTTTTTCGACAGCCATTCGACATACGCCTTGGCTTCGTTCCAGTCCATGCACACTGCAGGCTGACGCGGGCTCAGCGGGTAGCGCGGCTTGCCGGCCTTGCACTCGCGGCCTGGCCGGGTATCGCCATCCGGCATCGTGTAGCCGGAGCTCTTGATATAGGCATTCCACTCGCCGCTCAGCACCTGAAAACGGCTGATGGCGAAGGGTTTGGCGAAGGTCACGTCGTGCAGCGGGCCTTCGTCCGGCTGACGACCCAGTTCCTCTTCGGGCGCACCCATGGTGAAGGTGCCCGCAGGCAGCACGACCATTTCCGGGCAGTCCTTGCAGTCCTTGAACACTTTTCCGGGCGCGGGCGTGGCGGCGAGGGTGGTACCGCATAGCAACAGGCCGAGCAGGGCGGACAGGGGCAGCAATGTTTTTTTCATGACGGGTCTCGATGGAAAACGGAAAACAGGTGAACGGTGCAGGCGTGTCAGGCGTGTCAGGCGCGTCGGGCGAGCAGCGTCATGAAGCGATCGATTTCGGCTTCGCTGTTCAGCAGCCCTGGCGCGGTGCGCACCACCGGGCCGACGTCGCGACTCACCGCGTCAACGACCATGCGCTGCTTCATCAGCCAGGCCGCCACGTCGTCGCACGATTGGCCCTTGAGCCGGAAGAAGCTGAAGCCCGCCGACAGCGCAGGATCCATGGGCGTCACCAGCTCGACATTGGGCTGGGCCTTGAGGCGCTGCTTGAGGTCACTGTTGAGCTGGTGAATACGTGCCTGCACATCGGCCTTGCCCAGTTGCAGGTGCAGTTTGAAGGCCTCGTTCAACGCCCAGCGGTGTTCGAACGAGTGGTAGCCGCCGGGCGTCATGATCGTGCTGAAACCGGTGGCTTCCGAGAACGTCGGGATCAGCGGCGTGAGGTCCTTGACCTGTTCCGAGCGGGCGCAGACGATGCCGGTACCGCGTGGACCGAACAGCCACTTGTGGGTGCCGGCGACATAGAAGTCGCACTTCATCTCCGGGAAGTCGAGGTTCTCGACGCCAAAGCCATGCACGCCGTCGACCACATAGAGGATGCGGTCCTGGTCGTCACGGTTGCGGTTGTGTTCCTCGACCAGATCGCCGATGGCCCCGATGGGCAGTTTCACGCCGCTGCCGGACTGCACCCAGGTCATGCCCAACACGCGCGTCTTCGGCTGGATACTGCGCGCGATGGAGCCGATGATTTCGTCGACCGAGACGGTAGCCGGGTCCTTGAACAGGCGAATCTTGCGAACCTGCGTGCCGTCGCGCTGCTGGCGGAATTTCAGGATGTCGCGGACGCAGGAATGCTCGTGTTCGGTGGTCAGAATCTCCTGATCCGGGCGCACATGAATACCGCCGTAGATGATCGCCAGGCCTTCAGTGGTGCTGCCGGTCAGGGCGATCTGGCCGGGTTGGGCCTTCAGGTACTTGCCCGCCCAGACGCGAACCTCGTGTTCGCGGCGCTCGGTCTCTCCCACGTCCCAGTCCATGGCCAGACCGGGATTGCGGTCGATATGCGCGCGATGCTGTTCGATGGCCTGGCGAACCGGTGCGGGGTGCGAAGTGACCAGAAAATTCGAGAGGTGAACGTAGTCCGGGTCCTGATTGAACAATTGTTTCAGGCGCGTCCATTTATCCGTGGAGGCCGGCTGAATGGCTGGCGTCATGGCCGCCGTTGCCAGGCCGGAGCCCAGTGGCAGGGCTGCGGCCAGCACTCCGGCCTGTTTGAGAAAGGTTCTGCGATCAGTCATGAGCGTCTGCGCCTGAGGGTCGGGTAGCGGCGTTTGAGAGATTCATGTGTTTCACATCCGGACGGGCAGCCGCCTGAACCTGCTCCCAGACGCGCAGAAAGTTGCCGCCCCAGAGCTTGGTGATATCCGCTTCGGCGTAGCCGCGCTCGATCAGTTCGGCCGTCACGTTGCGGATTTCGCTGACATCGTTGAAGCCTTTCACACCACCGCCATCGTTGAAGTCGGAGCTGATGCCGACATGGTCGATGCCGATTTTGCGGACCGTGTAATCGATGGCGTCGACGAAATCCTTGACCGTTGCTTTGGGCTCCTCCTCGAGAATCGCGTACAGCTTGCTGGCATAGGCGCCGAAGCGTTGCTCCGGCCAGACGGTGATGATCGGGTCGCCGGGCATCAGCGCCATGGCCAGGTTCGGCAGCGGTGGCAGGTCGAAGTCCTTGCGTAGCGCATTGAGCTTGTTCTGGGTTTTCTGGGTCAGCGGCTTCAAATAGGCTGGGAACGCCACGATTTGCACCACGCCGCCGCTGCGCTTGATGAGCTGCAGTTCCTCGTCGCTGAGGTTGCGCGGGATGTCCACCAGCGCACGCGGCGCCGAGTGCGAGGCGACCATCGGCGTGCGGCTCAGCTCGCTGACCTGTTGCAGCGCCTTGCTCGACATCTGCGACACGTCGATGATCACACCCAGGTCATTGAGGCGTTGCACGGCCTGCCTGCCGATCTCCGACAGGCCGCCCAGAGCGTCGGGCGTGTCATTGAGAAAGGGCAGGGGGCGTGAAGAATCGGCCCAGCTGTTATTGCCGACATAACTGAAACCGAACATGCGCATGCCGCGTGCGGCCCAGTGGTCCAGCAGGCTCAGGCCATTGCCCAGCGGGTAGGCGTTGAGCATGCTGATGAAGATCGCAAACTTGCCTTCGCCGTGCAGGCGGCGCATGTCGTCCGGGGTGTAGGCGATGCCGACCTGATTGGGGAAATCGCGCACCAGCCCGCTGATGATTCGGTAGCGCACTTCCTGCTGATGGCGTGCTTCGTCGACGAAACCGGGTGTCGGACGATGCGGGGCGTTGTCGCCGTTCCAGATCTCCGGCCAGCCGAATACCGTCAGCGCTGCACCGGACAGGCGTCCGCGTGCGGCTTTCACCAGGTCGAACTGCCCCGAGCCGTCCTTGTCGGCTTCGTTGCCCTCGCTGCCGAATTTCATCGGCACGGTGATGTGGCTGTCGAAGGAAATGATCCGCTCCTGCAGGTCGTCGGCCTGCTGCATGACCTTGACCGGGTAGCCTGCTGGCGACCAGTAATTCCAGGCCAGAAAGCCCGTACCTGCACTGATCGCCAGGGCCAGTGGCAGGCCGATGAAGAGAGCTTTTTTCCAACGCGGTCTTGTCATTTCCGTCTCGTGTGGTTAACCGTTGCGCAGCCTGCGACGGCTGTTGCTATCTGGTGGAGAACGAGCGGATCACCGAGAAATTTAGCGCGGGCTCATGGATGTGTGTGCAGCGCTAAATTTGTCTGCCGGGTTTACGTTCTAGCTTGGATAACGGCTGTCTCGGGGCTGTAACAGGTAGGGTAATGACGATTTCTCGACGAGGGTTCATAGCGGGTCTGGCGCTGACCGGTGCGGCAGTTCCGGCAGCGTATTACGCGCATCGGGAACTCACCCGGGTCGACCTGCCGGAAACGCCGGGCGAAGCGACGGCGGGGCCTGCCGATACCGCCACCCAGCGCCTGGCCGACAAGCTGCGCGGTGTGTGGACTCTGCGCTTCGAAGGGCGCGATGCCGGACTGAGCGGTGCGCCGCTCGAAGGCCTGGAAATGTTTCTCGACATCGCCCCGCGTGGTCGCGGCCTGCGCGGCTATATCGACACGGCCGGGCAATTGCGCGGCGATGCGCTGCCGCGCTTTCGGGTGATTGGCGATCTGCAACCGGCCAATGCCGCAAGACTCTACCTGCGGGTCATGGACGGCCATGCCGGCAATGATCCGCACAGCGACAACCCGGATTACGAATTCAGCCTGACCCTCGATGAAGTCTGGGGCGCGTTCGGTAACGCCGGCAGCGGCACCCTGAGCGGGCGTATCGAACGTCTTGACCGACCGCTGGCTCTGCCGGAACTGGAAAACCGTCTGATCGCGATCAAACAGGTGTTTCCAGAAGCGCGGGAAAGGGTGGGCCTGAGTCCGCCGTTTCTGGCCTGGCTGGTTTCCAGGGAGCATCGTCTGTTCCATCAGCTCTGGCATGCCTCGCGAGACAAGTGGCACAAATTGCCCGAAGACAAGCGTAACGCCCTGCGCGGCATCGGCTGGCAGCCGGGACCGCGTGACCATGAGCGCGATGCGCGTGGCCCGCACAAGGACCGCAACGGCTCGGGTGAAGACTTCTTTTATATGCACCGGCACATGCTGATCCAGGCACGCAGGATTCAGGACTTGCCGTCCTGGCCGCGTTTTCCGCTGCCGCAGCCTGAGCTGGAACGCGACCGCCTGGGCTTTGCCCGCTATTTCGACAATCACGACGGTTGTTCGCTGCCGCCCAACTGGCTGGCGCATGGTGACGAGGAATACACACAGCTGGTCAGCGATATCAAAAGCCACGAGACGTTTCATACGCATTTTCAGGTCTGGGAATCGCAGTATCGCGATCCGCGCTTTTTGTCGAAGCTGACCCTGGGCCAGTTTGGTTCGCAGGTCGAACTGGAACTGCACGACTGGCTGCACATGCGCTGGGCGTCGGTGGCCCGCGACCCGGCCAACGGGCAGCCGGTGCCGATGGCACGTCGTTCGGATGATTTTGCCGAGCGCTGGTTCGAGCCGGAAAACGACTTTCTTGCCGACCCGTTTTCATCGCACGTGAACCCGGTGTTCTGGATGTTCCATGGCTGGATTGACGACCGCATTGAGGACTGGTTCCGCGCCCATGAGCGCTTTCATCCGGGCGAAGTGAAGCGCCTGGAAGTCAACGGCGTGCCGTGGTTTGCGCCAGGCCGCTGGGTGAATGTCAGCGACCCGTGGCTGGGGCCTGAAACGCACGGTTGCAGCACAGTGCCCGGCCAGACTGCAGGCACGACCATGGAAATGGACCCGGAAGTCATGAAGCTGGCGCTGCGCATCACCTTCGCGGCCGATGACAAACTGAGCAACCTGCTACGTCGCGTGCCGCGCCGGCCCTGGTATGCACGGAATCTGCTGCCGGAGAGGTGGTTTTGAGCAGCGCTGGCTCCTAGGCTCTGTACGAAAAGTGGCTGCGCTCGGTGATGCTGCGTTAAAAACAGGCTCGGATGCGAGTCCAATCGGAATGCTCATTTACAACACGTAGAGTCGAACGCGACCCCGGCCGTTCCTCGCCTGTTTTTGCCTTGCCTGACCTTCGCTCGCCGACTTTTCGTACAGAGCCTGACGCACTCCGCTCTGTCGGATATTTCATGAATGCCCCCCTGATTCTCGAACAAAAGGCGTAGGGTGGCGCCAGGTCGCAAGCTGTCTGGATGTTCGGCCGTTTCTCATCCCTTCCTTGCTTGCGCCCTCGAGAACACCTTTCATGACACCCGGAATTTTTGACGCGAACAACATTCACTTTGATCTGGGCCCCGATGCCGGTGGCAACTGGTCTGAGGTCATGCTGAAGCATCACGGGCTTTACTGTGAGTTCGATAAAACCCTGTCAGGCAACTCCACAGCGCAAAGCTGGAGCCTGGGGGCTATTGGTGTCACGCAGGCTGATCTGAAATCTCTGGTATTGATCCCGGTTGGAGAAGAACAGGATTGCTGGCAGGGGGAATGGCTTTATCTGAAGCTTATGACCGGTGGGTATGTCGATATCGACGAAGCCGGAAAGCAACATCGCTTCATGGCTGGCAGCATGTTCTTCATCGATCCCGGGCAATCCTTTCAGGAGTCGTTTACCCAGCATGGGCAAATGACCGTATTGCGCATTCCCAAGTCCAGTTTGCGCGATCGGGGCCTGAGGCATTCGTTGCCGGGGCTGATGGTTGCCGACATGGAGTCGGCAGACATACGCGCAGCCCGTGACCTGATCCACTGCATCGCGCAGCAACAGGCGGCCCCTGGCTTGGTCATACGCGAGTTGATGGGCAGACAATTGCTGGAGCTGATTGACGCCATGCTGGGCGGCCCCGGCGACAAGGCAGTTTCGCGCAGCACTGATGTCGTGCTGTTGCGCGCCAGACGTTACATTTACACGCGTTTGAATGACACCGAACTCGACTGCGCGGCCATTGCCGGTGCCGTGCATGTTTCAGTCAAGCACTTGCAACGCTTGTTCCGGAGTCAGGAGACGACGGTGATGCGTGATGTCTGGAATATCCGCCTGCAACACGCACAGCAATTGCTCAGTTCGACCCGCACGCTTCGGCCAAGTGTTCAGGACGTTGCCTGGCAGTGCGGTTTCACCACGGCAGCGCATTTCAGTCGCGCCTACCGGGCACAGTTCGGTATTTGCCCCTCGCATGTTCGGGCTACTTTCAACTGAGCAACTTCTGCTCTCGCCTTATCAGTTGAAAGCGCCTTGTGGACATCCCTCACGCGCCTTGCAGGTAACGGTGATACGCCGTCTGCGCCCTAGAATCGATCCTGTCATTCAGTGACTGATTCATCTCAATGGCTGCTGCGCTGACGCATCGGTCACAGCCCACCGTTATTCATCTTTCGCGATTGGCCCCGGCAGTTTTGCGCCGTCAATTCATGGAAGTTTTACAAAGGCACTCTTATGGAAAGTTATACCGGCGCAACCGACACTGCAGACTTTGCACGTCGTGTTGAAGACAATCAGCGGCGACTGAAAGCCAGTCTGAAGGGCGCTTACGATTACATCGTGTGTGGCTCCGGCACCTCCGGGTCGGTCGTTGCGCGGCGTCTGGCAGAGAATCCCGACGTCAGTGTTCTGCTCCTGGAGGCAGGCGGCACCGATGATGTGCCCAGTGTTACCGATGCCAGTATCTGGTTCACCAACCTGGGCAGCGAGCGCGACTGGCAGTTTCAGGCACAACCCAACCCGCACCTCAATAACCGGGCCATTCCCTTGTCGATGGGCAAGGTGCTGGGCGGTGGATCCTCGATCAACGTGATGGTCTGGGCGCGCGGGCACAGCAGTGACTGGGACCACTTTGCCAGCGAATCAGGTGATCCGGCCTGGAATTATCAATCGACACTCGCCACCTATCGACGTATCGAGAACTGGCAGGGTACGCCAGACGCACTGCGCAGAGGCACGGGCGGTCTGGTCTTCGTGCAGCCTGCGCCTGATCCCAACCCGATTGCACCAGCCATGCTGGGAGCGGTGGCGGAGCTCGGAATGCCTGTTTTCGATGACCAGAACGGCGCGATGATGGAGGGCGCGGGTGGCGCGGCACTGGTCAATATGTGTCTGGAAAACGGTCGTCGCCGTTCGATTTTTCGCAGTTATGTGTACCCGCTGATGGCGCAGCCCAACCTGACGGTCCTGGCCCACACCCATGTATTGCGCGTGTTGCTGGAAGGCAAGCGAGCGGTCGGGGTCGAGGTCATTCATGAAGGCAGGATCATGAGTTTCAGAGCACGAGAGGAAGTCGTGCTGTCACTGGGTGCCATCAACACACCCAAGGTGTTGATGCTGTCCGGAATCGGCGATGCGCAGCAACTGGTTCGGCATGGTATCGCTCCGCTAGAGAATCTGCCGGGTGTCGGCCAGAATTATCAGGACCACATCATGGTCTCGGGGTGCATCTGGGAATACGAACAGGCTCATGCGGCGCGCAACAACGCCGGGGAATCGACGTTCTTCTGGAAGAGTGATCCGGCGCTCGATGTACCCGACATCCAGACCTTTCTCGCTGAAATGCCCATTGCCTCGTTTGAAGCGCAGGCGACGTTCAACCCTCCGGCCAGCGCATGGTCTTTGTTGCCGGGGCTGGTACGGCCCAAAAGCCGTGGCTCGATCACGTTGTCTGGCGGCGGGCACCGGGACGCACTGAGAATCGACAGCGGTGCGCTTGCCGAACCCGAAGATCTGCAGGCGCTGGTGCGTGCAGTCGAATTTTGCCGAGAGATCGGCAACAGCTCGACCCTGCGCCCGTTTGTACGCCGTGAGGTGATGCCCGGAAAGATGAACCGCAAGGATCTGGAGTCGTTCGTGCGCAACACCGCATCGACCGTCTGGCACCAGTCCGGTACGGCCAGAATGGGTATTGATGAGTTATCGGTGGTGGACGCGCAATTGCGCGTCTATGGCATCGACAATCTGAGGGTCGCGGACGCCTCGATCATGCCGCGAGTAACCACCGGCAACACCATGGCCCCGTGCGTGATCATCGGGGAGCGCTTGGGCAGTCTGCTCACTGGCAAGTCCTGAATAATTTGATCCATGCCGTAGATCATGCAGCGAGTGCCCGGTGGGTACTCGCTGACTTTCACCTTTTCGAGAGCATCATCATGAGCAGGCTTCAAGGCAAAATTGCGATGATTACCGGCGGCAGCAGCGGCATCGGTCTTGCGACCGCCCAGCGTTTTGTGGAAGAGGGCGACTATGTGTTTATCACGGGTAGACGTCAGCCCGAGCTGGACGAGTCCGTTGCACGTATAGGTCGTAACGTGACAGCCGTACAAGGCTATGTGTCCAGTCTTGACGATCTGGACCGACTCTACGCAGTGGTCAGGCGCGAGAAAGGCTGCATTGACGTGCTCTCCGCCAACGCCGGCATTATGGAAATGCAATCCATCGATGGCGTCGATGCGGCGCACTAGGACAAGGTTTTTTGATACCAACGTCAAAGGCCTGTTGTTCAGCGTGCAAAAGGCACTGGTGTTGATGCACGACGGCGGCTCGATCATCTTGAATTCGTCCATTGCCGCCAACAGGGGCGTTTCGGGCTGCAGCACTTACAGCGCTACAAAGGCAGCCATACGCTCGTTTGCCCGAACCTGGACAGCCGAGCTGCAAAGTCGAGGTATTCGCGTCAATACACTGAGCCCGGGCCCGATCGACACGCCGATCATGGGCCTGGAAGGGCTTGCGCAAGAGCACGTCGCTCAAATGAAAGCAGCGCTGATCAGAGGTATTCCACTGGGCCGTCTTGGCCGCCCTGAGGAAGTGGCCGCGGCCGCGCTGTTTCTTGCCTGCGACGACAGCAGTTTCATTGTGGGTATCGAGATGTGTGTAGACGGGGGCAAAGCGCAAGTTTGAGGAATAGCGGGCCTGAAGCCCGCTCAGCGCACCTGCCAGCCACCGCCCAGCGCTTTGTACAGCGCGATGCTCGCCTGCACCCGTGCCAGCCGCAACTGCACGCTTACGTCCTGCGCCAGGTACAGCGTGCGCTGGGTTTCCAGTACGGTGAGCAGGTCTTCGGCGCCTTCCTGGTAGCGGCTTTGGGCGATGCGGAAGGCGGTTTGCGCCTGTTTGAGTTCTTCTTCGTGCCAGTAGCGCTGTTGATCCAGGCCGCGAATGCTGTTCAGGGCTTTTTCCACGTCGGCGAAGCTGTTGATGATCGCGCCGCGATAGGTTTCCAGCAGTTCTTCCTGACGCGCTGTGGCCTTGTCGCGCTCGGCGGCCAGACGGCCATTGTTGAAGATCGGTCCGATCAGCCCGGCAGCGAGGCTGCTGAACGGTGCGCGCAGCCAGTCTTCGGCGCGGGTGTTTTCGGTGCCGAGCCGGGCGTTCAGGGTCAGTTTTGGCAGCATGGCGGCGCGGGCGACGGTGACATTGGCCTGTGCCGCCGCCAGGTCAGCCTCGGCCTTGGCCAGATCAGGGCGGCGGGTCAGCAGTTCGCTGGGCAGGCCGGGGCCGATGTCCGGCCAGCTCAGGGTGTCGAAGGGCTGATCCGCGAGGTGCAGATTCTGCACCGGCTGACCGAGCAAGGCTGCCAGGGTGATCAACTGCTCGTTGGCCACTTGCTGAACGCGGGGCAGTTCACGCTGCTGGGCCGCAACCAGATTTTTTTGCTGCGCCAGCTCGAGGGCGGTAGCTGAGCCCGATTCATAGCGGGTTTGCACCAGGCGCAGTACGTCTTGGGCGTTGGCCAGATTCAGTTCGGCAATCCGCCCTTGCTCGCGCGCCGCCAGGGTTTGCGCATAGCGATCGGCGACGTTGGCCAGCAGGGTCAGCTCCACGGTCGCCTGATCGAACTGGCTGGCGCGCAGCCCTTGGAGTGCGCTGTCGCGTCCCGCTGCGATACCGCCCCAGAAATCCACCTCATAGCTGGCGGTCAGGTCGCTGGTGAAGTTGTTGGTGTTGTTGTCGTCGGAAGGGTTGGCCTTGCGGTCGCTGTTGCGCAGGAACCGGTTACGTTCGCCGCGCAGGTCAAAGGCCAGTTCCGGGAGCAAGGGCGCGCCGCCGATAATGGCGCTTGCCTGTGCCTGACGAACCCGTGCCATCGCCGCAGCGACTTCATGGCTGTCAAGGCTGGCCTGTTCGATCAGGCGATTCAGCTGTGGGCTGCCGAACTGCTGCCACCAACGGATATCACTGCGCTGTGCGGCGGCGTTTGCGGCAAACGCCCAGCTTGCCGGTGGCTGGATGCCGCTGTCCGGCGGCGGAGCAGGCGTCTGGCAGGCGCTCAGCAACAGGCAGGCAGTCAAAACGCAAAGGCTAGGCTTCATTGATCGATCATTCACTGGTGAGGGCCGCGACCGGGTCGAGGCGGGCAGCTTTGCGGGCCGGCATGAAGCCGAAGATCACGCCGGTAATCAGGGCGCAGGCAAACGCCCCGGCCACAGCCGGCAGGGTGAACGCAACGGCCACCTTACTCAGCAACAGCGCTGCGCCCATGCCCAGCGCCAGCACGATACCGGCCAGCCCGCCGACCACGGAAAGCATCACAGCCTCCGTAAGAAACTGCCGCAGGATGTCGCTCTGTCGCGCACCGGTGGCCATGCGGATGCCGATTTCACGGGTGCGTTCGCGCACTGTCATCAGCATGATGTTCATCACGCCGATACCACCGACCAGCAACGAAATGGCGGCAATCGAGCCGAGCATCAGCGACAGGGTGTTCTGGGTGCGTGCTTCGGCCTGGATCATCGCGGCGTTGTTGGTCAGTTCGTAATCCTGTTTGCCGTGATGCAGTTGTTGCAGCAGGTTACGGATCGCCCTTTCGGCCTGTTTGACGTTGTTGGCGTCACGGGTGGCGATGGTGATGTACTCGGGGTCCTGCGTGCCGAACAGGCGGATACTGGCCGACGAGTAGGGGATGGCGATGCGATTGTCGCTGTCCAGATCGCCGGACGTGGCGCCTTTTTCCTGCAGCACGCCGACCACCTGAAAAGGCACGTTTTCGATCAGGATGTACTGGCCGACAGGGTCGCTATGCTCGCCGAACAGTTTCTGGCGAACCTTGTAGCCAATCACTGCGACGGCGGCTGCGTTCTGCTCATCCGCTTCGCTGAAATAACTGCCTTCCACCACCGGCCAGTTGAAGATCGCCGGAAAGTGCGTGTCATTGCCGCCGACGTAACTGGAGTGATCGACGTTGCCGTAGCGCACCCCGGCCTGGCCGCCGTTGACCGGCATGATCATTTTCACCTCGGGCAACTGGCCCAGCGCGGCGACTTCCTCCAGGGTGATGACGCCTTTGGGCGCGCGCGGATTGGGCGCCTTGCCGTTGAGGTAAATGATATTGGAACCGAACGAGGACATCTGCGCCATGACCTGACGCTTGCTGCCTTCGCCGACGGCCAGCATCACCACCACCGACGCCACGCCGATGACGATGCCCAGCAGGGTCAGCGCGGTTCGGAAGCGATTGATCCACATGACGCGCCACGCCGCCTGAACCGCCTCGAGCAGCTCGCCTTGCCAGGCGCCGTGGCTGCCGCTGCCCTCGCTCAGGCGCTTACGCAGGTCGACCGCCTGCAGCGTGCCCGGATTGACTGAGCGCTGCACGTCAGAAGCATCTCGAGCCGTATCACGGATCACCAGCCCATCGCTGATCTCGATGACCCGTTTGGCGCGCGCCGCCACTTCCCGGTCATGGGTGATGAGGATCACCACATGGCCCTGGCTGGCCAGTTCGTCCAGCAGGGTCATCACCTCCGCGCCACTGTGGCTGTCCAGCGCACCGGTGGGCTCGTCGGCGAGGATGATGTGCCCGCCATTCATCAAGGCGCGGGCGATGGAAACCCGTTGCTGCTGGCCGCCGGATAACTGATGCGGTCGATTGCCGGTGCGCGACGCCAGGCCCAGTCGGTCAAGCAGGGCGGCGGCCCGCGCATGACGCTCTGCGGCGGGCGTCCCGGCGTAGATTGCCGGCATCTCGACGTTTTCCTGTGCCGAGCCGGACGGAATCAGGTGATAGCCCTGAAACACGAACCCGAACGCTTCACGGCGCAGCCAGGCGAGCTCGTCGCTGCCCAGTTCGGCGACGTTTTCCCCGGCGAACAGGTATTCGCCCGAGGTCGGGCGGTCCAGGCAGCCGAGGATGTTCATCAGCGTCGACTTGCCGGACCCGGAAGCGCCGACAATCGCCACGAACTCACCGGCATGAATCGACAGATCGATGCCGCGCAGCACGTTGACCCGTGGGCTGTCGCCTCCGCCGTAGGATTTGCGGATGCCTCGCAGGTCGATCAGCGGCGTGCGCATTCAGCCTCCGCTGCCGACAGAGGCGGGCACCAGCAGGCGCTCACCTTCATTCAGCCCGTCGAGTACCTGCACGCGCAGGCGGTCGCTGATGCCGGTGCGCACCTCACGGTTCTGCACCTCACCATTGGCAGATAGCACCTGGGCGGTCTGCCGATCGGCCTGCGCCCCGTTTCGCAACGCCGCGAGTGGCGCGGTGAGGGTGTTCTCGGCTTTTTCGGCGACGAAGAATATCTGTGCGGTCATTTCTGCCATCAGCGCCTGATCGCTGTTATCCACGTCCAGCAGCACGGTGTACAGCACCACACGGCCACCGCCGTTCTTGCGCGAACTGCTCGGGCTGCCGCCGCCCTGATTGGCTTGATCCAGCGGCCTGGGCGGCACCGGCAGGATCTGCCGCACGGTGCTGCTCCAGCGCCGGTTGCCGCCGCTCAAGGTGGTGAAATAGGCAGTCATGCCGGGTTTGACATGGCCGATATCGGCTTCCGAGACCTCGGCCCAGACCGTCATCGGTGACAATCGGGCGATGCGCAGAATCAGCGGGGTCTGTTGTTGCGCGTTCAGCGTCTGGCCTTCACGTGCATCGAGGGCGACCACTGTGCCGCTCATGGGCGCGAAAATACGGGTGTAGCCCAGCGCTGCTTCGTCGCTGCGCAGCGCGGCCTGAGCTTCGAGAATCTGCGCCTTGAACATATCGACCCGTGCCTGGGTGGCGCGAAATTCCGATTCCGCAGCCTGAACGTCCTCGGCCCGTGTGGCGCCGCCTGCGGCGAGGCGCTTCTGGCGCTGCTGCTTCTGTTCTGCAAGTTCGTGCAGCGCACGCTGCTCCTGCAATTGCGCCTTGAGGTTATCGATGGCGTAGCGTGCGGCGTCGAGTCTGGCCTTTTGCGTCGAAGGATCGATTTCGACCAGCAAGTCGCCTTCCTTGACCTGATCGCCGACCTGGGCATGGATTTTCATGATCTGCCCGCTGGCCTGCGAGCCCACATCCACGTAACTGCGCGGCTGCAGGGTACCGAGCGCCGTGACGCTGTTTTCGATCGTGCCGCGGGTCACCGTCACGGTCGCGGCGCTGCTTTTGCCGTCGGGCAGGATCTGCCAGGCGCATACGGCAATGACCGGGAACAGGCACAGCGCCACCAGGAGGGCGCGGCGAGGATGTCGAGAGCGTTTCATGCAGATTCCTGCGCTGGGAGATCAGTCGGTCGGTGAACGACGGCCACGAGAGCTGCCCTTTAAACGAGGCATGCCAGCAGGAATTTAGCGTTGATCACGGGTTACCCGCTTCGGCTAAACATCAGCGTCCGTGCTTCGTTTAACGGGAGCGGCTAATTCGGGTCGTCTTGTCGAGTTGGAGTCAGCGTGATTATGTCCAGACCTCTGTGCGGTTTTGTGTTTGCAGGTCTTTCGTTCGCTGTGATTTTCCCTGCGCAAGCCTTGGTTGAGCCTGGAAAACAGGCGGCCAGTGCCGAGATCAGGCGGACCGGTTTTGGCGTGCCGCATATCGTTGCCGCCAATGAGCGCGGTCTGGGTTACGGCATCGGTTATGCCTATGCGCAGGACAACCTGTGCCTGCTGGCCAATGAGATCGTCACCGTCAACGGCCAGCGCTCGCGCTATTTTGGCCCCGATAAGGCGACCCTTGAGCAGCGCAACAATATGGCCAGCGACCTGTTGTTCCAGTGGCTCAATACGCCGCAGGCACTGGCGGATTTCTGGAATGCGCAGCCGCTGGAGATTCGCCAGTTGATGCAGGGCTATGTCGCCGGTTACAACCGCTCGCTCGATGAACAGAAGGCCAAGGGCCTGCCGCAGCCCTGTGCGGCCGAGTGGGTTCGGCCGATCAGTACCGATGATCTGGTGCGCTTGACCCGTCGCCTGCTGGTAGAGGGGGGCGTGGGGCAGTTCGCCGAAGCGCTGGCCGGTGCTACGCCGCCTGCGCTGCAAAAGCCAGTGCAGGTAAATGCTCAGCAGGTTCAGGCGCTGCAACTGGCTGCTGCGCGCAACCAGCGGTTTGCTCTGGAGCGCGGCAGCAATGCCGTGGCAATAGGGCGCGAGCTATCGGCCAACGGGCGCGGCATGCTGCTGGCCAATCCGCATTTTCCATGGGCTGGCGGCCTGCGCTTCTATCAAATGCACCTGACCATTCCCGGCAAGCTCGACGTGATGGGCGCAGCCTTGCCGGGCCTGCCCCTGATCAATATCGGCTTCAATCAGCATCTGGCCTGGAGCCATACCGTCGACACGTCGAAACACTTCACGCTGCATCGCCTGCAGCTCGACCCGAAGGATTCCACCCGTTACCTGCTGGATGGCAAATCGGTTGCCATGGACAAGCAGCAGGTGAGTGTCGACGTGAAGCAAGCCGATGGCAGCCTGAAGTCGGTACCACGCATTGTCTATTCGTCCAGGTTCGGTCCGGTGGTGCAGTGGCCGGGCAAGCTGGACTGGGACGAAAAGTTTGCCTTCAGCCTGCGTGATGCCAATCTGCAAAACGACCGTGTGTTGCAGCAGTGGTATGCAATGGACAAGGCTGACAGCCTCAAGGCGTTTCAGGATTCGGTGCGCAAGATCCAGGGCATCCCGTGGGTCAACACCCTGGCAGTCGATGCGCGGGGGCAGGCGCTGTACATGAACCTCTCGGTGGTGCCAAACGTCGACGCCGTCAGGTTTGCCCGATGCAGTGATCCGCGCATCGGCACGGAACTGATCGTGCTCGACGGCTCGCGCAGTGAATGCAACTGGGAGGTTTCCGCAGAGGCGGCACAGGCCGGTATTTATCCCTCTTCCCGTCAGCCGCAGTTATTGCGGACCGACTTCGTGCAGCACTCCAATGACTCGGCCTGGATGGTCAATCCCGCTGCGCCGTTGAAGGACTTTTCGCCACTGATCAGCCAGGACAGCCAGCCGCTGGGGCAGCGAGCACGTTTTGCGCTGGATCGGCTGGGCAGCCTGAAGAAGGCGGGCAAGATCAGCGTCGAGAACCTGCAAGCGATGGTCATGGACAACGAGGTCTATCAGGCCGGGCAAGTGCTGCCGGATCTGCTCAGGTTCTGTGCCTCGGAGCTGGGTGATGATGCTGCGCGGCTGACACCGCTGTGTACCGCACTGAAAGCCTGGGACGGGCGCGCTGACCTGAACAGTGGCATCGGGTTCGTGTACTTCCAGAGAATCATGACGTCCATGCAGGCTGTTGCCTCGCGCTGGCGTGTTGCGTTCGACCCGCGCGACCCGGTTCACACGCCGAGCGGGCTGGCGATTGAGAACCCGCAGGTCGCCACTGCATTGCGCGCCGCCATGCGGGCCACAGTGGATGAAGTGGCCAAGGCAGGCCTCTCGGCAAGCAGTCAATGGGGCGACATTCAGGTTTCCAGCATCAGCGGCAAGCAGATCCCGATTCACGGTGGTCCGGCCGGGCTTGGCATCTACAACGCCATGCAGACCGTGGCAGGCAAGGACGGCAAGCGCGAGGTGGTCAGTGGCACCAGTTACCTGCAGGTGGTGACGTTCGACGAGCACGGCCCAAGGGCGCAGGGTTTGCTGGCGTTCTCTGAGTCGAGCAATCCACAGTCAGCCCATTCAAGCGACCAGACTGAAGCATTTTCAAAAAAACAATGGCAGGCGTTGCCGTTCACTGAACAACAGATCAAGGCTGATCCTGCGTATGAGGTGCAGGTGATAAGCGAGGAGCCTGATCGCTGAAAGAGGCAAGAAAAGCGTTTGGGCCATGCGGCCCAAATGCGCTTATCGGTAATCAGCCGCCCGGTGTGTCGATATCGGCGTCAACGCCAGTGGTGGGCTGATGATTGCGTAAATCCTCGGTTTTTTCTTCCGGCTCATGGTCAGGCACGTAGGCGCTGTCGCTGGTTGACTGGCCCTGCGACTGAGTCTGTGACTGACTTGGGGAAGGCGTCTGGCCCTGGCTCTGGCCATTGCCCTTTTCAGTCTCGGGTTTTACGTCCCCGACTTGCGGCTCGATTGCCGGATCGTTGCGGTCCGGGCCCGGGCTGGCAGGTGCGTCCTGATTTGGCGTCGGTTCTTTCTGACGTTGCGGTTCGATAGACATGAGTACCTCGATATCGGTTTCAGAAAATGTTCTGACACAGTTTCGAGGGGTAGCAATGGGGATCGTTCGATTCAGTTGCCGAATGGTGATGCAGTGGGAAGTGCTGCGTGCAAGGCTGTTGGATAAGCGCTGTTCGCGAAAGGCCCGTACGTTGCATGAGATGCATCGACCGGAGAGCAGCCTTCGCGAACAGGTTCGCTTCTACCAGTGCGCTTCAGCGCAGTCAGAGCACTTTTTTGATCGCGTCACACACCACGTCGATGTTCTTCTGATTCAGCGCGGCCACGCAGATACGCCCGGTGTCCAGCGCGTAGATACCGAACTCGCTGCGCAGGCGCTGGGCCTGTTCGGCGGTCAGACCGGAGTAGGAGAACATGCCGCACTGGCGCGCGACGAAGCTGAAGTCCTGAACGGCCGGGTTGTCAGCCAGGCGCTCGACCATCGCCTTGCGCATGCCCTGGATGCGCAGACGCATTTCGCCCAGTTCCTCTTCCCACATTGCACGCAACGCAGGGTCGTTAAGCACCGCAGCGGAGATGATCGCACCGTGGGTCGGCGGGTTGGAATAGTTGGTGCGGATCACGCGCTTGACCTGGGACAGGACGCGAGTGGTTTCTTCCTTCGATTCGGTAATGATCGACAGCGCGCCGACGCGTTCGCCATACAGCGACAGTGATTTGGAGAACGAGCTCGAGGCGAAGAAGGTCAGGCCCGACTCGGCGAACAGGCGCACTGCCAGGGCATCTTCCTGAATGCCCTGACCGAAGCCTTGATAGGCCATGTCCAGAAACGGTACGTGGCCCTTGGCCTTGACCACTTCCAGCACTTTTTTCCAGTCATCCAGGCTCAGGTCGACACCGGTCGGGTTGTGGCAGCAGGCGTGCAGCACGACTACCGAGTTGTTCGGCAGGTTGTGCAGGTCTTCGAGCATGCCGGCACGGTTCACGTCGTGGGTGGCAGCGTCGTAGTAGCGGTAGTTCTGCACCGCAAAGCCTGCGGTTTCGAACAGCGCGCGGTGGTTTTCCCAGCTCGGGTCGCTGATGGCGACGACGGCATCGGGCAGCAACTGCTTGAGGAAGTCGGCACCGATCTTCAGTGCGCCGGTGCCGCCGACCGATTGGGTGGTCAGCACACGGCCCGAGGCGATCAGCGGCGAATCAGCGCCCAGCAACAGTTTTTGCACGGCCTGGTCGTAGGCGGCAATACCGTCGATCGGCAGGTAGCCACGCGGCGCATGCTGGGCCACGCGGATCTTTTCGGCTTCGGCCACGGCGCGCAGCAGGGGAATGCGCCCGTCTTCATCACAGTAGACGCCCACGCCAAGGTTGACCTTGGTACTGCGGGTGTCGGCGTTGAAGGCTTCGTTGATACCCAGGATCGGATCGCGGGGTGCCATTTCGACAGCGGAAAACAGGCTCATGGTGCGGCGGCTCTTGGTGAAGAGTGGGAAGGGGACACGCTGAGGCTCGATGCGCCAAAGCGGTGCGCAAACTGAGCGTAGTATAGAGAGCATCCCCTCGGTGATCGACAGTGCAGGGCGGGTTTTTTACAGGTTTTTGCGCATATTTGTAGAACGTTCGTTCGGTTAAAACCTCAATGCTTTAAGTGCGTGCCTTGAAAGGCTGATATATGACTCCATCTATTAGCCATCACTTCAAAACATCGCACGCCTGCTTCCCGGCGGGAACGGCTGTTTGCGATGATTTCGTCGTTGCGCGCCGTCATGCGCCGACGAATATTTCCAGTTGTGCCGTCGAGGCGGTCAGGTCGCGGAAGGTTTCACGCGAACCCCGTCACACGCGCACCATTCAAGAGGTCAGTTATGTCCGAGTTCCAGCTCGTTACCCGCTTTGAGCCAGCCGGCGATCAGCCCGAGGCCATTCGCCAACTGGTCGAAGGGATCGACGCCGGGCTCGCGCACCAGACCCTGCTCGGGGTGACCGGGTCGGGCAAGACGTTCAGCATCGCCAACGTGATTTCCCAGATCAAGCGTCCAACGCTGGTGCTGGCACCGAACAAGACCCTGGCGGCGCAGTTGTATGGCGAATTCAAGGCGTTTTTCCCGAACAACGCCGTGGAGTACTTCGTTTCCTACTACGACTACTACCAGCCGGAAGCTTACGTGCCGTCGTCCGACACCTTCATCGAGAAGGATGCCTCGATCAACGACCACATCGAACAGATGCGTCTGTCCGCGACCAAGGCGCTGCTGGAGCGCAAGGATGCGATCATCGTCACCACGGTGTCGTGCATCTACGGCCTGGGCAGTCCGGAAACCTATCTGCGCATGGTCATGCACATCGATCGTGGCGACAAACTCGATCAGCGTGCCTTGCTGCGCCGCCTCGCCGACCTGCAGTACACCCGTAACGACATGGACTTTGCCCGTGCGACGTTCAGGGTGCGCGGTGATGTGATCGATATCTACCCGGCCGAATCCGATCTGGAAGCGATCCGGGTCGAGCTGTTCGATGACGAGGTCGAGAGCCTGTCGGCGTTCGATCCGCTGACCGGCGAGGTGATTCGCAAGCTGCCGCGCTTCACCTTCTACCCGAAAAGCCACTACGTCACCCCGCGCGAGACGCTGATTGAGGCGATGGAGGGGATCAAGGTCGAGCTGCAGGAGCGCCTCGAATACCTGCGCAGCCAGAACAAACTGGTGGAAGCTCAGCGTCTGGAGCAGCGCACCCGTTTCGATCTGGAAATGATGCTGGAGCTGGGCTACTGCAACGGTATCGAAAACTACTCGCGCTACCTGTCGGGCCGTCCTTCCGGTGCGCCGCCGCCAACCCTTTTCGATTACCTGCCACCGGATGCCTTGCTGGTGATCGACGAGTCCCACGTCAGCGTGCCGCAGGTCGGCGCGATGTACAAAGGTGACCGTTCGCGCAAGGAAACCCTGGTCGAGTACGGCTTCCGTCTGCCATCGGCACTGGATAACCGCCCGATGCGTTTCGACGAGTGGGAGGCGATCAGCCCGCAGACCATTTTCGTCTCGGCGACCCCGGGTAACTACGAGGCCGAGCACGCCGGGCGTATCGTCGAGCAGGTGGTGCGTCCGACCGGCCTGGTGGACCCGCAGATCGAGATTCGTCCGGCGCTGACCCAGGTCGATGATCTGCTGTCGGAAATCCACAAGCGCACCGCGCTGGAAGAGCGGGTGCTGGTCACCACGCTGACCAAGCGCATGTCCGAGGATTTGACCGACTACCTGAGCGACCACGGGGTGCGCGTGCGTTACCTGCACTCGGACATCGATACGGTGGAACGTGTCGAAATCATCCGCGACCTGCGCCTGGGTACGTTCGATGTGCTGGTGGGCATCAACCTGCTGCGCGAAGGCCTGGACATGCCGGAAGTGTCGCTGGTGGCAATTCTCGATGCCGACAAGGAAGGCTTCCTGCGCTCCGACCGTTCGCTGATCCAGACCATTGGCCGGGCGGCACGTAACCTCAATGGTCGGGCGATTCTGTATGCCGACCGGATTACCGGCTCGATGGAGCGCGCCATCGGCGAGACCGAGCGGCGACGCGAGAAGCAATTGGCGTTCAACCTGGAACATGGCATCACCCCCAAAGGTGTGTTCAAGGACGTCGCCGATATCATGGAAGGCGCCACCGTCCCCGGCTCGCGCAGCAAAAAACGCAAAGGCATGGCCAAAGCCGCCGAAGAAAACGCCCGCTACGAAAACGAACTGCGCTCGCCGAGCGAGATCAACAAACGCATTCGCCAACTGGAAGAAAAAATGTACCAACTGGCCCGCGACCTGGAATTCGAAGCCGCCGCACAAATGCGCGACGAAATCGGCAAACTGCGCGAGCGGTTGCTGGCGGTTTGAAGCATTGGACACGCCACCTCTCATGCCGGTGCGGCGACCCCCGGATCAGTGTCAGGGCGAAGGAACCCGACGAAGTCGGGCCGGAAACGGAGCAGGGGGCTTTAGTCACTTTGGCCCCTTCGAAGTGACTCGCCGAGGGGCGAAAAGGTGACCTGAGTCGAACCCCCATTTACCTGACAAAGAAAAACCGCCGTGTGGCGCAGAGCGTCACGAACTGCATGCCCACGCGGAGCACTGGCACGATAATCAGCTGAATTTGTTTACAACTCCGGGCGCGGAGCTTGCGGAACGAGAGGCGTCCGGGCAATTGCCTTTGTTGCTGGAGCCTCATGCCCCCGGCCTGTTAACATTCCGCGCTTGATCGACCTAATTCGGGATTTTCCATGACCACCGTTCGTACCCGCATCGCGCCATCGCCCACAGGCGACCCCCACGTCGGCACGGCCTACATCGCGCTGTTCAACTACTGCTTTGCCAAACAGCACGGCGGCGAGTTCATCCTGCGCATTGAAGACACCGATCAACTGCGCTCTACCCGCGAGTCCGAACAGCAGATCTTCGACGCACTGCGCTGGCTGGGCATCGACTGGAGCGAAGGCCCCGACGTCGGTGGTCCGCATGGCCCATACCGCCAAAGCGAGCGCGGCGACATCTATAGGAAATACGTGCAGCAACTGGTCGACATGGGCCATGCCTTCCCGTGCTTCTGCACCGCCGAAGAGCTGGACCAGATGCGCGCCGAACAGCAGGCCAAGGGCGAAACCCCGCGCTATGACGGTCGCGCCTTGCTGCTCTCCAAGGAAGAAGTCCAGCGCCGCCTGGACGCCGGCGAGCCACACGTGATCCGCATGAAAGTGCCGACCGAAGGCGTCTGCGTCGTCCCTGACATGCTGCGTGGCGAAGTCGAAATCCCGTGGGACCGCATGGACATGCAGGTCCTGATGAAGACCGACGGCCTGCCGACCTACTTCCTCGCCAACGTCGTCGATGACCACCTGATGGGCATCACCCATGTACTGCGCGGCGAAGAATGGCTGCCATCGGCACCCAAACTGATCCTGCTGTACGAATACTTCGGCTGGGACAAGCCGCAGCTGTGCTACATGCCGCTGCTGCGTAACCCCGACAAGAGCAAGCTGTCCAAGCGCAAGAACCCCACGTCGGTGACCTTCTACGAGCGCATGGGCTTCATGCCCGAGGCGATGCTCAACTACCTGGGGCGTATGGGCTGGTCGATGCCTGACGAGCGCGAGAAGTTCTCCTTGCAGGAGATGGTCGACAACTTCGACCTGTCGCGTGTTTCGCTGGGCGGGCCGATCTTCGATATAGAAAAGCTGTCCTGGCTCAATGGCCAATGGCTGCGTGATCTGCCGGTCGAGGAGTTTGCCTCGCGTCTGAAGACCTGGGCGCTGAACCCTGACTACATGATGAAGATCGCACCGCATGTGCAGGGCAGGGTAGAGACCTTCAGTCAGGTTGCACCGCTGGCCGGCTTCTTCTTTGCAGGTGGCGTCACGCCTGATGTGAAGCTCTTCGAACACAAGAAGCTGTCCCCGGAGCAGGTGCGCCAGGTGATTCAGTTGATCCTGTGGAAGCTGGAATCGCTGCGTCAGTGGGAGAAGGACCGGATCATGGGCTGCATTCAGGCCGTGGTCGAGCATCTCGAGCTCAAGCTGCGAGACGCCATGCCATTGATGTTCGCTGCGATCACCGGTCAGGCCAACTCGGTCTCGGTGACCGATGCGATGGAAATCCTCGGCCCGGACCTGACTCGCTTCCGCCTGCGTCAGGCCCTCGATTTGCTGGGCGGCGTTTCCAAGAAAGAAAACAAGGAATGGGAAAAGCTACTGGGCTCGATTGCCTGAGGCATTACCTGTTCCTGTGAATCGCCCCCGGTTTTCCGGGGGTTGAAAGGTAAGTGGTTGTATTACCGACAAAAAACTTTGCAAATTGTAGAAAATAAATTTGACAGCCCTGTCACTCACGCTTAATATGCGCCCCGTCCACTGATGTGGGGCTTTAGCTCAGCTGGGAGAGCGCCTGCATGGCATGCAGGAGGTCAGCGGTTCGATCCCGCTAAGCTCCACCAAATTTAGCATTTCAGAGTGCTGCTACACTGCTCTGAAATGATGTGAAACAAGCGGATCCAGCGACCGTTTGTTTTGCAAGAAGGTTTTGTCCCCTTCGTCTAGTGGCCTAGGACACCGCCCTTTCACGGCGGTAACAGGGGTTCGAGTCCCCTAGGGGACGCCAGTTTCACCGAGGGATGCCGGAAGGTTGATCTCCGCCGAGAGGCGTAAATCCGGGGCTTTAGCTCAGCTGGGAGAGCGCCTGCATGGCATGCAGGAGGTCAGCGGTTCGATCCCGCTAAGCTCCACCAATTTTGCCAGGGTTCATCGTTCGATGAACCTGACTGAAGGTTTTGCGTCCCCTTCGTCTAGTGGCCTAGGACACCGCCCTTTCACGGCGGTAACAGGGGTTCGAGTCCCCTAGGGGACGCCACGATTTCCCGCTCTGCGGGACCAAGGGTCATTCGATTATTGAATGGCCCTTTTGTTTTTTCAGGGTTTGAAAACCCCTCCTTTCTGTTTTTATCTATTGCCACACTCAACTGTAACCGACTCTCGTGCCGATACTGCGTTGGCATGCCGTTCAGGACACTCCGCGTCCTCTATGTGTTCGCAACGCAGTGCGCCGCGAACTACATCCTCGCGCTGTAGCCCTCTTGGTTATACACAAATCTTGTGGGAGCGAGCTTGCTCGCGAAGAGGCCGGTATAGCCCCCAGGAAATAGGGGTTGGATGCATCGTCTTCGTGAGCAAGCTCACTCCCACAGGTCTGTGTCCAGTCTGCACGTACGGTTTCAGGCCTTTTATCCGGGCTTATCCAGACTTGTGTATGACTCTGAGCGCTGTAGCGTGAAGAGCAAAAGGCGTTCGGAGGGGCGCTTTTCATGCCAACGCGTGTGAACGCGCGCCATGACCCGCTACACTCCCGCCAATTACATCCACTCAAGCAGGAGCACGCATGGTCTGGGACCGGGCAACGCCGTTTGTCATCGATCTGAACGTCGCCGCCGAAGACATCGACGGGCTGGGGCATGCCAATAACGCTGTTTATGTGTCCTGGCTGGAGCGCTGTGCCTGGCGTCATTCGCAGTTCCTCGGGCTGGACCTTACCGAATACCGGCGTCTGGATCGGGCGATGGCGGTGGTCAGGCATGAGATCGACTACCTCGCCAGCGCCTACGAGAACGACGAGCTGCAATTGGCGACCTGGATCGTCGACTGGGATCGCCGCCTGAAAATGACCCGCTGCTTTCAGCTCAAGCGTCCTGCCGACAACCTGACCTTGCTGCGCGCGCAAACCACCTTTGTCTGCATCGAACTGTCCACTGGTAAGCCCAAGCGCATGCCTGCCGAGTTCATCGAGGGCTATGGCGCAGCCATCTCTGACAGCGCCGTTCCCAATCCGCACGCCGGGCAGTAAACTGCCGGACTTTTTTCGAGTGTGACCCATGCAAATTGCTCTGGCGCCCATGGAGGGGTTGGTCGACGACATCCTGCGTAATGTGCTGACGAAAGTCGGCGGCATCGACTGGTGCGTGACCGAATTCATCCGGGTGTCCGAGCGTTTGATGCCAGCGCATTACTTCTACAAGTACGCATCGGAATTTCATCAGGGCGCGAAAACTGACGCAGGCACGCCGTTGCGCCTTCAGTTGCTGGGCTCTGACCCGGTGTGCCTGGCCGAAAACGCCGCGTTCGCCTGCGAGTTGGGTGCACCCGTGCTGGACCTCAACTTCGGCTGCCCGGCCAAGACCGTCAACCGCTCACGGGGCGGCGCAATCCTGCTCAAGGAGCCGGAACTGCTGCACTCGATCGTCAGCCAGGTGCGCCGTGCCGTGCCCAGACCTATCCCCGTTACCGCCAAGATGCGCCTGGGTTACGAAAACACCGATGGCGCGCTGGACTGCGCCAGAGCGCTGGCTGACGGCGGGGCAGAGCAAATCGTCGTTCATGCGCGCACCAAGGTCGACGGCTACAAGCCTCCCGCGCACTGGGAGTGGATTGCGCGCATCCAGGAAGTGGTCAATGTCCCGGTGGTCGCCAACGGGGAAATCTGGACCGTTGAGGATTGGCGCCGTTGCCGTGAAATCTGCGGTGCGCGGGACATCATGATCGGTCGCGGTCTGGTGGCGCGTCCTGATCTGGCCCGGCAGATCGCTGCAGCGCAGAAGGGCGACGAGGTCGTGCCCATGACCTGGGACGAGTTGCAGCCGATGCTGCGGGTCTTCTGGCAGGACTGTCTGGCGAAGATGACACTGATTCAGGCGCCGGGCCGGCTCAAGCAGTGGCTGGTGCTGCTGACCAAAAGCTACCCCGAGGCGACTCTCATGTTCAATACGTTGCGCCGCGAAACCGACTGCGATCGCATCAGCGTATTGCTGGATTGCGCGCCCGGTTGCTTACCCAGAAGCTGATCCCGACGAACGGTCAAAAAAATCCTGAAAAAAGTCTCTTGAAAAGCGAATGGCTGTCCCTATTTTGGTGACCAAGCGATGCCGAACACGGGTCGCGTAAACCACTCGCTGATAAACAGGAGAATTGTTATGGCTACTGCATTTTCTCTGGCTCCACTGTTTCGCAACTCAGTGGGATTCGACCGCTTCAACGACCTCTTCGAGTCGGCGGCGCGAAATGAGACAACCAGCGGCTATCCGCCCTACAACGTCGAGCGGCACACCGATGACCATTATCGAATCGTGATTGCTGCAGCAGGTATGCAAGAGCAGGATCTCGAGTTGCAGGTTGAAAAAGGTGTGCTGACCGTGATCGGCAACAAGCGCGAGCAAGAAGCCGAAAACGTGACGTATCTGCATCAGGGTATTGCCCGGCGTGAATTCAAGCTGTCATTCAGGCTGGCGGACAATATCGAAGTCAAAGGGGCCGATCTGTCTCACGGCCTGCTGAATATTGACCTGGTGCGCAACGTGCCGGAAGAAGCGAAACCAAAACGCATTCCGCTCAATAGCCAGAAAGCGCTGGAAAACTGATCCGACAGGTGATGTTGAGTCAGCGGCATGTAACGGGGAAGGCGCCTGCGGGGCGCCTTCCTTTTTTCAGTCCTGATGTGCGGTTTGCTGCGCAGGCCCCCTGAGCTCCAGCAGGGACTCGAACTGTGGGCCTGGCAGCGGTTCGCTGAACAGATAGCCTTGATAGGTGTAGCAGCCGACTTTTTCCAGAAACGCCAACTGCTCTGAGGTTTCAACGCCTTCAGCGATTACGTTCAGGTTGAGACTCTGCGCCATGGCGACAATGGCACGGATGATTTCTGCGTCGTTGGGATCACTGGTAGCGTCCTGGACGAAGGACTGGTCGATCTTCAGCGTATCCACCGGCAAGCGCTTGAGATAGGTCAGGGACGAGTAGCCGGTGCCGAAGTCGTCCATCGCAAAGCTGACGCCCAGTGCCTTGAGGCTGAGCATCTTGAGGATGGTGTCGTCCAGGTTCTGGATGACGATACCTTCGGTGATTTCCAGCTTGAGCATGGATGCAGGCAACTGATGCAGGGTCAGGCTGCGTTCCACGCGCTCGATGAAATCGTGCTGCAGAAACTGTCGCGGGCTGATATTGACGCCCATCAGGAATCTGTTTTCCGGGATCAGCCCTTGCTTTAACAGCAGGCCACCGGTTTTACAGGCCTCGTTCAGAATATGGCTGCCGACCTCCAGAATCATCCCGCTTTCTTCAAGTATCTGCACGAACTGATCGGGCGCCAGCAGGCCGTATTCGGGGTGTTGCCAGCGCAGCAGGGCCTCGGCCCCTGTGATGTATTCGTTACGACAGTCGACCTGGGCCTGGAAGTGCAGGTGAAATTCGTTGCGGGTCAGCGCCAGGCGCAAGTCATTTTCCAGGCGCAGGCGCTGGCTGACGGCCTGTTGCATGGATACGTGGAAAAACTGTGAGGCGTTACGCCCGCAATCCTTGGCCCGATACAGGGCAATATCGGCGCGCTTGAGCAGATCGGCCGGGGTCAGGCCATCATCCGGAATCAGCACCACGCCGATGCTCGGCGTGACCTGCAGACGATGGCCGTCGAGAAACATCGGCTCGGCCAGCAGGTTGCGCAGGTTGTCGGCCAGCTCCCGGACTTGCCGGGTGACCTCGTCCTGCGAGCCTTCCAGGCCGCAGATCAATACTACGAATTCGTCGCCGCCGAGGCGTGCCACGGTGTCTTCCTGGCGCACGCTGGCTTCCAGGCGCGCGGCGATGATGCTTAAAACGCTGTCGCCTACCGGATGGCCGAGCGAGTCATTGATGTGCTTGAAATGGTCCAGATCGAGAAACAACAGGGCGCCGCGCAGATTCTGGTGCTGGAGCAGCGACACTTGCTGGCTGAGGCGGTCGAGCAACAGCGCGCGATTGGGCAGCCCGGTCAGTGGATCGTGATAAGCCAGGTGCTGGATCTGCGCCTGGGCATTTTTGAGTTCGCCGATGTCGCGGGCATTCATCAGCAGGCAGGCGGTGTTGTTCAGGGTGATGAACTCGACCGATATATCCAGCACCAGGGGCGCACCGTGCTTGTCTCGCCCGTTCATTTCACGATGATGCACGCGGCCTTTCTGGCGCAGTTCTTCAAGCATGTGTTCGCGCTGCAAGGTGTCGGTCCAGATGCCGACTTCATGCGCTGTACGGCCGAGCACTTCCTGGGCGCTGAAACCGGTCAGGCGGCTGAAGCCATCGTTGACCTCGACATAGCGGCCCGAGTCGATTTCAGTGATGGTGATCGAGTCGGGACTTGAATGAAACGCCTTGGCAAATTTCTCCTCGCTGGCCTCCAGTGCGACCTGAGCACACTGCTGGGTAATGTCCAGCAGTGTGCCGGACAGCCTGACGGGCTGGCCCTGTTCATCCCGGTAAATCCGCGCGCGGCTCTCAAGCAGGCGTGACGTGCCGTTTTTCAGCCGGAACCGGTAAGTGACTTGCAGGCAGTCCTGCCCGGTTTCGAGCGCCGCGGCATAGAGCGCGCGCATTCGGCGGCGTTCTTCGCCGGGCAGGCTGCCGAAGAACTGCCCGCCAGACTCATTGAAGGGCATTGCCGGCATGCCGTGCAGCAGCGCCGCGCGTGCTGAGGCTTGCAGCCGGTTGCGGACGATATCCAGATCCCAGGTGCCCATTTGCGCCAGTTCCAGTGCCAGCTCCAGGCGATCACGGGTTTCCTGCAGGATCCGCTCTGCGTCTGTCAGCGGCAGCCTGGCAGAGACCGACTGTGCGGCAACATTCGGCACGGCGTTATCCGGTGGGTTGGGCATGTTATCCGAGCCTTTGATCGATAGGGCGGCCAGAGCGATCTGCCTGCGGCCTGCTGCAGCATCTGTTCACTGTGTCTGCGCATCGAGCAGTTTCATGAATGCCCGTGCCGCATTTGAGAGCGTGCGTTCGGTGTGCAGGATGTAGCCTAGCTGGCGATTGAGCTGTACGCCCGGCAGCGGGATGCGCGCCACCTGTTCGTCGAGCATGGTGCGCGGCAGAACGCTCCAGGCCAGGCCGATGGAAACCATCATTTTTATGGTCTCCATATAGTTGGTGCTCATCGCGATGTTGGGCTTGAGGCCCTGAGCCTCGCACAATCCGCTGACAATATGATGGGTAAACGTGTTACCGCCGGGAAATACCGCCGGATAGCGCACAATATCCTCCAGCTTCATCGGGCCGCTGTTGGCCAGCGGGTGCTCGGGGGCCGCGACGAAATCCAGCGGATCGTCCCAGACGGGCACGGCGCGGATCAGCGTATGCGGCTCGGGCGCCAGTGTAATGACTGCCAACTCGGCGCGCCCGTGAAGAATTTCTTCATAAGCAATTTCCGAATCCAGGAACTGGATGTCCAGTGCAACCTTCGGGTAAGTGCGGGTAAAGGCGCGCAATATCGGCGGCAAACGGTGCAGGCCGATGTGGTGGCTGGTCGCCAGAGTCAGCCGCCCGGTGACTTCCCCGGTCAGGTTGGTCAGGGCCCGGCGTGTGTCATCCAGCACGTTGAGAATCTGGTAGGCGCGCGGCAACAGGGCGCGTCCGGCCTCGGTCAGACTGACTTCGCGGCCCAGGCGATCGAACAGGCGTACGTTGAGTTGCTGCTCCAGACCGGCAATACGTTTGCTGATAGCCGGCTGGGTCAGGTAAAGGCGTTCGCCTGCCCCGGAGAAACTGCCCGTTTCAGCGATGGCGATAAAGGCATTGAGGTTGGCGAGGTCCATGGTCGGATTCCAGTTGGTTATCCAAAGTATGAAAATTATGAATTTGAGTTATTTAAGCATATTCCATAGGATGACCGCACAAGCCAAGGGGTCATCGCAACGATTGCCCAAGGCATAGAAACAAGCTGATGAGGAAGTACGTCCGATGGCCGGGAAAACGCTCTACGACAAGCTCTGGGATTCGCATTTGGTCAAACAGCGCGACGACGGTTCGGCGCTGATCTACATTGACCGCCATATCATCCATGAAGTGACCTCGCCGCAGGCGTTCGAAGGTCTGCGGCTGGCGAAGCGCAAGCCGTGGCGGATCGACTCGATCATCGCCACGCCTGACCACAACGTGCCGACCACAGCCGAACGCAAGGGTGGCATCGGTGCCATCGAGGATCAGGTGTCGCGCTTGCAGGTGCAGACCCTCGACGATAACTGCGACGAGTACGGCATCACCGAATTCAAGATGAATGATCCGCGCCAGGGCATCGTCCACGTGATCGGCCCGGAGCAGGGTGCAACCCTGCCAGGCATGAGCGTGGTCTGCGGCGACTCGCACACCTCTACCCACGGCGCCTTCGGTGCGCTGGCCCACGGCATCGGCACTTCCGAGGTCGAGCACGTGCTCGCCACCCAGTGCCTGGTCGCCAAGAAAATGAAGAACATGCTGGTGTCGGTCGAAGGGCAATTGCCCTTCGGCGTGACGGCCAAGGACATCGTTCTGGCGGTGATCGGCAAGATCGGCACGGCAGGCGGTAACGGTTACGCCATCGAGTTCGCCGGCAGCGCGATTCGCGACCTGTCGATCGAAGGCCGTATGACCATCTGCAACATGTCCATCGAAGCGGGTGCCCGGGTCGGCATGGTGGCCACCGACGAGAAGACCGTCGAGTACGTCAAAGGCCGTCCGTTCGCACCCAAGGGCGCGGAGTGGGACCTCGCTGTCGAAGCCTGGAAGGACTTGGTGTCCGACCCGGACGCTGTGTTCGATACCGTGGTCAGGCTGGATGCCGCACAGATCAAGCCGCAGGTCAGCTGGGGCACTTCGCCGGAAATGGTCCTGGCGGTCGATCAGAACGTGCCGGACCCTGCGCAAGAGCCGGATCTGGTCAAGCGTGGCTCCATCGAGCGTGCGCTCAAGTACATGGGCCTGAAAGCCAATCAGCCGATTACCGATATCCAGCTGGACCGGGTATTCATCGGTTCCTGCACCAACTCGCGTATCGAAGACCTGCGTGCTGCGGCCGATGTTGCCAAGGGCCGCAAGGTGGCCACGACCATCAAGCAGGCCATCGTGGTGCCGGGCTCGGGGCTGATCAAGGAGCAGGCCGAGAAGGAAGGGCTGGACAAGGTGTTCATCGATGCTGGCTTTGAATGGCGCGAACCGGGCTGCTCCATGTGCCTGGCGATGAATCCGGACCGCCTGGGGTCCGGCGAGCACTGCGCGTCGACTTCCAACCGTAACTTCGAAGGTCGTCAGGGGGCCGGTGGCCGGACGCATCTGGTGAGCCCGGCAATGGCCGCTGCCGCTGCGGTCAATGGCCGTTTCATCGATGTTCGCGACCTGATCCAGCACTGAGGAGTCCTCTATGAAAGCCTTTACCCAGCATCATGGCCTGGTCGCTCCTCTGGATCGTGCCAATGTCGACACCGACCAGATCATTCCCAAGCAGTTTCTCAAGTCGATCAAGCGCACCGGCTTCGGCCCGAACCTGTTCGATGAATGGCGTTATATGGACGTGGGGCAGCCTTACCAGGATAACTCCAAGCGTCCGTTGAACCCTGACTTCGTCCTCAACCACGAGCGTTACCAGGGTGCCAGCGTGCTGTTGGCCCGGGAAAACTTCGGCTGCGGCTCCAGCCGCGAACACGCCCCGTGGGCACTGGAAGAGTACGGTTTCTGCGCAATCATCGCGCCGAGCTACGCGGACATCTTCTTCAACAACAGCTTCAAGAACGGCTTGTTGCCGATCATCCTGTCCGAAGAAGACGTCGATCAACTGTTCAAGCAGGTGGAAGCCACGCCCGGCTATCAGTTGAATATCGATCTGCAGGCGCAGACCGTGACCCGTCCGGATGGCAAGGTCCTGAGCTTCGAAATCGATGCGTTCCGCAAGCATTGCCTGCTCAATGGCCTGGATGACATCGGCCTGACGCTGATGGACGCTGAGGCAATCGCCGGTTTCGAGAGCAGGCACCGCGCCAGCCAGCCATGGCTGTTCCGCGACTGATCGATCAACAGCGGATGCTGCATGTTTGCCAGTAAGGTGCAATTGCGCCTTGCTGGCAAAAGTGTTTTGGCCGGACGCTAAATTTTCTGTGGTATTGAGCGTTTCAAGCAGGCGTTGTCAAAGACGCCGATGCACAAAATCGAGGATGTTATGAGCAAGCAGATTCTGATTCTCCCAGGTGATGGTATTGGTCCGGAAATCATGACCGAAGCGGTCAAGGTGCTGGAGCTGGCCAACGAAAAGTATCAACTGGGGTTTGAATTGACCCACGACGTGATCGGTGGCGCGGCCATCGACAAGCACGGCGTGCCGCTGGCCGATGAAACCCTGGATCGTGCCCGTGCGGCCGACGCCGTGCTGCTCGGTGCAGTCGGCGGCCCGAAATGGGACACCATCGAGCGCGACATCCGTCCTGAGCGCGGTCTGCTGAAAATCCGTTCGCAACTGGGCCTGTTCGGCAACCTGCGTCCGGCGATCCTGTATCCGCAACTGGCCGACGCGTCGAGCCTGAAGCCGGAAATCGTCGCCGGCCTGGATATCCTGATCGTTCGCGAGCTGACCGGTGGTATCTACTTCGGCGCGCCACGCGGTACGCGGGTGCTGGATAATGGCGAGCGTCAGGCCTACGACACGCTGCCGTACAGCGAAAGCGAGATCCGCCGCATTGCCAGGGTCGGTTTCGATATGGCCATGGTGCGTGGCAAGAAGCTCTGCTCGGTGGACAAGGCCAACGTACTCGCGTCCAGCCAGCTGTGGCGTGAAATCGTCGAGCAGGTCGCCAAGGATTACCCTGAAGTCGAACTGAGCCACATGTACGTCGACAATGCCGCCATGCAACTGGTGCGTGCACCCAAGCAGTTCGATGTGATCGTGACCGACAACCTGTTCGGCGACATCCTCTCCGATCAGGCGTCGATGCTCACCGGCTCCATCGGCATGCTGCCGTCGGCCTCGCTGGACACGGCCAACAAGGGCATGTACGAGCCATGTCACGGCTCGGCGCCGGACATCGCCGGCAAAGGCATTGCCAACCCGTTGGCGACCATTCTGTCGGTGTCGATGATGCTGCGTTACAGCTTCAATCTGACCGATGCGGCCGACGCCATCGAAAAGGCTGTCAGCCTGGTTCTGGATCAGGGTATCCGCACCGGCGACATCTGGTCGGAAGGCAAAGTCAAAGTCGGTACGCAGGAAATGGGCGATGCGGTAGTCGCCGCGCTGCGGAATCTGTAATCTCTCTGGCCCGCCGCCTGCTGTGTACGCGCAGAGCGGCGGTCCCACTTTTATTCAAGGTGTAGTTGCGATGAAACGTGTAGGTCTGATCGGTTGGCGTGGCATGGTCGGTTCCGTGCTCATGCAGCGGATGCGGGAAGAGCAGGACTTCGATCTCATTGAGCCGGTGTTCTTCACTACTTCCAATGTCGGTGGCCAGGCGCCTTCGGTGGGCAAGGATGTTGCGCCCCTGAAAGACGCCTACAGCATCGACGAGCTGAAAACCCTGGACGTGGTGCTGACCTGCCAGGGTGGCGACTACACCAATGAGGTGTTCCCCAAGCTGCGCGAAGCGGGCTGGCAGGGTTACTGGATCGATGCGGCGTCCAGCCTGCGCATGCAGGATGACGCGGTCATCGTGCTGGATCCGGTCAACCGCAAGGTTATCGACCAGCAACTGGACGCGGGCACCAAGAACTATATCGGTGGCAACTGCACCGTCAGCCTGATGCTGATGGGGCTGGGCGGCCTGTTCGATGCCGGTCTGGTCGAGTGGATGAATGTCATGACCTATCAGGCAGCCTCCGGCGCCGGCGCGCAGAACATGCGTGAGCTGATCAGGCAGATGGGCGCGGTGCATGCCTCGGTGGCCGATGATCTGGCCAACCCGGCCAGCGCCATTCTGGATATCGACCGCAAGGTGGCTGAAGCCATGCGCAGCGAGTCGTTCCCTACCGAGAACTTCGGTGTGCCACTGGCGGGCAGCCTGATCCCGTGGATCGACAAGGCGCTGCCAAACGGCCAGAGCCGCGAAGAGTGGAAAGGCCAGGCCGAGACCAACAAGATCCTCGGTCGCTTCAAGAGCCCGATCCCGGTGGACGGCATCTGCGTGCGCATCGGCGCCATGCGCTGCCACAGTCAGGCGCTGACCATCAAGCTCAACAAGGATGTGCCGATTGCGGATATCGAAGGGTTGATCAGCCAGCACAACCCGTGGGTCAAGCTGGTGCCGAACAATCGCGAAGCCAGCATGCATGAGCTGAGCCCGACGGCGGTGACCGGGACCATGAGCATTCCCGTGGGGCGCTTGCGCAAACTGAACATGGGTTCGCAGTACCTGGGCGCTTTTACCGTGGGTGACCAGCTGTTGTGGGGCGCTGCGGAGCCGCTGCGTCGCATGCTGAGAATCCTGCTGGAGCGTTGAGGCTCGGTTTTACAGCAAACCCGCTTTCCGAAAGGAAGGCGGGTTTTTTAATGCCTGATACTTTTGATTGATCGCCCTTAATCCCTATATATGGGATTGAAATTTACATATTGAGATAAGTGTAACAACAGGTTTATAGTCGTCCTGCACTCACTTCCAAAAAAACAACAGGTGACGCAATGCAGGCGCAATTGATCGCGCTCGATTGGGGGACAACCTCACTTCGTGCTTATCGACTTGGCGAACACGGCCAGGTACTGGAACAGCGCGCATTGAGCGCGGGCATCATGCAGTTGCCGACCACGCCGCGGCTGATCGCGGGGCAGTTCTGCAGTGACGGTTTCGAGTTGGCCTTTGACCAGGCGTGCGGCGACTGGCTCGATGCCCAGCCGGACCTGCAGGTGATTGCCTGTGGCATGGTCGGCAGCGCACAGGGCTGGCGCGAGGCGGCCTACCGGGAAACGCCGGCCAGCGTCAATGAGCTGAGCGCAGCGTTGCAGACGGTGCGCAGCGTGCGCGGCGTGACGGTGCACATCATCCCCGGCGTCCTGCAGCGCTCGACCCTGCCCAACGTCATGCGTGGCGAAGAAACCCAGGTGCTGGGTGTGCTGGCAGGGCGCGAAGACGGGCAGGGCAGCCAGCCTCTGCTGATCGGTCTGCCCGGCAGCCACTCCAAATGGGTGCAGGTAGAACGGGGTCGCATCGTTCACTTCGATACCTTCATGACCGGCGAGGTCTACGCCGCGCTCTGCGCGCACACCATTCTGGGACGCACCATGCAGCCTTCGGAGGCGTTCGACGAGCAGGCGTTTGACCGCGGCTTGTCGATTGCCCTTGCCGACGCGGGCTCTGCGGGGCCGCTGTCGACGATTTTCAGCACACGAACGCTCGGCCTGACCGGGCAATTGGCTGCCAGTGCGCAATCTGACTATCTTTCCGGCCTGTTGATTGGCCATGAACTGGGCGCCATCGCCAGGCTGCATCTGCACAACCACGAACAATTGCCTGCGGTGATCCTCATCGGTAGCGATTCGCTGTGCACGCGCTATGCGCGCGGGCTGGCCGTTTGTGGCTTTCCCGGGGTGACATTGGCCGAGCAGGCGACCGAGCGCGGCCTCTGGCAGGTCGCCGTTCAGGCCGGCCTGATCGCGCGCCGCTCGTCCCAACACATTCGAGAGGTTTGACATGCTCAAGCAAGCATTGAAAGAAAATGGTCTGGTCGCGATTCTGCGCGGCCTGCGCCCCGAAGAAGCGCCTGCCATGGGCGATGTGCTGTACGAGGCGGGGTTTCGGGTCATCGAAGTGCCGCTCAACTCCCCGCAACCGTTCGACAGCATCCGCCTGTTGCGTCAGCAGTTGCCTGCCGATTGCCTGATCGGTGCTGGCACCGTGCTCACCGCTGAACAGGTGACTCAGGTCAAGGACGCCGGCGGGCAGGTGATTGTCATGCCGCACAGCGATGCCAAGGTGCTGCGTGCGGCCAAGGCGGCCGGGCTGTTCCTGTCGCCAGGGGTCGCGACGCCGACCGAAGCCTTTGCCGCGCTGGCCGAAGGCGCTGATGTGCTCAAGCTGTTTCCTGCCGAGCAGATGTCGCCGGCGGTGGTCAAGGCGTGGCTGGCTGTTCTGCCCAAGGGCACGATTCTGCTGCCGGTCGGGGGTATTTCACCGGACAACATGAAGGTATTTCTCGACGCCGGCGTGAAGGGTTTTGGCCTGGGCTCCGGGCTGTTCAAACCCGGCATGAGCGTCGCAGACGTCACAGAGCGTGCCCAGGCTTATGTGGCGGCCTGGAAGCAGCACAGCGCAGCGCTTGCAGACTGAGTGGCGCAGCAGACGCCGCCGTGCAGCAGCCGCTATCCAACAAGAGAATCAACAAGAGAAACCGCACCCATGAAAATCACCAAACTCACCACGTTCATCGTTCCGCCGCGCTGGTGCTTCCTCAAGGTCGAGACCGACGAGGGCGTTGTCGGCTGGGGCGAGCCAGTGGTCGAAGGCCGCGCGCACACGGTTGCTGCCGCGGTGGAAGAGCTTTCCGATTACCTGATCGGCAAGGACCCGCGCAACATCGAGGACATCTGGACCGTGCTGTACCGCGGCGGCTTCTACCGCGGCGGCGCGATCCACATGAGTGCGCTGGCCGGTATCGATCAGGCGTTGTGGGACATCAAGGGCAAGGCGCTGGGGGTGTCGGTCAGTGACCTGCTCGGTGGACAGGTGCGTGACAAGATTCGCGTCTATTCGTGGATCGGCGGTGATCGGCCCGCCGATACGGCACGCGCCGCGAAGGAGGCGGTAGAGCGCGGTTTTACTGCGGTGAAAATGAATGGCACCGAAGAGCTGCAGTTTCTCGACACCTTCGACAAGGTCGACCTGGCGCTGGCCAACGTGGCCGCTGTGCGTGATGCCGTTGGGCCGAATGTCGGCATTGGTGTGGACTTCCATGGCCGGGTTCACAAGCCGATGGCCAAGGTGTTGATGAAGGAGCTGGACCCTTACAAGCTGATGTTCATCGAAGAACCGGTGCTCAGCGAGAACTATGAAGCACTGAAGGAGTTGGCACCGCTGACCAGTACGCCTATTGCGCTGGGCGAACGGCTGTTCTCGCGCTGGGACTTCAAGCGCGTGTTGAGCGAAGGCTACGTCGACATCATCCAGCCCGATGCCTCGCACGCCGGTGGCATTACCGAAACCCGCAAGATCGCCAACATGGCCGAAGCCTACGACGTCGCGCTGGCGCTGCATTGCCCGCTGGGGCCTATCGCGCTGGCAGCGTGCCTGCAACTGGACGCGGTTTGCTACAACGCCTTCATCCAGGAGCAGAGCCTGGGTATTCACTACAACGAAAGCAACGACCTGCTCGACTACGTCAAGCACCCGGAAGTCTTCGACTACGACCAAGGCATGGTCAAGATCCCCAACGGCCCCGGCCTGGGCATCGAGATCAACGAAGAGTACGTCATCGAACGCGCCGCCATCGGCCACCGCTGGCGCAACCCGATCTGGCGGCATGCGGATGGCAGTTTTGCGGAGTGGTAGAGCAACAACTCCGCTAACCATCGTTTCGGCGCCCTGCGCTCATCGCCATACATAAGCCCTGAAGAGCCCGGAAAATGGGCGTTCAGGCTTCTGCCCGCAGGGCGTAGGAGCGAACGTATTCGCGAAAAGGCCGACGTGTTCTCTGAAAATGTTTCGTTTGAACAATGTCTTCGCGAACACGTTCGCTCCCACGGCCTTTGGCCAGAATCAAAAGCGCACTGGTGCATAACGATGAGCGCTCTGCGCGGGAACGAGAACCGGCGTGCCTTCAGCTCAGTTATATCGAAACACAGACCTCAATAAATCCAACAAGAGGCTACATTCCATGCGCACTCGAACTCTGGAGGGTGCGGCATCCCTGGTGACGCCGTCCCGCAAACGTTTCTTTATCATGGTGCTGCTGTTCATCACGGTGGTGATCAACTACCTGGACCGCAGCAACCTGTCGATTGCCGCACCAGCGCTGACCTCCGAACTGGGCCTTGACCCGGTGCATGTCGGGCTGATCTTTTCTGCGTTCGGCTGGACCTACGCCGCCATGCAACTGCCCGGTGGCTGGCTGGTGGACCGCGTGCCGCCACGCATTCTCTACACCGCAGCCCTGCTGCTGTGGTCCATCGCGACCATCATGCTCGGCTTCGCGGCCAGCTTTATCGCCCTGTTCGTACTGCGCATGGCGGTCGGCGCGCTGGAAGCACCTGCCTATCCGATCAACAGCCGTGTAGTCACCACCTGGTTTCCCGAGCGCGAGCGGGCCACTGCCATCGGCGTCTATACCTCCGGGCAGTTCGTCGGCCTGGCGTTTCTGACCCCGGTGCTGGCCTGGTTGCAGGCGCACTACGGCTGGCACATGGTGTTTGTCGCCACAGGGGGAGTCGGCGTGCTGTGGGCGGTGATCTGGTACACGGTGTATCGCGAGCCACGTGATTTCAAAGGCGTCAATCAGCAGGAAATCGAGCTGATCCAGGAGGGCGGCGGGCTGGTGGACATCCAGAAGGATGTCGAAAAACAGAAGCAGGCGTTCAGCTGGCTGGACCTGGGCATTGTGTTGAGCAAACGCAAGCTGTGGGGCATCTACCTGGGGCAGTTCTGCCTGAACTCCACGCTGTGGTTTTTCCTGACCTGGTTTCCGACCTACCTGGTGAAATACCGGGGCATGGACTTCATCAAGTCCGGCCTGCTGGCGTCGTTGCCGTTCCTCGCCGCGTTTGTCGGTGTGTTGTGCTCGGGCTTCTTCTCCGACTGGCTGATCCGCCGCGGGCATAGCGTAGGCTTTGCGCGCAAGCTGCCGATCATTGCCGGGCTGCTGATCTCGACCTCGATCATCGGTGCCAACTTCGTCGACTCGACGCCGCTGGTGATCACCTTTCTGGCGCTGGCGTTCTTCGGCAACGGCCTGGCGTCGATCACCTGGTCGCTGGTCTCGACACTGGCACCGGCGCGCCTGCTGGGCCTGACCGGTGGCACGTTCAACTTCATCGGCAACCTCTCTGCCATCGCCACCCCGATCGTGATCGGCTTTCTGGCATCGGGAGACTCGTTCGCGCCTGCCATCACCTACATTTCTGCCCTGGCACTGTTGGGCGCGCTGTCGTACATCCTGCTGGTAGGGAAAGTGGAGCGTATCGAGCTCTGATGTCGACGCCTCTGGACTCAGGCGGCGATAATGCCGCCGGTTTTCGATCCGAACCCTTTTGATCCGAGCAAGGCCTCTCATGCACAACGATTCGATCACCCCTGAAAAAATCACCGGCAAGGATTCCGTACCCACCGGGACTCAGACCTTGCTGCGCGGGCTGGGGGTGGTGCAGGCGGTTGCCGGTGGCGCACGGGACCTCAAGGAGATCGCCCGGCTGATCGGCACCACGCGCAGTACCACGCACCGCCTGGCCAGTTGCCTGGTCGAGGAGCGTTACCTGCGGGTCGTTCCTCAGGTGGGCTATCTGCTCGGCCCGAAATTGATCGAGCTGGGGTTTCAGGCGCGTGAAGAGGTGCCCTTGGCGATGCTCGCCCGGCCGTATCTGGATCGCTTGTCGGAGCTGACCGGCGATACCGTGCATCTGGCAGTACGGGAAGGGGACGACGTGCTCTATCTGCACAAGAATCCCGGTCGCAATGGTCCGGAAATGCGTTCGCGGGTCGGGCATCGGATGCCGCTGGTGCGCACCGGTATCGGCAAGGCGCTGCTGCTGGACAGTGCTCAGTCCGAGTGGCAACGGTTGTATGAAATCAGCATGCCGAGCACGGGTAGAAATCCGCTATGGCCTGCTCATGAGCAGCAAACCTGGGAGCAGTTGAAGGCACGGCGCGAGGAGTATGTACAAGGGGGGTATGCATTCGATCTGGAGGACAACGAACCGTCGATCCGTTGTGTTGCAGCGCCGGTACGTGATGCCAGCAAACAGATCGTTGCCGGCATCAGTGTCGCCAGTACCGTGCCCTACATGCCGCTGGAGAAGATGGCCGAGCTGGTTCCGCTGATCAAAACCATCGCAGCGGAACTCTCGGCCGATCTCGGCGGCTGATCGGCAGTCGATCAGGCCTTCAGCGTGGCCATGTCGATCACGAAGCGGTACTTCACGTCACCGGCCAGCATGCGCTCGTAGGCTTCGTTGATGTTGCGAATATCGAGCATTTCGATGTCGCAGGTGATGTCGTTCTCGGCACAGAAATCCAGTACTTCCTGAGTTTCCGCGATACCGCCGATCAACGAACCGGCCAGCACGCGACGGCTCATCACCAGATTGGCTGCATGTACCGGCGGCTCGACCGGCTCGATCAGGCCGACGAGGATATGTACGCCATCGAAACGCAGGGTTTCCAGGTAGGGGTTCAGGTCATGCTGGACCGGAATGGTGTCGAGCAGGAAGTCGAAGTGCCCGGCAGCAGCCTTCATCTGTTCAGCGTCGGTGGATACGATCACATGATCGGCGCCCTGGCGACGCGCTTCCTGCGCCTTGGCGGCGGAACGAGTGAACAGGGTCACTTCAGCGCCCATGGCTTTGGCGAACTTGATGCCCATATGGCCCAGGCCGCCCATGCCCAGAATGCCGACCTTGTCGCCAGCCTTGACGCCGTAGTGCTTGAGCGGCGAATAAGTGGTGATACCTGCGCAGAGAATCGGTGCAGCGGCGGCCGGATCGAGTTTTTCCGGGACGCGCACGACAAAGTGCTCGGCGACCACGATGCTGTTCGAGTAACCGCCCATGGTGTTGCTGCCGTCCACGCGGTCTGGCGTGGCGTAAGTCATGGTCGGGCCTTCCAGGCAATACTGCTCGAGGTCTGATTTGCAAGCCGAGCATTCGCGGCACGAATCGACCATGCAGCCGACACCGACCATGTCACCGACCTGGTACTGGGTTGCACTGCTGCCGGTGGCAGTGACACGACCGACGATTTCATGGCCCGGCATCAGCGGGTAGACGGCGATGCCCCATTCGTTGCGTGCCTGGTGAATATCGGAGTGGCAGACGCCGCAATAAAGGATTTCGATGGCAACGTCGTCGGCACGCAGAGCGCGACGTTCGAAGGTCATCGGGGCGAGGGGTGAGGTAGCTGACTGTGCGGCGTAACCGATAGCTGTGTACATGTTTGACCTCGCAAGGTGTGACGGAAGAGAGGCGAACCATTGTCCTGATACGGGCCCTTCGCGGCTATGGTGAATCCTCCGTGTTTCATGCCTATTCCTCCGGTCTGATAGTTCGGGGTCGGCGCTGAGGCGCAAATCTGCGATGATATGACTGTCTGTTTCTCTGTCAGGCGGTGCTCATGAACTTACCTGTTGTGCTGGATGGCAATGCCACCCTTGTGTCCCTGATCCAGCCGCTGGCGGTGCGCCCGGGGTTTGTCGCGACGCCGTTGCCGGAGGTACGTGTGCTTTCGGCGTTTGGTTATGTCGCCAGCAGCCCGCAGATCTACGAGCCAAGCCTGATGATCGTGGTACAGGGCAGCAAGGTCGCGTGCCTGGGGCCGCGCACATTCGAATACGGCACCGGGCACTACCTGATTCAGGCGCTCTCTGTGCCGTTCAAGTGTGAAACCTTCGCTACTCCGGAAAAGCCGCTTTACGGCGTTTCAGTGGCCATCGACCGGGTATTGCTCGGTGAGCTGGTGCAGGCGATGGGCCCGGTCACCGGCCAGGAGAGTCAGGTGCAGACGCCGGAATCGATGACCTCGGTGCGCATCGACAACAGCATGCGCGACAGTGTCGAGCGTCTGCTGCGTTGTCTGCATGATCCGCTGGAGTGTCAGGCCATGGGCCAGGCACGGATTCGCGAGGTGCTGTATAGCGCGCTGCGCGGACCGCAGTCAGGGGTTTTGCGTGCGCTGGTCGAGCAGCAGGGGCAGTTCGCACGAATTGCTTCTGCGGTGACCTACCTGCATGAGCATTATGATCACGCACTGAACGTCGACACGCTGGCCAGTTGCGCGAACATGAGCACGTCGACCTTTCATGAGCATTTCAAGCGCAGCACGCTGTTGTCGCCGGTGCAATACCTCAAGCGTCTGCGCCTGCTCAAGGCTCAGCAATTGCTGGTGGCCGAGGGCCTGGGGGTGGCGCAGGTCGCGCTCAAGGTCGGCTATCAAAGCGCGTCGCAGTTCAGTCGTGAATACAAGCGCTACTTCGAGCGCAGCCCGGGGGAGGAGAGCAGCAATCTGCGTGTCCCTGCCTGAATAAAAAAAGCCCCGAAAGGGGCTTTCTCTATTGAGGCTTGCTGCGGCTCATTACATATTCGGGTAAGTAGGTCCGCCAGCGCCTTCCGGTGCTACCCAGGTGATGTTCTGCGACGGGTCCTTGATGTCGCAGGTCTTGCAGTGCACGCAGTTCTGCGCGTTGATCTGGAAGCGCTTCTCGCCGTCTTCCTTGGTGATGACTTCATACACGCCAGCCGGGCAGTAACGCTGAGCCGGCTCGTCGTACAGCGGCAGGTTCTTGCTGATCGGGATGCTCGGATCGGTCAGCTTCAGGTGGCAGGGTTGTTCCTCTTCATGATTGGTGCTGGAGAGGAACACCGAACTGAGCTTGTCGAAGCTGAGCTTGCCGTCGGGTTTCGGGTAATCGATCTTCTTCGAGTCGGCTGCCAGCTTGAGGCAGGCGTAATCCGGCTTGGTGTCGTGCAGCGTGAACGGCAGCTTGCCGCCGAAAATGTTCTGATCGATGAAGTTGAATGCGCCACCCTTGATCGCGCCATATTTATGGATCGCCACGCCAAAGTTGCGGCTGGCGAACAGTTCTTCATGCAGCCAGCTGGCCTTGAAGGCATCCACGTAGGAAGTCAGCACGTCGCCACCTTCCTTACCGGCCAGCAGCGCGTCGGCCACCGAATCGGCGGCCAGCATGCCCGACTTCATGGCCGTATGGCTGCCCTTGATCTTGGCGAAGTTCAGCGTGCCCAGATCGCAGCCGATCAGCGCGCCGCCGGGGAAGACCATTTTCGGCAGGGAGTTCAAGCCACCCTTGGCAATCGCGCGGGCGCCGTAGCTGATGCGCTTGCCGCCTTCCAGGTATTGCTTGACGACCGGGTGGTGCTTGTAGCGCTGGAACTCGTCGAACGGCGACAGGTACGGGTTGCTGTAGGACAGGTCGACGATCAGGCCGACCACTACCTGATTGTTCTCCAGGTGGTACAGGAACGAGCCGCCCGGATTGGCATCGTCCAGCGGCCAGCCTGCGGTGTGCACCACCAGCCCTTGTTCATGTTTGGCCGGGTCGACTTCCCAGATTTCCTTGAGGCCGATAGCGTAATGCTGCACGTCGGCTTCGTCGTCGAGGTTGAAGCGCTTGAGCAGCTGCTTGCCGATGTGACCACGGCAGCCTTCGGCGAACAGCGTGTACTTGGCGCGCAGTTCCATGCCGGGGGTGTACAGGCCTTCCTTCGGATTGCCTTCGCGGTCGACACCCAGATCCCCGGTGACGATGCCGCGCACTACACCGTTTTCGTCGAACAGCGCTTCCTGAGCGGCAAAGCCAGGATAGATTTCGACACCGAGGTTTTCAGCCTGCTGAGCCAGCCAGCGGCACAGGTTGCCCAGCGAGATGATGTAGTTGCCATGGTTGTGCATGGTCTTGGGGACGAAAAAGTCCGGTATTTTCTGAGCTTTTTCAGCATCGCGCAGCACATAGATGTCGTCGCGCTTGACCGGCGTGTTGAGCGGAGCGCCCAGTTCCTGCCAGTTGGGGAACAGTTCATTCAGCGCGCGGGGCTCGAATACCGCACCGGAGAGGATGTGCGCGCCGACTTCGGAGCCTTTTTCCACCACGCAGACGCTGATTTCCTGGCCAGCTTCAGCGGCCTTCTGTTTAAGGCGGCAAGCGGCAGAAAGCCCGGACGGGCCGGCTCCGACGATAACGACGTCGAATTCCATGTATTCGCGTTCCACAGGCTATCTCCTACTCTCAAGGCTCACGGTGTTTTTATGGGCACTGCTTTTTTGGTCGCTGCAGGCCGACGCATGGAGGTATTGAACCGTCCCGTCTTTTAATGGTTCGCATTATATCTACACCACTGCGCGGGTCCAATACAAACGTTTGTTTGAATCGGCCGCAGGCCAGATAAATCAAAGACACCAGACTCGGAACTGGCCGATTTGGCGTATTGACCGGAAAAGGCGTTGCGGTCAATATACGGGCGGTTTTGCGTTTGCCGTAGGCTGAAACGAGGTTTCCGGATTGCGGGCAATCTCTCAAAAGGCATCAGGCAGACGCGCTGCAGGCAACAGGTCAACGTCGCACGGCGCATTTTACACACCCAGCCGCTGCTTGACGGGTGACTCCCGGCTTTTATATGGCTTTTTAAAGTCGTCCGGGTGGCCTGCACGCATTGCGATTGCTTGTTGAGGACACATATCGATCGCCTGGTGCCGCCGGGCGACTTCTTTTCACCGGAGAGTGAGGAATCCATGAAGGTTCTTGTAGCTGTCAAACGAGTGGTCGACTACAACGTCAAGGTTCGCGTCAAGGCGGACAACTCCGGCGTCGATCTTGCCAACGTCAAAATGTCCATGAACCCGTTTTGCGAAATCGCCGTTGAAGAGGCTGTTCGCCTTAAAGAGAAGGGTGTAGCCACCGAAATCGTCGTCGTCACCATCGGTCCGACCACGGCTCAGGAGCAACTGCGTACCGCCCTGGCGCTGGGTGCCGACCGCGCCGTGCTGGTCGAGTCCGCCGAGGAGCTGACTTCTCTGGCCGTGGCCAAGCTGCTCAAGGCCGTGGTCGACAAGGAGCAGCCACAGCTGGTGATCCTTGGCAAACAGGCCATCGACAGTGATAACAACCAGACCGGCCAGATGCTGGCTGCGTTGAGCGGCTACCCGCAGGGTACGTTCGCATCCAAGGTTGAAGTGACCGGTGACAAGGTTGCCGTGACCCGCGAAATCGACGGCGGCCTGCAGACCGTTTCCCTGAGCCTGCCAGCCATCGTGACCACGGACCTGCGTCTGAACGAGCCACGCTACGCTTCACTGCCCAACATCATGAAGGCCAAGAAAAAGCCGCTCGAAGTGCTGACCCCGGATGCGCTGGGCGTTTCCACGGCCTCGACCAACAAGACCCTCAAGGTTGAAGCGCCGGCTGCACGCAGCGCCGGCATCAAGGTCAAGTCGGTGGCCGAACTGGTCGAGAAACTGAAAAACGAAGCGAAGGTAATCTAAATGACGATCCTGGTTATCGCTGAACACGACAACGCGACCGTAGCCCCGGCTACGCTCAACACTCTTGCTGCTGCCCAGAAGATCGGCGGTGACATCCATTTGCTGGTGGCCGGGTCCGGCGTGAGCGCCGTTGCCGACGCCGCCGCCAAAATTGCCGGTGTGACGAAAGTGCTGGTGGCCGACCACGAAGCCTACGCGCACCAACTCCCTGAAAACATTGCACCGCTGGTCGTGGAGCTGGCTGCAGGCCATAGCCATGTTCTGGCTGCGGCAACGTCCAATGGCAAGAACATCCTGCCGCGCGTCGCTGCTCAGTTGGATGTCGATCAGATCTCCGAGATCGTTTCGGTGGTTTCCGCTGACACCTTCACTCGTCCGATCTATGCCGGTAATGCCATCGCCACCGTACAGTCGACGGCTGCGGTCAAGGTCATTACCGTACGTGCCACCGGCTTCGACCCGGTGGCTGCAGAGGGTGGCTCGGCCGCTGTCGAGGCGGTGTCGGCTGCTCACGATGCCGGCAAGTCCAGCTTCGTCGGTGAAGAACTGGCCAAATCCGATCGTCCGGAACTGACCGCGGCCAAGATCGTCGTTTCCGGTGGTCGCGGCATGCAGAACGGCGACAACTTCAGGCACCTGTACACGCTGGCCGACAAGCTCGGTGCGGCAGTGGGCGCTTCCCGAGCTGCGGTCGATGCCGGTTTCGTACCCAACGACATGCAGGTCGGTCAGACCGGCAAGATCGTTGCTCCTCAGCTGTACATCGCAGTCGGTATTTCCGGCGCCATTCAGCATCTGGCCGGTATGAAGGATTCCAAGGTGATCGTTGCGATCAACAAGGATGAAGAGGCGCCGATCTTCCAGGTCGCCGATTACGGTCTGGTGGCTGACTTGTTCGAAGCCATCCCCGAGCTGGAGAAGCTGGTTTAAGCCACGCGCTTCCACTATAAAGAGAACCCGTTCCATTCGGGGTTTGCGCACCAGCGGTTTACGGTGCGCCTGCCTGGGTGAAGCGGGTTTTTTATTGCGTATCGAAAGGACTTTTCATGGTGCATTCCCGGCTGCTGTCTTCGCTTCTCCTCGGGCTGATCACGCTGCCGACGCTGGCATCCGCCGCAGGCAAGTGCGAGCGTCTGATCGTGACCGGCAGCCCGGACGCGCCGCCGTATCTGTGGCGTGATCCCCAGGATCCGCGCCACCTGATGGGGGCCAATGCCGATCTGCTCACCCAGGCGGCAGGCGAGCTGGGTATCAAGGTCGAATTTCTGTATGGCGGCAAGCGCAGTCAGGCGCTCGAAGAGGTGCGCACCGGGCGCATGGACCTGCTGGCTGACGCGCCATTGAATGCCGCACAACTCGAAGCGCTGGATTACATTCATCCGCCGATCGTGCAGAACGAGATCATGGTCTGGACGCGTCACGATCACAGCGTGCCGTTCAATGCCGTGAGCGAGCTGCAGGGCCATCCCGGCGCCATGTCGGAAAAGACCCGCCTGACGCCTTCCTTCGAGGTGCTGGCCAGGCAGAATCTGACCCTGGAGCGCCTGCCCGCACTCACACCTGCCTTTCAGAAGCTGGCATTGGGTGAGGTGGATTACGTACTTGCCGGGCGTTATGCCGGTATGGTCATGGTGCAGACGCTGGGTCTTTCCAAAGACCTGACGGCACAGCCTCTACCGGTCGATACGCCGGGTTTCTATCTGGCCTTATCGTTCAACTCGGCCTGCAATGAACCATGGTTGCGCGGACAGCTGGCGAAAAAGATGACAGAATCGGCCGCCTCTGGCCTTGCGGGCGATGTCATCAGGCACAACCTGGAGTTGTGGAAAGCCCAACTGTTGCAACCCGCCAGCGCCAGCGCACCCAACAAGTAGGGATGTTTTTGTGAGTATTCGTTTTTCAATTGCCGTCATGGCAATCGCCACGCTGGCCGGTTGCGCCAGTGATCCGGTACCAACCGAGCAATTCAAGCTGACCGAGCAGGCGCTGGAGCAGGCCAAGGCGGTCGGCGCGAGTGATGATCAACCCGAGATGGAAGTCGCTCAGGCAGGGTTTGCCGAAGCCCGCGCTTCCATGGCAAGCCATGCCTACAAGGACGCGCGTATGAAAGCCGAGCAGGCCGAGCTTGATGCGCGCCTGGCTGAAGCGCGAGTGTTGACCCTCAAGAGCCAGGAGCAGGTCAATCAGTTGAATACCCGCCTCAATCGCTTGCGCAAGCAGCTGGGGGAGGCGCAATGAAGCGTATTCCGCGTGTCCTGAGTGTGTGTCTGTTGCTGGGTGCGGCTGGCCTTTATGGTTGTGCCGGTCACCAGGACAGCGGCCAGGCGTTGCAGCAGGCCAGTGCCGACTTCCAGAAGGTCAAGGAAGATACCGATGTGCTGCGCAGTGCACCCAAGGATGTCATTCGTGCGGGTGAATCGCTGGCTCGCGCCGAGCGTCTGTCCAGTTACCTGGGGAGTGGCGCCGATGTCGCTCACTACGCCTACCTCAGCAGCCGCTACAGCGAGATCGCGCGTGAGCACAGCAACCTGATGCTGAGTCAGGAGCGTCTGGCGAAAATGGACATGGAACGTCAGCGTATGCAGTTGGCACTGCGCGAAGCCAAGTTGGCCAGCGCCCAGCAACAGGGCCGTTGGCTGGAGGATCAGATCCTCAGCCTGGCCACCACCGAAACCGACCGCGGGCTGGTCATGACCCTGGGCGATGTGCTGTTCGACGCCGGACATGCCGAGCTGAAAAACTCGGCCAGCCGTACCATTCTCAAGGTTGTGCAGTTTCTGCAGATCAATCCGCGCCGAGTGGTCCGCATCGAAGGCTATACCGACAGCACGGGCGATCGTCAGGAAAACCTGAGGCTCTCGAAAGACCGGGCGCAAGCAGTCGCTGATGTGCTGATGGACCTGGGCATCGACGAAAAACGCATTCAGGTCGAAGGCTATGGCCAGGAGTTTCCTGTGAATGCCAATACCTCCGAGCGGGGCCGCGCGCAAAACAGGCGTGTCGAGATCGTTTTCTCGGATGAAAAAGGTCAGCTGGGCGCAGCTCGCTGATAAATAGACGATAAAAAGCCCGATGCCGGAAACGGCCTCGGGCTTTTTTGTCTTTAATCACATTGATTATGGCGTTTCTGCCCGCGTTTATTTTCACTCAGCAGCCATCAATGCTGGCCTGTCTTCAAACTGTTCCCGTACACTTCCGATCTGTGCCGGTTATTACGCATCTGTATTTTCAAAAATAATAAATCACCGGTCTTTTCGAGGCTGTGTCATGACCAATCTCTTGCTCTACCAGCGTATCGCTCAGCAGTTGGCCGAAGACATCCGCCGTGGTGTGTATCAGCCCGGCGAGCGTGTGCCGTCCGTTCGCAAAATGAGTTCGCAGCTCAACGTCAGCCATGCGACTGTATTGCAGGCTTACGCGAACCTTGAAGACCAGGGGCTGATCCGGGCGCGTCCTCAATCCGGCTACTACGTCCATCAAACGCCCGCGCTGACAGCGTCCACCCCGGATATCGCGCGGGTCGAGCGGCCCGGCCTGGTCACACGCAGCAGCATTATCCAGCAAGTGCTCGAAGAGTCGCGCCGCGAAGGCGTATTCGCCCTAGGGGCTGCCGTGCCTCATGTGGATTACTTGCCGGTGCGCGCGCTGCATCAGCAGCTGGCCAAGGTCACGCGTTTTCACAGCCCACGGGCCTTCAGTTACATGTTCAGCCCTGGCTTCGAACCCTTGCGCAGGCAGGTCGCGATCCGCATGCGCGACGCCGGTGTAGTGGTCGACCCGTCAGAAGTGGTCATCACTCACGGCTGCGTGGATGCGCTGCAGATGGCCCTGCGGGTGCTGACCCGGCCCGGCGATCTGATAGCCGCCGAATCACCGGCTTATTACGGGTTGCTGCAACTTGCCGACCTGCTGGGTTTGAAAGTCATCGAAATTCCCAGTGATCCGGCCACCGGCATCAGTCTTGAAGCCTTGCAACTGGCGGCCAATCAATGGTCCATCAAGGCCCTGGTGCTGACCTCACGGCTGAGCAATCCACTGGGCGGCACCATGCCCGAGGAGCGGCAGAAAAACCTGCTGCGGCTGACCTCGGATTTCGATATCCAGGTGGTTGAAGACGACGTCTACGGCGAGTTGATGTTCGAAGTAGGGCGGACCAAGGCGCTCAAGTCCTTCGACCGGCTGGGGAGGGTGATTTACTGCTCAAGCTTCTCCAAGACCTTGTCACCGGGTGTGCGCATCGGCTGGATGATAGCCGGCAAATACCAGGCGGAAATTCAGCGCCTGCAGACCTTCAGTACTCACTCTGCGTGCAGTGTCACGCAAATGGCCGTCGCCGCGTACCTCGAAAACGGCGGCTATGATCGACACCTGCGCTTCATTCGGCTCGAATACCGCAAGAACCTCAGTGCGTATCAGCTGGCGGTGCAGCAGTTCTTTCCCGAAGGCACGCAGATGAGCCGTCCCGCAGGGGGCTTTATCCTCTGGGTCAGTCTGCCGGGCAGGGTCAATACCCAGGAATTGCACGTGCGTGCGCTCGAGCAGGGCATCAGCATTGCACCCGGGCTGATTTTCAGTAATACCGAGCAGTTCAACCACTGTATTCGTTTGAATTGCGGCATGAAATGGAACAAGGAAGCCGAGCGGGCATTGATGACATTGGGGATTCTGGCCAAGCAGTTATGTCAGGAAGCTGTCCAGGCTTATTGATTGGCAAAGATATTTGTCAATTCTTCGGAACTCTTGTCTTGTCAGGTTGGCCTCAAAAGGACAGCATGTGTTTCTTTCCGGCTTTTTGCCACTGTCTTGCCTGACTTTTTGCCTATGAATGTTTTTCGCTGTCTCGGATTGCTTGTCGTCGTACTTCTGAGTGGTTGTGACGCTCCGGATACCTCTGTGCCCAAACCCAAGACCGAGGCGGTCATCACAGCGCCGGTATCGCCCGAGGTGCATCTGAAGACTGAGGCACCTGCGGAGGCAGCCGCCACCGATGCCAGGCAAATCAAGGCGCCGGACACCATGCATAAGCTGATGCCGGGGGTGCCAGTCGTGCCTGTGGTGGTCGGAAAGGAAAAGTCAGAACCTGCAGCACCCCAAAGCGCCAAATCGGCGGCGTCCGAAAAAGCGTCTTCCAAGGTCGCGGCAGCCAAGGCGCCTGCGAGCAAGCGCAAGAACGCCAAGGATGCCAAGACGGCCAGCGTCAAGGATGTGCGAATCAAATCGCCCAAGCTGGATCTGAGCCTGCCTCCCGAACTGGTCAAGGAACTCGACCCGCCTGCCAAGGTGATTACCAGCAAGCGCAAGCCGATATTGCCGCAGATGTTCAGCGACAAGGGCGACTCTGCGAACCCTGGTCCGTTCGAGCTCGAAGGGCGATTGCTGACCAACGAAATGCAATTGCAGATGCGCAACGAAAACCGTCGCGACGTGGAAGGCGCTGCGCTGGACTTCAAATTCAAGCAGTAAGCCCTGCCTGTCGTCCGATACGGCGTTTTCAAACAGACGTTTTGACGGTTAATATCCTTCCTCTTTTTCAATTTTCACAAAAGGGTGTCTGGTCATGGACTGCCGTTCCGGTTGTGGAGCGTGCTGCATAGCGCCTTCCATAACGTCTCCCATACCCGGTATGCCCGACGGAAAGCCTGCAGGCGAGCGTTGTCTGCACCTGTCGGTCGAGTTTTTGTGCGCCTTGTTTGGCAGGGCTGAGCGGCCCGCCGTATGCAGTCAGTTCAAGGCGGCAGAGGATGTCTGCGGTGTCGACCAGGCGGATGCCATTCGCCTGATCGGTTGGTGGGAAAAAGCCACTGCGGTGGCCTGAAAAAGTGTTTTCGAGCACAAATGCTTCTTCGGAACTTCAAAACAAGGAATAAAACAATGGGTCCGCTGTATCGCATGGCTGTTGCTTGTGGTTTGACTGTAATGCTTGCCGGAACGGCGCAGGCTGAAGAGTGGAAAGAGGTCAAGAATCAGGAGGGCATCAAGGTTTCGTTGAGCGACGTGCCCGGGTCTGATTACAAGGCTTATCAGGGCATTGCGCTGATCAATGCCAGCGTGAGCAAGTTGCGCGCGCTTCAGGAGGATGTCACGGGCGCCTGCGCCTGGATTCATGAGTGCAAGTTGCAGAAAGTGCTCAAGCACGAAGGCAACAAGACCTGGACCTACAGCCAGTTCAACACTCCCTGGCCAGTGACGCCTCGCGATTCTGTGCTGTTGATCACCACTCAGGAAGGCCCTGACGGGAGTGTTACCCGTAATCTTGAAGAGCAGCCTTCGTACATCCCCGAAGAAAAGGGCTATGTGCGCGTAACCGAGGTCAAGGGCTTCTGGAAAATGGTGCCCAAAGGGCCGAACCAGACTGAAGTGACCTATCAGGTTCACACCGAGCCGGGTGGCAGTGTGCCTTCTATGCTGGCCAACAAGTTCGTTGTCGATGCGCCGTTCAACACCTTGAAAGCCCTCAGGGAGCGTGCTGCGCAAACCCCATGATGTGCATCGGATAGCGCGCACAAAAAAGGGCTGCCAATGGCAGCCCTTTTTTTGCGTGTGGCGCTTACTTGCGGTCTTGCAGGGCGACGATGTCGCGTTGCACGTTGCCGGTGTACAGCTGGCGAGGGCGACCGATCTTGTAGGGGCTGGAGAGCATTTCCTTCCAGTGCGAGATCCAGCCGACAGTCCGCGCCAGGGCGAAGATCACGGTGAACATGCTGGTCGGAATGCCGATGGCCTTGAGGATAATGCCCGAGTAGAAGTCGACGTTCGGGTACAGCGAGCGCTCGATGAAGTACGGGTCGGTCAGGGCGATCTCTTCGAGGCGCATGGCCAGTTCGAGTTGAGGATCGTTGGTGATGCCCAGTTCTTTCAATACTTCGTCGCAGGTCTGCTTCATTACGGTGGCGCGCGGGTCACGGTTCTTGTACACGCGGTGACCGAAGCCCATGAGCTTGAACGGATCGTTCTTGTCCTTGGCCTTGGCAATGAACGTGTCGATGTTCGACACGTCGCCGATTTCATCGAGCATGGTCAGTACCGCTTCGTTGGCGCCGCCGTGGGCAGGGCCCCAGAGCGCTGCGATACCGGCTGCGATACAGGCGAACGGGTTGGCACCCGAAGAGCCCGCCATGCGCACGGTGGAGGTCGAAGCGTTCTGCTCGTGATCGGCGTGGAGGATGAAGATCTTGTCCATCGCCTTGGCCAGCACCGGGCTGATCGGTTTGATCTCGCACGGGGTGTTGAACATCATGTGCAGGAAGTTTTCCGCGTAGCTGAGGTCGTTGCGCGGGTACATCATGGGTTGACCCATGGAGTACTTGTAGACCATCGCTGCCAGGGTCGGCATCTTGGCGACCAGACGGACTGCGGAAATCTCGCGGTGCTGCGGGTTATTGATGTCCAGCGAGTCGTGGTAGAACGCCGACAGGGCACCGACTACGCCGCACATGACGGCCATCGGATGGGCGTCACGGCGGAAACCGTTGAAGAAGGTCTTGAGTTGTTCGTGAACCATCGTGTGGTTCTTGACCACGGCCACGAACTGGGCTTTCTGCTGGGCGGTGGGCAGTTCACCGTTGAGCAGCAGGTAGCAGGTCTCGAGGTAGTCGGACTGCTCGGCCAGTTGTTCGATCGGGTAGCCGCGGTGTAGCAGAATGCCATTATCACCATCGATGTAGGTGATCTTCGAATCGCAAGAGGCCGTGGACATGAAACCAGGGTCAAATGTGAAGCGGCCGGTGGCGGTCAGGCCGCGTACGTCGATCACGTCCGGACCCACTGTACCGGTCAGAATTGGCAGCTCGACGGGGGCAGCGCCCTCGATGATCAACTGCGCTTTTTTGTCAGCCATGTGGCCTCCTATTTATGCTTCAAATCATCAGACAGGCCCCCCACGCAGGGCCCGCATCACTATAGTGAGATAAATTCTAAAGTCAATTTGCCTAAAGTCGTGTTCCGCAAGGGCTCGGCCGTGGATTTTTCAGACGGTTTACTGCCATTTACGCCTTTTGTCTCGGCAACGCAATCCGCTATTGGCGGTACGTCTGCGCGTTGTCATTAGTAACCTAACTGTCTATACTCGGCGTCCGACCGCCAGAGGCTTTTGGCCTGTTTCAAGGGGGTCGTCACTTCCTGGGTGGTGGGTACCTGACCAGTGCACTTCCCAACAACTTGCCCTGATTGTTAGGGGCTCTTCAGTGTGAAAAAAAGCCGTGAATAGCCAACGACCTGTAAATCTAGACCTAAGGACCATCAAGCTCCCAGTCACCGCTTACACGTCCATCCTTCACCGCATCTCCGGTGTCATCCTCTTTGTCGGTATTGCAATCATGCTGTATGCAATGGACAAGTCGCTGGCCTCCGAAGAGGGATTTGGTGAAGTCAAGGCGTATATGACCAGTCCGCTGGCCAAGCTGATCATCTGGGGACTTCTGTCTGCCCTGCTGTACCACCTGGTGGCCGGTATTCGTCACCTCATCATGGACTCGGGGGTAGGCGAGACGCTTGAAGGCGGAAAGCTGGGCTCCAAAATCGTTATCGCGGTTTCCGTGATTCTGATTCTTCTGGCGGGAGTATGGATATGGTAACCAACGTCACCAACCTGTCGCGTTCGGGCCTCTATGACTGGATGGCTCAGCGTGTCTCCGCAGTCGTGCTCGCGGCTTATTTCATTTTCCTGATCGGTTACATGGTCTTTCACCCGGGTCTGAGCTACGCCCAATGGCATGGTCTGTTCGCTCACAACGGAATGCGTATCTTCAGTCTCCTGGCCCTCGTTGCCCTTGGCGCCCACGCCTGGGTCGGCATGTGGACCATCGCGACCGACTACCTGACGCCGATGGCGCTGGGCAAGTCCGCAACTGCAGTACGTTTCCTGTTCCAGGCGGTATGCGGCGTTCTGATGTTCGCCTACTTCGTCTGGGGCGTGCAGATTCTTTGGGGTATCTGATCCATGGCTAACATTAATGCGCTTTCTTTCGACGCCATCATCATTGGTGGTGGCGGTGCCGGCATGCGCGCTGCGCTGCAGCTCGCCCAGGGCGGTCACAAGACTGCCGTGGTCACCAAGGTTTTCCCGACCCGCTCGCACACCGTATCCGCCCAGGGTGGCATCACCTGTGCAATCGCTTCCGCCGATCCGAACGATGACTGGCGCTGGCACATGTACGATACCGTCAAGGGCTCCGACTACATCGGTGACCAGGACGCTATCGAATACATGTGTTCCGTAGGTCCGGAAGCGGTCTTCGAGCTCGAGCACATGGGCCTGCCGTTCTCCCGTACCGAGCAGGGCCGTATCTACCAGCGTCCGTTCGGTGGCCAGTCCAAGGACTTCGGCAAGGGCGGGCAGGCTGCCCGTACCTGCGCTGCCGCCGACCGTACCGGTCACGCACTGCTGCACACCCTGTATCAGGCCAACCTGAAGGCAGGCACTGTATTCCTCAACGAATACTATGCAGTGGATCTGGTAAAGAACAACGACGGCGCCTTTGTCGGCATCATCGCAATCTGCATCGAGACAGGCGAAACCTCGTACATCCGCGCCAATGCAACCGTGCTGGCGACTGGCGGTGCAGGCCGTATCTACTCGTCGACCACCAATGCCCTGATCAATACCGGTGACGGTATCGGCATGGCGCTGCGTGCCGGTGTACCTGTTCAGGACATCGAAATGTGGCAGTTCCACCCGACCGGTATTGCCGGTGCAGGTGTACTGGTCACCGAAGGTTGCCGCGGTGAAGGCGGTTACCTGATCAACAAGCACGGCGAGCGTTTCATGGAGCGTTATGCTCCGAACGCCAAGGACCTTGCCGGTCGTGACGTTGTGGCACGTTCCATGGTCAAGGAAATCATTGCCGGTAATGGCTGTGGTCCCGATGGCGATCACGTGATGCTCAAGCTCGATCACCTTGGCGAAGAAGTGCTGCACAGCCGTCTGCCAGGGATCATGGAGCTGTCCAAGACCTTTGCTCACGTCGATCCTGCGACCGCTCCGATCCCTGTCGTACCAACCTGCCACTATATGATGGGCGGCGTTGCCACTAACATTCATGGTCAGGCGATCACTCAGGATGCGGCGGGCGTCGATCAGATCATTCCAGGTCTGTTCGCGGTAGGTGAAGTGGCTTGCGTATCGGTTCACGGCGCAAACCGTCTGGGCGGCAACTCGCTGCTCGATCTGGTGGTGTTCGGCCGCGCTGCGGGTATCCACCTCGAGCAGGCGCTGCGTGAAGGCGTCGATTATGCGCGCGCTTCCGAGTCCGACATCGATGCTGCCCTCGCGCGCCTTGCCGGCCTGAACGAACGCACCACTGGTGAAGACGTTGCGTCGCTGCGTAAAGAACTGCAGAGCTGCATGCAGAACTACTTCGGTGTATTCCGTACTGGCGAATACATGCAGAAGGGTATTGCCCAGCTGGCTGATCTGCGCGTGCGTATCGCCAACGTCAAGATCAACGACAAGAGCCAGGCGTTCAACACCGCCCGTATCGAAGCGCTTGAACTGCAAAACCTGCTGGAAGTTGCCGAAGCCACGGCGATTGCTGCGGAGCATCGTAAAGAGTCCCGCGGCGCTCACGCTCGCGAAGACTTCGAAGATCGCGACGACGAGAACTGGTTGTGCCACACCCTGTATTTCCCGGGTGACAAGCGCGTGACCAAGCGTGCCGTGAACTTCTCGCCGAAGACTGTTCCGACTTTTGAACCCAAGATTCGGACTTATTAAGGGGTGGCCGATATGTTGCAAGTCAGTGTTTATCGTTACAACCCTGAGCAGGACGCCGCGCCGTTCATGCAGGAGTTTCAGGTCGATACCGGTGGCAAGGACCTGATGGTGCTGGACGTGCTCGCCCTGGTCAAAGAACAGGATCAAGGGTTCTCTTATCGTCGCTCATGCCGTGAAGGCGTTTGCGGTTCCGACGGCATGAATATCAACGGCAAGAACGGCCTGGCCTGCATCACGCCGCTGTCGGCTGTCGTTGCCAAGAACAAGCTGATCGTACGTCCGCTGCCTGGTTTGCCGGTTATTCGTGACCTGGTCGTCGATATGAGCATCTTCTACAAGCAGTACGAGAAGGTGAAGCCGTTCCTGCAGAACGACACGCCGGCTCCGGCCATCGAACGTCTGCAAACACCGGAAGAGCGCGAAAAGCTCGATGGTCTGTACGAGTGCATCCTGTGCGCTTGCTGCTCGACTTCCTGCCCGTCCTTCTGGTGGAACCCTGACAAGTTCCTGGGTCCTGCTGCACTGCTGCAAGCCTACCGTTTCCTGGCTGACAGCCGTGATACCCGCACCAGTGAGCGTCTGGCTTCGCTTGATGATCCGTTCAGCGTATTCCGCTGCCGCGGCATCATGAACTGCGTCAACGTCTGTCCGAAGGGCCTTAACCCAACCAAGGCTATCGGTCACGTACGCAACATGCTGTTGCAGAACGGCGTCTGATTCATCGCTTTATCTGTTACACCGTTGTACTGAAGTGGCTACGGCGCAGGCTTCAACCGGCGCCGTAGTTTTAACCTGAGCAGTAGCTCGCAAAGCTGCGGCTCTTATTTTGAAGAAATGAGACCAGCAGGGGCATCCGGGCTGGTACCCGGACTATCTGCGTGATCCCTGGTGACTTGATACAGTCGCTGCACACGACTATTTCAGGATTGCTCTGGTGTCTTCGCCGGTGGTGTCCCCTTACCGAGGGTGACCAAGCATGCAAGAAAGCGTGATGCAGCGCATGTGGAACAGTGCCCACCTATCCGGTGGTAACGCTGCCTATGTGGAAGAGCTCTATGAGCTTTACCTGCACGACCCTAACGCTGTGCCAGAAGAATGGCGCACCTACTTTCAGAAGTTGCCAGCAGACGGCAGCTCTGCCACTGATGTATCGCACTCGACCATTCGCGATCATTTCGTGTTGCTGGCCAAAAACCAGCGCCGCGCTCAACCGGTGTCCGCCGGCAGTGTGAGCAGCGAACACGAGAAGAAGCAGGTTGAAGTGCTGCGACTGATCCAGGCATATCGGATGCGTGGCCACCAGGCTGCCCAACTCGATCCGCTGGGCCTGTGGCAGCGCCCTGCGCCTGCGGATCTGTCCATCAATCATTACGGCTTGACCAATGCCGATCTTGATACGACCTTCCGTGCCGGCGACCTGTTCATCGGCAAAGAGGAAGCGAGCCTACGCGAAATTCATGAAGCGTTGCAGCAGACATATTGTCGCACCATCGGCTCCGAGTTCACTCACATCGTGGATTCCGAGCAGCGCAACTGGTTCATGCAGCGTCTCGAGAGTGTTCGTGGCCGTCCGGTGTTCTCGGCTGACATTCAGAGCCACCTGCTCGAGCGTGTTACCGCAGCTGAAGGCCTCGAGAAATACCTGGGTACCAAATACCCGGGCACCAAGCGTTTCGGTCTGGAAGGCGGCGAAAGCCTGATTCCAATGCTGGACGAGCTGATTCAGCGTTCCGGGTCCTATGGCACCAAGGAAGTCGTGATCGGCATGGCCCACCGTGGCCGCCTCAACGTACTGGTGAACACCTTCGGCAAGAATCCTCGCGACCTGTTCGACGAGTTCGAAGGCAAGAAGAAAGTGGAACTGGGTTCCGGTGACGTCAAATACCACCAGGGCTTCTCTTCCAACGTCATGACCGCAGGCGGTGAGGTTCACCTCGCCATGGCCTTCAACCCGTCTCACCTGGAGATCGTGTCTCCGGTGGTCGAGGGGTCGGTGCGTGCGCGTCAGGATCGTCGCAACGATCCGAACGGCGACAAGGTTCTGCCGATTTCCCTCCACGGCGACGCGGCCTTTGCCGGCCAGGGCGTGGTCATGGAAACCTTCCAGATGTCGCAGACTCGCGGCTTCAAGACGGGCGGTACGATCCACATCGTCATCAACAACCAGGTGGGCTTCACCATCAGCAACCCGCTGGACTCGCGTTCTACCGAGTACGCCACCGACGTTGCCAAGATGATCCAGGCGCCGATCCTCCATGTGAATGGTGATGATCCGGAAGCCGTGATGTTCGTGACCCAGCTGGCCATCGATTACCGCATGCAGTTCAAGCGCGACATCGTGATCGATCTGGTCTGCTACCGTCGCCGTGGTCACAACGAAGCTGACGAGCCGAGCGGCACCCAGCCTTTGATGTATCAGCAGATCACCAAGCAGCGCACCACGCGCGAGCTGTATGCCGAGCATCTGATCAAGACCGGCGTTCTCGACGATGCCCGCGTTCAGGCCAAGGTCGACGACTACCGCAGCGCGCTGGACAACGGTCTGCACGTGGTGAAAAGTCTGGTCAAGGAGCCGAACAAGGAATTGTTCGTCGACTGGCGTCCATACCTGGGCCATGCCTGGACTGCGCGTCACGACACCCGCTTCGATCTCAAGACCCTGCAGGAACTGTCCGCCAAGCTCATGGAGCTGCCGGAAGGCTTCGTCGTGCAGCGTCAGGTTCAGAAAATCTACGAAGACCGCCAGAAGATGCAGGCCGGTGGCTTGCCGATCAACTGGGGTTACGCCGAAACCATGGCGTACGCCACACTGGCATTCGAAGGTCACCCGATCCGCATGACGGGGCAGGACATCGGTCGCGGTACGTTCTCGCACCGTCACGCCGTGCTGCACAACCAGAAAGACGCCGGGACCTATATCCCGCTGCAGAATCTGTACTCCGGTCAGCCACGTTTCGACCTGTACGACTCCTTCCTTTCGGAAGAGGCCGTACTGGCATTCGAATACGGTTATTCGACTACCCAGCCTGATGCGCTGGTTATCTGGGAAGCCCAGTTCGGCGACTTCGCCAACGGCGCTCAGGTGGTTGTCGACCAGTTCATCACCAGCGGCGAGCACAAGTGGGGCCGTCTGTGCGGTCTGACCATGCTGTTGCCTCATGGCTATGAAGGGCAGGGGCCAGAGCACTCGTCGGCCCGTCTGGAGCGTTACCTGCAATTGTGCGCCGAGCACAACATTCAGGTGTGCGTACCGACGACTCCGGCGCAGATCTATCACTTGTTGCGTCGTCAGGTCATCCGTCCGCTGCGCAAGCCGCTGATCGTGCTGACACCGAAGTCGCTGTTGCGTCACAAGCTGGCTGTTTCGACTCTGGAAGACTTGGCCGAAGGCTCGTTCCAGACCGTCATTCCGGAAATCGATACCCTCGATCCGGCCAAGGTCACGCGTCTGGTGCTGTGCAGCGGCAAGGTTTACTACGATCTCCTGGAAAAACGCCGTGCCGAAGGGCGTGAAGACATCGCCATCGTTCGCCTCGAGCAGCTGTATCCGTTCCCTGAAGATGATTTGATGGAAACCATCGCGCCTTATACCAACCTGCAGCATGTGGTCTGGTGTCAGGAAGAGCCGATGAACCAGGGTGCCTGGTACAGCAGCCAACACCATCTGCGTCGCAGCATGGGCAACCACAAACGTGAACTCGTTCTCGAGTACGCCGGTCGTGATGCTTCTGCCGCTCCAGCATGTGGTTACGCTTCGATGCACGCCGAGCAGCAGGAAAAACTGCTGCAAGATGCCTTCACTGTTTAACGCCTTCGAGCATTAGAAACCGAATTAAGGAATTACAGATAATGGCTATCGAGATCAAAGCCCCCTCTTTCCCGGAATCCGTTGCCGACGGCACCATTTCCACCTGGCACAAGCAGCCGGGCGATGCGGTAAAACGTGACGAGCTGCTGGTCGACATCGAGACCGATAAGGTCGTTCTCGAAGTACTGGCCGAAGCCGACGGCGTGCTGGTATCGATCGTGAAAGGCGAGGGCAGCACTGTCCTGTCCAACGAAGTGATTGCAACGCTGGACGCTGGTGCTACTGCTTCTGCTGCGCCAGCGGCCGCGCCTGCCTCGGCTCCTGCTGCGGCTCCCGCTGCACCTGCTGGCGCTGGCGAAGAAGACCCGATTGCTGCGCCTGCTGCGCGTCAATTGGCTGAAGAAAACGGCATCAACCTGGCCAGCGTCAAGGGCACCGGTAAAGACGGCCGTATCACCAAGGAAGACGTGGTTGCTGCAGTTGAAGCGAAGAAATCCGCTCCGGCCGCCGCGCCTGCCGCCAAGCCTGCTGCCGCCGCGGCTCCTGTGGTCGCTGCTGGCGATCGCACCGAGAAGCGTGTGCCGATGACCCGCGTGCGTGCAACCGTTGCCAAGCGTCTGGTCGAAGCCCAGTCGAACATGGCGATGCTGACCACTTTCAACGAAGTCGACATGACCGAAGTCATGGCACTGCGCTCGAAGTACAAGGACCTGTTCGAGAAGTCGCACAATGGCGTACGCCTGGGCTTCATGTCGTTCTTCGTCAAGGCTGCCACTGAAGCGCTGAAGCGCTTCCCGGCCGTCAACGCGTCGATCGACGGTTCCGATATCGTTTACCACGGCTATGCTGACGTCGGTGTCGCGGTTTCCAGCGATCGCGGTCTGGTCGTACCGGTTCTGCGTAACGCAGAGCACATGAGCCTGGCTGAAATCGAAGGCGGCATCGCCACCTTCGGCAAGAAAGCCCGTGACGGTAAACTGTCCATCGACGAGATGACCGGCGGTACGTTCACTATCACCAATGGTGGTACTTTCGGTTCGATGATGTCGACGCCGATCGTCAACCCGCCACAGGCTGCAATTCTGGGCATGCACAACATTCTGCAGCGTCCGATGGCGGTCAATGGTCAGGTTGTGATTCGCCCGATGATGTATCTGGCGTTGTCGTATGATCACCGTTTGATCGACGGCAAGGAAGCGGTAACCTTCCTCGTGACCATCAAGAACCTGCTGGAAGATCCGGCTCGTCTGCTGCTGGATATTTGATGACGCAGCCCCGGGCTGCACACGACAGGCTGCGCAACAGCGCAGTCTGTCGCACAGCCCGGGTCTTGCAGATTACATCTAATGAACAGGTTGCAACGCTCGTCTGTAAAGCATCACAGACCTGCCTGCAGCTTGCAGGTTAAAGCTCGCAGCTATAGAGGAATTCTTTTTTATGTCCCAGAAATTCGACGTGGTAGTGATTGGCGCAGGCCCTGGCGGTTATGTTGCCGCCATCAAGGCTGCGCAACTTGGTCTCAAGACTGCCTGCATCGAGAAGTATCAGGACAAGGAGGGCAAACTGGCCCTCGGCGGTACCTGCCTGAACGTGGGTTGCATTCCTTCCAAGGCACTGCTCGACAGCTCCTGGAAATTCTATGAAGCCAAGAACGGCTTCAGCGTGCATGGCATCTCGACCTCTGAACTGAACATCGACGTTCCAGCGATGATCGGCCGCAAGTCGACCATCGTCAAAGGCCTGACCGGCGGCGTTGCCAGCCTGTTCAAAGCCAACGGCGTGACCACGTTGCAGGGCCACGGCAAACTGCTGGCCGGCAAGAAGGTTGAACTGACCGCAGCCGATGGCACTGTCGAAATCATTGAAGCGGATCATGTGATCCTGGCTTCGGGTTCGCGTCCTATCGACATTCCGCCAGCGCCTGTTGACCAGAAAGTCATCGTCGATTCGACTGGTGCTCTTGAATTCCAACAGGTTCCACAGCGTCTGGGCGTGATCGGCGCTGGCGTGATCGGTCTGGAACTGGGTTCTGTCTGGGCTCGCCTGGGTGCCCAGGTTACCGTTCTGGAAGCGCTGGAGAAGTTCATCCCGGCAGCCGACGAAGCGGTTTCCAAGGAAGCGCTGAAAACCTTCAACAAGCAGGGCCTGGACATCAAGCTGGGCGCTCGCGTGACCGGTTCCAAGGTCGAAGGCGAGCAGGTTGTGGTCAGCTACACCGACGCTGCCGGCGAACAGTCGATCACCTTCGACCGTCTGATCGTTGCCGTGGGCCGTCGTCCGGTTACCACTGACCTGCTGGCTTCGGACAGCGGTGTCGATCTGGACGAGCGCGGTTTCATCTACGTTGATGACTACTGCACCACCAGCGTTCCGGGCGTATACGCCATTGGTGACGTGGTTCGCGGCCTGATGCTGGCGCACAAGGCCTCGGAAGAGGGCATCATGGTTGTTGAGCGCATCAAGGGCCACAAGGCCCAGATGAACTACAACCTGATCCCGTCGGTTATCTATACCCACCCGGAAATCGCCTGGGTCGGCAAGACCGAGCAGACGCTCAAGGCCGAGGGCGTTGAAGTCAATGTCGGTACGTTCCCGTTCGCAGCCAGCGGCCGTGCCATGGCAGCCAATGACACCGGCGGTTTCGTCAAGATCATTGCCGACGCCAAGACCGATCGCGTACTGGGTGTTCACGTTATTGGCCCGAGCGCTGCAGAACTGGTACAGCAGGGCGCAATCGCGATGGAATTCGGCAGCAGCGCAGAGGACATCGGCATGATGGTCTTCTCGCACCCGACCCTGTCCGAAGCGCTGCATGAAGCTGCACTGGCTGTGAATGGCGGCGCCATCCATATCCAGAATCGCAAGAAACGCTAAGACAACAAGAGAAACCACGGCGCAGTGCCCGTCGTTGGCCTTGCAAGCAGGGCTTACCGCGGAATCTGCGCCGGACTCGACCTCTCAGGCGGCTTCATGAGTGTCCCACGGCACTTGCGGAGTCCACCCGGAGTAGCGGTCACAGGTGGTGCGGCACGCCGACGTGCAGCACCGAATGCGCAGTACCTAAACGAAGACGGTAATAAGCATGAATCTTCACGAGTATCAGGGTAAGCAGCTGTTCGCTGAGTACGGCCTGCCAGTATCCAAGGGTTACGCGGTAGACACCCCGGAAGCAGCAGCAGAAGCCTGCGACAAGATCGGCGGGACCGAGTGGGTCGTCAAAGCCCAGGTTCACGCAGGTGGTCGCGGTAAAGCGGGCGGCGTAAAGCTGGTTCGCAGCAAGGAAGACGCTGCAGCGTTCGCTCAACAGTGGTTGGGCAAGCGCCTGGTGACTTACCAGACTGACGCCAACGGTCAGCCAGTGACCAAGATCCTGGTCGAGTCCTGCACCGACATCGCCAAAGAGCTGTATCTGGGCGCTGTGGTCGATCGTTCCAGCCGTCGTATCGTGTTCATGGCTTCCACCGAAGGTGGCGTGGACATCGAGAAGATCGCGCACGACACTCCTGAAAAGATTCTCAAGGCCACCATCGATCCACTGGTTGGCGCTCAGCCGTTCCAGGGTCGCGATCTGGCCTTCCAGCTGGGTCTGGAAGGCAAGCAGGTCACTCAGTTCGCCAAGATCTTCACCGGTCTGGCCAAGCTGTTCCAGGACCATGACCTGGCACTGCTGGAAGTGAACCCGCTGGTGATCAAGGCTGACGGCGATCTGCACTGCCTGGACGCCAAGATCAACATCGACGCCAACGCCATGTACCGTCAGCCAAAGCTGAAGGGCTTCCACGATCCTTCGCAGGACGATCCTCGCGAAGCTCACGCCGCCAAGTTCGAACTGAACTACGTTGCGCTGGAAGGCAACATCGGCTGCATGGTCAACGGTGCCGGTCTGGCCATGGGTACCATGGACATCGTCAATCTGCATGGCGGCAAGCCTGCAAACTTCCTTGACGTTGGCGGCGGTGCCACCAAGGAACGCGTTACCGAAGCGTTCAAGATCATTCTGTCCGACGCCAACGTCGCTGCAGTTCTGGTCAACATCTTCGGCGGTATCGTTCGTTGCGACATGATTGCCGAAGGCATCATCGGCGCAGTGAAAGAAGTCGGCGTTAAAATCCCGGTTGTTGTTCGCCTTGAAGGCAACAACGCTGAGCTGGGCGCTAAAGTACTGGCAGAAAGCGGTTTGAACATCATCGCGGCTACCAGCCTGACCGACGCTGCTCAACAAGTTGTCAAAGCCGCGGAGGGCAAGTAATGAGCGTCCTGATCAATAAAGACACCAAGGTTATCTGCCAGGGTTTCACTGGTTCGCAAGGTACCTTCCACTCCGAGCAAGCCATTGCCTACGGCACCAAGATGGTTGGCGGCGTGACACCAGGCAAGGGCGGCACCACGCACCTGAACCTGCCAGTGTTCAACACTGTGAAAGAAGCGGTAGACACCACTGGCGCAACCGCCAGCGTCATCTACGTTCCGGCTCCTTTCTGCAAGGATTCCATCCTTGAAGCAGCGTTCGGCGGCATCAAGCTGATCGTGTGCATCACCGAAGGCATCCCGACCATCGACATGCTGGAAGCCAAGGTCAAGTGCGACGAGCTGGGTGTGGTCCTGATCGGCCCTAACTGCCCAGGCGTCATCACTCCGGGCGAGTGCAAGATCGGTATCATGCCAGGTCATATTCACTTGCCAGGCAAGGTAGGCATCGTGTCGCGCTCCGGCACCCTGACTTACGAAGCTGTGAAGCAGACCACTGACGCCGGTTTCGGCCAGTCCACCTGCGTCGGTATCGGCGGTGACCCGATCCCGGGCTCGAACTTCATCGACATCCTGAAGCTGTTCCAGGAAGACCCGAAGACCGAAGCGATCGTCATGATCGGCGAGATCGGCGGTTCGGCTGAAGAAGAAGCCGCTGCCTACATCAAGGCGCACGTGACCAAGCCGGTTGTTTCCTACATCGCTGGTGTGACTGCTCCTCCGGGCAAGCGCATGGGCCATGCCGGTGCAATCATCTCGGGTGGTAAAGGTACTGCAGACGAGAAGTTCGCTGCACTGCAGGACGCTGGCGTGAAAACCGTGCGCTCCCTGGCAGACATCGGCAAGGCCCTGGCCGAGCTGACCGGTTGGCCGACCAAGTAAGCCTCGCTTGCTTTTCGGGTAATCGACAAAAGCCACCTTCGGGTGGCTTTTGTTTGGGCCGCTGAAAAACGCAGCGGTGCGTCCTTGTGCTGCTTGCGTCTATCGATTGTTATTCATCTGCCATTCCTGACAGGTCAATTCCCATATCTGTTCCTGAGTGGTCCCGCAAACAAACTGTGCTTCCTGAACGGTCACAAGGCGCATGCCTTCGCGCCGCGACAGGCGGCACGACGCTTCATTAAGGGGCGCAGGACCTGGCGTGGCGTATACAGGGTCGGTGGGTATCGCACTCGGATGGGTGATGTCAGGCATGGAAATAAGCTGCCGGGTAAAGAGAGGAGGCCCAATCTATCTGTCAGGAAACGGTTGGTCTGTCAGGCATTTCTCGTTTTACAGCGGCTTTTGCAGCTGCCAGTTCAGGGTGCGTCGTCGGGTGGCTCGCCCTGAGACAGTGCATTTTCGAGCGAAGTTGGCTACCCTGTCCGCCGTTTTTGCGTTGCCCTCACGAGGGGCGTTTCGCAAGGTACTGCCACGTCTTACGCCGACGGGCTGCGTCTGCCCCATTCATGGGTGACGTCCCATCCCTTTTTCGATTCCGTGTGGTCCCTCGTAATGAAAGTGTTGAAAGGCCAGGACATCCTGGCACTCGGTTTTATGACATTTGCCCTGTTCGTCGGGGCTGGCAACATCATCTTTCCCCCTATAGTCGGCCTGCAAGCCGGGCCGCATGTGTGGATGGCGGCGCTGGGCTTTCTGGTCACTGCGGTTGGCTTGCCGGTCATTACCGTGATTGCTCTGGCCAGGGTCGGCGGCGCGATGGATGCCCTGAGCAGTCCGATTGGCAAGATCGCTGGCGGGGCGCTCGCTGCCGTCTGCTATCTGGCGGTCGGTCCGTTGTTCGCCACGCCACGTACCGCCACGGTATCGTTCGAAGTCGGCCTGGCGCCTCTGACCGGCGACACCCCGATGGCATTGTTTCTCTACAGCCTGGTGTATTTTCTGGTGGTGTTCTGGGTTTCGCTGTACCCGGGGCGCTTGCTCGATACCGTCGGACGCTTTCTGGCGCCGCTGAAGATCATTGCGCTGGCGGTTCTGGGCATTGCGGCATTCGCCTTGCCGGCGGGCGGAATAGGGGAGGCGGAGCCCGCGTACGCCGCAGCACCGTTTTCCCAGGGGTTCATCAATGGTTACCTGACCATGGATACGCTGGGGGCGCTGGTCTTCGGTATCGTTATCGTCAATGCGATCCGCTCTCGCGGTGTCGAATCGCCCCGTCTGATCACTCGCTACGCGATCATTGCCGGGCTGATCGCCGGGGTGGGGTTGGCGCTGGTGTATGTCAGTCTGTTTCGCCTTGGTTCCGGCAGCCACGCCGTGGCGGCCGGTGCGAGCAATGGCGCAGCGGTTCTGCATGCCTACGTGCAACACACCTTCGGTTCGCTGGGCAGCGGGTTCCTTGCCGTGCTGATTTCCCTGGCGTGTCTGGTCACTGCAGTAGGCCTTACCTGTGCCTGCGCCGAATACTTTACCAAGGTGCTGCCGCTGTCCTACAGAACGCTGGTGATTATCCTCGCCGTGTTCTCGCTGCTGGTGTCCAATCTCGGGTTGACCAAACTGATCCAGTTTTCGATTCCGGTGCTCACGGCGATTTATCCGCCGTGCATCGTTCTGGTCGCGCTGAGCTTCTGCAAGGAGCTCTGGCGGAGCCAGGGACGCGTAGTGGCACCTGTGATGCTGGTTTCGCTGGTGTTTGGCCTGATCGATGCGCTGAAGGGCGCCGGTTTCGCCGACGCGCTGCCCGATGTTCTGAGCCATCTGCCGCTGGGTGATCAGGGTCTCGCGTGGCTGGTGCCTGCTGTTGTCACGCTGGCGGTCGCGGTGGTGGTCGACAGGGCCATGGGCAAGCGTAGCGAAGCGCTGGCTTGAAGGCCGTGCGTTAGACGATTGCGCAGGAAAAACCGTGTTGCATGAAAAGGCCCGCTATATGCGGGCCTTTTTAGTTCTGCGAGCGTATCAGCCTTACTTGGTGGCTGGTGCTGCTTCTGGCGCCTTGTCGGCGTTTTCATTGGCGCGCTGCTGAGCGGCTTCAGCGTTCTCCTGAGCGGCTTCCTGGCTTTCCTTGGCCGCGTCATTCACTTTTTCCTGAGCCTTTTCCATCGACTCCTGGGACTGCTGAGCTGCCTTGTTGGCATCTTGCTGAGTGTTTTCGGACTTTTTGTCACAGGCGGCAAGGCCCAGGGTGGCAGAAAGCATCAAGGCATAGGCTAAAGATTTACGCATGGGGTGTTTCTCCTTATTAAGTATTCACGAGCCTAAGAGCCTGCCCCCGCGAGTTAAGTTCCACCCGTGACGACAATAATGGGGAGCGCTGTTGCACGGCCGTTACACACTCATGAAACCGGGCCGATCATGAGCCTTTCCGGTGAGCGCCGAGCAAGCCGGTTCGCCTTGTGACCGGTGCACGAAACATGCTCCACGCATCATTGGCTCTTGAAATCCCCGACCCAGCCCCCACCTTGATGACTACCCGCTGTCACACAGGCTGCTGCCTGACCGTGACGGCTTATACCATCCAGATCGGAGTTTGATGATTATGAGTGTGGAAACTCAAAAGGAAACCCTGGGCTTCCAGACCGAGGTAAAGCAACTGCTGCACCTCATGATCCATTCGCTGTATTCCAACAAGGAAATTTTCCTTCGCGAATTGATCTCGAACGCGTCTGACGCGGTCGACAAATTGCGTTTTGAAGCGTTGTCCACGCCCGAGTTGCTGGAAGGCGGCGCGGAGCTGAAAATTCGTGTGAGCTTCGACAAGGACGCGAAGACCGTTACGCTTGAAGACAACGGCATCGGTATGAGCCGTGAAGACGTGATCACCCACCTGGGCACGATCGCCAAGTCCGGCACCGCTGATTTCATGAAAAACCTGTCGGGCGACCAGAAGAAGGACTCACACCTGATCGGTCAGTTCGGCGTGGGCTTCTACTCGGCGTTCATCGTAGCCGATCAGGTCGAAGTGTTCAGCCGCCGTGCCGGCACGCCAGCGAGCGAAGGCGTGCACTGGTCCTCCAAGGGCGAAGGCGAGTTCGAAGTTGCCACCGTCGACAAGGCTGATCGTGGCACCCGCATTGTTCTGCACCTGAAAAACGGTGAAGAGGAATTCGCTGACGGCTACCGCCTGCGTAACATCATCAAGAAATACTCCGACCATATCGCCTTGCCGATCGAACTGCCCAAAGAGCAGGCTCCGGCAGCCGAAGGCGAGGAGGCGCCGGCGCTGGAGTGGGAAACCGTCAACCGCGCCAGCGCACTCTGGACCCGTCCGCGCACCGAGGTGAAGGACGAGGAGTATCAGGAGTTCTACAAGCATGTCGCGCACGACTACGAGAACCCGCTGAGCTGGAGCCATAACAAAGTCGAAGGCAAGCTGGAATACACCTCGCTGCTGTACGTGCCTGCGCGTGCGCCGTTCGATCTGTATCAGCGTGAAGCCCCGCGTGGCCTCAAGCTTTACGTCCAGCGCGTGTTCGTGATGGATCAGGCAGAGTCGTTCCTGCCGCTGTACATGCGCTTCGTCAAGGGCGTGGTCGACTCCAATGACCTGTCGCTGAACGTTTCCCGCGAAATCCTGCAGAAAGACCCTATCATCGACTCGATGAAGTCGGCGTTGACCAAGCGCGTGCTGGACATGCTGGAGAAGCTGGCGAAAAACGAGCCCGAGAAGTACAAGGGTTTCTGGAAAAACTTTGGTCAGGTCCTCAAGGAAGGTCCTGCAGAAGACTTCGCCAACAAGGAAAAAATTGCTGGTCTGCTGCGTTTCGCATCGACGTCCGACGACAGCGGCGAACAGAGCGTTTCTCTGGCCGAGTACCTGGCGCGTGCCAAGGAAGGTCAGGACAAGATTTACTACCTCACTGGCGAATCCTACGCACAGGTCAAGAACAGCCCGCACCTTGAGGTCTTCCGCAAGAAGGGCATCGAAGTGCTGCTGCTCACCGATCGTATCGACGAGTGGCTGATGAGCTACCTGAGCGACTTCGATGGCAAGGGCTTTGTGGATGTGGCGCGTGGTGACCTGGATCTGGGCAATCTTGACTCCGAAGAGGACAAGAAGGCTCAGGAAGAGATCGCCAAGGACAAGGAAGGTCTGATCGAGCGCCTGAAAGCCGCGCTGGGTGAGTCGGTGAGCGAAGTGCGGGTTTCCCATCGTCTGACCGATTCGCCTGCGATTCTGGCCATTGGCGAGCAGGATATGGGGCTGCAAATGCGTCAGATTCTGGAGGCCAGCGGGCAGAAGGTGCCAGACTCCAAGCCTATCTTCGAATTCAACCCGGCTCACCCGTTGATCGGCAAGCTTGATGCCGAACAGAGCGAAGACCGCTTCGGCGATCTGTCGCACATCCTGTTCGATCAGGCCGCGCTGGCCGCCGGTGACAGCCTCAAGGATCCGGCCGCTTACGTGCGCCGTCTGAACAAGTTGCTGGTAGAACTGTCGGTTTGATAGCCGGTTGACAAGAAACCCGCCTCGGCGGGTTTTTTGTTTCAGTTCCCGCGACACGTCTTTCATCTCTCCAACGATCAGGAGTCAGTAATGAGCAGCAATATCGAAATTCGTTCTGTGGTCTATCAGATTGATGGTCAGCCCTATGAAAGCCGTCTGGTGTACGACACCCATGCTACTGCTGCACAGCCAGGTCTGTTGATGGCGCCCAACTGGATGGGCGTCAGCAAGGGCGCCGAAGACATCGCCAAAGCGGTAGCAGCCGAGGGCTATGTCGTGTTGCTGGCTGACCTGTATGGTCAGCAGATTCGCCCCGGTAACAATGACGAGGCGGGCGCTGCCATGACGCCGCTCAAGAACGATCGCAGCCTGCTGCGCAAGCGTATGCAGGCAGGACTCGACCAGTTGTTGAGCCAGGGGGATGTGGCTCTGGACTCAAGCAGAATCGCAACCTTCGGCTTCTGCTTCGGCGGCTGCTGCTCTCTGGAGCTTGCGCGTACCGGTGCTGAACTGAAAGCCGCGATTTCCTTCCACGGCACGCTGGATACGCCTAACCCGGCTGACGCCAAAAACATCAAGGGCTCGGTGCTGGTCCTGCACGGTGCTTCTGACCCGTTGGTGCCGAAAGAGCAACTGCCGGCTTTCGAAGACGAGATGAATGCCGCTGGCGTGGACTGGCAACTGTACAGCTACGGTGGTGCATTCCACTCCTTCACAGATCCGCACGCCAACGTGCCGGGCATGATGATGTACGACGCCAAAGTGTCGAACCGCGCGTTCAAGTCGATGCATGATTTGCTGAAAGAAGTGTTCGGCTGAATGAATACCTATCGCGCTTAGGGCGTGCCGGAGAACACTATCGTGCCCATGCTCCGCGTGGGCATACCGGAGAACACCAGCCACTTTTCCCCATTCACAAAAAAGGCGCCTCGAAAGGCGCCTTCTTTGTTTGTCGCAAAAGCGGTATTACTTGCCCGCCCAGCGCTTCAAGACCAGCGTGGCGTTGGTGCCGCCGAAGCCGAAGCTGTTGCTCATGACCAGATCGATCTTCGCATCTTCCTTAGTCTTGAGCAGGATAGGCATGTCGGCAACCACCGGGTCCAGTTCGTCGATGTTGGCCGAACCTGCGATGAAGTTGTTTTCCATCATCAACAGGCAGTAGATCGCTTCGTGGACACCTGCGGCGCCCAGCGAGTGGCCCGACAGGCTCTTGGTGGAGCTGATCGCCGGAGCGTTGGCGCCGAATACTTCGCGCACGCCTTCCATCTCCTTGGCGTCGCCGACCGGAGTCGAGGTGCCGTGGGTGTTGATGTAGTCAATGGCACCCGAATCGATGTCGCCCAGCGCCATCTTCATGCAACGAATGGCGCCTTCACCGCTTGGTGCGACCATGTCGTAGCCATCGGAGGTCGCGCCGTAGCCGACGATCTCTGCGTAGATCTTCGCGCCACGCGCCAGAGCGTGTTCGAGTTCTTCGACAACGACCATGCCGCCGCCACCGGCAATGACGAAACCGTCACGCTTGGCGTCGTAGGCACGCGAGGCTTTTTCCGGCGTTTCGTTGTACTGGGTGGACAGTGCACCCATCGCGTCGAACAGGAACGACTGGCTCCAGTGCTCTTCTTCGCCGCCACCGGCAAAGACGATGTCCTGCTTGCCCAGCTGGATCTGCTCGACAGCGTTGCCGATGCAGTGTGCGCTGGTGGCGCAGGCGGACGAGATGGAGTAGTTCACACCCTTGATCTTGAACGGCGTGGCCAGGCAGGCCGAAACGGTGCTGCCCATGGTCCGCGTGACGCGGTACGGGCCGACGCGCTTGACGCCTTTCTCGCGCAGGGTGTCCAGCGCTTCCATCTGGTTCAGGGTCGAGGCGCCGCCGCTGCCGGCGATCAAACCGGTACGCACGTTGGAAACCTGCTCGTCGGTCAGGCCCGAATCGGTGATGGCGTCTTTCATCGCCAGGTAGGCATAGGCTGCCGCATGGCCGACGAAACGGAAGATCTTGCGATCGATCAGCTCTTCCAGGTTCAGGTCGATGGAGCCGGAAACCTGGCTGCGCAGACCCATTTCGGCATATTCCGGGTTGAAGCGGATGCCAGGGCGGTTAGCACGCAGGTTAGCGGTGACGGTGTCTTTGTCATTGCCCAAGCAGGAAACAATACCCAGACCAGTGATAACGACGCGGCGCATGCGAGTACCCTTAGAAATTTTCAGTGGAAGTGAACACGCCGACCCGGAGGCCTTCGGCGGTATAGATTTCGCGACCGTCGACACTGACCGAACCGTCGGCGATGGCCAGGTTCAGTTTGCCCTTCAGGACGCGCTTGATGTGGATGTTGTAAGTGACCTTCTTGGCGGTAGGCAGCACCTGACCGAAAAACTTCACTTCGCCTGAACCCAGGGCACGACCACGGCCGGGGTTGCCCTGCCAGCCAAGATAGAAACCGACCAACTGCCACATGGCGTCGAGGCCCAGGCATCCAGGCATGACCGGATCACCTTCGAAGTGGCAGGCAAAGAACCACAGGTCCGGATTGATATCCAGTTCGGCGACCAACTCACCCTTGCCGAACTTGCCGCCCTCATCACTGATGTGCGTGATGCGATCAACCATCAGCATGTTGGGGGCGGGCAGTTGCGCATTACCTGGGCCGAACAGCTCGCCACGACTGCAGCGCAGCAGGTCTTCCCGGGTAAAGGCGTGTTGTTTGGTCATGCGAGCTCCTCAATAATCTTGTGCGGCAGGTTGTGGCGCCACTGGCCCGAACGCCAGTTCTGGCGTGTTATTTTCGCCAGGACCCTGTCCGGCAGCCTACTCATAGACTGTTGCGTTGTAATGAAAGTCACAGCGCAGGTGAAATCAAGGTACACCTGTACACTGAATTTTGTCATTCAGCCGATTTTGCTGGCCGATCTGGATGCCAAGACTGCCGCAATTTAACATTTATCGCCAGTCACAGGTGCTTCAAAGGACAGCCAGCGCTGTAAAACCTGCTGTAAATCAGCATGTTTGAAGGGTTTGGGCAGGTAATCATCCATTCCTGCCTGCAAGCAGGCGTCCCGATCACCCTGTAACGCGTTGGCCGTCAGGGCAATGATTGGGATTCGCTCCAGCCCGGAAAGTTGCCTGATTCGACGGGTGGCCTCATAGCCATCCATGACCGGCAGTCGGCAATCCATGAGAATCAGCGCGTGGTTGCCTGCGCTTGCCTTCGCCACCGCTTCGGCACCGTCGACAGCGATGTCGACCTCGCACCCCAGATTACGCAACATGGCCTGCACCACCGTGCGGTTCACAGGGTTGTCTTCGACCAGCAGAATGCTGCGCTCCCGGCCATGAGCATCGAGTATCGACAGTGGCTTGGCAATATCCACCGAAGCGTCGCGCGAGACGGGCAGGGGGATCTGCAGTGTGAACAGCGAGCCCGAACCTTCCGCGCTTTCGGCGTGCAAGGTGCCGCCCATGCGTTCGGCCAGGGTCCGCGCAATCGGCAGCCCCAGCCCCGTGCCGCCGTAACGTCTGGAAATCGAGCTGTCGGCCTGCTTGAACGCATCGAACATCGATTCCAGTCGCTCGGCGTCGATACCGATGCCGCTGTCCTGAACCGCGCAGGTAAAGTGCAGCCGCTCATCGTCGAGCATTGCCCACCTGGCGTCGACGCAGACCTTGCCTTGCTCGGTGAATTTAAGCGCGTTGCCGATCAGGTTCACCAGAATCTGGCGAATGCGTGTCGGGTCGCCTATGACGTTTATCGCCTCAAGACCTGGCTGAATGTGCCGTTCCAACAGCAGCTTGCGTTGCGCGGCACTGTGGTTGAAGGCGTGGGTCGAGGCGCTGACCAGTTCAGCCAGGTTGAACGGTATGCCTTCCATTTGCAGGGCATCGCGCTCGATGCGGGAAAAATCGAGGATGTCGTTGATGACCCGCAGCAGATGCTCGGTGGATTCGGTCGCCAGCGTTGCGTACTCGCTCTGCTCGTGGGTCATCTGCGTGGTTTCGAGCAACTGCAGCATGCCCAGTACACCGTTCATGGGCGTACGCAGTTCGTGACTCATCATGGCCAGAAAATCCGATTTGGCGCGGTTGGCCTGTTCGGCTTCTTCCCGGGTCTGGATCAGTTGTGCCACCGAGCGTTGCTGCTCGAGGCTGGCACGGTGCAGGTTCTCCGCCAGGTTGTTGATGTGCCGCGCCAGCGCACCCAGCTCGGCATCATCGCTGACCGGCATGGGCGTGTGGTAATCGCCCTGTTGAATCGCCTTGAGGGCTTCGCCCATAGCGCTGATGGGTCTGGACAGGCTCAAGGCCAGGCTGCGCGCCAGCAGAAAGGCGAACAGCAAGGCCACCATCGCCAGGACGCCAGCCTTGAGCAGGATCTCTTGCTGACGTCGGCTGAATGCTTCGCTGGACATACCTACCAGCACCCGGCCCAGATAACTCTGTGAAGCGCCCTGCGCGGGTTGGCTTTTCCCTGCGGCGGGGATGCCTGGATTGCCATGAATGGTGGTGCGCTGCGGCTGAACGGGGGCCAGAAACACTTCCATCTGCCGGGTCTGCTGCTCGTTTTCGCGCGGCTGGTCTATGTAGATTACGGCGGTGTTGGAGCTGTCCTGAATTTCCACATAGCGAACGCTGGGCATGGACAAGGTGGCGCGCATCAACGCCTTGAGCCCTTCGATATCGCCCGAGGTCACGCCTGGCTCGACCGCAGTCGCCAGCTGATTGGCGATCAGTTGCCCGGTGTGATTGAGCTCCTGACGCAGGTCCTGAATACGTACGAACGTAAAAAAGCTGATCAACAGAGCTGTCAGCAACAGGGCAGGGCCAAGGCTGATGATCTGTGTGCGGGTATTGATGTCCCAATGCCGAAACTTCATCGACTGTGGGCCTCGCGCGCAACGCACTGCGGAGGTGGTTCGATTGATGCGTCCATGCCTGTTCGCCCGGTGGTCGCGAATCGCTCCGGCTGCACAAGGCAGGGCCGATTCGTGATGATTCATGCTGTGCGCGCATGTTAACCGAGATGGCGCGTGTTTCCAGCGAACTTGTTGATGGATGCCATCCTGCGTGCATAACAGATCAGCTTTGTCGCTGGCTGATAACGTGTTGCTCCGTATAATGACGGCATCGCCACTTGAATGGCTCTGGATGGATAGTTTTATGACCACACAGCAACCCGTCGCGGTGCTTGGCGGTGGCAGCTTCGGTACGGCCATTGCCAATCTGCTGGCCGAGAACGGCCATCAGGTTCGTCAGTGGATGCGCGATCCGGAGCAGGCTGAGGCCATTCGCGTCAATCGTGAAAACCCCCGTTACCTCAAGGGTATCAAGATTCGTCCTGAAGTCGAGCCGGTCACCGACCTGACGACTGTGCTCGACGCCAGCGAACTGATCTTCGTCGCCTTGCCATCGAGTGCCCTGCGCTCGGTGCTGTCGCCTCACGTCGAGCGCCTCAATGGCAAGATGCTGGTGAGCCTGACCAAGGGAATTGAAGCGCATAGCTTCAAGCTGATGAGTCAGATCCTCGAAGAGATCGTCCCGCAGGCGCGTATCGGCGTGTTGTCCGGGCCCAACCTGGCGCGGGAAATCGCGGAGCATGCGTTGACTGCAACAGTGGTTGCCAGTGAAGACGAAGCGCTGTGTCAGGCGGTTCAGGCTGCATTGCACGGGCGCACCTTTCGCGTCTATGCCAGCAATGACCGCTTTGGTGTCGAGCTGGGCGGGGCACTGAAGAACGTCTACGCGATTATTGCCGGGATGGCGGTGGCGCTGGACATGGGCGAAAACACCAAGAGCATGCTGATCACCCGGGCGCTGGCGGAAATGACCCGTTTTGCGGTCAGCCAGGGCGCCAACCCGATGACCTTTCTCGGCCTGGCTGGGGTGGGCGATCTCATCGTCACCTGCTCCTCGCCGAAAAGCCGCAACTATCAGGTCGGCTTTGCGCTGGGCCAGGGGTTGACGCTGGATGAAGCGGTCACCCGCCTGGGCGAGGTGGCCGAGGGCGTGAACACCCTCAAGGTGCTCAAGGTCAAGGCGCAGGAAGTGCAGGTCTACATGCCGTTGGTCGCCGGGCTGCATGCGATTCTTTTTGAAGGCCGTACGCTCAGCCAGGTCATCGAGGCACTGATGCGGGCCGAGCCCAAGACGGACGTCGATTTCATTTCGATTACCGGCTTTAATTGAATTCAGTCTGATCAGGAGAAGGTCTTGAACGAATCGAAAATCCAGCACAACGAATCGATCCTGCTGCGCATTCTGTGGATGCTGCTGTTTCTGGGTGTATGGCACGTCGCGCAAATCATTCTGGCGGGCGTGGTGCTGGTGCAATTGGTCTATCGCCTGATTTACGGCGCGCCGAATGGCGGCCTGATGAACTTCGGCGACAGCATCAGCCAGTACCTGGCGCAGATCGGTCGTTTCGGCACCTTTCACAGCGACCACAAACCCTGGCCTTTCGGAGACTGGCCAGCGCCGCGCGCGCCCGAAGGCGAGGCGGCCCATCATGTCCCGTCAGCGGCCCAGCCGGTGCGCGATGAGGAGCCAAGGCCATGAAGGTTTGGGTACTGCGTCATGGCGAAGCGCAGTCGCGGGCGCGCAGTGATGCCGAACGCGAGTTGACTGCACACGGACGTGAGGAAGTGCTGAAAAGTGCGCTGCACCTGACAGACAAGCCCGTGCAACGGATCATCGCAAGTCCCTACGTGCGAGCACAACAGACTGCCGAGCTGGTGCGTCAGTCGTTGGCATTCGATGACTCGATCGTCACCGCGCTCTGGCTTACACCCGACAGCAGCCCGCGTGAGGTGCTGGCGCAACTGGACAAGCTGGGTGTCGACGAAGTGCTGCTGGTCAGCCATCAGCCTCTGGTGGGCGAACTGATCGGGGTACTGGCGCACGGCAGCCCGCAGCAGGCCGAGCCGATGAGCACGGCCAGTCTTGCCGAGTTGGAAGGCGAGTTCTTAGTGGCAGGCGGGATGCGCCTCAACAGCGTCAGGCACGTCTGAACGGTCTGTGCGAGCAATGAATGACCGCCGCGAATGCGGCTCTTCCGGAAAAAGGATTTAGCATGAGCATATGGCGTCAGGCTCCCGATATCGAAGCCCTCATGGCGGCTCAAAAGAACACCATTGGCGAGGTGCTGGACATTCGCTTCGAGTCTTTCACCGATGATTCCCTTACGGCCAGCATGGTGGTCGATCAACGTACCCACCAGCCTTTCGGACTGCTGCACGGCGGCGCATCCGTGGTCCTGGCCGAGTCGCTGGGATCGATGGCCAGTTATCTGATAGTCGACCCGAGCAAGTACTTTTGCGTCGGGCTGGAGGTCAACGCCAACCATTTGCGCGGTGTGCGTGCCGGCCGTGTCACCGGTGTGGTCAGGCCCGTGCATATAGGCCGGACCACGCATGTGTGGGACATCCGTATCAGCAACGACGAAGGCAAGCCAAGCTGCATTTCGCGCTTGACGGTGGCCGTTGTACCGCATGGCAAAGAGCCTCCAGTCAATTGAGTGTTTTCAGCTATTACGGACGCATTCTCAGGTCCGGTTTGGCCGTTGTGAGAGGGTATCTTTTCTCTTAGTGTTTGAGTGTTCCCTGGAAGGAGCACTCATTCTCAGGAGGATTGATAATGACCGAAGAAAAGCCAGCCTCACCCGGAGAGAGCCCTGCGCCTGAACACACGGTTGCGTCTGAAACGCCTGCTTTGCCGGGCAGTTCACCGCCCTTTGGCGGAATACTCACCGGTCAACCGATATCTGCTGCAACTCCGCCTGCTGCCAAGGCTCCACCGCAACACGGTGAATTGAATCTGGAAAAGCGCTTGAAGTCGGTCTATGCGGATAACCTGATGACCTCAGCCGAGTTCATGGCCTTGCGTGATGATGCCGACATGCTGTTCGACAAGCTGAAGGTCCAGTTTCCCGACAATGGTGCCCTCGCGCTGTTCCAGCCGTTGTCGGATGTCGCAGTACAAGCCATGCAGTTAGCCATCCTGGATTTCAGAAAGGCCAAGCCCTCTGCTGAGGCCAAGGCCCTTGCCAAACAGTCTTTTGGTTTTCAGGTCGCCTATATAAAGGCTTGTCTGGACCGTTTTACCCAAGCTTTATAGGCCTTCACGCCGCTCCGACCGCCGTATCGGGTAATCCTGATGGCCGGAGTGACACCTGCGATGGCGGTTCCAGTCATTGCCGATCTGCGAAGCAACTTGGCACAATCGTGACTCGCCCGCTCATGGAAGTATTGGCATGTCGCAACCCGTGTTCTTTGCTCACGCCAATGGCTTCCCTTCAGCGACGTACAACAAGCTGTTTTGCGCGCTGGCACCGGAGTATTCGGTGGCTCATCTTGAGCAACACGCCCATGATCCGCGTTTTCCGGTAGATGACAACTGGCTGAATCTGGTCGATGAGTTGCTCCACCATCTGCGTGAGCAGCCGGGCCCGGTGTGGGGGGTAGGGCACTCGCTCGGCGGCGTGTTGCACCTGCATGCCGCATTGCGCTGCCCGGAACTCTATCGGGGCGTGGTGATGCTCGACTCACCGGTCCTGGGGCTGGCTGATCAGTTAGTCATACGCGCTGCCAAGCGGCTGGGTTTTATCGACCGCATCACGCCAGCGGGTCGCACCCTGGGCCGGCGTGAGGCGTTTGACGATCTGCAGTCGGCACGCGCCTACTTCGCGGGCAAGACCCTGTTCAGCCGCTTCGATCCCGACTGCCTGACCGCCTACCTGCAACATGGTCTGCGCGAAGACGGCGGGCAGTGGCGTCTGCGTTTCGACCCGGCGACCGAGATCAGCATCTACCGCAGTATCCCGCACACCAGCCCAATGCCGTCACGGCAACTCAAGGTGCCGCTGGCCATGGTGCGCGGCAAACACAGCCGGGTGATCATGCCTCATCATGGTTATCTGGCCCGACGCATGCGCGAAGGCGAATACCTGTCCATGCCCGGAGGGCACATGTTTCCCCTTGAACGACCGGATGAAACCGCATTGCTGCTCAAGGCGCTGCTGGCTCGCTGGGACGCGCGCAGCGCCTCAAGGGGGACGGCGTGACGTTTACCGTGGAGGAGGTGCGTTTCAATCTGGGCCATATCGAACTGGCGGCGCATCTTTACGGCCCCGAGGACGGCCAGCCGGTGATTGCCCTGCATGGCTGGCTCGACAACGCCAACAGCTTTGCCCGTCTGGCACCGCAACTGGAGGGCCTGCGCATTGTGGCGCTTGATCTGGCCGGGCATGGTCATTCAGAGCATCGGCCTGCCGGGGCGTCCTATGCGCTGGCCGACTATGTGTTTGATGTGCTGCAGGTCGCCGAGCAATTGGGCTGGCCGCGCTTCGCCCTGATGGGACATTCGCTGGGCGCGATCATTTCGGTATTGCTGGCCGGGTCGTTGCCGGAGCGCATCACGCGGCTGGCACTGATCGATGGTTTGATTCCCTTGACCAGTGACCCCGAATCCGCTGCCGAGCGCATGGGCTCGGCCATGCAGGCACAGCTCAGGCTGTCGGGCAAGAAAAAGCCGGTTTACGAAGATCTACAACGCGCTGTCCAGGCGCGAATGAAAGGCACCGTTCCGGTCAGTCGCGAGGCTGCAGAATTACTCGCGCAGCGCGGCCTGATGCCGGTACCCGGCGGCTATACCTGGCGCAGCGACAGTCGCCTGACCTTGCCGTCTGCGATACGTCTCACGCATCAGCAGGCAATGTCTTTCGTCAATGCTATCCGTTGCCCGACGCAACTGCTGGTCGCTGCGGGCGGTATGCTGGCGAAAAACCAGCTTGTGCTGTCCGGACTGCCTTTCGACGTCGTGCAGCTTGAAGGTGGTCATCATCTGCACCTGGATGACCAGCAGGGTGCGAGCGCTGTTGCACACTGTATCAATCGCTTCTTCGCTGCTTCTTGACTTGAGACCGGCAACTGCCGACGCTGGACGGGTTGAAACAGGAGTCAACCGTGATGGATCAATCCGCAGCCTCTGGTGACCGCCTCGCTGGCGATCTTTTATATTTTCACTCCCTGCTTGCCTGCCAATGAGAGCACTCATGCGTTTATCAAGTGTTCCCGTTGTTGCCTTGTGCATGTCTATGTTCAGCGCTGTGCTGTGCGCCGCCGATGTACCAGGCAGCAGCGATCTGCAGATCCTGCCGCGTCTGGCCGACACGGAAATCGTCGATTATCGTCCGGCTGCCGAGCTCGAACGGGTCTATCCCATGGGCTCGATCCGCAAGATCAGCGGCCAGTTGCGTTTCGACAGCCAGGTCAGTGCGCGTGGCAATCTGACGTCGGTCACCTATCAGTTACCTGCAGAGCGGACTTCCGACGACGCCTTCACCGCGGCTCGTGAAACCTTGCAGCAGCAGGGCACCGAGCTGTTGTTCTGGTGCCAGGCGCGCGACTGCGGAGAAAGCAGCCTGTGGGCCAACGAAGTGTTCGGCAACGCCAAACTGTATGGCGCGGATGACCGCCAGGCTTACCTGTTGCTGCGTCTGGCAGAGCCGCGCAGCGACACGCTGGTAGCGCTTTACAGCATCACCCGTGGCAACCGCCGGGCCTACCTGCATGTCGAGCAGTTTGAATCCTCTGCGCCACTGGGCGAACTGCTGCCGACCTCGGCCACCTTGCTGCGCCAGCTGCGAAGCACCGGCAAGCTGGAACTGCCCCGTCTGAGCGGCGAACCACAGGATGCCTGGATTACCCTCGTTTCCCGCGCCCTCAATCAGGACAGCAGCCTGCGCGCCACGGTGTCCGGACCCAGTGCCGGCGCCTGGCTTGACGCCCTGGTCGCCAAAGGTGTTCGCGCTGCCCGGCTCGAGGCGGGCGTCACTGAAGGCAAAGGGCTCAAGATCGAGGTTATCCGTTAGAACAGCGATGGCGGACGCGCAGGTTCGCCATTATGCTCGCTCCCTCCGATCCTTTTTAGTGGATAGCGCATGTTCAACAATGACCGTCTGTTGGTGCAGATTCTGCTGCTGGCGCTGTTTGGTGCCTGTCTCTGGGTGATGGCGCCGTTCTGGTCGGCGCTGGTCTGGGGCGCGGTACTGGCCTTCGCCAGCTGGCCGCTGATGCGTTTGCTGACCCGCTGGTTCAAGGGCCGTGAGTCGTTGGCCGCGCTGGTGATGTGCCTGTGCTGGATGCTGCTGGTCGCGGCGCCGCTGGTATGGCTGGGCTTCAATCTCGCCGACCATGTGCGTGACGCTACAGGCCTGATCAAGGATATTCAGGTCGACGGCTTGCCCGATCCACCGCAATGGCTGGCGGGTATTCCGCTGGTGGGCGAACGACTGGTAGCGCTGTGGGCCACCATCGATCAGCAAGGCGCGGCGTTCATGGCGACGCTCAAACCGCATCTGGGTCAGGTCGGCAACTGGGTGCTGGCACGCAGTGCGCAGATTGGCAGCGGGATTCTGGAACTGACCCTGAGCATCGTCTTCGCCTTCTTTTTTTACAGGGACGGTCCGCGCCTGGCCGCATTCGTGCTCAGCCTGCTGGAGCGCCTGATCGGGGAGCGTGCCCAGTATTATCTGGATCTGGTCGCTGGCACGGTGCAACGCGTGGTCAACGGGGTCATCGGTACGGCAGCGGCCCAGGCGGTACTGGCGCTGATCGGCTTCCTGATCGCGGGCATTCCCGGCGCGTTGGTGCTGGGTATTCTGACTTTTCTGTTCAGTCTGATCCCGATGGGCCCGCCCCTGGTCTGGCTGCCTGCCACTGCCTGGCTGGTCTGGCAGGGCGAGTACGGCATGGCGATATTTCTGGGCATCTGGGGGATGTTCATCATCAGTGGCGTGGACAACGTGCTCAAGCCATACCTGATCAGCAGGGGCGGCAATCTGCCGCTGGTGATTGTCTTGTTGGGTGTGTTCGGCGGATTGCTGGCGTTCGGCTTCATCGGCCTGTTCATCGGCCCGACGCTGCTGGCAGTCGCCTACAGCCTGCTGACCGACTGGGTCGGCAGCGAGCGTGCCCGCAGCCGCTGACGGCGAAAGTTTCCGCCGCGCCATGACGGGCGGCGGAGCCTCGCTTTACGCAGCGGTATCCAGGTACTTGCCGACCGGCTTGCTGCTCTGGGTGTCATATTTTTCGCTGAGTGCGGCGATCATCTTGTTCAAGGCCTGAGTCGCAATCTGGTTGGTGTTGCCCTGATCAATGGTGCTGTCACTCTGTTTCAACGCGGCAGACAACTCGGAGGCGCTGATACTGTCGTTGCTATCGCTGTCCAGCGCACTGAACAGGCTGGCGCTGTCAGTACTGCCGGAGGTGCTCATCTGCGCAGGCGGCATACCGGCAGGAGGCTGTTGCGGTTGCATACCGGCGACCAGCTCCTCAAGGCTGACTGTGCCGTCCTCGTCAGTGTCCAGTGCATCGAACACCTGGCTGCTGTTCGCCGTACTGCCCGCATTGCTCAGGCCGGTGGTCAGCTCGTCGCTGCTAATGGCGCCATCGCCATCGCTGTCCAGCACGCCGAGCAGATCTTCTGCCTGTTCATCGACCGACTGCATGGGCGGCGGCGGAGGTGGTGTCATCGCGGCCAGTTCGTCGGCATCGAGGCTGTCATCGTCGTTGCTGTCCAGATCGCTGAATGCCTTGCTCAGGCTCACAGTGATGCCATCCTTGCTGTTCGACGACAGGGCCGAGCTCAGCTCGTTCTTGCCAATGCTGCCGTCGCCATCGGTGTCCAGCTTGGCCAGCAGCTCTTCCTGAAACTTCTTGTTGCTGGTGCTGGAGGTTGCACTGGTCGAACTGGTGTAGCTGGAGAAACTGCTGCTTATCCCACTGATCATTGGTCTCACTCCCCTGAGATGAATGTACCCGGTAACGGTGTACCGGCTTTTGCAGACTCGGGGCGTCAGTTGTCGAGGGGATGTAGGCTTTGTACGCGGAGCGTTACAGAGTGCGTCACAGTCGTGGCAGGTCCAGTATCGCCGTCAGGCCGCCGCCTGGCGTTTGCGCGAGCGACAGCTCGCCGCCGATACGCCGCGCCGCTTCCCGCGCAATGCTCATGCCCATGCCTATACCGCCGGAGTTGCGGTTGCGAGAACCTTCCAGTCGGTAGAACGGCTCGAACACGGCTTCGTGAAACTCAGGTGCAATGCCAGGCCCGTGATCGACCACGGAGATGCGCACCCGCTCGCTGCTGTCCTCGATCACGATGTGTACGCTGCCGGCATAACGCAGAGCGTTGTCGACCAGATTCTGCAGGCACGAGCGCAGTGCCATCGGCTGCGTCTTCAGCGGTTTGCACTGGCCTTCGTACTGTACGTCGTCGCCATTGTCCTGGGCATTCTCGGCCTGCGACTCGATCAGTGCCTGCAGGTCGAACTGCTGCAGGCCTTCGCTGCGTCGGTGTTCATTGAGGTAGGCGAGCGTGGCGTCGAGCATGCTGATCATGTCATTGAGGTCCTGAGTCATCTGGCCATGCAGCCTGGGCTCTTCGATCTGTTCGACACGCAGCTTGAGCCGCGAAAGGGGGGTGCGCAGGTCATGGGATACCGCAGCCAGCATGCGCCCGCGCTGCTGCATCTGTTCGCGGATCTTGCGTTGCATCAGATTGAAGGTCTGCGCAGCCTGTCGGGCTTCCTGCGGACCGCTGATTTCCAGTGGCGGGCTGTCGAGGTCTTCACTCAGGCGCTCGGCTGCTTCGCTCAGGCTCTGCACGGGACGGCTGAGGGCCTTGGCGCCGTACCACGCAGCAATGATCAGGGTGATGAACTGGAAAAACAGCAAGATGACCGGGCCACCGAGCATCGGCGGTCTGTGCATGGGCCGCTGATCGAATTGCCCATGTTCGGCGTTGAACTCGTTGGACGGCGGCGGCGGGGGGCGCATGCCGTACTGGGTGAACCAGATGAAGGCCAGCAGGTGCGCCAGCAGAATGGCCAGCAGGGCGCCACCAAACAGACGCGCAAACAGTGTATCGAATCTGCGGATCAACCCAGCTCCCTGGCATCGAACAGATAGCCTTCACCGCGCACGGTTTTGATCAGTTGCGGATTCTTCGGATCATCGCCGAGCTTCTGGCGCAGGCGCGAGACCAGTAAATCGATGCTGCGGTCAAACGCCTCGATCGAGCGGCCTCGGGCAGCATCGAGCAACTGCTCGCGGCTCAGCACCCGATGCGGCCGTTCGAGAAACACACGTAACAGGCGAAACTCGGCGTTGGACAGCGGCACCACGAGGCCGTCGGCGGCGGTCAACTGACGCAGGACGCTATTCAGGCGCCAGGCGTCAAAGCGAATGGTGGTGCGCTGATCGCTGCGTTCGTCGCGGACCCGGCGCAGAATGGTCTGGATGCGCGCGACCAGTTCACGCGGCTCGAACGGTTTGGCCATGTAATCGTCGGCACCCAGTTCCAGGCCGATGATCCGGTCAGTCGGTTCACAGCGTGCGGTCAGCATCAGAATGGGGATATCCGATGTACTGCGCAGCCAGCGGCACAGTGACAGCCCGTCTTCACCGGGCAGCATCAGGTCCAGCACCACGACATCGAAGGTTTCATCGGTCAATGCCTGACGCATCTGCGTGCCATCGGTGACGCCACGAGCGTTGATATTGAAGCGCGTCAGGTAATCGCAGAGCAGCTCGCGAATGGCCACATCGTCATCGACGATCAGCGCACGAACGCTCCAGCGCTGCTCGGTCGATGTGGCATCCAGGGGGGTATCGGGAAGTGCTTGCATAATGCGTCTGTCGCCTGCTTGTGCCGCCATGGACTGGCTGCTGTTGAAGATCAACGCTGCCCCTCATGCTACTTCGCCGGGAGGCTCGGCGGTAGGGTGGCGCGACCGAATGTCGTGCGCATGTCATAAATGTATCGAGATTGATACGAGCGCCTGTCGAGCCTGCCCTGCGAAGCTCACCCTGATAGTTATGACAGTATCCAGTGTCGCGCAACTGCCGTTTAATCGAACGGGCTACCGGCCTGGATGGCTGGTTCTGGGCAGACAAGTTTTTGTCGAGAAAGCCAAGGTCTGTTGCCGTTTCATCGCGGCTCGGGATGAAAGGACGACAGTCCTTGGGGGCATGATCAATCCGCCCGTACGTTTTCTGCATAAACAGGGGCGGCAATCGGATAGCAAAGGAGTGCTGATGATGGTCGATTCAAAAACAACAACGGCTTTAGATGACAATCAAAAAGAGCGTATCGCCCATGGGCTGGCGGGCAGTGGACCCGATTCGGAGCTCGACGCAGACCTTGCTCTGGCAGAGGTGACGGGCGTTGTGGACCCTGTCGATGGAACGCTGAACAAAGATGTCCTGCTCGGTGAGTTTCTTGAGGTCACCTTGCTTCAGTGGGCAGGACTGGTCACTGATCCGGGCGACTTCGATACTTTTTTCATCGATTGGGCCATCGGTGCAGAGGCGGAGACGGACGCGTTTAAAGAGGTGTTTAGCGATATCATTACCGCACCGGTGGCTCCTGGCACCTTTCCCAAGAAGATCCAGATTCCGTTGAGCAGTTTGATGCAAGGCCTGGAAAAGCCTGCAGACGGTACTTACAGTTTGCGCTACCGGATCAGACAACCGAATGATCAACAGACCACCAGCCCGTCGATCAACCTGATCGTCGATACCACGCCGCCGGGCGGGCATTCTGAGCCAGAGCAGATGATTCTGGATACAGATCAGTTGACCCAGGCGTATCTGGATGAACATCCGGACGGTCTGGTCGGCACGCTGCCTGACTATTACGACTGGGCGCCTGACCACAGGGTAGCTTTCTATTACGTCGGCAATCCGTTGCCCGAAAAACCCGAAGATCTGCCGCCTCCGGTCGATGTCGTTAACCTGCCCGGCCCGACTAACAATACGCTGAAATTCCCGGTTTCGGTCATTGGAGCGTCCAGGGACGATGCCTACTACATCGCCTACTTTCTGATCGACAAGGCCACCAACCGCACTCCGCTCTCCAACTACAAGCGCATAGACGTAGCGCTGGGACTGTTGCCCGACAACCTGCAAGACCCCGTCGTGCCATTGGCAGAAAATGATAACTTGATCGACCTGCCTGACGCAGGAATCGGGGTCCAGGTATCGATCAAGTCGTTCGATAACTGGAAGCCGACCGACCGTATCGAAGTCACCTGGGGCGCAGGAATGCTGAGATCCGAGGAAGTCGGCAGCTATCCAGAGTTTCCGCTTTTGATCAGGGTCCCTGGTGAGGTTCTGCGTGCTCAATACAATTTAGCGACTGGCGGTGACCAGGCCACTAATGTGAGTTATCGAATCCTGCGTGGCATTCTCCCTTCCGCAGTGAAAAGCACCAGCGTCAATGTCAATTTCTCCACTATCGGACCTGATCCCATAACCGATCCTGTATGGCCGGATCCAGTCAACGATGCGTTGCCGCTGGTCGAGGTCCGTGGCAAGACTTCCGATTCAGCGAACGTCCTGACAGCAGCGGATAAAGGCGAGGCTGCCAGGGTCCTTTTCAAGCTGTATATCAATCTTCAGCCGGGTGAAATGATCGATTTCTACTGGGGCACAAGGCTCACTTCATCGGCCACCTACACCGTACTGCCTTCAGACGCAGCGGGTTCCGATCGTGAGGTTGAAATACCCTGGGATGATATCTTTGCGGAAGGCAATCGCGTTGATTTGCCGGTTCATTACCGCATCCATGCGCCCGGTTCAGCAAACACCCAGCACTCGAAAGAGACTCTGGTCAACGTAAGCGCCATTGTCATCACCCCGGACGCACCGCTTTTCGAGGGCACCAGTACAAGTGGCTGGCTGAACTGCGATTCACTCTTCGCCAACGGCATCGGAAATCCGGCCACGGGTGAGCCGGGGATACGGGTCCGCGTTCCGGATCTTTCGAAATATCTGTCGGACGGTGAGACTGTTACTTTGCACTGGTACGCCTCTACAGGAACTACAGGCGACGCTCTTATTCCGGGCACAGAAAAAGAGGAGGCTATCGTGCTGGGAGCCGACCATCCGGCTACCGGTTTCACCTGGCTGGTCACGCCCTACGCGACACACATTCTGCCTGTCTATAATCCTGCAAGCGGCAGCCCGAACGGGAGCGCGAGGATCAAGTACTCCTTCATCATGAGCGGCGCAACCGAAACCATTACCTCGTTGGAAACCACCGCCCGGGTAGGGATGTACGACGCAGTTGGGGCGTGTCCTATCGTGTTCAAGTCACGTAAACCGAAGAAAAAGTAAGGAAGGTCGCCGGTTCAGGGTGCCTGCGGCAGGCGGCAGGCACCCTGTGGGGTATAAGCAGGCTCAGGTTGCTCCCAAACGGTTTAGGAAGGCCGGCGCGTACCGGGTCATGTCACCTACGCTTATTGGTATTTTCCCCGACGATCTTCTGCTGTCAGAACCTCCCTACGTTTACCTAGGAAACGTCCTACAGAGCATTCGGTTGGATCCCCGTAGTCTTTCGGCCTCTCTCCCGAGACCGCTTTCGGGCAGTCTTCACGGGGTTCAACCAGGTTTACCTCAAGGTAATGCATCGTCATGAATGCTCCATTCGTGCTGCGTCCGCTTTCATGGACATTGAAAACCGTTATTTTTCTCTCTCCCTTGCTGCCTGGCAGTCATGCCTTTGCGCAAATCCTTGTCAACACGCCGCAGACCATTGATGCAACAGGTCCGCTGGACAGCTATCGGGTTGTCAGCACCGGAAATCTGACGGCCAACGGCGCGACAACCCTGCAAATATCCACGATCACCGGGGCGCAGCTGACGCTCACTGGCAGTCAGGTCAGTGCAGGCACCAGCTCTTCAGCCGTCTCGTTGACCGGGGCAGATGCGTTGATTGTCGGCAGCGCCCTGACAGGTGGTGCGGATGGCCTGGGGATGGGCAATGAAAGTGCACGACTGGTCGGTTCCACTGCCACCGTCATCGGCAGCACGATCACTGCCACGAATCGCGGGATAAATGCTGGCTCGCTCAGCAACCTGACCCTGGAAAGTACTTCGGTGACGGCCACCGGCACCAATGGCAGAGGCATGGAGATGTTTGACTCCACGGTGAAGGCGTCCGGCAGTACCCTCACCGGGCAGCAATATGGCGTGCGCTTGCGCGCTGACCCGGCCGTACCCTCAAGCAATTTGTTGGTCCTTGAGGGAACCCGGGTCGAAGGTATCACCGGGTCGGCGCTGATCGTCGGAACGCCCACCGGTGCGCCCGCGACTGCCGATATCCAGGTCAACAATGGTTCTACGCTGACCGGCGGCAATGGCAAGATACTGGAGTTGATCAACGGCTCAACGGCGCAGATGACCGTGGACAACAGCCATCTGCAGGGCGATGTATCGGCGGGTGAGGGCAGTACCGCCAGCCTGTCACTGCAAAATAACGCGACCCTGACCGGACGCCTGGAGAACGTATCCAGCCTGTCGCTCAGTAGCCAGGGCCAGTGGGTGATGGTCGAGAATGGTCAGGTGAATGAATTGTCCATGGACGGCGGATCGGTCAGGTTTGGCGACGCGTGCTCGTTTTACACCTTGTCGCTCGCCAGCCTGTCAGGGAATGGTACGTTCATGATGGACGTGGATTTCGGTGGCAAGACCACTGACTTTCTTGACATCACGGGCAGTGCGACCGGCAGTCATACCTTGCTTATCGGTAGCACGGGGGTTGATCCGCTCAGCGATACCAGCTTGCACGTCGTGCATGCGGCAGCCGGCGATGCCAGCTTTTCGCTCTCAGGCGGCGCAGTGGACCTGGGCGCCTGGTCCTATGACCTGATCAAACAGGGCGATAACGACTGGTATCTGGATACCGCCACCCGGACCATCAGCCCGGGTGCACAGACTGTCATGGCGTTGTTCAACACGGCGCCGACTGTCTGGTATGGGGAGTTGAGCACGTTGCGTTCGCGCATGGGCGAGTTGCGCATGGACGAGGCCCGTTCCGGCGGCTGGATACGGACCTACGGCAACAAATTCAACGTGGCCGACGCCTCGGGCTTCGGATATCGGCAGGTTCAGAACGGTGTTGCTCTCGGCGCAGATGGCAAGCTGCCTGTGGGGTCGGGACAATGGCTGGCGGGTGTGATGATCGGGCAGAGCTCGTCCGACCTCAGCCTGGATCACGGTGCCAGTGGCAAGGTCGACAGCTACTCGCTGGGCGCTTACAGCACCTGGCTGGACAGCGAGAGCGGCTACTACGTCGATGGCGTGATCAAACTCAATCAGTTCAAAAACAAGGCCAGAGTCAATCTCAGCGATGGTTCCCGCACGCGCGGCAACTACGACAATCTGGGGGTTGGCGCGTCGCTGGAACTGGGTCGGCTCATCAAACTGAACAACGGTTATTTTCTCGAACCCTACACCCAATTGGCGGGCCTGGTCGTTCAGGGCAAGGACTACGCACTGGACAACGGTATGCGCGCTGAGGGTGACCGCAGCCGGTCGCTGCTCGGCAAGGTCGGTACGACGGCGGGGCGCAGTTTCGATCTGGGCCAGGGACGTACGCTGCAACCTTACGTGCGGGTTGCCGTGGCTCACGAATTCGTCAACCGGAACGAGGTCAAGGTCAACGACAACGTCTTCAATAACGACCTCTCCGGTTCCCGTGGCGAGTTGGGGGCGGGCGTTTCGGTGTCACTGTCTGACAACCTGCAGTTGCATGCTGATTTCGATTACAGCAATGGCGATGCCATCGAGCAGCCGTGGGGCGCCGGTGCAGGCTTGCGTTACAGTTGGTAGCGACAGCGAAGCGGGGGGCTGATGCTTGATCGATGGCGCTGATGCGCCAACGGTCCTATCACTTGTGCCAGTATCCGCAAAAAAAAACAGGGTGTTAACTGACGGGCATGGCGGTCGGCAAACGGGTCGGCCACCGCTTTCTCCTACTGGAGGCCTGGCTCATGTCTGTCATTTCAAAGTGGATCGAACGGATCAGAGTCCTCTTCTGGCCGGCTTCAAGACGCAAGAGCATGCTGCTTGCGCCGCCTGTGATCGCCGAACTCCTGCCTGACATACCCGGCGGTGAACCCAATCTGCTTCCCAGCAGTGCTTGGCTCGTGCCGTTGCGGGTCGATTTTCCCATGTGGCAAAACTCCGAGCCCACTCCGGGCGACCCTGAGTATCTGCGCGTGTACTGGAATGACCTGCTGCTGGAGGAGAAGGTCTGGACCAAACCTGTACAGCCTGTCGATCTGTTCATCATGATCGCGCAGCAATACCTGGGCGAAGGCCAGCATCGACTCCGTTATAGCGTCGAGACCGCCAATCAGGTGCAGACCGAATCCGAAACACTGGCCTTTGTCATTGATAAAACGGCACCGGTATTCGCAGACGAAGGGGCGCTGATTTTTCCGGAAGAAATCATCAGGGATGGTCTTACCTCGGCCTGGCTGGACTCTCATGGCAACACCGTGCTGGCCGAAGTGCCCGCGTATTTTTCGCCGAGCGCCGGGGATCTCATTATCTGGTACTGGAGCAGTACGATGACGGGCTCGGAGCACACCGGAACCCTGACGCTTGAAGCGTCCGACATCGGTAGCACGATCAATATTGGCTTCGACAAGCAAATGGTTCTCGAGAGTGGCGATGGCATTCGTTATGTGTCCTACAGGTTGAAGGATCGCTCGGGGAATGCCGGGCCCCGTGCGCTGGCTGTTTCGCTGCTGGTGCGTGCTCAGCCAGTACCGCGTGTGCTGCCACCCCCGCGGGTTCAGAAGGCGTCAGGCTCGGCAAGCGCCAGTACGCTCGATCCGTTGGATGCCTATCAGGGCGCCGTGGTATCGATACCTGAGAGTGCCGTGATTGCTCCCGGTGACACCGTCCGCGTCCAATGGGCCGAGCCCGGCAGTGTGGGGGCCTTTCTTACGGAGGTAGCAGACTCGAGACTGTTCAACATTCCTTCCACACAGATTGCCCAGCATTTCGGCAAGTCGATCCCCGTTTATTATGAGGTATTCGAAAAAAGCGCCGCCCCGCCTTATCTTTCGGACCTGCATACGCTGAGTATCATGGTCATGACAGGCTTTCCGGTGGTGCAGTGTGACAAAGTCTCCGGGGGGCGTCTGAGCCTGCAGGACATTGCAGAGGGAGGCTACGCACGGTTCACGCTCGACAGTTGGTCATTCATGGGCACTGACCAGTTCCTCACCATCGAGGTGCATGGTGTCAGCAGTGCTGATAATCAATTGTTGATCGTTAACGTTCTGGATGAATACCCGGTGCCGCGGGTGGACGATAAAATCGACGCCGGTGTTATCAGCAAAACGGATTTGAAGGCATTTAATATAGGCACTCAGCTCGATGTCCGGGTGCGTGTGAGTTTCGACCAGACGCTCTCCTGGCAGTCTTTTCCTTCGCTCAGACCAACGTTGTACCCCTGAGGAGGAGGTCATGGACCGCCAGTTGGCAGTCCATGATGCATTGCTACTTGTAGGTCATCGTGAAGCTGAGGGCTCCTTTGGCCTTGCCCGGCCGGATCGCGCTGCTGGCCTGTGTCTGATAGAAGCGGGCGTAGAAGTTCAGCACAACGTTACCGGGTGTGATCGCCATGATTGGCACTTCGGTCTGCAACTCCATGGGCGTGACTCCATCACCTTTGAGAACCTGAATCCCCATGCCCTTGGCGTCCGAATCGCTGGTCAGGGTGAAAACCCCGCTGCCGACAGGGCCCTCGGGGACCGAGCCTTCGACACCATCGAGCTGGATATGCGCCGTTGCCACGAAGCCGTCACCCGTATAGGTCTCGCAGTTGCTCAACGCAATACTGAATGGCACCGCAGGTGTGGTGAAACCGGGACCGGTGAAGTCAGCGCTGTCCCACTCACCCAACTGCACCGTGTCGGCACTGACCGGATCTGCACCGACGCTGCACTGTGCCTGAAGTATTGTGCCGGTTAGCCCGAACTTCATGATCCTGCCAAGCGTTGTCACGCTTCCGGAGAACAGTTCACTGCCATTGAGCACATTGGGTCCGGAGGGAATCGGTCCGGTCTTGACCAGCGTGACATAGTTGTTCAGATGAAGAAAACGCAGGCTCGTGAGCATTTTCTCGTGGTCGTTGAGGCCGATGAACGGAACGGAGGCGCTGCCACCTACAGGCGTGAAGCAATTGGGGCAGTTCCTGTCATACGGAAACTCCAGTCTTACCCGCACCCCGACGCCCGGAATATTGGTTTGCAGTATCTTGCCTGTGAGGTCTTCCCCGTTTATAGGGTCCACCGTGCCCGGAAAGATCGGAGCCGTTGCCGTAGCGTTGAATTCCAGAAGCGCCGTGCCGTCATTTTTGCAGGCCGCCTCCAGACCTGCCTGGTCTGGTGTGGCGTTAAGCATATCGATGCTGCCGATAAAGGTACCCACTGCGGCGTCTTTGGGGACGTAGAGCGTGCCGATGTCGCGCCGGTAATCCTTTATTCCCGGTGAGGAAACCCAATAACAATCGTTGCTCGGTGTGTCATCCGGTTCTTCGGAGTAAGCCGCAGCACTATAGCTGGTCCCCAAAAGGATCAGACTGGGGAGCAGGGCATTCAATGCAGTGTTCATGGGGTGATTCCTGAAATAACAATGTCGCGGACGGCTCAGATCTGATGTCACTGGGTACACGTCATGTCTTGCATTCGGTAACCCTTGGCCAGAGGCATGCCCGCGGGGTCTATGTGCAGACGACACTGAGGGTCGCTTTTCTCACCCCAGCGGACATCGAGGGTTTGGGCCTGCATGCCGGTAGACAGCAAAATCTGCCCGCCTTGCCCTGCGATGCCCAGGATGTTGCCCTGCGCATCGCTGACCTGGGCGCCGAATGGCAGCGGCTTGCCACTGTCAGTGGCTGCATTGATGACCAGGCGCGTCACCTTGCGCGCAGCGAAGGTGGTCTTGATCACGGCCCCCCTGGCAGGTACCACTTGAGTACTGGCGTTATCGATTTCCACCTCGGGCCCCAGTCGGTCGGTTTGCAAGGTGATCGGGTTATAGCGGTAGGGGCGCAGATAGGGCATCAATGCGTAGCCGCGACTATTGCTCCTGACACCGGTAGCGTTCTGTATGCCAACGCCGGGTGTATCGGGTACTTCGATCAGGGCGATGGTGTCGCCCAGATTCGGGCCGAACTCGATGCCGTCCGCATGCAGCAACAAGGCGCCACTGACGTTGACTGATGCACTTCGATAATCATTGCCCTGGGTCACGCCGGCGCCGAGGCTGGCGAAGGGCGCCTGATAGCCTGCCGCAAGGCCTGCACTTTGCTGTTTGCCGTCATCGTTGCTAAGACTGGCGTGATAATTGACGCGGTTTTCATAGAAGCTGCCGCTCAGGCTGCCCCGTTGACTGTGGCGATTGGCGCTGCTCTGCAGGTCGAGTGTGGCATTACTCGAATGGCCGGTGTCGAGAGGCATCGAGATACTCAGGCCGAACTGCCGGTCGTTGCCGCGGCTACTGTCTACGCTCAGTGACTGTGAGGCGTAGAAGTTGTAGGTGATCCCGGCACGATGGGTGTTGACGTTGAGTTGAAATTGCCGCTGCTCGATATCGCGGCCCCAGTAATCCTGTTGCGACAGCGTCAGACCTACGCTGCTGCGTGCGCCGATTCTTTGATGAACCGAAGCTTCCAGGCGGCTTCGGCGGCTGCCTGTGAACGTAGCGTCGTTGCTGCGCTGACTGACGGCTTCGTCGAAATCCCGATAGCCTTCGGTGGAGTAGCGATAACCTGCGAAGCGCAGATTGGTATGGGTAGTGAACGCCTTGCCATACTTGATGGCGTAACTCATGCCCTGCACGCTGGACCGACCGGTTTGATCGATATTGGCGCGTGACCGGGTCACATCGAACGCCATCGCCCCCAGCAGGCCCATGTCCCGCGACACGCCCATTGCAGCGGCGTGGTAGAAGTCGCTGGTCATCAGTCCGCCATAAAGGGTCGAGTTCCAGCCTGTTCCAACCGCCAGCGTGCCTTGCCACAGCCAGGGATGCTCGGTGGCGTAGGCGCCGTTGAAGCGGCCCAGGGCTGTGCTGTATTTCCAGACGCCTTCGCGCAACAGGTTGCTGATAGTCGAGTAAGGTTGGGTAAAGCGCCGGACCTGACCATCGGCCTCGGTCAGCACGATCTCCAGTTCGCCGCTGCCCGCCGTGTTCAGGTCATCTATTTCATAGGGGCCCGCACTGACATACGTGGAGTAGATCGGGTATCCGTTCTGCAGCACTTCGAGTTTGGCCCTGCTTTGCGCCACGCCACGAATCACCGGTGCGTAACCCTGCAGGGAATCGGGGAGCATCTCCTGATCGGTTTTGATCAACCCGCCCTTGATCGGCACGCTCCGGAAGACATCGCCGCCGGTGTAGGTTTCACCCAGGGTCAGGTTAGCGTGCGTGCCGGGCAGGTCTCGCTGTGCATGAGCGTAGGCTCTGGTCCATTCGCGATGTCCCTGTGCATCCTGGCGCACGCTTTGATTGCTGCGCAATCGCCATGATCCCAGGTTGATACCGGTGTTTAGGTACAGGTCTGCGCTGCTGCTGGTGCCTGTCTCCCTGTGGGTCGTCTGTTGCGCCGAGGTCTGGTAATTGATGAAGGCGGCGTTGATGCCGTAATCCCAAAGCGCCGGGTCCACTCGACCGTTGGCATCGCGGCGCATGGCGATCTGCGGTATCGAGATCGACAGTTGCAGTTTGCCGCCGTCGAGTACGACCCTGGAGTCCGGAATCAATTGCCCCAACGCGACACAGGCGACTTGCAACGAGGCCGGGTCGGCCAGACTGTCGAGGCGTACGCCGATCTGCTCCAGCAATTCCGACGACAGGCAGGGCAGCAGGCCGTTGCCTTGCGGGTCGGCATCGAAACGGATTTGCCGTTGGCCGAAATAGCGCATATTGACGTGGATTTCTACCCAATGGTCGCCTGGCCCGAGGCTCTCGACAACTGACAACTGGTTCAGCACGCTGGCCGCGGCCGCACTGTCATAGTCCTGGCCCTGACGCAGGAAGCCGGACTGGAAATTGACAGGGGTTGCCGCCTTGGTCAGTTCCAGCGGAACGGTCACGCTGCCGCACACAATCAGCACCTGCATAAAACGCAGGCGCACCGGTATGAACCCGGAATCGGGTAATAGGGTCATGTTCAATGTCCTGGGGATGAAGCGTGCCAGCGCTGTTTCAGTCAGTCAGCGTGGCCGTAGCTGTCTGCGGCTGGCTGTAGCCGCCGTAATCGTTGATCGCGGCAAACACCACCTGCAGGCCCGGTACCGCTTTCGTTTCGTTGAGCGTGTAATGGCGAGAGCTGAACGGGCCAAGCATGGCGACTTCACTGACCTTTTCAGTCCTGCCACCGCCGGAGACGTCGAGGCGAATGAACGACACATGAAAGGGCGTCGGATTCATGGCGGTCAGCTCTGCCTTGCCGGCAATCTGCCGGACCGACCATTGCAGGTCCTTGAGGCGGGCAATGGGGTTGTCAGTCAGCAGAACCGGGCGATAAAACAGTTTGATACGGGTACGCAGGGCAATATTCAGTACATTGCCTTGCGAAGAGTCGGCTTGAGGTATTTCCTGCACGTTAAAGTAGAACAATGACTCACGATCAGAGGGCAGGTCGTGGGGCAGGCCATTGATCTGTACCTGTTGTTCCTTGCCCGGATTAAGGCGGAAAAGTGGCGGCGAAGGTGCGAATGGAACGACGGTGACAGTGTCGTCTGCCTCCGTATTTACCCAGGTCTGCACCGCGAACGGGCGATCACTAGGATTGGATATGACCACCGACGTACTGCGCTTGTCGCCGTCGAACACTATACGCGTTGCGTTGACGGTCAGTGCTGCCTGGCTGGCGGGTATATAAGCTGCGCATATGAATAACATCATGCACCCCGCGAGGGCAGGTCTTTTAAAAGCCTGTTGGCAAATCATGGAAAGTTACCTTGTACGTTCAGATCCGAACGGACCTGAACGTAGTGAAGATGCTTCACGTGAAAAGACTATTGATCCTTACACAGTGAGCGAGTGGGTCGATGTATCAGTTGATCGCGACAACAAACTGGACATCCGCCGAAGCAGCACCGGGTTGAACGGTAGCCAGTGTCGAACGGTAGTAGGCGTTGAACACCATGTCGGTGACACCCCCCTCGACCAGTGGATAAGGCGCCGAGGCGTCGCCTGGTTTGATGGAGGTACCGGTCTGGTCCTTGATCACGATCGCAACGCCCTTTGCCCCGTCGACAGTAGGGGTGACGCCGAAGTAGTCGCCGCTGCTGTCAGGGGCGCCGATGAAGGTGACTTTGGCAGTGTTCGCGGCGCCGCCAGACGTAAGACCGCAACTACCGTCGTCATTGACGCGCAGGGCAAAGCTCTTGCCAGACAGTTCGTCACCGATGCCGGTGAAACGGTTGGCTTCGATAGAGCCCATGTTCACCACGTTGCCGATAGAGCCATCGCCCGGATTGACCACTTCGATAGGGCAGGTGGTGGCGGTGATCTTGCCTTCGAAACGGATGGTGCCGGGGCCGGGGTTGGCGGATGCGACAGTGCCGGTCAGTGTAGTCGCCAGAGCAAGGCCCAATACGGATAGCATTTTGTTCACGATTAAAACCTTATAAGTATTAAAGTTGCAGGACTAAAAATGTAACTATTAATGGTGTCTTGGTAGACGGTTTGTGTTGTGTGTCATGACGGGGCGGGAGTTTACAGCAGGAGCGTTAGTTGCAAAGTCTCTGAAGCACTTTGTTTAATGGCGGGAGGTGTAGGATATTTCCTAAACTAGTGTCATACATTTAAAATCTTGAGTTTTATGTTGTTCCGGGTTTTTCATGGGGCTGTGATTTTTTGTTCGGGCAGAGAACCCGAAGGGCAAATGTAACGGTATAGAATTAGAGGCGATGACTGAAATGCCGCCGACAGTCACGAGTTTTTTGTCAGCGGCGGGAAGTTCAGCTTTAGTACATGCGAATATCGCGTATAACCTGGAATACGTCTGGCCCTAAGCCGGGAATCGGTTTAAGAAAAGCCGTTCGCTGTAGAAGCCATGAAGGGCCACTGGATGCTGCTGTATTAGTTGCCGATTGCTGGTTGACCCTGGCGTTAGGCCCTTTCGTCGGCCGCGGGTTCGGTTGAGGTGGCACACCCCTCAAGATGGACGCTCTTGGAATCTCCCCATCCCTAACCAATCCGGGTACGGCCAAATTCGCTGGGGCAGACCCACGTCGCGCAGCTATTCCAGGCGCGGCCTGCAAATCGTCAAGTGATCTCCTCAATATCTTACTTCCTTGGTCTAAAGCCTTGGTCGTAGCCTTGAGCGCGCTTTTAACCGCACTTTTCAATAGCATCCCACCGACGTCCAAAGGTATCGCGGCGTAGCCGACGTATTCCCCTATCCGAAGGGCTGTGTCGTCTCCTTTCGCCGCACCATAAGCAGTGGCAGCCGTTGATGCAGCACCCAGAACGGTCCCTGCCGCCAGCACCCCGGTTGCGACGTAGGCCGCCGCCTGTGAGGTCATCGTGATACCCAGGACCGTTACAGGAACCGAGGCGGGCGCGGCCAATCCAAACGATGCATATGTCGCGTAGGCACCTGCTGCCGTGAACGCTACGCCAACCGCAAGCATGACCCAGGTCATCATTCCAATACCCCCCGACATCTCTGCAGGTATCTCATCCTCATCGGGTCGTCGCAGCCTGCCACTCTGGGAGCTGGCGTCATGCCCGGTGGGGTCGCGCCAGGCAATGGGATTGCCCAGGCAATAGGTATAGGGGTTGACCCCGCCTGCACCAAAGGGGCTCAAGGAGTCAGGGCTGTGAAAACGCATCATGCCCGGGTTGTAGGCTCTGTAGCCGTTGCCCAGCAGGTACCAGCCCGTATCTGTTTCGCACACCTCGCCGTTGAACCCGGCAACGCTGAGCAGCACGTCATCGCTGTGGCGTTCTCCGTAGGCGCTGTAGACAGCCGTTCGCAACATGTCCTGCTGGAACTCACCGAGAACGCTCTGGTTCGCATCCGTCAGCAACAGCAGGGTTTTGGCAGGTTCTCCGATGATCTGCTGGCCTATGGGTTGCTCGTCAATGTGCAGAAACTGAGTACGTCGGTCGTCCTGCACCGTGCTGCTCAACTGCTGGCCCTGATAAAAACGCAGTATTTCGCTGTCACTGCCATTGCGGGTGGTGGCCAGATGATTATGGCCGTCGTACGTGTAGGTGTTGATGGGCTCACCCGCCGGTTTTGCCACCCGAAGAAGGCGGCTCTGGCTGTCGTAGTGCAACTGGTTGCCATGCTCGTCAGTGCACTGATTGCCGTTGGCGTCATAGCTGAACGTCGGGTCCGGCGTGTCCCGTGGAGGCCTGTAGGTGATGCCCAGTAACTGGCATCGGTCCTCGGAGTCGGGGTCACCCTCTTTGCCATAGCGGAAAGTGGCTGTTTCAGTGTTGCCGTCGGCAAATTTGGTATAGCTCAGGGTCATGTTGTCCAGCTCGTCGAAGGTGAACGTCTGGCTGAGCATCGCCTTGTCGGAAGCGTGCACTGGCAACTTACTGCCTGAATAGGTGATGCCGGTCAGCCGGGCTCGGGTGTCATACCTGAACTCTTCCAGCAGCAGCGTGTTGCCCGCTTCCCGCAAGTGGCGGCTTCGCATGAGCCCGTCCGGTTGCCATTGCTGTTCCAGCGTACGTACAGGGTGATTGTCGGCAATCTGCGTCCTGAGCACTTCCTGCCCTTGGTCGTCATATTCCATACGGTTTATCAGGCGGGTCCCGGCGACGATGTCATGGGTTGTCATCTCGCAGGGCTGACCCAGTGTGTCATACCGGGTGGTCACCTCCACGTTGCCCTGAGCGGCACTTTCGAGTCGGCCGAACGTGTCATACCGGTAAGTCGTTTCCACGCCTTTGACACTGTTTTTGACGCCGCCTCTAACCCGGCCCTTGACTACGTCTTTAACCGGATTTTTGACCTCTTTTTGTTCGACATCGGTGCGATACATCGTACGGCCCTGCAAGGATGTCCGATGCAGGGTTTGCCAGGTCCGGCCTTGCAGATCTTCCCAGGTCTCTTTGGTCAGCTGGTTATGCGCGTCATAAGCGTAAGCGCGCTTGCCCTGCTGATTAGTGGCAGAGACCAGGCGGGCACTGACGTTGTCATAGTCGAAACGGGCAGCGTCATCCGGTGCAGTTCTGGAGACGATCTGGTCGGTGAGCTCCCGCTTGTAGGTGTAGCTGATGGCATCACCCATGGCCGTCGTGCGGGTTTTGACCTGCATTTGACCATCCTCGTACTTGTAGTGCTCCACACGTTGCCCTGCCTGAGTCCGTGTCAGACGGCCCAGCCCGTCGAACTTCTGTTCGCCTGTCAGGGTTTTGGTAATACCGTCCCGATGAATCACGCTCAGGCTGGTCGGCAGCTCGGTGGTGCTGAACGGTTCATATTCACGATGTGCCTCGCTGCTATCCGGCAAGCGTGTTCTGACCATGCGCGACCAGGCGTCATAGCTGAACAGGGTTGTGTCGTCTGACTCGTCAGTCTGCTGCGTGCAGCGCCCCATTCCGTCGTAGAGAAAGGTTTGTGAGCCCAGATCTTCTCCTGCTGCGTTCTGGCTCTTGATCTTGTCCGGTTTGCCGAACATGTTCAGCCAGGTCTCGCTACGACCACTGATCAGAGGTTCTGCGTCACTGCTTTGCACCCACGTCTTCTGGACCGGACCGTTATGTTCTTCACTGCCGATGGGGTCGTAGTACTGGTGGGTCTGTACGCCGTGATCCGAGGTAATGACAGACTGGCGGTTCCAGTCGTCGTAGGTGTAGGTACTTTGCGTGGTGAACCGTTGCTGGTTGTCGAACCAGTCGTAATCCATTTCGTATTGCACATTGTTCCAGGCGTTGTATTGCGCTGTATGGATCATGCGCATCGCTTTCAGATCATTGCTGTCGATGTGGTCCCGTTCCTCGAGTATTGCCCGGCCCAGGCCATCCATGACAGAGCGAGTCCTGACCTTGCGGGCGTCGGTCAGCACTTGTTCTGCATGCTGTCCCGGAGCGGAACACAGGGTGTACTCGTACTCGCGACTGGCTTCATAGCCAGCACTTGAATTCGGTGCGATCGTTTCCTTGGTAAGCCGGTTGAGCGCGTCATAGGCATAGCGGATCTCCACGCCTTCTTCCAGGGTCATCAGCACCTGGCCGGTCAACAACGACTGCTGTTGCTGCTTGCTTATGCGGGCATTGTCGAAGCCGATAGTGGTGATCTCTATCAGCTGTACCGGGACCTGCAAGTGTTCGCTGTTGTCCTTGTTGTTGCCCTTACCCTTGTTCTTGCGGTTGCTGCTGTTGCTGTGACTGATGCTGGCGTGGCTGTACTCGTAGACGGTAACGGTGTCCTTTCCATTCAGGGACTCGATATTTTTCCCGGTTCGACCATGCTGGAAAGGCGCGTCCGGCTGGTTGATGTGCTCCAGCAGGATCTTTTGCAACTCCACAGAGGTTCCATCGCTTTCAAGCTGCAGCAGTGTTTCGGTTTCCGGCACGATCCAGTCGGGTAACTCGCTGCCGGTCAGTGCAGGCAGCGCGCTGTAGCGATAACGTTTGGACAGGGTAGGGGCCCCTGGCTGCGACGACAGGGCGGGTTTGACCACTTTTTCTTTCAGTCGTGAGACAAACCCTTCCGCATCGGCCGGGCAACCGTCGCCACCGGCGGCCGGGTACCAACTGCTGACTTCTTGGATCCCGTCGGCGCGTGTATGCACCAGCGGATTGCCGTAACGGTCATAGGTATTGGTGACGGTTTCTGTGCGCGTGCGCTCAGGCTCGTCCAGCCGTTGCCAACGGGTGGTGACTTCGCTGGGTAGCTGACAATCGTCGGGCTGTCTGGAGTAATGCACGTCCTCCAGGATGTTGTAGGCGGTGGTGACCGTTTGCTGGTTTTTGTTCTGGGTGGTGACTTCGCGGGTCTGCAAGTGAAAGCGGTTGAAGGTGCGCTCTATGCTGCGCACGGCCTTGTTGTCGACCCACAGGCTTTCGGTACAGACATAGTTGTACTCCTGCAGATATTTATAGAGGTTGTCCAGGCCGTCGTCTTTCCAGGCGATGGGCAACCCGGCACCGAGAAAATTTCGTGAGCGTTGCTGGCCGTCCTTGTAGGTATATCGCACATCGACCTTTGCCTGACTGAGGCCGGGATCGGTGATGTGTCTTGTCACTCTGGGTATGGGCTGGCGAGCGGCGCTGGATGGAAACGCATGGCCTTCATCCTGATAGTAAATTTCTTCGCTGCTTCCAGAGGGCGTCTCTACATGGTTGATGCATAACTGATTGCCGTTCTTCAGGGCATATTCGAAGCGCCACGACGCATTGTTCTCGGTGGGCAGGGTGATGCACGTTACGTGTTTTGTGCCGGTGAGGGTCATCAAAAAGCGCGCCAGTGGAGTACCGCCAGTGCCCGCGTACGGATGCAGTTTCAGCTCGACGGATGTACTGCTGCGTGCAATTGCCAACAGCGTCTGACCCAGGTCGTCAGTGATCGAAGCAAGTCTGTAGGTGCTGCTGTTGAACACCGTGTGCTCGAGCGCGATGCTGTGTCCCGACGGGGCGATGATCTTTACCGCCCAGGCCATTTTTTTATTACCGCTGCTGTGCAGCTTGAGGATTTCCATCAGACCTGATTTGTGCACCACCCGGTAAGACGTATCGTCCTGTTTGTAGAAGTGGAAGGTGTCAATTTTCTTCTCGGTCATCGTCAGTAGACCGTTGCTGCCGGTGCCGTCGACCCGGAAGGTCTCGCCTGTGCTCAGGGACAGGATCTGGGTGGCAGGGTCGTACTGCGACAACTGCAGGTTCCAGCCCAGGCCGTAGCCGCTGTCCAGCGTATTGAGCTGATTGTAGGACAGGTCGAGTCGGAACCCTGGCCCGCGCAGGTCATTGCTCTGCAGATCGGGCATGCTGATCGATATGTTGTAAAGCCCGGTGCGTGGGTCGACGCCGCTTTTCAGACAACTCATGAAATTGAGCGCGTTGGAGTGCACGGAAGTGGAAGCAGCCATGGAGCGGACCTCGCTGATTGATGCGTGCCAAGCGCAGCGGTGTCTGACGATTGTGCAGTCCTTGCGCTCTGGTCATTGACGACCCCCAAGCCTGAACGCCCTGAGGCGTCCGTGTGGCTGGAAGTCTTGCCTAACCCTAACAGTCCTTACCCGGGCAACAACCTAGCAGTAGTGCTAGTGGGCAACCGATGGGCATCGGCGTAAAAAAAGTCCTATCCGCACTTGCAGGGTCAACCCTTGCGACCTACCCATTTCAGCGGAAACGAGAAAGGAGTCTCACTCATGGCGCTGAATTTCCCCGCCCCCAAGGTGCCTGACTTGCAGCAGCCCGGGAACTACCTCGATCTGGATCAGTTGGGCAGTGCCGACCTGACCACCTGGATCGACTACCCAGGGATCAAGAACGGCGATCGGTTCATGCCCAACTGGCGAGGTTGCGGCGCCCTGGGCGAAGTGGACGACTACGTCAACGATTTGATCGAGGTCGCGGGGCTGCAGCCTGAAGGTATGCTGCTGATGATCACTAACCCGTTGCTGATGAGGCTTGACCAGGGCTGGGTGTTTTACTCGTATGTAGTCGAAGGCAGCATCGAGGAATCCCAGCGCCTGTTCTTCTATGTCGGCAAACGTCCGTCAGCCGCCGCCGGGCTGGGGGTGCCGCAATGCAAGGAGTCTCACGATCTGAAGCTTGACCCCGGCCTGCTGTGGGATCTTTCTGAGCTGTCGATCGTGACGCCGTCGTATCTGGCCATGCGCGAGGGCGACAGAGTGACCCTCACACTGGATCTTTATTACAGTGACGGCAGTTTCGCGCTCCCTGTTATCCTGTCCCGGGTATTGGCGCTGGAAGAGGTGGGCCAGCCTTTGCAGTGGTCGATACCGACTAACGAACTGGTGCCAATTGAAACGGGTGGCTTCGCGCTGATGAGCTACCTCATCGAGTACGGCGATCCCGCATTGACAACGGTTTCGGTCACCCAGTCGCTGGCCATGGTCATACCCTCCTTGGCGTTATTGCCGGCCTTGAAGATCAAGGATTTCAGCGGCGGCTCACTGGACCCGGAAGCCTTCCCTGGCGGCATCACCCTGCTGATCGATCCTTTCGGCATGCAGATCAATGACGATGTCGTGGTTTACATCTCCAGCGGCAATCAGCTGGTGCAGACCCTGAGGGCCGACATATCCAATATCGACAGTGGCGTGCTGCAGTTCTCGCTGGCGAAGGCCTGGCTTTCTGCCAATAACGGCAAGAACATCGAGCTGATGTATCAGTATGCGCGACCGGGCCATGCCGCCAGCTCGTTGCCGCTCAAGGTAACGCTGAGCCGTCCGCTCGATCTTCCTGTGCCCGTTATCGACGACGCCCAGATCGAGAGCGCTGAAGAATGGGGAGTAGTGGGCTATATCTATGCCTCGTTGCTGCTGAGCGGGGTGAAAATTCGCATACCGAAAGATGTGTTCATCGGCGACGACTACACGATACAGATGCACTGGGAGGGCAATACAGGCACGGGCAGCTTTATCGCCGATCCTTCGCCAGACAACCCGCACCTGTTCATCATCCCGTCCACAGCGGTCCCGGCCAATATGGACAAGTGGGTGAGCGTCTATTACAGCGTCGTTTCACCGTTGCAATCAGGCACTTCGCCAGTCTTCAAGCTGGAAGTCAGAGGCCTGGGCCCCGTTTGGCCATATATCCAGATCATGCGACCACGCGTTACCGATACCCTGCTTTACCTTGACTGTGTGCCACCGGAAGGTGCGCTTCTCGAGCTGGCATCCTGGGCCTACATGGCACCCGGGCAACGGGTACGAATCAAGGTTACTGGCTTGTCCCAGTCGGGTTCGCCACAAGCGCTCGGGCTACGTACCGGCGCCGCCGAACCGCTCACTGAGGCGGAATACGATGCCAGGCAGGTGCCGGTGATCATCCCGAGGGATTTCCTGGACAGTCTGCAAAGAAAGAGTCTGACCAACATCGTCACGGTCGAAGTCAGCTTTGATGACGGGGCGAATTACACACAGTTTCCGTCTATTGATTTCATCGTACTGGACGGTCTTTTTTTATAGGCCGGCAGGCTGGCGCAGGACGCAACAGCCACTGGCATGACCCCACACATACACGGACGTAACCCCATGGCCAATAACACGCTGAACCACCTGACCGAGTGGATGAAAGACCTCGACAATAATGTGATGTGGGGTTGGGACTCCATCGCTGCAATGGCCCGAGGCAAGGTGAATAACCTGTTGCTTCAGGAGTATGTCGCGCGTTTTTCGTCGGATACCTATCTAAAGCCTGTGAGCGGAGAGGTGAGACTGAGCGAAGGGTTTAAAGAATGCATTCACAATTTTATTCTGGATGCGCCCAGGCTGGCCTTCTCGAACGATAACCTCGGTCAGTCTCATGCGACATTGACCTGTTCGATCCTGGGCGGAACCCAATTGACGATGAAGAATAACGTCGATAATTGGGAAGCCTACAGGGTCATCCATATCGATGCGCTGCAAGGTCCGAAGCTGACACTGGATCTCGCGCTGGAAAGGGTCCCGGGCAATATCGAGAGCGATGGCCGGCTGCGGCTCGACCTCAAGGACAGTGACAATTTCATTCTTACCTTCGCGGCTGACAGGACTGACCGGGCACTCGGCGGAGCTTTTTTCAAAGCCTTGTTCAATGCGTTGCCGGACGAGGAGCGCATATGGACGCTTGGCGTGATCAAGCGTGGCACGAATAATCTGATGCACCCACAGTCTTTCAAACTGCGCACCCAGACCAATCCCGCTGCATCTCTCGACCCGCATGCCGCCAACTACGGCGACGGGGCCGTGTTGGTGTTCATTCGTCTGGAAGGCAGTCAGGAAGGCGGCGACATCCCGGTAGAGTACCAATACCTGATACCGGATGATGTCGGGAAAGATTACTCGGCCACCGTGTTGTTCAGTGCGGAGCGTACGTTCAAGGCGGCACTGTTCATAGGTGAAGTGACCAAGACCATTGCTTCGGTTATTGAAGGCGTGGTGTTCAAACCTGTTCATGATGGCTCCGGCCGACTGGTCAAGGCGACTGCCACGTCGGGGAGACTGAAGACGTCCGAGTCGAGCAGCCAGGATGTCCAGGTTCAAATCGATGGCGTGTCAGTCCTGGCAAATGTTTACAAAACCGAGACCTGGCTTGATGCGTTGGGGAGCACGCCTTTGTCTGTGGAGCTCATTGCCGATGGCACGGTGGCATTGACCTGGAAGTCCAAAGCAACCCCCGGCGTTGTGCTTACGTTGCCAGGCCATGGGGCGCTGCTGGTCATGAGCAAGGTCGTCACGGTCGATGTACGGTGCATTTATACCTTCGCCGAAGAAAACAACGACTTGGTTTTGATCCCCAGCCTCACGATAAACACCATCATCGATGGCCTGACTTTCGTGGAGATCCCTCCACCAGCAAACAGCTTTTCATTACTGTTTTTAATAGAGGCGGTAAAAAGCAATTTTGAGAAGTTGAACAAGGACCCGTTCGAGTCCGACATCAAAGCCGCACTGGCACGCAAACTCGCTACTCGTGTGCCGATCAGTTCGTTCATCCGGGACAGTATCGATCTCAATTTCAACGAAGCCATTGTGCCTGATGTACTGCGTGGGCCCAGAGACATAGCCGCCTTCGGCCGCATCAACAGCTCCGGGGCAGACTTTGTCGTCAGCCCGGCGGAGCATCTGATGGTGGTCGACAGTTCCACCACCTTCTCTATTCAACCGCCGGGTGCGAATGTGACCTGGAGTGTCGAACGTCTGCAGGGCGATGCGCAGAACTTCGGTGCCATCAATGGCACCGGCCGATATTACGCGCCAGAAGCCTCTTTGACCGAGCTTGCGTTCACGCGTGTTCGGGTGACGGCCACTGACATGAACTCCAACTATCAGAGTTCGGCGCTGGTCACGATCGTGACCAACCCGATCACCGTCAATCCGTTGATTCAGGTGTGTGACGCCGGGCAGATTGTGGAGCTTGAGGCAGGTTCGCTCGGCACAGAAGAAATGCACTGGTCGCTCAAGGATCCGGTTCCCGGCGAAAGCGGTGTTCTGGAGGGCAGTGCACTGGCTGATGGTGATCACCGTTACGTCGCGGCGCACAAGGTGCCCGGCAAAACCTATGTTCTGGATCAGATAGTCGTGACCGGCGGGCAGGCGAGTGTTTCGTCGTGGGTATTGGTAAAGCATCAGACCCCATTGATAACGGTGAAAGTCGTAAAAACCGTGGAGGTTTCTGAAGTTCTGGAGGTTGCGAAGGTCGACAAGCCCGTGGACGTTGTGACCATTCGTGCCGATCAGGTTCAACTGCAAGCGTTTGCCAATGCCGTTGCGCTGCCTGGCGTCAAATGGAGAGTAGGCGCCGGGAGCGGGAGCATCAGTGACGGCTTGTACACCCCCGACATATCGTCGACTGACCGGTTTGTGCTTATTTTTGCCGAGGCCGATCATCCAGTCTTTGACGTCATGGAGGGGCATATCATATTGCCGCTACCGGTGGGCGGGTTTGCCCCGGAGCTGGAATTGATGAAGGGCAAAGAAGTACCGGCGTCCTGACCGAATGCGCATCGGTCTTTGTATATCAACATCACAGGAGGTGATGTCATGGCTGGTTATTCAGCGGAAAGTCTGCTGGCATGGATGAAAAATACCACGCGTCTCAGAGGCTGGGACGCGATCATTGCTCTGGATGGCGACAAGGTCAACGAGCTCCTCGACCAGGTTTACCAACAGAGTCTGGCCCAGGGAATGTCGCGTCCGGTGCCGGACGGAAGTATCACGATTCCCGATACACATGATTGCCATATTTTCTCGGGCTGCGTTCTCGGGCCACCAGGCTTGTCGTTCAAGCACAGCGTTCTGGAGCATTCGCTGCTGGCCTGGCGCATTCCGGTTATCGCCGGTTTGCATACCGTGGTAGAGAACGCTCAAGGGCAGCACAATGTTCACAGAATCGCAGCCTACGACCCACTGAACGCGCCAGGCCTGGATTTCGATCTGGAACTGAGCAGTCAAAGCGCGGATCTGGTGGTGGACCTTGGTCTGGCTGAAAACCTTTCACTGGATTTTCCGGGCGGTTCTACCGAACGAGAGAAGATCGGCGACTTTTTTCAGGGTTGGTTCAGCAACCCGGAAAATCATGAGCAGCAGTTCAGGCTGGGTATTTTCAACGAGCAGAGCAACGAATTGCTCAATGTACGTAGAATCGATGTGCGATCACAGCTTGAAAGCCCCGATGCTGTATCGGTCCATAAAAAAGGCGCGTTGCTGCTGTTTGCGACCATGGAATACGGCGTGACGGGCGGGATTCCGGGTGGCGACTCCGACTTCCGTTACCTGATTCCCAACGATGCTCAGCAGTCGTACTCGGCGACCGCTGTGTTTTCCTCTCACGCACTGCACCGTGCTGCCTTTGGCCATGCGGTGATACAAATGCTGCAAGCGCCTGACTTCAGCTTCAGCGTTCCGGACGATAAACCGCTGCAGCGGATGGTCGCTCAGGCCGGCACGTTTGCAGTTCCGGCTGGAGAATATCGCAGCGCGGAATTCGTCTTTGAATCGGAACCGTTCAGCGTTCAGGCCTTCAACGCCCAGCATCCCCTGACCATTGACTTCGAGTACGCCCAGACCACGCAGACCTGGGAATTTCCCTGCACGCTGGGCTTTCGCTACAGAGCGCTGGACAGCGATGAATGGCAATCGCACAACGCTACCTTCAACATCAGCCTCAGGCATGAGTTTCATCTGACCGAAGGTGGGTCGGATGGTCAGGCAGTGGAAGGGCATCTTTATACACCTTACCTGTTCGACCATGAAGTCAGCGCCGTTCCAGGAACACTGGACAACCTGAGTGCCGGGGAGCTGGAGCAGGTCAACGGTTTCGTGGCCTACACCGTCAAGCACGCGTTGCTGCAAGGGTTGAGCAAAACCCTGGATGCAACGGGCGCCGAGCGTTTTCTGGGCGGCTGGTTATTGCCCGACGAGCAAGTGTTGCAACCTGTACTCAAGCGCCTGCCTTATGACCAGGTCGTGTTCGGTCGCATCGATCCCGGTGCGTCGACGTTCAGTATCGCCGGGCACCAGGCATTGATCGCTACGGGAGAAGCGCTGCAATTGACCACCCAGCCTGCGCGGTCGGGCATCGTCTGGACCCTGGAAGATCCATCGGATGACGGTACTGAAGGTTTGGGAGAAATCGATAAGCAGGGTCGGTATACGGCGCCCGCAGCGCTGCCCGCAAAGCAGGGCTTTCAGCGTGTACTGATCAAGGCGATGGACCCGGTGTCGGGGCATTACAGTACCGCTGTGGTGACGGTGCTCACCAGCAGCGTCAGCGTCAGCCCGTTGATTCAGGTGTGTAATCACGGTCAGCGGGTAGCGCTTACAGCACGCAGTTCGCGTGCAACCAGCCTGAAATGGACGGTGGTCGATCCGGTAGCCGGAGAAAGCGGGACGCTTGAGGACGGCGTTGATGCATCGCATGAGAAGTTTTACGTCGCCGGTGCAGGGGGGGCAGGGAATACCTATGTCCTTGACACAATAACGGTCAGCGACGATCAGCACACCCAATCGATTCAGGTACTGGTCGTTCGCCACCCTCCGATGCTGTTCATAACGCTTGCCAGCGTCAATGATCAGCGTGCCGAGCTGAAAGTCGTCGTCAATGGCCGTGACCTTCCAGTCACCTGGAGTATTGATGGGCCGGGCTCTATAGACGCCACGGGTGTGTACAGCAGTGATGCCAAAGCACCCGAACGCTACGTTGTCGTGTTTGCAGAATTTGAAGACGAGGTTTTTGGCACAATGGCCGGGCACTTGATTCTGCCGCTGCCATTGAGTGGTTCCTCCGGTGTGTTGCAGGCACTGACCGGGACAGCGGGGGGCACGGCGGCTAACGCAATGCCCCGTTCATTGAGCGGTATTGTGCAGCGAGCGGGTGCAGGTACCTTGACCCAAGGCTGGGGAGCCGTCGCGGCAGTCAGTCGCAGCGAGCTCAACCGGCATATAGAGCAACAATACATCGAGCGCTATCAGGATCTGGCCTTCTTGCCGTTGTTCACCGGCGACATCGTGGTGGATGAGCGACAAGGCGACACTGTTCGTCTGAAACAGGTCGAGCTGGGCGTGCCGGTCCTGTCGTTTCTGCCTGACTCGCCGGGCTCCAGCAGTGTCCTCGTCACGATGAACATCGTGTCTGGCCGTTACAGCGGCTTGCATCAGCCGGAGGGGAGTGTAACTACCGTGTCCGGCAGCTTCATCATCAGCGAGCCCATGGGCTTCAGGCTGGCGATGACTGTCGAGCTCTTCGTGGATGAGGAGGGGCATGTGCTGCTCGATCTGGCCGGCGGGGCTGGCGTTGCCTGTAGTCTGGGGGGCGTCAATGAGGCGATCAACCAGCGACTGGCGGATTTCTTTGCTGAGGCGTTCAAGGACATTGCGCTTCATCGCCGGGTTTTCTCAGTGCTGCAGGCACAGCTCAATCGCTACCATGTTCAGACTCCAGGCAGCTTGCGGCTTGTTGCCCGCGCCGCGCCGCGTTCAAGCGATGCGCGCATGGACACGACCGGTGATGGCGCGCTTGTGCTGTTCATGCACGCGCAGGATAGCGACGCCGAAGGCGTGTTTCCGCCGACAGATGATTTCGTTTATCCGATACCTGATGATCGTGGGGCAGACGGTCAGTCAACCTACGGCACGGTGCTGATGCTCTCGCAGGAGACTCAGTCGATGATCGAGCGTGAAGGCCTGCAGGTGGCGGACAGCCTGAAGTTCACCGGTGGATGCGTATTCGAACCACTTGAGCAGCACCGCCCGGATGACCTGCTGTTGTTTGGCGGCCTTCGGTCGAAACAGGCCAGTATCACACCCCTGTTCTCGACCCTGACGGCCGGGCAGACGCAGCGTTTTGTCCTGTGCAACCCGCAAGGCGAAGAAATACCGGCCACCAGCTGGAGTGCATTAAGCATTCAAAGCCACCTGGCTGCCGGAAGCGGCAGCATCTCTTCCAGCGGCGTCTACACGGCGGCGGGTATTGAGGCGATCGGCCATGACGCGCTGCGCGTGGTAATCACAGCCACGTATGAAGAGTCAGGCGCTGTCGTCAAGGTCTCGGCGCTGGTGGGTGTGGTATCACGCAGCATGGAGTTGGCGCCACGTGTAACGGTAGTGCCAGGGGGGGCTGCGCTGCAAACGGTCTCGCTGGCGGCTTCGACGCTTGACGGCAGCCCGGTGAGCTGGGCGTTGCTGGGCTCCGAGCTTGGCAGGTTGAGTGAGGCCGGCAAGGGCGCGCTTTTCAGTCCGGATGCCAGGTCCGGGAAAAGAGCGCTGGCCGTGCAACAGATAGAAGCGTCGGGCAATGACCTTGGCATCGCAACGGTGCTTGTTGCCAACGGGCAGCAAATGCTGCGTGTCGAGCCGGCTTTCGTACCCAGAGCACGGCCAAAGGTAGCGGTGCAGCTACAGGATGACCGCGCACTGCTGCCCGGGCTTGAGCGACGCTGGAAGGTGGTGGGGGGGCCAGGCACTGTTGATCGGCAGGGGCTTTTCATGCCTCCCGATCAGACGCTTGTCGCCAGTAGCGTGGTGAGCTGTGAAGTGGTGAACAACGGGGTGGTTCTGGCGTGCGGCTATAGCGTCATCGAATTATCCGAGGTCATCGATGAAGGCAGTTGGACCGAAATGTCGATGTTTACCATCACGGTCCCTGGCTCGTCATCACCTGACAATACCAAAGGTAATCTGTACCCCAACGGTTATCAGCAAATCAGGCTGCAGGTCAAGACCCAGGTGATGCCGGACAACGAAATCGAGTACGAGCTGAGTCCCACTGAAAGGGCCTCCATGCGTCTGGTAGACGATGAAACCGGCCAAAATATCGAGTCAGTACTCCCCCCTCTCGACGGCATGTCCGAGGGCGATAAGCAGGCGTGGCGCGTGCGCAGTCAACATAACCGTTTCGAGCTGTCCGGGACCGGCATCTCCGCTGCTGAATCGGGCCTGGATGCGCAACGGCCAGTCGTGCAGGACTTCTACCTGCACAGTCGGGCGGAAACGGGTTTTGTCGGCGTCTTCCACGCGACCTTCCGGGCCGACGCTACCGGCTTTTGGTGGACCTCTGTGCGGTATGAAGATGTGAACAGCACGGTTGAAATAACGCCGCGACGCTTGCCAACGTTCGATTCCCGCAATTACACCTTCCTTCCGCGGCGTGCTCATGGGGATGGCGGAGATCCTCCGGTTGAGCCGCCGGTGGAGGGGCCTCCGGACTTCGGTGAGGATGTGCATTTCGATTACCAGTTCGAAACTACTGATTACTGGACGCTGGCTGCCATTAACCCCGATACCCAGCAATGGGTGAGTTTCCAGACGCTGAAGTTTCTGCCCTCCGAGCCTGACAGTGATGTGATCAATACGTCGATCATTCTTTGGGAGAGCCAGCAGGAAAACGAAGTCATGTTCAGCTGGACGGGATTTATCTTCGACGACCCGGCGGTTCCCGGTGATGTAAGCAAAGTGCACTTCGACGACGCGCTTCAGGACGTGATGGGCGATATTAAGTCGTTGGACATTGACGTCAAGATGTCCGTATTCGAGGCCGGCAAACTGGTCATCAGCCTGCACCGCCTCCGGGGCCTTCAATACATCCCGGAAGGTGACCCCGCACGCGACAAATTGACGGGTGAACTGGTAGTTCTGTTGGTCGATAAGCAAGGCAATGCCCATAAACGGCGAATCGGTTTTCTGGCCGACGGCGCCGGTAGGCGCAACCGTCTCATGCATACCTTCTATTCGGAAACGCTGCCCGAATGAGGCATTGATGCAACACACTGACAGGGAGTCATTATCATGAATGCGTTAAGTAAAACCTTGGCCTGCATGGCGCTTACGGGTTTGACAGGCTGTACGCTCGTCCCGTCCCACAGCCCCGTGCCAAAGCCCCAGGCACAGGCGGTTCGACTGATCATGCTCGCAGCAAACGCTGATGGCGGAGGCAAGAACTGCACCTTTACCGCCCAGGACGACACGGTTTATCTCAACGAGCGCGATCATTCGTGCACGAACGATGAGATGAGTTTTATCAAGCTGGATAATGTGCGCTCAGCCATGAAGATTTACCTGGAATCCAGAGACTGTAATGATTCGGGAGGCTGGGTATTTGGGCTCGAGACGTATATCGACCCCTTGACAACAAAATGGATATCCATCGACCAGCTCAGAAGCAAACCGGTCGGCACCATCGTCAGTCGCGGCGTTGTTATGATCAAGGCGTATGACGGTGATGAAAATATAAAAGGCAAGTTGTCCTGCGTCCGTGTCGATGTATCGAGTTAGTCGTTAGTACAACTGAACTTGTCAGGCCTGCTTAATCGTCGCCCCCGTGGGCGGCGGTTATCTTAATACATAACGTTCGAGGTTCATGGAACATGACAGCATCGACTTCCGTACACTCCAACGCGTTCAACTTTCTCAGTTATGTACAGAGCGGCGTTGACCCCCGCACCGGGCAATACACGGTGGCGATCACCCTGCCCGATGTCAAGACCAACGGATTGCGTGGCCCGGGCATGCCGCTGGCACTCAGTTATAACCCTCTCAACCGCCTGGACAGCGGCTTTGGTCTTGGCTGGAACCTGCCATTGTCGCAGTACGATCCTGGTAACCAGATCGTATCGCTGAGCAGCGGCGAGACATTCAAGGTCGATAGTACCGGCAACGGCCAGATGCTGATGTCGGAAAAGAAAATCGACAGCTTCCACTTGTACAAGGAGGACGATAACCACTACCGGGTGATGCACAAGTCCGGTCTGGTTGAGCAGCTTGAAATGCGCGGCAGCGGCACCAACAGAGTCGCGCTGCCGGTGCGCGTATTTGCCCCTGAAGGCCACAGTGTCACGCTGGGTTATGCCTCTTTCGGCGTGCATCAAATGCTCAGCGAAATCAAGGATGACTCGGGTCAGGTCCTGCTCGGCATCAGCCGCGACGCAACGTCGGTGAAGCTGCGCATAACCACTGGCGAGGGCCCGGATGCGACCTTCGTGATGGTGCTGGCCGGATCGAATCACCATGTCAACCGTATCGAATTGCCGACCGACAATGCTGCTTCCTGGCGTTTTGCATACAGCACGATCCGTGAGCATTTATGCATCACGTCGGTGGAAACACCCGTTGGCGGTCGGGAAGAGGTCTTTTATACCGACAGCGGCCATCAGTTTCCTGCGAGGGCGGCACGTCCCGCTCTGCCCAGAGTCACGCGCCATCGCACGACGCCCGGCCTGGGTCAGGCGCAAATGGACGTTTATTACACTTACCAGGACAGCGCCGGGCGCGAGCGCAACTTTCTGGGCGCAGGGCTGGATATCGCCTGGGAAGACAATGGTCTGGACAATCTGTATCGATACCTCGGGGCGGAGCCGTACGAGTATTCGTCGACCGAAACATGGCGTGTCCAGGTCGCGGGCAAGGCTGATGCCGAGCGCAGCATCGAACGGACCTTCAACCAGTTTCACCTGCTCACTCGAGAAACCACGCGCAAGAACCTCACCGTCAAGCAGGTGGACACTCGTTACTACATCGTGCCGGGAGAATCCTTTTTGACTCAGCCTGCCTATTGTCAGTTACCCAAAGAGGTACAGACCACCTGGCGGCTGTCGTCAGACGGCAGTGTGCCGCGCAGCGAGACTGTCAGCAGCACGTATGACAAGCACGGTAATCTGCTCACTCAGACTCAGGCCAACGGTGTGGTCGAGGTCAGTGAGTGGTATCCGGCCGCCGGTGAGGACGGATGCCCGCCAGACCCGGAAGGCTTCGTCCGCTGGATGAAAAGCAGCAAGGTCATCCCGGCCTTGTCCAGCTACGGCAAGGCACCGGTCCTTGTCACCCGCTATCGCTACCTGGCGTTGCCTGCGGTGGATGGCGGCCAGCGACAGGAATGGCTTGCACCGCAAAGCGAGACCTTATTGACGCAGGCCCCTGAGCAGGAACAGCAACGCACGACCTATGAATACTTCGATGAGCCGAGCAACGCAGCCCTGCACGGTCGGCTCAAACTGCAGCAAGTGATCATGGGCGGGAAGGTGACCAGCACAGCGTATGCCTACAGCATCTTCAAGCGCTCCTTCGAGACCCCGGCCCAAGGCTCGCCTGATGGCTTCGCTGAGCGCTTCGTTAAGGGTTCCCCTGAGAGCAACCGTTACGCCGCGATGGTGCTGCAAACCGTACAGACCGTGACCGGCTTCGATGGCGCGAAGAAGGTCATCACGCTGGAGGATTCTCTGCTCAACGGCGAACCCTTGCTCAATCGCGATGACAACAATGTGGAAATTCGCTACGTCTACGACAGCCTGCGGCGTGTACTGAGTGAAACCGTGGCACCAAATGATGAAACCTACAGGGCGACCAGAAGTTACGAGTATCAGCTATGTGCCAAGGCGACTGATCGGGCCATGCAGACGCTCATCGACGTCAAGGGGGTAAAAACCTGCAGTCATTTCGATGGCCTCAACCGAGTCGTCTATGAGGAGCGGGATGACGCAGATAACCCTGCGCGCGCCGGCAAGCCTCGCCAGACCTACGCGGCTGTTTACGATGCGTGGGGGCTCATGGTCAGTGAAACCGAGTTCGACTGGCTGGGCCAGCAGGATCTGGCGATCAAGAGCGTCTTCGAATACGACGATTGGGGCGAACAGCGCTGCGTCACCGGCCCGGATAACGTCAAGACGTTCGAAGAGACCGACCCCATTGGTACGGCGCAATCGCAGGGCCCGATTCAGCGTAGCTGGATCGAAGGCAACGGTGGCGGGAAGAGCGAGTTCGCCGAGACCTGGATGAACCTGTTCGAACAGCCGACCCGCAGCGAGCGAAAGGATCAGGCTGAAAACTCGGTCAGCCTGAGCCAGTACCATTACGACGGCCTTGGCCGCCGTGTCGAGGAAATTGTCGGGGAGGCAAACGGCGGGCGGCGCACCACCTCTGTTTACGACGTCTTCGATCGGGTGATCGAGTCCACATTACCAAGCCGGGCCATCGTGCGTCGCAGCTATGCAAGCTACAGCAGCGAAGACTTGCCCGTCAGTATCGGCATCGAGCACAACGGCAAAAGCATTGTGCTGGGAGAGCAGGAGTTCGATGGGCTGGATCGTCTGGTCAGTTCTGTCACCGGTGGGCGTAAACGTACGCTTGTTTACGACCCCGGTCTGCTGCAACCCAAAACGGTAACCCTGCCCAGCAAGCGGAAAATCGACTATGAATACAAGCCCCAGGTCGGCGATGAGCCGTGGCGCAGGGTGCAGTCCGAAGCTGTGCCTGAACCTGAAACCACTCGCGAAGTCGATCCGCTGAAAGAGTCGGGGCCGGCCCGGATTGCGGAGCCGGGTGTGGCTGCCGATTACACTTACGATGAGCAGAATGCTCGTCTGATTCATTCCTCGGAGCAGGGCGAGACACTGGATCGCACGTATTACAGTACCGGATCGCTGAAAAGCGAGAAGCGTACCTCGGCAGGCAAAACCTACGACATGTTCTACAGCTACAGCCGACAGGGTCTGCTGCTGTCTTACACCGACGTACTGGGACAGGAGCAGGTCAATCGCTATGACAACTGCGGTCGTCTTTACGAAACCTCGCTGGGTGAGGTCTATTCAACGTTCGACTACGACACTGTCTTTGGTCGCCTCGCAAAAATCACCACCACCGACAAAGCCGACAGCAGCCGCGAAAGAACCGTCGCGATCAGCCTTGAATATGATGACCTGGGTCGGGAAGTAAAGCGTACGTTTGACCTCGACGGTGTCGAGCAACAGATGGTTCAGGTCTATGACGATGTGGATGACATGGTCCAGCGTACCCTGAGCCAGGGCACGGAAATACTCCGTGACGAAACCTACCGCTACGATACGTCCGGTCGCCTGATTCAATACCAATGCACGGGAACTCAACGGCCGGTGGACCCCTATGGCAGGACCCTGCTCGCGCAGAATTTCATTTTCGATGGCGCGAACAACCTGACGGTTGTCACGACCCGCTTCGATGGCGGTACCAACAATGCCCGGTATTTTTACGAAGGTGACGATCCCGTGCAGTTGAGCCGGGTAACGAACAGCAATGATCAATATTACCCGGCTGAAATCAAACTTCGCTATGACCTGGACGGCAATCTGGACATAGACGAAGCCGGGCGCACGCTCAAATACGATCCCCTCGGCCGCCTGATCGAAGTAGGCACGCCGTCAGCCGGCATTCACTACCAGTATGACCCCCAGGACCAACTGACAGGGGAGACCCGCGGAGCGGACAGGGATCTGCGCTTCTATCGTGACGGAGAGCTGGCCAATCAACTCGGTAGCCATGCCCAGAGCACCTTCATGCGTGGCGACGACTACCTGCTGGCCGAACAGCAGAGTGATCGGACGGTGCTGCTTGCTACCAACGACAGTGACAGCGTGCTCGGTGAAGTCGATGCCAACGGGATCAATCGGAGGTGGTATACGGCCTACGGCCACGCTAGCGGCGAAAGTCCACCGCACGGCAGACTGGGGTTCAACGGCGAACTGGCCGAGGCGCATACCGGCTGGCAAATGCTGGGTAATGGCTATCGGGCCTACAGCCCGGTGTTGATGCGCTTCAACAGTCCTGATAGCTGGAGTCCGTTTGGGGAGGGTGGGGTGAATGGGTATGCGTATGTCGAGGGCGATCCGGTGAACAGGGTGGATCCGTCGGGGCATGGTATTTTTTCTGGATTGTTCAAAGCTGTTGTCAGAAAATTTAGTAAGGTTGCAACTACAAAATCTGAGCTCGCACAGCAGATTCCAAGAGATCTCAAGTTTTTAAGGGGTAAGTCTAAGAGGGCTTTTTATCCTATTGATAATAATGATGTCAGTAATCTTAATAAAATTGCGAGCGATAAAGCAGGCAGAGTTACGACTCTTCAAGAGGCTCTCCAAACAAAAATAACTCCTGCTGCGAGTGGATTAAAAGGCTCTGGTGTCGAAGAGGCAATACAGCGTCAGTCTTGGTTCACGTCCGGGATTGATGAGCTTTATCAGGCAGGAGCTGAGTCTCAACAAGCAAATCTGGCAAGAAACTATGCACAAAACAATGTTGGCCGTTTGGGTATAACGCGACCTTCCAGAAAAACGGCCAAGAGGCTGAGTGCTAAAATTGAAAAGAACAATAAAATTAACAGCGGAGCGTTTGCTGAAGCAATGAGAGAAATTCGGTTTATCAATAATTATCGAAGTCGAGCAGCTACAGGACTTGGGAATGGACGTAAAAGACGAGAGCTCGTTGGAACACCTCATCCTGGTGACAGGTTCAATCAATAGTTTCAACTAGCTGTGTCAGACAAGCGTGGCTGTTAAAGCCACGCTTGTTATCTTTATGTTTTTTTATGTGTCTGCATCACTCCACCAAAATAACCCCCTGCCTGATCGCCATCACCAGCGCCGCCTTCAATGACGTCACGCCGAACTTGCGGCGGATATTGCTGGTATGAAAGTGCACGGTCGCTTCCGAGCAGCCTTGTATCCGGGATATCTCCCAGGCGGATTTGCCGAGCGCCACCCATTGCAGGACTTGTCGTTCCTTGACAGTCAACTGGACAGTGGCGGGTGTGGCTTGGGAAGGCGGCGTGATGCCGGGTGGTTTTCCATTGTCGCGAAGCATGGTGAAGTCCTTTCCCTGAAGATCGCCGCACCACGATACCCCTGCATCCCCTAACGCGAACCTGACATAAATGACAGCGCCGCAGGGCCGTGAACGCCTTGCGCCGTCAAGGCTGTAGCGCTTTTTTACAGCTTCTTTACGCCCCGGCCAGCCTGTCGATCTCGCGCCTTTACACCCTGCCTGCGGACAATCACCTCACGCGGCCTGCGCCGTACCGGTGTTGCCTGATGGGGGAAATTTCAATGAGCGTTATGGATGGTATCTCTCTGCTGATGGGAGTCGGGCTGTTCATCTATCTGCTGGTGGCGCTGTTGCGCGCCGACCAGAGTCAGGAGTGATCATGCACAGTTACGATTATCTGTTGATCCTGGCCTTTCTGGTCCTGCTGCTGGCCCCCGCGCCGTGGCTGGGACGTTTCTATTACCGGGTCATGGAAGGCGAGCGCACCTGGCTGAGCCCGGTGCTGGGGCCGGTCGAGCGCGCCTGCTACCGGATTTCCGGCGTCGACCCGAAAACCGAACAGTCCTGGAAGCAATACGCCTGGGCGTTGATGGCGTTCAACCTGGCGGGCTTTGTCGTGCTGTTCGCCATCCTCATGCTGCAAGGCATGCTGCCGCTCAACCCGCAGCAATTGCCGGGCATGGAGTGGTCGCTGGCCTTCAACACGGCGATGAGCTTTATCACCAACACCAACTGGCAGGCCTACAGCGGCGAAGCGTCGCTCAGCTACCTGAGCCAGATGGTCGGCCTGACCGTGCAGAACTTCGTCAGCGCCGCGACCGGCCTGGCAGTGCTGGTCGCGCTGTGTCGCGGTATCAGCCGTCGCTCGTCGCAGAGCCTGGGTAACTTCTGGGCCGACATGACCCGCGCCACGCTCTACGGCCTGTTGCCGATCAGTATCGTGCTGGCGGTGTTTCTGGTCTGGCAGGGCGTGCCACAGAACTTTGGCCACTACATCGACGCACTGACCCTGCAAGGCGCTGACCAGAGCCTGCCGATGGGCCCTGCGGCCAGTCAGATATCGATCAAGCAACTGGGCACCAATGGCGGCGGCTTCTTCGGCGTCAACTCGGCGCATCCGTTCGAGAACCCCACTGCCTGGAGTAACCTGTTCGAGCTGGTATCGATCCTGCTGATCCCGGCTGCACTGGTGTTCACCTTTGGTCACTACGTCAAGGACATGCGCCAGAGCCGCGCGATTCTCGGCTGCATGCTGGCGCTGCTGTTGATCGGCGGCGCGGTCTCGCTGTGGGCCGAGTACCAGCCCAACCCGGCACTGAACATCGCCGGTGTCGAACAGACCGCACCGCTGGAAGGCAAGGAAACCCGATTCGGCACCACCGGCACGGTGCTGTGGTCAGTCGCTACCACTGCGGCCTCCAACGGCTCGGTCAATGGCATGCATGACAGTCTTAACCCGCTGACCGGCATGGTCGCGCTGGTCAACATGATGGTTGGCGAAGTGATCTTCGGCGGCGTCGGTGTCGGCCTCAACGGCATGCTGCTCAACGTACTGATCGCTGTGTTCCTCGCAGGTCTGATGATTGGCCGTACCCCGGAATACCTGGGCAAGAAGCTGCAAGCGCAGGAAGTCCGACTGCTGGTCGCCACCTTGCTGGTGATGCCGGTGGGCGTGCTGGTGCTGGCCGCGATTGCTGCCAGCCTGCCAGGCCCGGCCGGTGCGATCAGCAACCCTGGCGCACACGGTTTCAGTCAGTTGCTGTACGCCTATACCTCGGCCACGGCCAACAACGGCTCGGCGTTCGGCGGTTTCAGTGCCAACACCGTGTTCCACAACTTGATGCTCAGCCTGGCGATTTTCATCGGCCGCTTCGGTTACATCCTGCCGGTGCTGGCCCTGGCCGGTAGCCTGGCCATGAAGAAGACCGCGCCGCAGGGCCAGAACAGCTTCCCGACCCACGGCTTGCTGTTCGTCACCCTGCTGACCGTCACGATTCTGCTGGTGGGTGGCTTGACCTTCCTGCCGACCCTGGCACTGGGGCCGATTGCCGAACACCTGAGCCTGGGTTTCTGAGGAACCGATCATGAACTTACCTATTAATCCCGCAAAAAATGCTGCTGCGAAATCTACTGAATCGCAGGCCGCCGAATCGGCAAAAACCGGAATCGCGGCCCTGTGGCGTCCAGCGCTGGTGCAGGCGTTCGTTAAGCTCGACCCGCGTCAGCTCAAGCGTTCACCAGTCATGCTGGTGGTGGAACTGACCGCCATTCTGACCACCGTGCTGTGCGTGATCCCCAACCCGCAGGTGCCGACTTCGGTCTGCGTGCAGATCGCTCTGTGGCTGTGGTTCACCGTGTTGTTCGCCAACTTCGCCGAAGCGCTGGCCGAAGGCCGTGGCAAGGCGCGCGCCGACAGCCTCAAGGCGGGCAGCGAAGGGCTCAAGGCTCGTATCAGGGACGACAACGGCAGCCTGCGCATCATCAATGCCAGCGAGTTGCGCAAGGGCGACGTGGTGCGGGTCGAGATCGGCGAAATGATTCCCGGTGACGGCGAAGTCATCGAGGGCATCGCGGCCGTCAACGAGGCCGCGATTACCGGCGAATCTGCGCCAGTGATCCGCGAATCCGGTGGTGACCGCTCGGCCGTGACCGGCAATACCCGGCTGGTGTCCGACTGGCTGCTGATACGCATCAGCGCCAACCCCGGCGAATCGACGCTGGACCGCATGATCGCGCTGGTCGAAGGCGCCAAACGGCAGAAGACCCCCAACGAAGTCGCGCTGGATATTCTACTGATCGGCCTGACCCTGATCTTCCTGTTGGTGGTCATCACCTTGCAGCCGTTCGCCCACTTCGCCGGTGGCAGCCTGCCGCTGGTATTTCTCGTGGCGCTGCTGGTCACGCTGATTCCCACCACCATTGGTGGTTTGCTGTCGGCCATCGGCATTGCCGGTATGGACCGCCTGGTGCGCCTCAATGTGATTGCCAAGTCCGGTCGCGCCGTGGAAGCCGCGGGCGATGTGCATGTGCTGCTGCTGGACAAGACCGGCACCATCACCTTCGGCAACCGTCGCTGCGCTGCTGTCTACGCTGCACCGGGTGTGACGCCCAAGGAGCTGGGCGAGGGTGCTTTGCTGGCCTCGCTGGCCGACGATACGGCAGAAGGCAAATCCATCGTCGAGTTTCTGCGCAACCTGCACCCGATGAACGAGCCGACCCTGAGCTCGGTGACGGCCGTGCCGTTCAGCGCTGACACACGTCTGTCCGGCGTTGATTATCAGGGCCATGTGTACCGCAAGGGCGCGGTGGATTCGCTGCTGGCTTTCATCAACATGCAGCGCAGCGAGCTGCCGCCTGTACTGGCCCGTGAGGTCGACAAGATTGCCAAGACCGGTGGCACACCGCTGCTGGTCTGCGCCAACAGTCGGTTGTTGGGCGCGATCCATCTCAAGGATGTGGTCAAGCCAGGTATTCGCGAACGCTTCGAAGAGCTGCGCAAACTGGGTATCCGTACCGTGATGGTTACCGGCGACAACCCGCTGACTGCCGCAGCGATTGCTGCCGAGGCCGGTGTCGACGACGTGCTGGCCGAAGCCACGCCGGAGAAAAAACTGGAGCGCATTCGCCAGGAGCAGGGCGAAGGGCGTCTGGTGGCGATGTGTGGCGACGGTGCCAACGATGCACCTGCACTGGCGCAGGCCGACGTCGGCATGGCGATGAATGACGGCACCCAGGCGGCGCGCGAAGCGGCCAACATGGTTGACCTCGACAGCGACCCTACCAAGTTGCTGGACGTGGTGCAGATCGGCAAGGAGCTGCTGGTTACCCGCGGTGCGCTGACCACCTTTTCGATTGCCAACGACGTGGCCAAGTACTTCGCGGTACTGCCCGCACTGTTTGCCTCGATCTACCCGCAACTGGGCGTGCTCAACGTCATGAAGCTGGCCAGCCCGCAGAGCGCGATTGTCTCGGCCATCGTTTTCAACGCGCTGATCATCGTCGTACTGATTCCGCTGGCCCTGCGTGGCGTGCGTGTGCAGGCGGCCAGCGCCGCTCACTTGCTGCGTCGCAACCTGCTGATCTATGGCCTGGGCGGCATCGTTGTGCCGTTTCTCGGCATCAAGCTGATCGACATGCTGCTGGTCGCACTCGGCCTTGTTTGAAGCCTGTGCTGCATGCCGGTCGGCGTGCAGCCTCACCTGATTGAGGATGTGCAGATGTCCAATGTATTGCGTCCGGCCTTGAGCCTGATCGTGTTGATGAGCCTGATCACCGGCGTGGCCTACCCACTGGTGGTCACCGGGGTTGCGCAAGTGGCGTTTCCGGCGCAGGCCAACGGCAGCCTGGTGTATGACGCGTCGGGCAAGGTGCGCGGCTCGACGCTGATCGCCCAGTCGTTCACCGGCGATGAGTGGTTCCAGTCGCGTCCTTCGGCGGGCGCATTCGCGACCGTGGCCAGCGGCGCGAGTAACTTTGCCCCGAGCAATCCGGCGCTGGCGACTCGCGTGAAAGAGGACGCTGCGAAACTGGCCAACGCTTCTCAGGAACCGATACCAATGGCCTTGCTGACCACCTCCGGCAGCGGACTGGACCCGCACCTCTCGCCTGAAGCGGTTGCCTGGCAGGCCGGTCGTGTTGCAGCGGCGCGCCAGTTGCCGTTGGACAAGGTTCAGGCGCTGATCGACGCCAATACTCAGCGTCCGCTGATCGGCCCACCCGTGGTCAACGTATTGGCCTTGAATATGAGCCTGAATCAGTTACCGTCTGCACCGCGCAACGCGCAGTTGTAACAAAGTACGCCTTGTACGCAGCAGATTCACTAAGCTGTAGCTGATCAGAAAGAGGGTGGTAACCAACGTGAGTGATTCCGGTCGAGCTGACGCACTGCTGGCCCAGTTGCCCCGCGAGGGGCGCGGGCGGCTGAAGGTGTTTCTGGGTGCCGCGCCAGGCGTCGGCAAGACCTACGCCATGCTCCAGGCGGCTCACGCGCAGCTGCGCCAAGGCGTGAAGGTGCTGGCGGGTGTGGTCGAAACCCACGGCCGCGCAGAAACCGAGGCGCTGCTCAACGGTCTGCCGCAACAGCCCTTGCTGCGCACTGAGTATCGCGGCATGACCCTCGAAGAAATGGACCTCGACGCGCTGCTCAAGGCTGCGCCGAGCCTGGTACTGGTCGACGAACTGGCGCACACCAACGCGCCCGGCAGTCGCCACGCGAAACGCTGGCAGGATATTCAGGAACTGCTGGCGGCCGGCATCGATGTGTACACCACCGTCAACGTCCAGCACCTGGAAAGCCTGAATGACCAGGTGCGCGGCATCACCGGCGTGCAGGTGCGCGAAACGCTGCCGGACTGGGTGTTGCAGGAAGCCTTTGATCTGGTGCTGATCGACCTGCCGCCCCGCGAACTGCTGGAGCGCCTGCGCGACGGCAAGGTCTACGTGCCTGAGCAGGCACGCGCGGCCATCGACGCATTCTTCACCCAGACCAACCTCACTGCACTGCGTGAAATGGCCATGCAGACGGCGGCTGCCCAGGTCGATAACGATCTGGCGCAGGGCTACCGGCAATTGGGCCAGTCGGCCCCGGCAGTTCGTGGGCGGATGCTGGTGGGCATCGACGGTGATATCCATGCAGAGCGTCTGGTGCGTCACGCCAGTCGGGTTGCCCAGCGTCGCCATCTGCCGTGGAGCGCCGTGCATGTGGACGACGGGCAAACCCTCGACGAGCAGTCTCGCGCGCGTCTGCAAAGCGCCCAACAACTGGCCGAGCGGCTCGGTGGCGAGGCGGTTTCGCTGCGCGCCGGGGAGGTCGCCCGAACGCTGGTGCAGCATGCCATCGAACGGCGCGCCAGCGTGGTGCTGGTCGGCCAGTCGCGACGGCATTGGCGGCGTCGCGTGTTTGGTGGCGGCGTCGCGGCACGCTTATTGCGCGAAGGGCACGGGCTGGAAATCTCGGTGCTCGACGACAGCGAGGAACTACCTGATCAGCCGCCGCGTGCCCGTCCGGCTCACGAAGTGGTGTGGTTCGATTACGGTCTGGCCTTCGTCGCCACGCTGATCGCCAGTCTGGTCGCCTGGGGCGTTGCAGGCGTGCTGGCGCTGCCCAACATATCCCTGATCTTTCTTGCTGCGGTATTGCTGGTCGCCGTGCGCAGCAGCATGGGCCCAGCGCTCGCCTGTGCCGGGTTATCGTTCCTGGCCTATGACTTTCTGTTCATTCCGCCGAGTTTTTCCCTGAACATCCAGCGCGAAGAAGACGTGCTGACGCTGTTGTTCTTCCTGTTGATGTCGGCCTTGACCGGCAAGCTCGCGGCGCGCCAGCGCAGGCAGTTGCAGGCGTTGCGCGATACCCAGGAACAGACCAGCGAGCTGCTCGACCTGTCGCGCAAGATGACCGCCGCCACGGATCGCAAGGCGGTGCTCGCCGCCGCCGAACAGCATTTTTCCGGCTGGAAGGAACTGCATCTGTGCCTGGTCGATCGCGACGGGCAGGGCGGTTGGGTGGTCGAAACCGGTGGGCCACTGACGTTTTCGGAGCCCGAGCGCGCTGCTGCCGATTGGGCCTGGCAGCACGATCAACCCGCGGGCAGCGGCACCGGCACCTTGCCATCCGGGCGCTGGTGGTGGTGGCCGATCACCGCAGAAGAAGGGCCGTTGGCTCTATTGGGAGTCTGCGCGCGAGAAGGCCAGTCGTTTACCGCGCAGCATCGACGTCTGCTGGCCGCGCTTACCCAGCCACTGGCGCAGGCACTGGCCCGTGCGCAATTGGCTCAGGAACTCGAGGCGGCGCGTCTGCATGGCGAAACCGAGCAATTGCGCAGCGCCTTGCTGGCTTCGGTGTCCCACGACCTGCGTACCCCGCTGACCTCGATGCGCGGCAGCATCGACAGCCTGCTGGCTCTGGGCGAAGCCATTCCACTGGAGGATCGCCGCGAGCTGCTGGAGGGTACCCGTGACGAAGCCGAGCGCCTGGACCGCTATATCCAGAACCTGCTCGACATGACGCGTCTGGGGCATGGCGCTCTCAAGCTCGCCCGCGACTGGGTGTCGCCCGCCGATATCGTCGGCAGCGCGCTCAACCGGCTGCGTGCCGTACTGGCGCCCTTGCAGGTCAGCACCCAGGTGACCGGCGAGCTGCCGCTGCTGTATGTGCACGCGGCGCTGATCGAGCAGGCGCTGGTCAATGTGCTTGAGAACGCTGCGCGCTTTTCACCCGTCGACGGGCGCTTGCAGGTAGCAGCCGGTGTGGTCGACAGTGAACTGTTTTTCTCGGTCAGTGACGAAGGCCCGGGCATTCCCGAGGATGAGCGAGCGAAGATTTTCGACATGTTCTACACCGCCGCGCGCGGCGATCGGGGCGGGCAGGGCACAGGGTTGGGCCTGGCGATCTGTCAGGGCATGATCGGCGCACACGGTGGACGGCTCACGGTCGAGGACGGCATTGACGGGCTGGGCACGCGCATCACGCTGTTTCTGCCGCTGCAGGCGCAGCCGGACGTAGAACTGGAGGAATCCGCTTGAGCCAGGCGACCACCATTCTGGTCATCGATGATGAGCCGCAGATTCGCAAGTTCCTGCGCATCAGTCTGGTTTCGCAGGGCTACAAGGTGCTGGAAGCCGCCACTGGCGCTGAGGGCCTGACTCAAGCTGCCCTGAACAAACCGGATTTGCTGGTGCTCGACCTTGGGTTGCCGGATATGGACGGCCAGCAGGTGCTGAGTGAGTTTCGCGAGTGGTCGGGAGTGCCGGTGCTGGTGCTCTCGGTGCGCGCCAGCGAGGCTCAGAAAGTTCAGGCGCTGGACGCCGGCGCCAACGATTACGTGACCAAGCCGTTTGGCATTCAGGAGTTTCTGGCCCGAATCAGGGCGCTGCTCAGGCAGGCGTCGGGCAGCGAAAAGCCCGAGTCTGCGCTTGAGTTCGGGCCGCTTACCGTGGACCTGGTCTATCGGCGTGTGCTGCTCGACGGCCAGGAAGTGGCGCTGACCCGCAAGGAATACGCGGTGCTGGCGCAGTTGGCGCGGCATCCCGGGCGGGTCATTACCCAGCAGCAGTTGCTCAAGGATATCTGGGGGCCCACGCACACCGAAGACAGTCACTATCTGCGTATCGTGGTGGGGCATTTGCGGCAGAAGCTGGCGGACGATCCGACCGCTCCGCGGTTCATCCTCACCGAGCCTGGAATAGGGTATCGTCTGCTGGCTGATCACTAGATGAAAAAAGCGAGCATAGCCCCGTGCTGCGGCACTTTTACTGCCCCGCACCGTCAAAGCCGCACACTCCCTGTTCACTCTGAGGTAACACCCGCATGAAAGCCCTTATCTGTCTGCCATTGCTTGTTTTGGTTCTTGCAGGTTGTGCTGGCAAGACTGGATATCGCGACAGCTGTGCCACTCAGCTCGACGCTGCCTGGCATGAGCTTGATCTGGCCAAGGCTGAAGGCTTCGCCGGAACGGTCAGTTACTCCAAGGCCCTGTCGCTGCTGACGGGTGCCAAGACTCAGCAGCAGTTCGAGGCGTTTGAAGGCTGCACCGAGAAGTCCGAGAAAGCCCGCTTCTACATCCGCGAGTCCCGCGCTGGCCGTTGATACCTGACGATACACAGGTCTGCTCTTGATTCTGGCCGAAGGCCGTGGGGGCGAGCTTGCTCGCGAAGAGGCCAGTAAAGCCCCTGAAAATGGGGCGTCCGGAAAATGACTATCGTGCCAATGCGTTGGCATGCAGTTCGTGACGCTCTGCGTCACGCAGCTGTTCTGTGGTTTCAGTGACTTCTCCATCTGGCTCAAGTCGCCTTTTCGCCCCTCGGCGACTCACTTTGAGGGGCCAAAGTAAGCAAACCCCCAAGCTCCGTTTCCGGCCCGACTTCGTCGGGTTCCTTTTCCCTGTCACTGACGTCGCACTCTGCGTCGTCTGTGCCATCGCGCTCGAAAAGCATTTTAGGCCATTTGGCTAAAGGCACGGCCCGGGAGCTGATGGCTATCGTTCCTCACGCTCCGCGTGGAATGCCGTTGGTGACGCTCTGCGTCACAAATCTTTCAGTCTGGCGAGACGGTAGGCCTAACCAACTCTGGCGAAACGGCCTACGCTCACTTTAAAGTGTTCGGACACTGGCATCGCTTGCAGTCCCACAGTCATGAAGCAGTTGCCGGAAGGGGCTTTCGATGGGTAGAAAACTCGATGCGTGCCTGAGCGCGATCAATGAGGTGGTGCTGGGCAAGGAGGCGCAGGTACGGTTGGCGATGACGTGTCTGGTCGGCGGCGGGCATTTGTTGATTGAGGACTTGCCGGGGATGGGCAAGACGACCCTCAGTCATGCGCTGGCGAAAATTCTCGGCCTGAGTTATCAGCGTATTCAGTTCACTTCTGACCTGCTGCCAGGTGACATCCTGGGGACTTCGATATTTGATCGGGACAGTGGGCAGTTCACCTTTCATCCCGGTCCGATTTTCGCCGAGCTGGTGCTTGCCGACGAGATCAACCGCGCCACGCCCAAGAGCCAGAGCGCGTTGCTGGAAGCGATGGAAGAAGGGCAGGTGTCCATCGAAGGCGCGACGCGTCTGTTGCCCGATCCGTTCTTTGTGATCGCGACCCAGAACCCGTTCAGTTCCGGCGGCACTTTTGCGTTGCCCGAGTCGCAACTGGACAGGTTCATGATGCGCATTTCCATGGGCTACCCGGCCAGAGCCGCAGAGAAAGCCCTGCTGCTGGGCGAGTCGCGCCGCGAGCTGTTGCCGCGTCTGCAACCGATTCTGGATCACGCCCTGCTTGGCCAGCTCCAGGCGCAGGCGCGGCAGGTGCGTGCCAGTGACGCGCTGGTTGATTATGTCCTGCGACTGGTCGAGGCGACGCGCAGTCAGCCGCAGTTCGCGTACGGACTTTCACCCAGGGCGAGCCTGGCGATTCTGGCCGCAGCACGGGCCTGGGCGATGTTGCTGGGGCGGGAGTACGTGATTCCCGAAGACGTGCAGGCGGTGCTGCCATCGGTTATCGGACACCGTTTGCGTGAACGCAGCGATCCGACCGGGCATGGCGGCGGTGCGCTGGTTCAATGGCTGTTGCGCGAGGTGCCCGTGCTTTGATCGAACCGCTCAAACCGCTCTGGCAACGCTGGCTGTCGAGGCGAATTCCTCCAGCGTCACGCATTACCCTCGACCACCGGCGCATTTTCATCATGCCGACACGCACCGGCATGATTTACGCGCTAGTGCTGGTGCTTATGCTGCTGGTGGCGATCAATTATCAGAATAGCCTGGCCTACGGGTTGACCTTTCTATTGCTGTCGATAGGCGTGCTGGCCATCCTGCACACCTACCGCAACATCAGCGGTCTGGTTCTGAGTGCGGGCGTGGCGCGTTCGGTATTCGTCGGCGAGCCGGTGCAATTGCGCCTGCGCCTGGAAAGTGCCGGGCAGGCCCACCAGGCATTGGGATTGGGCTGGAGTGCGACAGCATTGCAGTCAGGCGACGTGCAGCCCCGTGGGCTGACCGACCTGGAACTGACTCTGCCCGCCGAAAAGCGCGGCTGGCTGCGTGCGCCAAGGCTGCGCATCGAGAGTGTGTTTCCGCTGGGTATCTTTCGCGCCTGGAGCTGGCTAGACCTGGAGCAGAGCGCCTTGATCTACCCTCGACCCTTGTCCGGGACCATGCCGCTGCTCAAGGGCGTGCAGCCGCATGCCGAGGACGATGGCCATGCCACCCAAGGGGCCGGTGTCGATGATTATCAGGGCTTGCGCAGTTACCAGCCGGGTGACAATCGCAGTCGCTTGCACTGGAAAGCGTATTCCCGCGGGCAGGGGCTGCTGATCAAGGATTTCACCGACCTCAGTGGCCATGACCTGTGCCTGGACTTCATGGCGCTGGGCGGCGATATCGAAGAGCGCCTGTCGCGCCTGTGTTACTGGGTGCTGGAGCTGTCGCAGCGGCAGCAGCCGTTTGCCCTGCGGTTACCGGGCTTTTTGTCGGCGGTGGACAGCGGCGATGCACACCGCGAAGTCTGTCTGCGCGCCCTTGCGCTGTACGGCCATCGATCATGAACGACAAGGTCAAGACAGTTCAATCCGCGCCCATTCCGCGCGTCAGCCTCACCTGGCTCTTGGTGGCGCAGGCACTGGTGGTGTTGCCGTTCGCGCTGCATGTGCCGGTGTCAATCACGATCCTCTGGCTCGGCTGTACGGTGTGGCGCGTGCAGGCGTTCCGGATGCGCGTGCGCTTGCCTGGCACCTGGGTCAAGTCCGGGCTGTTGGTGGGCACCGCAGGTGGCGTTTATCTGGCGCGCGGCAGCTTGGTCGGGCTGGATGCCGGGGCTGCGTTACTGGTGGCTGCATTCGTTCTGAAAATGCTGGAAATGAACAGTCGCCGTGACGCGCGCGTGCTGATTTTCCTCGGTTTCTTCTGCGTGGCGGTTGGCTATCTGTTCGAAGACAACCTGCTGTGGGCGCTCTTCAGTCTGCTGCCGGTCAGCGCGCTGCTGGCTGCGTTGATCGGCCTGCAACACACAGACCTGGCCGGCAGGTCGGCGGACACGCTCAAGCTGGCGTTCAAGCTGATGGCGCAGGCACTGCCATTGATGCTCCTGCTGTTTCTATTCTTTCCGCGCCTGGACCCGCTCTGGTCGCTGCCGCAGCCGAGTAACAAAGGCGTCACCGGCCTGTCGGACAACATGGCACCCGGCGACATGGCGGAACTGAGCAAATCGCCTGCACTGGTGTTCCGCGCCAGTTTTGAGGGGCCGATCCCGGCGCGCAATCAGCTTTACTGGCGCGGTTTGACCCTTGAGCAGTTCGATGGACGTCGCTGGTCGCAGTCGGCACGTGCCCAGACCGTGCAGATTGCGCAGTGGGAGAAACGCGGTGAGCCGCTGGCCTACAGCGTTGTCATGGAAGCCAGCGGCCGGCCCTGGTTGCCGAGCCTCGACGTGGCAGAAACCACGTTGCCGGACGTGCGGCAGATGAGCGACTTCCGCCTGCAGCGCAGACGCCCCATCGAGCAGTCGTTGTTGTACGCCGTCAACTCATGGCCGCAGAGCGTCCGTGATCCGCTGTCCAGCGAGCAGATCCAGCGTCAGGACCTGCAACTGCCTGCCAAGGGCAATGATCAGGCGCGGCAATGGGCCGATGAACTGCGCCGGCGCTACACCACACCAGACGCTATGGTCGCGGCGCTGCTCGGCTACTTCAGCGATCAGCCGTTTCACTACACCCTCAAACCGGTGCCATTGGGCAATGACAGCATCGATGAATTCCTGTTTGCCAGTCGTCAGGGTTTTTGCGCCCACTACGCCGGTGCCATGACCTTTGTCCTGCGCGCGGCAGGCATTCCGGCGCGGGTGGTGGCCGGGTATCAGGGCGGTGAGCTGAACCCCGACGGGCAGTACCTGACTGTTCGCCAGTTCGATGCGCATGCCTGGGTGGAATACTGGCAGCCAGGCGTGGGCTGGCGCAGCGTCGACCCGACTGCCGCCGTGGCGCCGCAACGTATCGAGCAAGGTCTGGAGCAGGCGCTGGCGGCGGACGAAGCATTTCTGCAGGACTCTCCCTATTCAGCGTTGCGCTATCGTAACGTGGCTTGGGTCAACGCCCTGCGCCTCAGTTGGGATAACCTCAATTACGGCTGGCAGCGCTGGGTACTGGGCTATCAGGGACAACAGCAGTTACAAATTCTCGGTCGCTGGTTTTCAGGCTTCCAGGCGCCGGTTTTCGTCTTGGGAACCCTGTTTTCACTGGGGCTGGTGGCGTTATGGCTGTTCAAACCCTGGCAACGCAAAAGCGACTCGCAGCTGCGCGTGTTCAACGCATTTGAACGCTTGCTCGCCCGTCATGGTCTGCGTCGTATGCCGGGTGAAGGCGCTGACGCATTCTGCCGCAGGGCGGTACTCTACTTTCCGCAGCATGCCGAGGCCATTGAAGGTTTCATCCGCGAATTTCAGGCGCAGCGCTACGCTGGGCGGCTGGCTTCGGCGAGCCGCTTGAGGCAGGCGCTGAGCACGTTGCGTCGGGGTTTGCCATGGAGGTTGTCAGCCGTCAGGGACAGGCATTCATGAATCAGTTTGTCGAAGGGGAATTGCATGTCTTCAATGGTGGATCATCTGGTCGCCGAAGTGCTGGCGCTGGATGTCAAATTACTCGCGTGTCAGGCACGCCTTGCCGTTTCGACTGACAGCGAAGCGCTGCACGATTTACGTACCACGGTGCGCCGTCTGCGCAGCGTATTGCGGCCCCTGCGGGAAAACCCGAGTGCGGCAGAGCTGGAAGAGGCGGCCAAGGCGGTCGGCCAATTGACCACGCCGCTGCGTGACATGCAGGTGCTCGCCGGGTTTCTTGAAGAGCAGGGTTTGAACGAGGCCGCGTTCACACGCAACCGCTACCTGGAAACCGCCTGCCCCAAGGTCGCCAGCTCGTCCGAGCTGACCCGTCTGCTCAAGCTGATTGACCGGTTCCCGGAAATGCTGCGTCTGCAACAACGCCAGGGCATGTTGCGGGGGCTGCGCAAGACCATTGAAAAACGCATGGACAAGCAATGGCACAAGCTGCGTGTGGCCATCGCTGAACCGGGACACGATCGGCATGACCTGCGTTTGCTGATCAAGCGCGTGCGCTACGCTGCCGAAGCCTATCCGCAACTCAGTCATCAGCGGAAAAACATGCAAGCCCGGCTCAAATCCGCACAAGGCGAACTGGGCGACTGGCATGATCATCTGCAATGGCTGGCGCAGGCTGCGGAACAACCTGATCTGGCCCCCTGCGTGCCGGGCTGGCAAATCGGCATAGTACGTGCCGAACGCAAGGCCGAAGCGTCGCTCAAACGCCTGGCCAAGGCCTGTTTCTGATCCGGTAATTTATCGTGAGGCATGTCATTCAGGCCGCAAAAATGGCCATTATGCGGCCTGTCGATAACTAAGAGGATGGTTATCATCCATCCACTTGTGTGTTGACGTGTGGAGTGAACATGACCTTTTCTGAACTGATCGATGCGCTGCGTCGTGATCCTCGCGCTGTCACGATCCCTGCCGAATGGTCGCAGGGGCGTGCCTGCTTTGGCGGGCTGATGGCTGCGCTGACCTACGAAGCGATGCGTGCACAGGTGCCGGAAGGGCGGCCGGTTCGTTCGCTGGCGATCACCTTTGTTGGGCCGGCGGCGCCCGGGGTGCCGATTGCTTTCGAGGTCGACATCCTGCGCCATGGCAAGGCAGTCAGTCAGGTGCTGGGGCGCGCAGTGCAGAATGGTCAGGTAATGACCCTGATACAAGGCAGCTTCGGTGCCCCTCGAGAATCAATGATCACCTTTGCCGCAGAGGCCGCGCCGGTCCTCAAACCGGTCGAACAATGCCCGGAGCTACCGTTCGCCAGCGGCGTGATGCCTGATTACCTGCGTTTCATGGACATCCGCTGGGCGTTGGGCGGCATGCCTTTCAGTAACACCCAATCGCCGGCGATAGGCGGCTACGTGCGCTTTCGCGATGAGCCGCACGCCACGCCCATGAGCGAAGCGCATATTCTGGCCCTGGTGGACACCTGGCCGCCTGCGGTGTTGCCGCACCTGGACAAGCCGGCACCCGGCAGTTCACTGACCTGGACCATTGAGTTCGTCCAGCCCCAGCCGTCGCTGGATACCCTGCAGTGGTGCAGCTATCGCGCAGTCATCGAGCATGCCCGCGATGGCTATGGTCACACCGCCGCGGCATTGTGGAGCTCCGACGGCGAGCTGATCGCGATCAGTCGCCAGACGGTCACCGTGTTTGGCTGACCGGCAACCGGATCAAGGTTTGCGAGCGGCCCGAGCGGCGTCCTGGCGCTGAAAACCCAGCGCCGCCACTAGGCCGATCACGCCGATGGCAACCGATGAAAGGCTTTCGGAAAACAGACCGTTGAGGATCAGCAGGGCCGCCAGAATGAACAGCGGTACGGCGATCAGGTACAGGGCCAGACTGGTCGAGTGCTCCTGACTGTCGTTGCTGTCACGCCATTGATTCAACTGCAGATCGGAAAGTGGCTTGTTCATGATGCGGTCCTCTTCAGGTAACGCGTAAAGCGTCGTTCAATGCCTGAAGGATAGGCCCGCGCGCCGATGGCTGACGAGTCAAGCCTGTCTATCGTGGCGATAGCCTGTTACAGCTTGAGCTGGCCAATGGCGGCATTCAGTTCGCCTGCCAGCGTGGCCAGTTCGTCACTGGTGCTGGCCGAGTCAACCGTCTGGATCACCGTGCGTTCGGTGACATCGCGGATACTCACCACCGCACGGTTCATCTCCTCGGCGACCTGACTTTGTTGCTGAGCCGCGACGGCGATCTGCGTGTTGCTTTCGCGCATCTGCGCCACGGCACCGGCAATCGCCGCCAGTGCATCGCCGGCTTCCCGCGCCTGCTGCACGCATTCGTCGGCCTTGTACGAGCTTTCCTGCATGAAATCCACCGCATCGCGGGTGCCGCTTTGCAGGGTCGAGACCATCGTGGTGATTTCATCGGTGGAGGTTTGCACCCGCTTGGCCAGATTGCGTACCTCGTCGGCGACCACGGCAAAACCCCGACCCATTTCCCCGGCGCGTGCGGCTTCGATGGCTGCGTTGAGGGCGAGCAGGTTGGTCTGCTCGGCGATGCTGTGGATCACGTTGACCACACCGTTGATCTTCTGGCTGTCTTCGGCCATGCGCTGGATCATTTCCGCCGTCTGCTGCACGCCGCTGGACAGCCCTGCGATGGACACCTGCACGCGGTCGACCACCACTTTGCCACTGCCCGCCAGCGCGTCGGCGGTCTGCGACTGATCACGGGTAGCCGTGGCGTGCTGGGCAATGTGATGAACCGTAGCGGTCATCTCGTTGATGGCCGTGGCCACCTGGTCGGTTTCGCTTTGCTGGCCGAGCATGCCCTGGCGCACTTCCTTCATGCCCGCCGCCAGGTGCGCGGCACCCTGATCGAGACGGCCAGCGGTTTGTGAAACGGTATTGACCACTCGCTGATAGCCGGCCTGCATGGCATTAAAGGCCTTGGCCATCTGTCCGACCTCATCGTCACTGCGATTGGGAACACGGGCCGCCAGGTCGCCGCTTTTTTCCACATGCAGCATCACATCCTTGAGCGCGTTGAGCTGGCTGAGTAGAAAGCGGATCAGCAGTTGCGAAGCGCAGAGCATCAATAACATCAGCACGAAAACCGCAATCGCGTAGTGCGTGAAGCGATCCAGCAGGATTTGCATGAAGGTCGGGGTGAATGCCAGTAGCGCAATCCGTTGCTCGGCGCCCCGGGTGATGATCTGTGCACCGCTCAGCCATCGATCGCCAGCGGGCTTGTCCAGCGTCACCCAGTCGCGGGCGTCAGCCAATTCCGGCAGCGCAAGGTTATCGACGACCGGTGTCTGACCCTGGCGGTAAGTCAGCAGTGTATCGTTGGAGGGCAGCGCTGCGTCGACGGGCCATGCGGCCAGCAGGCGCGCCTGCGCTTGTGCTGCCTGACGCGACGCATCCGTGCGCGCGTGTTGTTCAGTTTGCATGGCGTACAGCACCAGCAACAGGGTGGTGACGAAAGCGACCGCGTTGACGGCCCAGAACTTATATTTCAGTGACAGGTTGCCAAGCCATGAGCCCATGAGTGGTCTTCTTCGGTGATCGGTTGAGATAGCAGCAAGATGCCATTACTGTGCCTCAGCCAACGAAGAGACTCTTGATGCGGGTCAAGAAAGCTGCAGATTTTCATCCTCCGGGTTTGTTTTCAGCACTGGCAAGGCAAAAAACTGCCGTGCGCAATCTGTGCTGTGGCGTGCGAGGTCTTCCTGCGTTTCGCCCCGGTGCAAGGCGACTTCGCGCAAGACTTCCTGCAGGTAAGCCGGCTCGTTGCGACCGTTTTTCGGCTTGGGACGCAGGCTGCGTGGCAGCAGGTAGGGTGCGTCGCTTTCCAGCATCAATCGGCCGCGAGGGATGTTGCCCACCAGCGCGTGCAGGTGGGTGCCGCGTCGTTCGTCGCAGATCCAGCCGGTGATGCCGATATGCAGATCAAGGTCCAGGTAACTGAACAGCGCGGCGCGCTCACCGGTGAAACAATGCACGACTGCCGCGGGCAGGCGGTCGCGGTAGTCGCGCAGAATTTCCAGCAGCCGCTGGTTGGCGTCGCGTTCGTGGAGGAACACCGGTAATTGCAGTTCCACGGCCATGGCCAGATGCGCTTCGAGGACCTTTTCCTGCTGAGGGCGAGGCGAGAAATCGCGATTGTAATCCAGGCCGCATTCACCCACGGCGCGAACGCGATTTTCCTTGAGCAGGGCATGCAACTGTTTCTCGGTGTCGCCGGTCCAATCGCTCGCCGAATGCGGGTGAATACCCGCCGTGCAGAACAGGCGTTGCGCGCTCTCATCCAGCTCGTGACACAACTGCAGGGCCTGTTCGCTGCCCTCGACACTGGTGCCGGTCACCACCAGTTGCTGGACGCCTGCGGCATAGGCGCGGTCGAGTACCGCCTGTCGCTGCGAGGCGAAGCTTGCGTTGGTCAGATTGACGCCGATGTCGATGAGTTGCATGGTGCTACCTCCAGCTGAAGGCTGTCGAGCATACCAGAGCTCTGGCCACAACAAGAAAACGCTGGGTATTCAAGCGATTGAACCTGAGGGTTCAACGATTTCCTTCGCTGTTCGATGCTGCTGCGTGACCTCAAGATTTCCTTTTTCCTGATTTTTTCCGGCATTGCCCTGGGGAAGTGAATGATCCGATCCGCGCTTGTGTCTTTGATGTGCCTGTTACCGCTGCTGCCCCTGCAGGTTTCTGCTCGTCAGACCGGTCCCGAGGTGGTGCAGCACACTGTGCAGGTGCGCGATTTGCCGGCGATTCGCAGCAGCAAGGTGCTGCGCGTGCTGGTCAATCAGAGCCGTAACAGCTCCGGTGACGTCAAGGGCCAGGAAATCGGCATCGAATACCATCGCCTGCAAGCCTTTGAGCAGTACCTCAACAGCCATGCCCGAGCGGGGCAGAGGGTCACGATCAAGGTCGTCCCCAAGGCCAAGAACCAGTTGCTCACCGCCTTGCAGCGCGGAGAAGGCGACATGATCGCACCGGGGGAACTGCTCGATGTCAGCGACGCCAAGGGTATTCAGGCCAGCGCACCGATCGTGCATGACGTGCCTCTGGTGCTGGTCGGCGTTAGTGGTCAGCGCAGTGTGCGCCGTGTGGAGCAATTGTCCGGAAAGACCCTGAGCCTGCCCACCGGCAGTGCGGCCGACGAAGCCCTGCATCAGGTCAATCGACAACTGGAGCTGCGCAAGCTGCCCCTGGCAAAAATCGAATGGGTCGACCCCAGTCTGGCCGTCGAGGATGTGCTGGAAATGGTCCAGGCCGGGATTTACCCGATGACGCTGGTCGAGCAGCCGATCGCCGAGCGCTGGGCGAAGATCATGCCCAAACTGCGCATCGACCGCGGCCTTACCTTGCAGACCCACGGGGATATCAGCTGGTTCGTGCGTGACAATGCCACCCAGCTGCGGGCCAGTGTCGATGATTTCCTCAAAGGCTATAAGCCCTCGGCCCAGCAGGATCAGGTGTTGGCCAAGGCGTACAAGAACACCTACAAGGTCAACAACCCGCTGGTGCGCAACAACCTGCAGCGCCTGGAACAACTGCGTCCGATGCTGCAGCGCCATGCCGATGCGCAGGGCATGGACTGGCTGGACCTGGCTGCCCTCGCGTTCAAGGAATCCAGACTCGACCCGACTGCCAAGGGCAGCGGCGGCGCGACAGGTCTGTTGCAGATCACTCCGTCGGCGGCAAAAAGCGTTGGCGTACCGAGTATCCAGAGCGCTGACGACAATATCCGTGCCGGCTCGCGCTATATGGCGCTGATCCAGCGCAAGTATTTCTCCAGTAACCGCGTCAACGAACGCGAGCGCATGGCATTCGTGATGGCCGCCTATAACCTGGGGCCCGAGCGCGTGCAGGGCATGCGCGAGGAAGCGCGGCGTCGCGGGCTGAACCCGAATCAGTGGTTCTTCCAGACCGAACGTGTGGCAATGGAGCAGGGCGGTGCCAATGTCGTTGCGTTCGTGAACAGCGTGAACAAGTACTACCTGGCTTTCGACCGCGAGCGTGACTCGCTGGAAAAGAGCGGCACGAAACCTGCGGTAAAACGCTAAAGATCGATTTATTCGATTTGTATGCGCCGTTATTTGCGGTTTTTACATGAGTGAATTTGATTATCATGGCGCCACTCGTTGTTAATTACTCACCACTCACGGAACGTCGCCCATGAACACATTGATCAAGTCGGTCCTCACCACTCGCGCCGGTTACGGCCTGACTGTCCTGCGCGTCATCGTCGGTATCGCGTTCATCGCGCACGGCAGCCAGAAATTGTTCGGCGCCTTCGGCGGTTATGGCCTGGAAGGCACTGCGCAGTACATGGAAAGCCTGGGCTTGACGCCGGGTTACCTGATGGCGCTGATGTCAGGCAGCGCCGAATTCTTTGGCGGTCTGGGTCTGTTGTTGGGGCTGCTGGCTCGTCCGGCTGCGGTCGTGGTGATCCTGCTGTTGCTGGTGGCGATCTTCACCGTTCACATCCACAACGGTTTCTTCATGGCCAAAAACGGCTACGAGTACGCGCTGGCACTGCTCGGCGGTGCCGTGGCGGTACTCATCGAAGGTGCAGGCAAGTTGTCGCTGGACCGTATCATCGCCCGATAACCGGCTACGCTTGCTCTGCAAGGCCCGCTCTTGTGGCGGGCCTTGCGCGTTTGCAGGCACCCGCCATGAATGGCAATTGACAATGAATGGGACGTTTCTCTAGGATGCGTGCTCAAGCGCCGATTTAACAACTACTTGCGGGGCGCCTGGCAAGGCTGAGGCCTTGTCGAAATACCGCTAAAACGTTGGTTCGGTGTTGCCTCTCACCGCTGCCCAGCGGATCTTGCGAGGCAGAGAAACAACCATGAACAACCTGCGCCCCCTCATTCGTCTTTCCCCGATCAGCACGGTCTTGTCACGCAAGAACCCGAAAATCCTTCTCAGCGGCTCCCATCAGCCCACGCTGTTGCGCTATCTCGACGGCTGGCCCCGTCGGCGTGGCGGTTCCTGTGCGTTTCTGATTCAGTTCGTCGAGACCCACCAGTCGCTGAGCCATTTTGCCGACGATCAATTCGACCTCGCCGTGGTGCAATCGCCGCAGGCAGATGATGTCGGGCAGGTGATTAGTGACCTGACCCGCATTGCCCGGCAGGGCTTGATTACGCTGGGTTGAATGGCCTGAGTCAGCCAATTGGCATAGAAGGCATATTGCTGGCCCCCGACGTGTGAACGGACAGGCAAAATCGCCGCCTTATCAAAGGATTAGGTGGTTTTCGCATGCGTTTGGTCTATTGTGCTCTGGCGTGCCTGACGCTTTCCGGGCTGGCTTTCTCCGTACAGGCCAGAAACGCGACGGAAAACGAGCGTTATCTGTGTCGTTGGGGCTCGGCCATTGCGGGCGGTGCGCAGGCCTCCAAGTTGTCAGGCGTTACCCGCTATGGGGCGCGGCAGAAGCTGCAGGCGCGCAAGTTTGCCAAACAATGGATGCGGCCCATGGCATTGCGCATCACGGAACAGACCTACGACAGCGAGTCGCGGCTGAAGCCTGATGCGGTGACCAAGGTCTATTACGACGGCTGCATCCAGCACGAGGTGGCGCGACGTTGAGTCTTTGTCGCCTGTCGAACTGATTTTCGCAGGGCCGGAGAAACCGCTTGAGTACAAAGATCATCACCCGTGACGGGCATGAAGCCCTGAAGAAAGAGCTCGACTACCTGTGGCGAGAGCACCGGCCTGACATTACGCAAAAGGTCGCCTGGGCGGCATCGCTCGGGGATCGCAGCGAAAACGCCGATTACCAGTACAACAAGAAGCTGCTGCGCGAGATCGACCGACGCGTGCGCTACCTGCGCAAGCGCCTCGAAGACATGCGTGTCGTGCAGTATTCGCCGGAGCAGGAAGGGCGGGTGTTCTTCGGTGCCTGGGTCGAGATCGAAAACGAAGCGGGCGATCTCAAGAAATTCCGCATTGTCGGCTATGACGAAATCTATGGGCGCAACGACTACATCTCCATCGACTCGCCCATGGCGCGCGCCTTGCTGAAGAAGGAAGTCGGCGACGAGGTGCTGGTCAATACGCCCGAAGGCGAGAAGCTGTGGTTCGTGAACTCGATTGATTACGAGAAGTGAGGCCGGACGCAGAGCGCCCGGACCTCCATTCTCATGCGCTCATCGCTATACACAACTCCTGATGAGCCCGGAGAGTGGGGCTAAAACCGTAGCGTCAGGCAGGGTGCAGATCTCTGTGCGAGTGACCGGGGCGGCGATCCGCATTGCTCACGAAGACGTTGGTCCAAACGCCCTATTTCCGAAGGCTGTACCGGCCTCTTCGCGAGCAAGCTCGCTCCCACTGGATTGGTGAGTAGCCTCAACCCTCGCGTAGCACGGTCAGCGGACTGACGTTCAATGCGCGGCGGGTGCCGAATACACCGGCACCGCCGACCAGCAGGGCACCGATCACCGGGAGCAGCAATAGCCACGGATGCGGTTGCCATTCCAGCGAAAAGGCGTAGCGGTACAGTACAAAGCTCACCAGCTCACAACCGAGTGCCGCCAATACACCGCTCGCGGCGCCCAGCAAACCGAATTCGATGCGTCGCGACTTGATCAGCAGTGCTCGCTCTGCGCCCAGTGCCCGCAGCAGTGCGCCTTGCCGAATGCGTTCATCCAGCGTGGCCTGCAATCCGGAAAACAGCACGGCGATACCCGCGGCCAGCACGAACAGCAGGACGAACTGCACGGCCAGGGTGACCTGATCGAGGATGCTGCGTACCTGTGCCAGCAAAGCCTCTACACCCAGAATGCTGATGGACGGGTAGGCGCGCGACAGCTCGACGATCTGCTTGTCCTGGCCGGGTGGCAGGTAGAAACTGGTCAGGTAGGTGGTCGGCAGGTCGGCGAGGGTGCCGGGCTGGAAAATCATGAAGAAGTTGGGCAGGAAGGTATCCCAGTTCACATTCCTGAGGCTGGTCACCACGGCTTCGCGGGTCAGTCCGCCGACAATGAAGCTCAGGCGGTCGCCCAGCTTGATTTTCAGGCTGTCGGCCAGTTTGGCCTCGATCGAGACACCGGGCGTTGCATCACGTTGCCCGGAGTCAGGCAACGCCTTCCACCAGCTGCCGGCAGTCAGGGTATTGCCCTCGGGAAGCTCGGCGGCCCAGGTCAGGCTCAGGTCGCGACGCGTGGCATTTTCACCGCGCGAATCCTTGGTCACGAAGTTACTGACCGGTTCACCATTGATGCTGGTCAGGCGTCCTGGCACCACCGGGTAAAGGGGCGCAGCGTGAGTGGACAGCTTGCTCAGGGTCTGGGCGAAGTTTTCTTTATCGGCTGGCAGTACGTTGAGCACGAAATAGTTCGGTGCATCCTTGGGCAGCTGATTTTGCCAGGTGTCGAGCAGCTCACCGCGCAGCAGGGCGATCAAGCCCATCGACAACAGGATCAGGCCGAAAGCCAGTGATTGTCCGGCAGCGGCCAGCGGGTAACGCAGCAGTTGCCCCAAGCCCAGTCGCCAGGGCAGCGAGGCGCCGGACAGCAGACGGCGCAGGCTGTTGAGCGCCAGTAACAGCAGACTGCCGAGCAGCAGCGCGGCGACGATACCGCCACCCAGCAGGGCGAAGGTCAGCACCAGATCCAGGCTCAGACGCCACATGATCAGGCCCAGCGCAAGCAGCGCCGCGCCATACACGAGCCAGGAGCTGGCGGGGATCGGCAGCATGTCGCGGCGCAGAACACGCAGCGGCGGCACGCGACCCAGTGCAGCCAGCGGCGGCAGGGCGAAACCGGCCAGTGCTACCAGCCCGGTGCCCATGCCGGCCAGCGCAGGCAGCACGCCGCCTGGCGGAACGGTTGCCGGAAGCAGATTTTGCAGCAGCGCGAACAGCCCGAGTTGTGCAAGCCAACCCAGCAAGGCACCACTCAGGCTGGCCAGCAAGCCGATGATCGCCAGTTGCAGGCTGAACAGGGTCATCGCCTCACCGCGCGACAGCCCCAGGCAGCGTAGCAGGGCGCTGGCATCAAAGCGTCGTGCAGCGAATCGGGATGCCGACAGCGCCACGGCAACGCCCGCCAGTAAGACGGCAACCAGACTGGCCATATTCAAATAACGTTCGGCCTTGCCCAGTGCGCCGCCAATCTGCTGGCTGCCATCGCGGGCGTCCTTGATTTCCTGATGCGGCTCAAGACCCGGCTCGATGGCTTTGCGATAGGCCGCCAGTGCTTCCGGCGGGCCGCTCCACATCTCCCGATAGGTGACCCGGCTGCCCGGTTGCACCACGCCAGTGGCGGCAAGGTCCTGCAGGTTGATCATCACGCGCGGGGTCAGGCTGTAGAAGTTGCCTGCCCGGTCTGGCTCATAAGTCAGTATGCGGGTCAGTTTCAAGGTTTTGGAGCCGACGTCGAGGTCGTCTCCCACCTTCAGGTCGACCGCAGGAAGCAGGCGTGCCTCGACCCAGGCTTCACCCGGTTGCGGGCCGCTGCCAGCCTGTTCCGGCTGGTACAGGTCTGCGGCGCTTTTCAGTTCGCCGCGCAATGGGTAAGCGTCGTCCACCGCCTTGATGCTCGACAGCTGGATGCCCGCGTCGGTCGCGATCACGCTGGAAAAGACCACGATCTGCGCATGCTTGAGTTGCAGGCGTTTGCCTTCTTCGACCTGCTCGGCACGCGCCGGGCTCGAGCCTTCAAGGATCAGATCTGCGCCCAGGAACTCGGTCGCCCGCAGCAACATCGCGCCGTTCAGACGGGCGCCGAAATAACCGATGGCGGTGCTCGCCGCCACAGCGACCAGAAGGGCAAAGAACAATACCCGCAACTCTCCGGCGCGGGCATCGCGCATCAGTTGGCGGACAGCGAGGCTCAGCAGGCGGGCAAAAGGCAAACGTGCCATCAAGGCTCCAGCGGGGCGACCAGTCGGCCCCCTTCAAGACGGATCAGTCGACGGCAGCGATGCGCCAGACGCTCATCGTGAGTGACCAGCACCAGCGTGGTGTTGCGCTCCTTGTTCAGTTCGAAGAGCAGGTCGCTGATACGTTCGCCGGTGTGGCTGTCGAGGTTGCCGGTGGGTTCGTCGGCGAACAGCACGTCGGGGTCGGCAGCGAAGGCGCGGGCAATGGCGACCCGTTGCTGTTCACCACCGGACAACTGACGCGGGGTATGGGTCAGGCGCTGGCCAAGGCCCACCCGTTGCAGCAGATCGCGGGCTTTTTCGCGGGCGTCTTTGCGGCCTTCGAGCTCCATCGGCAGCATGACGTTTTCCAGCGCGTTCAGGCTGTCGAGCAACTGGAACGACTGAAACACGAACCCGACGTGCTCGGCCCGCACTCTGGCGCGCTGGTCTTCATCCAGCTCGCTGAGATTGCGGCCTGAAAGGATGACCGAACCGGCGCTCGGCAGGTCCAGTCCGGCGAGCAAACCGAGCAGGGTGGATTTGCCCGAACCGGAGGCGCCGACGATGGCCAGCGTGTCGCCCTTGTTTAGTTCCAGGGAGAGTTCGTGCAGGATGGTCAGGTCACCTTCGGTGCTGGGGACTACTTTGCTGAGGCTTTGGGCACTGAGAATACTTTCACTCATGGAGAATCCGATGCGTGCGTTGTTTTTAAGTGCTGGCCTGGGGTTACTGCTGCTGTCACAGGGCGCGTTGGCGGGCACGGTATTGATCGTTGGGGATAGTATCAGTGCGGCTTTCGGGCTGGATACCCGCGTGGGGTGGGTCAGCCTGCTGGAACAGCGTCTGGGCAAGGAGGGATTCGACGACAAGGTGGTCAATGCCTCGATCAGTGGCGACACCAGTGCAGGCGGCCAGGCGCGTTTGCCTGCGCTGCTTGCAGAGCATAAGCCGGAGCTGGTTATTCTGGAGTTGGGGGGCAACGATGGCCTGCGCGGTCAGCAGCCTGCTCAATTGCAACAAAACCTTTCATCGATGATCGACCGCTCGCAAGCGGCGGGTGCCAAAGTGCTGTTGTTGGGCATGCGTATCCCGCCCAACTACGGGCCACGCTACACCAAGGCCTTTGAAGAGGTTTACAGCAACCTGGCCAAGGAGAAAAAGGTCCCCTTCGTGCCATTCTTTCTCGAAGGTGTAGGCGGGGTGCCTGAACTGATGCAGGCCGATGGTCTGCATCCGGCCGCCGCTGCTCAGGGCAAGTTGCTGGAAAATGTCTGGCCGAGCCTGAAACCGCTGCTTTGAGGCTTTCCCGGGCGGGGGCTTTCGGCTAATGTGGCGCCCCCGATCTGGAGCCCCCCATGCCGCGTCCCGCCTGGTCCCTGTATGCCTATCAAATGCTTGAACCCGATGAGCAGCTGGATCTGTTCGCCTGTCAGGAAGTGCGCGTCCATTTGATCGCTCGCCAATTGGAGCTGGGCGGCTCGATCGACCGTACATTATGTGGCACGTTGTTGCCGGCCCAGCCGCAAATGCGCGCCGTCGAACTGCAGGCCATGCGCGATGAGCGTCTGTGTCCCCTGTGCAAGGCCATCATGGATGCGCAGCGCAGAGGGATGAATCCGATCTGGCCTGAACTCTAGCTGTCATGACTGCCCGAAGGGCAACCGCAGATATCCCCGATCCGGCAAGGGCCGGTGTACACTTCAGTTCTTGTTTCCATCTCTTTAGTCGTTACCCGAAGGATCTTCCCGGATGTTGTCGCGCATTCCAGCCGTTACCCGCTGTCTGTCGCTTGCTGCTCTGTGCGCGGCGAGCTCTGTCCATGCACTGGAGTTTCCGTTGCCGCCGCCCGGCGAAGACATCGTGGGGCAGGTGCAGGTCATCAAGGCCAAATACGAAGACACCTTCGCCGACCTTGGCACCCAATATGATCTGGGCTACCTGGAAATGATCGCCGCCAACCCTGGTGTCGATCCCTGGCTGCCGGGTGCAGGCAAGGACATCGTGCTGCCGACCCGTTTCATTCTGCCGCCGGGGCCGCGCGAAGGGATTGTCATCAACCTTGCCGAATACCGCATGTATTACTACCCCAAGGGTCAGAATGTCGTGCACACCTATCCGCTGGGTGTCGGTCGTGAAGGCTGGGGGTCGCCGATCGGCGTGACCAAGGTGACGGCCAAGACGCCGAACCCGACCTGGACGCCGCCAGCCTCGATCAAGGCCGAGCATGCGGCCGATGGTGATCCGCTGCCAGACGTGGTGCCGGCCGGTCCGGACAACCCGCTGGGGCCGTTCAAATTCGGCCTCGGGCTTTCCGGCTACCTGATCCACGGCTCGAACAAGAAGTTCGGCATCGGCATGCGCACCAGTCATGGTTGTTTCCGCATGTATAACAATAACGTGCTGGAACTGGCCGACATGGCCCCGGTCGGTACGACGGTGCGCATCATCAGCGAGCCTTACAAGTTCGGGATCAGCGGCGGCAAGGTTTACCTGGAAGCGCACACGCCGGTTGATGACCTGGGCAACCCGTCGGTGGTCGACAAGCACACTGCGGTGATCAATGCGCTGCTCAAGCGTGACGACCTGGCCAATAACCTGCGCATGAACTGGGACGTGGTGCGTGATGTAGTCGCGGCCGAAGACGGCATACCGGTGGAGATCGCAGAACCGGGCAAAGCGCCTGCGAGTGCTGAAGAACCGGTGATTTTTCAGTAAATCGTCGCCGGCAGTTGCTCTCGTGCCAATGCTCAGCGTTGGCATGATAGTCAAAAGAAAAGTCATCGGGTCTTAGCCCTGTCCCTGGAGTCATTCAGGCTTCTGCAGGCAATCACTCAGCCAGACAACAGGCAAAAAAAAGCCGACCCGTTGCCGGGTCGGCTTTCAATAACCCCGGGGGATTATTACTTGCGGCTGGCTTTGTCCAACATGCGCAGCGCGCGCTCGTTGGCTTCGTCAGCAGTTTGCTGAGCTTTTTGAGCAGCAGCCAGAGCTTCGTCAGCCTTGCGGTAGGCTTCGTCGGCACGTGCTTGCGAACGAGCTGCTGCGTCTTCGGTAGCTGTCAGACGAGCTTCGGTTTCTTTGGATACGCTGCTGCAACCGGTAGCCAGAACTGCGGCCAGAGCCAGAGCAGAGAATTTCAGAACGTTGTTCATCGTGTTCACCTTCAAGGAATTTTTTTTCAAATTAGTCATCTCTCGAAAATGAGAAAACGACCGGCGTACATAGTACCCATTGTTTGTAGTAAGTAAACGGACCCGGCGCAAGAAGCTGCTAAAATTCCTCGCTTTGAAAGCGTTCCGCGTTACTTCTCAAGCGTTCTGTACAAAAACTATCCACTTTAACGGGACCCATGCCGTGCTGAAGCGTTCCCGACAGTTCTCATCAGCCCTGGCCTGATCGACTGTCGGTCGGCACGCGAACATTTAAAGGTGTTTTTACATCGACCGCGCTTGAGCATAGTCGCTAATGGCGCCTACTATCTCAATGTGATGTCCGTCGAGATCGGCAGTGCTCTACCGGTGTCGAAAACAGACACTGGGTGGCGTAGATGTTCCTTCGCCTGAAAAAGACCGGTAAGGTAGGGGTCAAATTCCAAGACCCGCGAGGAGTAGCGATGAGCGAGGCGTTGTCCATCCACCATGACGAAGTCGGCCACCATTTCGAAATCATTATCGACGGCCACCGTGCTTATCTGACCTACATGGATCTCGGCAAGCAGACCCTGGATTTCTATCGGACCTTTGTGCCGGACGCCTTGCGAGGTCGCGGAATTGCCGCGGCGCTGACCAAGGAGGCGCTCGATTATGCCGACAGCATGGGCTATTCCGTCATACCGTCCTGCTCTTATGTAGAGCGTTATATGGAGTTGCATGATCTGCAGTCGCAGGCGGCCAAACTCTGAGGACCTGTCACTACCGACAGCAAGCATAAAAAAAACGCCGAGCATTTGCTCGGCGTTTTCGTTTATTGCGGTGCAGTCGGTCAGGCAATCACTTGCGCTTGCGAGCTGGCAGCACATCCCTGAGTTTCGCATGCATGCTGCGCAGGGTCTTTTCGGTGCTTTCCCAATCGATGCAGGCATCGGTAATGGACACGCCGTACTGCAATTCCGACAGGTCCTTGGGAATCGCCTGGCATCCCCAGTTCAAATGGCTCTCGACCATCAGGCCAATGATCGATTCGTTGCCTTCCAGGATCTGGTTGGCGACGTTTTCCATCACCAGCGGTTGCAGGGCCGGGTCCTTGTTGGAGTTGGCATGGCTGCAGTCGACCATGATGTTCGGACGAATGCCGGACTTGTTCAGGGCCTGTTCGCAGAGCGCGACGCTGACCGAGTCATAGTTGGGCTTGCCGTTGCCGCCGCGCAGCACCACATGACCGTAGGCATTGCCTTTGGTGGTCACGATCGACACGCCGCCTTCCTGGTTGATACCCAGGAAACGATGCGGGCTCGACACCGATTGCAAGGCGTTGATGGCAACGGTCAGGCCGCCGTCGGTCCCGTTCTTGAAGCCGACTGCCGAGGACAGGCCCGAAGCCATCTCACGGTGAGTCTGGGATTCTGTGGTGCGCGCGCCGATGGCCGACCAGCTGATCAGGTCCTGCAGATACTGCGGAGAGATCGGGTCCAGGGCTTCGGTGGCGGTGGGCAGCCCCATTTCGGCCAGATCCAGCAGTAGCTGGCGACCGATGTGCAGGCCGTCCTGGATCTTGAACGAGTCATCCAGGTACGGGTCGTTGATCAGACCTTTCCAGCCTACCGTGGTGCGTGGCTTCTCGAAGTAGACGCGCATCACCAGATACAGCGTGTCGGATACTTCCGCCGCCAGCGCCTTGAGACGCTCGGCGTACTCCTTGGCTGCCTTCAGGTCGTGGATCGAGCACGGGCCGATCACAATGAACAGGCGGTGATCATGGCCATCGAGAATGTTGCGAATCACTTCGCGACCCTGGCTGACGGTCTGCAGGGCAGCATCGGTCAGGGGGATGTCGCGCTTGAGCTGATCCGGAGTGATCAGAGTCTCGTTGGAGGCAACGTTGAGGTCGTCAATCGGTAAATCAGCCATCGTGTTACTCATCAGGTCGCGGGTACTGGCCGCCAACGGTCCCCCGTGCGGCGGTGCCCAGCAGGTTTGAGCGCAGCGGGGAGCCGAACCTTAGCGCGTTATCGCGTTGTTCGACAATAAGTAAACGAGGTATCGGCCAGGTCTTTGGCCGAGATGCGCTGCCTTATTGCAAGACAATCCGCTGCGACGGATAGTGTACGGCCGCAAATAGCGAGACAGTCAAGGGAGAGGTCATGAGTGTTGATTCTCGTCGTCCGCGCGTCGGCATCATAGGTACGGGTGCCATCGGTGGCTTTTACGGACTGATGCTGGCGCGTGCCGGATACGATGTGCATTTTCTGCTGCGCAGCGAGTTTGACACGGTGGCGCGCGAAGGTTTGCAGGTCAAAAGCGCCGTGCATGGCGAATTGTCCCTCAAGCCCGTTCAGGCGTATCGCTCGGCGGCTGAAATGCCGCCTTGTGACTGGCTGCTGGTCGGCACCAAGAGCACCGGCAATGCCGCGCTCGGTCCGATCATTCGCCAGGCGGCTGCGCCGAACGCCAGCGTGCTGCTGTTGCAGAACGGTCTGGCTGTCGAAGACCAACTGCGTAATGTCCTGCCCGACAGCCTGCATATGCTCGGCGGGCTGTGTTTCGTCTGCGTCAACCGGGTTGCGCCCGGCGTCGTTGCCCATGAAGCTTTCGGCGCGGTCAGCATTGGCTATCACAGCGGCCCGGCAGCCGATGAGGCGAGCCGCATGGCGGTCGTCGAAGCCTGTGCGGCTCTGTTCAACACGGCCGGCATCGACGCCCCGGTCATGGCCAATCTGCAGCAGGCCCGCTGGCAGAAGCTGGTCTGGAATGTGCCCTACAACGGGCTGTCGGCCTTGTTGCAGACCAGTACCGGGCGATTGATGGCCGATCCGGACAGCCAGGCCTTGATCCGGGCGCTGATGGACGAGGTCGTGCAGGGCGCCGAGGCCTGTGGGCATACCTTGCCGCCGGGTTTCGCGCAGCATCTGTTTACAGTGACCGAAAGCATGCCGGATTACAGGCCCAGCATGTACCACGACCTGGCCGAAAGACGCCCACTGGAGCTGGACGCCATTTATGCCCGGCCCCTTGCAGCGGCGCTTGCCGCCGGGTTTGACATGCCTCGCGTGCGGGCGCTTTATCAGGCACTGGCGTTCATCGATCGGGGCAACCACCCGGCAAGCAAGGAGTGATTCATGACAGAAGCTGAAGACCACAAGCTGGTACTGGCGATTTCATCGCGCGCGCTGTTCGATCTGCGCGACAGTCATGAGGTGTACATGGCCGATGGGGTCGAGGCCTACCGCAAGTATCAGATCGAGCATGAGGATGAAATTCTCGCGCAGGGCGATGCGTTCCCGCTGGTCGAAAAACTCCTGAGCCTCAATGCCAGTCTGCAAAAGGCGCGCGTCGAAGTGGTGCTGGTGTCACGCAACAGTGCCGATACCGGCCTGCGGGTCTTCAACTCGATTCAGCATTATGGCCTCGACATCAGCCGGGCCGCCTTTGCCGGCGGACGCAGTCCTTACCCGTATCTCGCAGCGTTTGGCTGCCACCTGTTTCTCTCCACGCATGCCGAGGATGTGCGCAGCGCCCTGGATGCGGGGTTTGCGGCCGCGACCATCCTTTCGGGTGGCGCACGGCGTGCAGCCAGCGCTGAGCTGCGGATTGCCTTCGATGGCGACGCCGTGTTGTTTTCCGACGAATCAGAGCGGGTGTACCAGAGCGGCGGGCTGGCGGCCTTTCAGGCCAGCGAGCGTGAGTGGGCTCGCGAGCCGTTGCGCGGCGGTCCCTTCAAGCCATTTCTCGCCGCACTCAATCAACTGCAGCGCGAGTTTCCCGACGCGAGCTGCCCGATTCGCACCGCGCTGGTCACGGCTCGCTCGGCACCTGCCCATGAGCGCGTGATCCGCACCTTGCGCGAATGGGACATTCGTCTGGACGAGTCGCTGTTTCTCGGTGGCTTGCAAAAGTCGGCCTTTCTTGAAGCGTTCGCCGCCGATGTGTTTTTCGACGATCAGCCCGGCCATTGCGAGAAGGCGCGCGATGTGGTGGCGACGGGGCACGTTCCGCACGGCATCAGCAACGAAATAGTGCCACTTGCCGACGGGGGCTGAGAAGTCCGCCGTCGCAGCCGAGGATGCGCTGCTACGCTGAGTCAATCTCCGCCATTCCGGTTGTATGGGAGGTTGTATGGTCCGTTCGATGCTGTATGCCGCAGACCTCGGTCTGTACGCGCCTTATGTAACGCAGCACGCGCTGGCGCTGGCTCGAACGTTCAACGCCGAGCTGTACGTTATCCATGTCGTCGAGCCTTTGGGCCTGTTCGCCGAGTCGGTGCTGCAGAGTTACCTGGGCGAGGAAGCGTTGAAAGAGCTTCGCGGCAAGGGTGTGAATGCGTTTCTGAGTGGAATAGAGCAACGAATGCTCGACGGGTTTCGTGACGAACTGGGCGAAGGGCACTCGGACCTTTCCCTGATTCGTACGGTGCGTGTCGTTCAGGGCGAGCCTGCCAGCGTGATTCTCGAACAGGCGCACAGGCTGAATGTGGATTTGCTGGTGGTCGGCAGTCACAGCCGCAGGATGGAAGAGGGCACCTCTATAGGCCGCACGGCTGCCAGGGTCCTGCAGTTTTCCGACGTGCCGGTCTACATGGTTCCGATGATGTTGAAAAAGGGGCGGGGGTAGAGGGAAGGTCCAATTGGTGGTTTTAATGAAATCGAGCGTGCGATCACCTTACAAAGGTGATAAAAAGTTCTAGAATTATTCGTCTCACCATTAATCCAGTTATATACCGTCGCCGATACCCATAGGGTTTATCTGCTTTGAGGGATACATATGAAGCTCCAACAACTGCGCTACATTTGGGAAGTGGCGCACCACGACCTCAACGTTTCCGCGACGGCCCAGAGCCTTTACACCTCCCAGCCCGGTATCAGCAAGCAGATCCGCCTGCTTGAAGACGAGCTGGGCGTCGAGGTTTTCGCCCGCAGTGGCAAGCACCTGACGCGTGTGACACCGGCAGGCGAGCGCATCATCACCACAGCGGGCGAGATCCTGCGCAAGGTCGAGAGCATCAAGCAGATTGCCCAGGAGTTCTCCAACGAGAAGAAGGGCACGCTGTCGATCGCCACCACTCACACCCAGGCGCGTTATGCCTTGCCGCCGGTAATCAGCAACTTCATCAAGCAATACCCAGATGTCGCGCTGCACATGCATCAGGGCTCACCGATGCAGATCGCTGAAATGGCGGCTGACGGGACGGTTGATTTTGCCATCGCCACCGAGGCCCTCGAGCAGTTCAGCGATCTGGTGATGATGCCGTGCTATCGCTGGAACCGTTGCATTGTCGTGCCGCAGGGGCACCCGTTGACCAAGGCACCGAAGCTGACGCTGGAATTGCTCGCCGAATACCCGATCGTGACTTACGTCTTCGGCTTTACCGGCCGTTCCAAGCTGGATGAGGCGTTCAGCCATCGCGGGCTGGTGCCCAAGGTCGTGTTTACGGCGGCGGATGCCGACGTGATCAAGACCTACGTCAGGCTGAATCTGGGCGTGGGCATCGTGGCAAGAATGGCGATAGACGAGGCAGTGGACAGCGACCTGGTGGTGCTCGATGCCAGTGACCTGTTCGAGTCTAGCGTGACAAAAATCGCTTTCCGTCGCGGCACCTTCCTGCGTGGTTTCATGTGCGATTTCATCGAGAAATTCGCACCGCACCTGACCCGCGAAGTCATGGCCAAGGCGATTCAGTGCCATAACAAGCAGGAAATGGAAGAGCTGTTTGCCAACGTCGAGTTGCCGGTGCACTAGGAGCAGCGGCAAGCTGCAAGTCAGCGCCGGACGCGCGTTGACTTGTAGCTTGCAGGTCGAGGCGTGCCTCTGGCTGCGTCAGTTGCGCGCTATCAGGTTGCCCGCATGCAGCCCGCATTCCTTCTGCGTGGCTTCCTCCCACCACCAGCGACCTTCGCGCTCGTGCTGGTTCGGCAGTACCGGGCGGGTGCAGGGTTCGCAGCCGATGCTGATGAAGCCGCGCTCGTGCAGGCTGTTATAGGGCAGCTCCAGCATGCGGATGTAGCCCCAGATTTCCTCGCTGCTCATCTGTGCCAACGGGTTGAATTTGTACAGCGTGCGCTCGGGCGTCGAAAATGCGCTGTCGACTTCCACTGCAGCAACGGCACTGCGGGTGCCGGGGCTCTGATCACGGCGCTGGCCGGTTGCCCAGGCGCTGACGCCAGACAGTTTGCGACGCAGCGGCTCGATCTTGCGGATGCCGCAGCATTCGCCGTGACCATCCCGGTAAAAGCTGAACAGGCCCTTTTCCTTGACGAAAGGTTCAAGTTTGCTGTGGTCGGGCGAAACGATCTCGATTTCGATCTTGTAGTGCTCGCGGACCTGTTCGATGAAACGATAGGTTTCCGCGTGCAGGCGCCCGGTGTCCAGGCTGAAGACCTTGACGTTCTTGTTCAGCTTCCAGGCCATGTCGACCAGAACCACGTCCTCGGCACCGCTGAACGAGATCCACAGGTCGTCGCCGAAGTGTTCGAAGGCCAGCTTCAGAATGTCTTGTGCAGACTTGTTCGCATAGGTCGTCGCCAGTTCAGCGACGTCGAAAGGTTGGCTCATCAGGCGGCTTCCTAAAATGCAAGAGTGGCGCTTAAGCGCTCGTGATGGCGGCAATGGTAACAAAATCCGCTGTTCAGTGGCCGTTGCCAGCGGCTAGAGTGCTGCTTGCGTCGAGCGTGAATGGTCTGAGGAGTGTGTTGTGGAAATTGCCTGTCTGGACCTCGAAGGGGTACTGGTTCCGGAAATCTGGATCGCCTTTGCCGAAAAAACCGGTATCGAATCGCTGCGTGCCACCACGCGGGACATTCCCGATTACGACGTGCTGATGACGCAGCGCCTGCGCATTCTTGATGAGCACGGTCTGAAACTGGCGGACATTCAGGCAGTGATCGGCACCCTCAAGCCGCTGGAGGGCGCCGTGGAGTTTGTCGACTGGCTGCGTGAGCGGTTTCAGGTGGTGATTCTCTCGGACACTTTCTATGAGTTCTCTCAGCCACTGATGCGTCAACTGGGTTTTCCGACCCTGCTGTGTCATCGTCTGATCACTGACGAGACCGATCGGGTGGTCAGTTACCAGTTACGCCAGAAAGACCCCAAGCGTCAGTCGGTGCTGGCCTTCAAGAGCCTGTATTACCGGGTCATTGCTGCCGGTGATTCGTACAACGACACGACCATGCTGGGCGAGGCCGACGCAGGTATCCTGTTCCACGCTCCCAATAACGTGATCCGCGAATTCCCGCAGTTTCCGGCGGTGCACACGTTCGATGACCTGAAAAAGGAATTCATCAAGGCCTCGAATCGGGATCTGATGCTTTAGGCGGGGCGAACTCCCGGCGCTTCGTTCCCACAGAAGCCGGATCTCAGAGCGCCTCAAGCGTCTCCAGTAGCACACGAACCTTGGTGAAAGTTTCCTGATACTCGGCGTCGCAGTCGGAATCGGCGACGATGCCGCCACCGCCCCAGCAGGAAATCTGTCCGTTCTTGACCAGCAGGCTGCGGATGGCGATCGAACTGTCCATCTCGCCGCGCACGTCCAGGTACATCAGCGAGCCGCAATACAGGCTGCGACGGGTCGGCTCCAGCTCGTCGATGATCTGCATGGCGCGGATCTTCGGCGCACCCGTGATCGAGCCGCCGGGAAAGCTGCCGCCGATCAGGTCCAGTGCATCGTTGCCAGCGGCCAGCTCGCCGGTCACGCTGCTCACCAGGTGGTGCACATTGGGGTAGCTTTCGAGGCTGAACAGCTCGGGGACTTTCACCGAGCCGATGCGGCAACTGCGGCCCAGGTCGTTACGCAGTAAATCGACGATCATCAGGTTTTCTGCGCGATCCTTCTCGCTGGCCAGCAGTTCGGCGGCGAAGGCGGCATCCTGCGCGGGGTCCGCGCTACGGGGGCGAGTGCCTTTGATCGGGCGGGTTTCGACCTGCCGGGCGCTGACCCGCACGAAGCGCTCCGGCGAAAGACTCAGAATCGCATCGGCTCCCGGCAGGCTCAGGTAGCCGGCGAACGGCGTCGGGCAAGCCGCTCGCAGTGCACAATAAGCGGCCCACGGGTCACCAGCGCACTGCGCCTGAAAGCGTTGTGCGAAGTTCACCTGATAGCAGTCACCAGCCTGAATGTAGGCCTGAATTCGTTGGAAAGCCTGGCGATAGTGATCCGCGCTGATGCTGGCTTGAAACGGCTGGCTGAGGCGGAACTCCGCGTGCGGCTCAGGGACATCGACAGAGAACAGCTCAATCAGCCGTTTGCGCTCGCGTGTGGCCAGGGACGGGTGAAAAATCAGCTGGCTGGTCTGATCCTGATGATCACTGATCAGCGCCCAGGCGTAGAGCCCCAGACGGGCCTCGGGCAGTTGCAGGTCGTCAATGGCCTGATCCGGCAAAGGCTCCAGGCGTCGACCGAATTCATAGCTCAGATAACCGATCAGGCCGCCAGCGAAGGGCAGTTCGCATCCGTCAGGCAGCTGTGCTGTGCCGAGCGCCTCGAGACTGTCGCGCAAGCGCTGGAGATAGGTGGCTCCGTTCTCGTCATCGGTCACGCTCAGTTCCTGCAGCGGCCATGCGCTGAGCAGGTCATGTCGGCCCCGAACGGCTGCTGGCCTGCCGCTGTCGAGCAGCACCGCACCCGGCGCTTCGCGGATTCGCGCAAAGAACGCGATCGGGTCGGCGCTGTAGGGCAGGGGGTGTATCGAGCAGATCGGCATCGTCGAATATCGGTCTTGGAAACGCGGCTGGCGATTGTAGCCTTGCCGGTGCGGCAGTCCTAGCGGTATGTCGGTTCAGGCGCCGGGCACGTGGCCGAACAGGTCCTGGACAAAGCTGACCCGCTCCTGCGCCGATTCGTGGCGTCCTTCAAGAGCCAGTTGCTCCAGACGCGCCTCGACGGCCTGAGTGCGATGGGTCAGGCCACTGTCGTTGGCGATCTGAATATTCAGACCGGGACGGGCGTTGAGCTCCAGAATCAACGGGCCTTTGTCCTGGTCCAGCACCATGTCGACGCCGATGTAGCCCAGGCCGCACAACTCGTAGCACTCGGCGGCAAGCTTCATGAAGCCGTCCCAGTTGGGCAATTGCACGCCATCCACCGAGTGGGTGGTGTCCGGGTGCTTGCTGATGATGTTGTTCAGCCACGTTCCTTGCAGGGTGACACCGGTGGCCAGGTCCACACCTACGCCAATGGCGCCTTGGTGGAGGTTAGCCTTGCCGCCTGATTGACGGGTAGGCAAGCGCAGCATGGCCATCACCGGATAACCCATCAGCACGATGATGCGGATGTCCGGTACGCCTTCGTAACTGATGCTTTTGAAGATCGGGTCCGGTACGACCCGGTACTCGATCAGCGCCCGGTCGCGGTGACCGCCCAGGGAATACAGGCCAGTGAGAATGCTGGAAACCTGATGCTCGATTTCCGAGTGGCTGATGATGCGTCCCGAGACGGTGCGAAAGCGTTCCTCGAAACGGTCGGCGATCACCAGAATGCCATCGCCGCCTGCGCCCTGTGCAGGTTTGATCACGAAGTCGCGGTGCGCGCCGATGATCTCGTCGAGCCTGTCGATTTCCTTTTCCGTGGAAATCACGCCGTACATCTCCGGCACATGAATGCCTGCGGCGATGGCTCGCTCCTTGGTGATGATCTTGTCATCGACGATCGGATAGAGGCTGCGCTTGTTGTACTTGAGCACATAGTCGGCGTTACGTCGATTGATGCCCATGATGCCGCGCGCTTCGAGCGCCTTCCAGGTCTTCCACCAGCCGATCACTTGGCCTTTTCCTCTTTCAGGAATGCCTTGAAGCGCATCAGCTCGGTCAGCCGGTAGCCACGGTATCTGCCCATTGCCAGCATGAAGCCGACCAGTATCAGCAGCACTGCGGGGAAGGTGAAGACGAAATAGGTCAGTTCCGGCACGCTCATGATCAGGTGCGCCAGCGACGCGGCGAACAGCGTCCCGATGGCGACCTTCATGGCATGGCTGCCACCGCGCTCTTCCCAGGTGATCGACAGGCGCTCGATGGTCATGGTCAGAATCACCATCGGGAACAGCGCAACCGACAGGCCGCGCTCCAGCCCGAGCTTGTGGCTGAACAGGCTGATGGCCGCGATCAGCACCACGACGAAGGTCAGTACCACCGACAGGCGCGGCAGCATTTGCAGTTTCAGGTGCTCCAGATACGAGCGCAGGGACAAGCCCAGCGCCGTGATCACGGTAAACAGTGCAATGCCGAAGCCCAGTTGCGTTTCACGGAATGCCAGCGCAATCAGCACGGGGGTGAAGGTGCCCAGTGTCTGCAGGCCAATCAGGTTGCGCAGGATCAGGATGACCAGCACGCCAATCGGGATCATGACCATGATCATGAAGGTCTGCTGGGTTTGCAGCGGCAAGCCGTACAGCGAATAGGCCAGGAAGTCCGAATCGGTGCTGGCATCGGTCAGTTTGGCGAGCCGCATCGCGTTCATTTCACTGTTGTTGAGGCTGAACGTGACTTGCACCTTCTTGCCGCCTTCGACGCTGACCAGGCCTTCCTCGCCGGTCCACCAGAGCAGGCGGTCATCCGGCAGGCCGGCTTCACCGGTGTCGGGATTGAAGTACAGCCATTCCTTGCCGTTGAAGCTGCGCAGCCAGAGTTCCGGCGTCTGCTGCTCGGCATCCAGGCGAATGGTGTGGGCTTTTTCCAGCGGTACGTGGGCGATCGACAGCAGCAGTTCGGTGACCCGAGCCTTGTTGGACGCCGAGTTATCACCGGCCAGCAGCAGTTTGACGTTATCGTCATTCAGGTTGTTGACGCGCTTGATGGCCTCGGTAATGAAGGTCTCCACGTCCGCCGAATGCTGGCGAATGGGCGCCAGCAGTGCTTCGGCGGCGATCTTTTCCGGGCCTTCGACGGTCATGCTGTCGCGAAAGATAGGCCCTTTGACCTTGGGTTTTTCACCGCTGTAACGCTTGGTCAGCACCAGTCGGTAGTAGAGGGTCTGGTTGCCGGTGGCGCGACGGGCCGACCAGGTGACCTTGCGGTTGCCGTCGGCGCGGTTGACGCTGACGCCGTAATTGTTCGAGATGAAGCTTTCATTGAGGCTGATGTAGTCGTGGGCGAGCGGCGGCACGAACATCTGTACCTTCACCGAATCCTTGGGATTGGCGACGAATTCGACTTTGGCGTCGATATTCCACAGGTCATCGGTTTCGTCTTCGCTGACGGGTATGCCCAGCGCCAGAATCTGATAGGCCGTGATCGCGATGCCGAGGGTCACCAGGGCAGTGATCAGGATCTTCAGATGGAGTGTAAGAGAGCGCATGGATTTACTCTGCGTTTTGAGCGACGGAAGCGCAGCCGGGCTTCCCTGCCGCATATTTAAGACTTGGATCGACCAGCGCATCAAAGCGTTTCAAGGCTTCGGAGCCGATCAAAAGCGGGTATTGGAAAGCACTTCGGTCAGTCAAGTTCACTTCTATGGTGCGTAAAGATTCACCCATGCAGATATCGAGGCTGATCACCGGGCGTGACGAATAGCGATTGTCGTCATCCGGGTCGAGATCGTCGGCACGCCGCTTGATCTTGCTGACCCGCGCCAGGGGGCGTTCGATGGGGTGTACATGCTTGCTGTCGCTGGCCAGATAGAAACGCACCCAGCTTTCGCCATCGCGCTTGAAATGTTTGATGTCGCGGGCGCTCAGCGAGGCGGTCTTGGCACCGGTGTCGAGCTTGGCGGCGATCTCGATATCGATTTCGATCAGCCGGGCGTATTCGTTGAGGCCATAGACTGTCTTGTTGGCGGCCAGGGTCAGGCCGGGCAAAAACAGAAGGCTGAGCAGTGTGGGGAGGGTAGTCAGTCTCATAAATCCTGGCGCGATGAGCGAACAACTTCAGGGTCAGGGCGCAAATGGAATTGACCTGATGATAGTAGGGCAGGCGGTTCGCAGTCGCTGGCTCCGCTGCGGAGCGCGCTGTACGGACGCGACGCATTCTAGCATGAAGCCCTGCGGCTGCCAGTGATCAACCTGTGTAGCTGTTCAGGTTGCGTTGTCGAGCAGAGTTCACCCGCTTTGACTGATTGTCGACAATGCTGGGTTTGGCTTTGACGGATTGACTAAATATGACTAGATTTGAGCGCATATAGCCATGAGGTGTCGACAATGCTGAATGTGGTCGAAAAAACAATGACGGTTGCCGACGACTCGGAAACCCTCTCCGAGAACGTTTTCCGACGCATTCAATCGGCTATCGTGAAAGGCGAGATTGCCCCCGGCAGCAAGATTTCCGAGCCGGAACTGGCTCGCACCTATGGCATCAGTCGCGGGCCGCTGCGCGAAGCGATTCACCGGCTCGAAGGGCAGCGACTGGTGGTTCGTGTGCCGCATGTGGGCGCCCGGGTGGTGTCGCTCAGTCATGCCGAACTGATCGAACTCTATGAAATTCGCGAGTCACTGGAGGGTATGGCCTGTCGTCTGGCCGCCGAACGCATGACCCAGGCCGAAATCGACGAGCTGCGCGGCGTTCTGGATACCCATGAGCGCGATGCCGCCTTTCAGGCAGGTATCGGCTATTACCAGCAAGAGGGCGATTTCGACTTTCACTATCGCATCATCCAGGGCAGCGGCAATCGCACCCTCAGCCAGATGCTCTGTGGTGAGCTCTACCAGCTGGTGCGCATGTACCGCATTCAGTATTCCACCACGCCCAACCGGCCTCGCCAGGCTTTTGCCGAACATCACCGCATTCTCGACGCTATCGCCGACCGCGACGGTGAGCTGGCCGAATTGTTGATGCGCCGCCATATCGGCGCGTCCAGACGCAACATCGAGCGCCATTATCAGGCGGCTTCCCAGACGACTTCCGACCGAGGTACGCAATGAGTCATAACAACAGCACTCCCGGCCAGCGTTTCCGCGACGCAGTCGCCAGCGAACAGCCGCTGCAAGTGGTCGGCGCGATCAATGCCAACCACGCACTGCTCGCCAAACGTGCCGGGTTCAAGGCCATTTATCTATCTGGCGGCGGAGTCGCGGCGGGATCACTGGGCATTCCGGACCTGGGAATCACCGGTCTTGAAGACGTGCTGATCGATGTGCGGCGTATCACCGACGTTTGCGACCTGCCGTTGCTGGTGGATGTCGACACCGGTTTCGGTTCTTCGGCTTTCAATGTGGCGCGTACCGTGCGCTCGATGATCAAGGCCGGAGCGGCGGCGATTCACATTGAGGATCAGGTGGGTGCCAAGCGTTGCGGGCATCGTCCCAACAAGGAAATTGTCTCTCAGCAGGAAATGGTCGACCGGATCAAGGCTGCCGTGGATGCCCGGACTGACGACAGCTTCGTGATCATGGCGCGTACCGATGCGTTGGCGGTTGAAGGGCTGGAGTCGGCGCTGGAGCGTGCCGCTGCCTGTATTGAAGCCGGCGCGGATATGGTGTTCCCCGAGGCCATCACCGAACTGGCAATGTACAAGCAATTCGCCAACCGTGCAGGTGTGCCGATCCTCGCCAACATCACCGAGTTTGGCGCCACGCCGTTGTTTACGGTCGATGAGCTGCGCGAGGCGGACGTGTCGCTGGTGCTGTACCCGCTTTCCGCATTCCGTGCGATGAACAAGGCTGCGGAAAATGTCTACGGCGCGATCCGCCGTGACGGCAGCCAGAAAAACGTGATCGACAGTATGCAGACGCGCATGGAGCTGTATGACGCGATCGATTACCACACATTCGAGCAGAAGCTGGATGCACTGTTCGCGCAGAAGAAGGGCTGAAAGGGGCAGGCTGACACTCGTCCCCGCGCTCCGCGTCCAGTCACACAAAAACAAAATTGGAGAAAACCATGGCTGAAGCAAAAGTATTGAGTGGTGCCGGACTACGCGGGCAGGTGGCCGGGCAGACGGCGTTGTCCACGGTGGGCATGGCCGGTGCCGGGCTGACCTATCGTGGCTATGATGTGCGCGATCTGGCCGCCGAAGCTCGCTTTGAAGAAGTTGCCTATCTGCTGCTGTACGGCGAACTGCCTGATAAAGCCGAATTGTCTGCCTATATGGACAAACTCAAGGGCCTGCGCGATCTGCCGCAGGCCTTGAAGGAAGTGCTGGAACGCATACCCGCCGACACTCACCCGATGGATGTCATGCGCACGGGTGCCTCCATGCTCGGCACCCTGGAGCCGGAGCGCAGCTTCGATCAGCAGCGCGACTCAACCGACCGTCTGCTCGCAGCGTTCCCGGCGATCATGTGCTACTGGTATCGCTTCAGTCATGACGGCAAGCGTATCGACTGCACCTCCGCAGAAGACTCCATCGGCGGGCATTTTCTGCACCTGTTGCTCGACAAGGCGCCCAGCGAACTGCACCGCAAGGTCATGGACGTCTCGCTGATTCTGTACGCCGAGCACGAATTCAATGCCTCGACCTTCACCGCCCGCGTCTGCGCGTCGACGCTGTCGGACCTGTATTCCTGCGTCACAGCCGCCATCGGCACCTTGCGCGGCCCGCTGCACGGTGGTGCCAACGAGGCTGCAATGGAAATGATTCAGCGCTTCGCCTCGGCTGAAGAGGCCACCAAAGGCACGCTGGGCATGCTGGAGCGCAAGGAAAAGATCATGGGCTTTGGCCATGCGATCTACAAGGAGTCCGACCCGCGCAACGAGGTGATCAAGGGCTGGTCGAAGAAACTCGCTGACGAAGTGGGCGATACGGTGCTGTTCCCGGTTTCCGAGGCCATCGACAAGGTCATGTGGGAGCAGAAGAAACTGTTCCCCAACGCCGACTTCTACCATGCGTCGGCGTATCACTTCATGGGCATCCCGACCAAGCTGTTCACCCCGATCTTCGTCTGCTCACGCCTGACCGGCTGGGCCGCTCACGTTTTCGAACAGCGTGCCAATAACCGCATCATTCGCCCGAGCGCCGAGTACATCGGCGTCGAACAGCGCGCGTTCGTACCCTTGGAACAGCGCTGAAAAGGGGGCAGGGGAGCCGCCGACGAGCTCCCCACCCGTATTCCGAACACTCCGTGATCGAGTCCCGCAATGAACAGTGAATTTCGCAAACCGCTCCCTGGCACCCGACTGGATTATTTCGACGCTCGGGCGGCCGTCGAGGCGCTCAAGCCCGGCGCCTATGCCACGCTGCCCTACACCTCGCGGGTGCTGGCCGAGAACCTGGTGCGCCGTTGTGATCCGGCGACCTTGAATGCCTCGTTGACCCAGCTCATCGAGCGCAAGCGTGATCTGGATTTTCCCTGGTTCCCGGCACGTGTGGTCTGCCACGACATTCTGGGTCAGACCGCGTTGGTCGACCTTGCCGGACTGCGCGACGCGATCGCTTCGCAGGGTGGCGATCCTGCGCTGGTCAACCCGGTGGTTCCGGTGCAATTGATCGTCGACCACTCGCTGGCAGTGGAGTCCGACGGTAACGACCCGCAGGCGTTCGCCAAGAACCGCGCCATTGAAGACCGTCGCAACGAAGACCGTTTTCATTTCATTGACTGGACCAAGCAGGCGTTCAAGAACGTCGAAGTGATCCCGCCGGGCAACGGCATCATGCACCAGATCAATCTGGAGAAAATGTCGCCGGTGGTGCAGGTGCTCGACGGCGTAGCCTTTCCCGACACACTGGTGGGCACGGACAGCCACACGCCGCACGTCGACGCCCTCGGCGTGATTGCCATCGGCGTCGGCGGGCTCGAGGCCGAAAACGTCATGCTCGGGCGCGCCTCGTGGATGCGCCTGCCGGACATCATTGGTGTCGAACTGACCGGGCGCCGCCAGCCAGGCATCACCGCCACCGACGTAGTGCTCGCGCTGACCGAATACCTGCGCCAACAGAAGGTGGTTGGCGCTTACCTGGAGTTCTATGGCGCAGGCGCGTCGAGCCTGACCCTGGGCGACCGGGCGACGATCTCCAACATGGCGCCTGAATACGGCGCGACGGCGGCGATGTTCTCCATTGACTCGCAAACCATCGACTACCTGCGTTTGACAGGGCGCGAGGACGAGCAGGTCAAACTGGTCGAGCTGTATGCCCGGCACACTGGCCTTTGGTCGGACAGCCTCAGCGAGGTGCACTACGAGCGGGTGCTGAGTTTCGACCTGTCCAGTGTGGTGCGCAACATGGCCGGGCCCTCCAACCCTCATGCGCGGGTTGCCACCGCCGATCTGGCGGCCAGAGGTATTGCCGGGCAATGGGACGAGGTGCCGGGGCAGATGCCCGACGGCGCGGTGATCATCGCGGCGATCACCAGTTGCACCAACACCAGCAACCCGCGCAACGTCATTGCCGCCGGTCTGCTGGCACGCAACGCCAACCGCCTGGGGCTGCTGCGCAAGCCGTGGGTGAAATCATCGCTGGCACCCGGCTCGAAAACCGTGGCGCTATACCTGGACGCAGCAGGGCTGACCTCGGAGCTGGAGCAACTGGGTTTTGGCGTCGTGGCCTTTGCCTGCACCACCTGCAATGGCATGTCCGGCGCGCTCGATCCGCTGATCCAGCAGGAAATCATCGACCGCGACCTGTACGCCACGGCGGTCTTGTCCGGTAACCGTAATTTCGACGGGCGTATTCACCCCTATGCCAAGCAGGCCTTTCTGGCCTCGCCGCCCCTGGTGGTGGCGTATGCCATTGCCGGGACCATCCGCTTCGATATAGAAAACGATGTGCTGGGCGTCGCCGAGGGCCGGGAAATCCGTCTCAAGGACATCTGGCCGAGCGATGAAGAGATTGATGCGGTCGTGCAGGCGTCGGTCAAGCCCGAGCAGTTCCGTCAGGTCTATATCCCGATGTTTGCCATCGAAGAACACAGCGGGCCGAAGGTCGAGCCGCTGTACGACTGGCGTCCGATGAGCACCTACATCCGTCGCCCGCCCTACTGGGAAGGCGCATTGGCCGGAGAACGTACGCTCAAGGGCATGCGGGCTCTCGCCGTGCTGCCGGACAACATCACCACCGATCACCTGTCGCCGTCCAACGCGATCATGCTCGACAGTGCGGCGGGCGAGTACCTGGCGAAAATGGGACTGCCGGAAGAAGACTTCAACTCCTATGCGACCCATCGGGGCGACCACCTGACCGCCCAGCGCGCGACCTTTGCCAACCCGCAACTGGTCAACGAGATGGCAGTGGTCGATGGCAAGGTCAGGAAAGGCTCGCTGACCCGCATCGAACCCGAAGGCGTGGTCACGCGCATGTGGGAAGCCATCGAAACCTACATGGCGCGCAAGCAGCCGTTGATCATTATTGCCGGTGCCGACTATGGGCAGGGCTCGTCCCGTGACTGGGCGGCCAAAGGCGTCAGGCTGGCGGGCGTCGAAGCGATTGCTGCAGAAGGTTTCGAGCGTATTCACCGCACCAACCTGGTCGGCATGGGCGTGCTGCCGCTGGAGTTCAAGCCCGGCACCAGCCGTCTGACTCTGGGTATCGATGGCAGTGAAACCTTCGATGTGATCGGCCAGCGCACACCGCGCGCGACATTGACGCTGGTGATTCAGCGCCGTAACGGCGAACGCGTCGAGGTGCCGGTGACATGCCGTCTGGACACTGCTGAAGAGCTTTCTATTTATGAGGCGGGCGGCGTGTTGCAGCGTTTTGCTCAGGATTTTCTGGAGGCTACTGCATCGTAGCTACGCTGGAGCGTGAAGAACGATAAGCGTGCGCAAGAGCACTATCGTGCTCATGCTCCGCGTGGGCATGCAGTTCTGGACGCTCTGCGTCCGATTTTGAGCGCGCAGCGCGCTCTTTGAACAGGACAACGAATTCATGGCTCATTTACCCCAGATCCGCATCCCGGCCACCTACATGCGTGGCGGCACCAGCAAGGGTGTGTTTTTCAGGCTGATGGACCTGCCTGAAGCCGCACAGATTCCGGGATCGGCGCGGGATGCGTTGCTGTTGCGGGTCATCGGCAGCCCTGACCCCTATGAAAAGCAGATCGATGGCATGGGCGGCGCGACGTCGAGTACCAGCAAGAGCGTGATTGTGTCGCGCAGCAGCAGGCCCGACCACGATGTCGATTACCTGTTCGGCCAGGTGTCCATCGACAAGCCGTTTGTCGACTGGAGCGGCAATTGCGGCAACCTGTCAGCGGCCGTGGGGCCATTCGCGATTACGAGCGGTCTGGTCGACCCTGACCGCGTTCCGCAGGACGGCGTTGCGGTGGTGCGTATCTGGCAGGCCAACATCGGTAAGACCATCATCGCCCATGTGCCGATCTGCAACGGCGCGGTGCAGGAAACCGGCGATTTCGAGCTGGATGGCGTGACCTTCCCGGCAGCCGAAGTGCCACTGGAGTTTCTTGACCCGGCGGCGGACGAAGAGGGCGCGGGCGGCTCGATGTTCCCCACTGGCAATCTGGTGGACGATCTGGAAGTGCCCGGTATCGGCCTTCTGAAAGCGACCATGATCAATGCCGGCATTCCGACGATTTTTGTCAACGCTGCTGACATCGGCTATACCGGCACTGAGTTGCAGGGCGATATCAACGCTGACCCGCAGGCGCTGGCCCGTCTGGAGGCCATCCGCGCCTACGGTGCGGTGCGGATGGGCCTGATTGGCAACATCGATGAAGCTGCCGCACGCCAGCACACACCCAAAGTGGCTTTTGTGGCGGCGCCTGCCGATTACCTGGCGTCGAGTGGCAAGCCTGTCGCTGCGCAGGATATCGAGCTGCTGGTGCGCGCCGTGTCGATGGGCAAGCTGCACCACGCGATGATGGGTACGGCTGCGGTAGCCATCGGTACGGCAGCAGCCATTCCGGGCACGCTGGTCAATCTGGCCGCTGGCGGTCAGGCGCGCAGTGCGGTCAGCTTTGGCCATCCCTCCGGCACCTTGCGAGTCGGCGCCCAGGCTGTTCAGGAGGGCGGTGACTGGAAAGTCACCAAGGCCCTGATGAGCCGCAGCGCCCGAGTGCTGATGGAAGGCTGGGTACGTGTGCCGCAGTCAGGCGAGTGAAGTGATCAGTTTGGCGGGGTGACCGCAGCGTCTATTTGAAACGTCGCTCCACGCCTTTTTCGACCAGCACCTTGGCGGAGATTTCTTCCACCGAAAAATGCGTGGAGTTGATGTGCGCGATGTTCTCGCGGCGGAACAGGCTTTCCACCTCGCGCACCTCGAATTCGCACTGCGCGTAGCTGGAGTAGCGGCTATTGGGCTTGCGCTCGTGGCGAATCGCGGTGAGACGGTCCGGGTCGATGGTCAGGCCGAAGAGCTTTTCGCGATGCTGCTTGAGCGCCGCAGGCAGTTGCAGCCTCTCCATGTCATCTTCGGTCAGCGGATAGTTGGCGGCCCGGATACCGAACTGCATGGCCATGTACAGACAGGTCGGGGTTTTGCCGCAGCGCGAGACGCCGACGAGGATAATGTCGGCCTTGTCGTAATAATGCGTCCGTGCGCCATCATCGTTGTCCAGCGCGAAGTTGACCGCCTCGATGCGCTCCATGTAATTGGAGTTATGCCCGATGGAATGCGATTTACCCACGGAGTAGGACGAGTGTGAACTAAGCTCCTGCTCCAGCGGGGCCAGGAAGGTCGAAAAGATATCGATCATGAAGCCATTGGACGTCGCCAGAATCTCGCGAATGTCCTGATTGACGATGGTGTCGAAGATGATCGGCCGCACATCGTCCTTGTCGGCGGCATTATTGATTTGTTGTACCATCGCCCGCGCCTTCTCGACACTGTCGATATAGGGCCTGGTGAACTTGTTGAACGTAATGTTTTCAAATTGTGCCAACAGGCTCTGGCCCAGGGTTTCGGCGGTAATACCCGTGCCGTCCGAGATGAAAAAAGCGGATCGTTTCATTTTTGCCCCAGGCCTTAAGCAGTTGACGAATTCTGGCTATCATAGGCGTGCTGGCCTGCCATGAGAGCCCGCAGGTGCAGCTTTTTTGCACACCTGGTTTTGAAGCACGGTTTTCAACGCCCGATCTGTACGTCCGGGCAGACACGCCTGAAGCCACACCGCATGTGGCGCAGGCGAATGAGCTTTTCCCAACAACAAACACAGTTAGTGGAGAGATCACCTTGGTAGAGTACGTAGTTTCCCTCGATAAGCTCGGCGTCCATGATGTAGAGCACGTGGGGGGCAAAAACTCGTCCCTCGGCGAGATGATCAGCAACCTCGCAGGTGCTGGTGTGTCGGTGCCCGGCGGCTTCGCGACTACCGCCCAGGCCTACCGTGACTTTCTCGAGCTCAGCGGCCTCAACGAGCAGATCCATGCTGCGCTGGACGCCCTTGACGTCGACGATGTCAACGCGCTGGCCCGCACCGGTGCGCAGATTCGTCAATGGATCATGGAAGCCGAGTTCCCCGAGCAGCTCAACGCCCAGATTCGTACTGCGTTTGCCGAGCTGTCTGCGGGTAATCCGAACCTGGCTGTGGCCGTGCGTTCCTCCGCAACTGCCGAAGACTTGCCGGATGCGTCGTTCGCCGGCCAGCAGGAGACCTTCCTGAACATCCGCGGCGTCGAGAACGTGATCCGCGCGGCCAAGGAAGTTTTTGCTTCACTGTTCAACGACCGTGCGATTTCCTACCGCGTACACCAGGGTTTCGACCACAAGCTGGTCGCGCTGTCTGCGGGCGTGCAGCGTATGGTGCGCTCCGAAACCGGTACGGCCGGTGTCATGTTCACCCTCGACACCGAGTCCGGCTTCCGCGACGTGGTGTTCATCACCGGTGCTTACGGCCTGGGCGAGACGGTTGTGCAGGGCGCCGTCAACCCGGACGAGTTCTACGTGCACAAGGACACGCTGGCGGCTGGCCGCCCGGCGATCCTGCGCCGCAATCTGGGCAGCAAGGCGATCAAGATGATTTACGGCGAAGAAGCCAAGGCCGGTCGTTCGGTCAAGGTGATCGACGTCGAGCCTGCCGATCGCGCGCGTTTCTGTCTGAGCGATGCCGAAGTGTCCGAACTGGCCAAACAGGCGATGATCATCGAGAAGCACTACAAGTGCCCGATGGACATCGAGTGGGCCAAGGACGGTGACGACGGCAAGCTGTACATCGTCCAGGCGCGTCCGGAAACGGTGAAGAGCCGTGCGTCGGCCAACGTCATGGAACGCTATCTGCTCAAGGAGACCGGCAAGGTGCTGGTCGAAGGCCGTGCCATCGGTCAGCGCATCGGCGCGGGCAAGGTGCGCATCATCAAGGACGTGTCCGAGATGGACAAGGTACAGCCCGGCGACGTGCTGGTGTCGGACATGACCGACCCGGACTGGGAGCCGGTGATGAAGCGCGCCAGTGCAATCGTCACCAACCGTGGCGGTCGTACCTGCCACGCGGCGATCATCGCCCGTGAACTGGGCATCCCGGCAGTGGTTGGCTGCGGTAACGCCACGCAGACCCTCCAGGATGGCCAGGGCGTCACGGTCTCCTGCGCCGAGGGCGACACCGGTTACATCTTCGAAGGCGAGCTGGGCTTCGACATCAAGACCAATTCGGTCGATGCAATGCCTGATCTGCCGTTCAAGATCATGATGAACGTCGGCAATCCGGACCGTGCCTTCGATTTCGCCCAATTGCCCAATGCCGGGGTGGGTCTGGCGCGTCTGGAGTTCATCATCAACCGCATGATCGGCGTGCACCCCAAGGCGTTGCTCAACTATTCGGTGCTGCCACCGGAAATCAAGGAAAGCGTCGACAAGCGCATCGCCGGTTACCATGATCCGGTCGGTTTCTACGTCGACAAGCTGGTCGAGGGTATCAGCACCCTGGCCGCCGCGTTCACGCCGAAAAAGGTCATCGTGCGCCTCTCGGACTTCAAGTCCAACGAGTATGCGAACCTGATTGGCGGCAAGCTTTACGAGCCCGAAGAAGAAAACCCGATGCTGGGCTTTCGCGGTGCGTCGCGCTATATCAGTGAGAACTTCCGTGACTGTTTCGAGCTGGAGTGCCGTGCGCTCAAGCGTGTGCGCGAAGAGATGGGCCTGACCAACGTCGAGATCATGGTGCCGTTCGTCCGTACCTTGGGCGAGGCGAGTCAGGTGATCGATCTGCTGGCCGCCAACGGCTTGAAGCGTGGCGAAAACGGCCTGCGCATTATTATGATGTGCGAGCTGCCGTCCAACGCGATTCTGGCTGAAGAGTTCCTTGAGTACTTCGACGGCTTCTCCATCGGCTCCAACGACCTGACCCAGCTGACACTCGGTCTCGACCGTGACTCCGGCGTGATCGCCCACCTGTTCGACGAACGTAACCCGGCGGTCAAGAAGCTTCTGTCCAACGCCATTCAGGCGTGCAACAAGGCCGGCAAGTACATCGGCATCTGTGGGCAGGGGCCTTCCGATCACCCGGATCTGGCGCGCTGGCTAATGGATCAGGGCATCGAGAGTGTGTCGCTCAACCCCGACTCGGTACTGGAGACCTGGTTCTTCCTCGCCGAAGCACAGTCGCCTGTCTGACAGGCGGCTCGCCTGAGGCGCGGTCCTCGCAGGAGCGGGCTGCCGTGTGACGCGAACGCGGCCTGAGCCGTCATGTGGTTCAGGTGTTTGAATGAGGCGGTTTCTTCGGAAGCCGCCTTTTTTATGGCGCATCGCGAGATCCCGGAGCGCGTGGTTTCATCCCGTCTGTCAAGCCAGATAAAGAGTGATATGCAGAGCAGCAGCCAGCTTTTTCCCGTTGCCTTGATCAGCGCCGAGCGTCGTGGCGATCTGGTCGAGGACGTCTACCGTCTCAAACCTGCCAACAGTCCCGACGCCAGTGTCGAACTGGCGGTGACCCGGCTGGGGCGCGCCGATCAGCCCGATGTGCGTGGTACTCCAGTCATACTGCTGCATGGCAGCTTTTCCAACCGGCGTTTCTGGTATTCGCCCAAGGGCATCGGTCTGGGTGCGTATCTGGCGCGGGCCGGCTATGACGTGTGGATTCCCGAAATGCGCGGCCATGGCTTGTCGGCTCGCAACCTGAGTTATCGCAGCAATTGCGTGGCGGACTACGCGCGTTTCGATTTGCCAGCCATTGCCGCATTCGTCGTCGAGCAAAGCGGGCAGATACCGCACTGGATCGGCCACTCGCTGGGCGGCACCAGCCTGGCGGCAGCCTTGGGCGGTCAGTATCTGGGTGCTGATACTGCGGCGTCCGTGGCGCTGTTCGGCAGCCAGGTCACCCGCACCTACTGGCCGCTAAAAGTCCCGCCACTGCAATGGTCTGCGAAGTTGCTGCTGAGGTCCTTCGAGCATATTTCCGGCCCGCGTTTCAAGCGCGGGCCGGAAGACGAGCCGATCGGTCTGGTTCTGGAAAGCATGCGTTGGCACGGGCTGTTCGGGCGTTTCGGCGAGCGTGACAACAACTGGTGGGCAGGGTTGAGCGCGGTTCAGGTGCCGCTTCTGGCTGTCGCTGCGGTCGGCGACCAGCAGGACCCGGTGTGGGCTTGCCGTGAACTGTTCGAGCAGATCGGCAGCGCACACAGGCAATTCCTCTGCCTGGGCCGCGAATACGGCTTCAGCGAGGATTTCGACCATGTGCAGATGCTGGTCAGCAAGGCTGCGCAGCAGCAGGTCTGGCCGCGAGTGATCGAGTGGCTGGGTGAGCGTTCCGTTCCTGAACAGGTTGCAGAGTTTCAGGTCGCGGTAGGCAGTTAGCCGGTAAAGTCGCTATGGTTATGCTCATCCGGTCGTGTCTGTTTCAATAAATCGTCTGTATCAATCGCGACCCCATAGCCGATGACAGGAGTTGACCCATGCACTACCTCACCCCCGATCTGTGTGACGCCTATCCGGACCTGATCCAGGTCGTGGAGCCGATGTTCAGCAATTTTGGCGGCCGCGATTCGTTTGGTGGCCAGATCGTCACGCTGAAATGTTTCGAGGACAACTCCAAGGTCAGGGAGCAGGTCGAGCTCGACGGCAAGGGCAAGGTGCTCGTCGTCGACGGCGGTGGTTCGCTGCGTTGCGCGTTGCTGGGTGACATGCTGGCAGACAAGGCTGCCAAGAACGGCTGGGAAGGCATGTTGATCTACGGCTGCATCCGTGACGTGGATGTCATCGCCCAGACCGACCTGGGTGTCCAGGCGCTCGCCAGTCATCCGAAGAAAACCGAGAAGCGCGGCATAGGCGAACTGAATGTGCCGGTGACCTTTGGCGGCGTGACGTTCCGCCCGGGTGAGTACCTGTATGCCGACAACAATGGCGTCGTCATTTCCCCATCACCCCTGACCATGCCGGAATAAGCGAAGTATCCATGTTCGATGAAGCAAACGCGCAGTGGGGGCTGGTTCATGCCCTCGTTTTGGACGGTAAGGGTGGGGCGCGTTTCATCGCTCGAACCGAGTTGCAGGACCTTGCATTGCAGCCAGAAGAAAGCCTGTGGCTGCATTGGGATCGTAGTCACCCGCAGACACATGCGTGGTTGCGCACCGGCAGCGGTCTGAGCGAGTTTGCCTGCGACCTGTTGCTGGAAGAGAACACCCGGCCGCGTTTACTGCCGTTGCCGGAGCAGGAACTGCTGCTGTTTCTGCGCGGCGTGAATCTGAATCCCGGTGCGGAACCTGAAGACATGGTCTCGGTGCGTATCTTCGCCGCCGCGCAGCGAGTCATCTCGCTGCGCCTGCGTCCGTTGCGTGCCACCGAGGAGCTGATTGAGCTGCTGGGGCAGGGCAAAGGCCCGAAGGGCGCCTCGGAGCTGATCCTGCACCTGGCGCAGCACCTCACCGACAAGGTTCAGGATCTGGTGGGTGAGCTGACCGAATCGGTCGATGAAGAGGAAGAAAAGAACGATGCCGACGAATGGTACAGCCCCGAGCACGGCAAGCTGCTGCATATTCGTCGGCGCGCCGCCGGCCTGCGCCGGTTCCTCGGGCCGCAGCGGGATATTTATGGCCAGCTTTCACGCATCAAGCTGTCCTGGTTTGCGCATGACGACGCTGACTACTGGAATGAGCTGAACAATAGCCTGACCCGTTACCTGGAAGAGCTTGAGCTGACCCGCGAGCGGGTGGGGCTGCTGCTGGAGTCCGAGGACCGGCGCCTGCGCGAGCACATGAACCGCACCATGTACCGCTTCGGGATCATTACCTGTATCTTTCTGCCGATGAGTTTTCTCACCGGTCTGCTGGGTATTAATGTTGGCGGCATTCCGGGGTCGAGCAGTTCGTACGGCTTCCTGGTGGCCTGTCTGCTGATCGTCGCGCTGGGCGCAGGGCAGTGGTGGTTGTTCCGCCGTTTGCGTTGGGTATAGGGCGGGCCTGTGATGGTTATTTGGCGAGCCTGTGTGACTTGTTGTTTTCGCGTCGCGTCTTTGAATGACATTACGTGAGGTGCCTGATGCACGATCCGTTTGAAGAATCTTTACGCGACATGCTCAATTCTTCATCCTCCAGCCGGGATGATGACGCATGTCTGGGACGCGTCCTGAAAACCGCCAATCGCCAGGTCGGCGCCGGTGTGTTGTTCGGGTTGCTGGGCCGCTGGTCGGAGGCGCTGATGATCGCCGTGAACAACGGCTCGGCCCACGTCTCTCCCGTTTCTCGTCGCACCTCGAACGGTGCGCGTTCTCTCGATAAGGCTGATTGAGCATGGAATTGAATCTCTGGACCCAGAGCCTTCTTGCTGCAATGACTGCATTGTGGACCAAAGTCGCAAACTTCATTCCCAACCTGTTCGGCGCCCTGGTTGTGGTGCTGCTCGGTTTTGTCGTCGCCAAACTGCTCGACGCACTGCTTTCCAAATTACTGGCCAAACTGGGCCTTGATCGTCTGGTCGGCGGTACCGGCCTGACCAAGATCATCGGCCGCGCTGGCGTCAAAGTGCCGGTCTCCACGCTGATCGGCAAGGTCGTCTACTGGTTCGTTCTGCTTATCTTTCTCGTATCGGCCGCTGAATCTTTGGGCCTGCAGCGGGTCTCAGCGACGCTGGACATGCTGGCGCTGTATTTGCCCAAGGTGTTTGGTGCCGCGCTGGTGCTGCTGGTCGGTGTGCTGCTGGCGCAACTGGTCAATGGTTTGGTGCGCGGTGCTGCCGAAGGTGTAGGGATCGACTACTCTGCCGGCCTGGGGCGAATTGCCCAGGGGCTGGTCATTATCATCAGTATTTCGGTCGCCATCAGCCAGCTCGAGGTCAAGACCGACCTGCTGAACCACGTTATTGTGATTGCGTTGATTACCGTTGGTCTGACAGTGGCGCTTGCCCTGGGCCTCGGAAGTCGCGAAATTGCCGGGCAGATCATTGCCGGAATCTACGTTCGCGAATTGTTTCAGGTCGGCCAACAGGTACAGATAGGCGATACGGAAGGGCAGATCGAGGAAATCGGTACGGTCAAGACAACGCTGCTGACAGACGAGGGGGAGCTGGTGTCGTTTTCCAATCGCATCCTGCTCGAGCAGAGAGTAAGCAGCCGTTAAGCGGTTAACCTGCTAATGTATGCCGCCAGGTTGCCGATACAGGCCATGGCGGACACTGACCTGACTGTCGGCAAGATTTGTTTTGAATAAACCTCAACCGTTTTCGACGCGCTACGATCCACGCGAGCTCTCAGATGAGGAGCTGGTTGCGCGCGCCCACGTTGAGCTGTTCAATGTGACGCGGGCCTACGAAGAATTGATGCGCCGTTACCAGAGAACACTTTTTAACGTCTGTGCACGTTATCTGGGGAACGATCGCGATGCTGACGATGTCTGTCAGGAGGTGATGCTTAAAGTGTTGTATGGGTTGAAAAATTTTGAAGGTAAATCTAAATTTAAAACCTGGCTGTACAGCATCACCTACAATGAATGCATCACGCAGTACAGGAAGGAACGGCGTAAGCGTCGCTTGATGGACGCGCTGAGTCTGGATCCACTTGAGGAAGCGTCGGAAGAAAAGGCGCCCAAACCTGAAGAACGGGGCGGACTTGATCGCTGGCTTGTGTATGTGAACCCGATCGATCGGGAGATTCTGGTGCTGCGGTTTGTAGCAGAACTTGAATTCCAGGAAATCGCTGACATCATGCACATGGGCTTGAGCGCAACGAAAATGCGTTACAAGCGGGCTTTAGATAAATTACGAGAGAAATTTGCGGGAATCGCCGAAACTTAATACGGTGCAAATATCTCTAACAAACTGGCAAGGTCTGGTAGACTTGCCGCTGAGTTGTCCCCCTGTGTGGGACTGCTTAATAATCATCAGATGGGGATTTAACGGATGAAACTGAAAAACACCTTGGGCTTGGCCATTGGTACTATTGTTGCCGCAACTTCGTTCGGCGCTCTGGCTCAAGGCCAAGGCGCGGTCGAAATCGAAGGCTTCGCCAAGAAAGAGTACTACGACAGCGATCGTAACTTCAAAAACGACGGCAACCTGTTCGGCGGCTCCGTTGGCTACTTCCTGACTGACGATGTTGAGCTGCGTCTGGGCTACGACGAAGTCCACAACGTCCGTAGCGACAGCGGCAAGAACATCAAGGGCGCAGACACTGCTCTGGACGCTCTGTACCACTTCAACAACCCAGGCGACATGCTGCGTCCATACGTATCTGCCGGTTTCTCTGACCAGAGCATCGGTCAAGACGCTCGCCGTGGCCGTGACGGTTCCACCTTCGCCAACATCGGCGGCGGCGCCAAGCTGTACTTCACTGACAACTTCTATGCCCGTGCAGGCGTTGAAGCTCAGTACAACATCGACCAAGGCAACACCGAGTGGGCGCCTAGCGTCGGTATCGGTGTAAACTTCGGCGGCGGCAGCAAGAAAGTTGAAGCAGCGCCAGCTCCAGTAGCTGAAGTGTGCTCCGACAGCGACAACGACGGCGTGTGCGACAACGTCGACAAGTGCCCGGACACCCCAGCCAACGTTACCGTTGACGCTGATGGCTGCCCAGCAGTTGCCGAAGTGGTTCGTGTTGAGCTGGACGTGAAGTTCGATTTCGACAAATCCGTAGTCAAGCCTAACAGCTACGGCGACATCAAGAACCTCGCTGACTTCATGCAGCAGTACCCACAGACCACCACCACTGTTGAAGGTCACACTGACTCCGTCGGTCCTGACGCTTACAACCAAAAACTGTCCGAGCGTCGTGCAAACGCCGTTAAACAGGTTCTGGTTAACCAGTACGGTGTTGGCGCTAACCGCGTAAACTCGGTTGGTTACGGCGAATCCCGTCCAGTTGCTGACAACGCAACTGAAGCTGGCCGCGCAGTTAACCGTCGCGTAGAAGCAGAAGTAGAAGCTCAAGCTAAGTAATTAGCCGCTTGTACTGAAAAGCCCGGCTTAGGCCGGGCTTTTCTTTGCCTGCGATTTGGCGGGGCGTCTGCTCAGACGAGCCTAGGGTCAGCCGGCATTCAATTGCGCGAGGTCCATCAGGGTTTGATCGATCAGCTCATTGTTGTACGCGGCAACCGCACCGATCACCAGGATGGCGGGGCTCTTCAACTGGAAAGCGGCTGCGTCCTGTTGCATGGCATTCAGGGTGCTGCGGCATTCGCGCTGCCACGGCAGCGAAGCGTTCTCGATCATCGCCACCGGCATCTCGCCACTCATTCCGCCTGCCAGCAGACTCTCGCGAATTTCCGCCAGTTTCGCCACGCCCATGTAAACCACCAGGGTGGTTCCGCCTTGCGCAAGTGCCTGCCAGTTGAGGGTGCTGTCGTCCTGAGTGTGGGCGGTGACCAGTGTTACGCCACGGCTTATACCGCGCAGGGTCAGCGAAATGCCGCACTGTGTTGCGCCGGCAAGACCCGCTGTAATGCCGTTGACCAGCTCCACGGCGACACCGCGCTCCTGTAGCCATTGAGCCTCTTCACCGCCACGTCCGAAGATGCACGGATCGCCGCCTTTGAGGCGAACGACACATTTGCCCTGACGTACGTAGCGCAGCATCAGGCGATGGATGAACGCTTGCGGCGTCGAACGACAACCGCCGCGCTTGCCGACCGCGATGACCCGCGCTCCCGGACAATGTTCCAGCACTGCGGGGTTGACCAGATCGTCGATCAGCACCACGTCGGCTTCAGCCAGGGCACGTACTGCCTTGAGAGTCAGCAGTTCCGGGTCGCCTGGGCCCGCGCCCACCAGCCATACTTTTGCGCTCATGCCGCATTCCTCATTCTGTAACCGCCACGGTATGGATCAGTCGTCTTATTTCCGGCACGCAGGAGCCGCACTGGGTGCCGCAGCCCAACTGTGTCTTGAGTTGATTCAGGTCCAGGCCACGCTCGATAGCGCTCATTACCGCGCTCTGGCTGACGTTCATGCAGTTGCACAAGGTCTTGTCGCGAGGCTGTGTCGAGTCTTTGCCCGGTTCGCTGCTCAACGGTGCCAACAGCCAGCGCCGCAACGAAGCCTCAACGCGCTCTTCCAGCCACAACGTCTGCAGCCAATACCGGGCAAGTGTTTCACCGGCCAGGCGAATAGCAGTAATACGTTCGCCGTCGATCCGTACCCGTTTGCCGATCGAGCGCTTGGGGTCGTCATACGCCATGACCGGTCCTTCGTCCAGGCCCAGTACTTGATCAATCTGCTGCAGCAGCGCTGAATCGGGTGCTGCTGCGCTGGCGGCGCGTATCACCAGCGCCGGTCGCTCGCGTCCGGCAAGGCTCATGCTCAGATAGGTGAAGGTGTCGCACAAGGGGCGCAGCTTTTCCATCCGTTGCTGCACGTTGCCCTCGACCAGCGCAAAGAACTGCCAGGGCAGTCGGGCTTTTTCGATCCTGACGCCGGCGTGCTTGAGTTCCGGTTGCTTCGAAACCGGGTCGAAGGCTGGCTGGGTAAGAACGTTGACACCCGCCTTGAGGAACCTGTCGCCCCAATGCATCGGCACAAAGGCTTGGCCGACTGCAACGCTGTCCTCACTGCCGACCGGCAACAGCAGCTCGCCGCGCCGACTGATCAGTTTGACCAGGTCGCCGGGTTGCAGGTCATGGCTGAGCATGTCCTGCGGATTGAGGCTCAGCACCGCTTCACTGACATGCCCGAACAAGCGGGCAGCGGTGCCGGTGCGGCTCATGCCGTGCCACTGATCGCGCAGTCTGCCGGTGTTGAGCGTCAGCGGGTAGTCGGCATCGCGCACTTCCCTGGCGGCGATGTAAGGCTCGGACAGAAACTGCGCCCGGCCTGAATCGGTGGGAAAGATGCCATTGTTGTACAGGCGCGGCGTGCCGCTGCTGGCGCCACGCGGGAAGGGCCATTGTTGCGGACCCTGCTGATCGATGAGCTCGCGGTCGATTCCGGACATGTCCAGATCGCGCCCGACCGTCAGGCCCTTGAACTCATCGAACAAGGCTTTGGGTGTAGCGAAGTCGAACAGCGCGGGTGCGCCGGGTTGCAGGCGTTTTTGCAGGCGCTGGGCGAAATCCACGGTGATCGCCCAGTCGGAGCGCGCTTCGCCGGGCGCCTGAATAGCTTTGCGCACGTTGGAGATGCGTCGTTCGGAGTTGGTCACCGTGCCTTCTTTCTCACCCCAGCTGGCAGCAGGCAGCAACAGATCGGCATAACGCGCGGTTTCGGTGGTCTTGAAGGCCTCCTGGAGTACCACGAACGGGCAGGTTTCCAGCGCTTGCCTGATGCGGTTCTGGTCGGGCAGTGACTGTGCCGGGTTGGTGCAGGCAATCCACAGGGCCTTGATCGTTCCATTCTGCAATTGCTCGAACAGTTCGATGGCTGAAAGGCCGGGGTTGGCAGGCAGGCTATCGACGCCCCAGTAGTCTGCAACCTCCTGACGATGCTGAGGATTTGCCGCGTCGCGATGGCCAGGCAACAGGTTGGACAGACTGCCGGTTTCACGTCCGCCCATGGCGTTGGGCTGGCCGGTGAGCGAGAAGGGACCTGCGCCGGGTTTGCCAATCTGTCCGGTCGCCAGGTGCAGGTTGATCAGCGCGCTGTTTTTCGCGCTGCCGGCCGTGGACTGATTCAGCCCCATGCACCACAGCGACAGAAAAGCCGGCGCTTCGCCCACCCATCGGGCGCAGGTGTACAGCTGTTTCAGAGTAATACCGCAGAGGGCGGCCACATGCTCAGGCGGGTAATCACGGGCCAGCGTGGCCAGTTCCTCATAGCCTTGCGTGTGCGCGGCAATGAACGCCGAGTCGATCAGCCCTTCGTTCATCAGTATATGAAAGATGCCGTGAAACAGCGCGACGTCCGTGCCGGGCTGAATCGCTAGGTGCAGGTCGGCCAGTTCGCAGGTGTCGGTGCGTCGTGGATCGATGACAATGAGTTTCATCTGCGGACGACGGCTTTTTGCCTCTTCCAGACGGCGAAACAGAATCGGGTGTGCGTACGCCATGTTGCTGCCGACGATCATCACACAGTCGCTCAGTTCGATATCTTCATAGCTGCACGGTGGGGCATCGGCACCCAGGCTGCGCTTGTAGCCCGCCACGGCCGATGACATGCACAGCCGTGAATTACTGTCGATATTGTTGGTGCCGATCAGTGCGCGCGCCAGTTTGTTGAACGCGTAGTAGTCTTCGGTCAGCAACTGGCCGGAAATGTAGAAGGCAACGCTGTCGGGGCCATGTTCGCGAATGCTCTCGGCGAACACATTGGCCGCATGCTCCAGCGCGGTATCCCAATCGGTGACGCTGCGCGCCAGGCCCTTGCTCAGGCGCAGTTCCGGGTACAGCGCGCGGGCTTCAATGTCGCCGGTCAGGTGCAGGCTCGACCCTTTGCTGCACAGCTTGCCGAAGTTGGCCGGGTGCTTCGGGTCGCCGCTGACACCAAGAATATGCTCGCCGTCATGTTCGATCAGTACGCCGCAGCCTACGCCGCAATAGCAGCAGGTAGACGCCGTGACCCGGGGGGTGTGGAGGGCAAGGCTGTTCATGCGCAGGCAGCCTCTGGAGCAACGGGTTTGCCGAACATCAGGTGGTCGCGAATGGCGTCGATACCCTGGCCATCACGGATCTGCTGCAAGTACCAGTTGCCGTCGGCGGTGTCGCCGTACAGGCAGGCGCCGACCAGTACATCGTTCTTTATTACCAGCTTCTTGTAGATACCGCCGATGGGGTCGGAAAGGGTGATGCTTTCAGTGCCTTCACCGCCGAGGAAATCCCCGGCGGAAAACAGGTCGATACCGGTGACTTTCAGCTTGGTCGAGGTGACCGAGCCCGGATAACGCGCAAAGCCCAGTTGCGCAAGGTGGTTGGCGCAGACCCGCGCCTGCTCGAACAGCGGCGCCACCAGCCCATAGGCGATGCCACGGTGGCTGACACATTCGCCAATCGCGTAGATGCGCGGGTCGTAGGTCTGCAAGGTGTCATTGACCAGAATGCCACGGTTGCAGGGCAGGCCGGCTTGCTCGGCCAATTCGGTGTTGGGCCGTATGCCTGCTGCCATGACCACCAGATCGGCGTCGATCCTGTCGCCATTGTTGAATTGCACCGCGGTTACCCGGCCCTGATCATCGCCGAGCAAGGCGTTGGTCTGTTCGTCGAGGCGAAAGCTCAGGCCGCGCTTTTCCAGCGCCGCTTGCAGCATGCGCCCGCTGGTCTTGTCCAGTTGGCGCTCCAGCAGCGTCTGGCCGTTATGCACCACCGTCACGTGCATGCCGCGCAGGCTCAAGCCGTTGGCCGCTTCCAGGCCGAGCAGTCCGCCGCCGATGACGACTGCGCGCTTGTGCGTGACGGAGGTGTCGATCATCTGCCGCGTGTGGCCGATGTCGCGATAACCGATCACACCGTTCAGCGTGTTGCCGGGGATCGGCAGTATGAACGGCCGCGAACCGGTGGCAATCAGCAGCCGATCATAATGGGCCTGGGTGCCGTCATCGGCGATCACCAGGCGTCTGATGCGGTCGATCTTCACCACGCGACGGTTGAGCAACAACTGGATACCGTTGCGTTCGTACCAGTCGAGGTCGTTGAGCACGATGTCTTCGAAATTCTGCTCGCCGGCCAGTACCGGCGACAGCAGAATGCGATTGTAATTGGGGTGTGGCTCGGCGCCGAAGACCGTGATGTGGTAAAGGTCTTCGCTCAGTTTCAGCAACTCTTCGAGTGTGCGCACGCCGGCCATGCCGTTGCCGATCATCACCAGTTTGAGTTTGGTCATCTTGCCTCCGAGTCACTGCAGCGCGTGCTCGATACGTTTCGCGCAAACAAAAAAAGGCGTCCCGTCAGTGGCCTGACGAGGACGCCTTTGTCCGGTCCCGTTCGCTCGGGAGACGCAGCCTTCATCGTTGAGGGCGGCGTGTTATGAATTATCTGCCAGTGACCATGCAGCGCTTGTGCCAACTCGGATTTGCCAGCCTGCGCGGTGTGCAGTCGATAACCCTGGCGCTTTCTGCACTGCGTTGAGGCGCGTTGCACAGAAGCGGGGCGCAAGGGCTCAGTGGCGGCCCATCAACCAGATCACCAGCATCAGGTTGAACAGCAGAGAGAGCAACGCCAGTGTTCGCCAGACTTTCAGCGGTTCGCGTTCCAGCAGCGGACGCGGCTTTGCCACCAGCGGACGATGCTCGGCCTGCTCCAGCTCCAGCAACCACTGTTCGGCGGTTTCATAACGCTGGCTCGGGTCGGCGTGCAGTGCCTTGTCCAGGCTTTGGCTCAGCCACTGCGGCAGATCCGGTCGATAACGACTGGCAGGTATCGGTGCGCCGAAGCGACGGTGCTGAAAGGCTTCGATCTCGCCGTAAGGGTATTGCCCTGTCAGCAGGTAGTACAAGGTGACGCCTGCTGCGTACAGGTCCTGTTGCGGATGCGGTTCGGCGCCGTTGAAGGCTTCCGGTGCTATATAACTGGGTGTGCCGGGCAGGTCTTCGGTGTTGACCGCCGACAGGCCCGGGCAGAACGCCAGGCCGAAATCCAGCAGGCGCAACTCGCCGTCGTCGGCCAGCAGCAGGTTTTCCGGTTTGATATCGCGATGGATGATGTTGCGTCGATGCAGCAGGCCCGTGGCCCGTAACAGTCGGGTGGCCAAGTCCTGCCACTGGGCCAGCGGCAACGGCCCTTTGTCGGTGAAGCGCTCGGCCAGTGTGTGCCCGCGATACTCGCGCATGACGTAATACAGATGCTGACGGTCTGGCAGCGGGTGTATCTCGGGAAAAAAACGCCCGGCGACCCGACGCAGAAACCACTCCTCCAGCAGTAAACCCTGACCGGCACCGGTCTCGTCATGACGACTGGCTGGCAGGGTCTTCAGCAGCCAGGGCTGCTCATTGATATCGGTGACTCGATAAACGATGGACTGGCGTGATTGCGCCACGATGCTGACGACTTTCCAGCCTTCGAATGTCTGATCGGCCTTGAGTGCGGGTGGCAGCGGCCATTGCTGCAATTGCAGTAGCGTATCGCCCAGATCGTCCTCGCCGAGCGTGTCGACCTGAATCAGCAGGGCGCTGGCATTGTCCTGACTGCCGGCCAGGTGCGCCGCGCTGACCAGGGTTTTCACCGCCGCGTCGAGGTCGTGCTGTTCGCCCAGAATCGAGCGGATACTTGCATCGCCCAGTGCCGCCCATACGCCGTCGCTGACCAGCAGCAGGCGTTCGCCTTCACACAGCTCGCCGTCCAGGTAATCCATGACCACGTACTGATCCAGGCCCAGCGCACGTTTGAGCACATGCTGCATGTCGGCCTGTTCCCAGACGTGATCTTCACTGATGCGTTTCAGCGTTCCGGTGTGCCAGCGGTAAGCCCGGCAGTCGCCGACATGGGCGAGGGTGAAACGCCTGCCACGCAGTACCAGAGCGCTGAGGGTGGTCAACAGGCCGTTGGCCAGCAGCCAGCGATTCTGCGCCAGCAGCAGGCGATCAAGGGACTGCGCCACGCCCCAGGTTTCCGGCGTGGCGTAATAGTCGAGGGCCAGCGCCTGCAGGGTCGATTGCGCGGCCAGTGCGCCGTCGGCACATTGGCTGACGCCGTCGGCAAGGGCGAACAGATAGCCCTTGCTGGCCGCCAGTGCCGGGACTGGCGTGACCAGGCGCACGGCGTCCTGATTCTCCGCTCGCGGTCCGCTGGCGCTGAATTGAGCGAACTGCAGTTGCAGGGTCATCGGCGCTTCAGACCCGGGCCGCCGTGACCGCGGCCGAACCCCAGGTGGTTCTCCAGCGACGTTTGACGTTCAGCAGGCCGAACCAGGCCAGTATCGCCAGGCCGGCGAACAGCCACAGACCCAACTGGTAGTCGCCGGTGTTCTGTTTGATGCTGCCCAGGCCCGCCGCCAGCAGGAAGCCACCGATGCCACCGGCCATGCCGATCAAGCCGGTCATGACCCCGATTTCCTTGCGGAAGCGCTGCGGTACCAACTGGAACACCGCGCCGTTGCCGGCCCCCAGGCCCAGCATCGCGGCCACGAACAGCGCCAGTGCTGCCCACGAACTCGGCAGGTTGAAGCCCACGGCGGCAATGCCGATGGCGGCAACCGCATACATCACGGTCAGTGTGCGAATCCCGCCGAAACGGTCGGCCAGCGCACCACCCAACGGACGCATCAGGCTGCCACCGAACACACAGGCAGCGGTGTAGTAACCGGCAGTGATCGGGCTCAAGCCATATTGGTCGTTGAAATAGCCGGGCAGGGCGCTGGCCAGGCCAATGAAGCCACCGAACGTCACACTGTAGAAAAACATGAACCACCAACTGTCACGGTCACCCAGCGCCTTGAGGTAGTCCGCCATGGATTTGGGTTTGCTGCGTTGCGGGGCGTTGCGGGCCATCAGGGTGAAGGCGATCAGGGTCAGAACCAGCGGGATCAGTGCCAGGCCGAAGACGTTGCCCCAGCCAAAACTGGCGGCCAGCACCGGCGCGATCAGCGCGGCCAGTACAGTGCCGGAGTTGCCCGCACCGGCGATGCCCATGGCCTTGCCCTGGTGCTGCGCCGGATACCATTGCGACGCCAGGGGCAGCGCGACGGCGAACGAAGCACCGGCCATGCCGAGGAACACGCCCAGTACCAGCACCTGGCCGTAGGTGTGAATGCCCAATTGCCAGGCACCCAGCAGCGCGCCGATGACGATCACCTGGCCGATGATTCCGGCGGTTTTGGGCGACAGCTGGTCGGCCAGCAGGCCCATGAAAAAGCGCAGCACCGCGCCCGCCAGAATCGGCGTGGCGACCATCAGGCCACGTTGCTGAGTGGTCAGGTGCAGGTCAGTGGCAATCTGTACCGCCAGTGGGCCCAGCAGGTACCAGACCATGAAACTCAGGTCAAAATAGAGAAAGGCCGCGAACAGGGTCGGTTTGTGGCCTGCCTTCCAGAAGCTTGTATCCATGTGCACACCTCATCATCTGCTAGTTAGTCAGTCGGGCCATGACCGCGACACGGGTGGTTCAGACGCTGTGGTGGAGTGTTCCGAATGACGGCGACTCCACCGGCCCCTTCGCCGGGGCCAAAACGCAAAAAACGTCGCCTCTCTGTCCACGGGGCGGAAAGAGATGAGCGACGTCTTTGTCGTAAAAGGTGATAGCCGCCGTTGGCTACCGGTGCGATTGCATTAGCAATAGACGGGCCAATGGTCGTGCAGGCGCGTCAGCCATACGTTGCAGGCAGGTTGTATGGCTTTCAGAGACTGCGAGCAGACTGATGTATGACCTCGAACCGGGCGTGGGCCATCAGACGCGCTGCAAAAAAGGGCGTGGCGGCGAAAAGCCAGATAACGGCTTGCACAGTCCGTATCAGTCAACAGAAACAGGCAGTTAACAGGGTTTAAGTATGTTTTATTAAAGTTCAAACTATTTAATATTATTTAATGTGCCATCAGTTTTGCGTGTAAGTACTGTCATTGTGATGCTGTTTCGATACGCAGCTATGGTGGCCTTAATATATATAATTTAATGCGCAGCTCTCACCGTTGTACGATAGCAACGCTGTAAATATTTAATTTACTTTGCGTGGCATCTCTGAGAGCATCGCTTCTGTTGCGACGTGTGACGCTTATTAAAAAAGGTGGTTTCACTTTTCAATCCGGTAATCTGTAGTTGCAGTTTGCCAGTCAATCTCGATAAATGCTTACTTCGAAAGAAGTCATCGGCTACTCGCTCTTTTATCGGCGTCCGGCTGTCCTCGACACCTGAATGCCCGACACACTCTGCACCTCGGCATTGCACGCATGCCTGCCGTGTTGTCTTCCTATACGCGCTGCTTGTACAGGCGCCAGCAAAGGACATCATCATGAGTAACATCAATTACGCACCTACCATCTGGTCCCGTGCCGATGCGTTGAAGGTCAATGAAAATGACCCGACCACCACGCAGCCATTGGTAAAAGCGGACTTTCCGGTCATGAGTGATAAGGTCTTCATCTGGGACACCATGCCGTTGCGAGAGCTTGACGGCACGGTGGTCTCAGTCAACGGCTGGTCGGTTATCGTCACACTGACGGCTGATCGCCACCCCGACGACCCGCAGTATCTCGGCGCCAACGGCCGCTGCGACATCAAGCGCGACTGGGAGGATCGTCATGGACGGGCGCGCATGTGCTACTGGTATTCGCGCACCGGCAAGAACTGGATCTTCGGTGGCCGGGTCATGGCCGAAGGCGTGTCGCCCACCACCCGTGAGTGGGCGGGCACACCGGTATTATTGAATGACAAGGGTGATATCGATCTTTACTACACCTGCGTGACACCGGGGGCGACCATTGCCAAAATGCGCGGCCGTATTGTGACGTCCGATCAGGGCGTGGAGTTGAAAGACTTTACCCAGGTCAAAAAACTGTTCGAGGCCGACGGCACTTATTATCAAACCGAGGCGCAGAACTCGACGTGGAACTTCCGCGACCCGAGTCCGTTTATTGATCCCAATGATGGCAAGTTGTATATGGTCTTTGAAGGTAATGTGGCCGGTGAACGCGGTACGCATACCGTTGGCGCTGCAGAACTTGGCCCGGTGCCACCCGGCCATGAAGAAGTGGGGGGTGCGCGTTTTCAAGTGGGCTGTATCGGCCTGGCAGTTGCGAAAGATCTCAGCGGAGAAGAGTGGGAAATACTACCGCCACTGGTGACTGCGGTGGGCGTCAATGACCAGACTGAACGTCCGCATTATGTCTTTCAGGACGGCAAGTATTATTTATTCACCATTAGTCACAAGTTTACGTATGCCGACGGTGTGACCGGGCCGGACGGCGTTTACGGTTTTGTGGGCGAGCATTTGTTCGGGCCTTACCGGCCGATGAACGCTTCCGGACTGGTGCTGGGCAATCCGCCTGCACAGCCATTCCAGACGTACTCCCACTGTGTGATGCCCAACGGCCTGGTGACTTCGTTCATCGACAGCGTGCCCACCAGCGGCGATGACTACCGTATCGGCGGCACCGAGGCGCCGACGGTCAGAATCCTGTTGAAGGGCGACCGCTCGTTCGTGCAGGAAGAGTATGACTACGGCTACGTCCCGGCGATGAAGGATGTGCAGTTGAGCTGACAGGCTGCGCCTCTGTAAACGGTGAAGAACGCCTGTGCGGGCAGGCGTTCTTCCTGGCTTCAGCCCAGCAGTTCGCTCATTGCGATAATCTGCTCGGCCACCTGAATCAGCTTCTGCTGACGACTCATTGCCTGACGTCGCATCAGCGTATAAGCCTCTTCTTCGTTGCAATCCTTCATCTTCATCAGCAGCCCCTTGGCCAGTTCGATGCGCTTGCGCTCGGCCAGTTGCTGATCGCGGGCATGCAGTTGCGCACGCAGCGCCTGATCGCTTTCAAAGCGGGCCATTGCCACATCCAGAATTGGTTGCAGCCGTTGTGCCTGAATCCCCTCGACGATATAAGCGCTGACCCCGGACTTGATGGCCTGGCGCATCACGCCTGGATCGTGCTCGTCGGTGAACATCGCGATGGGACGTGGCTGGTCGCGGCTGACCAGCACCACCTGCTCCATCACGTCGCGACCTGGCGATTCAGTGTCGATGAGGATGACGTCCGGGCGCACGGCTTCGACGCGTGCGGGCAGGTCGATGATCAGGCCGGATTCGTCGATCACTTCGAAACCGGCCTCTATCAAGGCTGACTTGAGGCGACCGACCTTTTTGGCGGTGTCATTGATAAGCAGGATACGCAGCATGGTCACGTTCTCCGTCAACGACTGGCCACAGCGGGCGCGTCGTCGGCCAGCGAATGGAGCTTGAAGCTACGCGCGTAGCCCGCCGGATCGCTGCCGTCCCAGATCCTGCCATCGATCAGCTGACTGCTGCGCATGGTTGCGGCGGGTACGTCGATGCCCAGCGCGCTGGCCGCCTGACGGTACAGGTCGAGTTGCTGGACGCGACTGGCGACCGCCAGGTAATCCGGGTCTTCGCGCAACAGGCCCCAGCGTCGGAACTGGGTCATGAACCACATGCCGTCGGACAGCCAGGGGTAGTTGACCTGTCCTTGGGCATGGAAGCTGACCGCGTGAGGGTCTTGCCAGCGATTGCCGAGACCGTCGCTGTACTGACCGAGCAGGCGCGGCTCGATGCAGTCCACTGAGGTGTCCAGGTAATCGGCACCGCTGAGAAGTTGTGCGGTGCTGCGCCGGTTATGATCGTTTTCCTCGATGAAGCGGCTCGCTTCCAGTACGGCCATGATCAGCGCTCTGGCGGTGTTGGGGTTCTGCTCGACGAACTCACGGGTACAGCCCAGCACCTTGCCCGGGTGATCCGGCCAGATCGACTGGCTGGTCGCCATGGTGAAGCCCAGTTGCTGCTGAACGGCGCTGGCACCCCAGGGTTCGCCGACGCAGAAACCGTCGATGCGCCCAGCCTGCAGGTGTTGCGCCATTTGCGTGGGCGGCACCACGACACTGGTCACATCATCGAGCGGATGAATGCCCTGACTGGCCAGCCAGTAGTAGAGCCACATGGCGTGGTTGCCGGTGGGGAAGGTCTGCGCGAAGGTCAGCCTTGATCCGCTTTGGTGCGCGCGTTTGTCCAGTGCTTCAGGAGTGATCACGCCCGCCTGCTGCAACTCGCGGGACAGGTTGATGCACTGGCCGTTCTGGTTGAGCCCCATGAGGATGGCCATGTCGGCCGCCGGGCCACCGCTGATGCCCAGTTCCACCGCATAGATCAGGCCGTACAGGCTGTGTGCCGCCTGCAACTGCCCGCTGACCAGCCTGTCGCGCAGCCCGGCCCAGGAGGTCTGACGCTCGAGGTTCAGGCTCAGGCCGTAAGGCTGGGCGAAACCCTGAGTGGCCGCGACCACCAGCGGGGCGCAGTCGGTCAATGCCATGAAGCCCACGTCCAGGCTGTTCATTTCCGGGGCGTCGCTACCGGCCACCCAGTCCAGCGCATTACCGGTTCGTTCGTTCATCGCGCGTGCTTCATCAAAGGTCCGTCCAGAAAAAAGGCGTCGTCCGACCCATTGCAATGCAAGTGTCGAAGCGACGCCGTTGTCCATGCACCGCTCCGCCTTTGGAGTGAGTGCCGATAGCGGTTTCAAGCAAGGCATATGCCATCGCCGGGGAGGGGCGAGCAACAAGTTTGTCGCGCGCCTCGCCTGACAGGCCCGCACACGTCTATAATCGCCACCCTGAATTCAGCTGCTCACGAGCCCATCCCGCCATGTATAACCTGGCCCGCCAGTTACTGTTCAAACTTTCCCCGGAAACCTCTCATGACCTGTCGCTGGACCTGATCGGTGCAGGCGGACGGCTGGGCCTCAATGGCCTGCTGAGCAAGTCCCCGGCGAAGTTGCCGGTCAGTGTGATGGGCCTTGAATTTCCCAACCCTGTGGGGCTGGCAGCCGGCCTGGACAAGAATGGTGCAGCCATCGATGGCTTCGCGCAACTGGGCTTCGGGTTCGTCGAGATCGGCACAGTGACGCCACGTCCGCAGCCGGGCAACCCCAAACCGCGTATTTTCCGCCTGCCCAACGCCGAGGCGATCATCAATCGCATGGGCTTCAACAATCTGGGTGTCGACAACCTGGTGTCCCGTGTCGAAGCGGCAAAATATCGCGGCGTTCTGGGCATCAATATCGGCAAGAACTTCGACACGCCGGTCGAGCGTGCGGTCGACGATTACCTGATCTGTCTGGACAAGGTCTATGCCCATGCCAGCTACGTTACGGTCAACGTCAGTTCGCCCAATACGCCGGGGCTGCGCAGCCTGCAGTTCGGCGACTCGCTCAAGCAACTGCTCCAGGCCCTGAGCCTGCGCCAGCAGGAGCTGACGCAACGGCATGGCAGGCGTGTGCCGCTGGCGATCAAGATTGCCCCGGACATGACCGACGAAGAGACCGTGCTGGTGGCCGCAGCCCTGATCGAGTCCGGTATGGACGCAGTCATCGCCACCAACACCACGCTTAGCCGCCAAGGCGTCGAAGGCCTTCCGCATGCTGATCAGGCAGGCGGCTTGTCGGGCGCGCCGGTTCGGGAAAAAAGCACGCACATCGTCAAGGTCCTGGCCGGTGAGCTCGCGGGGCGTCTGCCGATCATCGCCGCAGGCGGGATCACCGAAGGCCGACACGCCGCCGAGAAGATCGCCGCGGGGGCCAGTCTGGTGCAGATCTATTCGGGGTTCATCTACAAGGGCCCTGCGCTGATTCGCGAGTCGGTGGATGCCATTGCGGCAATGCCTCGCGCCGCACGCTGAGCCCGGGATAAAAAAAGGGGCTCTGCAAGAGAGCCCCTGGGCGTTGGCCCGCCGCCCGGGTCGGGCGTGCATGGTGCAGGTGTGAATCAGTCAATCATGTGTGTGGCCCGACAGAGGCCGAAAGTCTTTGATGTGAATCGCCTCATCCGACCGCGTGAAGTTCGTTGAGTCTGTGGATGCCCGCAGTGCCGGTCATACCGTCCCAGTTGTCGCCGCGTCCTTCGCGCCAGCCATTGATCCATGCCTGGCGTACTGACGGTAGAGTAAAAGGGCAAAGCTCACGGGATTTACCATGAACGCCGTATTGATATCCGCGTAAAAATGCTCTTTCCAACGGATCACGCTTAAGTCTTCTCATAGGGTAATGCCCTCGTCTGTTGACTGTAATATCCCTGAGACCCCGTGATGAGGTCGGGCAGAATCTTCTGCCGTTGGGGCCCGCTGCCGGCGTCGCGGGCCTTGATGCCATAACCATTGCGGCGATGACCTGAGACGATTTCTAACCAAAGCGCAGGGCGGTGTGAATGATCGTTTTGTCATAAGCACGTCACATTCAGGTCTGTCGAGCAATAAGCGATGACCTGTTTCAACCATGATTTTTTCTGCAGCCCCTTGAACATGGGCGTTTGCAGGCTAATTGAAATCGCTTATCAGGCTCATATACTGGCTCAATGCCTTGGCTGGTTAAGCGACGAAGGGTCATGATCGGCGCTGCACACATGTGACTTTTCAAAAGACCACTTTTGATTGCGTGCCTTATTGCCGACATCGACTTGCCTGATATCTGTTCTAATACGCGCCAGAGCTGCCGCAATGACATGACAGGATCATGCGGTGGACCGGCACACATCACGTGCCACGCAGGCGTTCTCCATGAAAGACGCCTGTTCAAATCTGGCAGGGCAATGCGTTGCCCGCCGCAGACGGCTCAGGCCTTGGAATACACATGTCGGATCGCTACGAACTTTTCCTCACTTGCCCCAAGGGCCTCGAAGGCCTGCTTGCCGAGGAAGCCACTGCGCTGGGCCTGCAAGAGACCCGCGAGCACACTTCAGCCATTCGCGGCTCGGCCGACATGGAGACCGCTTACCGGCTGTGTCTCTGGTCGCGACTGGCCAACCGCGTGTTACTGGTGCTCAAGCGCTTCCCGATGAAGGATGCCGAAGACCTCTACCACGGCGTACTGGATGTCGAGTGGCAGGATCATCTTGAATCCGACGGCACCATTGCGGTGGAATTCAGTGGTCATGGTTCGGGCATCGATAACACCCATTTCGGTGCATTGAAGGTCAAGGATGCGATCGTCGACAAGCTGCGTACTCCGGATGGCGAGCGTCCTTCGGTCGACAAGATCAACCCCGATCTGCGCGTGCACCTGCGCCTGGATCGCGGCGAAGCCATTCTGTCCCTCGACCTGTCCGGGCATAGCCTGCACCAGCGCGGTTACCGTCTGCAGCAGGGCGCTGCACCGCTGAAGGAAAACCTCGCCGCCGCTATCCTGATTCGTGCTGGCTGGCCGCGCATCGCTGCCGAGGGCGGCGCGCTGGCTGACCCGATGTGCGGTGTCGGTACGTTTCTGGTCGAGGCCGGGATGATCGCCGCCGACATCGCCCCGAACATCAAGCGTGAACGCTGGGGCTTCTCGGCCTGGCTGGGCCACGTCCCGGCGCTGTGGCGCAAGCTGCACGACGAAGCGCTGGCCCGCGCAGAAGCCGGGTTGGCCAAAACACCTTCGTGGATTCGCGGTTACGAGGCTGATCCGCGACTGATCCAGCCGGGACGCAACAACATCGAACGTGCTGGTCTGAGTGACTGGATCAAGGTCTATCAGGGCGAAGTCGCGACCTTCGAGCCGCGTCCCGACCAGAACCAGAAAGGTCTGGTGATCTGCAACCCTCCGTACGGCGAGCGCCTGGGTGACGAAGCCAGCCTGCTGTATCTCTACCAGAACCTCGGCGAGCGCCTGCGTCAGGCCTGCCTTAACTGGGAAGCTGCGGTGTTCACCGGCGCGCCGGACCTCGGCAAGCGCATGGGCATTCGCAGCCACAAACAGTATTCGTTCTGGAACGGCGCCTTGCCGTGCAAGCTGCTGCTGATCAAGGTCACGCCTGACCAGTTCGTGACCGGCGAGCGACGCACCCCCGAGCAGCGTCAGATCGAACGCGAAAACCCGGTCGAGGTTGACGTCGTTGAGCGCAAACTCAACAAGAACGGCAACCCGATCAAGCCGGAACCGGTGGTGGTCGAACAGGCGCGCCTGAGTGAAGGCGGGCAGATGTTTGCCAATCGCCTGCAAAAGAACCTCAAGCTGATGGGCAAGTGGGTACGTCGCGAGGGGATCGATTGCTACCGCGTGTATGACGCCGACATGCCTGAATACTCGCTGGCGATCGATCTGTATCACGACTGGGTGCATGTTCAGGAATACGCCGCACCCAAGTCCATCGATCCAGAAAAGGCGTCAGCCCGGCTGTTCGATGCGCTGGCGGCCATTCCGCAAGCCCTGAACATCGACAAGAACCGCGTAGTGATCAAGCGTCGCGAGCGTCAGAGCGGCACCAAGCAGTACGAGCGCCAGAGCGCCCAGGGCCAGTTTCTGGAAGTCAGCGAAGGCGGCGTCAAGCTGCTGGTCAATCTGACCGACTACCTGGACACCGGGCTGTTTCTCGATCACCGGCCGATGCGCATGCGTATTCAGCGCGAGGCGGCCGGCAAGCGCTTCCTGAACCTGTTTGCCTACACGGCGACGGCCAGTGTGCATGCTGCCAAGGGCGGTGCGCGCAGCACCACCAGCGTCGACCTGTCGCGGACCTATCTGGACTGGGCGCGTCGTAACCTGTCGTTGAACGGTTTCTCCGACAAGAATCGTCTCGAGCAGGGCGACGTGATGGCCTGGCTGCAGGCCAATCGCGACGAGTACGACCTGATCTTCATCGACCCGCCGACGTTCTCCAATTCCAAGCGCATGGAAGGCATTTTTGATGTCCAGCGTGATCAGGTCGAGCTGATCGATCTGGCCATGGCGCGTCTCGCACCGGGAGGCGTGTTGTACTTCTCCAACAACTTCCGCAAGTTTGTGCTTGATGAAAACCTGAGTCAGCGTTACGCGGTCGAGGACATTACCGCGCAAACCATCGATCAGGACTTCGCCCGTAACGGCAAGATCCACCGCGCTTGGAAAATCATGGCGCGTAGCTGATCCGGTGCGCGATGAACTGATCGGTAATGGTCCGTTCATCGCGCCTCGCGATACCTCCTGCACTCGCTTGCATGCCCGTGCAGACAGACCAACGGATCGTCCTGAAACCGCCATAAGCCTATGAAAATTACTGGCGAATAGCTATAACAGAAGTCATAGCCAGCCTGACGCTTCCGTATGTTGGCGTCATGAGTTTGTGTGTATGACAGTGAAACGGTTCAAGCTGAGAATTCTGAGTTTCATCAATGGTCAGCGATCAGCGTGGCTTATCGCGGTTCTGGTATTGCTGGTCGGTACGGCACTTACGATCATGCTGGCGCTGGCCGATAACGAGTTGTATCAGCGCCAGTTGCGTCAGCGTTTCGACATGGTTGCCGCGGAGCGCTTCAGTCGCCTGCAGGAGCGTCTGGACCGGCAGGTCACCCGGCTCGACACGTTGGCTCGCTTCTTTATCTACTCCCATCAGGTTGAACTGTCCGAATTCGACGGGTTTGTCGCGCCATTGCTGATTGGCACCCAGGCGTATGCCTGGAACCCGAGGGTGCTGCAGGCCGAGCGTGCAGCCTTTGAACGACAGTCGCGTGAGGAAGGATCGTCCGGGTATGCCATACGCGAGATGGATGAAAACGGCGCCTTGAAAATCGCCGCCGTGCGAAATGAATACTTCCCGGTTCGATTCATCCAGACCCTCAGCAACATTCCAACGCCAGCGGGCTTTGATATTGCTTCCGAGCCGGTGCGGCGTGCCGCTCTGGAGCGTGCGCGGTTGCTGAAACGAACGGTCGCAACGCCTCGTATTCGCCTGCTGTCCCTGGAGCCGTCCGATACCTACGGCATTTTGCTGGTCGCACCGGTGTTCTCGATTGGCCAGCCGGTTCCGCAATTGAGGGGCTACGTCACCGCAGTGATCAGCCTGACGCAATTGATGAACGTTGGAACGGCGGAGCAGGACAACCTTGCCGTGACCATGCTCGACCTCAGTTCGCCAGAAACGCCCGAGCAGGTCTACCAGTCTCCGCTCCCCGCAATACGCAATCAGCTGTACGCCAGCAGCCTGCTGAGCCTGGGCGACAGGGATTATCTGGTCGAGGTTCGCCCTACGCAGATTTTCAGTCTGAATAACCAGATCATGATGCCCGGTCGGGTGCTGTGGCTTGGAGGACTTTTGAGCCTGATGCTCAGTGCCTTGCTCTACAGCCTGATCAGCCAGCGTCAGCGCGCCTTGCAACGGGTGGCGCAGCGTACCCGCGAGCTGCGCCAGCGCGAGCAACAATTGAGGGCTGCGCACGGTCAACTGCGCAGTGTGCTGGATGCGGCGACAGAAGTGGCAATCATCGCGACCGATCTGGACGGGCTGATCAAGACGTTCAATGTCGGGGCACAGAAAATGCTCGGCTATGCACAGGAGGATGTGCTGGGCAGGTTTCGCCTCATGGACTTTTATCAGTCTGCTGATCTGGAGGCCCGAGCGAGCCGCTTGAGCAAAAGCCGCGGGCAACCGATCAGCGCCTCGCAACTGATGTTTCTCGACGCCGTGCAGGATGGTAACCACCCTTCGCAGGAGTGGACCCTGCAGCGCAGCGATGGCAGCACGCTGGTGGTGAATATGCTGGTCACCGCGGTGCGTGACGATCAGGGGCTCTGGACCGGGTATCTGGCCGTGTGCATCGACGTTACCGAGCACAAGCGTGTCAATCAGGCCCTTGCCGAGCAGGGGCAGTTGCTGAAAAAGCTCGGCTCGCAAGTCCCAGGCGGTATTTACCAGTACCATTTGGCCGTTGATGGCAGCGCGCGTTTCAGGTACGCCAGCGCCGGCATGTGCGAGCTGTTCGAAGTGGATGAAGAGCAGTTGCTGGGCGACTCTGAAACTATCCTGCAACGCATACAGCCGGTGGATCTGACACGGGTCAAAAGCTCCATTCTGATCAGCGCCAAACACCTGACACCGTGGAGTCAGGAGTACCGCGTCGATCTGCCACGCAAGGGTTTGCGCTGGCTACGCTCGGCGTCGACGCCTGAGCGCCTGGCCGATGGCAGCGTGCTGTGGCATGGCTTTGTGTCCGATATCACCGACCTCAAGCGCGTCGAGCAGGAGTTGCGTGCGCTGTCGGTCACTGACGTGCTGACCGGTGCCTATAATCGGCGCTACTTTCAGGACCGGATGCAGTCCGAGCTGAAAAGAATCGACCGGCACGGCGGTAACCTGTCGGTCATCATGCTCGATATCGATCACTTCAAACGGATCAATGACCGCTTCGGGCATGCCGCAGGCGATCAGGTGCTCAAGGCCATTTCGGAAAAGATCAGCCAGCGGCTGCGCAGCGATGATGTGTTCTGCCGCCTGGGTGGCGAAGAGTTCATGGTGATCTGCCCGGGAACGCGCGGTGCCCAGGCCTATCAACTGGCACTGAGCCTGCGCGATGAACTGCGCAAGCAGGTTATCGAAGGCGTCGATCAGGTGGTCACGGGCAGCTTCGGGATCGCCAGCTGGCGCGAGGGTGAGGGTGTCGACGCGATGTTGCTGCGCGCCGACTCGGGTGTCTATGCGGCGAAACAGGCCGGTCGCGATCGGGTCGAGCCCGAGCAACGCTGATGAAGACAGACCCGCTGCGACAGCGGGTCTGTTGTTGATGGCCAGTATCGGTTGGTTATTGCTGGATCGAGACCGTGGTGTTGGTCAGCTTGGGCTGCCGATACAGATCGATCAGTACCTCGTCGAGTATCGAGGATGCGCCGAACGGACGCGGGTCGTTGAGGATCGCCACGACTGCCCAGGTGTTGCCATTACTGTCGCGGCTGAAGCCGGCAATCGCGCGTACGGTATTCAGGGTGCCGGTCTTGATGTGCGCCTCGCCCAGCAGCGGGGTGCGCTTGAGTCGCTTGCGCATGGTGCCGTCGAGGCCGGCCAGCGGCATCGAGCTCATGAATTCGGCCGCATAGGGGCTGCGCCAGGCCGCTTGCAGGATCACCGCCATTTCACGCGCGCTGACACGCTCGGCCCGCGAAAGCCCGGAGCCGTTCTCCATGACCAGATGCGGCGCAGTGATGCCTTTCTTCGCCAGCCACTGACGGATGACACGTTGCGCGGCCTTGCCGTCGTCACCGTCCGCTTCGTTGCGGAACTCTTCGCCCAGGCTCAGGAACAGTTGCTGGGCCATGGTGTTGTTGCTGAATTTGTTGATGTCACGAATGACTTCCACCAGGTCCGGTGAAAAGGCCTTGGCCAGCAACTTGGCATTGCCGGGCAGCACGCCAACGCGGTCCTTGCCCTGAATGGTGCCGCCCAGTTCCTGCCAGATGGCTCGCACTGCGCCGGCCGCGTAGGTCGGATGGTCCAGCAGTGACAGGTAGGTCTGTGAGTTGCAGCCATTGCCCAGCTGGCCGGTGACCGTCACGTTGACGCTGCCATCGGCCTGGGTGACCGGGTTGTAGCGCACATCCCCGGTGCATTGCTTCGAGGCGCTTGCCTTGACCTGATTATCAATGCGGATACTGGCAATCGGCGGCTCGACCGAGACCAGAATCCTGCCATCGTCATTACGGGTCACGAATCGCAGCGCCTTGAGGTTGACCATAAGCGCGTCGGGTTTGACCAGAAACGGCTTGTTGTCGTCATTGCCGTCATCGTTGAACACCGGCAATTGCGGTTGCACAAAATGACTGCGGTCCAGTACCAGGTCGCCGGTCACCTGCTGTACACCGTTGGCGCGCAGGTCACGCATCAGCAGCCAGAGCTTTTCCATATTCAGCTTGGGATCGCCACCGCCCTTGAGATACAGGTTACCGCGAAGCACGCCATTGCTCAGAGTGCCGTCGGTGAAGAATTCGGTTTTCCACTGATGGGTCGGGCCGAGCATTTCCAGGGCCGCATAAGTGGTGATCAGCTTCATGGTAGAAGCCGGATTGACCGATACGTCGGCGTTGAATACGGTCGGCGTGCCCGGGCCGTTAAGCGGCAACATCACCAGCGACAGTGCGTCATCGCTGAGTTTGCTGGCTTTCATAGCCTGTTGAACCTTGGGGGGCAGCGTGGTGTTGATGACGGCGGCGTAGGAGGGCAGAGCCAGGGGCAAAAAAAGTGACGCGAGCAACAATGGACGTAGCGACTTGATCATTGACTAAAACCCTACTGCAAAGAGGGAAACGAAAAAGAGGGCATGGATGAATTCCCTCGGTAACTATTGCAAATGGCGATTCGATTTCGATAACTATAGTAGTGAATGCGCGGCGGGCTTTTTTTGTAACACGCAATGCCACGCATGAAACGAGTCGCATTATGCCCCAAGCGGGGCAGGCTTGTGACCGGGGAGTAAGCCGGTAAATGCTATTTTTTATTGATTCGGCATCGCCGGCTGCTGCAAGGCCGGATATCCATCACCCGCTGTAATTGTCGGGCTTTTAAATTGCCAAGCTGGTAAAGTGCCGCCCGATATTTATTGATGAGGATTGTCCCATGGCCACTAACCGCTCCCGCCGTCTGCGCAAGAAACTGTGTGTGGACGAGTTCCAGGAATTGGGTTTCGAACTGAACCTGGACTTCAAGCAAGAGCTGGACGACAAGGCAATCGATGCTTTCCTTGACGCTTTCCTGAAAGAAGCAATGGAAGCCAACGGTCTTGGCTATGTGGGCGGCGACGACTTCGGTCTGGTTTGCCTGAGCAAGCGTGGCTCGGTCAGCGAAGAGCAGCGTGCTGCTGTCGAAGCCTGGCTCAAGGGCCGCAGCGAACTGACAGAAGTCACTGTCAGCCCGCTGATCGACGTCTGGTACCCGGAAAAAGAAATCAATCCGGCCGCCTGATGTAGCGGGAAGCAGGCAAGCGCCTGCTTCCCTTGCCTGTTCCCGCGTACCCTTTCGTACATACCCTCGCCGTACCGTCTTCAGCGCTCGCTCAGTCAGGCTTTGCCTGTTGCAGCATCAGTGCGTCCTCAAGCTCGATCATGGCCAGTTCGACCGCCTGCTGGCAGGTGCGGAACTGTTCATCCGGCGTGTCCGGTTCGCAGGCCAGTTCGAGCGCATCACAGGCGTCGACCACCCTTGAAGCCTGGATGATCCGCGCTGCGCCCTTGATCCTGTGCGCCAGGTCACGGGTTTTCTGACGATTTTTTTCCGGCATCAGTCTGGCGAGCAACAGCCGGTCTTCGTGGTTACTGTGCAGCAGTTGCGCGAGCAGGCGCTCAACCATTTCAGGACGGTCACCGGTCAGGTTGCTGACGCTGTCGAGGCTGAAGGGCAGGGCCCGCGGGGGCGCAAGCGGGGCAATGGCTGCCAGCCGCTCGCTGAGCATCGAGAGGCTGATGGGTTTGAACAGGCAATCGTCCATGCCTGCTGCCCGGCAGCGTTCTATCTCGTCGGGCTGCGCGTTGGCCGTGAAGCCCCAGACCGGGCAGCGTTGGCGTTCGCAGGCGCGCTCCTGTTCGCGGATAGCCGCGGTCATGTCGTAGCCGTTCATGATCGGCATGTTGCAGTCGGCGACGACCAGATCGAAGGTATCGGTCTTCCAGCGCTCGAGCCCTTGCGCGCCGTTTTCGGCCATTTCGCAGTGATGGCCTAGAAAGCCGAGCTGCTGGCAAAGCAGCAGTCGATTGGCCGGATGATCGTCGACGATCAGGATTCTGAGTGCCTGATGAACGACGGCTGCCGGTTGCGCAACGACGGGCTGCCCGGTCAGCGCTTCAAGTGTGGTCAGCACCAGGTTCATGCTGATCCGGGTACCATGCCCCGGTGTGCTGTCGAGCGAGAGATTGCCGCCCATCATCATGCACAGGCTGCGGCAGATCACCAGCCCGAGCCCGGCGCCGGTACGCGCCATTTGTCCGGTGTTATCGGCCTGAGCGAACGGTTCAAACAGGCGTTGCTGGTCTTCGACACTGATGCCGATGCCGCTGTCCTGAACGGTGATGTGCAGATGCAGCAGTTGCGGGTCCGGACTTTCGGCTGCCTGCAGTACGACCTTGATCCGCCCCATCGGGGTGAACTTGATGGCATTGCTGACCAGGTTGGACAGTATCTGTTTGAAGCGCAGCGGGTCGATCAATACGTCGGCATTGATCCTGCTGTCCAGTTCCAGTACCAGCTCGAGGTCCTTCTGCCGCGCCAGACCGTCGAATACCCTGAGCACCGATTCCACCAGACGACGCAGATTCGCCCGCTCGGGGTTGAGTGACAGCCGCCCGGATTCGATGCGGGCGATGTCAAGGATATCGCCGATCAGGTCGAGCAGGTCGTTGGCCGAACTGTAGGCGACTTCGATGGCGGAGCGATCCAGTTCGCCGTGATCGGCACGTTTGAGCGCCAGTTCCAGCATGCCGATCACTGCATTCATGGGCGTGCGGATTTCATGGCTCATGGTGGCAAGGAAGGTGCTCTTGGCCCGGCTGGCGGCGTCGGCCTGCTCCTTGGCAGCCTGCAAGTCCTCGATGAGCTGGCGACGCTCGCTGATGTCGATCCAGCCACCGATGATGCCCTGCACTTCGCCCAGAGAGTCACGAAACGGCAGGATCCAGTGGTAGATGGTCAACTGTCGATCGCCAATGCGCAGAGGGCGGTCGAGGATCAGTGCGGTATTGCTGGCCATGACCCGCTGATAGTCGGCAGCATATTCCCGGGCTTCGAAGGCATTGCCCAGCACCCCTTCGGTGGCGCTCTTGCCGATGATGTCCTCCCGTTGCGCGGAGAAAACCCTGAGGTAGCTGTCATTGCACATGCGCAGCATACCTTCGCGATCCCGTACGTAGATTGGATGCGGTGTACCCTCGACCAGCGCGCGCATGAATTCGAACTGATCGCCCAGCGCTCGTTCCGCAGCCTCGCGCTGACGTATCTGCCGGCGCATCCAGGCATTCCAGGCCAGCAGGCCCAGCAGCAACAGGCCTGCACCCACCACAATCTGATAGATCAGCCGCTCATAGTCATGCCAGTTGGCGCGTGAGGGGGTGTAGACGCGCCATCGGTTGTTGATCGCTGCCAGATCCTGCGGCGCGATACTCGCCAGCGCCTTGTCGAGAATCGAACTCAGCTCGATGGCATTGCGTGAGGTCGCCATCGAAATCAGCGCCGGATCCTCGCCGACGGTGGCGGTCATCTGCAAACGCTCCTCGAAGATGCCGGAAGACAGGAAATAGTCCGCGCTGAGCAGCGAGATGACCGCACCTTCCGCTCTGCCCAGCGACAACATGTCCAGCGCCTGGAATGGATTGTCGATCTCCAGCGGCACGACCCTGGGGTATTTGCGGCTTAGCCAGTCCAGCACCGGGCTGCCTTGGGTGATCGCCAGACGCTTGCCGTCCATCTGCTCCAGATAGCTGGGGGCACCCTGGCCCTTGTGGGTGACCAGCACGAACGAGTTGTCGATGTAGGGGCGGGTGAAGCTCAAGCGGTCCTCACGCGCATCACTGGACACCAGCGCGCCGATCATGTCGGCCTGGCCTTCGCTGACCTGATTGAGCATGTCGGTCAGGCTGGGCGAGCGTTTGACGTCGAACCTAAGCCCGGTACGCAGACGCACCAGTTCGAGCAAGTCTGCGGTGATGCCGCGAAAGTTACCCTTGGCATCGAAGAATGTCAGCGGCGCATACGCTTCGTTGACGACCACGCGTACGGTCGGGTGCTGCGCGATCCAGCGTTCCTCGCGTTGCGTCAGTTGCAGCTTCTGGTCGGTGAGCATCAGGTCGCTGCCCGTGCTCCAGCGTCTGGAAATATTGATGCGTTCATCGACGGGTATGGCTTTCAGCGTCTGATTGATGATGCCCAGCAGTTGCGTGTTTTCGTTGCTGACCGCGAAGCTGAAACCGTTGGGCTCGTGCTGGCCGAAATTCGACATCTGCACGTTGTTCAGATAACCCTTGTTGATGATGTATTGGGTGGAAATCGTATCGCCCAGAAACACGTCCGCCTGATTGAAAGCGACTGCGTTGATGGCGTTCTGAAAAGAGGGATAGGTTTTCAGCGTTGCGCCTGGATAGGACGCTTCGACCTCGGCAGGCGGCAGGTAGTGATAGACCATGCTCAGCCGCATGCCTTTCAGGCCCTCGTTCAGGGGGCGGGTGTCTCCGACCCGGGTGACCAGAACGGGTTGATCCACCGAGTAGGGCTGCGAAAGCCTGATGTTTCGATCGATGGCTTCAAAACCGTTTGCGGTACCCAGCAGATCGATCTGGCCTGCGGCAAGGGCCTTGATCGCCGCATCACGGGTTTCGAAACGCTGAACCCTGACGGGCAGGTCCAGCGCATCCGAAATGATCCCTGCATAATCGGCAGTGATGCCTTCGTAATCGTTACCCGACATCGTGATATCAAAGGGCGGGTAATCGGGGTTCGAGGTGCCGAGAATCAGTTCGCGTTGACCGCGCACCCACTGCCACTGGTGACTGTCCAGCTTCACATCCATGTGCGCCGGGCTCGAGCGACCGAGCAGGGTATAGTGATCGGCCGCATGAGGACCGGCCTCAGCACCCCAGCCTGTGCACAGGCTTGTAGCCAGTATTAATAATTGTCTGAAGCGCTTGGGCATCCGTTTTCTCACACTAGCGCGTTGCGTTTTGCCATCTCGATAAGTTCTACCAAGGTTCTTGTTTTTAGTTTTTGCATCAGTCGCGTTTTGTAAGTACTGACGGTTTTGTTACTGAGAAACATACCTTTGGCTATTTCCTTGTTGGAACGGCCTTGGGCAAATAACTGCAATACCATCAGTTCGCGGTCATTGACCAACTTGAACAGCTCCAGCTCGTGGGTCTGTCCATCTTCACGAACTGCGCACGTCAACGCCTGACTGGGAAAGTAATTGTAGCCGGATAATACCGCTTTCACCGAACTGAGCAGCTCGCTAAGGTCTTCCTGCTTGCACACATAACCCGAGGCGCCCGATTGCATGCAGCGAATGGCAAACAGGTTGGGAGTTTGCGACGTCAGCACCAGAATCTTGGAGGACAGCCCCATCGTATTGAAGCGAGCCAGCACCTCAAGGCCGTCGAGCTTGGGAATGCTGATATCGAGGATGATCAGGTCGGGCATGCATTCACGAACCATTTGCATGGCGTCGACACCGTTATCGGTTTCGCCGACCACCTCATAGTTTTCGTTCTCCAGAAGCATTCTTACCGCCATCCGGATGACCGGGTGATCGTCGATGATAAAAACTGAGTTCATATTCCATTCCATAACAAGCAGTGAAGAAAGCGCGCACCTTAGCTCAGATGTTCGGGCAGGCACATAAAGAGACTTGCTCGGCAGGCATATATAGGAAAAGTCCTACAAAAATTAGCGTATTGGAGTACGTAAAAGCCTACGTAGAACACAAGTGTGTTTAAACGTTAACGCTTATTTCATTGTGTGTTTGGCGAGCGATGCACCCAATGTTTATTACTTTCTGGAATCATCATTCATGTTGACTGATGATTTCCTACGCGTCTGAACGTCGAATGTAATCGGTACGGTTTGCCGGTTTAAGGTATGTACCGGTTTTTACCCGGGATATCCAAAAGCGCATAAAGCCGGGTTGCCGATGTCAGTCAACGAGGTGCCCCAGCAGGCGGCTGAGGTCGGGTCCGTGCAGGGGTTTGCTCAGGCAACCGAGCAGAGGGAGATCGCGCTGCAGGGCGAGTTGCTGCAGGTTTTCAAGCTGTGTATCCGGCAAGCCGCTGAGCAGAATGGCTTGGCGCAGCCAGCCGTGTCGGGATGCCTCGTCGATCAGGTCGAGGCCCGACATGTCCGGCAGGCACTGATCGCACAACACAAGCCCGTAGGGTTCGGCACTGCGTTGCATGGCGGCCATCGCCTCGGCAGCCGTAAGCACGGGAGTCAGCAGGAAGTAGCCATGATTGTTGAGCAGCACTTGGGTGGCAATCAGTTGAAACGGGTGATCTTCCACCAGAAGGATGCGCAGGCTATGTGTGGACATGAGCGTTCCGGAAAGGCCCTGGCGAAGCGTTCAGGCATCGGCAGGCGGCGTGCGGACCCGTGAGTATCGCAGGCGGATGGATGACGTGCCGGATGGCAGTTGAAGTGGCTGGAATTATTGAGGGATGCAAGAAAACCTGCGATAGGACCCGTCCGACATGCTTGTAGGGCCTGTCTGAGTTTTGCGAGGCAATCAGTCTGACCAGCCTTTTGCCTGCATCCGTTCAGGCAGCGGGCGGGTCGAGGGAGGCTATATCTGTCCGGAGCGGCCGGTCATTTCCCGGGCCATTTCGCTGGCGTAGCTGTCGGTCATGCCCGCGATGAAGTCGATCATGCGCAGGAACGAGGTATGCAGCGGTGCCTTGGGATCGGGCGCACTGTTACCCAGCAAGTCGAGGATGCGCCGATGCTTGAACGATGGCGTCCTGCCGCCGAACTGTTCGACGGCCGCGCCGCAGAACGCATTGAGGAGGATCTCCAGCGTGGTGTAGGCACCGATTTCATGCAGGGTCTTGCGCTTGTCCTGGAAGATTTTCTTGCGCGCCATGTCCTTGGCATTCAGCACACAGCGTTTGGCCGGACCGTGCATGTGCTCGACCAGGTCGCCAGGCAGGGTGCCGGCCAGCAAGGCATCCTGCTGCTCGACGAAGGCTCTGGCGGCCGCGTTGGTCAAGTGTTCGATGGCCTTGCCGCGCAGGATTGCCAGTTTGCGCCGCCGTGAGTCGCCCGGACCCAGTTGCCGGTAGGTTTCCGGAAGATCATCACCGACCAGCCCGAGCAAAAGTGATTCCACTTCTGCGTAGTTGAGCAGGTCCATCTCCAGACCGTCTTCCAGGTCGATCAGGGCGTAACAGATGTCGTCGGCAGCCTCCATCAGATACACCAGCGGATGGCGGGCCCAACGTTGATCTTCGAGCTGCGGCAAACCCAGCTTGCCGGCAATCTGCTCAAGAATCGGCAATTCGCTCTGATAGCAGCCGAACTTGTGCTTTTTGTAGCCCAGCGAATCTGCGTGGCGCGCGGTCCACGGGTATTTGAGGTAAGTGCCCAGCGTGGCGTAGGTCAGGCGGGTGCCGCCGTCGAACTGGTGGTATTCCAGCTGCGTCAGCACCCGAAAGCCCTGGGCATTGCCTTCGAAATTGAGAAAATCATTGCGCTCGGTGTCGCTCATCGCATCAAGCCAGCCGCGCCCGGCCGCCTGATTGAACCAGTTGCGAATCGCATCTTCGCCCGAGTGACCGAACGGCGGATTGCCGATGTCGTGCGCCAGGCAGGCCGATTGCACGACCATGCCCAGGTCGCTCGGATCGCACCAGTCGGGCAGGGCAGAGCGCAGCGTTTCGCCGACGCGCATCCCCAGCGAACGGCCGACGCAACTGACTTCCAACGAGTGGGTCAGGCGCGTATGAATATGATCGTTGCTGGACACCGGATGCACCTGGGTCTTGCGCCCCAGGCGGCGAAAGGCGCCGGAAAAGATGATCCGGTCATGGTCCTTGTGAAACGGACTGCGCCCCAGTTCCTCGGGGCTGTGCAGGGTCTTGCCCAGTCGTTCGCGGTTAAGCAGCGTTTGCCAATCCAATGCGTTCACTCCGTCAGTAATAGGGGCGTAGCTTCCCGGTTCGACACGCCTGCCGCAAGGGCTGCATTGATGAAAACAGGCCCGTAGAAAAACAAATGCCCGCTCCGGAATACCGGAGCGGGCATTTATGTTCAGGCCGATACAGTCAGGCCTGGGTCACGCTGGACGCATGGCGCAATCAGACTTTGCGATTGCGATTCTGCAGGGCGCGCGTTTGCATGGCGACCTTGACCACTGGCGTCAACGTGATGCCCAGCTTCAACAGGCGACCCAGCAGGCTGGTACGTCCGGTCTTGGCACGTTTGCCGCTCAGAAAACCCAGCAGGGCAACCGAGCCCACGCCCCAGAGCGGCGCGTGGCGAAAGCCAAGCGCGCTTTTCCAGTCGTGACGGATGCCGCGAAAGCGTTGCAACGGTTGCATCAGTTGCGCAGATTCGTGGCGAATTTCCTGGCGGTGCATTTCCATGCGCAAGCGAATCAATGCCTTGCGCAGTTCTCGACGGGTATTGCTCTGGTGCGACTTGGGTTCACTCATGGCATCAATCGCTCGCGGTCATTGGCCAGTTCTTCGAGGGTCGCATGGAAGGGCGAAGACTCGTCGAAGATCGCTGCCTTGAGGCGCAATCCACAGAAAATCGCGGCCAGCAGGTAAAACGTACACAGGCCGACGATGCCGGCCAGGCGGTAGCTGTCCCACAGAACGATCAGCAGCAAGGCCGAGAGCCCAGTGAGCAGCAGCAGGCCGAAAACCAGTGCCAGACCGGCGAACAGCAGCAGGCTGACGGTTCGCGCTTTCTGTTCCTGCAGTTCGATGCCGAACAGCTCGACGTGAGTGTGCAACAGGCCAAGGAAGGCAGCGCCCAGGCGCCGCGGTGAAGAGCCCGGAGTTCCCTCGGGCGGTGCTGATTCCGTTCCCAGAGTCATGATGTTAGCGCCTTGTAGCCAGCAGACCGATCAGAAAGCCGACACCTGCGGCGATACCGACGGACTGCCAGGGGTTGTTCTGAACGTAATCTTCGGTGGCGATCACTGCAGCTTCGCCGCGCTCGCGCAACGAATCTTCGGTGGTCTTCAGGGTTTCCTTGGCACGCAGCAGGCTTTCGCGGATCTGGGCGCGCAGTTCATCGGCCTGATCACCAGCGAGAGAGGCGGTATGCGCCAGCAATTTCTCAGTGTCGGCAACCAGTACCTGGAAGTCGGCTCTCAGGATTTCCTGAGCATTCTGTGCAGTTTGGCGGGCCATGATGTTCTCCGTTTGGTGGGCGTATGAATGTTTCGAGTACAGGTGATTCCTGAAGGTTCACTTCGATTGGCGTATCGTGTTCGATCAGGCTTTACGCAGCCGCTGCACCTTACTCCAAAACTATCTGCCAGGAAAAACCGCAAGCACTGGAAGATTGGGGTTCCGTATTTCTGGCCATTGGCTATGCTCCACACGCGTGACCACGGGATGGCCTGGCGCGCGCGACATCCGTTGAATGGAGAGAGGCATGGAGCGGCTGTATTCCCTGCAGGGGCTCAGGGGCGTAGCGGTCCTTGGCGTTGTGTTGTTTCACATGATGTCGGTGGAGAGCAAGTTTTCCGGTGGCGATATCCTTTTGCCGCCCTGGCTCGATTTTTTTCAGTTGGGCGTCGATCTGTTTTTCGTCATCAGCGGATTCGTCATGGTGATTGTCAGCCGTGGCCGTTTTCAGAGCGGAGTCGAGGCTCAGCGCTTTCTGTTCAATCGGGTCTCGCGGATCTATCCCACCTACTGGTTGTACTTTTTCATCACCCTGGCGGTTTATCTGGTGCAGCCGGGCATGGTCAACAGCGGGCATGGCTCGTCCAATCTGATCATGTCGTTCCTGCTGTTGCCCAACGACAAGGTGCTGCTGGTGATGGTGGCCTGGTCGCTGCTGTTCGAGCTGTGGTTCTACGTGGTGTTCTCGGGCTTCCTGCTGTTTCGCGAGCGCAGTCTGCCGTTTCTGCTCGGTGTTTGGGGCATGATCATCGTGGTGTTCAATACGCTGGCAGACTGGCAGGACTATTCCTCGGCAGTGAAGATCGTCCTGCATCCCTATGCCCTCGAATTCATGCTGGGTGCCGCGCTGGCCTTGTTCTTTTACGGTCGCCACAGTGCCCGCGTGCCGACGGCTGCGGTCTGGTTGCTGCTCGGTGTCGCGTTGTTGGCGGCGGTGCCCCTGATCGGCTATTACCGGTTGTACGAAAGTCAGGGGCTGCTGCGCATGCTCATGGTCGGCGGCACGTTCGGCGTACTGGTAGTGACGCTGGCCTTGCTCGAACGGCGCCGACAGCTGGTGGTGCCGGTGTTTCTGGTTGCCGTGGGCGATATGTCCTACACGATCTATCTGTCTCATCTGCTGGTGCTGGGGGTGATCGGCAGGGTCTGGAGTCTGGTGGGGGCCTGGCCCGAAAGCTACCTGGACAACCTGTTTTTCGCGCTGCTGATGATGGCTGCCGCGGTTTGCTATGGCTGGGTCGGTTATCGTTGTTTCGAGAAACCGGTACTGGACCGCGCCAATGCGTTCAGCAAGGCGCATTTACGGGTGTCGACGTGATCCCGGTGCGCGCCTAGAATAATTTCCGCTTACCAAGGATTCGCCGAGGATCGACTCATGACCCCCGAATGCCAGCTGTTCAGCACCCTGGGATGCCCGCTGTGCGAGGTTGCCGAAGCAGTTTTACTGCCGTTTGCCATTGAGCACGGCCTGCTGGTTGAGCTGGTCGACATCTGCGAGGATGAGCAACTGCATGAACGCTATGAGTTGCGCGTTCCTGTGTTGCGTCGGATCGACACCGGTGACGAGCTGGACTGGCCATTTGACGCGCCTCAGGTGGCGTCGTTTCTGAGTCGCTGAGCTGCCTTGTCGTTGAGCTGCATTCCCTTTCATTTACCGGACACGACGCGCAGTGAATATCGATACACGCATCAAATTTCGCCATCTGGTCTGCTTTCTCGAAGTGGCCCGGCAGGGCAGTCTGGCGCGTGCTTCCGACGTTCTGGCGATCAGTCAGCCTGCGCTGTCGAAAAGTCTCAAAGAGCTGGAAACCCTGCTCGACACCACGTTATTCGTGCGCAGCAAGAGCGGCGCGGCACTCACCGAAGCCGGCGTGGCGTTCATGCGGTTTGCCGGGCCCAGCGTGCAGGCCCTGCGCGAGGGCGTCAGCAGCCTGCGCTCGGGTGAGCATGACACCGTCACTGCACGACTGGGTGTACTGTCGACGGCCGAAAGCCTGCTGGTGCCTGAGGTCGTTCATCGCCTGCACCAGCGGCACCCGGCGCTGATCGTCAGCGTGATGACCGGGCCCAGCGCGTATCTGCTGTCGCAATTGAGGGTAGGGGAGCTGGATCTGGTGGTCGGGCGCATGACAGACAGCCCGCAGATTCAGGGCCTGACGTTCGAGCACCTGTACAACGAGTCGATGACGCTGGTGGTGCGCAGCGATCACCCGTTGCTGGCTGCGCCGCTCAAGCCCGAAAGTCTGGAGCAATTCCCGCTGGTATTGCCGCTGGCAGGCACCACCATCCGCAAGTTTGCCGACAGCCTGTTCGTGCAGTGCGGTATCCGCATGCCGCGTCAACGCCTTGAAACCCTCTCGCTCACCCTCAGCCGCCGCTATGTGCAATGCAGCGATGCGGTGTGGATCGCGCCACTGGATGCCGTGTCGCTGGAGTTGAAAGGCGGCACGCTGGTGGAGCTGGACATGGGTATTCGTGAACCGGGCGGCTCGGTCGGTTTGTGCAGCAACCCGGCCTTGCCACTCACGCGCGCAGCGCAGTGGTGCGTGGACGAACTGCGGAGCCTTGGAGAGGCCTATCGCAACGTCTAGCATCCATAACCAATTGGTTATGGATCATGGGGTTTATTTCAGTTCTCTATAAGCATGGATCGCGCGACACTTCGCCGCAGCCTGTAGCGCATGTGACCCACGCCTGCGCGCCCCATAAGAAAAACGAGGAGAACGCCATGTCTGCCGCGGACAACAGCCGCTTCGTCATTCGTGACCGAAACTGGCATCCAAAAGCTCTCACCCCTGATTACAAGACCTCAATCCTGCGCTCGCCGCGTCAGGCGCTGGTCAGTATCCCGCAGTCCATTTCCGAAACCACCGGCCCGGATTTCTCGCATTTGAAATTCGGTCAGCACGATAATGATCTGCTGCTCAATTTCAACAACGGCGGTCTGCCCATCGGCGAGCGTATCCTGCTGGCCGGGCGGGTCTGCGATCAGTACGGAAAGCCGATTCCGCACACGTTGGTGGAGATCTGGCAGGCCAACGCCGGTGGGCGTTATCGCCACAAGCGCGATGCCTATCTGGCGCCCATCGATCCCAATTTCGGCGGCGTCGGACGTGCACTGACCGACAGCGAAGGCAATTACAGCTTCCGTACCGTAAAGCCAGGGCCTTACCCGTGGCGCAACGGTCCCAACGACTGGCGCCCGGCGCACATTCACGTGTCGATCAGCGGGCCGTCGATTGCCACACGCCTGATTACCCAGTTGTATTTCGAAGGCGATCCGCTTATTCCGATCTGCCCGATCGTCAAGGCCATCGCCAATCCGGACGCCGTGCAGAGCCTGATTGCCAGACTCGACCTGGGCATGGGCAATCCGATGGATTGCCTGGCGTACCGCTTTGATATCGTGTTGCGCGGTCAGCGCAAGACTCACTTCGAAAATTGCTGAGGAGGCCCGACATGCCCGTTCAATTGCTGCAGGAAACCCCTTCGCAAACCGCTGGCCCTTACGTCCACATCGGTCTTGCACCACAGGTGGCCGGCAACCCGACCCGCGAACTGGAAATCTGGAACGAGATGGCCAGGCCCGAGGCGCCCGGCGAGCATATCGTGTTGCTGGGCAACGTCTTCGACGGCAACGGTCATCTGATCCGTGATGCCTACCTGGAATTCTGGCAGGCGGATCATCAGGGCGCGTATCACAGCGAATTCGACCCGGACAGGCCGTTCAACGGCTTTGGTCGCACGGCTACCGCGGACGATGGTCAATGGATCCTCAAGACCATCAAGCCAGGCTCGGCGCGCAATGCGGCGGGTGTGCCGATGGCGGCGCACATCAATGTCTCGCTGTTTGCCCGTGGCATCAATATTCATCTGCAGACGCGGCTGTATTTCGACGACGAAGCCCAGGCGAATGCGCAGGACCCGGTGCTCAATCTGATCGAGCAGCCCCCGCGTCGCGAAACCCTGGTGGCGCGCCGTTGCACGCACGAGGGGCAGACGGCCTATCGTTTTGATATCCGTGTGCAGGGTGAAGGCGAGACAGTGTTTTTCGATTTCTGAATCGCTTGTCGATTCAGAAATCAATGTGCGTGCGTTTCAAGGCGCCTGCATCGGCAGGCGACCCTATAAAAATAAAAGGACACCTTCATGACGCTTTCCGCCAGCAGCCCTGCGTCGAGTACGCTAGACGTTCAGGCTTTCATCAATGCGCAACCGCTGTCCGGCTATCAGTGGCGAGTGGTTGCGCTGTGTTTTCTGATCGTGTTTCTCGACGGCCTCGATACTGCCGCAATGGGCTTCATTGCACCCGCGCTCAGCCAGGATTGGGGAATCGATCGGGCCAGTCTGGGGCCGGTGATGAGTGCCGCGCTGATCGGCATGGTGTTCGGCGCGCTGGGTTCCGGCCCGCTGGCCGACCGTTTCGGGCGCAAGGTGGTGCTGGTGGTCGCGGTGCTGCTGTTCGGTCTTTTCAGCCTGGCCTCAGCCTATAGCAGCAACATCGATCAATTGCTGGTGCTGCGCCTGTTGACCGGGCTGGGGCTTGGCGCAGCGATGCCCAATGCCACCACGTTGCTGTCGGAATACACCCCGGAGCGGCTCAAGTCGTTGTTGGTGACGAGCATGTTCTGCGGTTTCAATCTGGGCATGGCCTGCGGCGGTTTTGTCTCAGCCAAGCTGATCCCCAGCATGGGCTGGCACAGCCTGCTGATGCTGGGCGGTATCCTGCCCATCCTGCTGGCGGCGGTGCTGATGGTCTGGCTGCCGGAGTCGGCGCGGTTTCTGGTGGTACGCAATCGCGGTGCAGAGCGGATTCGCAAAGTGCTGGCACCGATTGCGCCGAAGGCGCTGGCTGGCATCACTGACTTCAGCGTTCCCGAGCAGAAAACGGTGAGCAGCCGCAATGTGCTGAAAGTGATTTTTTCCGGCACGTACAGCGCAGGCACCCTGTTGCTGTGGCTGACATATTTCATGGGCTTGGTCATCGTTTACCTGCTGACCAGCTGGCTGCCGACGCTGATGCGCGACAGCGGCGCGAGCATGGAACAGTCGGCCTTCATCGGCGCGCTGTTTCAGTTCGGCGGGGTGTTGAGCGCTGTAGGCGTGGGCTGGGCGATGGATCGTTACAACCCGCACAAGGTCATTGGTTGTGCCTACGCGCTGGCCGGGGTATTTGCCTGGCTGGTCGGGCAGAGTCTGGGTAACGTCGCACTGTTGGCGACATTGGTGCTGCTGGCCGGTATGTGCATCAACGGCGCACAGTCGGCAATGCCGTCACTGGCAGCGCGTTTCTATCCCACCCAGGGGCGTGCCACGGGCGTGTCGTGGATGCTCGGGATCGGCCGCTTCGGCGCGATTCTCGGCGCCTGGGCCGGTGCCACGCTGCTGGGCCTGGGCTGGACGTTCGAGCAGGTGCTGACCGCGCTGGTGGTTCCGGCGGCGCTTGCCGCGATAGCGGTGCTGATCAAGGGCTGGGTCAGTCATTCGGACGCTACCTGAAACCTTTCAATCTGGAGTGGTGATGTGAACAGAGCGAGCAATCAACTTTTCGATGCCTACTTCATGCAACCCGAAATGCGCGAGATCTTTTCGGATGAAGGCCGGGTGCAGGGCATGCTCGATTTCGAGGCTGCCCTGGCTCGGGCACAGGCACGAGTAGGCCTGATCCCGCCCGAGGTGGTCGCTGACATCGAGCTGAGCTGCGACGCACGGCTGTTCGATTTCGACGCGCTGGCAATCGCCATCGGCAGCGCCGGCAATTCGGCGATTCCGCTGGTCAAGGCGCTGGGCAAACAGATTGCCGCACGCAGTGCTGAAGCCGAGCGCTACGTGCACATGGGCGCGACCAGTCAGGATGTGATGGACAGCGGTCTGATCCTGCAACTGCGTCGAGCCATCGTACTGCTTGAGCATGATCTTGCTCGACTGGCCGATGCGATGGCTGAGCAGGCACAGCGTCATGCTGGCACGCCGCTGGCTGGACGCACCTGGCTGCAACAGGCCACGCCGGTCACCCTGGGGATGAAAATCGCCGGCTGGCTGGGCGCGGTCACTCGTCATCGACAGCGCTTGAACGAGATCAAACCACGCCTGCTGTGCCTGCAGTTCGGCGGTGCTTCCGGCAGCCTCGCGGCGCTGGGCGATCAGGCGTTTTCGGTGGCCGAAACGCTGGCCGGTGAATTGCAACTGGCGTTGCCCGAGCAGCCCTGGCACACCCAGCGTGACCGACTGGTAGAGTTTGCCGGTCTGCTGGGCCTGATCGCCGGCAGCCTCGGCAAACTGGGGCGCGACGTGAGCCTGCTGATGCAGACCGAAGTGGGCGAGGTCTTCGAGCCTTCGGCACCGGGCAAGGGCGGATCTTCGACCATGCCGCACAAACGCAACCCGGTCGGTGCTGCGGTCATGATCAGCACCGCCACCCGCGCACCGGGGCTGGTCGCCACGATGCTGGCCGCCATGCCGCAGGAGCACGAGCGCAGTCTGGGCCTGTGGCATGCCGAGTGGGAGACCTTGCCGGAGCTGTGCTGCCTGGTTTCCGGTTCGCTGCAGCAGGCGTTGCAGGTGATACCCGGCCTGCAGGTCGATGCCGAGCGTATGGCGATCAATCTGCAATCCACCAAAGGCTTGGTTCTCGCCGAGGCAGTGAGCATTGCCCTGGCTCAGCGTATCGGCCGCGATGCTGCCCACCATCTGGTTGAACAGTGCTGCCGGCGTGCGGTGGAGCAGGGCGACCATTTGCGTCAGGTGCTCGGCGAAACCCCGCAGATCAGCGAGCAGTTTTCTTCCGACGAGCTGGATCGACTGCTCGATCCGGCCCATTACCTTGGCCAGGCTCGCCATTGGGTCGAGCGCGCCGTGGCTGAACACACAAGGATTTCCCGATGACCGAAGACGAACGTTACCAAGCCGGCATGCACGTACGCCGCGCTGTGCTGGGCGATGCGCATGTCGATAACAGCCTGAGCAAACTGACGCCGTTCAATGAAGAATTCCAGGAGATGATTACCCGTCACGCCTGGGGTGATATCTGGACCCGTCCGGGGTTGCCGCGCCACACGCGCAGCCTGATCACCATTGCGATGCTGATCGGCATGAATCGAGAAGGCGAATTGCGCCTGCACCTGAAGGCCGCAAAAAACAACGGCGTGACCCGTGAAGAGATCAAGGAAGTGCTGATGCAGAGCGCTATCTACTGCGGCATTCCGGCGGCCAATGCAACGTTCCACCTCGCTGAAGCGGTGTGGGATGAAATGGGCGTGGAGTCGTTGCAGGACAATTGAGGGTGGTGATCGAGAACGCCGCCGCGCCATCGGCCACGGCGGCGTTCTGTCTGGATCAGAGCAGCGACAACGGGTAGCTGACGATCAGGCGGTTTTCGTCAAACTGGTTGGTGTTGTAGTCGCGGCGCATGGTGGAGTTGCGCCATTTGACTGACAGGCTTTTGAACGCGCCGCTCTGGAACACGTAGGCCAGCTCGGTTTCCCGTGCCCACTCTTCGCCGTCGGTGATGGCGCCGGTATGCACGTTGTCGCCGCTGATGTAGCGGTTCATGAGGGTCAGGCCGGGCACGCCCAAGGCTGCGAAGTCATAGTCGTGGCGCAACTGCCAGGATTTCTCCCTGGCGTTGTCGAAGCTGGAGTTGTAACTGTCGTTGGCCAACGTCCCGCCACTGGTACCGTTGACGCGCATCCAGGCGCTGTCGCCGCTGACTTTCTGCAGGCCCACATAAAAGGTGTTGCCACCGTGCCGCGCCGAAAGCAGCGCTGACCAGGTCTTGTTGTCCAGCTCGCCGGCCAGCGACTGACCGTCGTCCTTGCCCTGGAAGTAGCCAAGGTTGGCCCCCAGCGTCCAGCTGCCCAACGGCTGACTGTGCAGCAGGTTGAAATATTGCTGGTGGTAGATGTCTTCAAGCTCGGCGTACCACACGCCGACCTGGGTGCGCTTTTCGTTGAACACGTACTCGCCGCCGCCAAAGTTGAAGCGGTCGGAAGTGAACGCGGTACGGCCATTCAGGGACATGTCTTCCATGCTCGCGTCGTTGCGCGGGCTGTTGCCACGGAACTGACCACCGTAGAGGGTCAGGCCGTCGATCTCCTTGGAGGTGATCTGCCCGCCCTGAAAGGTTTGTGGCAGCGAGCGGCCGTCATCCGAGCGCAGGATCGGCAGCACCGGCATCCACTCGCCGACCTTCAATTCGGTCTTCGAGAAGCGCGCCTTGCCGGCCACGGCCAGTCGCCCGAAGTCGTCGGCCGGGCGCCCATCGCTATGGATGGGCAGCAATTGCGTGCCGCCGGTACCCTTGCCGCCGTCGAGCTTGAGCGAGTAGAGGCCCAGCGCGTCGACACCGAAGCCGACGGTGCCCTGGGTGAAGCCGGAGCGTGCGTCGAGGATGAAGTTCTGCGTCCACTCCTCGGCGTAGTTCTGTGCGTTGGCCGGGTCGACGAAGTTGCGGTTGATGTAGAAGTTGCGTAGGTTCAGATTGACCTTGGCGTCTTCGACGAATCCGGCGCTGTTGCCGCTGATGGGCGTCAGGCTTGCAGCGACGGCCGCTGACAGGCCGCAAAGGATTTTGCAGGGGAAATTCACGCGCATGGAGCAGACCTTTTTTGTAGTTATTGAGTCGTGTAGCTGGCTGCGATAGTGAAATGCCGGAAAGCGCTGTGCAATTGTGAAACAGCTGTTCTGGGCGATTATCGAACGTTAATGAACCGGTTCGAACATTTTCTGCGAAGCGCTGCAAACGGGTGTGCGATGCTCACGGGTCTGTCGATATGAGCAGCGGGCGCTGGCGCTTTCGGCCACGCTGTCAGGCTGCTGAAACTTGAACAAGGAAGCGCAATGAGCACTGCCAGCACGCCGTTGTCCGGCGTCAATCAACCTCTCAAAGGTATTGGCTTCATTCTTCTGGCGACCTTTCTGTTTGCCAGTCATGACACGCTGTCCAAATACCTGTCCGGCTTCTATCCGATCATTCTGGTGGTCTGGGCACGCTATCTGGTGCATACGCTGTTGATGGCCTGCATCTTCATGCCGTCAGCGGGGTTGCGGGTGTTGCGCACCAAGCGTCCTGGCCTGCAGGTCTTGCGCGCCCTGGCCTTGCTGGGCACCAGTCTGCTGTTTACCAGCAGCCTGATGTTCATCCCGCAGGCAGAGGCGACGGCGGTCAACTTTCTTGCGCCGTTGCTCGTTACCGCGTTATCGGTGCCGCTGTTGCATGAGCGTGTCACGCGTGGGCAGTGGATAGCAGTGGTCGTCGGGTTTGTCGGGGTGATGATCATCATTCATCCGGGGGGCGAGCTGTTTACCCCGGCGATTCTGTTGCCCCTGTCGTCAGCCTTGTGCTTTGCGCTGTATCAACTCCTGACGCGGCTGGTCAGCCCGTTCGACAGCCCGACCACCAGCAACTTTTTTGCCGGGCTGTTCAATACCCTGTTGATGAGCGCGCTGGTGCCGTTCTTCTGGGAAGTGCCGGCGCTCAAGCACTTGCCGTTTCTGCTGGCGCTCGGCGCGTGCGGGATGTCGGCGCATTTGCTGCTGACCCAGGCCTTCCGCTTCGCCGCCCCGGCCATGCTCGCACCGTTCAGCTATTGCCAGATCGTGTTTGCCGGGCTGCTGGGTTTCGTGGTGTTCGACCACATGCCATCACCGACCGCACAGGCAGGCATCGCCATCATCTGCCTCAGCGGCCTGGCGGCGGCTTGGCAACAGCGGCGCAAGGGTGGGTGATGAGCTGTTCCCTCGCACGAATACACAAATCTAACTGACTATCGTGCCAATGTTCTGCGTTGGCATGCAGTTCGTGACGCTCTGCGTCACATCTGTACCGCAGCACAACGTAGTGTCTTGCGCGCAATCACTTTACATAGATAAAGCGCTTTTTTATCGCGGTGGCACTGACGACGCAGAGTGCGACCTTAGTGACAGGGCGAAGGAACCCGACGAAGTCGGGCCGGAAACAGGCGCGAGGGGATTTGCCTACTTTGGGCCCATGAAAGTAGGTCGCCGAGGGGCGAAAAGGTGACCTGAGGCGAACCCCAATCCACCTGAAACCACAGAATCGCCGTGTGACGCGGAGCGTCACGAACTGCATTCCCACGCGGAGCGTGAGGAACGAGCGGCGTCTGTGATAACAAAGGTGACCTGAGTCGAACCCAATCCACCTGAAACCACAGAACCGCTTTGTGACGCGGAGCGTCAAGAACTGCATTCCCACGCGGAGCGTGAGGAACGAGCGGCGTCCGGGAGAGCACTTTTCGTCACTCTGCGCAAAGCGTGGGCACAATAGTAAAAAGGCCCGGTCACTGAGTGAGCCGGACCTTTTTGATGGTGTCAGACGATCACTCGCTGAGCGTCGGAACCTTGCGAGGTGCCATGAAGTACAGCCAGATCAACGCGATGAAGTACATCGCCGGGATCATGGTGAACAGCACGTTGTAATTGTTGTTGGTGGCGGTCAACACGGCACCGACAATCTGGGTCATGAACATACCACCAATGGCCGCACACATGCCGCCGAAGCCGAACACGGTACTCATCATGTGCTTGGGCGTGTAGTCCATCACCAGGCTCCAGATATTCGCGGTCCAGGCCTGATGCGCACCCACGGCAAGCGAGATGGCCAGTACCGCCACCCACAGCCCGCTGGCATTGGCAGCGAACACTACGCTGCAGATCGTGATGGCAAAGATCAGCATCGACAACAGGCGCGCAGTCGTCGCACGCATGCCACGACCAATCAGCCAGGACGACAGAATGCCGCCACCCACACTGCCGAAGTCAGCCGTCAGCCAGATCAGAATCAGCGGGATGCCCATCTGCGTCACGCTGATCCCCAGGTTGTATTGCTGATTGAGGAACGGCGGCAGCCAGTACAGGTAGAACCAGAAAACCGGAGCAGTAATCGCATACGCCAGCGCGAACGCCCATGTGCCACGCATCTTCAGAATGCCGGTGAACGGCACCTTGACCGGCGCCGGTTCTACTTCCTGGTTGATGTAATCCAGTTCGGTCTTGCTGACGGTCGGGTGATCTTCAGGGTTGTAGTATTTCAAGCGCCAGGTGATGACCCAGAGCAGCCCCAGCGAACCCATTGCCACGAAGGCGGCCTGCCAGCCCCAGACAGTCAGGATCACCGGCAACAGGGCAGGGGTCAGCATGGCGCCGACGTTAGTGCCGGCGTTGAAGATACCGGTGACCACCGCACGCTCACCGGCAGGGAACCACAGCCGCGTGGTCTTCACACAGGCCGGGTAGTTGGCGGCTTCGGTCAGGCCCAGAATGAAGCGGCAGACCATGAAGCCGACGGCGGAAGTGGCAAGGCCGTGTGCGCCGGTCGCCAGGCTCCACAGCAGCACCGCGAGGAAGAACGCGCGCTTGACGCCGACCTTGTCGATGAAGCGACCCTGCAGCACGAAGCCGACCGCGTAGCCGACCTGAAACCAGAAGTTGATGTTGGCGTAGTCCATCGCCGTCCAGCTCATTTCCTTGGCGAGGATGGGCTGCATGACGCCGAGCGCGGCCCGGTCGATGTAGTTCAGCGTAGTGGCGAAGAACACCAGGGCGAGCATGCCCCAGCGAGTCTTGCCCACGGCGAGTGCGCCGCGGATCTTTTCGCCCATCCCGGCACGGGCGGCCTGGGCGACAGGGTTGGTCTGGGTGTTAAGCATGATGTTCTAACCATCCGTTCCAGGACTGTGCTGCTGGCAACAGTCGGACTGAGAAGTCCACTCGATGCAGGCGTTGTGCAGGTAAAGTGAAGTCGTAGAACCGTGATTCGACTGGCCTGTAGACTCAGGCTGTCCTCGAAACGATCCGTCGGGCCGACAATTTACAGGTTGGGCCGCGTAAGTGTGTTGGAATGTTTCAGGCGACGTGTACCCAGGCCGGGCTTTTGGCCGGGCGGGTTCGTCGAACAGGACGTCTGGTAAGACGGATGGGCGAGCGGGCGAGCAAAGCGAGAAGGGTGCACATGAGCAATGTTCCTGTTTTTTGAATTGTTATGGGTTGCTGCTGATGAAGCGACGATCAAAAATGTTGGACTGCGGGTCTATCCTGCAATGTGATACTGATGTTGAGCATTGCGAGATACAGCGTCAATTGAGTAAAACGGCTTTTGTTCGATAATCGAACGTAAAACTAACCGGTTCGTACACTTTATGTTGCTGTAGTATTTTCACAGGCAAATACTTTACTCGCACCTCTGAATAAGGCCGGGAAAGGCCAGGAATGCGGTGCTGTCCAGTCGCGACCCAAGCAGGTCGCGTTCATCCAGGAGCTGAAAAGCATGCAGCGTTCAATTGCTACCGTATCCTTGAGCGGTACTCTGCCCGAAAAGCTCGAAGCCATCGCCGCAGCCGGCTTTGACGGCGTCGAGATTTTCGAAAACGACTTGTTGTACTACGACGGCAGCCCACGCAATATCAGGCAGATGTGTGCCGACCTGGGCATCGCCATCACCCTGTTCCAGCCGTTCCGCGATTTCGAAGGCTGCCGCCGTGACCGTCTGCAGCGCAATATCGACCGTGCCGAACGCAAATTCGATCTGATGCAGGAACTGGGCACCGATCTGGTGCTGGTCTGCAGCAATGCGTCTGCCGATTCGGTGGGCGACGAAAACATTCTGCTCGATGATCTGGGCCTGCTCGCCGAGCGCGCCGGCGCCCGTAACCTGCGCGTCGGTTATGAAGCGCTGGCCTGGGGCAAGCACGTGAACACCTGGCAACAGGTCTGGAACCTGGTGCGTCAGGTTGACCACCCGGCGCTTGGCGTGCTGCTCGACAGTTTCCATACCCTGTCGCTGAAGGGCGATCCGAGCGCCATCGCGCAGATCCCGGGCGACAAGATCTTCTTCGTGCAGATGGCCGACGCGCCGCTTCTGGCGATGGATGTACTGGAGTGGAGCCGTCATTTCCGCTGCTTCCCGGGCCAGGGTGAATTCGATCTGGCCGGCTTCCTCGCGCCGATCCTGCGCAGTGGCTACACCGGGCCGTTGTCGCTGGAAGTGTTCAACGATGGCTTCCGTGCAGCGCCGACACGCGCCAATGCCGCGGACGGTCTGCGTTCGCTGCTCTATCTGGAAGAGAAAACCCGCCAGCTGATGGCGCGTGACGAGCCGGCCGCCGCTCCCGAAATCCTCTTCAATCCACCCGCTGCCAGTACCTACAATGGCGTCGAGTTTCTCGAGTTTGCCGTTGACGAGAGCCATGGCGCTCGCCTGTCGGGCTGGCTGCAACGGCTGGGCTTTGCCAAGCTGGGTCAGCATCGCTCCAAGGCGGTCAGTCTGCTGGGGCAGGGCGATATCAGGATTGTGCTCAATGCCGAACCCTATTCCTTCGCCCACAGCTTCTTCGAGGCGCACGGCCCTTCGTTGTGCGCGACCGCCTTGCGTGTCGACGACGGTCATCAGTCGCTGGAGCGTGCGCGTGCCTTCAAGGGCCAGCCCTATCGTGGCCTGGTCGGCCCCAACGAACGGGAGATTCCTTCGGTCCGTGCGCCCGACGGCAGCCTGATTTATCTGGTGGATAACGCCGCACCGGGAGAATCGATTTACGACAGCGATTTTGTCGTCGATCCGCAAGCAGTCGCCAAGGGCGGGTTGCAGCGTATCGACCACATGGCCATGGCGCTGCCGGCCGACAGCCTGGACAGCTGGGTGCTGTTCTACAAAAGCATTCTGGACTTCGAGGCTGACGACGAAGTGGTTTTGCCCGACCCCTACGGTCTGGTCAAGAGCCGTGCACTGCGCAGCCGTTGCAGCACCGTGCGCCTGCCGCTGAATATTTCCGAGAATCGCAATACGGCCATTTCCCATGCGCTGTCGAGCTATCGTGGCTCGGGCGTGCACCACATCGCGTTCTCATGTGAAGACATCTTCGCCGAAGTGAGCCGTGCCAAGGAAGCGGGCGTGCCGCTGCTGGACATCCCGCTCAATTACTATGATGACCTGGCGGCGCGTTTCGATTTCGACGAGGAATTTCTCAGCGAACTGGCGTACTACAACGTGCTCTATGACCGCGATGCGCAGGGTGGCGAGTTGTTCCACGTCTACACCGATGCGTTCGACGGGCGCTTCTTTTTCGAAATCCTGCAGCGCAAGAACGGCTACGTAGGGTACGGCGCTGCCAACGTCCCGGTGCGTCTGGCTGCGATGGCCAAGGCGCGCAATGTGGCAGCACGTCAGGCGCGTCTGTAAGGCGAATCCGATTGCAGGGCTGCTGCGAGGGTTCGATGCCCTCGCAGCTTCCCTCGGTTGCCGGTCGGCTTCATACTCCGCGCATCACTCGTGGTCATGAGCCAACAATGAAAACAACTGACGACTCCGTTGCCGTTGCGTCGAAAGGGCGCAAGAACAATCCGGAAAAGACCCGCGAAGACATACTGCAGGCCGCCGTTGCCGAGTTTGTCGCCCATGGCCTGTCGGGGGCGCGCGTCGATGCTATTGCGGAACGCACCAAAACCTCGAAACGGATGATCTATTACTACTTCGGCAGCAAAGAGCAACTGTACGTCGAAGTGCTGGAAAAACTCTACGGCGCGATTCGCAACACCGAGAGCCAGCTCAATCTGTCCGAACTCGAGCCGGTGGAAGCGATTCATCGTGTGGTCGAGTTCACCTTCGATCACCACGACAGCAATGTCGATTTCGTCCGTATCGTGTGCATCGAAAACATCCATAACGGCGAGAACGTCAAACAGTCCGAATCGATTCAGGCCAAGAGCCAGAACATCATCAGGGCGCTCGACGGCATCCTGCGTCGTGGCGAAGCCAGCGGCCTGTTTCGTGACGGTGTTCATCCGGTGGACCTGCACCTGATGATCAGCTCGTTCTGCTTCTACCGGGTCTCCAATCGCCATACCTTCAGCGAGATCTTTCAGATCGAGTTGTGGAGCGAGGAGGTCAAACAGCGTCACAAGGCAATGATCTGCGACGCTGTGTTGCGTTATCTCAAACGCTGATGTTTACAACGTGTGGAAGTGCGCCATCATCCGCTCTGCATCGGCGGACTGGCCACTGAACAGTTCAAAGGCCTTGACTGCCTGAAACACCGCCATGGTACTGCCATCCAGCGTTCGGCAGCCCAATGCGCGGGCATGCTTGAGCAGCTCGGTTTCCAGCGGAAAGTAAATGATTTCCGCCACCCACAGCTCGGGCCGCAGCAACCCGACCGGCAACGGCGTGCCTGGCAGTTTGGTCATGCCGACCGGCGTGGTATTGACCAGTCCGTCGGCTTCGGCCATCGCCGCAGGCAGGTCGATGCCCACCTGAGCGCGCCCGGCACCGAAGTGCTGGTTGAGGTTGTCCACCAGCCCTTGGGCGCGTTGCGGCTCGACTTCGAACACGCTGAGGCGCTCGACGCCCGCGCCCAGCAGCGCATGAGCCACGGCAGCGCCCGCGCCGCCTGCACCCATCTGCACCACCTGTTGACGTGGTGCCTTGTCCAGGCCGCGCTGGAAACCTTCGGCGAATCCCAGGCAGTCGGTATTGTGACCGATGCGCTTGCCGTCCTTGAACACCACCGTATTCACCGCGCCGATACCGCGCGCTTCATCGGACAGCTCATCCAGTAACGGGATGACCGCCTGCTTGCAGGGGAAGGTGATATTCAGGCCAGTGAAGCCGCACTGTTGGGCGCCTTCCAGAAGCCGGGGCAGGGCGTGTATGTCCACTTGCAGGGCATCGATGTCGATCAGCCGATACAGGTAGCGCATGCCTTGCGCATCGCCTTCATGCTCATGCATGGCGGGCGTTCGCGAGGCCTGGATGCCCGAGCCGATGAGGCCGGCGAGGATGGAGGGTTTTTCAGCATGAGTCATAAATACGTCTCTTGTTTTTGTGTCACTGCCCGATTGGCGACAGGTGTTAAACGGAATGTACCAGATGGTTAATAGTGCCGCAGGCAGGAGTCGATTACCACGCAGCGATGTTGTGCGGTGATCGCACTAATCAGTGATAATCCACCGCCAGCCGCTTCAGGCTTACACGAGTCCGAGTTCCCGCATGTCCGAGTCCGTCTTCAGCGCCGCACAGCAGCAAGCCAGTACGTTGTATCTGCCACCGGGCTCGTGGGCCACGGTGCTCGATTGCCTGTGCGCGAAATTTCCGGCCATCAGCCGCGAACAATGGCTGGATCGGTTTGCCCGCGGCCGGGTGCTGGACGAAAACGGCAAGGCCATCGCGCCTGATCTGGCGTATCGGGAAGGGCTGCGGGTTCACTACTTTCGTGAGGTTGCCAACGAAACGCCGATCCCTGTGGTTGAAACGATCCTCTACGCCGACGAGCATCTGGTGGTGGCTGACAAGCCGCACTTCCTCCCGGTGACACCCGCAGGCGAGTATGTCGAGCAAACCTTGCTGCGGCGCTTGATCCATCGCCTGGACAACCCTGATCTGGTGCCGCTGCACCGCATCGACCGGCACACCGCAGGGCTGGTGCTGTTTTCCGCCAACCGGCAGACGCGCTCGGCTTATCAGGCATTGTTTCCCACCCGGCGCATCGACAAGTTTTACCAGGCCATTGCACCAGCGCTGCCGGGACTGATATTTCCGCGTCTGCACGAGAGTCGTCTGGTCGAGGGTGAACCGTTCTTTCGCATGCAGGAAGGCGTCGGCGCGAGCAACACCCGTACGCAGATCGAGGTGCTCGAACGGCAGGATAAATTGTGGCGTTACGGGCTTTATCCGGTGACCGGCAAAAAGCATCAGTTGCGCGTGCACATGGCTGCGCTGGGTGCTGCCATCTGCAACGACCCGTTTTACCCGGACGTGGTGAAAGACCCGGTGGACGACTATCGGCATCCCTTGAAGCTGCTGGCCAGCAGCTTGCGCTTCATCGATCCCATCAATGGCGAGCCGCGCCACTTCGAGAGCCTGTTGCAGCTCGACTGGTAGTACAGGGACAGTGAAATGACAGGCAAAAAAAACCCGCACTCGGCGGGTTTTTTCAAATCAGTAACGCGACATCCGGATCACAGATCCTTGACGGTACGTACCTGATCCTTGTTGATGCGGGTCTGCTTGCCGTCGAGTTGCTTGAACTCGTAGAAGCCGGATTCTTCATCGTACTTCGGCGTGTCGACAGCCTGAATTTCACGACCATCGTTCAAGGTGATCACAGTGGGCGATGCGCAGCCGGCGAGGGAGGCAATGCTCAGTGCAAGCAGGAAGGCAGCGGGGAGGGTCCGTTGTTTCATTACTGTGTCTCCAGATGGATTCTTGATTTGCTGAACTCTCAGACGGATACACCGTCAGCAAGTTCCGTATACACCCGCAGCAACTTCAATGACCAGTCACTTGTTGCGGTTTTCACTGATCCCGGTCAACAGACAGGGGGTGTTCAGGTTGGCCAGGCGTGGATCACCGGCTTCCAGTTGCAGAGCGACTGGCTGCAGCGGTTCCAGAGCCCGTCTCGGACTGCGTTCGCCGGCCTGCCATGCGGCTTCCAGCGTTGCGGTGTGAGCGACAGGGATCATACCTAAAAGCGGCTGCCAGTGCTGACCTTCACGCACCAATATCGGTCGCTCCGGGTATTCAGAGGCTTTTTCACGCAATGCGTGCAGCAACGCTTCATCGACCAAAGGTGCGTCGCAGGGCAGGATCAGCAACCATCGATGCCGCGCCAGGGGCAGTGCGGCGCGAATCCCGGCCAGAGGGCCGTTGAAATCGGTATCGTCGTCCTGCACCAGTCTATCGGCGTAACGCGCATAGCGATCGATATTGCGATTGCAGGAAATGATCAGATCGTCAGTCAGCGGCCGGGTCAGACGATGCAGATGTTCGATAAGCGGGGTGCCCTGCCATTCGATCAGGCCCTTGTCGCGCCCGCCCATGCGCTGTCCCCGGCCTCCGGCCAGCAGCAGAATCGAGCAGGGCGGCAGTGGGGCAGGAACATTCATCGAACACTCTTCGGGCAGTCAAAAGGAGGGCTGTGATATAACACCCGCCTGTTTTCTTAACAACTGGATGAGGCCATGAAAGCCAAGGCTGACACACCTTTCGTACCCCTTAATATCGCCGTACTGACCGTCAGCGATACCCGCACACGTGAAACCGATACCTCGGGGCAGATGTTTGTCGACCGCCTGACCGACGCAGGCCATGGTCTGATCGAGCGCGTGCTGCTCAAGGATGACCTGTACAAGATCCGCGCTCAGGTAGCGACCTGGATTGCCGACGATCAGGTGCAGGTCGTGCTGATCACCGGTGGCACCGGCTTTACCGGCCGCGACAGCACACCTGAAGCCGTAGCCTGCCTGCTGGACAAGCAAGTCGATGGTTTTGGCGAGCTGTTCCGGCAGATCTCGGTGCCGGATATCGGCACGTCCACCATTCAGTCCCGCGCGCTGGCCGGCCTGTCCAATGGCACGCTGGTCTGCTGCCTGCCAGGGTCCACCAATGCGGTGCGCACGGCATGGGACGGCATTCTTGCCCAGCAGCTGGACTCGCGTTTCCGTCCCTGCAACTTTGTGCCTCACCTCAAGCAGGCCGAGCCCTGTGCGACTCGTGGTTGAGTGCTCATGAGCAACGAGCCGAAAACACTGCTGCCTGTTGAAGACGCCATTGCGCGTCTGTTGAAAATGGCCGAAGCCACGCCGATCACCGAGCGCCAATGCGTCTCGCTGGCCGATGCCGAAGGCCGCGTACTGGCAGTGGATCTGGTCTCCACGCTGGATCTGCCGCCCTGGCCGAACAGCGCCATGGACGGTTATGCCTTGCGCGCGGCGGACTGGCACGGCGAGCCGTTGACGGTCAGTCAGCGTATCTTCGCTGGTCAGGCCCCCGAGCCTCTGGCCCCTGGCACCTGCGCGCGTATCTTCACTGGCGCGCCGATGCCCGAAGGCGCTGACTGCGTCGAGATGCAGGAAAACGCTGAGGTGCTGACGGATCAGCGTGTGCGGTTCAACGAACCGCTGGGCGCCGGGCAGAATATTCGTCCGCAAGGCCAGGAAACCCGGGTCGGCGATACTGTGCTGGCCGCCGGCACGCGGCTGGGTCCGATCGAACTGGGTCTGGCGGCCTCGCTGGGCCTCGCCGAGCTGGAGGTCATTCGCCGCGTGCGGGTCGCGGTGCTGTCTACGGGCGATGAGTTGATTGAGCCCGGTCAGCCGTTGGGGCCGGGGCAGATCTATAACAGCAACCGGGTGTTGCTGTGCAGCTGGCTGAAGCGGCTTCAATGCGAGGTCGTGGATGCCGGCATCCTGCCGGACGATCTGGAAAAGACGCGTGCTGCGCTGGCGAATCTGCAGGGTGTCGATCTGATTCTCTCCACGGGCGGAGTGTCCGTGGGCGAAGCTGATTTCCTCGGCCACGCATTGCGTGAGGAGGGCGAGCTGACGCTCTGGAAGCTGGCCATCAAGCCTGGCAAGCCGCTGACCTTCGGGCATTTTCGGGGTGTGCCGGTGATCGGTCTGCCTGGCAATCCAGCCTCTACGCTGGTTACCTTCGCCTTGCTGGCCAGGGCTTACCTGCTGCGTCGCCAGGGCGTGATCGACGTCGCTCCCTTGCAGTTTCCGGTGCCGGCCGGGTTTGTCTGGACGCGTCCTGGCAATCGTCGCGAGTACCTGCGCGGCCGTCTGGAGCAGGGCCGGGCGGTGGCGTATCGCAATCAGAGTTCGGGAGTCCTGCGCAGCGCTGCGTGGGCCGATGGTCTGATTGAAGTGCGCGAAGGCTCGACCGTTGCCGAAGGCGACTGGGTCAACTTCATCCCGTTGAGTGAAGTGCTGGGCTGAGTGCATTCGAATGGTGGGGCGGGTACGCATGAGCTACGCTCAACAACGCTGACACAGTGGGCAACCGGACTTCGCCCTGGAGTATTGTTATGGCGCCATTGAGAGTGGCTTGTGTGATCCCGACCTACAACGGACGCAAGGATCTGGAACGTCTGCTGGATTCACTGGCTGCGCAGACTGCCAGCTTCGATACGCTGATCGTGGACTCCAGTTCCTCGGATGGCACGCTGGAGCTGGCGCAAGCCCGATGTGCCAATGTGCTGCGCATCGACAGCAAGGATTTCAACCACGGCGGTACCCGGCAGATGATGGTCGATCTGCATCCTGACTATGATGTGTATGTCTTCATGACCCAGGATGCGTACGTTGAAGACATCAATGCCATCGCCAACATTCTGCTGCCGTTCGCCGACTCGAAGGTCGGTGCGGTATGCGGGCGACAGTTGCCGCACAAGGACGCCAACCTGCTGGCCCAGCATGCGCGGCTGTTCAATTACCCGCCGACCTCGCAGATCAAGACGCTCGCCGACGCCGGTACGCTGGGTATCAAGACGCCATTCATGTCCAACTCGTTTGCGGCCTATCGAGGCGAAGCGTTGCGGGCCATCGGCGGTTTTCCGCAGCATGTGATCCTTTCGGAGGACATGTACGTCACCGCAAAAATGCTTATCGATGGCTGGAAAGCGGCTTACGAAGGCTCGGCTGTATGCCGACATTCCCATAATTACAGCCTGCGCGAAGAGTTTCGCCGTTACTTTGATATCGGCGTGTTCCAGGCCCGCGAGGCGTGGATCTACGAAACCTTTGGCGGCATTGGCGGCGAGGGCATGCGTTACGTCAAGTCCGAGCTGAAATTCCTCGGTCCCCGGCGAATCCTCTGGTGGCCTGTGTCGTTCGTGCGCAATGCGCTGAAGCTGCTGGCCTACAAGCTGAGCCGACAGGAAAAGCGCTTGCCGCGCGGCGTGAAGAAGAAGCTCGGCATGTACGCGCGCTACTGGGACAGCCCTTACGCCTGAGTCGCGCCGCAGACCAGGCCTGCGGCGTATGGGCAGGTCAGCTTTTTGCGGCTTCTTCGTCCAGACGGTCTGCCTCGAACAGTTGCGCGAGGTCGGCCCTGGCTTCGCGGGCGGTCTGCAGCACCTTGGCGTCGTCGTCATACACCTCATGCTGAGCGGCCAGCACCTGTTCGTCGTGACGCTTGAAGCGACTGATGCGTGCGTCGGCCTGTGTTTCGCTGAGGCCCAGGCCCATGAGGGTCTGGCGACTCATTTCCAGGCTTGAGTAGAACGTTTCGCGAACCGCGTGAGCCCCCAGGTCCATCAATCGATGAACATGCTGGCGGTTACGTGCGCGAGCAATGATCTTCATGTGCGGATACAGTTTGCGAATCAGCTCGGCAGTCTTGATGTTGGTGTCCGGATCATCGGTCGCGATGACAAAGAATTCGGCCTCATCGACCTTAGCGGCACGCAATATTTCCGGGCGCAGCGGGTCGCCATAGAAGACCGGGACATTGCCGAAACTGCGTGAGAACTCGATGGACTCTACGGCGGTGTCCAAAGCGATGAAAGGAATCTTCTGCGCGCGCAGGATACGCGCGACGATCTGCCCCATACGGCCCATGCCGGCAATGACCACCCGTGGTTTATCGGTCTGGATATCGCGGTACTCGTCCGGCACCTCGACGGGCTTGATTCTGGGTTTGATCCAGCGCGCCAGGGCAATGAACAGCAACGGCGTGATCGCCATCGACAAGGTGATGGTCAGCACCAGCATGTCGTACAGCCCGGCCTCGAACAGCCCCTGAGCGCTGCCGATCTTGAACACCACGAAGGCAAACTCGCCGCCTGCGGCCAGTACCAGGCCCAACTGCAACGCGCTGCGGTTGTTGAGTTCGCCAAGGGTGCGACCGATCAGGAACAGCATCGGCAGCTTGATTGCGATCAGCAGCAGCGTCAGGCCCAGCACGATCAGCGGCGAGCTGAGCAACAGGCCGACGTTGGCGCCCATGCCGACGCTGATAAAGAACAGCCCCAGCAGCAATCCCTTGAACGGTTCAATCTGTGCTTCCAGTTCGTGACGGTACTCGGAGTCGGCCAGCAACAGGCCAGCGAGAAACGCGCCCAGCGCCATGGACACTCCCACCAGTTCCATCAGCCACGCCGTGCCTATCACCACCAGCAAGGCCGTGGCGGTCGAGACTTCCTGGATTTTGGTCTTGGCGACGATACGAAACACCGGACGCAGCAAATAGCGTCCGCCAATCACCACAATGGCAATGCTGCCCAGCACGCGCAGGCCGTGGTTGATGCTTTCGCCGGTGTCCATCGCGTGATCGGCCCCGGCCAGGAATGGCACCATCGCAATCAGCGGGATCGCCGCGATGTCCTGAAACAGCAGAATGGCGAACGCCATCCTGCCGTGCGGGCTGTTCAGTTGTTTGCGCTCCGCCAGGCTCTGCAGGCCAAAGGCCGTGGACGACAGGGCAAGGCCGAGGCCCAGAATGACCGCAGTGTTCAGCGACTGGCCGAAGGCAGCGAAGGCGACCCCGCCGATCATCAGGCCGGTGAGTAGCACCTGCGCCATGCCGACGCCAAACACGGATTTGCGCATCACCCATAAACGCTTGGGCGAAAGCTCCAGGCCAATGATGAACAGCAGCAGTACTACGCCAAGTTCGGAAATATGGCTGACGCTCTCGGTATCGCCGATCAGACCCAATACCGAAGGGCCAATGATCACGCCGGCGAACAGATAGCCGATCACCGCGCCCAGCTTCAGCCGCTTGGCCAACGGCACAGTCAGCACGGCGGCGAGTAGAAACACTACTGCGACCTGCAGCAGGCTGCCTTCATGGGGCATGTGAAACTCCTTGGTAATGATTGAACACACTGTTGAAGCAGGGGCGGTATTAAAGCATGGGAGTTTTACACGGCAACGCGCATCGCGGCATGACGATAATCAACGTCGTTAATAGAACGTGCAGGAGAGGGCGCGCAGGAGAGTGAGGCGAGACAGAGGGTGACGATGCCATCCGTCGCGCATCGGCGTAAGATATGCGCGCAAACAGGCAGCGTCAGTTGCCCGCTCATGAGCATTCAGGAAGCCGTTATGACCAACAAGCAGCGTTTGATTTACTCGATTCTGATCGCCCTCGGCGTTCTGGCGATCATGCTGGGCTTGTCGCATCTGCAAAACACCGGTGCCATCACCGAAAAGACCTTTCAGTACATCGCCATCAGCGTGGCGGTGCTGGTAGTGATCCTCAACGGCATCATGCGTCGCAAGGTCAAGCGCTAAGCGCTGATGGTCGATGCGGAAAGGGGGCTGTGCTTACTGGGCGCTGTCCTGGGCGCTGTCCTTACCGACGTCTCCCAGCCATTCCCGGGCGCGAGGGTGCAGACTGTAGGTCTTGTCGTCGTTGAGGTGGATCACGCCCTCGTCGCACAGACGCTTGAGCACCTCGCGCACGCTCAGAAACGATAGCGGCACATCGAGCCTGAGCAACTGGCTGTGTACGCCGCGCACTCCCAGGGGATGGCCTTCCTCGCTCGAGACCAGCAGCGCATCGAGCACCTTGAGCCTGACCAGGCTGGTGCGTAGGCCAAAGCTTTTCAGGAGCATCCGGATGTGCTCGTTTCCGGGGCGCTCGGCCTCCAGAGCGGGCGACTGTGCCTGCGCAGCCAGTGCGGTTTGCCGCAGCAGGGTGCGAGTCGTGATTCCTTGGCGATTGAACATCCGTAAACTCCTTTTCAGGCTTTTTTTAAACACTCTCGATTACTAAGACGAACGAGCTCGGCAAAACCTCAGTTATCAGCGGAAAAAAATGTGCGGCTCAACGTGTACAGGCTCGCTGCAGCGTTGTGCGCTTGAGGTTAGATGAACAATCGTCGGTCGCGAGAGGATATTGTTCCGACGGTGGGCGCAGTCGAAGTCGCTGCGCATCGGCAAGACTGCGAGTGCGATCAGCCTTTCGGTGTGTCGGAGGTGCGGCGATTGAGCACCGGATTGCCGTTCTGATTCTGCGTCACGTAAACCGGCAGCACCTTGGGCAGAGAAGTCAGCAGGCTCGACAGGTCATGGGTGTTGTAACTGCCGCCCAGACGCATGGCACCGGTTGCGCTGTCCGCCAGCAGGATAGGTGTTTGCAGGTAGCGATTGATCAGCGGCAGTGCCTGGCTGAGCGGCAGATCATTGAAGATCAGCTTGCCATTGCGCCACGCCAGGCTGGTATCGCGTGCTTCGGTCTGACTGATCAGTGGAGCATCGTCGCCCGCCTTGTAGCTGGCCTGCATGCCGGGGGCGAGAGGGTGGTTCGAGGAAGGATGTGCACGATCACTGGTGACCTGAACCGACCCCTCGACCAGCGTCACTCGTACCTGATCCTGGTACATCCATACATTGAAACGTGTGCCGGTGACCGTGATGCTGCCTGAGCCGGCGTCGACAACAAAGGGGTGGGTGTTGTCGTGGCTGACCTCAAAGAACGCCTCGCCCTTTTTCAGCGTGACGCTGCGTCGATCCCGGTAATTGGCATAGGTCAACTCGGTACCCAGGTTCAGCTCGGCGCGGCTGCCGTCTTCCAGCATGACCAGGCGTGTGGTGGTATCGGCGTTGTAAGTTTCGTAGGTATCAGGCAGCCAGCCTTGATGCCAGCCGACGTACCCGGCAATCGGTAGCGCCAGGGCAACGACCGCTGCGGCTGCGGTCAGTTTTGCCCAGCGGCGACCGCGACGAGGCCGAACCTGATCGGGCCGGTCAGTCTGGGCTTGGCGCACAGGTGCCGGATTAAGCGGTTCGATTTGCCCGGTGATATCCCAGACTTCCAGCATGGCGTTGTATTCGACCGCATGCAGGGGGTGGGCCTTCAGCCATTGCTCGAATGCTTTTCGTTCGGCAGCGGTACAGTCTTCTGCATGCAGGCGCATGCACCAATGCGCAGCGGCATCGGTGATCGCGTCGTGTTCTGCGTTGCTGAAAAGAGGGTCGCTCATGGGCGCTCCGGCCTATACCTTCGGCGCATTCTACCCTTTGATTTCAGAGAGAGAGAACATTTGCCGGCTATCGCCTATCAAGGTGCTGCGTATTTTCTGGTGAATGCAAGCTGCTCTCATTGAAAACTATCCGTCGCAGTCTGCCCGCCGCAATGAAGTTAGTGCCCGGGGAGTGTCTTTGCAGAGTCCTCGGCGCTACTCTCGGAACCTGTCTTCGCCTTGTCGTTCTCGCTAGCGTTCTCGATCTACCGCCATGAACAGGAGTTTCAGATGCGCGCCAACCCTGCCGATCAGTCGACCCGGACCGTTTCCTTTGAGCAACTGACAGATCTGTTGCGCCGGATCTTCCTTGCCCACGGCACCAGCACGGAGGTTGCCGACGTGCTGGCCGAGAACTGCGCCAGCGCCCAGCGCGACGGCTCGCATAGCCATGGCATCTTTCGTATTCCCGGCTATCTCTCATCGCTGGCCAGCGGGTGGGTGAACGGCAAGGCTGTGCCGGTGGTCGAGGATGTCGGCGCTGCGTTTGTCCGGGTCGACGCCGGGGGCGGCTTTGCCCAGCCTGCACTGGCGGCGGCCAGAGCCTTGTTGATCGACAAGGCACGCAGTGCCGGAATTGCGGTTCTGGCCATCCGCAACTCTCATCACTTCGCTGCGTTATGGCCGGATGTCGAGCCTTTCGCCGAACAGGGGCTGGTTGCCCTGAGCATGGTCAACAGCATGACCTGCGTTGTGCCGCATGGTGCGCGTCAGCCTCTGTTCGGCACCAACCCGATTGCTTTCGCCGCGCCCCGTGCAGGCGGCGAGCCTATTGTTTTCGACCTGGCGACCAGCGCCATCGCCCACGGTGATGTACAGATCGCCGCACGTGAAGGTCGGCTGTTACCAGCGGGCATGGGTGTCGATCGCGACGGCCAGCCCACTGACGAGCCGCGCGCCATTCTCGAGGGTGGTGCGTTGTTGCCGTTCGGCGGGCACAAGGGTTCGGCATTGTCGATGATGGTCGAGCTGTTGGCCGCAGGGCTGACAGGGGGCAATTTCTCGTTCGAATTCGACTGGTCGAAGCATCCCGGTGCGCAGACGCCCTGGACCGGCCAGTTGCTGATCGTCATCGATCCTGACAAGGGCAGCGGTCAGTCGTTTGCACTGCGCAGTGAGGAACTGGTGCGGCAACTGCATGGGTCCGGGCAGGAGCGTCTGCCGGGGGATCGACGCTACAGCGAGCGCGCGCGATCAATGTCGCACGGTATCAGCATCGCCCAGGCTGATCTGGAACGCCTGCAGACCCTGGCGGGGCATTGAGCCATTTACACATTCACCGACCATTCGTCGCGACCGGTCTTGTATCGGCGCGCAGTTCAAAATACTGTATGTATGAACAGTAAAGAACGAATGAGGTCTGTCATGTCCCTTAAGTCAGCGCAAAGCCCGGTTGCTCAACAACATCGCATGCTCTCTGCAGCCAATGAAATGCAGCGTGAGGATTTTCTCCAGTTGGCGGCCGCACTGCGCCAGTTCAATGCCTACGAGCCAGAGGTGTCGATAGTCATCGCGGCTGCCCGCGCGGGCGGCGAATACCGCCAGGCTGGCTCGATGGAATAAGGTGGCTGATCACAGCCACGGCACGTCTCGGGTTGATTGTGAGTATACGCAGCGTATATGCTTCATATATTCAACTTGAGGTGAATCATGGGTCTGGTAAAAATTTCCGAAAACATGCACGCCAATCTGCGCTCTGCCAGCGTTGCGCTCAGCCGCTCGATCAATGCGCAGGCCGAGCACTGGATGCGTGTCGGTATGCTCGCTGAACTGCACCCGACGCTGGATTACAGCGAGATCTGCCAGATGCTGATCCGTCTCGAAAATGCCGGTGAGACCGTGCTGACCGCTTCGAACTTCAACGTCTCGGAGCTTTCAGCTTCCAGCCTTTCCAAGGCGGTCTCATGAGCAGCGCTATCGGTCTCAAGACCGAACAGGACCTCGTGCAACTGCGCATAGCCGGCAGACTGGCTGCCGATGTACTTGCGATGATCACGCCTTACGTCAAGGCGGGCGTCAGCACCGAAGCGCTTGACGACATCTGCAACGAATACATCGTCAAAGAGCTGAAAGTGATTCCTGCGAATGTGGGCTATCACGGTTTTACCAAGACCACCTGTATCTCTCCGAACGCCGTGGTGTGCCATGGCATACCTTCTGCCACCGATATCCTCAAGGAAGGCGATATCGTCAATATCGATGTCGCGGTCATCAAGGACGGCTGGTATGGCGATACCAGCCGTATGTACCTGGTGGGTGAGGTCAGCCCCCTGGCCAGGCGTCTGGTCGAGACGACCTATGAGGCAACCCGCGCCGGTATTCATGCTGTGCGTCCGGGTGCAACCCTGGGTGATATCGGTTACGCCATCCAGAGCGTCGCTCATCGCGAAGGCTTTAGCGTAGTGCGTGAATATTGCGGACACGGCATTGGGCGCAAGTACCATGAAGAGCCGCAGGTTTTGCACTATGGTGCGCAGGGCAAAGGCCTCAGGCTCAAGCCGGGCATGGTGTTCACCATTGAACCGATGATCAATGCGGGCAGGGCGGGCACCCGGACGTTGCCGGATGGCTGGACGGTTCTGACCAGCGACCTTTCACTGTCTGCGCAGTGGGAGCATATGGTTGCCGTCACCTCGACCGGTTTCGAGCTGCTGACGCCGTGGCCTGATGGCACAGGCGCTTACCCTGCCATTTGATCCGCAAGGGTCTGGCAATGCATGGGAACAATGGCCTTTTCGAAGGCCATTGTTGTGTTGAACAGGACGATGTTTCAGGCTTGTAGCGAAGCCCTTCTCCAATGCACCTGCGTCACGCCAAAACGCTTTGCCTGCAAGGTTGCGACGCCTATCGGGCCTGCGGATATATTGCCGCTCACGGTCCCGACACCTGCATGCAGGGTCGCACAGTGCAAGGCGTCGCTCTGGCACAGTTGCGTTGCCTGATGCAGAAAGCAGTGAGGTTGGCCATTGAATTGATAGTGAATTTCAAATTCCGTTTGATGATTCATCTTCCCTGCCTGCTAACGTGATAATCAGCCTGACTGTTTTGGGCATATACACGAAAGGGGGCCTCCCGATCACGCCTTTGATTCCAGAGAGTAGACCGAAAATCGTAGCGTTCATGGATTGAGTTAAGAGATGTCCGATAAGTGGTTTTGGATTCACTCAAGCGCGTTAATCAATGGCCGAGCACTCATCCGTTTGAGGGCTCGGCCTTTGATCAAGCTTCGTTATTTACACGACTTCAGGTCTACCGGGCCTACAAAATCATTACCACGTCCCATGACACAGGCGACCTGCTGGTTACGCTGGCGCTCCCATGCCTGGGGCGGATAGGTTTTATCCCAGGCCTTATAGAGCTGCTGGTCCTGGCGCGAGAGGCGCAGATTGTACTGTTTGCTCATGTAGAAGTAGGTGCGCGCGATCATGCCGCGTATCGAGGGGCGAGGCATGACCTTTTTGGCCTTGAAATCCACCTGTGTCAGGCATGAACCGTACTGGCCCTTTTGCTCGGGTATCCAGCCAAAACTGAAGTTGCTGCGGTCACCGTTGACCTCGCCGATGCTGGGTACCAGATTGTGCAGGTCTGCCTCGGCGCGTTTGTAAATCGGGTCAGTTCGTGTGCAGTTCTTGCGCCCGCCGTTCTGCCAGCATTGGCGCAAGTGGCCGATCTGCCAGGCAGGCACAATGTGCTCCCATTCGATACGACTGGCCCGTTTGGCGCTCTTGCGCGGGACATAGCCGCAGCCCGCGAGGTCGACCCGATTGCCGGTGTATTTGCAGCCGCAGTAAAACTCGGTCGACTGCGGTGCATACAAGCCCCAGGCAACTTTCTTGGCTTCGCTGAAGGTGCGCGGGGCTTGTGCCTGGGCGGCGAATGAGGCGGTGATGAGCAGGGTGGTGCAAAGCAGTGTGGGAAATCGAAACGTCATGCCGTCAGTCTTCCTTCGGCAACGTCCAGAATATTTGCACGCCACCGTCGTCGCGCCAGGCGAGGGTAACATTGTCGTTCTCGGCTATTTCTTCAAGGAGTTGTGCCCAGTCGTCCTCTGCCTCGTCTGGCTGACGAAAGAGCAGGGCAGCCCTGGATTTCTGTGCGGTGGGCGAGTTGATGATCTTCTGTACCCGCATGCCCATGCGCTCGTAAGGGCCGGGAATGGAAGGGGTCGCTGCGCTTTGTTTTGCCACGGAAAAAGGTCCCTGAATATTGCTGTACGGGCATACAGTATTTCAGTGTCGGATCTTTCGCAACATCTATGTAGGATAAAGCGCTCGAAGTGGCACACTATTGCCTTGAAAAAACACCCTGACGTTTCCGGAGTCACGCATGAATATCAAGTCACTGGCATTTCCGTTACTGGCCTCGGCAGTTGTGCTGCTGGCAGGCTGTTCCACGCCCTCGGTCGTCACGCTGCAAAACGGTACTCAGTACGTGACCAAAGACATGCCCAAGACCAAGACACGCGACGGTTTCTACGAGTTCGAGGATATCTCCGGCAAGACCGTCCGGATCAAGGCTGATGATGTAGCGACGGTCAAACCTGAAGAGTGAGACCCGACTGATCGTGACGCCCGTTCCCCGCGCTAGCGGGGGCGGGCAGCTCGGTAAGATTTAATTTCAGGTGGATTGACAAAGGTTGCAGCTTTTTCCATAGTTCGCTCCTCGCAAACGTTTGCGCGTCGATGCCCGGCATCGATTCTGCGCCGTTCGCCCGAACAATAATCACAAGATCGGAGATGAACTCATGAAGCTGCCATTCGCTGGACGCCTTCTCGCTGTCGCCATGTTTGCTGCCGTCACGGCAGTCATGCCCCTCTCTACCGTCTATGCCCAGACGCCTGAAAAACCCAAGGTCGCACTGGTCATGAAATCGCTGGCCAACGAGTTCTTCCTGACCATGGAAGACGGTGCCAAGGCCTACCAGAAAGAACATGCCACCGAATTCGATCTGATCTCCAACGGGATCAAGGATGAGTCCGACACGTCCGCGCAAATCCGCATTGTCGAACAGATGATCGCCTCCAACGTGAATGCGCTGGTGATCGCACCAGCCGACTCCAAGGCGCTGGTACCGGTGCTCAAGAAAGCCACCGATGCCGGAATCAAGGTCGTCAACATTGACAACCAACTCGATGTCGACGTGCTCAAAAGCAAGAACCTGCAAATCCCGTTCGTAGGGCCTGACAACCGCAAGGGTGCCAAGCTGGTGGGCGACTATCTGGCCAAGAAACTGACCGCTGGCGACGAGGTGGGCATCATTGAAGGTGTGTCGACCACCAATAATGCTCAGCAACGCACCGCCGGTTTCAAGGACGCCATGGACGAAGCGAAAATGAAAGTGGTGTCCACGCAGTCCGGTAACTGGGAAATCGACAAGGGCAACGCTGTGGCCTCGGCGATGCTCAACGAATACCCGAACCTGAAAGCCTTGCTGGCCGGTAATGACAGCATGGCGCTGGGCGCCGTCTCTGCAGTGCGTGCGGCAGGCAAGGCTGGCAAGGTCATGGTCGTGGGCTACGACAACATCAATGCGATCAAGCCGATGCTCAAGGATGGCCGGGTTCTGGCCACGGCCGATCAGTACGCAGCCAGGCAGGCGGTCTTCGGCATCGAAGCTGCCCTCAAGCTCGTCAAAGGCGAGAAGGTCGACACTAACGACAAGGGCGTGATCGAAACGCCGGTGCAACTCGTTACTCAACCTTGATCCACGCCGTGTAAAGGTGCCCGTCCGCAGAGGACGGGCGCTGGGAGAAATGTATGTCAGCGTCTGCTCAGACAGCTGTTCTTTCGGTCAGTGGCATCGGCAAAACCTACGCACAGCCCGTACTTGGTGACGTCGACCTGACGTTGATGCGTGGCGAAGTGCTCGCCCTGACCGGGGAAAACGGTGCCGGTAAAAGCACCTTGTCGAAAATCATCGGCGGGCTGGTAACCCCTACCACCGGAAACATGGAGTTCCAGGGCCAGCCTTATCAGCCTGCAAGTCGTACCCAGGCCGAAAAACTCGGCATTCGCATGGTCATGCAGGAGCTCAACCTGCTGCCGACCCTGACCGTCGCCGAAAATCTGTTTCTTCACGACCTGCCACGCAGGGCCGGCTGGATCGACCGCAAGCGCTTGCGCGAAAACGCGATCGAGGCCATGGCCCAAGTGGGGCTGGACGCCATTGATCCCGACACGCTGGTCGGCGAATTGGGGATCGGCCACCAACAGATGGTCGAGATCGCCCGCAACCTGATCGGCGACTGTCACGTGCTGATTCTCGACGAACCCACTGCCATGCTCACCTCGCGAGAAGTGGAAATGCTCTTCGAGCAGATCACACGGCTGCAGGCACGTGGCGTCTCGATCATCTACATCTCCCATCGGCTTGAAGAGCTGGCCAGGGTGTCCCAGCGCATCGCCGTGCTGCGCGACGGCAAGCTGGTGTGTGTCGAGCCGATTGCCCGATACAACAGTGAGCAACTGGTGACCCTGATGGTCGGCCGTGAGCTCGGCGAGCATATCGACATGGGCGCCCGGCAGATTGGTGAGGTGGCGCTGTCGGTCAAGGGGCTCAATCGCGCCGGCAAGGTTCAGGATGTGTCCTTCGACGTGCGTCGAGGTGAAATCTTCGGTATTTCCGGGCTGATCGGTGCCGGGCGTACCGAGTTGTTACGCCTGATCTACGGTGCAGACGTTGCCGACAGCGGTGACATCGAAGTCGGAAAGCCGCTGCGGAAAGTCAGCATTCGCTCGCCAGCCGACGCGGTGGAGCAGGGTATCGCGCTGATCACGGAAGACCGAAAGAGCGAAGGCCTGCTGATGTCGCAATCGATCAGCGCCAACATTGCGCTGGGCAACATGCATTCGATTTCCAGTGCGGGCATGGTCAACAGCGACGACGAGCTGAAGCTGGCGCAGCGCCAGGTAGCGGCCATGCGCATTCGCAGCTCCAGTCCGGGCCAATTGGTCTCCGAGCTGTCGGGTGGCAATCAGCAGAAGGTGGTGATCGGTCGCTGGCTGGAACGTGACTGCACGGTGATGCTGTTCGACGAGCCGACACGGGGCATCGACATCGGTGCCAAGTTCGATATCTACGCGCTGCTGGCCGAATTGACCCGTCAGGGCAGGGCGCTGGTGGTGGTTTCCAGTGATCTGCGCGAGCTGATGCTGATCTGTGATCGTATCGGCGTGCTGTCTGCCGGTCGCCTGATCGACACGTTCGAACGCGACAGCTGGACCCAGGACCAATTGCTGGCCGCTGCCTTCGCCGGTTATCAGAAACGTGACGCGCTGCTCAATGATGCGGCGCCCAGGAACGACTCATGAAAAATACTCCTTCTCCGACGCTGACTGTGCCAGTCCGTCGCGGCGGCAACTACTTTGGTCTGGGTACCTACATCGGGTTGGCCGGTGCGTTGCTGGTGATGATTGTGCTGTTCTCGCTGCTCAGCGATCACTTCCTGTCCTACCAGACCTTCAGCATGCTCGCCAACCAGATCCCGGACCTGATGGTGCTGTCGGTCGGCATGACGCTGATCCTCATCATCGGCGGCATCGACCTGTCGGTCGGCTCGGTGCTGGCCCTGGCCGCTTCGGCGGTCAGTGTGGCAATCCTCGGCTGGGGCTGGAGCGTGTTTCCGGCGGCGCTGCTGGGCATTGCCTGTGCGACGCTGGCGGGTACGGTCACCGGTTCGATCACGGTCGCCTGGCGCATCCCTTCGTTCATCGTGTCTCTGGGCGTGCTGGAAATGGCCCGTGGCGCGGCCTACCAGATGACCAATTCGCGTACCGCCTACATCGGTGATTCGTTCGCCTGGCTGTCCGATCCGATTGCCTTCGGCATTGCGCCGTCCTTCATCATCGCGTTGCTGATCATCTTCGTCGCTCAGGCAGTACTGACCCGGACCGTTTTCGGTCGCTACCTGATCGGTATCGGCACCAACGAAGAGGCCGTGCGTCTGGCGGGTATCAATCCCAAGCCTTACAAGATTCTGGTGTTCTCGCTGATGGGGCTGCTGGCCGGTGTCGCGGCATTGTTCCAGATATCCAGGCTGGAAGCGGCCGATCCGAATGCCGGCGCCGGGCTTGAACTGCAGGTCATTGCAGCCGTGGTGATCGGCGGCACCAGCCTGATGGGCGGACGCGGTTCGATCATCAGCACCTTTTTCGGTGTGCTGATCATTTCCGTGCTGGCCGCAGGCCTGGCGCAGATCGGTGCGACCGAGCCGACCAAGCGGATCATCACCGGTGCGGTGATTGTGATCGCTGTGGTACTGGACACCTATCGCAGCCATCGGGCTCGGCGCCAGGGCTGATATGGCAACCATCAAGGATGTCGCGGCCCTGGCAGGGATCTCGTACACCACGGTTTCCCACGTGTTGAACAAGACCCGGCCGGTGAGCGAGCCGGTCAGGCTCAAGGTCGAAGCCGCCATTGCACAGCTCGATTATGTCCCCAGTGCAGTGGCGCGTTCGCTGAAGGCCAAGACCACCTCGACCATCGGCCTGTTGATTCCCAACGGCATGAACCCGTATTTCGCCGAATTGGCGCGGGGCATCGAGGATTACTGCGAGCGCAACGGTTTTTGCGTGATCCTTTGCAACTCCGATGATAATCCGGAGAAACAGCGTGGCTATCTGCGCGTGCTGCTGGAAAAGCGTGTCGACGGTCTGATTGTTTCTTCGGTGGGTGGCGATGCCGGTATTGCAGGTGGCCTTGCCGAGGTTCGTACGCCGTTGGTGATCGTTGACCGGGAACTGGACGGTATCGATGCCGACATGATCCGTATCGACCATGAGCAGGGCGCTTATCTGGCGACTCGGCACTTGCTGGACCTCGGGCATCGCGCCATTGCCTGCATCGGCGGGCCATTACACAGCACAGTGGCCGAGATGCGTCTGGCGGGGTACCGGCGCGCCCTGCAGCAGGCGTCCGTTCAGGCCCGGGCCGAATGGGCGGCGCACAGTGAGTTCACCAGCTCTGCCGGTCATGAGGCAGCGTGTCAGCTTCTGGCAGCGCATCCGCCAACGGCGATTTTTGCCGGCAACGACGTCATTGCCATCGGCGTATTGCGCGCCGCCGCCGAGCGCTTGATTCGCGTGCCTCAGGACCTGTCGGTGATCGGTTTCGATGATATCCAGATGAGTCGCTATGTTTATCCGGCGCTGACCACCGTGGGGCAGTCGATCATGCAACTGGGCGAAACCGCCGCAGAAATGCTGCTGAGCAGAATCGCCATACCCCATGGGCTTCCTGCCGAAAAAAGACTCGTGACGCCCAGCGTCGTGGTGCGCGAGTCCACGGCAGCGCCCACTACTTTGTCCAACGAATGACGCGCACGCGCAGCAACGGATTAATGAGCCATGCAAGCAAAAATAGTGATAGTGGGCAGTCTGAACATGGATCTGGTCATCCGCGCCCAGCGTCTGCCGCGTCCCGGCGAGACCTTGAGCGGGGAAACATTTGATACCGTGCCGGGCGGCAAGGGGGCGAATCAGGCGGTTGCTGCGGCACGTCTGGGGGCCAGCGTAGCGATGATCGGTTGTGTCGGGGCTGATGCCTACGGTGAGCAACTGCGTGCGGCGCTGCTGGCCGAGCATATCGATTGCCAGGCGGTGACCGTCGTTGAGGGTGTGTCCACCGGGATCGCCTCGATCGTGGTCGACGCCAACAGCCAGAACGCTATTGTCATCGTGGCCGGTGGCAATGGCCGGCTCAGTCCGGCATTGATCGAGCGCTTCGATGCGCTGCTGGCGGATTCGCAAATCGTCATCTGCCAGCTCGAAGTGCCGACCGAGACCGTTTTCCATACCCTGGCCCGCGCACGTGCGCTGGGCAAGACCGTCATTCTCAATCCTGCGCCGGCCAGCGAGCCGCTGCCGGCAAACTGGTATGCCCTGATCGACTACCTGATCCCCAACGAAAGCGAAGCGCAGACCCTGACCGGTGTCAGCGTTGACTCACCGGCGGCCGCTGAAAACGCGGCTTCGGCGATGCTGGCGGCCGGCGCGCGCAACGTGATCATTACCCTTGGCGAGCGCGGAACCCTGTTCGCCAATGCGTCTGGCGTTGAGCATATTCCCGCACGTCGTGTGCAGGCCGTGGACACCACCGCTGCAGGTGATACCTTTGTCGGCGGTTTTGCGGCGGCATTGTCCGCAGGCCATGGCGAATTGCAGGCAATTCGTTTCGGTCAGGCTGCGGCGGCCATCTCCGTCACCCGAGCGGGTGCCCAGCCGTCCATCCCGACGTTCGAGGAAGTACAGGAATTCAATTCGCTATGAAAAAGACCCCGCTACTCAATATTGCCCTGTCCCGCGTGATTGCATCGCTGGGTCACGGTGACATCCTGATGATCGTCGACGCCGGCATGCCAGTACCGGCGGGCGTGGAATTGATCGACCTCGCGCTGACCCGCGGTGTGCCGGATTTCATCAGTGTGCTGGATGTCGTGCTGAGTGAAATGCAGGTTGAAAGCCACGTATTGGCCAACGAGATGGCCGAGATCAAGCCGCCTGCGTTGCAGGTGATCGAAAGCCTGAATCTGGACGACCAATTGGGGCAACAACGCTGGATAAGCCATGAAGACCTCAAGGTCTTGAGTCGCAAGGCCAAGGCAATCATCCGTACCGGAGAATGTCAGCCGTACAGTAATGTGGCGCTGGTGTCCGGAGTCGTCTTCTAGGCTATGTGCAAAAAGTGGCTGCGCTCGGTGATGCTGCGTTAAAAACAGGCTCGGAATGCTCATTTACAACACGTAGACTCCGCTTCCTCGCCTGTTTTTGCCTTGCCTGACCTTCGCTCGCCGACTTTTCGCAAAAAGCCTAGTTATTCAAGAAAGGGAGTTTCATATGACATTGATACAGTTTTCCAGACAGTTCATTCGTGGAGCGTTGCTCTTGTCCATCCTCGGTACTGCCGCTGTCCAGGCGGCTGAAAAGCGCGATCTGATCATCGATACCGATCCGGGTGCGGACGATGTCGTCGCGCTATTGTTGGCGCTGGCGTCACCTGAAGAGCTGAACGTGATGGCTATCACCACGGTGGCTGGTAATGTGCGCCTCGACAAGACCTCGCGTAACGCCAGGCTGGCGCGGGAATGGGCCGGGCGCGAAGAGGTGCCTGTGTATGCCGGTGCGCCCAAGCCGTTGGTGCGTACACCAATCTATGCCGAGAACGTTCACGGTCAGGAAGGCCTGCCGGGTGTACCCGTGCATGAGCCCGCCAAGGGGCTGGCCGAAGGCAATGCCGTCGATTACCTGATTCGCACCCTGAGCAAGGCCAAGCCGCACAGCATCACCATCGCCATGCTCGGCCCGCAGACCAACCTGGCGCTGGCGCTGGTGCAGGCTCCGGAAATCACCCAGGGCATCAAGGAAGTGGTGGTCATGGGTGGCGCGCATTTCAACGGCGGTAATATCACTCCGGTTGCCGAATTCAACCTGTTCGCCGACCCGCACGCCGCGCAGATCGTTCTGGCCAGTGGTGTGAAGCTGACGTACGTGCCGCTGGACGTGACCCACAAGATTCTCACCAGTGAACAGCGCCTCAAGCAGATCGCCGCACTGGGCAATAATGCGGGCAAGCTGGTGGACGGCATTCTCAATGAATACGTCAAGCTGGACATGGAGCATTACGGTTTGCCCGGCGGACCGGTACACGATGCCAGCGTGATTGCCTGGCTGCTCAAGCCCGAGTTGTTTTCCGGACGGCAGATCAACGTCGCAGTGGACACCCGTGAGGGTATCGGTTTCGGTCAGACAGTGGCCGACTGGTACGGCACACTCAAGCAGCCGCAGAACGTATTCTGGGTCGAGAACGGCGACGCTCAGGGGTTCTTCGATCTGCTGACCGAGCGTCTGGCGCGCCTCAAATAATCACGCATTCTGAAGCCGCGTATCAGGCGGGCAATCCTGCCGTGGCGTAGCGGCTCAGCACCTGGCTGATGAAGGCACGGGCACCCTCGGTGCCCAGTTCCTTGATCAACAGGTCAACTGCGATGATCATCAGTTCTTCCGGATTCCCGGGGCTGTGCGAGCAGTGGCCCTGAGGCCATCTGGCCTTGATGTCTGCGTCTAGGGTTATGGCTGTCATGTCTGTCTGATCTCCAGTGAAGGGTCACGCACACGCTGCTCGCTTCCCGGCGCTTGTGTCTCTGGCAGTAAACCATCCCGTGCGCATTTTGACACTCCTACTTACATATGATCCTGATAGCCCGCTTCAATGCGCATCGGCGATAAACGTTTTGTGACGATTTCTTCGCGCGCCCTGTGTCATGCCAAGGCAGACTCCCGGTCCAGGCAGATCAACAGGTTACACAAGGCATGTCGGTCGGACCGTGCAACCAACGCGCCTTAGCGCGGTCGGACAGGTCTGGAAATGTTCATTGGCAGAGGAGGGTGTATGCCCCGGAAATTCGCAACATTGGGTTTTGTGGTCGTGGCTTCATTGGTGGCAGGCTGCAGCAGTACGGCTTCGGATAGCAGTGCCAGTGCTGAGGCGCCCGTCAAGGCCGACGCGCCCGCCAGCAACGCGATACCTGGCCGTTGTGATGCAGGGCTTGCCCAGTTCGCTGTCGGCAAGCAGGCTTCCATAGACCTCCTTTCTCAAGTCCGCACCCGTTCCGGTTCGCAGGATGCGCGCATTCTCGGTCCTGACGACATGGTCACGCTGGAATACCGGTCCGAGCGGGTAAACGTCAACACCGATGCGTCGGGGAAGGTGACCCGTATCAATTGCGGTTGAGCCGATACTTTCTTCCGCGCATAAAAAACCCCGTCAGTGACGGGGTTTTTTTGTGTCAGGTGAATCAGGCCACCTGAACTTCTTCTGCTTGCATGCCTTTCTGGCCTTTAGCAGCAACAAAAGTAACGGTCTGGCCTTCTTTCAGGCTTTTGAAACCGTCGCTCTGGATTGCTTTGAAGTGTACGAACAGGTCGTCACCGCCACCTTGTGGAGTGATAAAGCCGAAGCCTTTTTCATCGTTGAACCATTTTACGGTGCCGGTTTGGCGATTAGACATGGTGTATCTCCAGAAACATAATTTTCAGTAACGTGCTGCTCAGGCCAACTGGGCACACCGGGCTATCATAGTCGAAATGGGCAAAAAAACAGCTATTAAGGTGGGCGCTTTGCGTAAAGGTCCCGTATATGCAGTTCACCATACTCCGCAAAGCGCCCTCCGGCGTGTCAGACCCGGTACTGAACGGGCTGTGGCAATAGCGCTTAACGCCATGATTTCAATGGCTTTCAGAAGGGGCTGGGCCAACTGCTATCAGCGCCCGGCGTGCGCGTTTTACCCCGGCTGAAAAAAATGATTATTTTGTCGCCGTGCAGTTCTCTGCGACCAGTTTTTGCAGTTTTCCCGTCAATGCAGCCGGTGGCGCTGTCTTGGTGTCCTTGAGTGAGGCTATTTCCTTGTCGGTGAAATGACTGTCCACCTGTTTTGCACCGCATTCGCAGTGAGTCGTTGCGGTCTTGTCATCCAGCCCCTGTTTCTTGGCCGCAGCCACGCATTCCTGAGTGAAGGTAGTGCGTGTCGTTCCGTCCATTGCGGCTTGAGCACCCAGAGGGATAAGGGCGGCGCTGCAGAGGAGGAGGCTGGTCAGGCGTGAAAACTTCATGGTGTTCTCCTTGATTGCTGGAAAAAACGTTCGGGGTCTCGATGGTTTCTGACGCCCATGAAGCCTGCCAGTTCAGGTGGTGTGCCAATTCCATTTCATTTGCGTGGATGTGCATCCCGGCCGGTCTGGCTGTGTTAGGATGCGCGTCCTGTTATTTTCAAGCGCCCCATGGCCAATGGCTTTCGGTGCCGCGCAGGCAGGTTTTTTCGTACATTCCAGTCATCTGGTCCGGTTCAAGGTTCGCCCCAAGGCTCCTGCCACTGTGAGGCAGGCATACCACCGGATCACGTACTGGCTCATCCCAACCCACGTGACCTTTGGTAGGGGTCACCACTAGGAGAGGAGGCGCCATGCCAACTATTACTCTTCCCGACGGCAGTCAACGTTCATTCGATCATGCGGTTTCCGTAGCCGATGTCGCGCTTTCAATCGGTGCCGGTCTGGCCAAGGCCACCGTCGCCGGCAAGGTCGACGGCAAGCTCGTCGACGCCTGCGACCTGATCGAAAACGATGCCAGCCTGCAGATCATCACCCCCAAGGATCAGGAAGGACTGGAAATCATCCGTCACTCCTGCGCGCACCTGGTAGGGCACGCGGTCAAGCAGTTGTATCCGACTGCAAAAATGGTCATCGGCCCGGTGATCGACGACGGCTTCTATTACGATATCGCCTACGAGCGCCCGTTCACGCCTGACGATATGGCGGCGATCGAGCAGCGCATGCAGCAGTTGATCGAAAAAGATTACGACGTCATCAAGAAAGTCACCCCGCGCGCTGAAGTGATCGAGGTGTTCACCGCCCGTCACGAAGATTACAAGCTGCGTCTGGTCGAAGACATGCCGAACGAGCAGGCCATGGGCCTGTATTACCACGAAGAATACGTCGACATGTGCCGCGGTCCGCACGTGCCGAACACGCGTTTCCTGAAGTCATTCAAGCTGACCAAGCTGTCTGGCGCCTACTGGCGTGGCGATGCCAAAAACGAGCAGCTGCAGCGTGTCTACGGCACTGCCTGGGCTGACAAGAAGCAGCTGGCGGCCTACATTCTGCGCATCGAAGAAGCCGAAAAACGCGACCATCGCAAGATCGGCAAGCGTCTTGGCCTGTTCCATACCCAGGAAGAAGCGCCGGGCATGGTCTTCTGGCACCCACAGGGCTGGACCCTGTATCAGGTGCTCGAGCAGTACATGCGCAAAGTGCAGCGTGAAAACGGCTACCTCGAGATCAAGACCCCGCAAGTGGTCGATCGCTCGCTCTGGGAAAAATCCGGGCACTGGGCCAACTACGCCGACAACATGTTCACCACCGAGTCCGAAAGCCGCGACTACGCGATCAAGCCGATGAACTGCCCTTGCCACGTGCAGGTGTTCAATCAGGGCCTGAAGAGCTACCGCGAGCTGCCGATGCGTCTGGCCGAGTTCGGTGCCTGTCACCGTAACGAGCCGTCGGGTGCCCTGCACGGCATCATGCGCGTGCGTGGCTTCACTCAGGACGATGCACACATCTTCTGTACCGAAGACCAGATGCAGGCTGAGTCCGCCGCGTTCATCAAGCTCACGCTGGATGTCTATGCCGATTTCGGCTTCAAGGATATCGAACTCAAATTGTCCACTCGCCCTGAAAAGCGTGTAGGCTCCGACGAGCTTTGGGACCGTGCCGAATCGGCGCTGGCTTCCGCACTCGACAGCGCAGGTCTGCCTTATGACCTGCAGCCGGGCGAGGGCGCGTTCTACGGTCCTAAAATCGAGTTCTCCCTCAAGGATTGTCTCGGTCGGGTATGGCAGTGCGGCACCTTGCAGCTGGACTTCAATCTGCCGATCCGCTTGAGTGCCGAGTACGTGTCGGAAGACAACAGCCGTAAGAATCCGGTCATGCTGCACCGCGCAATTCTCGGGTCTTTCGAGCGTTTCATCGGAATTCTGATCGAGCATTACGAAGGCGCGTTTCCGGCTTGGCTGGCACCCACCCAGGCAGTGATCATGAATATCACTGACAAACAGGCCGATTTTGCCCTCGAAGTGGAAAAAACTCTGGCTGAAAGCGGGTTTCGTGCCAAGTCCGACTTGAGAAATGAAAAGATCGGCTTTAAAATCCGTGAGCATACTTTGCTCAAGGTTCCTTATCTCCTCGTGATTGGAGATCGGGAGGTTGAAATGCAAACTGTCGCTGTGCGTACACGTGAAGGCGCTGACCTTGGCTCGATGCCGGTCGCCCAATTCGCTGAATTCCTCGCACAAGCGGTTTCCCGGCGTGGTCGCCAAGATACGGAGTAATTATTATTAAGCGTGAAATGAGACAAGATAAACGAGCTGCACCCAAGGCCCCGATCAATGAAAATATCTCGGCCCGCGAGGTTCGTTTAATTGGCGCTGACGGCGAGCAGATTGGCATCGTCTCGATTGATGAAGCGCTTCGTATTGCCGAAGAGGCGAAGCTGGATCTGGTAGAGATTTCTGCCGACGCAGTCCCTCCGGTCTGCCGTGTGATGGATTACGGCAAATCGATCTTCGAGAAGAAGAAGCAGGTTGCTGCAGCGAAGAAGAACCAGAAGCAGATCCAGGTTAAAGAAATCAAGTTTCGTCCAGGGACGGAGGAAGGGGATTACCAGGTAAAACTACGCAACCTGGTACGTTTCCTGAGTGACGGGGACAGGGCCAAGGTATCGTTGAGATTCCGCGGTCGTGAGATGGCCCACCAGGAGCTGGGTATGGAATTGTTGAAGCGGGTTGAAGGTGACTTGCTCGAATACGGTTCCGTCGAACAGCATCCTAAGATGGAAGGACGCCAGCTGATCATGGTCATCGCCCCGAAAAAGAAGAAATAACCACCAGGGCACGGCAGGCCTTGCGGTTATATTTATCAACTGAATGCGGAGTATCCGAACATGCCAAAGATGAAGACTAAAAGTGGTGCAGCTAAGCGGTTTTTGAAAACCGCCAACGGCATCAAGCACAAGCACGCTTTCAAGAGCCACATCCTGACCAAAATGTCGACAAAGCGTAAGCGTCAATTGCGCGGTAGCAGCTTGCTGCATCCGTCTGACGTGGCAAAAGTCGAGCGCATGCTGCGCCTTCGTTAATTTTGATCAAGATATAGAGGAAGTAACTCATGGCTCGTGTAAAGCGTGGCGTCATTGCCCGTAAGCGTCACAAAAAAATTCTGAAACTTGCAAAAGGCTACTACGGCGCGCGTTCACGCGTATTCCGTGTTGCCAAGCAAGCGGTAATCAAGGCAGGCCAATACGCCTACCGTGACCGTCGTCAGAAAAAACGTCAGTTCCGCGCTCTGTGGATCGCTCGTATCAACGCTGGTGCTCGTGTTAACGGTCTGTCCTACAGCCGTTTCATTGCCGGCCTGAAAAAAGCGTCCATCGAGATCGACCGTAAGGTTCTGGCTGATCTGGCAGTGAACGAAAAAGCGGCGTTTGCTGCGATTGTCGAGAAAGCTAAAGCCACCTTGGCCTAAGTCCCCGACAATCACTTGCCCCGGTTCTCCGGGGTCGGTGTTAAACGTCATAAATAGGGGAAGAGCCTTCAGCTCTTCCCCTATTTTGTATCTGGAGTCTGTACATGGAAAACCTGGACGCGCTGGTCTCTCAAGCTCTTGAGGCTGTGCAAAGCGCCGAAGATATCAATGCCCTGGAGCAAATCCGGGTTCACTACCTCGGCAAAAAAGGCGAGTTGACTCAGGTGATGAAGACCCTGGGGAACCTGCCTGCTGAAGAGCGTCCGCAAGTCGGTGCGCTGATCAACGTTGCCAAGGAACGTGTCACAGAGGTTCTCAATGCACGCAAGGCATCGTTTGAGCAGGCAGAACTGACTGCCAGGCTCGCAGCCGAATGCATCGATGTGACCCTGCCGGGCCGCGGCCAGACCTCCGGTGGTCTGCACCCGATTACCCGTACTCTGGAACGTATCGAACAATTCTTCACGCACATTGGCTACGGCATCGCCGAAGGCCCTGAAGTCGAAGACGATTACCACAATTTCGAGGCACTCAACATCCCAGGCCATCACCCGGCCCGGTCGATGCATGACACCTTCTATTTCAATGCGAACATGCTGCTGCGCACCCATACCTCACCGGTACAGGTCCGCACCATGGAATCGCAACAGCCGCCGATCCGCATTGTCTGCCCAGGCCGTGTGTACCGCAGCGACTCCGATATTACCCACTCGCCGATGTTCCACCAGATCGAAGGTCTGCTGGTTGATCGCGACATCAATTTTGCCGATCTGAAAGGCACCATCGAAGAATTCCTGCGGGTGTTCTTCGAGAAAGAGCTGGCCGTGCGCTTCCGTCCTTCGTATTTCCCGTTCACCGAGCCGTCGGCAGAAGTGGATATGGAATGCGTCATGTGCAGTGGCAAGGGCTGCCGTGTCTGCAAGCAGACTGGCTGGCTTGAAGTCATGGGTTGCGGCATGGTCCACCCGAACGTGCTGCGTATGTCCGGCATCGATCCTGAAGAGTTTCAGGGCTTCGCGTTCGGCATGGGCGTAGAGCGTCTGGCCATGCTGCGTTACGGCGTCAATGATTTGCGCCTGTTCTTCGACAACGATTTGCGGTTCCTCGCGCAATTTCGCTAAGTCGTACGAACCTTTCAGGAGAGCAGGATGAAATTCAGTGAACAATGGCTGCGCGGCTGGGTAAGCCCGCAGGTTTCCCGCGACGAGCTGGTTGCTCGTCTGTCGATGGCCGGTCTTGAGGTTGACAGCGTGACGCTGGCCGCCGGCGTTTTCAGCGGCGTGGTGGTGGGTGAGGTGCTGAGCACCGAGCAACATCCCGATGCCGACAAGTTGCGTGTGTGTCAGGTCAGCAATGGCAGCGAAACCTTTCAGGTTGTCTGTGGTGCGCCAAACGTGCGTCCGGGCCTGAAAATTCCATTTGCCATGATCGGCGCCGAGCTTCCGGGCGATTTCAAGATCAAGAAAGCCAAGCTGCGCGGCGTCGAGTCCAACGGCATGCTGTGTTCGGCTGCCGAGTTGCAGGCCGGCGAGGGCAATGATGGCCTGATGGAGCTGGCCGCCGATGCGCCAGTCGGTGAAGACATTCGTGTCTACCTGAACCTGGATGACGCCAGCATTGAGGTCGACCTGACCCCTAACCGTGGCGACTGCCTGTCGGTGGCCGGTCTGGCGCGTGAAGTCGGTGCGCTGTACGCCACTGACGTCACCCGTCCGCAGATCGCTGCTGTCAGCGCTGTGCACGATGAAGTGCGCCCGGTCGAAGTATTGGCTCCGGCTGCATGCCCGCGTTACCTGGGCCGCGTCATCCGCAACGTCGATCTGTCGCGTCCGACTCCGCTGTGGATGGTCGAGCGTCTGCGTCGTTCTGACGTGCGCAGCATCGATGCGGCTGTCGACATCACCAACTACGTGATGCTGGAGCTGGGTCAGCCTCTGCACGCGTTCGATCTGGCCGAAATCAACGGCGGGATTCGCGTGCGCATGGCCGAGGAGGGCGAGAAGCTCGTTCTGCTCGACGGTCAGGAAGTCAGCCTGCGTGCCGACACCTTGGTCATTGCCGACCACCAGCGCGCGCTGGCAATCGCCGGTGTCATGGGTGGCGAGCACAGCGGCGTAACTGCCGGTACTCGTGACATCTTCCTGGAAAGTGCTTTCTTCGACACCATCTCGGTGGCTGGCAAGGCGCGTTCCTATGGTCTGCACACCGATGCCTCGCACCGTTACGAGCGTGGTGTTGACTGGCAGCTGGCCCGCGAAGCCATGGAGCGGGCGACTGGCCTGCTGCTGGAAATCACCGGTGGTGAGGCTGGTCCGATAACAGAAGTGGTCAGCAAACAGTATTTGCCATCGATTGCTCCGGTTACGTTGCGCGCCAGCCGAGTCGAGCAGATGCTCGGTCTGGTGATCGAAAACGCCGAAATCGAGCGTCTGCTGACAGGTCTCGGCCTGGCTGTGACTGCCGAAGCCGACGGAAAATGGCGTGTCGAAGTGCCAAGTCATCGTTTCGACATCAGCCTTGAAGTCGACCTGATCGAAGAGCTGGCGCGTCTGTACGGCTACAATCGCCTGCCGGTCCGCTATCCGCAAGCCCGTCTGGCTCCCCAGGCCAAGGCCGAAGCCAAGGGCGATCTGCCTGAGCTGCGCCGCCTGCTGGTTGCCCGCGGTTATCAGGAAGCGATCACCTACAGCTTCATTGACCCGAAATGGTTCGAGCTGTTCACGCCGGGCGCCAAGCCCTTGCTGCTGGCTAACCCGATCTCCAATGACATGGCAGCCATGCGTGCCTCGCTGTGGCCTGGTCTGGTCAAGGCGCTGCAGCACAACCTCAACCGTCAGCAGGATCGTGTGCGGATGTTCGAAAGCGGCCTGCGCTTCGTCGGTCAGCTCGACGGCTTGAAGCAAGAGCCGATGCTGGCCGGCGTTGTCTGCGGCAGCCGCCTGCCTGAAGGCTGGGCGCAAGGTCGCGATGCAGTCGATTTCTTCGACGTCAAGGCTGACGTTGAAGCCGTGCTGGGCTTTGCCGGTGCGTTGGGCGAGTTCACCTTCACGCCGGGGCAGCATCCTGCCTTGCACCCAGGTCAGACGGCTCGCATCGAGCGTGATGGCCGTGAAGTCGGTTTCCTGGGCGCCATTCACCCGGAATTGTCGAAAACCCTGGGGCTTGATCGTCCCGTGTTTGTTTTCGAGCTGGTTCTGGCGGAAGTGTCCACCGGCCGTCTGCCGAAATTCCACGAGCTGTCGCGCTTCCCTGAAGTGCGCCGCGACCTGGCACTGCTGGCTGATCGGGATGTTTCGGCCAGTGCGGTTCTGGACGTTATTCGTGAAAATGCAGGCGAGTGGCTCACAGACCTCAGGTTATTTGATGTTTACCAGGGTAAAGGCATTGATCCGCATAGAAAAAGCCTTGCAGTCGGCTTGACCTGGCAGCATCCATCACGCACTCTTAATGACGATGAGGTAAACGCAACGACACTTGCTATCCTCACCTCGCTTGAGGAGAGGTTAAACGCCACGTTAAGGAAGTAGCGTATGGGGGCTCTGACGAAAGCTGAGATGGCCGAACGTCTGTACGAAGAGCTGGGCCTGAATAAACGGGAAGCCAAGGAACTGGTCGAACTGTTTTTTGAAGAAATCAGGCACGCTCTGGAAGATAACGAGCAGGTGAAGTTGTCAGGTTTCGGCAACTTCGACCTTCGAGACAAGCGCCAGCGGCCTGGGAGAAATCCCAAGACCGGTGAAGAGATTCCGATTACGGCGCGCCGTGTGGTCACCTTTCGTCCAGGGCAGAAGCTGAAGGCCCGAGTTGAGGCATATGCTGGAACCAAGTCATAACGACGAGCTGCCGCCGATCCCCGGCAAACGCTACTTCACCATCGGTGAGGTCAGCGAGCTCTGCGCGGTAAAACCGCACGTTCTGCGTTATTGGGAGCAGGAGTTTCCTCAACTCAACCCCGTCAAGCGGCGCGGAAACCGTCGGTATTATCAGCGCCAGGACGTGCTGATGATCCGCCAGATCCGCGGCCTGCTCTACGATCAGGGCTTCACCATCGGTGGCGCCCGACTTCGTCTCACCAGCGGTGAACCGAAGGATGATACTCAGCAGTACAAGCAGATGATTCGGGAGATGATTGCCGAGCTGGAAGACGTACTCGTCATGCTCAAGGCGTAATTGAGCAGTCAGGATACTTCCAAAATTCAAATGCTTAGGGTATATTCCTCAACGTTTTCGCACGTTGCAAAACAGATACACGCCTAGTCGGGGCGTAGCGCAGTCCGGTAGCGCACTAGCATGGGGTGCTAGGGGTCGAGTGTTCGAATCACTCCGTCCCGACCATATAATTCAATGAGTTAGGCCAATATTCGCAGCATTGGCCTTTTTCATGCGCGTGACTTTTGCGTGACTCGTAGGTTTTTCATGCCTGCCTCCTTTTCAAAATTGTCAGAACCGGGCCGCGCGAGTCGGTTGCTGATACCATGTTCGCAGCCTCAATCAAATGCCCAAGCTCAGCGCCCGAGTAGTGACTTGTGATGCTGCCGTTCTTGTGGCCGAGCAGGGCCTTCCGATCTTCCTCTGTTACACCCGCAGCGCGCAGGCGACGACCAAAGGAATGCTTCAAGTCGTGAATCCTTATTGAAAGGTAACCTGGATGCGCCGGGCGAAGGTTTTTCTCCTGCCAGAGTTTCGCCGCGCGCACCCGGGCCTTCTTCCATGCTGTGTCGTTCATCCGATGCATTGCTGTGTCGTTGAAAGGGAACACCCAGTCCTTGTTTACGCCACGCTGCTTCTCGATGATCGACCTTGCCACGCTGTTGAGTACCACCAGTCGCTCATCACCGTTTTTCACACCTGACCGTGCGTGGCGGCCGCCGAAATCAGCCGGGATCAGAAACACGCTCGTTTCAAGCTCCGGTACCGAAATCTCCCAATCCCACCGCAATTTGCAGACCTCCTGCTCGCGACATCCTGTGTTCACTTTGAACAGAGCCATCGTTTGCAGATGTGCCGGCAACTCCCCGAAAAGTATCGACTGCTCTTCCCATGACATCGGGTATGGCTTGCGGCTCGATTTCTTCTCTTCCAGCTTCGTGAGCATCGGCACGCTATCCAGCCACGGCCTTCGCTCATCGTCTCGCCACTTCCTGGCACATAACGACAACACCCGAACCACCCGCTCAATCGAGATGTTCACCGTCCTGTTGCTAACTCCTTTTTTGACCTTTCCGTCCGCCAGCTTCTTGGTCGCTAGCCTGTCCTTGATGAATGGCTCAAGAGCCTGATCATCAATATGAGTCAGCGGCATATCGCCAATGAATGGATCAAGTTGCGAAAGGTGATGAGCGGACAGTTTGAAGGACGGTTGATCCTTGATCTCCACCAGGAACTTCATCGCGGCATCGCGCCAGGTCTTCACCTGACGCACCCCGTAGACCTTCTGCTGCCGGATCTGCTCAAGCCGGTGTATCAGGTAGCGCTCCGCTTCTTGTCGGTCAGCTGTGCCAGTAGATTCGTAAAGTCGCTCGCCGTTGATTTTCTTGTCGATATGCCAGAGCCCTTTCCTTTGGGAGAGCCCGGTGATCGTTTTTCGCGCCATTGTGTATCTCCTTTCTGGCGCTCGCTGCGGGGCAATTGTTGCTCCGGCGCGCCTTTTTTATCAATCGCTTTGGCGGCCACATAGGACGACGCCCATTCATCGAGTTCCTGCCGGTCAAAACCGACGCCGCGCTCGCCGATGGGGAATTCGTTCACGAAGGGCCGGACGATCAGGTTGAATAGAGCAAGGTTCATGCTCAGGTAAGCTGGTGCCTCTCCCGCTCGAATAAAGCGCGGTGCGAGCGGGAGCTTGTTGGCAGATTTGTTTGCCATAGAGGTACTGCTCCGGGCCGCGCTGGGCGGCGGAAAGGGTTATTCGGCGGTGGCCCGCTGAGCTTTGATTTCTGCGATGAACTCGGGGGGAAGGCGCGCGACATAACCGCCTTGAGACCAAGATAAAGGCCCGGACTTGCGGATCATCTCGTTAACCAGATCGAACGCAGCCATCAGCTGGTCGTCGTTCAGCTCGCCATCTTCTGGCAGGTCGTCGCAAAAGTAATCTGCCGGGTCGATTTCGCGAGGCATATTCGGCTCGCATATGCAAAGCCGAACGTTCTCAGGATCTTCGTCGGACTCAAGCAGGTAATCCCGGAGTGCGTCCGAGTCAAAGAAATATGTGTCGCCGTCGTATATAACCAGCGGCTCGTCCGCCCAATCTTTGATCTCCATCTTCAAGAAACGCTCATCCATGCGCTCCTCTCTGCAGACTTTGCAATAGCTGTTCGTTTCGTGGATCGGGTGCGCTGGATTGTTTTTGCAGTGCCGGTGCGTCGATCCGCAGTAGCGTGCCTGATCTTCGTCCTGACCCCAGAACCTACCGTTTGAGTCGACCCAGCCGCTAACGGTTTGAAAACTGGCCGCTTCTGGGGAATTGAACATCACAATTTTTTCATTGCGCATAGCGAATCCTCGCCCGCCGATCACCGGCAGGCTCTGTAGGGAAGGGGATATCGGGCAGGTGCTACCAATCACTGCTATGGTCCACGCAGCCAGCAGGAGCTGGTGCAGCACCAAGGAGAGGTCATGGAATGCACCACAGCCACGAACGAGGTTTACGGGCCGTATAACGCCAAGCTGGGTCGGCGCGGCGCTGACGGCAACATATGGTCGGGCAGGACGCTCATATTCAGAATCATCGATGACCGGGTCTACTCAATGCACGAGCAGTACCTGGGCCGGCTCAAGTACGGCATGGCTATGACTGACAGAGGAGAGCTGATTTTCATGGTGCGGTAGGCTCAGGTCCTCACGCGCTTGAACTCGACGACCCAGACCCAAGGGTTGCTATTCCAGGAGTCGGCACCGTTGATTGATTCCCACAGTTCCCGCCACGCAGCGGGATACCAGTCGCGATAATTCGGCGATACGTCGTCGCTCGCCAGTTCTGGCGGGCATTCCAATCCTTCCGCCCGGATGTCGCTGCGGGAAATTTCTTGCAGGCGCTCGACCCGCACGTCGGTGATTTCCAGAAGAATGCGGCTTACCCAGCGCGGCATGTGGATGGATGGCCGAGTTTTCCCCGGCGTGATCATCGAGCATCCCGTTTGCCTTGAGGCGCCATCTGCCGGGTACTGGATCGGCTCACCGTGACTCAGCTCTCGCGGCGCGACATCATTTACCTGGGCGTCAGCCTGCCAAGCCTCTCGCACCCATAGACGGTCGCCGGGTTGGCCATACGGGCAGCGCACGATATCTTTGCCGGTCTCCCACCACGAAGTCATAGGCGAGCCTTCAGCACTTGTAGTGTGAGCATTTGGGCTTGGCTGAGGCTTGCAGGCTCGCCGCGTGACCGTCTTCCGGCCTTCCAGGATGGCACGCACCATCGGCGCGCTGAAGAGGATCGGTCTTTCCTTGGCTTGGCTCATGGCGTCACCACCCGCCGCGCCCACTGCACATATGGGCCATCTTCGGTATCGAAAATTCCGAGCATGAACCAGTCGTAGGCCGGTGGTTTTTCAGGCTCCCAGCCGAGGCAGTTGGCTGCGTCTTCCTCCCAGTAGGGGTGCGATTCAAGGTCGGAGTCCATGTGCCAGCCGACCACCATCAGATGCTGACCATCAAGCCAGGCTTTGTAGGCGGCATGGTCTTCATCGAAATCAGGAATGTCTGGGTGATACCAGTAGCCGTACTCGTCGCGAGTGACTTCGACGGGGCCTATCAACTTTTCTTCGGGCATAACTTCGTCCTTGCCGCACACGCGGCTGACATTGAATTGATTGAGAGGGGGTAGTTACTGCGGGGTGTTCGGGCGCACAGGGCAAAAGTGAGGCCCTGTCAAACCCTTGGAGAAGCGCTTTATGAGTTCAAGTATCGGCCTTTCGGCGGTGATACTAGGTTGTTTCGGCACTGCCTGGGCCGCTGTACGCCAGCAGATTGGCTTGCTGGTCATGTCTGCCCACCGTTCAGCTTGGCGACTTTATCAAGGCAGGCGTTCCAGCCGCAGTCCGAATTATAATCGGCATCAGACTGGCTTGGATCTTCGTCGCGTCGCTCAGGCAGCACCACCTTCGCCGTGGCGGGCTGGGCGTGGCTGTAGAGCTTTGCCGTGCAGCTCATCAGGTCTGAATAACCGCTTGGCTTACCCATGCGGTGGCATCCTCGGATGATTGGTATTCCTGCCTGACATCCATCGCATTGGTTGCGCTCGGTCTTGCCCTGCTGATCGGCTGGCTGGGCGCGACGATTAAGAATCTCGAATAACTCGGGCCCGAAGTCAGCTATCTGATTAAGTTCAATCAGGCGCTGACGCATACGCTCCAGCAGCTCACGCGACACTCGCACGTCGTTCGGTTCGTTGCTCATGATTTGGGCTCCTTCGCGCTCTGCGCATAACGGGCCTGACGCGCTTTGGAGCAGGCCTTGTGGTTTCCGTGGGAGCGGCACTTGCCGCAGATATCGCATTTGCTCTTTACGGCGAACCACGGGGCAGGGCTGGGCTGTAGCGTTGTGGCGCGGTGGGCTGAGGTCATGCTGCTGCGTCCGACTTAGCAACTGTTGACTCGCTGTAGTCCTGCCAGCCTATGCGCGGAGCTTTTGTTTTCTTGTGCAGTAGCGGCTCACCTTGGGCATCGACAAGAGCATGTCGAGCCCGGATCTTCAGATCTCGGCAGCGCCCTGACTTTCTGGCCAGCTCTACAAACTGGCGGGCGAACTGGGGGGCGTCGAACGCAGGGCTGAGCTGCCGCATCTCAGCGCCGGCCATTATGTGCTCGGCATTGCGCTCAACCTTGACCATCCACTCTTCGAGGGTCAGCTCTATTGGTGGTCCGCCCGTCTTTGGGTTGGCTCTAGTGGTCGGGGTTTTCTTTCTGGCCTCGGACAGCGCCCAAGCCATGGTCATGCCAAATACAGCAAATGTGCTCATGAGATACTCCAGGCGGCCGCCCGCCTGCCAAGGCGTTCAGCGCAATAGGTGAGGGTGGGTGTTAAGGGTGGTTATCCGCGCCGCAATTTTGGCAATCGGACAAGTAGCAATCAGCGACCGCGATGAATCGACCGCAGCCCTGACAGTTGAATACCTGTTTGCGGATGCGTCGCGGCTTCGGTGGCGTGATGCCGGTGCCGCGCAGAGCTTGTTTCAGGTCCACATCTTGCCGATGAACCAAGCGCCGGACGCGCGAGACAATGTAATCGAGTGGCCAGATAGTCAGCGAATCGTCGCCGATCGCGATAGCGGCCTCTAGCGTCAACCGGTGCGCCAGTTCAAGTCGGTCAGTCCCACCGATGGGCCACCTGGCAAAAAAAATGTCGTTGCCGTTCCATCGGTTCTGTATCTGCAAAACGCACTGACACCCCTCAGTAGGCTGTGCTTTCACGTCGGATTTTCTGATGTACTGATGATCGACGCCGAGATGCGCGCTCGTCAATATAGGCTTTCGGCCACGGGATATCTGTGTCCCTATTCCCTCTGGCCTGTTTCAGTGTGAACAGCTCGGCTTTATCCAGGTTGGTCGTGTAACCGCCGCCCAGCGCCCAGAACGTCAATCCGTCGCCTACATGGCTTCGGCTGTCCTGCAGGTAAAACTGGCTCATGGCGTTTCTCCATGCATGCGCCGCCCTCCGTGTCCGGTGGTGGCAAATTGGTTGGGGGTGAGCTATAGGTAATGACCGGCATGGGGCCGGATCAAAGGATGGTTAGAAATGAGTGCAGAACACAGAAAGCTGATAGGTATTCCAGATGGCCACGGCCTCAAACATACTGGCTCCAAGTCAGAGCAACGCAAAGGGCGCGACACAGATATCGATTTCTATGATGAAACGGATGCAGAGGGAAATGTTATCGCCCAGTACGAGGTTCGCGACAGCATGTCGATCTATCCGCCGCAAGGAACGACGCTGAGTTTCAGGAAGCTTTAAGTTGGCGAAACTACCTCGTCGCCCGGATCTTTTTGAATCATCAGCATGCTCTTGCGGTGAAACTCCAGCGCCACGATTTTCGACACTGTGATTTCGTGGCGCGGAACCTCAAGCAGCGGCAGCGCGCGGACCGCTCCGAGCCTGTGCAGGTGGTGAATCATCAGGGTCAGCGCCTCGCCCTGTTCCTCGATGCCTGCCCACTCCATCAGCTCAGCCAGCGCCTGCTTGGTGCCGGGCCGAACCCTGAGCCGCAATTCCTCTTCCTTTGCCTTCTGCCGCTTGAGCGCCGTCCGCTTGTCCCGCTGATTCTGGGTCAGGGCCATTGATCAGCTCCGTGTAGCCGCTGGGCGGCAAGTGAATGTATTGCTGGCGCCTGCCGTGGCGGGCGCGGCTTTGAAGGCGCTTCATTTCGCCGGGCTGCTGGGGTAGTCCAGGCCGTACTTCTGAACGATTCGCCTGATGACGGTGCGGTTGATTCCGGTCAGCTTCTCGGCCTTGAAATGGCTTACGCCCAGGTCGCGCATCCCTTCAATCTGCTTAAGCAGCTTCAGGTCATACTCTTCGTTGACGTACTTCCGGTGATCAGCGCCGTTATAGCGGGGCTTGCGGGGAGGCGGCTCTTTGCGCGGAGGCCTCGGCGCAACCCGGAATGAGCCTAGGTCGCGCACCTGACCGCCACTGCGTTGGAACTCGTTCACGGACTGGGACAGTTCGTAGGATTTGATGCTGTTGGCCTGGATGGCACTCAGTTCGGTAGCGATCATGCTGCCTTACTCCTCAGTTGCTTCTCGTAACCATCAACCAACAGCTTGAATTCCCAGAGGTCCTCTTCAAGCTTTTCGATGTAATCGTCGTCGCGCTTAAGCTCTTTCAGCCAAAGCTGGCGTCCGACCGGGCGGAGCAGGGGGCAATACATCCCGATGTGCCACCACTTCTTACCAGTTATCCACATGCAACCCTGCACCTGGTCAATCACTTCGCTGGCGTCGTTGTCGATATGGAATGACCGGAGCTTTTCGGGCGCCAGGAAGCATTTGTATTCCGAGCCGCCATCTTCGCCGATGAACCCGTCGGCACTTGCGCCGAACGCGCCGTCATCCGTCTTAACAAGGCCAACCTGCTGGACGATGAGGCCGGTCTGAATTTCATGCTCCATGCGCGCCTCGGGCTCCAGTTCGTGGCCTCGGCGCATATGCCATGTTTCGAATCCGCCATCCAGCGGCGCACCGCCGATCCGCTCAACTGCAAGCTCAAAAGCGTAGGTCAGCGCAGCACCGGATGGCTCGCCAACCGTTTCGCCATCCAAGGCCCGTTGCACAACTTCCGCTTTCGGCCCGGCCTTGTAGCCAGCCAGTTCGATAGCTTTTGCCTCGCTTCGACCAGACAGGATGGCGTCGACATATTTCTTTTGCTGAGCGTTCAGCCCGTTCACCTTGGCGCGCGCCGTGCTGAACATGCTTGCGGTGATAACTCCGGCGCGGGCTTGCAGCCACTCAGGCGATCCCTGTGTGCAATTGACGATGATCATGCTGCTGCTCCTGCTTGATGGGGCGCGCTGAACTGCTGCCCGCGAGTCGTTACGGCAACCTTCAATGCCTCATAAAGCTCGGTCGCCGCTTTACTGTCGGTGGCTTTGAGGGCTTGAGAGCACTGAACGCCAGCCCGCCATACGGCGGTCAAGGCCTCTGTGTTCTCAGCGGCGTAAGCCTTTGGAATCCACTCATTCATCAATTCGCCGATGCTTGGCGGCTGGTCGCCGTCGCCATTCCCGTCATTGTCCTCATTCGTCAGAACGACGTTGAAGATCATCATGGTCAGGTAGCGGCGGGCATAGCTGAACGTCGAACCGCTGGCATGCACGCCGGTTTTATTTACACTTCCCTTTATGCCAGCAGCATCAATAGGAAGATCGACGTGATACGTCTTCGTATGACCGGCTTCATGCATGCAGTCGCATACGGTGCGGATATGGCCAACTAAAGGGCTGTCTCCAGTACCGAACGAAAGAGAAAAACCGTGAAGCGTGTAAACCGGGGAGATTTTTCGATCAATCGACTCAAGCGCTGCGTAAGAGCTGTTCGTCTGAGCGTTGAACTTGTCGCGAAATACAGGGCCAATTTCTGATTGCGCTCGCACCATCGCAGCATTGAAGGCTGCGGCGGCGGTCCGATCCGTGTGGCGCTCGTACATTTCCATCATCTTCTGCATCTTGTCTGCATCGAATGCCGGGTCGGTCGCGGCGCGCTGGATCATTGTCAGCATCGCGGTTGATTCGTTGGTGGTCGCCGGGCTGGCGACCTGCCGAGCATCGTTGCGCTCGGCCAGGGCTGATGTGCTCATATCGACCTCAGTATTGAATGGATACCGCTGGAATCTTGCGCCGAGCGATCAGGGTGACCGCTTGGCGTGCGCATTCTTCCGGCATGCCACCCGCAATGAATGCTTCCAGTGCAGCGCGGTTGATCGAAGCCTTGTGCGCCTTGTCGTCTTCGCGGGCTTTTTGCTGGCGCAGTTCTTCGGCCTTGGCGTCTTCCTGGCGCTTCACCTCGGCAAGTCGTGCGCGCTCCACAGCCTCCGCTTGACGCTGCTCGGCGGCGAGGCGCTCCTGCTCGGCACGCTGCATGCCTGCGATGCGGTCTTGCTCGGCCTGAAGCTTCTGGCGTTCTGCCTGCTCTTCCTGCAGTTTGATCTGCAAGCGCTGGCGCTCGGCCTGGTCTTTCAATTCCTGCTCACGCCGTGCAGCAGCTTCGCGCTCGGCCTGGGCTTTCTGCTCGGCCTCCCGCTGCGCCCGCTCTACAGCTTGCCGGGCAATCTCCGCGTCACGCTCTCTCTGCTCGCGCTCAGCCTTTTCGGCATTGAATTTGGCGATCTCTGCCAGCTCCGCTTCGTGCTTGGTGCGGTCTGCCAGCAGGGTGCGCAGGGATGCCAGAGACCGGTCTTTGGCCTGGGCCGCTTCCGCCAGGAACTCTTCCCAACTGTCGTTGATTTCAACCAGCTCCAGATCGGCGATGATCTGCGCGACATTTGCGGCGCTGGGCGTTTCTGCGAACACAGCCAGATCCTTGATGCGCTGGATTCCGTCGTTGTGTGCGTCGATCCGCCTGTCGTTCGCTTCCTCCCAGTCAGTCAGCGGCTTTCGGGTAGCGTCACGCAGGGCGTCCATCTTGGTGACGAACTCGCGCAACTCAGTCTCGACGACCTTGGGCATTTCTTTCAGGCGTTTCAGGTAATCCCGGCCGGGCTTCTCGACGGCGGTCTTCGACTTGCTGACCGTGGCAGCCAGCGATGCGATGCGATCACGACCTTTTCGGGTGCTAAGATCCGGCACCTCAGCGGTGACCTTGGCGGTGACAGCCTGGAGAAACTGGTTCAGGCCGCCAGCGACGTAGATTGCCGGCGCGTTGTCGGCGCTGATGTCGTCAATCGTGATGACTTGCTGTGCTTCAGACATGGTTGCTCCTTGCGCCATGCCGTTGCCGGGGCGCTGCGATTGAATAGGGAAGGGGTTACTGCGTGATGTGCGATGCGTAGGCGCTGGCGAGCATCCAAGCGGTAACGAGGGTCAGGACGACGAATGAGCCTCGCCAGGTATGGATGCGCAGCTGTCGCTGCTTGCGGGTCATGACCGCGCACCCACCGGCCGACGCTTCAGCCAGTCGGCTTTTATCGGGCAGGGCAGGTCTGCAACTCGCATGCCGCATGGGTAGGTGATCGTTCCACGTACGTGAGCGCGGGCTTTCGCCTCGTCGAGCTGCTCGTCGATCAGCGATTTCACGATGGGCTGGCTCATTGCGGCACCTGCTTGCGGAAATTCGCCTGCTGGATCGCGATGGCGATGTCTTTGTAAGCGGCGGATTCCACGGAGCCCAAAATGATCATCAATTCCTTAACCTCCTGCTTTTTCTGATCCTCCTCGATCTGCTCGGCAGTGCGGATTGGGCGCAGGCATTCGGCAAGAATGCATTCGCAGTGGCCAGACTCAAACTGAATAGCGGCCATGCCTAATTCAAAAGAATTTTCAAACGAGGACATAACCTTCGCTGTTTTTCCTATCTGCCATTCATCCTTCTCTATCCAGACGCATTTGCCGCGATGAACCTCAACCTCAGTACCAACAGGCGGCAGGCCTTTGCCATCCCACTGCTGAGGTGCCTCGTGATAAACCCAAGCCCCAGCACCTACTTGGTATTGGCCTTTCGGTGTGATACTGGATGGAATCCACTCTATTTCGCCTCGCTTCACGGTCGCGCCATTGAAGTCAGCAACCATGGCGCCGGTGGTTCCAACGGGCGCCTTACTCCAGTCAATCTTCATGCCGCTCTCCTTGGCGCACACAGAACAGCTTTCCGCTGACGGGCGCAGTAATGGTTGAATTCTTCGAGGGTGATGGCGCCACTCATGAAGTGGGCGGTGATCTGGGCTATAGCCTCAACCCCGGAAGGGTCGAGGCTGTCGTATTCGCCTATGGCGTCGAGCATCTTGTCGATGAGGATGTGCGGGCTCACAGGTCTGCGTCCTCAAAGTCAGCAATGACACCGTCTGCCGCAAGGGGCCGCAAAAGGCCCTCTGCAATTTCAAACAGCTTGCCGCGCGGGTGACCGGTGCCGATCAGGTAACCCGCCAGAGAGCCGCTGGCCCTGCCGAAGAAGTTGGCCAGCACCAGCTGTGCAAACAGGTCTTCCCGGTCTTCACCGTCGATCTGGCGCTGGTTCAGGCGATCCTGCAGGGCGGTCAGGTACTCCGCGTGAGTCACCGACCGCTCGGGATGTCCGCGCCGCTTGACCCTGATGTCAGAGCCGTGAATCAGCAGGTCTGAGCTGTTCTCGACCCAGAGTCGCTGGGGGTTGGTAAGCGCGATATGCGGCGTGCCTGTAGGAGGCAACACCTTTGCTGCTGCGTTCATGATTGCCTCCAGGGTCTGGGTTATGCGGTGCTGGCAGCGTTCTTTGCAGCCAGGGCAATACCGCTTGGCGAATTGCGCAGGGGTATGTTCCAGTTCTTGTTGAAGTCGATCATCGCCAGCGCTGGGGTATCGCCAAAGCCCGCCACGCCAGATTGCAGGTCTTCCCCGTACAGCGCGCACCACTGATTGCCATCGACACTCAGAGTTGGGCGGTAGAGAACCGACGGCTCGGTCTGATAATCAGCAATTGCCGAAAAGCTCTGCTGCGCGTGGTGGGATATCGACTCGCATGCCATATGGCTGTGTTCGTCGTTCATGTCATTTCCTCTTGCCGAGTGGTGAACCCCTTCGACTGAACACTCAAGAACGGATAGAGGCCATACAGGCACCGAGAGGGTTCAGTCGGAGAGGTTCGGGGTGTGGGAGGGTGCAGATGGCCGGAGCTGATCCCGGCATGACGGCCTAACTCATCTAGGACTCAGTAGCTCATCAGCGAGTCTGGGCTTGCGCATCAGCCTGCGCATTCATCTGCTTTGTTGTGGTGATGCAGGGGGCCGCTTTCGCGGTGTGTACTCATCCGCATCGGTCTGCACTCAGGTCGGGATTCGAACCCGGCATGGCTCCCAGTCAAGGCGCTCTTCCTGGCTGAGCTATCGCTGAGTGCAGACCGATGCAGCTTGGCGCTATGACAGGGATCGGGCAGTTTTCGTCAGGCTGACGCTGGCGCTGTTTGTTCAATCCTTATTGATCAGCGCTGTCAGGGCTCGCATCTCAAATTCAGGCAGATAGAACATCCCGTTTTCTGGCCCAGAATCTACGATCACCCCGTCAATTCTCAGATGCCACTGATTGTCACCGAGGCAGAATTTACCAATCTCTTTACCTCGTTCACTCAGGTAGCCCGAGCTGTCTACGTGGTAAATCGGTGCTCCTTCGCCGACGACGGTGTAGCTGAAGTTGTCGGTTTTCGTGCAGAGCGTCTGCTGAAGTCGTTTCATCTCGCCTTGCTCCGTTGTTCGTCGATTTCCCGTCTGGCCCTGTCGCCAAGGCCAGCCAGTGAAATCTGGTATTGCACCGCGACCCGCTACTGGCGTCGATCGCGGTTTGCTGCGTAAGCGATAGTTGTCTCTCCCTTCTGCCGCTGGGATTCGCGGGGCGCATTGCTTGCCGGGTCATTCACTCGGTTCTGGCGTTTCACCATCGTCAGCCGTACAGGGTTCTCCCTGTCGTGGGCAGCCTTTCGGGGCTGTCTGATCGCCGGTCGCCGGTAGAGGCAATGCGGTCTGTTGTTTGTTGCGCAGGCTGTTAAAGAGCGGTTCGATCCGCTGGGCCTGTTGAGGGGCTGTTTCGCGTCTCGATGGGTGAACATTACCTGTAGGTAACTCATAGCGTCAATACCTGTAGGTAATCTTTTTTCACGCGCCCACAAAAAAGCCCGCTCAGTGGCGGGCTGTGTCAGATCGGTAAACCAGGTCTACGCTACAAGTGGAAATTCTAGGAACGTCATAAATTCAGGCGGTTCTAAAGACTCACAACCCCTGAACACCCAAAAAGGAGGTGGCGGTATGATTTCGAGCCTGGAGCTGCGGCACATAATTGAGCAAGCGTTTCTGCCGATGAAATGCATCTGCATCAACGTCCCAGATGGCTCGTTGACCATTCAGATATTTAGTCAGAACACGGAAAAGGAAGAGCTTACGGTTACCGGTGTAGATGCGTCAGGACTTGGTTCGAGTCGCGCCATCGCAGCGCTGGTGTTGGAGCTCAAGGATGAGCTGAAGCATCGACACCTCAGTCCTGGCCAGCGGGAGAGGGCTTAGAAGGGATGGAACGAAAAAGCCCGGCGCTAGGGCCGGGCTTTAGGAGGAATCTACTTGTTAGATCGAGGCTATGAGCGGTTGATTAGCTCCTTTATAGCATCGCGTGTGTCCTTTCTATCTTCCCTCATCTCTAGTCGAAGAGCTTCAAACTCTTTGGCTCGGGCATCACGATCGGCGCGAAGCTCAATCCTGAGCGTATCCCCAAGATGATCAACACTGCTGGATGAGTCCGCTCTGGCGGCATCAAGCTTCGTGTCAATATGAGCATAGGCAGCCCATCCCACGCTTACGGAGGCTATTGCAGCAATAAGCACTGGTAGCGTGACGGATACAAACAGATCTTTTCTGAATGCGCTCATGATGGTGATTCTTCCGTGTGTTCGGTTACCAGTATACACATAAGTGTCTGGTTGATCCTGATAGGTGGCGGTGTCAATTGACACATCTACGTTGCCAGAATTTACAAAAAACGACAAAGCAGGCTGCGCCCAATTTGATTCCGGCTCATCGGGGAAATAATCATAAAATTCATACGAACTCAGCGCGGCGCCCATTAATGGTCCGATCTCATGGCAGCCAGCGCTTTGTGAACGTGGAAGAATCTAGAATCGCCGCAGTTATTGCAGGTCACAACGTAGAACCACGCGCCTATGTTTTGGATGTCCGGCACTGGCGTGGCGACAATACCGGCAACGCCCTCGGACGATGGGTGAGGAGCAACCTCATAAAGACCTACCTTGCAGAACTCACAGGCTCGTCCCGGCCTCATTCTATCGAGATACCCAAGCAGCGCGTCTTGAGGAATCTTGAATGCCTTTATCCTGCGCCTGTTGGCTTCATGCTGATCATCTGTATCTGGCATCACCATCTCCCTTGAATGCGATTTTCCCTACAAACCCATGATGCGCCCGATCAACCAGGCGGTTAGGCAAATTTCGTTAGCGACCTGACCACCACACCAATGATCTTGCAATCATCCGAGCACTGCACAGTGGGGTACGCCGGGTTCAGCGGCTTCAGGTATCTGACCCCGCCGTCCTCCACCAGCTTCTTGAATGTCGCCTCATTGCTGTCGGCCAGCTTCGCGATCACAAGCTTGCCCGGGCGAACGTCAGCCTCTGTATCGACCAGGATCTGCGAACCTTCAGGGATAGAAGGGGCGGACGTGGACGTCATCGAATCGCCTTTGACCTCCAACCAGAACGCCGGGCCTTTCGCCTTGTAGTCCGAAATGTCGTACCGATCTGAGAATCCATCCGGAAATGGCTGGACCGCTTCAGACCAGGTGCCCGCAGTTACCCAGCTCACGACCGGGTAGCGGTACATCTGCTCTGGCTGGGCGATCATCGCAACGTTGGATGGTTCTGGTGCGGATGAGGCTACGCCGCCACCTGCATCGTCACGCTTGCCGGCGTTAAGTGATGGGCTATCAAGAGCATACCGTTCCAGGCCGAGCCTTTCCTCGATATGGCGCGCAAAATCCTCACCAATCTTCTTGCGATTCTCCGGGGCAACCGTAAGCGACAAGCATCGCGCAATGTAGCTCGCTTCACGCTCAAGCTTCGCTGCAATTTTAGCCTTCACACCACCGAATTGAGTATCGGTTAGGTGCTGAAGGTTGATTCGCCTAATTTCTGAAATATCCATTCCCCAATGATCGCCGCCTGTTACCGCAGGGTAAATTACCTATGGGTATTGCTTTGATCATTACCTGCGGGTAATAATCCGTACATCTATACGGAGGTTCCCGATGCGGAGCAAAAATCAAAGCCTGCTTGCCTGGCTGAAAACGGCAACCGATGCGCAGGTTCAGGACACCGGCACAACTCGCGCCTACCTCCGACTTATCGCTTATGGGCACAAGACTGCATCCGCAGAAATAGCTGTCCGCACCGAGTCCGCCACCAACGGCGCCGTGACCAGGCGAGATTTACGCCCGGAAGACTGGCGTCAGATCTGGCCAGAGCTTTCTGCCGCCTAAACCCATTCATCAGCCACTGGAGAAAAACGATGCACTTTGACCCGAGCCACATGCACGACAAGCCCACCAAAGTCCGCCTGGATGAGGTGGCCGACGACCTGCTGACCGCCATGGCCAGGTATCAGCGCACGCAGAAAGCCGTTTTGGCTCGCGAGATCCTCGAGCGCGGGCTGAACCAGATGATGGAAGAGCTTACCGCAAAGACTGATGTGGCCTGAAGTTGCCGAGGAGGCCCTGTGCCTGAAAGAAAACAGCTGGATGTCCAGCTTGACGGGATCGGACTGAGCAATTTGGAGCTTCTGGCGGAGCGGGAAGGGATATCCCCCGAAGAGCTGGCAGCAAAAATCATCAACAAGGAATTGGACCGGATGTCACGACCACCCCCGAGCAGGGGAAAGGTCAGGTCAATAGGGAGAAGGGCTGATTAGCCCCTGAGGGACTCTTGAGGAACTGCTGAATGAACAACCCAACCACCAAATCGCAGGCACAAAAAAGCCGGGGGGCAATCCCGGCTCTTTTTACAACGCTTGCAACAACGTACTGGAGCGAATAATGCCCACTTCCCAACACGTCGTCAACTCTGACCGTCCGCGCCACGAAATTGCACCTTCGCAAAACGTGGCGCGCACGATGTCATCGCGTGAAATTGCCGAACTGACTGGCAAGCAACACTTTCATGTGAAGCGCGACATCGAAAAGATGCTCGTAGACCTCCAGGAAGATCCATCCATTTATGGATGCACCTATCTCGACGGTCAAAACCGCACTCAGACCGAGTACCTACTTGACCGGGAGCATACCGACTGCCTCCTCACCGGCTACAGCGCTGCAATGCGCATGGCTGTTATCAAGCGCTGGCGCGAGCTGGAAGGTGGCCGAATCGTCGGTACGCTTCCCGACTTCTCCAACCCCGCAGCCGCCGCGCGCGCCTGGGCGGAACAGTTCGAACTCCAGCAGGCAGCCAATCAGGCCCTGGCCATCGCAGCCCCCAAGGCCGAGTTCGTTGACAAGTACGTCGAATCGACCGGCCTGAAGGGCTTCCGCCAAACCGCCAAGCTGCTGGGTGCTAATGAGGCCCGGTTCCGCGAGTTCCTGCTTGATCGCCGGATCATGTACCGCATGGGCGGCGAATGGCAGGCCTACCAGAACCACGTCGACGCTGGCCGCTTTGAAGTGAAGACCGGCACCACTGACGGCGGGCACGCATTCAACCAAGCCAAATTCACGTCTAAGGGCGTCACCTGGATTGCCGGTCTGTGGGCTCAGTACCAGTTGGAGATGCGGCAATGAGCATGGAACTAATGGTCAAAGCCATGAAGACCAGAGTGGGCAACCCATTGCGCAAGCTCGTCCTCATCAAGCTGGCCGACAACGCTAACGATATGGGCGAATGCTGGCCTTCATACCAGCACATCGCTGACCAGTGCGAGATCGACCGTAGCACTGTTCGCCGCCACATCAAGAACCTGGAAGAGCAGCGTCTGCTGAGAATTGAGAACCGCGACGGCCCAAAAGGTAACTCGTCAAACCTCTATTTTCTGACCCTCGGGGGGGTAGGCACAAACAGCACACCTGTAGGCCCAAAAAGCACAGGTGTAGGCACACAGCCTACACCCCCTGTAGGCCCAGAAAGCACCAGAACCAGTCACTCTTTTGAACCAGTCATTGAACCAGTAAAAGAGCCGGTCGCTGACGCTCCCTCTCGCAAAAAAGCGAAGGCTGAGAAATTCGACCCGCTGACTGCCAAGCCAGCCAATGTCAGCGCTACCGCGTGGGCTGACTGGTGCCAGCACCGCAAGGAGATCCGCAAGACCCTTACAGCGACCACCTGCGCCCGCCAAGCAAAGACACTGGCAGGCCACCACGACGCTGATGCAGTGATCAACCAGTCCATCAGCAACGGCTGGACCGGCCTGTTCCCTGAGAAGGTCCTGCCGGGCGCCAAGGCATCTGCCCAGCGCCAGGCCGGCCCTGACTTCTACGACAAGTCGTGGCGCACCGATACGAGTGATGACCTATGAAGAACGTCACTCAGCTGATCCCAGGTGCCTCGCGGGCTCTGGGCACCTCAGCGCCTTATCAGGCCCCGGTGCAGGCCGGCACACAGCTGGGCGTTGTGGATGACGCCACCGGTGAAGTGGTCGAGCGCCTGTTCCGCCAGCTGCAGGCCATCTTCCCCGCGCACAAGCAGGCATGGCCTGACGACAAGGCCAAGGCCGCTGCGATGCGCAACTGGACGATGGGTTTCATGGCAGCTGGCATCCGCACGCTTGAGCAGATCCGTTTTGGAATCGAGCAGTGCCGCAAGAGCGGCTCACCGTTCGCTCCAAGCGTCGGCCAGTTCATAGGCTGGTGCACGCCTGGACCTGAGGCGTTTGGCCTGCCAGCGAGCGCTGACGCATGGGTGGAGGCATTGATGGGCTTGTACAGCCACGAAGGCGTGAAGATCGCGGCCATTGCCACCGGCCTGTTCGACCTGCGCTCAGCCAAGCAGGAGGACAAAGGCCTGCGCCAGCGCTTCGAGCACAACTACACGATCGTGATCCGTCGCGCCCAGGCCGGGCAACCGCTGGACGGAAAGATCCTGGCCGGCATTGGCCATGACAGCCAGAAGACCGAGCTGGAACTCGCCGAAGAGCTGGCCGAGCAGGCGGTACAGGCACGAATCATTCAACAAGGAATTCCGGTAGACGCAGCCTCAGCGCGCGCTCTGCTGTTGGCGAGAATTGGTAGGAGGGCGGGGCAGTGAGCAACGACAAGATGCGTGAAGAGTACGAAGCATGGGTTCTCAGCGAATTCCCGAACCAGCACATGGGCCAATTCGCCGATGGCGAGTATCACAGCACGACGCTCCAGTATTGCTGGATGGCATGGCAGGCAGCCCGCATCCCCTCTGGAGTGATCACGGCAACTGCATGGCGAGTAATCGACGCAAGGGGTAAGCGCTTCACCGTCTACAACAAGGATTTGGCGTTAGCCATCAGCGAGGCGGGACTACACGTGGCTCCGATGTGTGACGTTCCGCCAGAGGGCTGGGAGTGCAGTCGCAGTTCCGGTCATGAAGGGCCTTGCGCAGCATACGAGGTGAAGCCATGAACCGCGCAAACCCAGCAAAGCTTCGTCATTCGCGCCAAATGGCGCACGCCCTCGCGAAGTCCGGTATCGGCTTTGTGTGCATGCCCGTGGTGGACGAAGCCGACGGCAAAAACCTTGATGACCAGGCCCAGCAGCGCCTTGAGCGCATGGCATTGATCGCGGAATCAGCGGAGAGACTGGCATGAGTGAAATAACCAAAGCAGTGATCGGCATGCCCTTTGAAATGGCAATGGAGAGCGAACTGTCGAGAAGGCAGTTCCATTCCAGGGCTCAGGCTCTGCTATCCGAGAACGAAGCATTGCGCGGCCTGTACCAGATGCACAAGCAGACTGAAACGCGTGAGATGCGTGACCTCAAGGCCGAAGTCGCAGGCCTCAAGACCGGCTACGAAGCTTACGAGCGGGTGAATGCTGAGTTGCGGGCAGAGTGCGAGTCGCTGCGCAATCGACAGGGCTTTTCCGATGCCTTCTACGAGGTGTCCGGGTTGCTTGGTGTGACTGGTGCTCGGCCTGAAGCGCCGCTGGTAGTTTTCAGGCAGGAAGTTGTGCCGGCGCTGCAAGCTGTTATCCGAAACTCCAGACGCTACGAATGGCTTCGCGATGGCGCTGGCTACTGCGACACCCGAGATATACCGGGCATGGCTCCAGAACGCATGGATGCTTTCATTGACGCCGCCATGAGCAAGGGGGCCGACCAATGATCCTCACCTGGGAGCAACTTCTAACCCTGCTCAACACCGCCAAGGTTCTGCATAACGGCCGTGAAGGCTATTCGTTCTTGGGGGTGGCTCATGACTGAGTTCATACAGTTCGCATTCTGCGTTGCGGTCTTGTACTGCGTGGTAGACACGCTGATTTATGCACTGAGCTGGCTGTTTGGAGTGTGCGCATGACTGAGTTCCTTATGCGGAGCATGGCCGACGCCAACCGCCTGCTGGGCCACCTGCAGGCTCAAGACTTCACCAAGCCCAAGAAGATCGTGATCAAGGATCAGGACCGCAGTGGGGAGCAGAACAAGAAGCTCCATGCCTCGCTGACCGACATCGCCAATCAGGTCGAGCACGCCGGGCGAAAGTGGGACGTGCTGATCTGGAAACGACTGCTGACCGCTGCCTGGCTTCGTGAGGCTGGTGATCAGCCGCAACTGATACCAGCGGTAGACGGACACGGCTTTGACGTCGTGTACGAGCGCACAAGCAAGCTCACCGTTGCGCAGTGCGCGAGCTTGTTGGAATGGATCGCGGCATTTGGTGCTGAGCACGATGTTCGGTGGAGTCAGAAAGACTTGTGGGAGGGGCGGTACTGATGGGCGCATTTGAGATGTTTTGGGTCGTTGCATTCATTTTCATCATTATTGGCTTGATCGCTGGCCACTTTCTTGAGGTTCGCCGCAGCAGGTCCATCGAAGAATTTGAGCGGAAGCGCCGGGACCGAAAGGCCGAAGTAGAGCGCGCCGCGAGGAAGTCTTTGTGAACCATCAATTCAAGCCGGGCGACCTGGCGCTGGTGATCAATCACACATACCCGCCAGTGATCGGCACATGCGTCGAGCTGATAAGCCGCCATCTGGTGAGTCCAGTGGGTCGCAAAGACCCGATGGACCCGGGGGTTTATGAGCAAGAAGGTGGTGATCCTGTATGGGTCGTGAGTGATGACAAAGCCATCGTTTGGGAAAAGTGGCTGATCCCCTTGCGCGGCGACTTCGCCCCAGAGCAGCAGAAAGCCAAGGAGGCCGAGCCATGCGCGTAAGCCTCCAATCCAAAACCCCCAAGCCGAAGAAGTGCCGCGTACCTGAGTGCGGGGCCTCATTCGTCCCGCAGAAGCTCGGGCAGGCGGTGTGCAGTCCGGCGTGCGCGATCATTGATGCGCCGAGGAACCAGGCCAAGGCTCGTAAAGCGCTGGCTCAGGTTGAGCGTTCCGAGATCAAGGTGCGCAAGGAGAAGCTGAAGTCTCGCAGCGACCACATGAAGGACACCCAGCAGGCGTTCAACGAGTGGGTTCGTCACCGCGACATGGGTGAGCCGTGCGTGAGCTGTGGACGGCATCACAACGGTCAATGGCACGCAGGCCACTACCGATCCGTCGGTGGGCACCCGGCGCTCAGGTTCGAACCGCTCAACGTCTGGCGACAGTGCGCGCCGTGCAATACGCACAAGTCTGGCGACCTGGTGAATTACCGGGCTGAGCTGGTGCGCCGCATTGGCATCGTGAACGTGGAATGGCTCGAAGGGCCTCATGAGCCCCAGAAGTACACCATCGACGAATTGAAAGCCCTTACAGCCAGGTACCGGGCACTGACCAGAGAATTGAAAAAGGGGCAAGCAGCATGAAAATCCACTCAGCACGTCAGGCGTGGCATGACTGCACCTACATTCCGGTTCCTGGCCAGTCCTCTGACGTCGTTCAGCTCGGCGTGGTAGTGCAGGGCACAGAGCGAGGTCCAACGGCAAACCACGCCATGCACAGCGCACTGGCTGGGCATATTCAGTCGGCTATTGCCAAGCTGCACCCTCAGGTGCGTGTGTTCGGCGAGTACATGTATGCCGCAAACCGTGATGACGATATCCGCGAGGCCGCTGAAGACGTCGTGTTTGGCATGGTCATGTCCAAGTCCAAGCGCATGACGGCCGGCAAGCGGGAAAAGCTCGAGTATGTGGTGAAGGGCGTCATGCGACGGTATCGCTACATGCACCAGGGCGGGCAATCGGCCAACGACGATCCGCTGATCAAGCCAGAAGCGTTCCGGTCTTGGCTTATGGGGGAGTTCGGCGTGAGGTTGGAATCCTGCAACTGGGACCGGGATTGGGAGTGCTTTGTGCGCCTGTCCTTCGACTGCTGTGAGGACCTGGATCGCATGGCTTTAAGCCCGATTGGAGCAGTAATTTATCAGATGAGAGAAGCTGCTTGACTTCCCGTGCGGCTGAGGGCATCATTTTGCCATATTGAGTATTTTGCCTACGGCAACTCGCTCAGGAAACACCGAAAGCCCGGCCTAAAAACCGGGCTTTTTTTGTGTCCAGATTTCCCCAATGCCCTCCATGCCTCTCGCCTCGGCGATGCACCACTTGAGAGGGACTCTTTCGTACCTCGCACCTCATTGGCCGCCCTGACGGCCCTTTTTATTCCGGAGTAAAGATGGACCCAACCGACCTCGGCCCAGGCACAGCTACCTGGCTGGGCGGTACGGGCACAATCCTGCTGGGTGGCTTCCTGTGGTTGAGGAAATTCCTCTCCAGGGACGCGACCGACCGCGCCATGGACAACGCCGATATCGGCACAGTCCGACGGCTCAACGAACTGCTCGACTCTGAACGGGTTGCCCGCAAAGAGGCTGAGGCCAGAGCCGATCAGTTCGCTAAAGAACGTAACGAGCTGGCTGCCGCAGTCGGCCGGATGGAAGGAAAGGTCGAAGCCCTCACCGGCCATGTTGCTCAGCTTACCGAGAAGGTCACCAGCCAAAGCGCTGAGATCGCTCGTCTGCGTGCACAGCTCGGAGGTATCAACTGATGGAAAGATGCGCAATTGATTTCATCGCTCGCCGCTGGTGGCGCCGGGTGGAGGTGTGGGTGATTGCCTCGCTGCTAGTAACCGGCTCGTTCGCGCTGGGCTTCGGTGCTTCGCAATGGTCGCTTGCCAGTTGGTACAGCGCCCAGGTCGCCGAAGTGCGCCGGGGTTACGACGAGGCCACCGTTCAGCGCGACATGCGCCTGAACAAGCTGGCCAAGACCGCGACCGATGCAGCGGTAAAGGTTGAGGGTGCGGCAGGGAAGGCCACGGAAGCGGCAGAGGTGGCCAGTAAGGCAGCAGACAAGGTCAACGAGGCGGTAGAGCGGCAGACGCCGTAACGCGCCACAGATTCAGACACTGCCATTTCGTGGCGCGGAGTGACCATGACCAAGAAGAATTGGATGGTCACCACGCCCGGCCACAAACCATTCCCGATGATACTTCTTGAGTGCGCCCTCGATCACGACGGCGCGCTTGCCTTTGCCCGGTCGATCTGGCCGAGCTGTACAGTGGAGTAACACATGACAACCAAGCAACCCGACTGGGAGGCGATCGAACGTGCCTACCGGGCCGGGTCGCTTTCGGTACGAGCAATAGCCGAGAACAACAGCCTTACAGAGGGCGCGGTACGCAAACGAGCCAAGAAGGAAGGCTGGACCCGTGACCTTGCGCATCAAGTTAAGACTGCTGCCCGCGACAAGCTGGTACGCAACTCGGTACGCACGCCAAGTACGCAGCCGCGTACCGATGCGGAAATCATCGAGGAGGCATCTGATCAGGCTGCGTCTGTTGTGCTGGCTCATAGAGTTGGTTTGGCTCAGTGGCGATCAATAGCCGACAAGCTGTCTGTTGCTCTGGCCGAGATGGATGTGGGCGAGGACAACATCGGGGACTTCTCGCGTGCGTTGAATGCTGGCGTAGATGCACAGCTCAAAGTTATCAAGGGCGAGCGCCAGGCCTACAACCTGGATGCCGAGGAAGGCGACAAGACAGTCGACACCCTGGCCTCTCTGATGGATGAACTATCGAAGGAAGCCTGACATGAAACCCGAGCACATGAAGCTGCTCAGGGATCGGTTCTGGCGACTGAACAACCTGTACTTCATTACCGACAAGAACGGGAAGAAAGTCCGCTTCCGGATGACGCAGGAGCAAATCGACTACTTCCAAGGCATGCACACCCGCAACATCATCCTGAAGGCTCGTCAGCTCGGCTTCACGACGCTGGTCTGCATCGTCCAGCTGGATGCCGCGCTGTTCGAGTCGGCCAAGTGCGCGTTGATTGCCCACACCCTGAACGACGCCAAGCGCCTGTTCCGTGAGAAGATCAAGTATGCGTATGACAACCTTCCCAAGGAAATACGCGCTGCCAACCCTGCTTCTAACGATGCTGCTGGTGAGCTTGTGTTCAGCAAGGGCGGATCGCTCTACGTGTCCACATCCTTCCGGGGCGGGACTCTACGGTATCTGCACGTATCCGAGTTCGGGAAGATCTGTGCCAAGTTTCCCCACAAGGCCAGAGAGATCGTCACCGGGGCATTCGAGGCGGTCGCCGCCGATTGCTTCGTTACCATCGAGTCGACGGCAGAGGGGCGGGCGGGTTACTTCTTCGATTACTCGCAGAGCGCAGAGAAACAGCAACTGTCCGGCGTACCGCTGGGCAAGCTGGATTGGAAATTCTTCTTTTTCAGCTGGTGGCGTAACCCGCTGTACTGGCTGGACCCGACCGAAGTCATCATTCCTGACCGGCTAACCAACTACTTCAACGAGCTGCAGGCAAAGCACGGGATCGTCACGAACCCAGGTCAGCGCGCGTGGTACTCGGCCAAAGAGAAAACACTCGGCGACGACATGAAGCGGGAATACCCGTCGATACCCGCCGAAGCCTTCCAGCAGTCGATTGAAGGCGCGTACTACGCCAAGCAGTTCACCAAACTTTACGGTTCCCAACGCATCGGCGTGCTGCCTGACAACAGTCATCAGCCTGTGCACACGTTCTGGGACATCGGCGTTGGCGACTCGACCTCGATCTGGTTCGTCCGGATGGTGGGCGAGGAATACCACGTCGTCGACTTCTACCAGAACAGCGGTGAAGGCCTGCGCCATTACATGAAGGTTCTCAAGGATCGCGGCTACGTCTACGGCGAGCACTGGGGGCCGCACGACATCGACAACCGGGAATTCAGCAGTGATGCCAAGACCCGGCGCGAAATGGCGCGTGAGGGCTACGAGATCGACGGCCAGCACTATCGGATGACCTTCCAGGTTGTTCCGAAGATCGGTGTGGACGACGGCATCGACCAGGTGCGCGAGATCCTGCCGCACTGCGCGTTCGACGAGGCCAAGTGCGAAGAGGGCATCACCTGTCTGGAAAACTACCGCAAGGAATGGGACGACAAAAAGGGTTGCTGGAAAGACCGGCCACTTCATGACTGGTCATCCCACGCTGCTGACGCATTCCGCTACTTCGCTGTAGCCAAGACCAAGCGCGCAACCATGACCCACATCCCTGTCACATTTACCTTCTGAGGCTATACGCAATGCCCAACTACAGCACCACACGGCAGGAGTACAGCGATGCCTTGCCCGGTTGGCAGCTGGTCAAGCGCTGCGTAGCTGGCCCGCGCGAGGTCCGCAAGTACGACGAGTACCTGCCTATGCCGGACCCTCTCAACCAGTCGGACGAGAACAAGGCCCGGTATCAGCAGCTCAAGAAACGCGCCATGTTTCTGAACGTGGTTGGACGGACTCGCACCGGCCTGCTGGGCGCAGTGTTCCGCAAGACTGCTGAGGTTGAGCTGCCGGCACCTATCCAGTACCTGCTGGAGAACGCCAGCGGCGACGGAGCGAGCCTTGAGCAGCTGAGCAAGGAGTCTGTCGGCGAATGCATGGACACGGGGCGTGGCGGCTTTCTGGTGGACTTCCCGAAGGTTGAGCTGCCAGAGGGGCAAACGTCTCTCACAAAAGCTCAATCGGCAGGCGCTCAGGCGTTCATTCATTTCTACCCGGCTGAGTCCATCATCAACTGGCGCGAGGACGTCATCAACGGCGTGAAGCGGCTGGTGCTGGTCGTGCTGCATGAGAAAATCAATGAGCCCACCGAGGACGGATTTGAGTTCACAGCCAAGGATCAATACCGGGCGTTGATGCTCAAGGGTGGCAAGTACGTCCAGAGCGTGCATTCATCGGACAACCCTGAGGGTGACGAGGTTGAGCCTACCGACAAGGCTGGCAATCCATTCGATCACATTCTGTTCCACTTCTTCGGCGCTCAGAACAACGACGCCAGCATCGACAAGGCCCCGCTTGAGGACCTTGCCGACGTGAACATCCTTCACTATGGCAACAGCGCTACGGTGGAAGAGGCTGGATTCATCGCTTCTCAGCCAACCCTGTTCATCACCACGGACATACAGCCTGAAGAGTTCATCAAGCTGAACCCGAACGGTATGCACATTGGGTCAAGGCGCGGCCACAACCTGGGCAAGTCAGGTTCGGCAATCATGCTGCAGGCAAAGGAAACGCAGCTGGCACGGGAGCTGATGAAGGATAAGGAAGAGCAAATGCTCATGATCGGCGCCCGAATCGTCCAGCAGGGCAACGGGGCCGAGACGGCAGAAGCTGTTCGCATCCGTTACAGCTCTGACAACTCAGTTCTGGGCACGATTGCCGGGAACGTGTCCGAGGCTATCAAGCTGGCTCTGTTCGACGCCCAGCGCTTCATGATGGATGCAGTGGACATCAAGGGAACCGTGTTCTGGCTTAATCAGGAATTCTTCGATCAGGTGATGGACGCTCAGGCGATCCTGGCTCAAATGCAGCTCTGGCAGCAGGGGATCATAGCCAAGACCGACTTCCGCACGAACCTGCGTCAAGCCGGCGTACTGGAGTCGGACCGCACCGACGACGATATCGACGAGGACCGCGAGGCTGAAGCGCCTGTACTGGGCAGTGAGCCGGACGAGCCACCAGTGACCGGTGAAGGCAATGAGCAGTGAAGGCTATCTGATCGACGCCACCACCCGGCACCAGATATACGTCCAGCGGCACGCAGGCAGCAATCTCAAGGAGGTGGCTAAGTTCATCACGCTTGCCATTGCGACCGCCAAGGATCGCGTATCAGCGGGATTGAGTGTCTACGGCACCAAGCGGTACGAGAAGCAGATAGAAGTGCTGCAAAGCGATTTGCGGGGCATCTACGCTGAAATGAAAGGGCAGGCACAAGCCGACCTAAGCGACTTTGCAGTCCATGAGTCCGCATTCAGCGCTGCAATGCTCGGCGCTACGGTGAGCGTTGGCGTTCAGGTCAGCACGCCGTCGGCTCGGATCGTCGTTTCGTCCGCACTGACAAGGCCTATGGCGCTGGAAGCCCGAAAGAAGGGCGTCCAGAAGATCAGCATCAGCGGCGCGCTTGATCAGTTCGGCAGCAAGAAGGCCGCCGAGATCATCAGCGAGATTCAGATCGGGGCCGCGCTGGGTGAGACCACTCAGGCCATCGCCAAACGCATCAGAGGTCTGGAAATGCTGCAACGCGAACAGGCGAGAGCGCTGGTCCGCACGGTCACAAATCATGTGGCCAGCACGGCACGCATGGAGACGCTCAAGGCGAACGACGACATCCTCAAGGGTTGGCGGTGGATATCCACACTGGATAGCCGCACGTCGCACATGTGCCAGGCCCGTGACCAACAGCTGTACGGATGGGATGACCCCAGACCGCCCGGCCACTGGAATTGCAGGTCAAGCGCGCTGCCAGTGCTGAAAGACCAGTATGCGCGCGACATACCAGGCTCAACGAGGCCCTCAAAAGGTTCGGATGGAACCGAGCCGGTATCCAGCAAGGTCACCTATCAGTCATGGCTGGAGCGCCAGCCCGCCGCGTTTCAGAAGGACGTTCTCGGTCCGAGCCGTTATGCCTTGTTCTCGAAGGGTGAGCTTACCCTCGACCGATTCGTCGACGACAACGGGCGAACACTGACGCTTGATCAACTGAAAGCAAAACAGCCTGCAGCATTCGAGCGCGCAGGACTTTGAACCGACCGGCCATGAGCCGGTTTTTTTACGCCTGAGGTTGTGCCGACGGCAAATCATCCGGGGGATGACATGAAGTACAAGATCGACAAAGCAGCATTTGACGCGCTCGAACCATCCATGCAGGCGTTCTACAAGGCGCAGGGCGAGGATTACGTCCTGGCAATTGAAGGCCTGCCCAGCGGCGGCGAGGATCTGGAAGGCCTGAAGCGCCAGAACCAGACCCTGCTGGACGAGGCCAAGGCTGCCAAGCAGCGTGCCCGAGATGCCGAGCAGGCCCAGCAACTGCGCGAGCAGGAAGCAGCAAAGGCCCGCGGTGACTTCGAGCAGCTGTTCACCAGCAGCGAACAAGCACTGGCAGCAGAGCGCGCCAAGCTGGCCGAACTGACCAGCACCATTGAGCGCCGCGATCTGTCCTCGGCAGCATCGAAGGTTGCAACCGTCATCGCTGATGGTGAAAACGCCGAGATCCTGGCCGAGTTCATCCAGCGCCGGCTGAAGGTCGTCGAGGGTCAGGTCAAGGTCACGGATGCCCAGGGCAATCTGACCATCGCTACTCTGGAGGACCTGGCGAAAGAGTTCGAACAAACACCACGCTACGCATCACTGGTGCGCGGCACGCAAGCGAACGGTGGCGGGGCTACCGGGGGTAAGGGTGGCGGGGCCACCAAAACGTGGGACCAAATGACCGGTATGGAGCGCGTAGAGCTTCGCCGAACCAACCCCGCCGAGCATGCGCGCATGAAAGCCGCTGCTGAGGCCAAGCAAAAAGGAAATTAAGCAATGCCAACCATTCTCGCCGACGTAGTCTTCCGCGACGAGCTGCGCGACTACATCACCGTCAACAGCGTGGAAAAAACTGCGTTCTTCGAGTCGGGCATCCTGACATCGAACAGCGACATGTCCACGCTGCTGGCCAGCCCTTCCAACACTTTCACCATTCCTTGGTGGGTTGACCTGGATGCGTCCATCGAGTCGAACTACTCGAACGACGTGTACACCGACATTGCTGTACCGCTGTCGGTAACCAGTGCTTCCATGCAGGCGCGCGCGGCGTACCTCAACGAAGGCTGGAACTGCATGAATCTGGTGAAGAACATCACCAACCAGGACCCGCTTGAGTTCGTTGCAGGCCGCCTGCTGAGCTACTGGCGTCGTGCGGCCCAGCGCCGTGCCATTGCTACTGTCGTGGGCATCTACAACGACAACGTGGCCAGCAATGGCGGCGACATGGTCATTGATGCGGGCGGTGTGATCAACGCAGCAGCGATCATCCGCGCCAAGGCCACCATGGGCGACTATTCCGGCCAGCTGGGCGGCCTGAGCGTCATCGCGATGCACTCCGCCGTGCAGACCGAGCTGCAGATCCTGAACTTGATCGACTTCACCCCGATCGCTGACCAGGTTCCCGAGTTTGGCCGCTTCCAAGGTATGCGCGTCGTCGTTGATGACTCCATGCCGGTGATCGCTGGTACGCCGAATAAGTACCTGTCGGTGATCTTCGGCCCTGGCGCGATGGGCTTCGCTGAGGAAACCCCTCCAGGCGAGGACGGCCTCGAGTACGACCGCACGCCTGATCGCGGCAATGGTGGCGGTGCCGAAACGCTCTGGAACCGTCGCAACTTCGTCATGCACCCCCTGGGCTACTCGTTCCTGAGCGCCACCATCACGGGCACACCGACCACAACTCGCCCAATCTCGGCGAACTGGGCCGACTTGGCGCTGGCGACCAACTGGGAGCGTAAGTGGAGCCGCAAGCAGGTTCCTCTGGCCTTCATCACTTCCACTGTCTCGGCGTAACCGAGCGCCGGCCTCACGCGGGGCCGGCCGACCTGAAGGAGAAAGATCATGGCTGTAGCACAAGACAAGCACATCGACCCGAACGTGAAAGCGCGCTGGGGTTTCGGTGGCGCTGAAGGCAGCATCACCGTGGGCCCTGAAACCGTAGGCGAAACCGGTGGCGTCGAAAGCGCGCGCACTGAAGCTGACGAGTCGGCAGCACGCAGCAATGGCGGCGGCGATAAATCGGAAGGCAACAAAGCTTCCACCAGCAAGACGACCAAGTAACACCGGGGCTTCGGCCCCACTCATTCAATTCGGAGGCCTGATGGCTACCTACATCACCGTGGCAGACGTTGACGCCGCGCTGGGTGCCACCTGGGCCCCCGAAGACCAGAAGGCCAGGGCGGTCATGCAGGCCAATGCATACATGACGTCTCTGAGCCTGGCAGGCGTCGATATGGAAGCGATCCCTGAAGAGGTCAAGCAGGCGGGCATCGAGATGGCCAAGCTTGCGGCCGAGGGAAAGCTGTACCAGCAACAGACCGAGGGCACTCTTGAGGCTAAGACCGTCAAGGCTGGCCCGGTGACCACCAGTAAAACATTCGCGTCAATCGACACCAGTAAATCAACCTCGCTTCCGGATGGCCTGCAGTTCGCTCTGGCGCTGCTGTCCCCGTGGCGATCCAGCGCATTTAGCTTCAACGTCTACAGGTGAGCCATGGGTATTCGAGATGAAATCCAGGCTGATATGGCTGAGGCCTTCGACACTGATTTGGCAGATGCGGTAAAGACGTTCAGCGGTGGGATTACGCTGCCCGGAACGGTTAACCCAGTCACGGAGGCTTCTACCCCGGGCGTAGTGGTTGCGTACAGCGGGCGAGGGGTTTTCGCAGACTACCGAATCGACCTAATCGACGGTGAAAGCATCAAGGCCACCGATCAGCAGTTGATTGCCCTCACAAATGAGGTGATCGGTGGTATCCCGCAGGTGGGCCACAAGATCAACGGTTTCGACGTGATCAACGTCCAGAAGGACCCGGCCGACTGCATCTATCAAATCCAACTGAGGCAAATCTGATGGCCGGATGGAGCACGCCCCCCACAGCGTTCATCGCCCAGATTGAAGGCGATATGACCAAGCAGTTGAGAATCATCGCAATGGCGCTCCTGGGTGAAATTATCAGCCGCTCCCCGGTGGACACCGGCAGGTTTCGAGGAAATACAACGGTCACGATTGGCTCGCCAGTGTTCTCAAACAGCCAAACTCTGGACCCGACCGGAGCAGCCACGATCAGCAAGGGCGCTTCGGTTCTGGCTGGTCTCAAGCCATTTTCGATCATCTACATCCAGAATAATTTGGTTTACGCCGAAAAATTAGAGAACGGCCACTCCAAGCAAGCCCCCAATGGAATATTTGGACTGGCGTTCGCTGGCGTCGCTGCTGCCTATACCTGAGGTCGTCTCAAGTGGTAGGGCGGAGAGCCGCATTCAGGCACAACAACATGGCGCCAAGCCTTTCCGAGATTAATGTCTGCGATGCGCGGGCCGGAAACACAGAAGTCGATTGCAATTACCTTCTGCTGCTCTTTGGTGTGAAGCCGGCGAATGATTACCGCGACATCGGCCTCGGTCAGCTTGGCAGCGCCTTTCTTGGAACCCACAGGGCAGTTCATAAGGTCCAGGCTCATTGCATGGGCTGTATTCGCTTTGCTGGTAGTCCATTCAAGGTTTTCAGAGCGGTTATTCGATTTATCCGCATCAATGTGATTGATCACAAAGCATCCTTCAGGCTGTTCGCAGAAAGCGGATGCGACCAGCCTGTGCACCAACTGAACGTCACGCTTGGCGGAAACACTCAGAGAAACCATGAGATATCCAGACATGGGGGTCTGTTTCAAAATACGGCCTTTGAGCGGCCTGACAACGCCATCACTGCGAAGGATCTGACGATCCAGTGAGCGGATTCTGCCAAGGGTTGATGCTTCGTAAAAAGCTTCATACCCGGGAATGGGCTTCCAGATTTCTTGCACGGTAACTCTCCATCACAGAGTTCTCATCGTAGGGAGGGCGCAGCAGGGCTGACGATGAATCGGCCTTTTCGGGAGCGACCCTAGCTGCACCCTGAATTATACAGGATACGAAATGACCTACGAACAGATCCGCCGGACCATCACGGCGCGCATGGTGGCGTTCACCGGTATTGATCAGGAGCGCATTTTTTACCCAAACGCTCAGTACCCCGCTCAGAACCAAGACAGTTCGGGCGTGTTCAAGCCACCTGCCGAAGGCCTCTGGTGCCGCCTGAACATCCAGCACGCCACCGCCTTCATGGCCGGCATGGCCGACCAGCCCTACACCCGCAAGCCCGGCATCATCGTCGTGCAGTGCTTTGCCCGGTTACGCACCGGTATGCGCGGCCTGAATGAACTGGCCGATGCACTGGAAGCGCACTTTGCCTACTGGACTGAAGGCGATCTTGAGTGCATCGAGGCCAGCCAGGTCGACGCAGGCGAGTACGAAGGCTTCTATCAGATCAACGTGAATATCCGGTTCCGCGCCGGTTGAGAGGAATTATGCAAAGTCATAACTACGTGCCAAACGTATCTGGCTGGAAGCTTGACAAAGTAACCGGTGAATTTGAAATCAACTCGCCTAAGATTTCTGTCGGCAGCCTGCCTGAGCAGCCTCAGATGATTACCGTTACAGCTGGCGAATGGGCGGCGAGCGATCTTCCCGCTAGCGCGATCGAACACTACGCCTTCATCGGCGCAGAGATATTCAAGATCCCCGCCGAGTATCGTGAAAGTGCGCAGCTCACGACTCAGGATGAGTCATACGATCCAGGCTTCGCTGATATCCGCACCACATTGACCTACCAGCGCCCTGAGACTGCCGACGAGGCAAAATCGCGCGCCAGTGCGGCCAGACTTCCTGAATACTCGATCAAGAAGCAAGGTGACACGCTCACATTTCTCTATGATGGCGTGCCCCGAATCGTGCTGGGCAACCTCGACAAGGCCGACGAAAAGATCGAGACGCCATTCGCCGTTGAAGGCGATCAGGTCTCCCTGGCCCAGGCGTTCATCGACGCTGGCAAGCTTTCCCCAGACTGGGGTTTGCGGACCACCACCAACGCCGCAGGACAGATGATCGTGGCTGGTGTGGGAATGGATCTTGATGAAGATCCGATTGAGAAGTTTGTTGACGCACTGGGGCGCACCGGTTGCGATGCTGAAAATGATAAATCGAAGCTGGCGGATCAGTTCCGTTCAGCAATCAGCGAAACCGAGCTGGGCAAAGCCCTGGCTGCCAGGATCGAGCATGAGATCACCACCAGAGTCAGTGCCGACACTCAGCTTGCTGCCCGGATCGGAGCGCTTGAAGTTCACGCTGCCCACGCCAACGAGATGCTGGATCGATTGTTCGATTGTGTAAGCCAGTTGACCGCCGTAGTGACCTCCAAGTAACAGCCAAGCAATACCGCCAACCCCGCCTTGAGCGGGTTTTTTTATGCCCGCAGAAAGGAGACTCACATGAGTTCCGGCGCAAAAGTCGTTTCACACATCATCAAGGAGGTGACGCCCGGCGTTACCCCCAACGGCACCTGGGATACGCTGCGCCTGACCGGTAACGCGCTGACCCCGACCGTCAACACCGAAGTCAGTGACGAGATCACCGACACCCGACTGAGCCAAGGCTCTGTGGCCACCAGCATTGATATCGGCGGTGATCTTTCTGCCGAGTTCTCGTTCGGCTCGTTTGACCAGCTTCTGGAGGCCGCTTTCTACGGCGTCTGGACGGGCGACGTGCTGCGTGTAGGCGATACTCGCAATACCTTCAGCATCGCCAAGGGTTACAACGACATCGGCGTCTACGGGGTTTTCAAGGGCGCTCACGTGTCTACCTTTGCGCTGGAGATTCCGGAAGAAGGCAAGGTCACCGCCACGTTCAACATGGCGTGCCTGGACTACACCGACAGCGAGACGCCGATTGTCGTGACGCCGAACGCGCCGACCACCACGCCGTTCCTGTCGAACAACAACGTAGGCACGATTCTGGTGAATGGTCAGTCGCTGGAAGGCGTGGCCTGCGTATCGGCCATGACCATCAATCTGGACAACAGCCTGCAGACTCAGCGCTGTCTGGGTTCGGAGCGACTCGGCCCGGGTGCCCACATCGCCACCGAAGCGGCCATCACCGGCAGCATCACGCTGGCATGGTCCAAGCGCGCGTGGCAGATCTGGAAGAACACCTTCACCCGGCTGCCGATCGCGGTCGAGTTCCCTATCACCGACTCGCTGGGCAACAAGTACACGTTCAGCTTCCCGGCTGTGGAAGTGGACGGCGAGCTTCCCAACGGCGGTAAGCGTGACCTGATCCAGATCGAGCTGAACTACACCGTGGCCAAGCAGAGCCCGACCATCACTCGACTGGCCGCTGATCCAGACGCGTAAACCTTTTGACCGCTCCGGTGATAACGCCTGCCGGGGCGGTCCTTTTATGGCGTGGCGTTGAGGTTGCATCATGGCTCTCAAACTGAAGAACAAAGAAGCGGCAGACACCGCTGCGAAGTGGTTCGATTTCGACAAGGAAACCAAAGTCCTGCTGGTCTCGCTGGACAACACCGAATACCAGATCGCCATGGAGCGCATGCGCCGCCGTGTCGCTCGCAACGACGCCCAGTTCCAGGAAGGTGACATCGGCATCATCCAGGGCGAAAAGACCGAGTACGTCAATCACTGCCTGGCCATCGCCTCGTTCTTGCTGAAGGACTGGACCGGTGCGGTTGATGACGAAGGAAACGAAGTCAAGTACACCGCCCATATCGGCGCTCAGATGCTCGAGGACAATGTTGAGTTGTTCATGTTTGTGCTGAAGTACAGCGGTGAGCTGGCCATCTCGAAGAAGGAAGAGCAGGTAGAGACACTGGAAAAGCCATTGCCCGCTTCCAGTGGGAAAGCGAGTGGGCGGGGCCAGAAGCAGAAAAGCGCAAGCTGATCTTCCAGCGGTTCGGCATGACCGTACCAGATGAGCCGCCCCAAGACCCTATCACCGCATACCTGCTGAACACGTTCAGGGGAGTGTGCCGGGGGCGGCGCTACATCTCAGGTATGGGCGGCGTATTCCCAATGCCGCTTTCTGCCCGCGAGATATCGGACTGGCTGGATGCGCGACCCTCTCCGATTCCCAGGGAAGAGGTCGATGATGTGATCTTCGAGCTGGATCGTATGTTCATGGATCAGGACGACGAGGAAGAAGAGGATTAACGGTCGTTCGCCGTTGCGCCCGATGATGGTAGATTGCTGCTATTCACAAGGAGAGTAAATGATGCGATCGGCTTTAACTGCACTGGTGCTTGGCTGTCTTTCTCAAACTGTTTTTGCGGCAGACATTCTGTATTTTTCTTGCCCGGCACTCGACAAGAGCGCGGACGACTTGCTGGTTGTAATTGATCAGCCAAACGGCAAAGCGTCGCTGCAAAGCGAAAAAAGTGGGTCCGGGCTCAACTTCACCTCATCTGCTTCGTTTGGGCCAAAGCAAGTTACATGGCGAAGCGATTCTCGCAGCTACCCCCAAAAGTTCTCTCTTGATCGCGTAACCCTTACGCTACGAAGAGAAACCTCAAGTGGGATGACCGGAACTGTTTACGAAGAAACGTCCCCATGTTCGATGGTTAAGTCTCCGGGAAACACAAAATTCTGAAGTTCCGACAAAAAAACAAGGCCACCTACGGGTGGCTTTTTCATTGGAGAAGAATATGGCCCTCACCTCACGCCTCGCTATTGAGGTAGATAGCCGCAGCGCCGAGCAGAAAGTGAACGATCTTCGTCGAGGTTTGCAGGCGCTGAACGATGCAGGCTTGAGGACTGGGCCGATAGTTTCCGGTGCAGGCAATGCAATTAATGGCGCTGGCCAAAATGCCAGATCAGCTGCCGCTCAGGTTCAAAGCCTCGAGCGTCAAGTAAAGTCGCTCGGCAGTGTTGCCGCTGGCATCGCTGGACCGCTCGCGGCTGCGTTCAGCGCCAAGGCGTTCTACGACGCAGCCGAGGCATACAGCACTCTCACGAACCGCATGAAGCTTGTGACTGATGGTGCCGGAGAGCTTGCGGCTGCCCAAAAAGCAGTTTTTGCGATATCGCAGAGCTCTTATCAGCCATTGACCGCAACTGCGGAGCTATATCAGCGTATCGCGACCAATCAGAAAGAACTGAAGCTTACTGGTGAGGGCGTGGCCGGTGTCGTTGGTACGATCAGCAAGACTTTGGCTATCTCTGGCGCGTCTGCGGCATCTGCCAACGCAGCGCTGATCCAGCTTGGCCAGGCATTTGCGTCGGGCGTGTTGCGCGGCGAAGAGCTGAACAGCGTTATGGAGCAGGCCCCAGCATTGGCGCAGGCCATTGCTACGGGTATGGGTAAAACGGTTGGAGAGCTGCGTACGCTTGGCGCTGCCGGCCTTCTCACTGCCGATGCCGTAGTCAAAGCCCTGCAGTCTCAGCAGCAGGCCGTCGACCAGCTTTTCGCCAGAACTGCGGTGACGATCGGCAACAGCATAACCGCGCTGGACAACTCGTTTACCCAGCTGGTCGGTAAGATGGACCAAGCCAGCGGCGTCAGCGCGTCGATATCGCACGCGCTGGTATCTGTGTCCAAGTCGATGGACGACCTTACAAAGGATTCATCCTCTACCTATCTTCTGCTTTCCAGGGTTTCGAATGTAGCGGAAACGCTTGCCTACGTGCTTGGTGGTCGCCTGGCAATAGCAGCAGGTCAAGCTACCGTCGGCTTGGTGGCTGCCACCAAAGCCTCGTTGACGCAGGCGGGGGCTCTTGCGTACTCAACCACGATGAGCCTGAAAAACGCCGCAGTGGAGGCGGCCTCGGCAAAACAGTCACTATTGAGTGCTCAGTCCAAACAAGCAGATGCTACCGCCATGCTTGCCAGGGCAAACGCCGAGCTGGGTCTCGCCGAGCAAAAAGTGGCAGCCGACCGAGTTCGTCAGCAGTCCGAAATCAACAACCTAAAGTCTGTTCAGGCAACGCTCGCAGCAGAGCGGGTGTTAGAAGAGCAGCGTTTAGCTGCCCAGATCAGCGAGCAGGGGCGTGCCGCAGCCAGGAACCGCATGGCATTGGCTCGACTTGATGAGGTGGCAATCATCCGGCAGGTACAGGCCGCCGAAGCCGCTCTCGCAGCAACAACCATCGCTACTTCCGCACAGATTCAATCAGCTTACGCTGGCCGGACGGCTGCTGCCGCTTCTTACGCCGAGACAACGCTGGCGCTCAACGCAGCAGTTCGGGCCTCTGAGGTGGCGACTGCCGCGACAACCACCGCCAGCAAGGCAATGCTGATTACGGCAGCAGCAGGGCGCGGGCTTCTCGCATTACTGACAGGCCCTGTTGGCCTGATTGCTTTGACCGGCGCCGTCGCATACTCGTTTCTGAGCGTTGGCGACAGCGCCAAAGACGCCTCAGCGTCGCTTGTCAGTCATAACGCAACCGTTGCCGAGTCGATAGAGAAGTACAAAGCCTTGTCGGCTGAGCAGCAGCGCCTACAGAAAATAACGTGGGCAGAACAACAGGCTAAGGAGCTGAAAACAGCTGAATCGGCGCTGGATGATTTCACCTACAAAATTCAAACAGGCATCGTACTCGGGCCGTTCGCCGCACAGTTCCGAACCATGATTGACGAGGTTAAGGCGGGTAAACGCCCACTGGACGATGTAACAAAATGGATTCAAGAGAACAGCAACGCTACTCCGGCTTTCATAAAGACGCTTTCCGAACTGGCTGTAACCCAGCAAGAAAGCAGCAAAAGCTCTGCTGATTTCGCAGCAAAACTTGCTGGCGTTGATGCTGCAAGCAAGGCGCTGACCGGCAGCACCACAAGTCTGAGCGCTGCTCAGGCCGGTTCAAGCACCCAAACAAAAGCCCAGCTCGGCGAGTGGCAGAAGTACATCGCCAAACTGACAGAGTCTCGCGATCTGGTCGGGGCGAATGAAAAAGCAATAGCTGCTCACCGCGCTGAACAGATGGGGCTTACCAAAGAGCAAAAAGCACAGTCCATTCTTGTGGCTGAACAAAAGGACCTTTGGGAGAAATATCAGGACGCGGTGAAAGAGGCTGACAAAGTTCAGCAGGCCGCACTCAGATTGCAATTGCTTGCCACCTATACCCAGCAGCAGGCCGCTGAGGATGCAGCGGAGGCTGTTAAAAGGAGTCATGAAGACGCCGCCAAAGCAGCAGAGACAAGCGCTAACAAGCAGATTGAACAAATGCAGCGGGTCATCAATGCGGCATTGAAAATTCAGGGCGGCCCACAGATTGACCTTGGCATAAATAAAAACGCTAAAGGGTATGGTCTGCTGACAAATGGCGGAGTAGCTCCGGTCGCTCCAGCCCCCGTCAAGTTGACCCCGCAGCAGCGGGTAGACGCGCAGATCAGGCAAATCACAGAAGGCACCAAGCCCAACAAGAACGCTGGAAGGGAGAAGGCGTTTCAGGAAGATGCTGGCACGAAGATGCTCGACGACGCGCGCCAGCGCTACGCGGTGCTGGTCGCACAGAGCAAGGAGCTGCTGAATCAGGACGGCACCATCAAATCGATAGGGGCAGAGCAGAAGAAGCTGGTCGAGCTGGAAGCTGAAATTGCTCAGCTGAAGGAAAAGAAAACGCTCACCGCCTCGCAAAAGCAAGTTCTGGCCATGGCCGAACTGAACATTGCGCAGCAGAAGCAAAACGCCAGCCTTGAAAAGGAAGTCGAGCTCAGGAAGCTGGCTGCTGAGGAAACTCAGAAGATGATTTCCTTTCAGGCCAACCTGAACAGTCAGCTCTCTAAGGAGCAGATCGGCCTGAGCAACAGCCTAGCAGGCCAGGGCATGGGCGATCAGGCGCGCGCCCGACTTCAAGAGGAGTTTGCGATTCAAGAGCAGTACCAGTCCCAGCTGGACAACCTGTTGCAGCAGCGCAACGAGGGGAAGATCAGCCAGGACCTGTACAGCAAGGAGACCAACGCGCTGAATGCTGCGCTGCAAAGCCGCCTGGCGATGCAGCAGAAGTATTACTCGGACGTCGACAAAGCCCAGTCCGATTGGACCCTGGGTGCCAGTTCGGCGCTTGAGAACTACCTCGAGCAGTCGCGCGACGTGGCCGGGCAGACCAAGCAGCTGTTCACCAACGGCTTCAGCAACATGGAGGATGCTGTCCTCAAATTCGTAAAAACCGGGAAGGCCTCGTTCAAGGATTTTGCTGACGGGGTGGTTTCTGACTTGATCAGGATTCAGCTCAGGCAGGCGGCGGCGGGTTTCCTCAGCACTGCATTCAGCGCCCTGTCGGGTGTTGGCGGTGGCGCTGCGGCCACATCGTCATCGGCGCTAGGCGCTTCGGCGGCGGGGTACGGCTCCAAATATGGCTTCTCCGACGGTGGCTATACCGGTGACGGCGGCAAGTTCCAGCCGAAAGGCGTCGTGCACGGCGGCGAGTTTGTCGTGAAAAAAGAAGTGGTCAGTCAGCCCGGCGCGCGTGAGTTCCTGGAACGCATGAATGCCAATACCAAGGGTTACGCCGACGGAGGTTATGTCGGCAGCTCGGCAGTCGCGGCAAAAGGATCTTCGCAGTCCACAGGTTCGTCTCCGTCAAATGTACCGCCAATCACCCAGTACATCACTGTGGGCGGAAATGTTGACGCAGCCACGAAAGAGGATGTGACCCGATCCACCTACGACGGTGCGAAAGCTGCATACGACATGGTGCTGAACGACTTCAAACGAAACGGACCCATCCGCCAGCTCGCAGCCAGGCGCTAATCAATAAGGAGTAACGCATGGCTCTCACGTGGCCTGCTTCGCTGCGCCCGTCAGAAATGAGCTGGGGCATCGTCAACAACAGCCGGGCGTTCACTTCGTCGCTTTCGAACGCCCAGCAGATCGTTGGCTATCCCGGCGCGTACTGGCAGTGCACGCTGACCTTCGGCCTGCTCACGCGGGCTCAGGAGCGCGAGCTTTCATCGTTCCTCGGCAGGCTGGACGGGATGTTCGGAACGTTCAACCTGCCGGACTTCACGCGGTACCGGAAAGTGAGTATCGGCGCGCTCAGCGTGGTCAGCGGTTTCGCCCAGGCGCGCAGCATGATCATTGCTGGCGCCCCGGCCAGCTCTCCAGTCTTCAGTGCCGGTGACTACATCACCATAGCTGGAGAGATGTTTGAGGTGACCGACCCGGCATCGTCGAACGCCCAAGGACAGGTCACGGCGCTGCTCAACAAGCGTATTCGGAAAACGCTCACGGCAGGGGCAGCGGTTGAATACATGAACCCCTACTCGGAAATGCGCATGACCTCTGACACATGGTCGATGACGCGCCGGCCAGTGGTCGCCAACGGCAGCTATCAATTCAGGGAGGCATTCTGATGCCCTCAGCTTTCCCTTTCAGCCAGAGCGTGGTGGATATCATCGCCACTGGCAAATTCATGCCGGTATACGCCGTGCAGCTGGACTTCGCAGACGGCATGGTGTTCGCCCACACCGGAACTGGTGAGCTTATCGTCGACGGCATCACCTATGAAGGCGTGGGCAATTTTGGCCAGGTCAGCCAGTCGCAGGAAAGCGACAACTCCGGTTCGCCCATGTCGGTGGACCTGACGTTGAGCGGGCTGGACTCCTACATCCTGTCGGAAACCAACGTGCGCGGCTGCCGGGGCCGAATGGCTAAGGTCATCTTCGTGGTGTTCGACGAGGCCGGAAATTACGCCGCAGACATCCTGTTTTCCGGGCGGATGGACGCCGCCAAGTTCTCGTTCGCGGGCAATGGCCAGGACGGCAACACCATCACCGTCCCGGTCATCGACCGCATGGCCGAATGGAGTCGCACCGGCACCGAGCGCTGGACTGACGAAAACCACCGCGCCCGGCACCAGGGCGACCGATTCTTCTACGCAATCGCGCAAATGTCCGAATGGCCCATCTACTGGGGGTCTGCCAAGGATGCGCCGACCTTCACCTACGGAAGTTAGATATGCGCAATCGAGACTGGACCACGCGTCTGCATGAAGTGATCAAGGCTGCCCAAGGGCGGCCTTTTTCATGGGGCGAATTTGACTGTTGCCTGTTCGCCGCCGACTGCGCGAGCGCCGTGTGCGGTGTCGATCCCGCAGAACAATACCGGGGCACCTACAAAACCGAGTCTGGTGCCAAGCGTGCGCTGAAGAAGCGTCACGGCAGCCTGGAATCTGCATGGGACGCGTGCTTTGCAAGGGTGGCAGTCCCTTTCATCCAGCGCGGCGACGTCGTGATGTACGAAGCGCCTGCAGGCCGCAGCATGGCCGTGTTCTGGGCTGGTGATTATTGGGCCACGACCGATGACGGCGTTGCTCGAGTTGTGTGTGAGCCGCTGGCGGCGTGGAGGGTTGAATAATGAGCAGTGGTGTCAGAAAACTGGCTCAAGTCGCCGTCGGTGCTGTCGTTGGCTTCGCTCAAGGCGGCCCATGGGGCGCTGTTGCTGGTGCCGCACTCGCTTTTTATGCATCTGAGCAACAGGAGAAGCTCAACACTAAATCCCCGCTGCGCGACAACGAGCCATCCGCCCAGACAGTGAGGTCGTCCAAAGCGCCGATCCGTTTCATCCTCGGCCGTGTGTCCACTGGTGGCGTGCTGGTCTGGGCGCAGGAGCAGTCAGGCACCCTCACAGAGGGCGAGCAGCTGCACCTCGTCTACGTGCTGTGTGAAGGCGCCATAGATGGTCTTGAAAATATCTACCTCGGCGAAGAGGAAATCAGCACATACGGCGAGTTCGCCAGCTATGAGCTGATCGTCAATCCGACAGAAGTGAACGCATTCCTCAAGGCCAACTGCCAGGACTGGAAGGACAGCCAGATCGGGCGCGGCCTGTCGTTCGTGCGCATAACCCTGAAGTACAGCGCCGAAAAGTTCCCATCCGGCATCCCTGACACCCGCTTTGTGGTCCGTGGCCGGAATGACATTTACGACCCGCGCACAGGCAACAACATCTACACCGCCAATACCGCGCTGCACATCCTCTGGTTTCTGCGTAACCGCTGCAACGTGCCGGACGACGAGATCATTTTCGAGACATTCGCCAGTGCAGCAAACGTCTGCGATGAAGCGCTGACCAATGCCGACGGCTCTGTCAGCCAGCGCTATCGTACCTCCTGCGTGATTGGTGCTGATGAGCAGCGCCCGGGCGTGCTGCAGAAGCTGGAAGCGTCATGCGCCGGCAAGCTTATCCGCGTCGGCGGCCGATGGATGCTCCAGGCAGGTGCCTACTACGGCCCGTATGACTTCGAAATCACCGAAGACATGATCATCGGCACTGTATCCGGCAGCACCGAGTCGACCAACGATTCCGCCATCAACACGGTGCGCGGCACGTTCATTGATCCTGAGCAGTCTTGGACCGAGACGGATTACCCAGAGGTCAGCGTTTCCGAATGGATTCTTGAGGACGGTGGCGAAGCTGCTGAGACGATGACGTTCTCCTATGTGACCGACGCATATCAGCCGCAGCGCCTGGCGAACATCTCCCTGCGTCAGCGCCGGGCTGGCGGGGCAATCAGCCTGCCGATGAACTTCTCAGGCTACAACTGCCGACCTGGCCGCGTCGTGCGTGTGAACTTGCCATCCCTGAACATCCTTGGCGAGTTCATCGTCTCTGATTGGTCGATGGGTGACAACGAAGGCTGCACGGTTCAGGTCAAGCAATACGAGGCGGCAATCTTTGATGACGCCGTGGGCCAGCCCTACAACCCGCTGGGATTCATCAACCTGCCAAGCGGCGGCCTTGGGTCGCCCACCGGCCTTGCATGGTCGGCTGGCGATGCTGCTGAGGTGGTGCAGGGCGTACTTTCGTGGGTTCCACCGCAGGGCATCGTCACCTCGTATGTGGTGACAGTCCGCCAGGGCGGCGGTGTCGCGCAGTCACGCTCGGTGCCCGCCACTGCCAACACGCTTGCCATCAACGGATTGGCGTCGGGCACATACACAATGAGTGTGGCTGCTTTGGGTCCTATGGCTCGTTCCGGAGAGGCCTCTATATCGGTGAGCATTCAGGGTCCTCCAATCCCGGAATCCTGCGTGGTGCAGTCCTCGATTGACAGCATTGTGCTGATCCCGCAGAACCCGAACCACGGCTTGAATGGCGGGACCTACGAGTACTTTTTCAGCACCAACCCAAATGCAACATCGGGCACGGCGCAGTACCTGGGGCAGGGCCTGTCGTTCACTCACAACGATTTGGCGTTCTACACAAACTATTACTACTTCATCCGCTCGACCAACGCATACGGGAAGAGCGCCTTCCTTTATGTGCCCGCGGCGACTTCGAACGATGTGTCGGCTTATCTGGCTGCCCTCGGCGGGAAGATCAGCAAGACCGAGCTTGCGCAGAACCTACTTTCAGAGATTGAGCTGATCAGTGGCGACGGACCTGGCTCAGTCAATGAGCGCATGGAAGAGCTGAAGGCTGAGATCGGGGAAATCACCGACGCTCTGGTCTACGTGCCGACCGACCCCTACGTGCGCGACAACACCGTGCGCGTGGGCGACAACCTCTGGACGGCCATTGCGGCGGTGCCAGCGGCTGCCGATGGGTCCAACGGTCCGCCGAACCCGGCGTACTGGGTGAACAGTGGTCAGTCGATCCGCACGGCCAACGCTCTGGCAGCTCAGGTAACGAAGAACACCGCAGACATCACCACGGTGGACGGCAAGACCAGCGTTACCGCCAGCCAGCTACAGGCGGTGCAGGCTCAGTACCGGGCTGATAGCGGGGAAGGCGATCTGCTGGACGCTCTCAAGGGCTGGGACAGCACGGCCAGTGTGGCGCAGGAAGTGAAGGTCAGGGCGGAGCAGGACTTTGCACTGGCACAGCGCACGACGGTGCTGGATGCCAGGGTGGGCGGCACCGAGTCGAAAATCAGCATCGTTGAAACTGCTCAAGCTACGGATCGGGAGGCTACCACCCAGCAAATTACGAACCTGACGGCGACTGTTACCACGAACCAGACAACGGTTCAGGCGGCCATTCAGTCAGAGGCAACCGCCAGGGCGAATGCCGACGGCGCGCTTTCGACGACGCTATCTCAGGTTCAGGCAACAGCGAACGACGCAAGCTCTGCTGTTCAGACAGTCAGTACGGCGCAGGCGACCACCAACGGCAAGCTGAACGCGATGTGGTCCGTCAAGATGCAGGTCGCAGCAAACGGACAGTACATCGCCGCAGGCATTGGGCTTGGCATCGAGAACACCGCAGCAGGCCTGCAAAGCCAGTTCCTGGTCAGTGCTGACCGTTTTGCGGTGGTCAATTCCATGGCAGGAGGCGCGATTTCTGTCCCGTTCGCTGTGCAGAACGGCCAGGTATTCATCAACTCTGCGTTCATCCAGGACGGCACCATCACCAACGCCAAGATCGGCAGCTACATCCAGTCAAACAACTATGTGGCCGGAAGCACCGGATGGAAGCTTTGGTTCGACGGGACGTTTGAGATCAATAGCGCTCTGGGCAGCGGCGGTCGCCAGGTAATAAATGGCGCAGGCGGCAAGGTCTTCGACCAAAACGGTGTGAAGCGCTATCAGTGGGGGAATCTTGACGCATGAGTTTTGGGGCCAGGGTATGGGATGAAAGCGGCAACGTGGTCATGGACACGACCACGTTCACTTATCAGGTTATTTGGAAGGGGGTTATTGATTTCAGTGACACGTCCGGATCAACGGCAAAGGTAATCACGCTGAGCATCCCTGGCTTTGATCCGGCGAACTGCATCTTTATGGTCATCCCCACAAGGGCGCAGGACATTCAGTCCGCCGAGGGCGATGCCACCGGCAACACCAAGTCCTATCCGTACGTGACCACGTCGGCTGGCCAGGTAGTTCTTAGGTCAGCCAACCCGTCAGCCAATCTCGGCAACACCAACCAGACGCGCATCGTCGCAAAGGGCTTTGCAGTGAGGTTCAAGACATGAGCTTTGGCGTTATCAGCATCAATGAAAGCTCTTTTGTGCAGATCGATTCGGAAACGCCTCGGCTCTGCGTGCTCACGAAGGGCAGTTATTCAGGAACAACAAACGCTAATGTCACCTTTCCGCGTGCGGTAACAAGTGCTGATCCGCCTCTGGTATTCATCAGGCCCGATCAAAACGGCATCGTTCAGGTGCCGATATCGGTGTGGTTCACTGGCGGTCCTGGCAATTGGACAGGCTTCGCAATGAAGGCTTCAAACGTCCAAAGCACGTTGAGCGGTCAATACTTCATTGCCGCATGGGCATCAATGGGTACTGCATTGTTTGGTGCGCGAATATGGGGTCCGGGAGGCGAGCTTGTATATGACAGCGGGGCACCGCCAGTCGTAGTGACGTTTGCTGCTGGTAACTGGACATATGTGGGCAGCGAGCAACTAAGTGTTGGCCAGCGTTACAGGTGGAGCATTGATAAATCTCTCGGCGTTGGGGAATTTATCTCCATAAACTCGTTCGCCTTCCATTGCCATAACGGGTCAAACGGTGGCGGTTGCGCCATCGGTGTGGATTACGCCAACTCGAAAATAATGCTTTACAGCCTCGCAACAACGGCATGGACCGATCAGGGTCACAGGCCATTTCTCTGCGCAAAACTTACCGCCTAAATCAAGGCGTCTTTTAATTAGGAGTCTTCAATGCCTTGGTATAAAGCCGGGACGGTTTCCGTCACCCAAAATTCGAACGCCGTTATTGGTAGCGGTACGGCCTTCATTGCAAACAGCCGTGTAGGCGACGGATTTCGCGGCCCTGACGGCGGCTGGTACGAGGTAACCAACATCGCCAGCGATACCGCGATGTCGATTTCTCCGAACTACCAAGGAGCAAGCAACAGCGCGGGCGGGTATGCACTCGCGCCACTGCAGGGCTACGTTAAAGAATCGGCTGATGCTTTGCGGGCACTGGTAAACCAGTTCGGCACAAAGCTGGCGGCACTCGGCACCACCGGCAACTACGACACGCTTCCGGTGGCCAAGGGCGGCACTGGCGGAGCAAACCAAGCTGATGCGCGTGCTGGGCTGGGCTTGGGCTCAGTGGCTGTAGAGAGCACAGTCCCGGTCGCGAAGGGCGGTACTGGCCGAACCGATGGAAGGGTACTTTTATCGGAGGTTGGAGTTCAACAGGCGGCTGCGCTCTACAACGTGCAAGGCATGTACATGGGCTGGAACTCTGGTTCACAGGGTGAGGGCCACTTCGTTGTAAATCGTGGCGGCGGCGCTGGCGGGTTCAGCTGGCGAACTGTTAACTCTGATAACAGTGCTACAGGTCCTGCAATGACGCTTAGCTATGAAGGCGCTTTAAAAGTTCCTCTCTCTATACAGGTTCCACAGATAATCGGGCTAACTACTGCTCTTTCATTAACTCAAGGAGGTACTGGAGCATCAAATGTAGGCTCGGCAAGAGATAACCTTGGCCTCGGGAATTCAGGAGCTCCTACATTTAGCGGTTTAGAGCTAACTGGTGGCGCTTACATAGACTTTCACTTTCAGTCATCTACAGCAGATTACACAAACAGGATAATTCCTCTTTCTGCTGGTAATCTGGGTATCTCGTCTGCCAGCGCTCCAGGATTGGTATTTGGCGCACAGTTCTATCCAAACTCTGACGGAATTATAAACTGCGGAACATCTACGAATAGATTTGCAGCATATTTCGCCGTAACTGGAGCAATCCAAACATCAGACGCTAGGGAGAAAACCACAGTATCACCTATGTCCGGCCCTGAGCTGTCAGTATCAATGCTTTTAGCAAGGGAGATAGGAACGTACAAGTGGCTGGAAGCTATTGACAAAAAAGGAGAGGAAGCACGACTTCATATTGGTATGACTGTTCAGCGCTGCATTGAAATAATGGTTGGCGCCGGAATAGATCCAATGTCTTACGCCTTTATTTGTTTTGATGAGTGGGGTGCGCTCCCGGAAGAGTCAATTGAGATAATTAAGGGAAATATCTATTCGGCTGGAGAACTTATTCAAAGCAACGCTAATTATTCTGAGTTCGACAAGTACAGTGAATTCCCTGCTTTCACTTGGGAGGAAACCAGTCGCGAGGTAGTGATAACTCAGAAAGCTCGGGAAGCAGGTAATCGATACGGCTTCAGATACGACCAACTGGCTCTGTTCATCGCTCGCGGACAGGAAGAGCGGATAGCCCGCCTAGAGGCCGCAATCGCTTCAGCGCAGTAGAGCCAAGCCCGCAGCACCCGCACCCCGCCATCGAGCGGGTATTTTTTTGCCTGGAGAAACCGAAATGCCGATCACCGCGCAGCAGCTGCTGCAGATCCTCCCGAACGCTGGCCAGAAAGCCGGCGTTTTTGCACCCGCCCTCAACACGGCAATGAGCAAGTACCAGATCGTGACGCCGCTGCGCGTCGCAGCTTTCATCGCCCAAGTCGGTCATGAGTCCGGTCAGCTGCGTTACATGCGCGAGCTGGGCGGTAGCGCCTACCTGTCGAAGTACGACACCGGCAAGCTGGCGGAGCGCCTTGGCAACACACCCGAGGCCGACGGCGACGGCCAGTTGTATCGGGGCCGTGGGCTGATTCAGGTGACGGGGCGGGCCAACTATGAAGCGTGCGCCGAAGCGCTGGGCCTGGACCTGATCAACCATCCCGAGTTGCTCGAACAACCCGACCACGCCGCCATGTCGGCGGCATGGTTCTGGGACCGGGCCAACCTCAATGCGCTGGCCGACAAGGGCGATTTCCTGACTATCACCAAGCGCATCAACGGCGGCACGAACGGCTTGGCTGATCGGCAGGCGCTTTATACCCGAGCGCTTGAGGTGCTGGCGTGAAGGCCCTGCCGTGGAAGGCATTCGGCCTGCTGCTGATCATGCTGGCGCTGGCCGGTGCTTTGTACGGGGCATACCGGCACGGCGTGACCGTCACCGATCTGGCCTGGAAGGCGAAGTGGGCCGAGCAAGTCAGCGCCCAATCCGAAGCGGTGGCCACCACGACCACCGAGTACCGAACCGAAGAGCAACGCCGCCAGAAAGCGGCCAACCAGGTGGCGAACGATGCAAGACAAGAACAGACCGCTGCGCTTACTGATTCTGCTGTCGCTGACGCTGCTGGCGACCGGCTGCGCGTCGAAGCCGGAAAGCTGGCAGCCACGGCAAGTTGTGTGCCCGGCGATACCGGCGCTGCCGAACGAAGCAAAACAGCCGCCCGCGCCGCAATGGTGCTCTCCGACCTGCTCGGCCGGGCTGACGCGCGAGCGGGAGAGCTGGCAAAAGCTTATGACGGTGCCCGAATAGCCGGGCAAGCGTGTGAAGCCGCCTATGGTTCATTGACTCGCTGAATCATCGGGGGCAGCTTATTCGGGCATTGCGGGTCTTCGATAAAGCCTCGTCCATCGCAGTGCTTGCAATCGTCACGCACCGCGAATCCGTCCAAGCAGTGAAGGCATCTTATAAATATCGAGTAGCTATGACGCTCCCACAGCGAAACGTAGGACTTGAAGTCGCCTTGGTCGAGGGCTACCGCCGAGGCGTCGACGAGCGCTCGATATTGATCCTGATCGCTCAGGCGTTGATAGCTCACGCCGTTGATCTGCCTGGATTGCTCAACCAGCGTCAACGTCTGGCCGGTTTCGGTATAGATGTAGCGACCCTCAAGCACGCCGTACTTCTTGTAATCCCTCATAATGAGTTCGTTTTTCTCGTCGAGAAAGGCGAAATGGGCGGCATGGTAGGGCGACTGGTCGGCCTCATGGAGCACGTATCGGGAGTTCAGCAGGCTGCCGACTACGACGCCGCCCTTGTTGTAGGCCAGATAGTCCGACGCCTGATGCCGCCATTCGTGGTTGCCTTCCTCGGTGAAGTGGCAGAAAGCGGCGCTGGCCAGTTCGAAGAGCTCAAAGCGCTCCAATGGATCGACCAAGCCACCGGCCTGCATGTCTTCGGCCATGCGTGCCAGAAAACGGTAAGTGACCGCAGGGTTCGTCCACTGTCTCCTGTCATTGAGCCTTTTGTGCCATTCGGCCAATGCTTCTGAGCTGCTGCTCTCGTTCATGGGGGTGATTCTCAATTGCTGTATGTGCATACAGTAGTTGAGTGTTTCGGATTTGGGGAGTGGTGTTCGTCGGCAGGACGCCGGGGGAGGGTGCGTGACTTTTGCGTGACTTCTCTTGCACCTATGATGATCTATGGCTATTCGATTGCAGCGAGCGCCATAGAAAACAGCCATAGGCTGTGTGTTTACTGAGTTGCCACAGGCATGGGGTGCTAGGGGTCGAGTGTTCGAATCACTCCGTCCCGACCATATAATTTAATGACTTAGCCACCTTTGGGTGGCTTTTTCATTTCTACCCCAGTGAAATTTCGAGTGCCCTTGGGTTTTTGACCTACACTTGCCTCCTCTTCAGAATCACCAGCGCTGGCGCGCGTGAGTCGGTTACTGATACCTTGTTTGCCGCTGTAATAAGCTGATCCAGCTCCGCTGTCGAGTAGTGGGTGTTGATACTCCGTTCTTGTGCCCGAGCAAAGCTTTCCGGTCTTCATCGGTAACGCCAGCGGCACGCAGCCGTCTTCCAAATGAATGCTTGAGGTCGTGGATGCGGATCCTCAAGAAATCTTCTCGCGCTGCTTGCTTGCACATAAAATTCTGTCGCTTTTTATAAGAGGCGCGGCCCCGTGCCAGCGTCCACATCCAGCCGCTCGGAATAGCCAAGAGCTGTTACCTAAAAACTGTGGCGACCTTCTTCCACGACAACGCTTTGCCCTTAGGCCCGCGACGCGAGCTCTGGCTATGGTTCCCACGGTCTCCAAAAAACAATTTGACATATGTTATTTGTGATCACATATTAGCCCCATAAGAACGCTAATATGAGTTACTCCCCATGACAGACCTTCCGATCCTCCTGCCCGCCATGCGGCAGGTCTCTCGCGATACCCTCCAGGACCAAGTCTACCGGCAGATCCGTGAAGCACTGATGAGCGGGCGCTTTCAGCCGGGTCAGAAGCTGACGATTCGTGGCCTTGCCGAAGCGCTGGGTTCCAGTCCGATGCCGGTGCGCGAGGCGTTGAATCGCCTCAGTGCCGAGAACGCCTTCGAAGTCACCGAAACCGCTCGTCTTCGCGTACCCATGATGACCCCGGAGCGGCTGCGCGAGATTCGCGATGCGCGGGTTGCGCTGGAGGGGCTGTTGGCCGAGAAGGCGGTCATTCTGATCAACGACGCCGATCTTGCTGACATCAGCCAGCTCTGCGGGCAGATGCAGACGGCTGCTGACAGCGTTGATGTCGCGCTCTATCTGTGGACCAACTTTGCCTTTCACCGGCGCATTTACGCGGTGGCCAAGGCCGAACTCATCGTGGCAGCAGTGGAGAATTTCTGGCTGCACATCGGTCCGTGTTTCGCGCTGGTTGCGCCTGACAAGGCGCATCTTCAGCGTTCGATGGAAGCACACAACCGTATCGTCGAGGCGCTGGCGGCGCGTGATGGGGCGGCCGCTCGTGCAGCGGTCACCGACGACATCATGCAGGCGGCTGATTCTCTGACGCGCCTGATCGCAAAGAGCGACCGCTCCAGGTCGCGGGTCTCGGGAGTGAAAAAAGCATGAGTGTTCTCAATCGGCTGGTTCCCTACACAGGGCTGCGCGTCCTGATTTCCGGTGGTGCGGCCGGGATCGGTGAGGTGTTGGCGGCGGCTTATATGGAAGCCGGGGCAAAGGTACATGTGTGTGATGTCAGCGAGGCGGCCATTGCGGCATTCCTTGATCGTCATCCAGGCAGCGTTGCCACGCGCGCAGACGTTGCTGATCCGGTGCAGATCGAAGCGGTGTTCAGGGTGCAGCGTGAACAGTTCGGCGGTCTTGATGTGCTGATCAATAACGCCGGAATCGCTGGCCCTACGGCAGGTATCGATGCTATCAGCGAAGAAGAGTGGCAGCGCACCATTGATATCAATCTCACTGGGCAGTACCGCTTCGCTCATCACGCGGTGCCGTTGCTCAAGGCCTCACCCAACGCACACCTGATCCATATCGCTTCGGTCGCTGGTCGCCTGGGCTATGCCTGGCGCACCCCGTATGCCGCGACCAAGTGGGCGATTGTCGGGCTGATGAAGTCGCTGGCGTCCGAGTTGGGGGAAAGTGATATCCGCGTCAATGCCTTGCTGCCGGGTATCGTCGAAGGTCCGCGCATGGACGGGGTGATTCGGGCCCGTGCACAGCAGATGAACGTGCCGGAGGAGGAGATGCGCGAGGAGTACCTGAAAAAGATTTCGCTCAAGCGCATGGTCACCGCCGAGGATGTTGCTGCGATGGCGCTCTTTCTGTGTTCGCCCGCCGCCCGCAACGTCACGGGTCAGGCCATCAGTGTGGATGGCAACGTCGAGTACCTCTGAGGATTCGGCCCGATGGCAACGATGACCGGATATCGTCCGAGTCATGTACCACATCAGACTTCTCGCCAACAACAAGAATGGAGAATGCTCATGCCCAAGAAACGTCCGGTCATCATCACCTGCGCAGTGACGGGTGCGATCCACACGCCGTCGATGTCGCCTCATTTGCCGATCACGCCGCAGGAAATAGCCGATGCAGCCATCGGTGCCGCCGAGGCCGGGGCCTCGATCGTTCATTTGCACGCCCGCGACCCACATGACGGAAGGCCCAGTCAGGATGTCGATCTGTTTCGGCAGTTCCTGCCGCAGATCAAGGCCAAGAGCGACGTGGTGATCAATATCACCACGGGCGGCGCGCCGACCATGGGCGTGGAGGAGCGCCTGCAACCGGTGGCGCAGCTCAAGCCGGAACTGGCCTCGTTGAACATGGGGTCAATGAACTTCGGGCTGTACGAAATGCTCGATCGCTACAGCGAATTCAAGCACGACTGGGAGCGTCCTTATCTGGCCGACAGCGACGACCGGATTTTCCGCAACACCTTCCGCGATATCGCGCACATCCTCAATACCTGCGCCGAAAACCGCACACGCTTTGAAATTGAATGCTACGACATCGGTCATCTGTATACCGCAGCGCACTTCCTGCAGCGCGGGTTGCTCAAGGCACCGATTTTCATACAGTCGGTATTCGGTTTGCGTGGCGGTATCGGCGGGCATCCTGAAGACCTGGCGCATATGCGCCGTACGGCTGATCGCCTGTTTGGCGATGCCTATCAGTGGTCGATCCTGGGGGCCGGTCGCAATCAGATTCCGCTGGGCACCATGGGCCTGTCGATGGGCAGCCATGTGCGGGTCGGTCTGGAGGATTCGTTGTGGGATGGACCGGGCAAACTGGCGGCGTCCAATGCCGATCAGGTCAAGCGTATCCGCACGGTGATCGAAGCGCTGGGCGGGCAGGTGGCAACGCCGGACCAAGCCCGTGAAATGCTAGATCTGAAGGGGCAGGACAAGGTTAATTTCTAGTCGTCGCAAAATGTGTCATCTCAATAACAACAAGACAGAGGTGAAAAATGCGTATCGAAATCGTTGTCGACGTTAAGACCACGCTGGGCGAAGGCCCGGTCTGGGATGTCGAGCAACAGCGCCTGTACTGGATCGACAGCTTCGACGGCCGCGTTCTGCGCTGCACCAACGACGGGCGCGAACTGCGCGCCTGGGATGTCGGTCAGAAAATCGGCTCCATGGCCTTGCGCAAGCACGGCGATGCGGCGCTCGTGGCGTTGCAGACGGGTATCTACAACCTTGACTTGCCGAGCGGTGATCTCGAGCTGATCGTCGACCCCGAACCGGGGCTGCCGAACAATCGACTCAATGATGGCAAGGTCGATCGGCAGGGCCGGTTCATCGTGGGCTCGATGGACACGCAGGAAGATCAGGCCAGCGCCAAGCTGTATCGCCTCGATCCGGACCTGAGCCTGCACACCCTGGATGAAGGCATCATCGTGTCGAACGGTCCTTGCTGGAGTCCGGGCGGAGAAACCTTTTATTTCGCCGACACCTGGTCAGGAGAGATCTGGACCTACGATTACGACAACGCCAGCGGCGCAGTCGCCGACAGACGTACGTTTGCAAAGGTCGACACCTCAGGCGGAGGGGCGGCGGATGGCTGCACCGTGGATGCCGAAGGCTGTCTGTGGCAAGCGCTGGTGTATGCCGGAAAACTGGTGCGCTACACCCCCGACGGGCAGGTGGATCGCATCATCGACATGCCGGTGAAAAAAGTGACCAGTCTGACTTTCGGCGGCCCGAATCTGGACACATTGTTTGTCACCTCCATGGCCAAGCCGCCATTGCCGCGCTTTCCGGAGGATGGCCAGCAACGCGGTGCCCTGTTCGCCATCACCGGACTGGGTGTGAAAGGCATCGCCGAGCGGCGCTTTGCCAGTTAACCCGTCGACAGACTGAACCTGAACGTTAAGGACGACTGGACCCTTTCTCGCAGGGGCGTGTGCGGCACGCCTGGAGATTTCCCATGCCAAATAACAAGAACGCATCGCTGGGCAAGATTCATCGTTTTTCGTGGGTGTCGTTGCTGGTCTGCTGGATGATCTGGATTCTGAATGCCTACGATCGCGAGATCGTCTTGCGTCTGGGCCCAACGATTTCCAAGCATTTCGACCTGTCTGCGGACCAGTGGGGGACGGTAGCTACGGTGGTCATGCTGGCGCTGGCCGTTCTCGATATACCCGGCTCCATCTGGAGTGATCGTTACGGCGGGGGCTGGAAACGGGCGCGCTTTCAGGTGCCGTTGGTACTGGGTTACACCGCGCTGTCGTTTTTGTCGGGCTTCAAGGCATTGAGTGGCAGCCTGGCCAGTTTCATTGCCTTGCGGGTCGGGGTGAACCTGGGCGCTGGCTGGGGCGAACCGGTCGGCGTCAGCAACACTGCCGAGTGGTGGCCTGTTGAACGCCGTGGTTTTGCCTTGGGCGCGCACCATACCGGTTACCCCATCGGCGCCATGCTCAGCGGCATTGTCGCCAGTTTCGTGATCAGCACCTACGGTGAGGAAAACTGGCGTTATGTGTTCTTCTTCGCCTTCGTGGTTGCGTTGCCACTGATGATCTTCTGGGCACGCTACTCCACGGCCGAGCGCATTACTCAACTGTACGTGGACATCGCTGCCAAAGGCATGACCCCGCCGGACAGCACGCCGTCGACCAATGTAAAAGGCCAGGTCTGGAAGTCGGTAAAAGCGACGCTGAGTAACCGCAATATCGCCCTGACTGCCGGCAACACCCTGCTCACGCAGGTGGTGTACATGGGCGTCAATATTGTTCTGCCGGCCTACCTGTACAACATCCTCAACCTGTCGCTGGCCGAGTCGGCGGGGATGAGCGTGGTGTTCACGTTGACCGGCATTCTCGGGCAACTGATCTGGCCTTCGCTGTCGGACATCATCGGCCGGCGCATCACCTTGATCATCTGTGGCATATGGATGGCGCTCAGTGTCGGGGCCTTTTACTTCGCCAACACCATCCTGATCGTTATCGCCGTACAGTTGCTTTTCGGTCTGGTCGCCAATGCCGTCTGGCCCATCTACTACGCAGTCGCTTCCGACTCTGCACAACCTTCGGCAACCTCTACAGCCAACGGGATCATCACCACGGCGATGTTCATCGGCGGCGGTATTGCCCCGGTGCTGATGGGGACGCTGATTTCCATGGGCGGCGGCTGGACCAGCCTCAGCGGTTATACCGTGTGCTTTTTCGTGATGGCCGGTTGCGCGTTGGGCGGGGCGTTTTTGCAACTGTTTTCACACCGTCCGGAATTGCTGACAGCGCAGCGGAGCGTGTAAGGGTGAAAAGGAAGGTCACTTGGTTTTGATCTTCCAGAACGGGAAGTCACTCTGTAATGACGCGCTGTATCTGCACAGATGCGTCGGCTTACGGGGACCAGAAAGAGAACGTCAGTTCTCAACATCTGTCCCCGTATCAGCCAAAAAGTGCCACTTTCAAGAGCGTCAGCATGCGTTTGCCGGACCATACGGCCAATGGGAGTGGAAGAATAAAGTATTACTTTTTACTGGCATTACTTGTTGTGCAGCGACATCTCAGCTGTCGCGATCAGAACATGCCTTGACTATCAGAGGCAAAAAATTGACGTCATAAAAACTGGATCGTCAAGTTTTTTGAGTCGTACAGCGAATGAAATGCCGAGTGTAATAAAAATTTTTTAACCTTTAATATCAACAGGTTGGGTGGGGTTAGAGCCTTTATTCAGGTTCGATGAAATGACGGTCTCTAAAGTTACTGAGCTGGCGGGCGACATGAGTAATATCTCAATGACATCAATCATAAAAGTTGGTTCAGCCTATTTTTACGAGCGATAACGCCCACCATGCAAGCCACGGAACGGCTATGTTCAGGATCGACATCATGTTCAGCAAACTCAGCATCTCGCAAAAGCTTTACTTCAGCTTTGCCGCGATCATCGTATTTATCGCCGTCCTTGTCGCGAGTGCTTACAGAGGCTTCGAGCAGGTCGAGGAAGCCACCAACAGCAATGTCCATACGTACCAGGTGCTGAGCGAAGCTCAACTTGCCCTTGAACAGCTGATCAATATCGAAACTGGCATGCGCGGCTTTGTCATTGCCTCGAAGGATGCGTTTCTGGAGCCATTGGTGGCGGGGGAAAAGCGCTTCACCGAAGAGCTCGATTCGCTCAAGCGCCTGACAGCCGACAATGCGGAGCAGCAGCGCCGCCTGGCTGCACTGGGTGAAACCCAGAAGCGCTGGCTTGACGAGGATATCAATCCGATCATCGCCCTGCGCCGCGATCTGACAGCACGCAATGCGGCTGATGATGAACTGGATGCACGCATCACCTCGGGGGCTGACAAAGCCAAAATGGACAGCATGCGCGCTCTGCTGGCTGAGATCAGCGGCACCGAGCAGAAGTTGCTGCTTCAACGCAGCCAGGAAATGGCGGATGCCAAGCGGCTCGCGATCATGATCCTGATGTGCGGTGGCCTGGCAGCTGCCGTTCTGGCGATGATACTGGCCGCGGCACTGGGACGCAGCACCACGGCGCGCCTGCAACTGGCCATTGATGCCGCAACAGCAATTGCCAATGGCAAGCTGGATACCGTGATCGACACCAGCAGTCACGATGAACTGCCGAAAGCTTTCGATCGTATGCAGAATCGTCTGCGCGAGATGATTCAACAGATCAGCCAGGCCGCCAATCAACTGGTCGTTGCCGTACAACAGATTTCCGGTGCGTCCGAGCAACTGTCCGGTGCGATCCAGGAGCAGTCGACGTCCGCCTCGGCGATGGCGGCCACGATCGAAGAGCTGACCGTCAGCATCCATCACGTTTCCGAAAACGCCGACGAGGCGCATGAACTCGCCAGCCGTTCGGGGCAGCAGTCGAAAGATGGTGCGCAGGTCATCGAAAACACCTTGTCCAGCATGAATGGCATCGCCCGGACCGTGCAGCTGTCTTCTACTCAGGTCGCAGGCCTGGGTCAGCACTCCGAGCACATTTCATCGATCGTCAGCGTGATTCAGGGCATTGCCGACCAGACCAACCTGTTGGCACTCAACGCGGCCATCGAGGCTGCTCGGGCCGGTGAGCAAGGCCGTGGCTTCGCAGTGGTTGCTGACGAGGTACGCCTGCTGGCGCAGAACACTGGCAAATCCACCAAGGAAATCGCCGGGATGATCGAGAAAATTCAGGCGGGCGTACGGGAGACCGTCGAGAGCATGCGCAGCGGCGTTCAGGAAGTGAACGAAGGCGTCGAAATGGCTGGCACCGCCGGTCAGGCGATCATCGAGATTCGCGACAGTTCGGGCAAGGTTCTGCAGGTGGTCGACCAGATATCCTTCGCGCTGCGTGAGCAAACCGCAGCGAGCCAGGATGTCGCACGTAACGTCGAGCGCTCCGCGCAAATGGCTGAACAGAACAACATGTCGGTTCAGGAACTGCTCAAGACCAGCGGCGGCCTGAAGACCCTCGCCACCAGCCTGCAGACGGAAGTGGGCAAGTTTCGGCTTTAAGGTCTGAGGACTGCTCGTAAACACGCTTAGGCTGCTTAAACCCCCGGGATTAGTCGATGGCTAATGCCGGGTTTTTTTTGCATATTCAAAAAACGCGCCTAACCTTTGGTGCGCTGGATGACGATCGCGTCCAGCGCATCGAAATTCATGCAATGAAATGGCAGCGCAGGCTGTCTCAGGGCTGATGCCTTGTCACATCAATGCTGAGCCAGAATACTGTCCAGCAGACCCGGGAACCGGCTCTCAAGCACCTGTTTGCGTAGCGAGTTCATGTGCGTGGTGCCCACGTTGCGCGTCTGTACAAGCCCGGCATCGCGCAGCACGCGGAAATGATGGGACATGCTCGATTTAGGGCGTCCGCCGTCCAGTTCGCCGCAGGTGGCTTCTGCGACGCCGGCCAGGCAGCGCACGATTCCCATGCGAACGGGATCACTCAAGGCATAGAGTAAGCGTTCGAGTGTGAGGTCTTCAGGATCGGGGTGTTGGAAGGTTCGCATGGAGGGGATGATATCAAGGCTTCCGTTTATTGCCATAGTTCGATTACCATCGAACAACTGAAATCAAAAGTCATCTGGCCTACGGGAGCTTTCCAATGTCTGCATTGTTCGAACCCTTCAAACTGAAAGACGTTACGCTGCGCAACCGAATTGCCATTCCTCCGATGTGCCAGTACTCGGCAACCGAAGGTGTCATCAACGACTGGCACCACGTGCACCTGGCCAGCATGGCACGTGGCGGTGCTGGTCTGTTGGTGGTCGAAGCTACCGCCGTTGCGCCGGAAGGACGTATCACTCCCGGTTGCACCGGTATCTGGAACGATGAACAGGCACAGGCATTCGTACCTGTCGTCAAAGCCATCAAGGCCGCAGGTTGCGTGCCGGGTATTCAGATTGCCCACGCGGGTCGCAAGGCCAGTGCCAATCGTCCATGGGAAGGTGATGACCATATCGCTGCTTCCGATTCGCGTGGCTGGGACACTATCGCTCCGTCCGCCATTGCGTTCGGTGCCAACCTGCCGAAAGTCCCGCGCGCCATGACCCTGGACGACATCGCGCGTGTTCGCCAGAACTTCGTCGATGCTGCGCGTCGCGCCCGCGATGCCGGCTTTGAATGGATCGAGCTGCATTTTGCCCACGGCTACCTGGGGCAGAGCTTCTTCTCCGAGCACTCCAACCAACGCACCGATGCGTACGGCGGCAGCTTCGATAACCGCAGCCGTTTCCTGCTGGAAACCCTGGCCGCAGTACGTGAAGTCTGGCCTGAGAACCTGCCGCTCACCGCACGTTTTGGCGTGATCGAATACGACGGTCGCGACGAGCAGACGCTTGCCGAGTCAATCGAACTGGCGCGCCGCTTCAAGGCTGGCGGGCTGGATCTGTTGAGCGTCAGCGTCGGTTTCAGCACGCCGGACGCCAACATTCCGTGGGGGCCTGCGTTCATGGGACCGATCGCCGAGCGTGTGCGTCGTGAAGCGGATATTGCAGTGACCAGCGCCTGGGGCTTCGGCGAGCCGAAGCTGGCTGAAGAGGCGGTCAAGTCAGGCCAGCTCGATCTGGTCTCGATTGGCCGTGCGCATCTGGCCGATCCTCATTGGGCCTATTTCGCGGCGAAAGAACTGGGCGTTGAAAAGTCGGCCTGGACCTTGCCGGCGCCTTACGCTCACTGGCTTGAACGTTATCGCTGAGTACGCCTGATCTGAAAGGATGCGTTCGTTGGTGACACCTACAGCGTAGGCATCTTCTCTTCAGGTGAAGTGGTGGAAGGCATTTGCCAACCACCACCCAGCGCTTTGAAGACGGCGACCGCCGCCTGTGCGGATTCGACCTGTGCCTGCGCCTTGGCGTCAGCGACCTGCAGCATTTTCTCGTCAGCGCGCAGAACCTCGATCAAACTGGCAGCACCTTTGCTGTAGCTTGCAAATGAGGATTGCCGGGCTGAAGCAAGTGCAGTTTCTCCTTTACCCAGCATTGCAGCTTGAGTTTCGCGGCTGGTCAACGAAGAAAAAGCGTTTTCAACGTCCTCAGTGGCGCGCAAAACTGACTGTCGATAAGCCGCCAGAGCTTCTGCCTCTTGTCCTTTGGCTTGTCTGATCCGGGCGTTCACCCGGCCGAAATCAAAAAGCCTCCAGCGAAGCCCCAAAATACCTGCTGACTGACTGGCACCATCGGTAAACAGGTTGCCGCTCGACACGGCTGTGGCGCTGCCCAGCAGTGCGCTGAGTGAGAGTTTGGGGTAATACTCGCTGATCGCCACGCCGATACGTGCGTTGGAAGCGGCGAGGCGCCGCTCGGCCACGATCAGATCAGGTCTGCGACGGAGAAGATCGGCTGGCGTTCCTGTCGACGTGAGCTCGGGTGCGTGTGGGATTCGACCTGTTTCAGCCAGAGAGCTCCGGTGAGTGCCAGGCGGCACGCCCAACATCACATCTAGCGCGTTCATCGCCGCGTCGAGACCTGTTTGCAGAATAGGCACTGTTGCCTGCACCTGTAAAAGCTCCGCTTCGATCTGACGAGCTTCATATTTCGGGGACAGACCACGCTCATGAAGGAGCTGGACTTTTTCCAGCAGATCCTGCCGGGTTTTAACCTGTCGGTTCGCGATTGCCAGTCTGGCTTGCAGACCACGGACGGTGATGTAGGTATCAGCGGTCCGGGCTGCCACAGCCAGCCTGGCAGCCGCAACACCTGCCTGCGAAGCTTGATATTCAGCCAGTGCAGCCTGTCGGCTGCGTCTCAAACCGCCAAAAACGTCCAGCTCCCAGCTTGCCGTCAGATTGGCTTCATAGGAATTGCCATAACGATCGTAGCCAGGTGTCGAGTTCAGGACCTGACCGAGTGGAGTCTCTACCGATTGCTGCGCGCGAGCCGTCTGTGCATCGATGTTGCCCGATGGGAGCAGGGCGGCGGTTGCCGCATCTGCTCCGGCGCGTGCCTGAGCAAGCCGCGCACGGGCTTGGGCGAGATCGAGGTTCTGCGCCAGTGCGCGTGACACGAAGCTGCTCAGTAACGGATCATCAAAACCGTCCCACCACGCGGCACTGACAGGCGGATGCGCGGTAATATTCGCAGCGCCACGTGGTTGAGTCAGATAACGGTCAGGCAGGGGCGCATCCGGGCGCTGGTAATCCGGGCCCACGGCGCAGCCCGACAGCAGGCCGGTGCTCATGACCAGTACATAAGTACAAATCGGGCGCATGGAAATTCCTTGAGTTGATCAGGTTGTGACTATATTACGATTTGGTCACTTGTTGTCAACGAGTGTTCACATAGCTAAGCTGGAAACATGACTAATCAAATCAAAACATCGCCAATGCGCGGTCCCTCCGACCACAGCGTTCGCGATCAGGTTGTCGAAGCGGCAACACAGCATTTCGGCCACTACGGCTATGAGAAAACCACGGTCTCCGATCTGGCCAAAGCCATTGGTTTTTCCAAGGCCTACATCTACAAGTTCTTCGACTCCAAGCAAGCCATTGGCGAAGTGATTTGCTCGAACCGGCTGGCCATGATCATGGCGCTGGTGAACTCGGCAATCAGCGAGGCGCCAACGGCCTCCGAAAGGCTGCGCCGCCTGTTCCGCTCGCTTGTGGAAGCCGGTAGCGATCTGTTTTTTCACGACCGGAAGCTGTATGACATAGCCGCTGTCGCAGGCCGCGATCAGTGGCCTTCTGCTGCCGCGCACGACGAGCGTATTCGCCAGCTCATCCAGCAAATCGTTCTTGAAGGCAGGGAGTCGGGAGAGTTCGAGCGCAAGACACCTCTGGACGAGGCCGTTCAAGCCATTCACCTGGTCATGCGCCCGTACATCAACCCGGTGCAATTGCAATACAACCTCGACATTGTGTCGACGGCTCCGGTCCAGCTGTCGGCGTTGATACTGCGAAGTCTGGCACCATGAAGTTGTGACCATTGACTAATTTGGTCACTTTACGGAGAATCGTTTCCCTGCTCACTTGATTTCAAGTAAGGGATCCCATGCTCCTGTCCAGACCCAAAACCACTGCCTTGCTGTTATTGCCTCTCTTTCTGACTGCGTGCAGCGAGTCGTCCGAGGTGCGCGATCCACGTACCCAGCCGCCGCTGGTAAGGGCGGCCACTGTTGCAAATGCTGATCAAGCCTTCCGTTCTTTCACAGGTGTCGTGGTCGCTCGGGTTCAGAGCGACCTGGGGTTTCGGGTTTCCGGGAAGGTGCTCGAGCGCCTGGTTGATACCGGCCAGACCGTCAAGCGCGGTGAGCCACTGATGCGCCTGGACCCCGTTGACCTTGGGCTTCAGGCTCAGGCCCAACAGCAGGCGGTTGCCGCCGCTGTGGCGCGAGCCAGGCAGACTGCAGATGACGAAGCGCGCAACCGTGACCTGGTCGTCGCTGGTGCGATATCCGCTTCCGCCTACGACCGGATCAAATCCCTGGCCGACACCGCCAAGGCAGAACTGAATGCGGCTCAAGCGCAGGCCAGCGTGGCACGTAACGCAACCGGGTACGCCGTTTTACTGGCGGACGCCGACGGCGTGGTGGTCGACACCCTGGTCGAGCCTGGGCAGGTCGTCAGCGCAGGCCAGCCCGTGGTCAGGCTGGCAAAGGCCGGGCCACGCGAAGCCATTGTCCATCTGCCTGAAACCTTGCGGCCGGCGATGGGTGATCGGGCTGAGGCCAGACTGTATGGAAACAGTGCGAGCGTCATACCGGCAAGGCTGCGGCTGCTCTCTGACGCAGCAGATCCGCTGACGCGTACCTTTGAAGCCAGGTATGTGCTTGAAGGTTCAAACGTCAGTGCGCCTCTGGGTTCAACGGTGTCCCTCGATATCGCTGTTGGCAAGCCTGCCCGGCAGTCGCTGGCGATACCCATTGCCGCTCTGCATGATCCGGGTCGAGGCCCTGGTGTCTGGGTCATCGCAGGTACGCCTGCAAAAGTCACCTGGCGCGCTGTGCAACTGCTGGGTGTGAGTGAAGATTCGGCAAACGTGAGTGGTGGTCTAGAGGCCGGCGAGCAGGTCGTGGCATTGGGTACGCATTTACTTCATGACGGTGAAGAAGTGCGTGTGCAGCAGGGTGGTATCACCGCTGAGGCGCGACCATGAATCCGGGACGTTTCAACCTTTCTGCACTGGCGGTTCGCGAACGCTCCATTACGCTGTTTCTGATTGTTTTGATCGGCGTGGCCGGTACGCTTTCATTTTTCAAACTGGGGCGTGCGGAAGATCCGCCTTTCACTGTCAAGCAAATGACCGTTATTTCTGCGTGGCCTGGCGCAACCGCTCAGGAGATGCAGGATCAGATCGCCGAGCCGCTTGAAAAACGCATGCAGGAATTGAAGTGGTACGACCGTAGCGAGACCTACACCCGGCCGGGTCTGGCATTCACCATGGTTTCATTCCAGGACAAGACCCCACCTTCTCAGGTGCAGGAAGAGTTTTATCAAGCGCGCAAGAAACTCAGTGATGCCGCGAAGTCGTTACCTGCGGGGGTTATTGGTCCGCTGGTCAATGATGAATTTTCGGATGTGACCTTTGCGCTGTTTGCGTTGAAAGCAAAAGGTGAGCCGCAGCGGCTGCTGGTACGCGATGCCGAGTCACTGCGTCAGCGTCTGCTGCATGTGCCGGGCGTGAAGAAGATCAATATCATCGGCGAGCAAGCCGAACGAATCTTCGTGTCGTTCTCCCACGAGCGGCTGGCAACATTGGGTATCGCTCCCCAGGACATTTTTTCGGCGCTCAACGACCAGAACGTCCTGACCCCCGCCGGTTCGATTGAAACCAGCGGGCCGCAGGTGTTTATACGTCTGGACGGTGCCTTCGACACCCTTGAGAAAATCCGCAACACGCCGATTGTGGCGCGGGGTAAAACGCTGAAGCTGCAGGACGTGGCGACAGTGGAACGCGGCTACGAAGACCCCGCGACCTTTCTGGTCCGCAATCAGGGCGAGCCGACCCTGTTGCTGGGCATCGTGATGCGCGACGGCTGGAATGGTCTGGACCTGGGTAAGGCGCTGGACGCGGAAACAGCCAGAATCAATCAAGGCATGCCATTGGGAATGACGCTTTCGAAGGTCACTGACCAGTCGGTGAACATCAGTTCGGCGGTTGACGAGTTCATGATCAAGTTCTTCGTCGCCCTGCTTGTGGTGATGCTGGTGTGCTTTCTCAGCATGGGCTGGCGAGTCGGTGTGGTGGTCGCTGCAGCCGTACCGCTCACGCTGGCCATTGTCTTCGTGGTGATGGAAGCGACGGGCAAGAACTTCGACCGGATTACCCTGGGATCATTGATCCTGGCACTGGGCCTGTTGGTGGACGACGCAATCATTGCCATCGAAATGATGGTGGTGAAGATGGAGGAGGGCTACGACCGGATCAAGGCGTCAGCCTATGCCTGGAGCCACACCGCAGCGCCCATGCTTGCCGGTACTCTGGTGACCGCTATCGGCTTCATGCCGAACGGCTTTGCGCAGTCGACTGCCGGTGAGTACACCAGCAACATGTTCTGGATTGTCGGCATCGCCTTGATTGCCTCCTGGATAGTTGCAGTGGTCTTCACACCTTATCTGGGGGTGAAGATGCTGCCGGAAATCAAGCCGGTTGAAGGCGGACACGCCGCCATCTACGACACTGCGCATTACAATCGTTTCAGACGGGTTCTGACCCACGTCATTGCCAGGAAGTGGTGGGTGGCGGGTGCGGTGATCGCTGCATTTGTCGTGGCAGTTCTCGGGATGGGGGCGGTCAAGAAACAATTCTTCCCGACCTCCGATCGTCCGGAAGTACTGATCGAAGTGCAGATGCCCTATGGCACATCCATCGAGCAGACCAGCGCAACCACCGCCAAGGTAGAGGCGTGGCTGCAACAGCAGGATGCCGCGAAGATCGTCACGTCCTACATCGGACAGGGCTCGCCACGGTTTTATCTGGCAATGGCGCCGGAGCTGCCGGATCCGTCGTTTGCAAAAATCGTTGTACTGACTGAAAGCCAGGACGCACGAGAAGCGCTCAAGCTGCGGATTCGTGAGGCCGTTGCTAACGGGCTTGCACCTGAGGCCCGGGTCCGGGTCACACAGCTCGTGTTCGGTCCTTATTCGCCGTTTCCTGTGGCGTATCGCGTGCGCGGGCCAGACCCTGACACATTGCGCGAGATCGCCAGTCGGGTCGAAACCATCATGGCGGCGAGTCCGATGATGCGCACTGTCAACAGCGATTGGGGAACGCGAGTGCCTACGCTGCACTTCTCTCTGAATCAGGATCGCTTGCAGGCCGTCGGGCTGACCTCAAGCGCAGCAGCCCGGCAATTACAGTTCCTGCTCTCGGGCATCCCTGTCACGTCTGTACGCGAAGATATCCGCTCGGTGGAAGTGATGGGCAGGGCGGCGGGTGACATCCGCCTGGACCCCGCGAAGATCGAGGGCTTCACGCTGGTGGGGGCTGCCGGTCAGCGCATTCCTCTTTCGCAGGCCGGAGTGGTTGAAGTGCGTATGGAAGACCCGATTCTGCGCCGTAGAGATCGTGTGCCGACCATCACCGTGCGCGGTGATATCGCGGAAGATCTGCAACCGCCGGATGTCTCCGCCGTGATCATGAAAGCACTGCAGCCGATCATCGACAGCCTCCCGGAGGGCTATCGGATCGAGCAGGCCGGATCAGTAGAGGAATCGGCAAAGGCTACTGCGGCATTGGCCCCGCTGTTTCCGATCATGATTGCCGTCACCTTGCTGATCATCATCCTTCAAGTGCGTTCGATGTCGGCGATGATGATGGTGTTTTTCACCGCTCCACTTGGGTTGATCGGTGTTGTGCCGACACTGCTTTTGTTCAATCAGCCGTTCGGTATCAACGCTCTCGTCGGGCTGATCGCGCTGTCCGGCATTCTGATGCGCAATACCTTGATCCTGATCGGGCAAATCGACCACAACGAAAAGCAAGGGCTAGACCCGTTTCAGGCGGTGGTCGAAGCAACCGTACAGCGGGCACGCCCGGTGCTGCTCACGGCACTGGCGGCGATCCTGGCGTTCATCCCTCTGACCCATTCGGTGTTCTGGGGGACGCTTGCCTACACGCTGATCGGAGGCACCCTCGGCGGGACTGTGATGACGCTGGTGTTCCTGCCAGCCATGTATTCGATCTGGTTCAAAATCCGTCCGGATAGAGGATCGCTACCCCCAAACTCCAGCAGTCATGCCTCAACGGGCACAGAGATGAAGAGGATCTGATCATGAATCAATATGTCCAAAAGCGGATCGTCGTAACCGGTTGCGGCATAGTCAGTCCCTTGGGGTGCGGAGTCGAGAAGGTATGGCACAGATTGTTGGGTGGCCGCTCGGGCATTGGCTTGCTGCCGGGCAGTGTCAGTGATGGCACCGGTGTTTCAGTCGCAGGCCAGGTGCCGACCCTCGGAGAAGACCCGGTTGCCGGGTATGCCCCGGATAGCGTGATCCCGATGAAAGAGCGCAAGAAGATGGACCGCTTCATCGAGTTCGCGCTCGTCGCTGCTCATGAAGCGCTCGCGCAGGCTGGTTGGCATCCTGACTCCGAGGTGGAACAGCAGCGAACGGCGACCGTCATTGCGTCGGGTGTCGGCGGTTTTGGCGCTATTGCCGACGCTGTGCGTGTCACGGATACACGTGGACCTCGCAGACTGTCGCCATTCACTGCGCCATCTTTTCTGGCGAACATGGCGGCTGGCCAGATTTCCATCCGTTATGGCTTTAAAGGTCCGTTGGGCGCCCCCGTGACTGCCTGCGCAGCCGGCGTGCAAGCCATTGGCGACGCAGCGCGGTTGATCAGAAGCGGTGAGGCCGACATTGCAATCTGCGGTGGTGCCGAGGCCGCCATCGATCGCGTCACGCTGGGGTGCTTTGCTGCGGCTCGTGCGCTTTCCACGAGCTTTACGGGTCGGCCGCAAGAGGCCTCACGCCCGTTTGACCGGGACCGTGACGGTTTCGTCATGGCTGAAGGGGCGGGCCTGCTGGTCATCGAATCACTGGAGCATGCCCTGGCGCGGGGCGCGACGCCGCTTGCGGAACTGACAGGCTACGGCACCAGTGCGGACGCCTATCACCTGACAGCCGGGCCGGAAGACGGTCGCGGTGCGCGCAGAGCAATGGAGCAAGCACTGCATCAAGGTGGCGCAGGGGTTGATGAGGTGCAGCATATCAATGCCCACGCCACCTCGACGCCTGTCGGTGACAAGGGTGAGCTGGCTGCCATTCGTTCATTGTTCGGCGCTCGATCAGGCGTCGCCATCAGCTCTACAAAATCGGCCACCGGACATTTGCTGGGTGCGGCCGGCGGAATCGAGGCAGTTTTCACAGTGCTGGCACTGAGAGACCAAATCGTGCCACCCACATTGAACCTCACTCACCCGGACGAGGCTGCCGAAGGGCTTGACCTGGTGGCCATGGTCGCCCGAGAGACCCCAATCGTCCACGCCCTTTCAAACGGGTTCGGATTCGGCGGGGTCAATGCCAGCGTTCTTTTTCGGCGCTGGGAAGGCATGCCGTAAGTCGTTTCAGCCTGGAAAGTGCTCTGCAGTGGCCTGACTGCTCACTTGCGCCGCACCCGTGGCGCAAGTCCTGTCAATTGCTGACGAACGCATGCCCAGGCCAGGTGCAGCGCATTACGCAACGCCACTGCATCGGCGCTCATCATGCGTACGGACACGCCGCAATCGTTCGGCAATGCGCTGACGCCTTGGTAGCTATCGGCAACGTCGTGTAACGCTTCGCGCAACGTCCGTTTCAAATCCTCTATCGGCAAACCCTGGCCCACCAGCATGAACGTCGCCAAGGCTTGCCGTTGACCGCTCACAGCAGGCAGTCGGCGTTGCAGGTCTGCACCAGTCATTGCCAGTCGGTCACCGGCCAGCAGTTTTCCGGCCGGGCTGTAGACCTGCAGATCGGCGCGGTAAAAGTCGGGCAACCCTTCGCTGCCTGGAGGTGTGTGCAGGCAGAATGCGTCGCACAGCAACACTCTTGCGCCGGGGTGCAGCGTTACGTTTACCTGGCTATGCAGCCGCGTCTGTGGAAACAGAATGGTGGCCATCGGCAGGTACTCCAGCAGTGCATCGGCTTCGGCGACCAGCGTCACGGTCTGCTGCGCCGACTGCTCAAGCATGCTGTGCGCGACCGTCGCAGCGCCGGTACTGACGTGCACTTGTGTGCCTGGCCCTGCGTGCAGATGCAGGTGCAGTTGTTCCCCGGCGAACAGGCCTCCCGAGCACGACTGCAGGTAGACCGCCGCCATGCCGGGCGGGTCTTGTGGCAGAGTCAGGTTACGGCCCAGATGGAAGGGGTAGCCGACTTCCTGACGAGACACATAACTGGCCCCGGAAGGCGCCTTGCTGAAAGCAATATGCGCCGTGCTTTTTGCCTGTGCGGGCAGTGACGATTGATGGGCGTTCATGTGCGGTCGAACAACACGGCACGGCTTATCGCTTCAACCACCGCGTCGACGCCTTCGCCGGTATTGCAGTTGGTAAACAGCACCGGCTGGCCGTTGCGCGCCTGCGCCGACTCGCGCCGCATACGCGGCAGGTCGACCCCCACATAGGGTGCCAGGTCGTATTTATTGACCACCAGCAGGTCGCAGCTCAGCACGCCGGGTCCGCGTTTGCGCGGGATATCGTCACCGCCTGCGACATCGATGACGAAAATCCAGTAGTCCACCAGATCCAGCGAAAAGGTCGAGGCCAGGTTGTCGCCGCCGGATTCGATCAGCACCAGATCGAGATTGCCGAAGCGCGCCTCCAGCTCATCGGCCATTTGCAGGTTGAGGGTCGGGTCTTCACGAATGGCCGTGTGCGGGCAGGCACCGGTTTCCACCGCACGAACCCGCTGAGGATCGATCAGGCCGCTGCGCTGCACACGCTCGGCATCCTCGCGGGTCGCAAGGTCATTGGTGATGATCGCCAGCTCGGTGCCGCGCGCAATGAAGCGCGGGATCAGTTGTTCCAGAAGACGTGTCTTGCCCGAGCCGACCGGCCCGCCGATACCGACGCGCGCTGCGCCGGGATGAGGTTGGGCGTCGGTGTGCGGGGCGGATGCATTCAGAGGCAGGCTCATGTCGGGGTTCCTGTGCGGGAGGGTTTCAACGCAGCATGTAGCGTTGCGCAAGTGGCACTTCGCTGACCGGCTCGCAGTGCAGGCGCTCGCCGTCGGCATACACATCGAAGGTCTGCGGGTCGACGCGGATGTCCGGGCAGGCATCGTTGTGCAGCATGTCGGACTTGCGCAGGGTGCGAGTGCCGAACGCGGGCAGCAGTTGCTTCTTGAGCCCCAGGCGTGTGGCGGTGTCAGCCTCGACGGCAAGACGGTTGACGAAGTTGACTGACAGCGCCTGTTTGGCCTCGCCAAATGCGCCCCATTGCGGACGCATCACCAAGGGCTCGCAGGTATACAGCGAGGCGGCGGAATCACCCATCACGGCGTGCACGATGAAGCCGCCCTTGACCACCAGCTCCGGCTTGATACCGAAGAAGGCCGGCCGCCAGAGCACCAGGTCGGCCAGCTTGCCGGGCTCCAGAGAGCCGATGTAGCTGTCGATGCCGAATACCCGCGCGGCGTTGATGGTGTATTTGGCGATGTAACGCTTGATCCGTTCGTTGTCGCCCAGTGCCGTGGTTTCTTCCGGCAGGCGACCGCGCTGGTCTTTCATTTTCGACGCCAGTTGCCAGGTCCGGCAGATCACCTCGTTGATACGGCCCATGCCCTGGCTGTCGGAGCCCAGGATCGAAATGGCGCCGGTGTCGTGCAGGATGTCCTCGGCAGCGATGGTCTGCGGGCGCACCCGCGATTCGGCGAACGCCACGTCTTCCGGCACGTCCGGATTAAGGTGGTGGCAGACCATGATCATGTCCAGATGCTCGTCGAACGTGTTCACGGTGTAGGGGTTGGTCGGGTTGGTCGAGGAGGGGATGCAGTTGCTTTTGCCAGCGACGCTGATGATGTCCGGCGCATGCCCGCCGCCTGCGCCTTCGGTGTGGTACATGTGAATGGTGCGGTCGCCAATGGCCGCCAGCGTGTCTTCAAGAAACCCGGATTCGTTGAGCGTGTCGGTGTGCAACTGAACCTGAAAATCGTATTCGTCGGCGACTTTCAGGCAGGTGTCGATCACCGCCGGCATGGCGCCCCAGTCCTCGTGGATCTTCAGCCCCAGACAACCGCCACGCAGCTGCCCGAGCAGCGATTCAGGCTTGCTGGAATTGCCGCGCCCCAGAAAACCGAAGTTGATCGGCCAGGCTTCGGCGGCCTGCAACATTTTGCCGACGTTCCATTCCCCGCCACAGTCGATGCCTACCGTGATCGGCCCCAGCGAGCCGCCGATCAGTGTGGTCAGACCTGCCGCCAGCGCGTGATCGCAGAGTTGCGCCGAGTCGAAATGTACATGCACGTCAATACCGCCGGGGGTGACGATCAAGCCCTCGGCATCGCGTACGGTCGTGGCGACGCCGCAAATCAGTTGCGGGTGCACGCCGTCCATGATCTGCGGGTTGCCGGCCTTGCCAATGGCGACGATCTTGCCGTCCTTGATACCGATGTCGCCTTTGACGATGCCGATCACCGGGTCAATGATCAGCGCGTTGCAGATCAGCATGTCCAAGGCCCCGTCAGCGCTGTCGTGCCCGGGCATCAGGCCCATGCCGTCACGCAGCGTCTTGCCACCACCGTGCAGACACTCATCGCCGGGCACCGAGTAGTCGAATTCGACTTCAGCCAGCAACGAGGTGTCGCCCAGGCGCACGGCATCGCCCGTAGTGGGGCCGTACATGGCCGCGTATTCCTTGCGGGTCATCGTCGCCATGCTTCAGGCTCCCTTGAAATGTTGGGCGCGGGCACGCTCCAGCGCTGCGAGCTTGCAGGCCGGATCGTGCAGGTTGCCATTGGTCAGGCCACTGAAGCCGTGGATGTCGCCAGTTCCGCCAAACTGCACCAGTTGCACTTCGCGCAGCTCGCCGGGTTCGAAGCGCACCGCCGTGCCTGCGGGAATATCCAGGTGCATACCGAAGGCACGTTCACGCGGGAAATCCAGCGCCTTGTTGACTTCGAAAAAGTGATAGTGACTGCCGATCTGCACCGGTCGGTCGCCGGTATTGATCGCGCGCAGGGTGGCGGTCGGCCGCTCGCCATTCAGGTGGATATCGCCGTCAGGTGAAAGAATCTCCCCCGGTGTCGGCATGACCGCCAGCGGCAGTCGGCCCGGCCGGATCGGTTGATGCACGGTGACCAGTTTGGTGCCATCCGGAAACGTGCCCTCGACCTGCAGCACCGGCAGCAGGTCGGCGACCCCTGGCATCACGTCATCGGTGTTGAGGATCGTCGAGCCGAACCCGATCAGCTCGGCAACACTTCGGCCTTCGCGTGCGCCTTCAAGAATCTCGTCGGCAATCAGGGCCGAGGCTTCCGGGAAATTCAGGCGCAGGCCCTTGCTGCGGCGTTTGCGTGACAGCTCGGCGGCGGTGTACAGCGTGAGTCGTTCAAGTTCGGTAGGGGTCAGCAACATGAGGGGGCTCCAGAACTGTCAGTAGAGGGCCGGTTCAATTGGCAAACAGGCGCAGGTCCTGAGTTTCGTGGCGCATCACGGCGATTTCGGCCATGGGTGTGAAGCCGCACGCGTCGTCTGGCTCAGGCGGTTCCTGCGCCAGCAGTTCGGTGATCAGCGGTTGAATATCGGTCAGCACCCGTTGCGCATCGATGTGGCCCATGACCCCGAGGCGTACGGCGGCGCTGACCAGCCCGGTGCACAAGGCGTGTGCGGCAGCCAGTTGGCAGTGATCGCGGTGCATGCCCAGGTGATTCCAGAGCAGGCCCTGCACCACGGGCAGATGGCCCGGTGTGTGGCCTGCCAGAATCTGCTGTTGATAGGACGCCGCGCCCGATGTGCCCAGCGCGACATGCACGCCCAGCAATGCCTGGCCGACACGTCGTGAGCCCTGGCGCAGTTCCTCGGCCAGGGTGAGTGCTTCGATCTGAGTGTCCAGAGCCATCAACGCCGGCTGGTCATCGGCCGCGTGCCAGGCGGCGAGCAGAAACACTCGATCAAAACTGTTCCAGCGATGGCGCAATTGGCCCTCGACGAAGCCATGTACCTCGGCACTGCGGCTATGGCGAACCGTTCGTTGCCGGCGTCGTGGCGCGACGATTTCGCCGTGACCGAGGTGTCCGTCAGCGACCAGCGTTTCCAGACCCCATGACCACGCCACCGCACCGCCGGGAAAGAAACTGTCGGCCTGCTGCAGGGCCAGCAACAGGCTGCTCGAGGCGTTCATGCGCGCTGCACCCGGCCGTCCGCGAGCATGGGCGCCAGACGCTCGAGGTAGTCAGCTTCCGGGCCGTTGAGCGGGATCTGCAAGGTGTCTCCGGCAAAGCGCACTGCCCAGTGCATGTTGCCGGCGAAATAACCCAGTTCCAGCGCGGCCGCCGCATCGCGTGGTTGCAGGTCGAGGTATTGCTGATCCTGCATTTGCACGACGATGGCGCGTTGACTGTCGAGCATCAGCACCGAGCCGTTGCGCAGGTGTTGGTGACGTTCCAGACGAATCGCGCAGTCGGTGCCCCGATCACTGGCCAGGCGCAGGCGATGGCGCTGAATGTCACTGCCGGACAGGCTCAGGGTTTCGACCTGACCGGCATGGCTCAGGTCATGCAGGCGGTCGGCGAGGGCAGGGTCGCTGGCTTGGCCCAGAATGCGGTCGAGTATCAGCATGGCGATGGCTCCCGTACGTTGTTCAGATTGTCAGGTAGCGCAGGATGCGCTCGCGGTCGACGGTTTCGCGGACTTCGCTGTGCACGAATTCGCCTTTTTCGATGATCAGGTAACGGTCTGCCACCGCCATGGCGAACGACAGCACCTGCTCGGAAACAATCAGCGAAAACCCGCGTTCCTTTTTCAGCAGGTTGAGGGCTTTGGCGATGTCCTTGATGATCGACGGCTGGATGCCTTCGGTGGGCTCATCGAGGATCAACACCTTGGGGTTGGAGACCAGCGCCCGGGCGATGGCCAGCTGTTGCTGCTGACCGCCGGACAGGTTGCCGCCCTTGCGTCGGCGCATCTCGAACAGCACCGGGAAGTATTCGAAGATGTAGTCGGGAATCGGCGCGGCAGGCGCACCCTGCATGCCGGTGAGGATGTTTTCCTCGACACTCAGGTAGGGGAAGATCATCCGCCCCTGAGGCACGAAACCGACCCCGGCGGCGACCCGCTCATAACTCTTGCTGCCGGTCAGTTCCTGCCCGGCCAGGGTGATGCTGCCGCTGCGCGTCGGCAACATGCCGACCAGACTTCTGAGCAGTGTGGTCTTGCCCATGCCGTTGCGGCCCATGACCGCGAGTGACTCGCCTGCCGCCAGCTCCAGGCTGAGGTCACGTAACACGTGACTGTCGCCGTAATACACGTTGAGGTGAGAGACATTCAGCATGTTCAGTGCCCCAGGTAGACGTCGATGACGCGAGGATCGTTCTGCACCTGATCCATCGAGCCGTAGGCCAGGGTCTTGCCCTGATGCAGGACGGTGACCTTGTCAGCCACCGATTTCACGAACTCCATGTCGTGCTCGATGATCACCATCGCGCGACCCTTGGCGATGAGCTTGAGCAGGCCAGCGGTTTTCTCCCGCTCGCCTGCGCTCATGCCGGCGACGGGCTCGTCGAGCAGCAGCAGTTCCGGGCGCTGCATCAACAGCATGCCGATCTCCAGCCACTGTTTCTGGCCGTGGGACAACAGCCCGGCCTTGCGTCCCAGCTGGTCCTTGAGAAAGATCATTTCGGCGGTCTGATCGATTTCGGCATTCAGCGCTGCGTTCTTCCCGGCGAACAGGCAGTTGAAGATGCCGCGCTTGTCCGGCGAGGAAATGTCGAGGTTTTCACGCACGGTGAGGTCTTCGTAGACCGACGGGTTCTGAAACTTGCGGCCCACGCCAGCGCGGGTTATCTGGTACTCGATCATGTTGGCCAGTTGCAGGTCCTTGAAGCGGATGCTGCCGGCACTCGGGCGGGTCTTGCCGCAGATCATGTCGAGCAGGGTGGTCTTGCCCGCGCCATTGGGCCCGATCACCACATGCACCTGGTTTTCCTCGACATAGAAATTGAGGTTGTCGACAGCCTTGAAACCGTCGAATGACACGGTCAGGTCTTCGACACTCAGTAACATCGCGCTCATGACTGCGCCCCCTTGTTGCTCAGGCGCTGCAGCAGTCCGGCCAGCCCGGTGGGCAGGAACAGCACGACGGCCATGAACAGGAAACCGATGAAGTACTGCCAGAAACTGACGAAGTTTTCCGACAGCCAGGTTTTGGCCGTGCCGATCAACAGCGTGCCGTACACCGCACCCACCAGCGAGAGGCGTCCACCCAGCGCGGCGTAGATGACGATCTCGGTGGACGGAATGATGCCCACCAGCGAGGGCGACGCCAGGCCGACCTGCAAGGTGAACATCACCCCGCCCAGCGCGGAAATCAGTGCGGCCACGGCAAAAATGAAGGCCTTGAACAGCGCAGTGTTGTAACCGGAGAAACGCACCCGGTCTTCGCGATCACGGATTGCCACGATCACCTTGCCCAGGCGGCTGCGCAGAATGAACCCGCACATCGCGACGCTGGCCAGCAGCAACAGTGTGGTGATCAGGTAGAGAATCCAGGGCGTCTGGGGCGTCTGCAGGCTCAGGCCGAAGGCGGTCTTGAAATCGGTCAGGCCGTTGACGCCGCCGGTGTAGCCCTGTAGGCCGATGATCATGATCGACATGATCGAGGCCAGTGACAGGGTAATGATCGAGAAGTACACGCCGCCCACGCGTTTTTTGAAGTAGGCATAACTGAACAGAAACGCCAGCAGTGCAGGCAGGATCAGGATCGCGGCCAGGGTAAAGGTCGCCGACTCGAACGGTTTCCACCACCAGGGCAGGGCTTCGACGCTGTTCCAGATCATGAAGTCCGGCAGTGCCGAACCGTAGAACGCGGCGAGGGCGCTGGCCGCTTCATCCGTGGCGGTGGCTTCGAGTTTGAGGTACATCGCCATCATGTAGCTGCCCAGGCCGAAGAAAATCCCCTGACCGAGGCTGAGGATGCCGCCGTAGCCCCAGATCATCACCATGCCCACTGCGCAGAACGCCAGGCTCAGGTATTTGCCGGCCAGCCCGAGGCGAAAATCCCCCAGTATCAGTGGCAACGCCACCAGCAACAGCAGCGACAGCCAGATCAGGCTGTAGCGCTCGATCAGCGTCAACCAGCCACCCGCTGGCTTGCCTGCGCCCGGCACTGTGGCCTGCGGCCGCAGCGTCGGCTTTTCAGTCATGTCATTCATCTCAACGTCTCACTTTCGTGGCGAACAGGCCGTTGGGGCGGAAGAACAGCAGCACGATGACCACCAGCAGGGTGATCGCCTTGGCCATGGAGCCGGTGGTGAGGTATTCCAGCGAAACCTGGGTCTGGCCGATGGCGAACGCCGAAAGGAAGGTGCCCAGCAGGCTTTCCACGCCGCCGAACACGACGACGATAAAGGTGTCCACCAGGTATTGCTGACCGCTGACCGGGCCTGTGGAGGCGAGCATGGTGAATGAACTGCCGGCAATGCCTGCCAGTCCGCAGCCCAGCGCGAAGGTCACCGAGTCGACCCGCGCGGTGTTGATCCCGGCTGCACCGGCCATGGCGCGGTTCTGGGTCACGGCGCGAATGCGCAGGCCCCAGCGACTGCGGTAGAGGAACAGGAACACCGCAGCGGCAATCACGAAGGTCAGACCAATGATGAAAATCCGGTTGAGGGGCAGCTCCAGCCCGTCGCTGATTTTCCATGCGCCCTGCAACCACTGCACGGTGGGCACGCTGACTTCCTTGGGGCCGAAGACCTGGCGAAACAGCTGCTGAAGGACCAGAGACAGCCCCCAGGTCGCCAGCAGGGTGTCGAGCGGTCGGTTGTACATGAAGCGAATGAAGCAGCGTTCCAGCAGTAGACCGAAGGCAAAGGTCACCACAAAGGCCATCCCGATGCCGATGATGAAATACCAGCCCATGAGCTCCGGAAAGTAGCGCTGAAACACCACGGAGGTGACGTAGGTCATGTATGAGCCCATCGCCATCAGTTCGCCGTGCGCCATGTTGATCACGCCCATCAGGCCGAACACGATGGTCAGCCCGAGTGCCATCAGCACCAGCACGGAAAACAGCGAGAACCCGCTGAAGACTTGCATTACCAGCGTATCGAGAGTCATGCCGTCGCTACCTGTTGCTGCACATTGACGAAAGCGGGCGCGAAGCGGATCGCGCCCGTGCCGGGATCAGAGTTTCGGAAAGGGGTTGGGCTCGATCGGTGCCGACTCGTAGATCACGTCGACCTGGCCCTGCGCATTGAGGGTGCCGATGCGCGCACGCTTCCACAGGTGGTGGTTGTCCTTGTGCACCTTGATCTCGCCTTCGGGCGCATCGAGGGTCAGTTCCGAGGACGCGGCGATTACTTTCGGCACGTCGAAACTGCCTGCTTTCTCGACGGCCTTTTTCCACAGGTACACTGCGGTATACGCCGCAGCCATCGGGTCACCGACGACGCGCTGCTGCCCGTAGCGTGTTTTGAACGCCTGGACGAACTTCTCGTTGACCGGGTTTTTCAGGCTCTGGAAATAGCTCATGCAGGTCAGGAAGCCAACGAGGTTCTCCGCACCGATGCCGGTGACTTCCTCTTCGGTGATCGCCAGCCCCATCAGCGTCTGGTTACTGCTGTCGATACCCGCGGCCTTGAGCTGTTTGTAAAACGCCACGTTGGAGCCGCCGACGATGGTCGACAGCACGATGTCCGGCTTGGCCGCCTTGATCTTGTTGATCACCGAGGAAAACTCGATGGCCCCCAGCGGCAGATAGTCTTCGCCGACGATGGAGCCGCCCTGTTTGGTCACCGATGCCCGTGCCAGTTTGTTGGTGGTGCGTGGCCAGATGTAGTCGGAACCGACCAGATAGACGCTTTTGCCCTTGTTGGCCATCAGCCAGGTGACGGCGGCAAGGGTCTGCTGCGAGGCTTCGGCACCGGTGTAGATAATGGCCGGGGATTTCTCCAGCCCTTCATAGAAGGTCGGGTAGTAGAGCAGGCCCTTGTTGCGCTCGAAGACTGGCAGCACCGCTTTGCGCGAGGCCGAGGTGAACGCGCCAAAGGTGACTGCGACGTGGTCGTTTTCCAGCAGCTTGCGTGCCTTCTCGGCGAAGGTCGGCCAGTCGCTGGCACCGTCCTCGACGATTGGCTCGATGGTTTTGCCCATCACGCCGCCACTGGCGTTGATCTCTTCGATGGCGAGTTTTTCTGCGTCGACCACCGAGGCTTCACTGATGGCCATGGTGCCGGTCAGCGAGTGGATGATGCCGACTTTCACAGTCTCGTCCGCCTGCGCCTGACCGATCAGGGAAAACGGCAGCAGGCTGATCGCACCCAGCAACAGAGCATGCTTGATCAAACGGCGTTTGTCGTTGTGCATTCACTTATCTCCCAGGAATGAAAAAAGCCCGACGTCCCGGCCAAATCAATGGGCGGGAGGTCAGGCTTTTGTGCCGAATCTGGCGGGACAACTGCGTCCGATCCAGTCGTACGCGAGGTGTCTCCCTACTTGCCGAGAGGGGCGTAGGGCAAACAGCTGGCGCGATGTCTCAGGAGGAACTTAGCAAGGGCAATGCCAACTGGCGAAACGGCTGTTGGCGCGCGTTTCGAAACCCTGAGGCAGAGCATCCCTGCATTAATTGCACGCACACACCGACATGCGCCGCTTTGGCGCGAACAGGGCTCTAGCGCACCAAAAGCGTGAGGCGGAAGACGCTTTTTTTTTCGCGATGTGTACTCATGCATAGGCTGAGATATTTTGCTTTGCAGGAGCGAACTAGTTCGCGAAAGCAATGTTCGAGGCAACATAAACCCCATGAATGCATGGCCGTCTTCGCCATCGAATTCGCTTCTCCCCGACGCGCCGCGTCACGTATGGCCCGCTCCCTGCATGAGCCTGCCCGACACCCTCGCAGGGTCTCTTGCCACACGCCCATTCTCGGCAGGTGTGGAAGGCCCCTCGCACGACTGGTCCTGACACTGCCGTCACGCCAGCCCCAGGCACAACCGCCTGAGAGCCACCGTTGATCCACGGTTATTCGCTCAGTCTTCTTTTCAGGCTCCCGGCCACCTGCGGGCGTCTCATCTCACGTGAAAGGTTTATAGGCATGACTGACCCGTCGATCCGCATAGGAGGTCTGTTTTCCAATACCGGCGTCACCGCTGCCGGTGAGTGTTCAACAATGCGCGGCGCACAGTTTGCAATTCATCAGATCAACGCCGTCGGGGGCGTGAATGGCCGTCCTCTGGAACTGATCACCCGCAACCCGGATTCCACGCCTGCGCTGTTTGCCATGCATGTTGAATCGCTGATTCGCGAAGAGAATCTGCGGTTTTTCTTCGGTTGCTACACCTCGGCGGCGCGCAAGGCGGTATTGCCTGTCGTCGAACGCTACAACGCATTGCTGCTTTATCCGGTGTACTACGAGGGCTTCGAGTATTCGCGCAACATCATCTACACCGGCGCTACGCCGAATCACAATGCGGTGCCACTGGGCAGCTACATGTTCGATCACTTCGGCAGTCGCGTGCTGATGATCGGCTCCGAGTACGTCTACCCCTACGAAACCAACCGGTTGATGAGCGACCTGCTTTACGAGCGGGGCGGCAGCAAGCTGGGTGAGTACTACTTGCCACTGAAAAACGCCAGGGCAGAGGACTTCGCCAGGCTCATGGTCAAAGCTCGGGAACTGAAACCCTCGTTCATTTTTTCGACAGTGGTCGGCGACACCATGGCCCACTTGTATCAGGCCTACGCTGATGCCGGTTTCGACCCTGCGGTCATGCCGATTGCCAGTGTCACTACCAGCGAAACCGACATTCAGCAGATGGGCGTCCATCTGGGCACCGGGCACATTTCGGCAGCGACCTATTTCCAGTCGATCGACACGCCGCTCAATCGCCAGTGCATTGCCCAGTATCGGGAAATGTTTGGCCAGCATCAGGTGACCGACCGCTGTTGGGAGGCCGCTTACTTTCAGGTCCATCTGCTGGCCAAGGCGATCGCCCGTGCAGGCAGTACCGAAGTGGAGAGTGTGTTGCAGACCATGCGCGGTCTGGAATACGACGCGCCTCAGGGACGGGTGCGTATCGATGAACACAATCACCATACCTACCTGTACTCGCGGATCGGCCGTGCCAATGCCGACGGGCAGTTCGACATCCTTTACGAAAGTCAGAAAGCGCTGAAGCCCGATCCTTATGCGGTGGCGCCTGACTTCAATGGCTGGTCCAGCCTGACCGGGAGGCGTCCATGACCCTGCGTGCCGCCAAGAAACGTTTGCGCAACGACAGCGCAGGCGGCATCAAGGACCTGCGCGATATCAGCGTGCTGGTGATGCATCCCGATGACGAAGACGGTCGCAACCTGATCGCTCAGTTGCAGCGCATTGGTTGTCAGGTGCGGGTGCAATGGCCGATTCCCGAGCGTCTGCACAGCGAGGCTGACGTAATCGTACTGGCGGTATCGCCGGAAAGCCTGTCGACCAACACACCCTGGCTGCTGCACAGTTCGACACCACCGATCATTCCGGTGATCGCCTATGAAAACCCGATCATTGTCGAGGCGCTGGTGCAGCTCAACGCCTGCTCGGTGATTCCGTCGCCGGTCCGCTCGTTCGGCCTGCTGACCGCTCTGGCCATCACCCTCAGCCAGGCCCGCAAGACGCGGGAAAGGGAAAAGCATGTCAAGCGCCTGGAAGGGCGCATGGCGGTTATGCGTACCGTGCAGCAGGCCAAGATCATCCTGATGGAAACCAAGGGCCTGTCTGAAACGGACGCCTATAACGCGTTGCGTGATCAGGCGATGGCCAAGCGCGAGCCGGTGGAAAAAATCGCCGAGGCGCTGGTCAAGGCCCATGAACTGTTTCAACAAGCCTGTTCCTGACAGGTTGCAGACAAGCTTCGAGTATCGGGCGCCACGCCTGATCCTCTTCTGCGTGGACGGTTGCCATACGCCCTGAACCGGCAGGTATGGAACACCGCGTGGCGACCGGCGTGGACAACGACGTCCTCCGGATCGAGCCCAGGCCTGTGCGCCCCTGCGCAGGCGGCTCCAGTCAATGACGGCCTGAACCCGGGCTGTCCTTACCGTTATCTGGAGAACACCATGTCCGTAAAACGCCCCAGCAAAGCCGACTTTCTGATTGCCGCCCAGGACCATGGCTATGACCTGTCAGACAGCCAGATGGAGTCGTTCCTCAGTCTTGCAGACGAAACCCTGGGTTCCTATGAAGCCATTGATGCCCTGTACGCTGCCCATGTCGCCCAGCCTGCGCCGTTGCGCGAACACAGCAAACCGGCTGCCGCCGAGAACTCGTACGGTGCCTGGTACGTCAAGACCCACATCACCGGTGCTGCCAGTGGCCCGTTGGCGGGCAGAACGGTGGTCATCAAGGACAACGTCTCAGTGGCCGGCGTACCGATGGCCAACGGCTCACTGAGCCTTGACGGTTACGTGCCGTCCGAAGACGCCACGGTGGTCAAGCGTCTGCTGGCCGCCGGAGCGACGGTCATTGGCAAGTCGGTGTGCGAAGACCTGTGTTTCTCCGGCGCCAGTTTTACCTCGGCCACCGGCGCGGTGAAAAACCCCTGGGACCTGACCCGTAACGCCGGCGGTTCATCCAGCGGCAGTGCCGTGCTGGTCGCTCTGCAGGAAGTGGACATGGCCATCGGTGGCGATCAGGGTGGATCGATCCGCATGCCGTCGGCGTGGAGCGGCATCGTCGGACACAAGCCCACCTATAGCCTGGTGCCTTACACCGGCGCCTTCCCGATTGAACGGACCATCGACCATGTCGGCCCGATGGCCAATAACGTGCGCGACTGCGCAATCATGCTCGATGTGATCGCCGGCGCCGACGGGCTCGACTCAAGGCAGAAAAACCCGCCAGTCGTCAGTTGCGTCGCGACCCTCGATCAAGGCGTTGCGGGCCTGAAAATAGGCCTGCTGAGTGAAGGCTTCGCGATTCCCGGCATGTCCGAGCCGCAGGTTGACGCACTGGTTCGCGCCGCCGTGGCTCAGCTGGAAAGTCTCGGTGCGACGGTCGGTGACGCCAGTGCGCCGTGGCACCGCGGGGTGGCGCTGGACATGTGGAATGTCATCGCCACCGATGGCGCGGCGTACCAGATGCTGCAAGGCAACGGTTATGGCATGAATGTCGACGGCTATTACGACCCCGAGATCATGAGTTACTTCGGCGCCAAGCGTCGCGAACACGCCAATGCGTTATCCAGCAGCGTGCGTGCCGTGGCGCTGACCGGGCATTACAGCCTGAAAAACCTGCACGGTGCGTACTACGCCAAGGCGCGGATGCTGGTGCCAGAGCTGACCCGTCAATACGATGAAGCCTTCAAGCAGTTCGACGTGCTGGTCATGCCGACCATGCCGTTCGTGGCCACCACGCTGACCGCCGCCGACGCGCCAATCGAAGAGTACGTGCACAGCGCGTTGAACATGCTGGCCAACACCGCACCGTTCGACCTGACCGGCCACCCGGCCACGTCGATACCTGCCGGTCTGGCCGACGGACTGCCGGTCGCCATGATGATCGTCGCGCCGCGCTTCAAGGATGCCCTGGCGTTGCGTGTCGCGCAGGCTTATGAAACCGCTCGCGGAGCGTTTCCAACGCCGCCGGGTGTTTGAGTTCAGCGTTTGAACGGGGGCATACATTACTCGAGGTGAGTGTGTATGCACCCGTGACACCTCCACACTTCGCGCCTTGTACAGCAAATCGGTTGCGGATAACGCACTGGCGACCTGTACGTCATCCCCGACCTTGGTTATCAGCACCTCACGGCCAGGTCTACGCCTTGCTCAAGTACCTGATCGGGTCGCAACGAACAAATATTGATCCTGGGCAAAACCTGCACGTCTACAGTATTTCAAGGTGACGAAAATAATTGATATGTCGGTGATCCGGCCGATATAGGCCTACGTATGCAGCGCTCTGTTTACCCACGTCTTCTAGAACAGGAGTTCCATGGATCCACGTCTTGCTGGACTTTCCTTTTTGCTGACCCTGGGCTGGACTGGCGCCGTGATTCTCGTCATCTGGTTTTACTCTTGATGGCGGCGAGGTGTTCAAAGCGGGTAAAGGCGTGATGCACGAAGCGCTCTTGGCCGACCACCGGCTGGGCCAAAGGATACGTATCTGTGTAGTGGCGACCCGCCGGCCCTAAAGCTGTTCCAATTGATGCCGATGTTAATGCTGTAGCTATATGCCAACTGGGATCAGTCGTTCCATCGGCGCTGATGAACTGACGGTTTGCGCTATGGACGGCATTGAAAAAGACGATTAACCGGCTTGACCGGCAGCCTCCATAGTCCGCACATCGGTGTGTCTGACAGGGCTCGCAGAGACCGGGGCTTTATAACAATACTTCCACAGATGCTTACTCGCAGAGTACTTCCACATGTCGACCACAATTGAAAGCACCTACAGGGAACGGGCCGGGCTGGAACTTGATCTTCACTCGCTGTTGATGGCCATTGACCGTTCCCAGGCGATGATCGAGTTCGATCTTGAAGGCAATATCCTGCGGGCCAATACCAATTTTCTGGATTGCGTCGGTTATCGGCTGGATGAGGTCCAGGGTCGGCATCACCGTATGTTCTGCACGCCGGAATATGCGTCCAGCGTCGAATACGCGACGTTTTGGGAAAAACTGGGCAAGGGCGCTTTCGACGAAGGGCAGTACAAGCGCCTGGGCAAGAACGGGCGCGAGATCTGGTTGCAGGCCACTTATAACCCGGTGTTTGACGAGCAAGGCAATCCGTTCAAGGTGGTGAAGTTCGCCACGGACGTGACTGCGCAGCGCAAGTCCAATTCCGAGTACGAAGGCAAGGTTGCGGCCATCGATCGCTCGCAGGGTGTCATCGAATTCGACCTTAACGGTCGCGTGCTCACCGCCAACGAAAACTTTCTCAAGGTCCTGGGTTATCGTCTGGACGAGATTCAGGGTCAGCACCATCGCATGTTCTGCGAAGACGACTACCTGAACAGTCCGGCCTATCGTGCCTTCTGGGCCAAGCTCGAACGTGGCGAGTATGACTCCGGCGAATACAAGCGCATCGGCAAGAACGGTCGCGAGTTGTGGATCAGCGCCACTTACAACCCGATATTCGACCCGGATGGTCGTCCTTACAAGGTCGTGAAGTTCGCCAACGATGTGACCGAGAGCCGCATTCGTCAGGCTGAGTCCGCGGGCAAGGTGACAGCCATCGAACGTTCTCAGGCGGTGATCGAATTCGATCTGACGGGCAAGGTGCTGCATGCCAACCGCAATTTTCTGGCGGTATTTGGCTACGAGCTCGATGAAATCGTCGGCGAGCACCACCGCATGTTCTGCTCCGAGGAATTTGTCAGCAGCCTGCAGTATCGTGAGCTCTGGGAGAAGCTGGGGCGCGGCGAGTACGACGCCAACGAATACAAGCGCAAGCGCAAGGACGGTAAGGAGATCTGGATTCAGGCCACCTACAACCCGATTTTCGATGCGCAGGGCAAACCCTACAAGATCGTCAAATTCGCGCTCGACGTGACTGTGGCCAAGGAAACCGCCGTCGAGGACCAGGGCAAGGTGAATGCCATCGACCGCGCCCAGGCCGTCATCGAATTCGACATGGCCGGCAACATCATCACCGCCAATGCCAACTTCCTCAAAGCGCTGGGTTATGGCCTTCAGGAAATCAAAGGCAAGCACCACCGTATCTTCTGTGAGGAAGAATACGTGCGCGGCACCGAGTACCGTGAATTCTGGCACGGGCTGGGGCAGGGCGAGTTCTACTCCGGGCGCTTCATGCGCGTCAGCAAATACGGGCAGAAAATCTGGATTCAGGCGACGTACAGCCCGATTTTCGACCACGACGGCTTGCCGTTCAAAGTGGTGAAATTCGCCACTGACATTACCCGTCAGGTCGAGATGGAACAGGCGATAGAGGCCAAGACCCGCGCCATGGGCGAGTCGGTGAAAGCACTGATGAATGCCATTTCCTATGTGGCACAGAGTACCGAGACGGCCACCGATCTGGCCAGAATGACGCGTGAGCAGGCCAGCACCGGTTCGCAGACGCTGGTCAAGGCCTCCGACGCGATGGGCATGATTGCCAAGTCCGCCGAGGGTATTCAGGACATTATTCAGGTGATCAGCGAGATCGCCAGTCAGACCAACATGCTGGCCTTCAACGCGGCTATCGAAGCGGCCAGGGCCGGTGAACATGGCCTGGGCTTTTCGGTAGTCGCCGACGAGGTGCGCAGGCTGGCCGAGAAGTCTTCGCGTGCGACCAAGGAAATCAACAAGCTGATTCTGGAAACGGTCAGCCGGATCGAGTCGGGCAACGAGATTTCGCGCAGTGCCGGCGAAGCTTTCGAACACATCGTGGAAGGCGTGATGCAGACCACTCAGGCGATTGACGGGATCAACACGGCGACAGAGAAGCAACGTCTGTCGGCGCAGGAAGTCGAGGCACTGATCGTCGAGCTGCACAAAGCCAACCTGACCGGCTACACCCAGACTCTGGACAAGGTATCCATCGGACAACCTGCATGAGCAGCCTGAATGCCTATGGCGTCGTGCAGATCAACGGTGTGTATCTGGCGGTGGTTGCCGATGCGTTGATGGAGGCCGTGCACTGGCCCGCTGATCTGCATCCCCATCCATTGACACGGGGAGCGCTGCGTGGGGTGTTTACCTTGCGTGGCAAACCGGTGCCATTGGTCGACCTGCGGGCTCAATTGGCGGAGGGCGGCGATATGTCTTCGCCGACGCCACTGGTGGCGATTCTCAAGTACGGCGGTGGCTACCTCGGGCTGGCGATTGACGCTGTGTGCGACATTCTCAAGGCCCGTGATTCTCAGTTCAGTCCACTGGGGCCAGCGGGCAGCGGTGTCGGCTTGCTGCCCTCTCTGCTGCTCGGCGCCGAAGAGTCGCGGATGATCTACAAGCTTGACCTCGACTTCATGAGTGGTTTGCCAGGCGTGATGTTCGCTGCCGATCCGAGCGCGCAAGTGCTCAAGGACGAGGCACTGGCCGCCAAGGGCCGCTTGCTGCATTACCTGGTGTTTGAGTGCGACGGCCGCAACTTCTGTATCGATGCGAGCGTTGTGACCGAGTTGGTGGACGATCCCGAGATCACGGCGTCGGATTTTGCCAGTGACTGCTGCTTCGGCGTCACCTCGGTGCGTGGCACCAAGGTCCCGGCGCTCAACCTGTCCGAAGTGCTTGGCCTGGACCACCAGCGTCAGACGTCCAAGCCGCAGTTGCTGCTGTTGACTGCGCCGGACGGGCGGGTGTGCGGGTTTGGCTACGACCGCATGGTCGCCATTCAGCGTCAGGATCCGGACAGCCTGTTGGCGGCACCGCATTATGGCCTGCCGCACCCAGAGCTGCTGGCCGGGGTCATGAACCTGGAAGAGGGGCAGCAGGCCTTGTTGCTCGATCATCCGATGCTGTTGCAGCGCCCGGAAGTCAAAAGCTACACCCAGGTTTACCAGCACGACGTCAAACCTGCCCAGGCCTCGCACGATGTGACCAAGGCCATGCTGCGCCACGCCTGCCTGCTGTTCGATGCGCCGACCCGCTTCGTGGCACCGTTGAGCCAGATCGTGGAGATCATGAGCATGCCGCAGCAATTGATCGGCCTGTCGCAGCCGGAAACGCATTTGCTGGGACAGTTCAATCTGCGCGGCGAACAGGTGCCGCTGATCTGCCTGAGCAGTCTGCTGGGCGAAGGCGCACAGGTCCAGGGCGAAGCGTCGCGTGTATTGATCGTGCGTGGCGAGCGGCTGTGCTTCGGTTTTGCAGTGAACCGCGTCGATGCGATCGACGCGTTCAATCAGTTCGATCCGGCCATGCTGGAACAAGGCTGGCAAGCCAGTACTGGCAAGGGCATTTCGGTCAATGACCGGGTCCGCTCGCTGGTCAGCGTCGGCAGTCAGGAGCGCAGTTGGCGTGCGACCCTGCTTGATCTGCAGGGCCTGGCCCGACAGCTGGAATGCAACGTTGATCAGCGCCGCACTGTGCAATCAGTCTGAACCGAATGCTCCGCGCGTGGCCTTATTTGAGTGTTCACCAGCGGAGTCAACGACCATGACTGACAAGAAAGACGAGAAAAAACCGGAACCGCAAAGCGACGTGCCCGCGCACTCGACGCCCGAAGAAAAGGAACGCCTGAAAGACTTCAACAAGGACGGTATCCCGCCTGGGGTTTGCTGACCGCTGTTGAATGCTTTTCTTAAACGCCCGGCCCACACAGGCCGGGCGTTTTCGTGTCAGGCCTTTGTGCTTCAATCGCCGCCTTTGGCGAAGTCCAGCAGCCCGGCACCCTCCATTCGGTAGCGAACCCATTCACTTTGCGGCGCAGCGCCGATCGCTTCGTAGAACTTGATGGCTGGCTCGTTCCAGTCCAGCACGCTCCACTCCAGGCGACCACAATCGTTGGCTACCGCTTCGCGAGCGATATGTCGAAGCAGTGCGCGTCCGGCGCCGATGCTGCGCTTCTCAGGAGTGATGTACAGGTCTTCCAGATACACGCCGTTGCGTCCCAGCCAGGTCGAGTAACTGTAGAAATAAACGGCATAGCCAATGGGCTGGCCGTCATGCAGGCACATCAGCGCCCTGGCCGGTGCGTTGTCGGCGAACAGGCTGCGTTGAATGTCGTTGGTACTGGCCTTGACCTCATGCCCTGCGCGTTCATAGATGGCAAGTTCGGTAATGAACGTCAGAATCTGACTGGCATCAGAGGCAGTGGCTGGACGGATTTCGAGGGACACGGAGGGCAATCCTTGGCTAATGGGCGCAGCATGATAGCCGCACTCGCCAGGCGCTCGATAGTCAGGCGTCACGCAGCAGGTCGTTGGCGTTGAGCAACTGATAGGCGATCTGTGGACGTGCTTCCAGGGCGCGGCGGATGGCGGCAGGTATCGATTGACGCGTCTTGCGACACAGCCCGACCTTTTCCTCGACGACAATGCTGATGCCGCGCATGGTGCGCACTTCATTGAAGCCCGGAGCGACGTCGACACGCACGCCCAGTTGCTGGAAAATCTTGCGCTGCATGTGCTCCAGATCTTCCAGACTTTCGATACGCTCCAGGCGATCCAGCAGGGTTTTTTCTGCGTCGCGGGACAGCAGCAGAATCCGCAGATCTGCACCTTCCGCATCCAGCAGCTCGCGCTTGCAGTCGCAAGCGCCGGGCGGACAGGGGTTACGGATTTTCAGAGGGGCGTTCATGGGCTCAGCATAACGACTGACAAGGGCGTCTGACCATACCTCCGTGCGTGTCCGCAGCGCACGTAAAAGTCCGTCCACTGCGATATTCGCGCCGCCTCGCCGAGGCCTTACAGGTGCCGGATCAATTCGGCCATTTCATCTCGCCCTTGATGACTTTTGCACTCATCTCCAGCGAAGCCGGTTCGGCCAGTTGCGGCCAGGCTTTGTGCATGGCGTCGATCAGGGGGGTGGAATCCTTGGCTTTGGCGGCCTGTTCTTCGAAGGACTTCAGGTAGTCGGCGGTGAATGTCACAGCCTGGGTGCCTGACGGAATCTTGCCCAGGTAATGACCCGGAATTACGGTGGCCGGTTTCAGCGCCTCGATGCCTTTGAGTGTCGCGAGCCAGTCCTGACGCGATTTCGGGCTTTGCGTGTCAGCGACCCAGACATGGATGCCGCTGGAGACCACGACACCGCCAACCACTGCCTTGAGGGAGGGAATCCATACGTAACTGCGCTCGGGTGCCGGGCCGTTAAGGCCTTTGATCTGCAATGGTTGGCCTTCAAGCGTCAGGTGGTCGTCCTTGAGCTCTTCCGGCACAACCAGGCTGGTTGGCGCATTGTCCTTGAGAATCGGGCCCCAATAGGCGAGTTTGCCCTGCATCGAAGCCTTGATCGCCTTCACGGTAGGCGCGCTGGCGACGATCTTCGCTTCGGGGAACGCGGCTTTGATGACGTCCAGACCGAAGTAGTAGTCCGGGTCGCTGTGGCTGATGTAGACGGTGGTGAGTTGCTTGCCGCTGTCCTTGATCTTTTGCACCAGTGCCTCGGCGTCGTTGCGCTGGAACTGCGCATCGATGAGCACCGCGTCATGCTTGCCGGTGATCAGTTCGGATGAAACCGGGAAGACGGCTTTTTCAGCCGGGTTGTATACCTCGATCGCCAAGGGAGCGGCGGCCTGGGCTGCGAGAGGGAACAGAGCGGCGAAGGACAGGGCAAGCAGGGATTTGCGCGGCATGGGATACGACCTTTGTTTGGACAGGGCAGAGGTCGTTATCTTAGGTTGCCTCAAGTGAAACAAAAGCCTCAGTATTGGCAACTATTGATTGCTTATATCGGACGAATTGTGGATCGGATCATAGCTGCACGGGTATTCATCGCCATCAACGAGAGGGGCAGCCTCATCGCCGCCGCCGAGGCGCTGGATATGTCTAGGGCCATGGTCACGCGTTATCTGGCGCAGATGGAGCGCTGGGCCGGAGCGCGACTGCTGCACCGGACCACGCGCAAGCTCGGCTTGACCGCCCCAGGGCAAGTGACCTTGTTGCGGTGTCAGCAACTGGTCGAGCTGGCCGACGCGGTGCCACTGGCAGCCGATACGCAAGTCGACGAGCCACGCGGCATGCTGCGTATCGCCTGTTCGCAGTCACTGGCCCAGGCCGTTCTGGCACCCGCGGTGACGGCTTACCTGCAACGCTATCCCGACACCTCGGCAGACCTGCTTATCGGTAACGAGGCCGTGGATCTGGTCAGCGAGCGAATCGATCTGGCGATCCGCATCACCAATCAGTTGGACCCCAATGTCATTGCCCGTCCGCTGGGGCAGTGCGCTTCGGTGGTGTGTGCTTCTCCGGCCTATCTCGCCGTGCACGGCACACCGTCCAGGCCGCAGGAACTGTCTGCTCACAACTGCCTGACCTATTCGTACTTCGGTAAAAGCCTGTGGGAGTTTACCCGCCAGCAGATGCCGCTCAGTGTGCCGGTCGGCGGCAACCTCAGTGCCAACGATTCAGTGGTGCTGCTGGAGGCCGCAGTGGCTGGCGCCGGTGTCAGCCTGCAACCGGTGCATTCGGCGGCGCCGCTGATGGCGAGCGGCAAGCTGATCGCCCTGATGCCGGAGTACCAGCCACGGGCTTTGGGGATACACGCGATCTACACCTCAAGGCACCATCAGTCGGCAACGCTGCGCACTTTTCTGGATTTTCTGACTGAATGGTTTGAGAGGGGTGGAGATTAGATCTCCTGCTGTGGACAGGACTCAGAGCGTCCAGAACACGCGGAGCATGGGCACGATAGGGAGACACAGACGCCCATCGTTCCTCACGCTCCGCATAGGCAGGATCAGGTCTTGAACTTGCGCACCAGGCCGTCCAGCTCGCTTGACAGGATCTCCAGGCTTCTGGAATCCGCGCGGGCCGAGTCCGAGAGTTCGGCGATCAACTGGGCGTCGCCATGGATCTGGCTGATGTGCCGGTTGATGTCTTCGGCCACCTGATGCTGCTCCTCGGCAGCGGTTGCGATCTGGGTGTTCATGTCGCGAATCACATCCACTGACTCACGAATCTGCCCGAAGCTGCTGCGTGCCTGCCCGATCTTGGTCACCGATTGCTGCGATACGTCGAGGCTGGCATGCATCTGTTGCGCCACCGAGGCAGTGCGTTTGGCCAGGTTGCCCAGCAGGCTGTCGATTTCTGCGGTCGAGTCCGAGGTGCGTTTGGCCAGTGCGCGGACTTCGTCGGCTACGACGGCGAAGCCGCGCCCCTGTTCGCCTGCACGTGCTGCTTCGATGGCCGCGTTGAGGGCCAGCAGGTTGGTCTGCTCGGCAATCGAACGGATGGTATTGAGGATCGACTGAATGCCTGCGCTGTCCTTTTCCAGTTGCGTCATGTCCTTGGCCGAGCGGGTGAGTTCTTCGCTGAGCTGGTCGACGCTGCGCACCGCATCATCGATCTGCCGCTGACCTTCACGCGCCTGTTGCTGGCCGCTGTCGGCCGAGTCTGCGGCCTGGCTGCAGGAACGGGCGACTTCATTGGAGGTGGCGACCATTTCATGAAACGCCGTGGAGACCATATCCACCGCTTCGCGCTGCCGGCCAGCAGCTTCGGCCATGTCGTTGGAGACACGCGTCGAGCTGTGTGAGGCTTCGAGAATCTTCCCGGCCGCCTGACCGATGTGCTGAATCAGGCTGCGGATCGCGGTCAGGAACTTGTTGAACCAGCCCGCCAACTGCGCAGTTTCATCCTTGCCGCGCACGGCGAGGTTCTGGGTCAGGTCGCCTTCACCGCCTGCAATACCTTCCAGGCCGCTGGACACGCTGTGAATCGGGCGCACGATGACCCGGGCAAAACTGGCCCCGACAATCGCAAAGACCACCGCCAGCACCACCGCGATGATGCCGATCAACCAGGTCAGGCGGGTGGCCGAGGCCATCACTTCGTCCTGTTTGATCAGGCCGATGAAGTTCCAGCCCAGTTGCTCGGACGAGTACACATTGGCCATGTAACGCTCGCCGTTGAGTGTCACCTCGACCAGACCACTGGCGGTTTTCGCCAAATCGCTGAAGCCGTCGCCCAGTTCTCCCAGTTTCTTGAAGTTATGCTCGGGCTGTTTGGGATCGACCAGCACGGTGCCGTTCTTTTCCATCAGCATCAGATAGCCGCTTTCGCCGAGCTTGATCTGCTTGACGATGTTCGTCAGTTGCTTGAGCGATACGTCGATATTGACCACGCCACCAGGGTTGCCCAGTTTATTGGGAATCGCCCGGATGGTACTGACCAGTACCGCGTCGTCGTTGGCCCAGTAATAGGCGTCGCTGCGCACGGTTTTGCCGGCATTGGCCATCGCCGTCTTGTACCACGGCCGCACACGCGGGTCGTAGTTGCTCATTTTCGGGTCTTCCGGCGTCATGATGTAGCTGCCGTTGATCAGACCATAAGAAACGTAGGAGTAGGCCGGGTGAGCCTTGGCGATATTGGCGAACAGCTCGGTCGCCTGCCTGTCATTCTCGGACTGCGGGGGAGGCGTGGCGCCCATGTAGTTGCGGAAATCATCGCTCGCCCCGGCGATCAGCGGGTGCGCCGCGATGTAATTGACGTTCTGCGTAATGCCGTCGAAAAACAGCTGCATGGCATTGTCGACCTGGCGAATCTCACGTGCGCTACCGTCCACGAAATCACTGGTCGCCTTGTCGCGCAGGTTCACGACCACGATGGCGGCGACGACTAATATGGGCAAGCACGCAATGACTGCGAACGCCCACGTCAATTTCTGTTTGATATTCATTTGAGCTCCGGGGGGCGTGTTACTGCCGCAAGTGTCGGGTGCTGCATGGATGCAGTCTGCGACCCGAGGCATTGAGCTGAGGGTCGCTCTTATGGTCTACCAAGAGGTCAACGACTTTTTGCCAGCATTCTTTAGGCGGCTTGGCGGTAACAGACACTTGTTGTCGTTCATGAGTACGAAACGGCCTTTATTCACCGAAGCAGTAACCCGTTGTTCATGAGAGGCGCCCCCCAAACTCGGTCATGGCATCCAGCATCGCGTCCTTGAAGTAAGCCAGTGAAGCCCGATCGAAGAGGATCTGAAAACAGGGTTCAGCCTGCGCGCCGAGGTTGATGACGATCACATTGATGCGCGCTGCCGAGGTCTGCGCCACCGAACCTGTCGCAAACGCTTCGGGGCGCAGATCCACGCCACACAGTTTGGCCATCACCTCGGCGATGCACGCGCCACTCAGTTGCAGCCAGGCATGGCTGTCTTCGCGAGGCAGCAGGTAATTGGCGCTGTGGTCGAGCTCCCAGCGAGCTTCTTCATCGGCGATGCGCTGCCCGTCATCGTGCGGGCTGCCCAGCAGTAGGTATTCGGTCTGTGAAAGGCGCGCGACGTGGCTGCCGTCCGCCTGTGTGACAGCGCGGTTCGGTGCCTCGGGCAGATTGAAGCCGCTTGCCGTCAGGTAGTCAGCGCTTTGCGTACCGCGAAATCCCACGCGTGGCCGATCGGTCAGGTCTTGCAGCGTGCACAAGGCGCGCGCGTTGGCGCCGAGAGGGCTGTTCTGGAGAAGGCTGGTCATGGGTCAGAGCTCCTGGCGCTGGTTTTCAGGGTCGAAGAAGGGCAGTTTCACGACGGTTGCCTGAACCACCACGCCATCTTCGACGCGGATCGGAATCTGCTGGCCGGGTGTGCTCTGGTCGAACGCGGCATAGGCCATGCCGATGATCATGCCCAGGGTCGAGGAGTACTCGCAGGACGTCACGTTGCCACTGATGTCCGGGCCCTTGAGCACCAGATGCCCCTCGAGCGGCAGCGGGCTGGCCTTGGGCAGGGTGAAGCCAACCAGTTTGCGCTTTGGCGGCTGGGCTTCGAGGATGTCCACCGAGCGGCGGCCGACGAAGAAAGGTTTGCTCCGGCTGACCGCCCAACCCATGTCGATTTCGGCCGGATGGGTCATGCCGTCGGTGTCCTGGCTGATGATGACGTGGCCTTTTTCCAGACGTAACAGACGTTGCGTCTCGACGCCGAACGGACGCATGTCGAAGACCTTGCCAGCCTCGACAAGTGCATCCCAGAGCCTGAGCGCGTGACGAGCGGGGACGTGGATCTCGTAGCCCAGTTCGCCGACGAAACCGACCCGTAGCAGCCGCGCCTTGATACCGGCAACAGTGCCCAGGCGCACGCCAAGATAAGGGAAACCTTCGGCAGACAGATCAAGGTCGGTACAGACCTGCTCCAGCACCTTGCGTGAATCCGGCCCCGCCACGTTGACCGCGGCAATGGCCGCCGTGACGTTGGTGATGTCCACGTTCAGACGCCACTGGGCATTCCACTTGAGCATCTGCTGATAAATGCGATCCACGCCGCTGGTGGTGGCGGTAACGTAGAAATGCTGTTCGGCAAAGCGCGCGCAAACGCCGTCGTCGATGACCACACCTTGTTCGTTGGTCATCAGCGCATAACGCGAACGCCCGACCGGCTGTTTCAGAAAGGCGAAGGTATACATGCGGTTGAGCAGCTCGGCGGCATCGGGGCCGCGCACGTCCAGGCCGCCGAGTGTCGACACGTCGATGATGCCGACCTTGTTACGCACGTGCAGCGCTTCCTGCTGCATGCAGGCATCGCGTTGCGAGGCTTTGCCATAGAACGCCGGACGCTGCCAGATCCCGGCCGGCATCATCTTCGCACCGGCCTGCACATGACGCTGGTGCATGGGCGTCTGCCGATACGGATCGAAGGCACGGCCCGCAACGTGTGCCAGTTTCTCTGCCTCGAAGGGCGGTCGGGCTGTGGTCACGCCGGTTTCACTGATACTGCGCTGTGTCGAAGCGGCCACCAGTCGCGCGGTCGGCAGTGCCGAATGACGACCCTGTGACGGGCCCATGCCTACCGTGGAATAGCGTTTTACCAACTGGATGTCGCGATAGCCGATGCGCGTGGCATTGACGATATCGCGTACCTGAAGGTCTTCGTCGAAATCGACAAAATCCTTGCCGTCAGGGTGCGGGAAGATCGGCCAGGTGAAGTTGACCTGCGCTTCGCTGCGCAGCGGAGCAGGGCTTTCAGCCGATGTCAGGCCCAGTGCCGTGACCACGCCGGCGGCAGCATGCGCCGCATCGGCCAGCACGTTGTCCAGCGCGTGGTAACCGTTGACCGAGCCTGCAATGCCAAGATTCTTCGGCAGGCTGCTGATGGCGAATTCGGCCTGCTGATCGTCATAGGCCAGCTTGCCGCCGGCCTGACACAACAACTGGTAGACCGGCATGTAGCCGCCGGACATGCACAGCAGGTCGCAGTCGACACGCGAGCCGCTGTTCGCCACCTGACCCTGGCCAGTGATTTTGCGCAGCTCGGCACCGCTCACATGGCGCATGCCTTTCTCATGCAGCGCTTCATAGACCGTTGTGTTCATGTGGCAGACGATGCCGCGCTTCTCCAGCGCAAGCCGCAGCGTCCGGTCCGACGGGCTGCTGCGCATGTCGGCCACTGCGACCACATCGACGCCCTGATCGTGCAAGTCCAGTGCGGCGAGGTAACCGTCATCGTTGCCGGTCAGCACTACCGCGCGTTTGCCGGGCTTGACGGCGTACAACTTGATCAGGCGCTGTACGGCGCTGGTCAGCATGACGCCGGGGAGGTCGTTGTTACGGAAAATCACCGGCTGATCGAACGAGCCGCTGCATACCAGACAGTGTGTGGCGCGCACCTTGTACAAACGCTTGCCCTGAATCACCGGCAGGTAATTGTCGGTGAACCATGCGTTGCAGGTCGCTTGCTTGAGCACCTGGATATTGTCATGTGCTTCTACCGCAGCGACCAGTTCACGCCGCAGCTGTTCGGCACGCAGGCCGTCGACATCGAAGCGGGCATAGGCCAGCGAACCGCCGAGAATGGGCTGCTGTTCGATCAGCAACACCTTGGCGCCTGCATTGGCGGCGCTCAGTGCTGCCTGCAAGCCGGCAGGTCCCGCGCCGATCACCGCCAGATCCGTGAACAGGTAGGCCTTGTCGTAGTACTCGGGCTGGAACGCCAGGTCCAGCACGCCAAGGCCGGCCTTCTTGCGAATGATCGGCTCCCAGACTTTCCACATGCCCTTGGGCTTGTAGAACGAGCGGTAATAGAAACCCACCGGCATGAACTTCGAGAACTTGCCCAGGTACGCGTCCCGGTCGTTGTCCAGCGAGCCGTTGAAGTTCTGGCCGGTGGCCTGCAAGCCTTCCTGCAGGGCAACGGTGTCGGCCATTACGTTGGGCTCGTGAGGCAACTGGATCAGGCTGTTGGCGTCCTGCCCGGCCATGGTCAGGGGGCCGCGCGGGCGGTGGTACTTGAACGACCGCGAAAGCAGGAAGCGACCGTTGGCCAGCAGAGCACTGGCGATACTGTCGCCCTGCAGGCCCTGATAGGTTTTGCCATCGAAGCTGAACGTGAGCGGCCGGGTGCGATCGATCAGCAGGCCCATGGGCGCGGGCAGGCGGGCGGGGGTGGTCATCCTGCGATCTCCTTGGAGGCGAGGGGGGCGAAGTCGATACGTGCGGTAAACAGGTCGCGTGGGTCGAAGGTGCGGATGATCTCGTCGCTGCCGGTGTGGCGCTCGGCCAGGAACCAGTAGCTGGAGGGGTTGTGCATCCACCACTCGCACACCACGCCCAGTGTGTCTTCACTGTTGAACACGTAATCGGCCCACTCGCTGTCGCTGCAGGTTTGCGGGTCGGGCATGTGTTTGAATTCCCCGCCGTAGGTGAACTCGCTGATGTTGCGCGGCCCGTTGAGCGGGCAGGTCATGATTTTCATGTGTCGCTCTCCGTCAGTGGCTGGCCGCTGTTGCGCCCATTTCGTTGACTTGCTGGAAGGTTGAGAAGCGTTCGAGCGCGAATGGCCTGATCAACTCGGGCACCTTGCCGCCGCTGGCCACCAGTTCTGCCATGGTCTTGCCGCAGATCGGCGTGGCCTTGAAGCCCCAGGTGCCCCAGCCCGCATCGAGGTAGTAGTTCCTGACGGGGGAAAGGCCCATGATCGGGCTGTAGTCCGGGGTCATGTCGGTGATCCCGGCCCATTGGCGCATCAGTTTGGCGTTGGCCAGAAACGGAAACATCTCGATGGCGTGGGCCAGCAGGCTTTCCTTGAGGTCCAGCGTCGAGCGGCTGTTGAACAACGGGTACGGATCAGAACCGCCGCCAAACACCACTTCGCCACGGCTGGTCTGCTGCACATAGCAGTGCAGGGCGGACGAACTCACCAGCGGGTCGAGAAAGGGTTTGAAAGGTTGAGTGACCATCGCCTGCAGCGGGAAGGTCTGGATCGGCGAGCGAATCCCGGCCTTCTTCATCATCTGCGAACTCATGCCCGCCACCGCCTGTACGGCGCAGCCGCACTGGAGGGTGCCGCGATTGGTCTTCACCGCAGTGATGGTGCCGTTCTCGATCACCAGTTCCTGCACTTCGGTCAGTTGATGAATCTCCACACCGCGCTTGGCCGCCTGCTTGGCGTAGCCCCAGGCAACCGCGTCATGCCGGGCGGTGCCGCCGTCGATGTGCCACAGGCCGGCGAGCACCGGCAGATGACCGGGGTCCAGATTGAGGCTTGGCACCAGTTCGCGGATCTGCTGGCGGTCGATCATCTCGGTGCGGCCGCCGAAATGCTTGTTGACCTCGGCGCGCTGGCGGAACGAACGGACCGTGGCATCGGTATGCGCGAGAGTCAGTTGGCCGCGCTCGGAGTACATAATGTTGAAGTCGAACTCGTTGGACAGGCCCTGAAACATCTTCACCGACTCGGCATAGAACTTCACACCTTCGCTGGTCAGGTAATTGGAGCGGATCACCGCCGTGTTGCGCGCCGTGTTGCCGCCGCCCAGGTAACCTTTTTCCAGCACGGCGATATTGGTGATGCCGTGGTATTTCGACAGGTAGTAGGCGGTGGCCAGGCCATGCCCGCCGCCGCCGATGATCACCACGTCGTAGGAGGACTTCAGTTCCTTCGGCGCAGGCAGATCTACCTCGACCGGGTACTCCGAACTGAGCCCGTATTTCAACAGGTTGAAAGGCATACGGCCTCCGATTGGCTGCGTTGCGCGTGGGCCTGCTGCCGGGCAGCAGTCACGGTGTTTTTCATCAGAAAAGCGATGGTCATCGGTCCGACCCCGCCGGGAACGGGCGTGATCGCAGAGGCGACTTCGATGGCGCTGTCGAAGTCCACATCGCCCACCAGGCGGCTACGGCCGTGGTCGTCGATGCGGTTGATACCGACATCGATCACCACCGCGCCGCGCTTGAGCCAGCTGGCATCTATCAGGCGCGGGCGGCCAACCGCTGCCACGACGATGTCGGCCAACTGACACAAGGCCCTGCCATCATTACTGCGCGAATGCACCACCGTCACCGAGCAGTGCGCTTGCAGCAGCAGGGCGGCCATGGGTTTGCCGACGATGTTGGAACGACCGATTACCACCGCATGCTTGCCGCTCAGATCGCCGCAGGTTTCTTCGAGCAAGTGCAGGCAGCCGCTGGGGGTGCAGGGCTTCAATACGTTGCGCCCCTGGCTCAGACCACCGACGTTTTCACTGTGAAAGCCGTCTACGTCCTTGCCCGGATCGATAGCCTGCAGGACGCGGTTTTCTTCTATGTGAGCGGGTAAGGGCAGTTGCAGGAGAATGCCGTGTACCGTGTTGTCGGCATTCAATTCGGCAATCAGCGCCAGTAAGCGGGCCTGGCTGCTGTCGGCCGGCAGGCGGTGTTCCAGCGAGCGAATGCCGGCTTCCTCGGCACGCAGGACCTTGTTGCGTACGTAAACCTCACTGGCCGCGTCATTACCGACCAGAATGACCGCCAGTGCCGGTTCGATGCCTTCGACCTTCAAGGTGTTCACATCGTGTCTGACCTGTTGCAGAACGCGAGCGGCGGCGGCCTTGCCGTCGATGATGTGTGCGCTCATCGGAACACCACCGTTCGATCCGTGTTGAGAAACACGCGGTGCTCCAGGTGATATTTGACGGCCCGCGACAGCGCGATGGTTTCGTTATTGCGTCCCGCCGCGACCAGGTCGGCAGGCAGGTAGACGTGATCGACGCGCTGCACTTCCTGCTCGATGATCGGACCTTCGTCCAGGTCACTGGTGACGTAGTGCGCGGTGGCACCGATCAGCTTCACACCGCGCTCGTAAGCCTGATGGTAGGGCTTGGCGCCTTTGAAACCCGGCAGAAACGAGTGATGGATATTGATCGCCCGGCCAGCCAGTTGCTGGCACAGGTCGTCGGAGAGAATCTGCATGTAGCGCGCCAGTACTACTAGCTCGGTGCCGGTTTCATCGACCACCTTCATCAGTGCGGCTTCCTGCGCGGCCTTGGTTTCCCGGGTCACGGGCAGGTAGATGAAGCGAATCCCCTCACGTTCGGCCATCGGTCGCAGGTCAAGATGATTGGACACGATGGCGGTGATGGTCATGTCCATTTCGCCCTTGTGGTAGCGGTACAGCAGGTCGGTCAGGCAGTGATCGAACTTGCTGACCATCAGCAGCACACGCATCGGCCGGCGCGTGTCGTGTAGCTCCCACTGCATGGCAAAGTCGCTGGCAACGGCGTCGAAGCCGGCTTTCAACTGCTGGATGTCGCCCTCATGACCATCGTTGAAGCGAAACACTGCACGCATGAAAAAAGTGCCGCTGTACTCATCGTCGAACTGGGCCATTTCACCGATGTAGCAGCTGTTGCCAGCCAGGTAGGAAGTCACCGCCGCGACAATCCCGGAGGTCGCCGGGCAGCTGATCTTCAGGATGAAATGGTTCTTCTCGTGTTGCATGGCGTGTCCTCTGAAGGGTAGCGGCAGTTTGGCGCAGGGCGAAAAAGGTCAGGTGCAGAGGTTTTTCGTCGATGAATAAAATTCTCTAAAGGAATTTAATATTCTTGAAGGCTGTTTTATAGGCGAAAGGAAATCCAGCGTCCAGAGGTTTCTGGAAACTTTGTTTACTAAAGGGAATATTGCAGGTTTCTTGTGGGGGGCGGGGTCGCCGGATTTCACTGTAGTGGCAAGCTGCTATTCCGGCGGAGCGTTGCGCCCGCTGGAAATATTCACGGCCCGGTCAATGCGTGACGCCTATTTCATCCCGATCAGGCCCTTGGCCTGGCTACGGCTATCGGAGTCCATATTATTGGACGACATCGCGTTATTCAGCGCGCTCATGGCTTGGGACAACGCTGATTGCATGCTCCTGATGGTGGACGTCAAAAGCTCTCTCTGCCGTTTCTTCTCATCTTCCGACAGGGTCTTGTCGTTCAGCAGTTCCATCAATTCCTGGTTCTTTTCAGCGATCTTATCCTGAAGCTTACGGATGTTTTTCAAGACTTCCTTGACGTCCTCAGGCAGGCCGGACCGATCAATGTCCGCGTTCCTTTCACTTTCGAGTTTTTCCTGACCTTCCTTCGAGATCTGAACCTTAACAGCGGCAGGTGTAACACTGGATACTGCGGAGCTTTCTGTCACCGAAGCTGGCGTTGAGCTCACGACTTGAATATTCATGATCGGAGGGGTGTCGAAAGGTGCGATTTTCATTGAGGTTCCGGTCCCGGAGGATTTGTGGAGTCTTGTTTAGTAAGCCTATCGGCCCGCAACAGCGGGCCTTTAGATTGATGTATCTATTTTGTACAAAATTGTATATTCGCGCACGCATTCCATGGTCAGGCTCTTGGGTTGAACCTGACTGCCTGACCAAGGCTTCGACGATGTTTGCTGTGACTTGACCGAACTCGGCCACTCATTGAAGCCGCAGCTGGAAATGCTGTCCGCATGGGCAAGCATCAACAGGCAGGCAATCGAGCAGGCACGCGCAAAGTGCGATCAGCAAGGTTCTCCGGCAACGTCGGCCGAAGATACCTTGCGTGGCTGAGTAGAAGTTATTTGCTACTGCGCGTCATCAGTCGTGATGCGCTTCACCAACAAACGTCAGCGAGGTAAACAAGCCGCGTTCAGCGATGTCGGCGTTGTCCTTGACCGGCAGCGTGACTTCGGCGGCGATGATATTCAGCCCCTCGTTACGCACGATGACGCTGGCCAGACCTTGTGCATCGGTTTCGGCGCTGACGACATCCGGTGCACTGCGGTAATCGCCGATCAGTTTGATGCCGGCGGCGGGTTTGCCGTCGATCAGTACGCGCACCGGCAGTGGTTTGCCTGCGCCGACTTTCAAAGGGTCGGTCTGCGGCACGATCACGAAATTCAACTTGTTGAACGCTGGCAGGTGCGCGCCTTCGGCGTAAATGGCCACGCTGTATTTGAAGGTGTGGATGGAGTCGGTGCCATTGGGTACTTTGCTGCGACCTTCATTGACCCATCGCTTCTCGGCGTCGCGCGTCCACATGCCGTTATCCAGCGCAACGCTCATGACCGCAGGCGGCTTGAGCGGCACCAGACGCGCGTGGTCTTCAAGGCGTTGTACCGTCACCGGGATCATTTTGCCCTGCAGGTCGTAGGCCCACGCGCCGCTGACTTTCTGCGCCTTGAAAGCGTTGTCTTCGGCGCCATGACCGTAGACCACTTCGATATTGCCGCGACGCTGTTCGGTCCACAGACCGTGCGCATTGACGTGGCTGGCGAACAAAGCGCCGAGCAGGCCCAGGGCCAGGAAAGGTTTGTTTGAAAGCATGATGCGTCCTTGTTGTTGGGAGCGGGGTGTATTGAGTCGGGTTGTCATGGGCGTCAGAGGCTGAGGGTCAGGCTCACCGTAACGTTGCGCGGTTCGCCAGGCGCGACCCAGTAATTGCTGTAGGAGCGCTCGTAGTATTTTTCATCGAAAATGTTGTTCAGGTTCAGACCCACCGTGACGTTCTCGCTGGCTTTGTAATGCGCCAGCAGGTCTACGGTCTGGTAGGCCGGCAACTCGAAGTCAGCGCCCGACTGCCCAGAGCGGTCGCCGACGTAGGTATACGCCGCGCCCACGTCCGAGCCGCGCAACGCGCCTTCCTGGAACTCATAGACGCCCAGCAGGCTGCCGCTGTGTTTGGCGACACCGAGGATGCGACTGCCGGTGGGGATGGTCTGGTCGCCCTTGGTCACTTCGGCGTCAATGTAGGCGAAGGCACCGATGACCCGAATGGCTTCGCTGACCTGCCCGGTCAATTGCAGATCCAAGCCCTGGCTGCGAGCCTTGCCCACCGCACGATTGGTGTCGGTGCCAGGATCAAGGGCGAGAACGTTTTCCTTCTCGATATGAAAGGCGGCGAGGGTCGTGCTCAGGCGATCGTCGAACAGTTCGCTCTTGATCCCGACTTCATAGCCGACGCCTTCTTCCGGGTCGAAGGTTTTGCCGGCGGCATCCAGGCCATTGTTGGGCTTGAACGAGGTGGACGCGTTGGCGAACAGACCGACTTGCGGTGTGAGTTGATAAAGCAACCCGGCGCGGTGAGTGAAAGCGTCCTGGCGCTGCCCGGAGGTGGCGTTGGTGGTGAAGTCATCGACCTGCTGATCGAAGTGCTCGTAGCGTGCCCCGATCATGCCGCGCAGCTTGTCGGTAAAGACAATCTGGTCCTGCAGGTTCAGCGCGCGGCTTTCGACATGCTCGTAAAAATCAGTACCGGAGCGTGCGCCGGCGGGTTTCGGTTGGCCGTAGACCGGGTTGTAGATGTCGATGGCGTAGGGGCTGCCGGCGATGGTCGTGACGCGCTCGTTCTTGCGATAGTTCTCGTACTCGGTGCCGATCAGCACTTCGTGCTCGACTCCCATACCATCGAAACGACCGCGTAATTCCAACTGAGTGATGCTGTCATGCCAATTGTTGTCGCGCTCCCGATAACGGCGATTGACCGTGTGCCCGTCGGCATTCAACGGGCGCGCCTCGCTGGCAAAACCCGACATCTCGCCCTGTTTGTAATGGCTGGCCAGACGCAGTGACCAGATATCGTTGAGCTGGTGGTCCAACGCGAACTGGACCATGTTGTTGTCGTTATCGATGTCATCGTCCGGCTCACCGAGGAAGGTCGAGCGAGACACGCCGCTCCAGGTGTTGTTGGGGGCGACCACGCCCCGGTCGAAAGTCGATGTGTGGCGCACGAATTCGGTTTCCACCAGCAGACGGGTGTCTGGGTTCAGTTGCCAACTGAAGGACGGGGCGACAAACACCCGTTTGCTTTCTACATGGTCACGAAAGCTGTTGTTGTCTTCGACGGCCAGATTGACCCGCGAGAGCAGATTGCCTTCTTCATCCAGCGGGGTGTTGACGTCCAGCGCGGTGCGATAGCGATCCCAACTGCCTGCGCTGGTCTGCAAGGTGGTAAAGGCTTCACGCTGGGGTTTCTTGGTGACGATATTGACCGTGCCGCCCGGATCGCCACGCCCGTACAGGCTGGCGGCGGGGCCTTTCAGCACTTCGATACGCTCGATATTTGCGGCATCCGGCGTGGCAGGGTAGCCGCGGTTGGCGCTGAAGCCGTCCTTGTAAAATTCGGAAGTGGTAAAGCCCCGGATGCTGTACTCGTAGAGCGTCAGACCGCCGAAGTTGTTCTGCTTCGACACGCCGCCGGCAAAATCCAGCGCACGCTCGACGCTGTTGCTGCCAAGGTCCTTGAGCACCGAGGCAGGTACCACGCTGATCGACTGCGGGATATCCGCGATGGCGGTATCGGTTTTGGTGGCCGTGGCCGAGCGGGTAGCGCGATAGCCCTGGACCGGGCTGGTCGCCGTCTCGTACTGATAGTCGGACGTGACGTTGACGCTTTCCAGTTCTATGGTCTGCGGGCTTTCCTCCGCGTAACCCGTATTGCCCAAAACGCCGATTGCCAAGCCTGCCAGAGATGCGATTCTACGAGACGACATGTGAGACTTCCTGATGATAATAGATACAATATAACATCTCCGTTGAGAATTATTGTTGTTTGTTGCTGGGGATGTAACATCGGGCTGATCAGTAGGGGGGGCGATCCTTGCAACTCAGCGCTCAGGTGGGGGACTACGTCGTACAACTTCGCTGGGCCTTGAAAATGTAATATGCGTCAACCCGGCTATTGAGGTCGGCGAACCTCTCGCCTGTGATTCCTGTGTGCTCTGGAGAGCCAATGACGTTTCCAATACTCGCCGCTGCCCAATTCTGCTCTGCACGGGGAGCTATCGAGCACAACCTCTCCGGGCACCTGGCGTTCATGCAACGGGCAGCTGAACAGGGCGCCACTTACCTGCTGTTTCCAGAGTTGTCACTCACAGGCTACGAACCGGATCTGGCTCGCGAACTCGCCCTGCTTGCCGACGATGTGCGTCTGGCGCCGCTCGCGGCACTGGCGGTGAAGTTGCGATTGACGACCACCCTTGGCGTGCCGCTCAAGGGGCCGGACGATAGCGTCCTGATTGGCGCAATTACCTTCACCGCTGCGGGCGATGTCATCGCCTATGCCAAGCAATACCTGCATCCCGGTGAAGACGCGGTGTTTAGCGCAGGCAATGCGGACTGCTATCTGCCACTTGGTCAGCAGCGGATCGGTCTGTGCGTGTGTGCAGACTTTGCCCACGCCGAGCATGCGCGCCGCCTGGCGCAAGGGGGAGCCTGGATGTACGCAGCCAGTGTGCTGATCTCGCCGGGAGGCTATGAATACGACGCCGGACTGCTTTCGGGGCATGCCCGCCGCCACTCGCTGCCGGTGTTGATGGCCAATCATGGAGGGCCGACTGGCGGCTGGCAGTCGGCGGGGCGCAGTGGTCTGTGGGACGAGGAAGGGCGTTGGGTCGGCGGGATGGAAGGTGAAGGAGGTGGTCTGGTAGTCGCGACCCGCCAGCGCGAGGGCTGGCAGGTCAGGGCGGTTACGCTGGAGTAGGACGTTTCACGCGCCCACGGCTGTGTCCGGCTTGAGCCCGGGTTCGTTATGCGAGCGCGAAAGGGTCTCTGGCACGGCCAGCCACAACAGGCAGAACGCTACCGCTGCCACACCGGCAAGGGTCAGAAATGCCGCGCTGTAACCTGCCGCATGCACGACAAAACCCGCCAGGCTATTGCTCAGCGCTGCACCCAGCCCGAACAGCGTGGACAGCGCACCCAGACTCACGTTGAAACGCCCGCTGCCTTGAGTGAGGTCCTTGACCATCAATGGGAACAGGGCACCGAACAGGCCCGCACCGATGCCGTCGAGCATCTGCACCGCTACCAGCCAATAGGGATCATCGGAGAGGGTGTAAAGCACACCGCGAATCGGCAAGAACAGAAAACCGGCCAGCAGCAGCGGCTTGCGCCCCCAGACATCCGCTTTCATACCTACCAGCAACGCGGCTGGCACCATCACCAGTTGGGCCGCGACGATGCACGCTGAAGTGAGCGGTGTCGCCATTTGCATGTTGATCTGTGACAGCTTCTGACTCACCAGCGGCAGCATCGCTGCGTTGGCCAGATGAAACAGGGCGCAGCAGATACCAAACATCAGCAGCGGCTTGTTGCTCAACAGTGCAGAAAGCCCCGACGGCTGATGACCACTGACGTCGTGACTGGCGTCGAAGCCCCGAGCCACGTCGTGATCGATGGCGTCTGCGGAAACGAAGCTGACCGCGACAATACTCGCCAGCGCCATCGCGGCCATCAGGTAAAACACCGCAATAGGGCCGAATAGATAGGCGAAGCCGCCAGCCAGAAGGGCTGCGCAGGCGTTACCAGCGTGGTTGAACGTTTCGTTGCGTCCGGTACGGCGGGTAAACGCTTTTGGCCCGGTGATGCCCAGCGAAATGGCCGCGATGGCCGGTGCAAATACCGAGGCCGCAATGCTGCTCAACGCCTGGGTCAGGGCGACAATGGAAAAGGACGAGGTAAACGGCAGAATCACGCAACTCAGCGTCACCAACAAGGCCGCCACACCAATCATGGCGCGCTTGTAGGGCGTACGGTCGATCAGCGCCCCGGCAGGTGTCTGGGTCAGCAGCCCGGCAATGCCGGCGATGGTCATCACCACACCGATGCTGGCCGGGTCCCATTTGTGCACCGCCAGCAGGTAGATCGCCAGATACGGGCCCAGGCCATCGCGCACATCGGCAAGGAAGAAATTCAGGCTGTCCAGTGAAAGGGTGTTGCGGCGATCTGCATGACTGACCAAGAGTGAAGTTCCTGTAATTCGTCCGACTCCAGGCAACCGAGTCACGGGTAATACTGACCCGGGCCGTTTTAAAGAAGTTTCCGCACCGAAGATGAAATTTAGGCTTCAAATGCTCTTTTTCTGCAGGCTTTTCAGTCGCTGGGTCGCGCGTTGCACGGCAGCCATTTTTTCTGGCCGCTTCATGCGCTTCCACTTGCGGATATCGTCCTTGGTACGCCCGCAGCTCACACACAGATCGCCGCTGAGCTGGCATACGGAAATGCACGGGTTTTCGATGTCCTTGGCCATGTTCAACCTCGTCTGGCGTATTTGCGTTTGATGCGCTGCTGCCAGTCGCCCGCGTTCTCGCGCAGGCACTGCTCTTCGCAGTCGACATGCACATGAGCCGCTGGATTCGACAGGCTGACCTGTGCATCGTCAAGTGCCTCTACCGTAAGACCGATCATCCGCTCGCCCAACCCGCGCTCCAGTGCAGCGTTCTTGTCAGCCAGCGTGTCAAACACCCATACCACCTGCAGGCTGGCCGGGAACGCCGCGTAATCGACTTCATGAGTCAGCCAGCAAAAACCGGGCATCTCGGCCTTGGCGGTCTCGCAGGCGTGCGTCAGTGCGCTCACCAGACGCCGATCTGTCTGGGCCTGTTCGCGTTTGCTGGATGGCATGGGGGACCTTGGAGTGTAGAGAGAAAGATGGTCACGATACCTGATTGCTGGTTTTGCTTACAGTTTGAGGCAATCAAGAACGTGAAAGCTGTGCTTCGAGTTGGCCTGCAAATCAGGTTAAGCACATAATTATAAGGTCTTGTTTATTTTTAAATGTTTCAGTATGACTTATCCTTCATGGTCTTCAGATAAAGACGATAGCGTTAACATGTGCCGTTCGGGCATCCTTGTGTGCCTTGACTTATTGCTTGTCGAGCTGGCGACGTTTTAATATCGGCTAAGGAGTATTCAGTGATGGTTTTTCATAAAGGTGTGTTTGGCGCATTATTTGTAGGTGTCAACACTTGATATGCTAGTGGCGCTGTTAATGATTCAGTGTTGAGTTGTAAGCTCTGCGAGAATTTCTCTTGAATTCTCTTGGGTGAGTTATAGGAAAAAAGTTTTCAGCCTAAAAAAATCAGTTACTATAAGTCTTTTGTTAAATGTACACAGGGAGTGGTGCTATGGCGTTTGATACTTATATGCAGATCGAAGGTATTCCTGGCGAGTCTCTTGACGCTGTATTTAAAGATTGGATAGAGCTTTCGGATTTTGATGTTGGTGCAAGCCAGTCAGCGTCGGCGACGACAACAAGCGCTGGCGGGGCAAGCAGCGGGCGAGCCAGTATGAGCGATTTCTTTTTCCGTAAAGCTGTTGATAAATCTACCCCCAAGCTCCATGAGGCTTGCTGCAGTGGTAAGCATTTCAAAGAGGTTACTATCGCTGTAAATCGTGCAGGTACGGAAAAAATAAAATATCTAGAGATAAAGCTTGAAGAGGTAATAATTTCTTCGGTATCTCTGAATGGTAATGGCTCGATTGAAAGTGGTTTTCCAACTGAAACAGTGCGCCTTAATTATGGGCGCATAAAAATGCTCTATACCCAGCAGAAGCGATCCGATGGTCAAGGCGGCGGACAAGTAGCGGGTGGTTGGGATGGTATAAAAAGTAGAGTCTACGCCTAGTTTTGCCAAAGAAGGGTGTTACATGTCGGAAAATACCAATAATCCTAATGTTGCATATTGCAGCTTTTCATTAAATAGTGAATCCGTGAGCACCTTACGTTGTGGCCAAGCTAGCGATGAAGCGTTCTCGGGTATGGGGGCTCCATTTGTTAACAATCCTCAATATCAGTCTGTTCAGGGGAAAGGTGCAATTCCAACTGGGCGATATTTTATTGTTGATCGGCAAAGTGGGGGCAGGTTCGGTTGGGTTAGAGAGCCGTTACAAGACTTTTTGGCTGGCACAGACAGAGGAGAGTGGTTTGGTCTCTACAGAGATGACGGGGAAGTTGATGATCAGACAACTGTTGATAATATACGGCGTGGCGCGTTTAGGCTCCACCCCGTCGGGCCGCGTGGTGTAAGCGAAGGCTGCGTTACTCTTAACTCTCAGATTGGTTTCGATGAGCTTAAGAAGTATCTTCGCAGCCAGAGGGGGGCGGTTATTGATGGAACGAATCTCAAGTACTATGGGATAATAGATGTGGTCGATGCTGGCGAGAAGAATTCCAAATGAAGAAGATAATAAAACTCATCGTAATGGGTATTTTGGTTTCGCTACTGGCTACGCTGCTCACTAAGTGGGTTGTCGCTTTAGGCTTTATTGGCTGGCTTCTTGGAACTGAAACAGGCCTCGATATGTATGCTTCAGCAGTGAGTGCGCTAGGCATAATCGGTGGCGAGGATGGAGAGTTCCTGATTCTTGCCTTAATGGTATTCGTAATGCTGGTTCCATCGGCGTTTCTTGTATGCGCTGCAGCTAAAAGGCTTCATACGTTCAGAGCAGAACGGCAGTCAGCAGCTAATAAGAGAGCTGGCAGATAATACGCAGTGCTGCCTGATTTCACACGGCTATCATTCAAGCCATGCAGCGTTATCTTGTAGGATGACGTTCGGCCGCAAGGCCGGCGCCATTCCAAAAATAACAAGGAGACGCATGATGGATTTCTCAACCTCAAGCCCCGCTCTGGAGCCAAGCCGTCGGAGCTTTCTGAAAAAATCGCTGGCCGTTTCAGCAACCGTTGCCGCCATCGGCGCATTGCCGCGTCTTTCCAGCGCTCAGCCGCTGACCCAGCGCTATCCCGACCCGTTGGTCCGTGTGCTGGATGACAGCTTTACTGACATACGAATATTCAATGCCAGCGTCGAGAAGCTGGCCAGCGGCATGCGCTGGGCCGAAGGGCCGGTGTGGATCGGAGACGGTCGCTACTTGCTGGTCAGCGATATCGCCAACAATCGCATCATGCGCTGGGACGAGGTAACGGGTGAGCTGTCGGTGTACCGCGAGCACTCGAACTTTTCCAATGGCATGTGCCGCGACCGTCAGGGCCGGTTGCTGGTTTGTGAGGGGTCGAGCACCACCACCGAAGGGCGGCGGGTGACGCGTACCGAGTACAACGGGCGTATCACCGTGCTGGCCGACAGCTTCGAGGGCAAACCTTTCAATTCGCCCAACGACATCGCCTGCAAACGTGATGGTTCTATCTGGTTCACCGACCCTACCTTTCAGGCCGAAAGCAACTATGAAGGTCAAAAGGTCAAGCAGGAGCAACCCTTCGGCGTCTATCGCATAGACCCCTCGAACGGCAAGGTCTCCAGGGTTATCGATGATCTGGCCGGTCCGAATGGTCTGTGCTTTTCGCCGGACGAGAAAACCTTGTATGTGGTCGAAGGGCGGGCCAAACCCAATGGCCTTATCTGGTCTATAGCGGTCAAGGAAGATGGCACGCTGGGCGAACGGCGCAAGCACATCGAAGGTCTGGACTACGCGGCCATCGACGGCATCAAGTGCGACGAAAGCGGCAATCTGTGGTGCGGCTGGGGCGGCAATGGTGACCCCAAGGCGGATATGGAGAAACTCGACGGCGTGCGCGTGTTCAACCCTCAAGGCAAGGCCATCGGCCACATCAGCCTGCCCGAACGCTGCGCCAACATCTGCTTCGGCGGGCGAGAGGGTAATCGGCTGTTCATGGCCAGCAGCCATTCGCTTTATTCGGTGTTCGTCAACGCGCGCGGTGCCACGTTTGCCTGACGGTGTGTGACCCGATGACGGCGCCTGGCATGACGCGTCGTCAATCGGGTCGAACCCCCCGGGCTGTGCCCGGTCTGTTCCTGTAATCACTTTCAGGGATAGTTAATTATGTCGGCGCAACGCGGCCTTGTTCTACTTGCACGGGGCGGTTATGCCGCCCGTGGTGTTGTTTATCTGATTATCGGTCTGTTCGCGGTACTGGCGGCGCAAGGCTCATCGCAGCCTGCCGACAGCCACAGCAGTCTTGAAGCGCTGTTGAGCCAGCCATTCGGCGGTGTTCTGGTCGGGGTGGTGATCGTCGGCCTGCTGGCGTTTGCGGCATGGCGTGTCTTGCAGGCTACCCGGGACGTTGATCATCATGGCCGCGAATTCAAAGGGCTGGTGATTCGCGGTGGTCTGTTGGTGGGCGGCTTTACGTACGGCGCACTGGCGTTCTTCGCCCTTGGCCTGCTGGTCAGTGGGCTGAAGAGCTCCGGTGGCTCATCGGACGGTGGTCAGGCCAAGGACCTGCTGGCAGCCATTCTGTCCTGGGATCACTCCAATCTGCTGGTCTACGTGGTCGCCCTGGTGCCCCTGGGGTTGGGCATTGTGCACATCATCAAGGGCTACAAGGCTTCCTTCGAGAAGTATTTCGAGGCCGACGAGGACGTCATGAAGTACGTGCGTCCGGTATCGCGCTTCGGCTTGATCGCCCGGGGCGTGGCATTCATTGAAATTGCCGTGTTACTGGCGGTAAGCGGTTCCAGTTATCAGGCCATGCACCCGCCGGGCATGAAGGACGCGCTCAACGGTTTGCAGGATTTGCCCGCAGGTGGCCTGGTATTGCTGATTGTGGCGCTCGGGCTGATTGCGTTTTCGGTGTACAGCTTCGCGCAGGCGGCCTGGCGCCGGATCAATATGGACGTGCCTGATGCGCCGGAAGCCGTGGCGCGTCATTTCCGCTGACTCTACCACCCCGTCAGGGACGCGGAAAACTAACCGCTGCGTGTCAATGCACAGCATTGGCACGCATTCAGGTGGATTTGCGTGTAATTGTCAGCCTCGATGTGCCGATACGCTTACCGGCAAGTCAGATCCGAATATCCTGTGGTCCGCGGATCTGGGCTTCGATGCGTGTGCCGGTCAGGCGCTCTTCGTTGGAGAAGCCGTCGTAGCTGGACAGATCGCCAAAACGGATACCGGTGAGTTGCTCGATCTGCGCCACGCTGCGTTGCCAGGTTTTGAGCGGGCCGAACATGATGTCCAGCTTACCCAGCTCGCGGGTCTGGTCGATCATATAGGCGCTGGCCGAAGGCTTGCCGTCATCGCCGAGAAACGCCACGACTTTCCAGAATGCCGAAGGGATTTTGACATTGCGGTAGCTGCGGTCGTCGTCGCGCAGCACGGGGCCGGTAAACACCGTTACCCGTGACTTCCAGCGTCGTGTGTTGTCGAGAATGTAGTCCTCCAGCTCCAGCCAGGTCTTCTGATTGAACGCACCCATCTGCGGCGAGCAGTTGGTGAAGTGGAAGGTATCGCTGTTGGCAACTTCGGCTTCCTTGCCCCAGTTAGGGTCCTGACGCCGAACCAGATGGCCGCGATCCAGCAGGTTGTCGGCGTACACACTTTCGCCAATCTGCGCCTCGGCGGGCAGGCGACCGTCAAATGCCCAGGAATCCTTGCTGCGTTTGACCTCTACGCTGTTGGCACCATCAATGTTGACGCCGACATACAGCGCCAGACGCCGACTGCGCGACATGGTGATGGAAAAGTGCGTGTAATCGAGGCGATTACCGGTGTTCTTTAACGGGTAGACATCAGGCGCAAGTTCTTCGTCGGTGGTCGGCCAGGGCACGATGAAATCACCAAGGAAGTTCTCGGCGTAGCCGGTGCGTTTTTTCAAGTCGCTTGCCGGTGTAGTGCGTGGTGCGGCCAACGCCTGAGGTTCCAGCAGCGTGGTAGTCGACGTCAGCGGTTTGAGGTCGGCAAGGCGGGGCCGGTAGGCGAGATCGATGGCGAACTTCTTGTCAGGCACGGTGCTGGCTCCTGTGTGTGGATTGAATGTCCTCAGTTCACCATAGACGCGTTACAGAGCGGCGTCAGGCCTGACGTTCAACGTGATCGTCTGCGGATTCGGCAATATCCGTTAAATAAGCTTAAGTATCTGGCAACGTGCGTCGATAAGCTCTTGAATAAGAGCAATCCGCAGCTCGCGTTATTTCATTGACCGGAGGGGCTACAGGATGTCGATAAAACTACGTCTGTTCTTGCTGATAGGCACCAGTGTGCTGACCGTCATGATCATCAGCCTGGTCAACTACCTGGGTAATACGCGCATGGAGGCGGCGATGCTCGACAGTGAAGTCAGCATGGCTGCACTGGGCAATCACCTCGAAGCCGACATGATGCACGATGCGCTGCGCGCCGATGTGCTGTCAGCGATGCTGTTCGGCCTGGGCAAGAGCAACAGTACGCGCGACGAAGTGCAGGCATCCCTCAAAGAGCATGCCGCGCTGTTTCGCAAGGTCGTGGGCGATAACCTGCAATTGCCGCTCACTGATGCCATCAAGGCAGAGCTGAGCAGGATAAAGCCAAGCCTCGACGCTTATATCAGCGCAGGCGAGCGAATTGTCGGGCTGGCCATCGACAGCCCGGACCGCGCGCAGCAAGAGCTGGGTACTTTTTCCAGTGCCTTCACGCAGTTGGAGGGGCAGATGTCGAGCTTGAGTGACCTGATCGAGGGCAACGCCAAAGCCAGCGGCGAACGCACCCGTCAGACCACTCTTAGTGCCAATGTCACCTTGGTAGTCGTGCTTTCGATCAGTATTTTGCTGCTGCTGGTGCAGGGGCATTGGGTGACGCGCAGCATCATGATCCCGCTCGCGTCCGCCAGCCGTATTGCCGACAGTATTGCCCATGGCAACCTGCGCGAACCCATCGCCGAGTCAAGTGGCCGTGACGAAGCCAGCATGCTGATTCGCAGCCTGGCGATCATGCAGCGTGATCTGCGCAGCATGATCGAAGTGGTGCGCAGCAATGCCAATGACGTCAGTGGCATGAGCCGTCAGCTCAGCAGTGGTTGCCATGAGGTGGCCGACAGCAGCCGGCAACAGAGTTCAGCAGCTGGCACCATGTCGGCGGCGACCAGCGAGATGACCGCAAGCATTGAAGAAATCACCCGACATGCGGGGCAGGCACTGGATATGGCCAGTCAGGCAGAATCCCTGGCCAAGAACGGCGGTAAGGTGATCCATCAGGTGGTCAGTGACATGGACAGCATTGCCCGTTCGGCACAGCAGTCGGCTCAGGTGATCCGCACGCTGGACAAGGATTCAGAAGGCATCTTCAATATTATTCAGGTCATCAAGGGCATTGCCGACCAGACCAACCTGTTGGCGCTCAACGCGGCCATCGAAGCTGCCCGCGCTGGCGAGCAGGGCCGTGGTTTTGCCGTGGTGGCCGACGAGGTGCGCAGCCTGGCAGGGCGCACCAGTGCTTCCACTCAGGAAATAACCACCATGGTCGCGCGCATTCAGCAGAGCACCCGCGAGGCGGTTACCAGCATGGAAGCCGGCGTGGCCCAGGTCGACAAGGGCATGGCGGTCACCGCTGAAGTGGAGCGTGCGATCAGCGATATCCTGGATGCCACATTGAGCACCACGCAGTTGGTCAATGACATCACCCGTACCATTGGCGAGCAGAGCCTGGCCAGCAACGAAATCGCCCATCAGGTAGAAATGATTGCCAGCATGTCCGAGGGCAATAGCCGTGTCATCGGCCAGACAGCCAGTACCACTGATGAACTGTCGTTGATGGCCGGGCAGCTTTCACAATCGGTTGATCGCTTTCAACTGTGATATCAAATTGCCCAGCTCTGCAGTACTCTGCGGCGCGAAAAGCGCCGCGAGCTGTGTGGTCGAAGTTTTCCGCCTCCGCTGAAGGCGAACGCATTAAAGCTTTGGTCGCGACAGACGTTAACCATCGCATGAGAATCACCCTTGTACCCGGGAGCAGGAAAATGCAGACGTTAAAGGCTTTGTACGAGTCAGTTGAAAAGCAGTTTTTCAACACGCTGACCAAGAAGCTATCAAGCCTTTTCCTGCTGGTCCTGGTCAGCGCCTTTCTGTATTGGGTGGCGCTGAACATTCGTTCCGATATCATGCTGCAATTGCGCGGCACGCAAACGGACCCTGCCGCGCTGGGCGTGATCCAGAGTCAGCTCGATCTGCTGAGCAACGCAATTCTGCTGAGCACCCTGTTCACGCTGGTCATGGTCAGCTTCATGGTGTGGTATTTCCGCCACCTGATCGTGCGTCCGGTGATGTCCATGACTCGCGCGCTCGAAGAGGTCGCCAGTGGCGAAGGTGATCTATCAAGGGATCTGCCGCTGCTCACCCATGATGAAATTCGCGGGCTGGCCAGTACCTGCAATCTCTTTCTGGCCAAACAGCGCGAGATCATCAGCAGCATTCAGGGGCTGACTGTGCAGATCGCCGTCGAGTCGGCGCGTTCGCTGAAGAACATCAGTGACTCCAGCGACAGCGCGACCGATCAGGCACGCTTCGCCAGAGAAGTGATGGACCAGAGCAATATGGCAGTGGGCAGCATCGAGGATGTTTCGCAGCAGACCCAGGGTATTTCCAGCACCACTGCGCAGAATCTGAGCATGGCACGCGACTCTTACGCCGAACTGCTTGAGGTGACCGGCAATATCAGCCAGATATCCACCAGTCTCAACGAGTTCGGTGGGCTGGTCTCCGGCCTGAACGAGCGTTCATCAAGCATCAAGTCGATTGTCGGGCTGATTCAGCAGATTTCTTCGCAAACCAACCTGCTGGCGCTCAATGCGGCCATCGAAGCGGCGCGGGCGGGGGAGAGTGGTCGAGGTTTTGCGGTGGTGGCCGACGAGGTGCGCACGCTGGCGCAAAACGTCAGCAAAGCCACTGACGACATCTCGCGCAACATCGACGCGATGCTTCAGGAAGTCAGTTCCACACACGAACAGACCATCCAGATCAGCCACAGCGCCCGTGAAACCCAACTGGTGGTGGAGCGCGCATCCGGCCATTTCGAGAGCATGATCGGCGATTTCGAGTCGACCAACGACAAGCTCGCCGACATCGCTGCACACATTCAGCAGTTCGCCTCTACCAACACGGGGATCAATGAACGGGTAACGCGGATCTATTCCGATAGCCAGGCCATCGATCAGCGCATGCAGCATTCCGCAACGGCTACTCGGGATCTGTCCAGTGTGGCTGAGCAAGTGCAGGCGCTGCTGGGGCGTTTCGTGCTTGGGCATGGCGAACTGGATGCAGCGATCACTCGCGCCAGTCAGTGCCGTGACATTCTGCAAGTACGCCTGGCCGAGCTGCACAAACAGGGCGTCAATCTGTTCGATCAGAGTTACAAGCTGATTCCGGGCACAGACCCCAAACAATACACCACCGGTTACACCGAGCGTTTTGCGCAAGTCTGCCAGGAAGAATGCGACAAGCTGACCAAGGGCACACGCGGCGGCAAGGTCACCTTCATCGTCGACAGCAAAGGCTATTGCCCGGTCAACAACAGTTGGGTATCGCAAAAGCCTACCGGCAACCGCGAAGTCGATCTGCCGGTGTGCCGCAACAAACGCATGTTCTCCGACCCGATTGGTCTGCGCGCCGCAGGCAACAAGCAGCGTTTTCTGTTGCAGACTTATTTGCGCGATACCGGGGAGATCATGACCGAAATCGATGTGCCGTTCTTTTTCGAGGGGCGCCACTGGGGCAACTTGCGGATGGGCTTCGACGCAGCGCTGCTGTTGGGCAAGTGACCTAAGATGCCAGGGCCTGCGCCATGCGCAGGCTGATGGCGTTTTTCAGCCCAGAAGGTGTTGGGAGATGTACCTGGATATCTGAACGATTGAGGTCTTGCCGGTGAATTCGAATTTTACCTTGCCGACCGCCGAGAAGTAGATTTCCAGTTCAGAGTCCAGGTCGAACGTACCCGACGTCTCGACCGACCACGCCACGATGTTCTTGTACGGCAAGGAGGTGAAGTCCTTCTTGCTGCCTGTCAGCCCCTGGACGTTGACCGCAATGATGCGTTTGCTCGTGAACACTACGCCATCACGCATGGACTTGTAGGCATCGATAACCTCTTCGCCGTCGAGCAGCAGGTCCTTGACCCGGTCCGCGTATTCGTCATTCTGTTTGAGTTTGAAGAAGCCCTTGTTGTTGAAGTCGATCATCTGTCTATCCTTGAATATCTGTTCGGGGGGGGTACGCGACGTGCGCAGCCAGGTGTCCGAAGCCGCCGCAGAATAACATCGCTCAACCTGTCTCATGTATTTGCGACATGGATATTCAGGCTGGCCGTCCCCCAAACGACTGAACGTTTGCGCCAATAAAAGCTCCATTTTCAAGCGGCGCTGATTTCCAGAACGCCACCGGAGGTGTGACTTTGAACATTCAAGACCTGACCAAACATGTAAAGGATCAAACGGTTCGTGAACTCGATCTGATCTCCATGGAAGGCGGTTCCTACGTGCTGCACGCAAAGCTCGAGGGCAAGTCTGTGCCAGTGGAAGATTCGAGCGGAAAAACCCTGCACGTTGCTTCGGTGGAAGAGGCGCGCAAGGTGCTGTCTTCGGTGTCTGACGTAAAACTGTTCATGACCCAGGCCGTGGCGCATGACGAAATGGTCGGTCTGGACGATGTTCAGGCACAAACTTCGCGGCACGAGATACCCCTGCGCTCGAGTCTGTGATGTCGATCAGGCGTTGTTGCGCCTGATCGCAACGCACTTGATTTCGAGCAACAACCCGGGGTGCGCCAGTTCGGCAACGCCGATGCAGGTCCAGGCGCACTGGCCACGCGGGAATATGCGGTTTTTTACTTCACGAAAGACCGCCATGTGTTCGCTCATGGCGACATGGTAAGTCGTCATGTCGACTATATCCTCGAAGGTGCAACCGCCCTCGGCGAGCACCGTGCGCAGATTCTCCCAGCAGGCGATGAATTGCGCCTCCGGGTTGAGGATGACTTCCATATCCCGCGTGCGCCCCACCTGGCCCGCGCAGTACAGGGTATCCCCAACCCTGACCGCAGGTGCATAGCCTGCACGGTCCATGATCGACTGCATGGTGGACGGAATGATGAGCTCTCGGTCTGACATGTTGTAACACCTGTTCGTAACGCTTGAATGTGCAATGGCTGATCTGGTTATCGCTGTTCCGGCCTACGCCTTGGCGGCCGGTCTGGCAGCGCGCCGCGGCTTTTTCGCCGCAGTATCCGTCGTGGCGGTGGAGGTCTTGGCGGCGCGTTTAGTGGTATTGCGCTTTTTCTTCCAGGGCGGTTTAACGCCTGCCGGGCTGGCTGGTCCGCTGATACTCATACGCATGCCGACGCAACGGCTGACCTGTTTGCTCATCCACGCCGCCTGTTTGGCGACGAACTCTTCAAGGCTCATTTCGCCGCTCTGGACCATGTCCAGCGCCTGTTCCCAGATGGCGGTGGTGCCCGGATCGGCGATGGCACGGGGCACGGCGTCGATCAGGCTGAAGGCTGCCGGTGCTGCGCACAGCGACTTGCCTTGCTTGGTCAGGTAGCCACGGTCCAGCAGGCCTTGAATGATCCCGGCGCGGGTGGCTTCGGTGCCAATGCCGGTGGTGTCCTTGAGCTTCTGTTTGAGCAGCGGGTCTTCCACCAGTCTGGCGACGTTCTTCATTGCCTTGATCAGGTCTCCCTCGGTGAACGGCTTGGGCGGCTGGGTCCAGAGGTCCTTGAGGATGACCTCGGCGACCGCACACTCGCAGCCCTGAAACAATGCCGGCAACGGCTGCGGGGCAGGCGCTTCGCGACCCTTGGCCGGGGCCAGCGCTTCGGGCATCGCACGCTTCCAGCCTGGCTCGACAATCTGCTTGCCCACCGCACGCAGCGCGTGGCCTGCACAGTCGAAGTCAGCCTGGGTGCGATCGAATTCATGGTTGGGCAGAAACTGCGCCAGGTAACGCGCCCTGATCAGGGTATACACCGCTCGCGGTTTGCCGGTCAGACGTTCTACGCCGCGCACCGCCGCGGTGGGAATGATGCCGTGGTGGGCTGTCACTTTGCTGTCATTCCAGGCCCGTGATCGACGTTGTGGGTCGAGGTGCGGCGACAGGCCTGCCAGCGCAGGATCGGCCTTGCACAGCGCCGCGATAATGCCTGCGGCCTCACCATGCTGACTGTTCGGCAGGTACCCGCAATCGCTGCGCGGATAGGTGATGACCTTGTGGGTTTCATACAGGGACTGGGCGATGTCGAGGGTTTCCTGCGCGCCGAGCCCGAGCTTCTTCGAACAGATTTCCTGCAGGGTGCCCAGGTCGAACGGCAAAGGCGCCGCTTCGCGAATGCGCTCGGTGCGCAGCTTGACCAGTCGTGCGCTGGCCGCGCCGCGCATGTCGTGCGCAGCCTGTTGCGCAAGCGCTTGGTTCAGGCAACGGTCCTGGTCGTCGCAGGCATCCGATGGTGCGCGCCACTGGGCGATGAACGCCTGATTGTCATGCAGCAGCCTGACGTCGATAGCCCAGTAGGGCGCCGGGACGAAGTCGGCGATGCTGCGATCACGGTCTACCACCAGTCGCAGGGTCGGGGTTTGTACCCGACCTACTGGCAACACGCCCTGATAACCGGATTGTCGACCCAGCAGTGTAAACAGGCGACTCATGTTCATGCCTATCAGCCAGTCGGCGCGTGATCGACCCAGCGCCGAGTGATACAGGCTGAACGTATCGGCACCGGGCTTGAGCGCCGCCAGCGCCTTGCGGATCGAGGCGTCATCCAGTGCCGACAGCCACAAACGCTGAATCGGCCCGCGATAGCGACAGTGCTCGATCAGTTCGCGGGCGATCATTTCGCCCTCACGGTCGGCGTCGGTGGCGATCACCAGTTCCCGGGCTTCACTCAGCAGCCGCTTGACTGCCTTGAACTGGCTGGCGGTTCTGGGCTTGACCAGCATTTTCCATTTTTCCGGCACGATGGGCAGGTCCTCCAGTACCCAGCGTTTGTAACGTGCATCGTAGGCGTCGGGCGGGGCGGTTTCCAGCAGGTGGCCGATGCACCAGGTGACCGTCGCATTGGCACCCACCCAGCAGCCGTCGCCACGCCGGGTTGCGCCGAGCGCAGCCGCAATGTCTTTGGCCTGGGAAGGTTTTTCGCAGAGAAACAGCCGCATGACTACCGTCGTCGATTACCGGTGCAAGGGCTGCAAGGATGAACGTTGAATGCGTAGCGGGCAAGGTTTATCTGTATGGATATACAGATAAACGCGCTATACGGCCTCAAAAATGGACCGCCTGACGCCATGCCCGCATACGCTGGTCAGCCTGGAGAATTGCTTTTGGTTCAGTTCAGTAATTCGGAGAACGCCTTGTCTGCTTCCAGCACCGCCGGCAACCCGGCAAACAGCGCGTCCAGATCGATGCCTTCCATCAGCGGACCGCCTGACGCCTGCTGCGCCTGAGGTGTCGCGCCGCCGTGGGCCTCCAGCGCATCCGAAATGGTAATGGCCTGGGCGACGATCCTCGGCAGCGATGCGTCAGCCGGTGCCCTCATCGGCGTTGCCTGATAGGCGATAGCCTGTTGAATAACCTTGGGCAAATGCCAGCGACTGGCCAGCTCTGCGCCGACTTCCGGGTAGCTGAAACCCAGTTGCAGGGTTTCGCTGGCCGCACGTCCTGGCGTCCCGGCTTTGGCGGCGTTGTTCAGGCGTTCGGCAACATCGGGCGCGCCGGTCTGGATCAGCAACTCACCGATGTTATGCATCACCCCGCAGGTAAAGGCGATTTCAGGATCGGCGCCCGTCTGTTTCGCCAGCATCCGGCAGATCCCTGCTACCTGAAAGCTTTTCAGCCAGAACCCCTTGAGATCAAAACTCGGCCCGGCCTTGAATGCACCGGTCACTGCCGAGGCCATCACCAGCGTACGCAGCGTATTGAAACCCAGGCGCATGGCCGCGTCTTCGATACTCGAGGATTCCCTTGAGCCGCGAAAGCGCGCCGAGTTGGCCAGACGCAATACCTTGGCCGCAATCACCGGGTCTTTCTCTATATTGCGCGCAATGCTTTCCAGGTTCGAAGAGGGATTGTCAAATTGCAGCATCAGATCCTGAGCCACTTTGGGAATACTCGGGAGGCTATGCAAACCGTCAAAAAGTTGCTCGATACTTGGCATGGCGAGACCATCCTGTGCAGGGCGGGGGATGATTTCAACCATAGCCAGTTTTTCCTGTTCTGCACGCTTGAGTGTCGATTGTGGGAAGGGCGTCTCGACCTGCGACGAAAAAAATAATCAAGGACTCGTGGATCGCGCCGATATGGCGATACAAGCGTCTCTGTAAGGTTTCGATACTCGGACCTGCCTGGTGATTGACGCCGTGGCAGACGTATCGGCTCCGGTTGCTGAACGGCCTGTGGGTTGTAATGTGAAATAGACGGCACTGTTGTGAAGTTTGATTGGCGATCCAGAGATCGTCCTTATTGGTTTTTTGCCGTGGAAGTAACCGCTATGAAAAGTCTGGGTTTCAGCAAAAAGATTCTTCTCGCCGCTGCATTGATTGTGGTCGTGGCGTTCAGTGTATTCATTGTCGTCAATGACTATCGACAGCGTCAGTCGCTCAAATCCAGCGTCAAGTCCGAGTTGCAACAACTGGGTACGCTCACCACGCAGAACATTCAAACCTGGCTGGAAAGCCGCATGCAATTGCTGCAATCGATGTCGCAGCAAATCGCCGCGGATGGCAAGGAACTGCCCCAGTTGCAACGCGCCATCGGCCTGCCTGCCTACAGTGACAGTTTTCAGCTGAGCTACTTTGGCAGCACCGATGGCGTGATGTTCTCGGTGCCGTCCGCCAATCGCCCATCTGACTACGATCCGCGTGCACGTGGCTGGTACAAGGCGGCACAGAATGCCCCCGGCACCATTGTGACCGAACCCTACATCGCGGCATCTTCCGGCAAGCTGGTCATGACCATGGCCACACCGGTCAAGTTCCAGAATCAGTTCGTGGGCGTGGCCGGTGCCGATATCGCTCTGGACAACGTCACCAAGATCATCAACTCGCTGAACTTCGATGGCCATGGTTATGCGTTTCTGGTCAGCGCCGACGGCAAGATTCTGGTGCACCCGGACAGCAAACTGGTGCTCAAGAACATCAGTGAAGCCTACCCGACCAATACGCCGAAAATTGCTGCCGGGGTGAGTGAAATCGACTCCGGTAAAAAGCCCGAGATCATTTCCTTCACGCCCGTTCAAGGTGTCTCGACGGCCAACTGGTACGTGGCACTGGTACTGGAGCAGGATTCCGCCTACGCCATGTTGACCGAGTTCCGTACCTCGGCCATCACTGCGATGGTGGTTGTGGTGATGGTGATCATCCTGTTGCTGGGCCTGTTGATCCGGGTGTTGATGCAACCCCTGCATCAGATGGGCCGCGCGATGCGTGATATCGCCGATGGCGAGGGCGATCTGACCAAGCGTCTGGCCATCACTTCGCAGGATGAATTCGGCGCACTGGCCGAGTCGTTCAACCATTTTGTCGAACGTATCCATACCTCGATCCGCGAAGTGGCTTCGACTGCCGCGCAATTGGGCGAGGTTGCCACCCGGGTGGTCAAGGTCTCCAACGCGTCGATGGGCAACTCCGACCAGCAGGCCAATCGCACTGAAAGCGTGGCAGCGGCGATCAACGAATTGGGTGCCGCTGCCCAGGAAATTGCCCAGAATGCGGCGCGCACCTCGCAGCAGTCGAGCGATGCTAGCGGCCTGGCCAGCGACGGTCAGAACGTTGTGCAGCAGACTATCAAGGCGATGAACGAGCTGTCCGGCAAGATCAGCGAGTCGTGCGTGAACATCGAAAGCCTGAATGGCAAGACCGCCAACATCGGGCAGATTCTCGAAGTGATCACCAGCATTTCCCAGCAGACCAACCTGCTGGCGCTCAACGCCGCCATCGAAGCGGCGCGTGCCGGTGAAGCAGGGCGCGGGTTTGCGGTAGTGGCCGACGAGGTGCGCAACCTGGCGCACCGCACTCAGGATTCTGCCCAGCAAGTACAGACCATGATCGAAGAGCTGCAGGTCGGCGCTCGCGAAGCAGTGACCAACATGACCGAGAGCCAGCGTCAGAGCGAGGACAGCGTCGGCATCGCCAACCTGGCCGGCGAGCGTCTGAGCAGCGTGACCCGCCGCATCGAAGAGATCAACGGCATGAACCAGTCGGTCGCGGCGGCAACTGAAGAGCAGACCTCGGTGGTTGAGTCGATCAATGTCGACATCACTCACATCAACACCCTCAACCAGCTGGGCGTCGACAACCTGCGCCAGACCCTGGATGCCTGCAACTCGCTGGAAGAGCAGGCTGCGCGTCTGCAGCAACTGGTGGGCAGCTTCAGGATCTGATCCGGCTGCGTTTGCGCCGCTCCGCAGTACCGGGAGCGGCTGCCTGGGCTTCTTTCAGTCCCAATGCTTCAGCGTGGCAATGCAGCGGATGAGGGTCCCACCGCTGTCCGTTGCCACACGATTCGTGACAAACTGTTATCACTTGGTCACTCGCGGTTCATGACGCTGCAACAACACAGGTTCAGTTTGGTTGACAACCAAATGCGACCTGTCCCGGGTCGTGCACAGACCGAGAAGCCTCATGAACGAAGCCATTCATGTACAAGGCCTGAACAAGACCTTTTCCCACAAAAGCGCTCTCATTGATCTCGCGTTGTCTATACAACCTGGTGAGATGGTCGCGCTGATTGGCGCTTCCGGTTCGGGCAAGTCAACGCTGCTTCGGCATCTCGCCGGTCTGGCGTGCTGTGATCGCAGCAATGGCGGTCAGGTTCAGGTATTGGGCCGCGAGGTTCAGTCCTCCGGCCGCCTCAACAGCCAGGTGCGACGTCTGCGCGCCGATATCGGTTATATCTTCCAGCAATTCAATCTGGTCAATCGCCTCAGCGTGCTGGACAACGTCCTGCTCGGTTGTCTGGGGCGCATGCCACGCTGGCGCGGCAGTCTGGCGCTGTTCAACAACGAGGAAAAACAGCGTGCAATGGCCGCGCTGGAAAGGGTCGGGCTGGCGGACCTTGCCGCGCAACGGGCTTCGACCCTGTCCGGCGGGCAGCAGCAGCGGGTAGCGATTGCCCGCGCCTTGACCCAGCGCGCCGAAGTGATCCTCGCCGATGAACCGATTGCCTCACTGGACCCGGAATCGGCCCGCCGCGTCATGGAAATCCTCGCCGACATCAACCGCCGCGACGGCAAGACGGTCGTGGTGACCCTGCATCAGGTCGATTATGCCGTGCGCTATTGCCCGCGTGCGGTGGCGCTCAAATCCGGGCGTATTCATTTTGATGGCCTGGCGCAGGAGCTCAGCAAACAGTTCCTCAACGACCTCTACGGTGCAGACGCGGACGCGAGTCTGATGATCACCGAACGAAGTCGGCGCGTGCGGCAAAAAGCCAGCCTGACGCTGGCCAAGGTCTGACGTCCTTTCAACATCCCCCACCTGACATTTTCCGGAGAGCCTGCATGTTCAAGCGTATCGGTCGTCTTCTCGCCTCTGCCGCCTTGCTGACTGCCTGCGCGTTGGGCACCGTCCAGGCCGCAGAAGAAAAAGCCATCAATTTCGGCATCATGTCCACCGAGTCTTCGCAAAACCTGAAAAGTATCTGGCAGCCGTTCCTTGATGACATGAGCCGCAAGACCGGTCTCAAGATCAATGCCACCTTCGCTTCGGACTACGCCGGCCTTATTCAGGGCATGCGCTTCAACAAGGTGGACGTGGCCTGGCTGGGCAACAAGGCGGCGATGGAAGCGGTGGACCGCTCCAACGGCGAGATCTTTGCCCAGACCTCCGCCGCCAACGGTGACGCGGGTTACTGGAGCCTGCTGATCGTGCGCAAGGACAGCCCGATCAATAGCGTCGAAGACATGCTCAAGAATGCCAAGAGCCTGACCTTCGGCAACGGCGACCCGAACTCCACCTCGGGCTATCTGGTGCCAGGTTATTACGTGTTTGCGAAAAACCACGTCGATGCGTCCACTGCCTTCAAGCGCACCTTGAACTCCAGTCATGAAGTCAACGCCCTGAGTGTTGCCAAGGGGCAGCTGGACGTTGCGACCTTCAATACCGAAAGCTGGGATCGCCTGGCTGTGACCCAACCCGACAAGGTCGAGCAACTCAAGGTGATCTGGAAATCGCCGCTGATCCCGGCCGACCCGATTGTCTGGAGCAAGGCGCTGTCGGACCAGGACAAGGCAAAGATTCGTGAGTTCTTCACCAGTTATGGCAATACCGATGAAGAGAAAACCGTCCTGAAGAACATGCAGATGGGCAAGTTTCTCAAGTCCAGCGATGACCAATTGCTGCCCATCCGCCAGCTCGAACTGTTCAAGCAGCGCACCGAAGTGGCTGCCAGCACCACGCTGGACGCCCAGGAGAAAACTGCCCGTCTCAAGGATATCGATGCCAGCCTGAGCAAGTTGCAGGAGCGTATCACTGAGCTGAACCAGAAAACCGCAGGCAGCTCCGCAGGTTGAGCCAGCCGTTCACGATCAGGAGTTCGTCATGACCACTCACGTTGCCTACGCCCAGGTTGCAGGCAAACCCAACTGGTCCCGTTATCTGGGCTGGGGCCTGTTGCTCGCTGCACTGGCCTGGGCCTGGCAGGGCGCAGAAATGAACCCGATGGCACTGGTTCGCGACTCGTCGAACATGGCCACATTCGCCGCCGATTTCTTCCCTCCGGACTTCCGTGAGTGGCGCAGCTACCTCAAGGAAATGCTGGTGACTATCCAGATCGCCCTTTGGGGTACGACGCTGGCGATTGTCTGCTCGATACCGTTGGGCATCCTGTGCGCCGAGAACATCACGCCGTGGTGGATTCATCTGCCGCTGCGGCGCTGCATGGACGCTTTTCGTTCGATCAACGAGATGGTGTTCGCGATGCTGTTTGTGGTCGCCGTCGGGCTGGGGCCGTTCGCCGGGGTGCTGGCACTGTGGATCAGCACCACCGGGGTCCTCGCCAAACTGTTCGCCGAAGCTGTCGAAGCCATAGAGCCCGGACCTGTCGAAGGGGTGCGCGCCACCGGTGCCAGCGCCTTGCAGGAAGTCATCTACGGGGTCATTCCGCAGGTCATGCCGCTGTGGATCTCCTATGCTCTATACCGGTTCGAATCCAATGTGCGCTCGGCAACCGTGGTCGGGATGGTCGGCGCAGGGGGCATCGGGGTTATCCTCTGGGAAAACATTCGCGCCTTTGCGTTCGTCCAGACCAGCGCCGTGCTGCTGGTGATCATCGTTGTGGTAAGCGTCATCGACATCATGTCGCAGCGCCTGCGCAAGCAATTCATCTGACAGAAGAGGGGTGTTCAATGAACACTTTTTTTAACCATGCAGTTGTCTAGACAAGCTGAGCCGATGTACCTGGAACTGGCCGAGACGCTGCGTGACGAGCTGGCCACGTACCTGCCTGGCGATTACCTGCCCGCCGAGTTTCAGCTGGCCGAACGCTTCAGCGTCAACCGCCACACGATTCGCCGTGCTGTCGACGAACTGGTCCGCGAGGGCAGTGTGCTGCGCCGGCAGGGCAAGGGCACTCAGGTACTGGAACGCCCGTTGATCTACCCGATGCAGGCCGAAAGCGCCTATAGCAAGTCGCTGTCGGCGCAGGGCATCGGGGTCGAGGCCGTGCTGCTGGTGCGCCGCGAATGCATCGCCAGCCAGGAAGATGCGCTGCATCTGGGGCTGGCCGAGCATGCGCCACTGATTGAACTGCAGACCTTGCGCAAGCTGGACGGGCAGGCCGTGAGTCTGATCTGCCATCGCTACAGCGCCCGTTACAGCGAGTTGCTGGCTGAGTATCAGGGCGGCTCGGTGCGCCAGTACCTGGCCGAGCGCGAGTTGCCGTTGAGCCGTGCACAGAGCCTGATCGGTGCACGCTTACCGTCCCGCGGAGAGGCCGGGTTGCTGCTGATGCCCCGACACATGCCTGCGCTGACGGTGTTGACGGTTTCGTGTGACCGGTCGGGGCGGCCCGTAGAGCTTTCACGCTCGGTCAGCCGTTCAGACCGCTTCCAGTACCAAGTGGCATTCAACCCGATTGCCGACAGCCAGATGGCTGGCCACCCAACGACGGACTGACCCCGAGGTGTTCCATGCAAGCATCCCCTGAAACAGCCGCACGTCAACACTGGATGGGCGTCTTGGCACGTGCCCATGTCGATGAGCCGAGTCGCGAGCGATTGCAGCGTCACGAAGCGGCGTTGCGCGACACCGATTACCAGATGATCCGCGCTCCGGAAATCGGCATGACCCTGGTGCGGGGCCGTATGGGCGGCACCGGTTCAGCTTTCAACCTCGGCGAAATGAGTGTGACGCGCTGTGTGGTGCGTCTGGCCGATGGTCGCACCGGCTACAGCTATCTGGCCGGACGCGACAAGCGCCACGCCGAACTGGCGGCTCTGGCCGACGCGCATTTGCAGGGCGCGCAGCAGGCCTGGTGGCTGTCCGAACTGATCGAGCCGCTGGCGCGTGCGCAAGCCGAGCGTCGGGCGCGCAAGGACGCGGAGGCCGCTGCCACCAAAGTCGAATTCTTTACCCTGGTCCGAGGAGAAGACTGATGAATGCCGTCCTTTTGAAACCTGCCTTCACCGATCCGGTACTGGATGCCCAACGCAGTTTTCGCGTCGCCCTCAAGGCGTTGTCCGGGCCGGGCGTGATTCAGACCCTGCCCACCGCGCACCAACCGCCGGCCTTGCAGGGCCTGGACAGTGCAACCCATGCCCTGTGCCTGGCGTTGCTGGACCTGGACACGCCAGTGTGGCTGGCACCGGCATTCGATACCCCGGCGATTCGCGCAAACATTGCCTTTCATTGCGGCAGCCCGATTGTCACTGACCGGCACGCGGCCCGCTTCGCGTTGCTCGATGCATCGACTGCTCTGCAACTGCACGATTTCGATACCGGCAATGATCGCTACCCGGATCAATCCTGCACCTTGCTGACCCAGCTGCCTGACCTGGAAGGCGGGCGGATGCTTGCCTGGAGCGGTCCCGGCATCGAGCGACACCATTCGGTGGCGCTGCCGCTGGATGAAGGTTTCTGGGCCGCACGTGAAGCACGTAATGTCTTCCCTTGCGGGCTGGATGTGTTCTTTATCTCTGGCAATCGACTGCTCGGCTTGCCACGCAGCACCCGCGTGCAGGAGTGTGCCTGATGTACGTCGCGGTCAAGGGTGGCGAACAGGCCATCGATAACGCTCACCGTCTGCTGGCCAGCAGGCGTCGTGGCGACACCGGCATTGCCGAACTCGACGTCGAGCAGGTCCGCCAGCAACTGCCGCTGGCGGTCGCGCGGGTCATGAGCGAGGGTTCGCTGTACGACCCGCAACTGGCTGCGCTGGCGATCAAGCAATCGGCGGGCGATCTGATCGAAGCGATCTTCCTGCTGCGCGCCTATCGCACCACGCTGACGCGCTTCTGCGCCAGCCTGCCCATCGACACCTCGAACATGCAGCTCAACCGTCGCCTGTCGGCCACGTTCAAGGACGTCCCCGGCGGTCAATTGCTGGGGCCGACCTTCGACTACACCCACCGCCTGCTGGATTTCACCTTGCTGGCCGAAGGCGAGCACCCGGGCCCGGAAGTTACCCCGCACGCCACCCTTGAGCCCTGTCCGCGAGTGCTCGGGTTGCTGGCCAAGGAGGGGCTTATGAAGCCCGAAGTCGACGACGGTGAGCGCGTGGCGGACATCACCCGCGAACCGCTGGAGTATCCGTCCAGTCGTGCCCAGCGCCTGCAGGCGCTGGCGCGTGGCGATGAGGGGTTCCTGCTGGCGCTGGGTTATTCGACCCAGCGCGGTTATGGCCGCAATCACCCGTTCGCCGGGGAAATCCGCATCGGCGAGGTGGAAGTCTGGATCGAACCTGAAGAACTGGGCTTCCCGATTGCGATTGGCGACATCGAAGTCACCGAATGCGAGATGGTCAATCAGTTCGTCGGCTCGGCCAGCGAACCCGCGCAGTTTACCCGGGGTTACGGCCTTGCCTTCGGCAACGCGGAGCGCAAGGCGATGGGCATGGCGCTGGTGGACCGCTCGCTGCGCGCCGAGGAATTCAACGAAGAAGTCCGCTCACCGGCCCAGCAGGAAGAGTTCGTCCTGGCGCATTGCGACAACGTCGAAGCGGCGGGTTTCGTCTCGCACCTCAAGCTGCCGCATTACGTCGATTTCCAGTCCGAACTGGAGTTGATCCGCAAGCTGCGCAAGTCTGCACCGAAACCGGGGAGCGACCAATGAGTAATGCACCGATGAACACCGCACAGCAAAGGCCTGCACGGGATGAGGCCTACAACTTCGCTTATCTGGACGAGCAGACCAAACGCATGATTCGTCGCGCCTTGCTCAAGGCGGTGGCGATCCCCGGTTATCAGGTGCCGTTTGGCGGGCGCGAAATGCCGCTGCCGTATGGCTGGGGCACTGGCGGGATGCAGCTGACCGCTGCGATCCTGGGCGCTGATGATGTGCTCAAGGTCATCGATCAGGGCGCTGACGACACCACCAACGCTGTCTCGATCAGGCGTTTCTTTGCCCGCACGGCCGGCATTGCCACCACCGAGCGCACGCCTGAGGCGACCGTCATCCAGACCCGTCACCGGATCCCGGAAACGCCGCTGCAGGCCGATCAGATCATGGTCTATCAGGTGCCGATTCCCGAGCCGCTGCGTTTCATCGAGCCCTCGGAAACCGAGACCCGGACCATGCACGCGCTGGATGATTATGGCGTTATGCACGTCAAACTCTACGAGGACATCGCCACCTTCGGCCATATCGCCACCAGTTACGCCTACCCGGTGATGGTCGATGAACGCTACGTGATGGACCCGTCGCCGATTCCCAAATTCGATAACCCCAAGCTGCACATGAGCCCGGCATTGATGCTCTTCGGTGCGGGGCGCGAAAAGCGTCTGTACGCCGTGCCGCCGTATACGCAGGTAGTAAGCCTGGACTTTGAAGATCACCCGTTCGAGGTGCAGCGCTGGGAGCAGTGCTGTGCGATCTGCGGCAGTCATGATTCCTTTCTCGACGAGCTGATTCTCGACGATGCCGGGACGCAGAGCTTTGTCTGCTCCGACACCGATTACTGCGCCCAGCGCGTCAAACAGCAGGAGAACGACCGATGATCAGTGCACGTTCATTGGACGCGGCGGGCGGGCGCCTTCCTGATGCGGTGCAGCCGCTGCTCAAGGTACGCGGCCTGACTCGCCTGTACGGTGTGCAGAAGGGCTGTCAGGACGTCAGTTTCGATCTGTACCCCGGCGAAGTGCTGGGCATCGTTGGCGAGTCCGGCTCGGGGAAATCCACGCTGCTCTCGCTGTTGAGCGGACGTTGCCCGCCGGACCGCGGCAGCATCGACTATCGCAGCAAGGCGGGCGACTGGTTCGACCTGTACAGCGCCAGTGAGGCGCAGCGGCGCACCTTGCTGCGCACCGAGTGGGGTTTTGTCGAACAGAACCCGCGCGATGGCCTGCGCATGGGCGTGTCGGCCGGCGCCAATATCGGCGAGCGTCTGATGGCGCAGGGGGTACGTAATTATCAGCAGTTGCGGGGTGCCGCGCTGGACTGGCTGACCCAGGTGGAGATCGATCCGCAGCGCATTGACGACCTGCCGCGGACCTTTTCCGGCGGCATGCAGCAGCGCCTGCAAATCGCCCGCAATCTGGTCTCCAGCCCCAGACTGGTGTTCATGGACGAACCCACCGGCGGGCTCGACGTGTCAGTGCAGGCCCGCTTGCTCGATTTGTTGCGCGGCCTGGTGCGGGAGCTGGATCTGGCCGTGGTCATCGTTACCCACGATCTGGCGGTCGCGCGGCTGCTCGCCGACCGGTTGATGGTCATGCGTCGCTCGGAAGTGGTCGAAAGCGGCCTGACTGACCAGATTCTCGATGACCCGCAACACCCGTATTCGCAACTGTTGGTGTCCTCGGTATTGCAGCCATGAGTCGCACTGTCCGAACAGCCTGTACAGAAGAGGTGAGCCCGATGACAACCTTGATCGAGGTCCGTGACCTGTCGAAAACCTTCACCCTGCATCAGCACAACGGCGTGGTCCTCAATGTGCTGCGCGGCCTGAATTTCTCGGTGCGCGCCGGCGAATGCCTGGTGCTCAGCGGGCAATCCGGCGCGGGCAAGAGCACGCTGCTGCGCACCCTGTATGGCAACTACCTGCCTGCCGCCGGCAGCATTCGCGTGCAGCATGAAGGCGAGTGGACCGAGCTGGTCGGCGCAACCCCGCGCCAGGTGCTTGAGGTGCGGCGCAAAACGCTCGGCTACGTCAGCCAGTTCCTGCGCGTGATTCCGCGTGTGTCCAGCCTGGACGTGGTCATGGAACCGGCTCTGGCGCGCGGCTGGTCCCGTGAGCAGGCGCAGGAGCGCGCGCAACTGCTGCTGGGGCGGCTGAATATTCCGCAGCGCCTGTGGCCGTTGGCGCCCAGCACGTTTTCCGGTGGCGAACAGCAGCGCATCAACATTGCGCGCGCGTTCATGGTGCCGTGGCCGGTGCTGCTCCTCGACGAACCGACTGCGTCATTGGACGACGCCAATCGCCGGGTGGTGCTGGAACTGGTCGATGAGGCCAAACAGGCCGGTGCCGCCCTGATCGGTATCTTCCATGACCGCGACGCCCGTGACGCTGTCGCCAATCGTCAACTCGACATGACCCCGGTGGACCTTACCGCCAAGGAGTTGCTGCAATGCTGAATGAACAGGTTTTCAGTAACGCCCGCGTGGTGACGGCCGAGCAGGTATTCACCGGCACTGTGGTGGTCCGTGACGGCCTGATTGCCGAGGTCGAGAGTGGATGCAGCCAGTTGAGTCAGGCCCAGGACATGCAGGGCGATTACCTGCTGCCGGGGCTGGTGGAATTGCACACCGACAACCTGGAAAAGCATCTGTCGCCGCGTCCGGGTGTCGACTGGCCGTCGATGTCGGCGGTGATCAGCCACGATGCGCAAATCGTCGCGGCGGGCATCACCACCGTGTTCGACGCGCTGTCGATCGGCGACATCAACCCCAAAGGCAAGCGCATGCAGCAATTGCCCGCCATGCTACAGGCGATTGCCGACGCCAATGCGGCAGGCCTGACTCGCGCCGAGCACGTGTTGCACCTGCGCTGCGAGGTCAGTCACCCGGACACCTTGAGCGTGTTTCGCGATCTGGTGGACCAGCCAATGGTGCAACTGGTCTCGGTGATGGACCACGCGCCCGGCCAGCGTCAGTTTGCCCTGGAGTCCAAGTACCGTGAGTACTACATGGGCAAGTACCACATGAACAATGAGGAAATGGACCGTTTCATCGTTGAACAGGTGGCCAACTCCAACGAGTACGCCGACCGTTACCGGCGTGCGATTGTCGAACTGTGCCTGGCGCGCGGCCTGTCGATTGCCAGTCACGACGATGCAACCATGGCGCATGTCGAGGAGTCGGCAGGTTTCGGCATGAACATCGCCGAGTTCCCGACCACGCTCGAAGCGGCCCGTGGCTGTCGGCAACTGGGCATGAGCGTGTTGATGGGCGCACCGAACATCGTGCGCGGCGGCTCGCACTCCGGTAACGTGGCGGCAGCATCGCTGGCCCGTGACGGGTTGCTGGATATTCTGTCCAGCGATTACTACCCGGCCAGCCTGTTGCAGTCTGCATTCATGCTCGCCGCTCAGGACAACGCATGTGACCTGCCGCAGGCGATCAACATGGTCAGCCGTACGCCGGCCGTGGCTGCCGGGTTGGCGGATCGTGGTGAAATACGTGTGGGGCTGCGCGCTGATCTGATCCAGGCGCGTGATCATGCCGGCCTGCCGGTTATCGACAGGGTCTGGCGACAAGGCAAGAGGGTGTTTTGATGGTTGGCAGGTTGATCTATCTCATCGGGCCGTCCGGATCAGGCAAGGACAGCCTGCTGGACGCGGCCCGGGATACCCTGGCGCAACGTGATTGCCGGGTCGTTCGGCGGGTGATCACCCGTTCCGCCGAAGCGGTGGGCGAGGCAGCCCAGGCGGTGACCGTCGAGCAGTTCGAGCAGATGCGCGAGCGAGGCGCGTTCGCCTTGAGCTGGCAGGCCAATGGTCTTCACTACGGCATTCCCGTCGAGATCGATCAGTGGCTGCTGGAAGGCCATGACGTCCTTATCAACGGCTCCAGGGCGCATCTGCAAAAGGCGCAGGCGCGCTATCCCACGCTGCTGGCGGTGTTGCTGACCGTCAATCAGGAGGTGTTACGCAAGCGCCTGCTGGCGCGCAACCGGGAAAGCCTCGCGGAAATCGAGGAGCGCCTTGCGCGCAACTCGCGCTTTGCCGGAGATTTGCTGGCGAGCAATCCGCAGGTTTTCCCGCTGGATAATTCCGCTGATCTGCAACACACCGTTGCCACGCTGCTCGGCTTGCTCGACAAGCGTCACGCATGCGCCTGACCCTGTTGGGCACCGGTGACGCCCGGCAGGTGCCGGTCTACGGTTGTCAGTGCGTGGCGTGTGCTGCCGCGCGGGCCGACCATGATCTGCGCCGCTTGCCGTGCAGCGCGCTGATCGAGTGCGCCGACCAACGCTGGTTGATCGACAGCGGCCTGACCGACCTCACCGAGCGTTTCCCACCGCGCAGCCTGAGCGGGATTCTGCAGACGCACTATCACGCCGACCATGCGCAGGGGCTGTTGCACCTGCGCTGGGGCCAGGGGCTGGTGATTCCGGTCCACGGCCCGGCGGATCCGGAAGGCTTGGCCGACCTCTACAAACACCCCGGTATTCTGGATTTCAGCCAGCCATTCGCGGCCTTCGAACGCCGTGCACTGGGTGCGTTGCAGGTCACAGCGCTGCCACTGGCGCACTCAAAACCTACGTTCGGTTACCTGTTCGAAGGCGACGGGCAACGTTTTGCCTACCTGACCGACACCGTCGGCCTGCCCGACGACACCCGCGAGTACCTGCAACGTGCACCGCTGGACCTGCTGGTACTCGACTGCTCGATGCCTCCACAGCCTCAGCCGCCGCGTAATCACAACGACTTGACGTTGGCGCTGCAAACCATCGAGTGGCTAAGACCGGGCAGGGCGGTGCTGACGCATGTCGGCCATACGCTGGATGCGTGGTTGATGGGGCGAGCGGGGCAACTGCCTGATCAAGTGTTCGTCGGTCAGGACAGGATGATCCTGTAAGACGCTGGCGCGAAAATTCTGTTCGCTGATCGCCCGCAATCCATCGCGCCAGACGCCTCGCGGCTTTGCCCGGTCCTGTCAGTAACCTGAGTCTGCCTGATGTCGCTCGGCCATGACTTTATCCATGCCTGGCAGGCTGCGACAATTTGTCTTAATGAACCGTTTAGTACATTCTGCGCGCCTGTGAAAATCCGACAGGTTTGAAAAATGACAAATGCGCAAAATACAGGGGCAGCCGGCAGGTTCCTGCTGCCTGGACTGGGTGGGTTGATCGCCTTGATCGGACTCGGGCTGGCAGGTGTAGGTGGCTATCTGGTAGCGCTCGGCGGCAGTTGGTTCTTCCTACTGATGGGCCTGGCGATGCTGGTCAGTGGTGCACTGATCGCCGCCCGCAAGCCCAAAGGTGCGTTACTGTATGGCATTGCCCTGATACTGACCGCCATCTGGGCTGTCTGGGATGCAGGCCTGCATTACTGGCCGCTGGTTTCCCGAGTATTGACCTTCGCCGTTATCGGCCTGGTGGTGGCACTGATCTATCCGACACTGGTTCGCGCCTCGGGTGCTCAGGCAGGCCGCGGTGCCTATGGCCTGGCCGGTCTGTTGGCCATTGGTGTTGTAGCGACCATCGGTTATATGTTCGTCCCGAGCCATGTGGTCAGCGCCGCCAGCATGCCTGATGTGATTCCGGTGGCTCCGGGCTCCGAGCAGAAGAACTGGGCGCACTGGGGCAATACCCCGGCAGGCAATCGCTTTGCCGCTTTGGATCAGATCAACAAAAGCAACGTCGACAAGCTGCAGGTTGCCTGGACCTTTCATACCGGCGACATCCCGCAAAGTACCGGGGCCGGCGCAGAGGACCAGAACACCCCGCTGCAAATCGGCGACACGGTTTACACCTGTACCGCTTACGGCAAGGTCTTCGCACTCGATGCAGATACCGGCACACAGCGCTGGAAGTTCGATCCTCAGGGCAGTGCGCCCAACTGGCAACGTTGCCGAGGCTTGGGCTACTTCGCGGCACCTGTAGCCGAAGCAGCGACAGCCAATGCGCCAGCACCATCAGTCTCAGGCGCATGCGTCGCGCGCGTGTTCCTGCCGACTGGCGACGCGCGTCTGATCGCACTCGACGCCAAGACGGGCGAGACCTGCAAGGACTTCGGCAGTCAAGGCGTGGTTGATCTGAAAACCGACATGGGCGAAGTCAAGGAGGGCTACTACCAGCAAACCTCGACGCCATTGGTGGCGGGCAATGTAGTGGTTGTCGGTGGTCGTGTTGCCGACAACTTCTCTACCGGTGAGCCACCGGGCGTAGTACGCGCCTACGACGTGCACACGGGTGAGTTGGTCTGGGCGTGGGATCCGGGTAATCCGAATACCACCAAACGTCCGCCCGCAGGCGAAACCTATACCCGTGGCACGCCTAACGTCTGGTCGGCCATGTCCTACGATGACAAGCTTGGCCTGATCTACCTGCCGACCGGTAACGCAACACCCGACTTCTTCGGCGGGACGCGTACCGAGCAGGATGACAAGTGGTCCTCGTCAGTCGTGGCGGTGGACGTCAAGACCGGTCAGGTGCGCTGGAGCTTCCAGATGACTCACCACGATCTGTGGGACTTCGACATTCCGGCGCAGCCGTTGCTGTATGACATCCCGGACGGCAAGGGCGGTACCCAGCCGGCACTGGCACAAGTCACCAAGCAGGGCGAGATCTTCCTGCTCAACCGCGAAACCGGCGTGCCGATCTCGCGGGTCGAGGAACGCGCTGTGCCGCAAGGTAACGTGCCGGGCGAACGCTATTCGCCTACCCAGCCTTTCTCGGTGGACATGCCGTCGATCGGCAACCAGACCTTGAAAGAGTCGGACATGTGGGGCGCCACGGCATTCGACCAGTTGATGTGCCGGATCGCCTTCAAAGGCATGCGTCACGAGGGTGTCTACACGCCACCGGGGCTCGACCCGGCGTTGCAGTTCCCCGGTTCGCTGGGCGGCATGAACTGGGGGAGTGTCTCGGTTGACCCGACCAACAGCTACATGTTCGTCAATGACATGCGCCTGGGCCTGGCCAACTACATGATCCCGCGCGACAAGATCGCCGCCGGTGCCAGCGGTATCGAAATGGGCGTTGTGCCACAGACCGGCACTCCTTTCGGGGCCATGCGTCAGCGTTTCCTGTCTGCCGTCGGCATCCCCTGCCAGGCTCCGCCGTTCGGCACCATGTCGGCAATTGACCTGAAAACCAAAAAATTGATGTGGCAGGTTCCGGTCGGCACCGTGAAAGACACAGGCCCGATGGGCATCCGCATGGGCCTGTCGATTCCGATTGGCATGCCGACGCTGGGCGCTTCGTTGTCCACCCAGTCGGGCTTGCTGTTCTTCGCCGGTACTCAGGACTTCTACCTGCGTGCCTTCGACAGCGGCAACGGCAATGAAATCTGGAAGGCCCGTCTGCCAGTCGGCAGCCAGTCCGGCCCGATGACCTATGTGTCGCCCAAGACCGGCAGGCAGTACATCCTGCTCACCGCAGGCGGCGCCCGCCAATCGCCGGATCGTGGCGATTACGTGATTGCCTACGCGTTACCCAAGTAACGCATGTCACCTCTGAGGGGCAGATGCTGCCCCTCAGCCTTGTTTATCTTGCTGCGCCGCTTTCACATCGCACCAATCTCCGGCTTGCCCGTTCTCGATCCGCCGTAAACCGGCGGATGCGTGACGATGTGCGTCAGGTCGACCGCCGAGGCCAGCAGTTTCTGTAGGTCCGGGCGTGGGCGAGACAAGCGTGGGTCATTCGCCGTCGCCTGTTCAAGCGCTTCGGCGCAGGCGAGCAGTTTTGCGTCGCCGCGGAACCCGCCGATCACCTGCAGCCCGAACGGCATGCCGTTGTGGTCGGTGCCGCAGGGCAGGGACAGCGCGGGGTTGGTGGTCAGGGTGATGGTGTAGCACAGCGCCAGCCAGCGATAGTAATTGTCCAGAGGCACGCCGTTGACTTCGCGCAGGTACAGCTCGCTCCAGGGGAAGGGCGAGACTGGCGTGGTGGGCGCGAGGATCAGGTCGTAGTGCTCGAATTGTTTTTGGAAGCCGCGAAAGATCCGGCTTTGCTCGCCATGCGCCTTGACGCAGTCCTGCAGTGACATCGCGGCACCCATGTCGAAATTGGCGCGGGTGTTGGACCCCAGTGCATCAGGATCGCGGTCGTGAGCGTCCTGCAGCCCGGCGACGAACGCTTCGGCGCGCAGGACGTCGAAGGTGCGATGGGCGTTGGTCAGGTTCAGGTCGATGGCTTCGCAGGACTTGAACAGCGATTTCAGGGCGCTGATCTTTTCCCGAAAGACGGCACGGATCCTGTCATCCACAGCACACGCGCCGAAGTCCTCGCTGTAGCCGACGCGCAGCTGGCTTAGGTCGACGGTGCGTGGTGCAAACGCGTCATCGGCAATGGCATAACTCAACGGATCGGACTGCCCCAGCCCGGCGCTGGCGCGCAGTTGCAGCAGGGTATCGGCAACGTTGCGACCCATCGGGCCTACCACTGAAATCGGTGTCCAGCCAAGCTTCTTGCGTTCGCTCGGTACCAGCCCTGGTGAGGGACGCAGGCCGACGATACCGCACAGCGCCGCGGGAATGCGCAGCGAACCGCCGGTGTCCGAGCCGCTGCACAACGGCACCATGTCGACGGCCAGTGCGGCGGCGGATCCACCCGAGGAACCGCCGGCGTTCAGTTCAGGATTGAACGGGTTACCGGTCGCGCCCCACACCACATTGCGGGTATTGGCGCCTGCGCCCAGTTCCGGAACATTGGTCTTGCCGACCACGATTGCCCCGGCAGCACGCAGGCGTGCGACGAACAGGTTGTCCTGCGCGGGAATGTTGTCGCGAAACAGTTGCGAGCCGTAGGTGGTGAGTACCCCGGCGGTTTCTTCCAGGTCCTTGATGCCGATTGGCAGGCCATGCAGCAGCCCCAGTGGCTTACCCTGCAGGACGGCATGTTCGGCCAGCAGTGCCTCGTCGCGGGCGCGCTCGAAACAGGTCGCGGCAAAGGCATTGAGCTTCGGGTTCAGACTTTCAATCCGCTCGATACAAGCGTCCAGCAATTCCACCGGAGAGAGCTGTTTGTTGCCGATCAGCGCACGCAGTTCGGTGGCGGATTTACCGAGCAGCTCGGACGAATTTTGCATGGAGTGTTCTCCCGAATGTCATCGTTCCGCACGCTCCGCGTGGGAATGCATTTCGTGACGCTCTGCATCACACATTTGCGTCGCGCCTCTTTTTCCAGATTGGGCGCACGTGGGCAGTCTCTTCAAACATCCCCCAACGCCAGTATCGTCCCGACCAGCGCCTGGCCTCTGGGCACCAGGGTGTTCAGTTCCAGGTACTCGCGGTCGGTGTGAACCTTGCCGCCCACCGGGCCGAGGCCACACAGGGTCGGGATCCCCAGGCTGGCGGTAAAACCCGAGTCGGCGCAGCCCCCGGTGAATTCGCCTTCCACGCTGAACCCCAGTTCCTGCGCAAGACCTTGATAAATACCCAGCAGTTCAGTGCTGTGCCGTGCTTCCATCGGCAGGAAGGTCGTGGCTTCCAGCAGTCTGGCTGACGTGCCGGGCAGTTCCTCTTCGGCGACGATCGCTTGCACGGCTGCAAGTATTTCCTCCCATTGCCGAAGCTCCACAAAACGTACATCGAGCTTCGCCGTAGCGCTGGGCGCTACCGTGTTGCTGGAGGTGCCGCCAGAGATCAGCCCGACATTGGTGGTGATGCCCGCTGCATAATCAGTCAACGCATGCAACTTGATCACCTTGTGCGCCAGCGCCTGAATGGCGCTTGCACCGTCGGCGTGATTGACCCCGGAATGCGCCGCGCGGCCGCTGACTTCGATAATCAGCGTGGCACCGCCTTTGCGCGCGCTGACCACATTGCCACTGGCGCGTCCCGGTTCGGGGTTAAGCACCGCGCGCGCCTGGCGGGCGTAGTGTTCGATGTGAGTGCGAGCGCTGGCGGAGCCGATTTCCTCGTCGCCGGTATACAGAATCTGCACCGGGAACGGCAGCGGGCCTGCGCGCTTCAAGGCCTTCAGCGCAAAGCAGTTGAGCACCAGTCCGCCTTTCATGTCGGCCACGCCAGGGCCGTAGGCCAGTTCAGCATCTTTGGTATAACCGCGAGCGGACGTGGTGCCTTTGGGAAATACCGTGTCGCGATGACCCAGCAACAACACTGGTTTGCCGGGGCCACCGGGCAATTCAGCCAGCAGCACATCGCCGAAACCCTCGACCGGGATACGCTCTACGCTGATTCCGTCAGCCTGCAATTGTGCGCAGAGCAGGTCACCGACTGCGTCGACGCCGACCTTGTCGTAACTGTTGGAATCGGTATCGACCAGGCGCTGCAGCAGCGCTTCCATCGCCTCATATTGCTCGGCCAGCCACGCGGTGGCGTGCAGTTGTGCCTCATTCATTCACTCAGCTCCTGTGCCCGCTGCTCCCGGGTCAGTCGTGCGCCGTCCGTGCCCAGGTCCCAGAACAGTCCGGCCATGATTTGCAGGCTCTCCTTGACCACCGGAGCCAGCAAGTGCTCGTCAGGTGCATGCTGCGAGCACGCCGGGTATGAGTGTGGCACCCAGACCGTCGGCAGGCCCAGCACTTCAGCGAATACGTCATTGGGCAGCGAACCGCCCAGATTGGGCAGCAGCGCGGGTTTCTTGCCCGTGGTGGCGGCCAGCGAATCCAGCGCCCAGCCGACCCACGGGCTGTCCGGTGACAGGCGCGTGGCGTGCATCACGTCCATGCGCGTCTGTCTGACCTCGACACGATCGAAGCCATGGGCATCCAGGTGCGCGCGCACCGCGGGGATGAAAGCGTTGTAATCACTGTCGACCACAAAGCGAATGTGACACAACGCGTGAGCCTTGCCGGGAATGGCGTGTACAGGGGCGTCCGGGTTGCCGGTCTTGAAGGCGAGCACGTCGAGGGTGTTCCAGCCAAAGACTTTTTCGCTGAGCGACAGCGCCGGGTTGCCCCAGTCGGCGTCGATGTCCGGATCGCCAGGGCCGCCGCCGACCTCGATATCCGCCAATGCGGCCTTCACCGCGTCGGGGATGGCCTTGGGCATGAGCCCCGCGACTTTCACCCGGCCATGCTCATCGACCATGCTCGCGATGGCATTGGCCAGAATGATCCCCGGGTTGGCCAGCAGACCGCCCCAATTGCCGGAATGGTGCGCGCCTTCGCGCAGGTTCACCGTCAGCTCGAAGTTGAACACCCCGCGCGAGCCGAGAAACAGGGTAGGGCGTGCCGCTGCGAGGCGCGGGCCATCGGAGGCGATGAAGATGTCGGCGGCGAGTTCTTCTGCGTGCGCCTGGCAGAACGCGCTCAGGCCGGGGGAGCCATCTTCCTCGCCCATTTCCAGAAGCAGTTTGACGTTGAAACCCAGCTTGCCGTCGCGCGCCTTGAGGGTCTGCTCCAGTGCCGTCAGGTTAATCAGGTGCTGGCCCTTGTTGTCGGCGGTGCCACGTCCGTACCAGCGCTCGCCACGTTCGATCACCTGCCACGGCGACAGGCCTGTCTGCCACTGTGCGTCATAGCCGCGAACCACGTCACCGTGGCCGTAACTGAGCAGCGTTGGCAGTTCAGGGGCTTCGATGCGCGTGGCGATCATCAGCGGGCCGCGTCCGGCGACCGGGTTGTCATGCACGGTAACGCTGAAACCCAGACGCTCGACATGCGGGGTGATGAACTCATGAAGATAACGATACAGCTCGGGCAGGCTTTCGGTCTCCTGGCTCTGGGTCGGGTAGGCAACGCTTTTGCCGAGCAGGGCGAAAAACGCGCCGTTGTCGAACTGTTCAGTGACGTTTTCGATGGCGTGCGAACGGCTACTCATGAGGGCATCTGCTCCAGAGGTTTTGAGGTGTCGTGCAGGTGGCAGCGAACGGTTCCGCCTTCGATGCGGCCAATGGCCGGGGCTTTTTCCTTGCACTGGGGCATGCAGGCCGGGCAGCGCGGATGAAAGGCGCAGCCGGACGGCGGCGACATGGGATTGGGAAAGGCCCCGTGCAAACCCAGATCGGGAATGCCCAAGTGCGGGTCCGGGGTCAGCACCGAGTCCAGCAACGCCTGGGTGTAGGGATGGCCAGGCCGGGCGAACAATGATTCGCGGCTGCGCTCTTCGACGATCCGCCCCAGGTACATGACCGCCACGCGGTCGGCCAGATGTTCGATGACGGCCAGGTTATGGCTGATCAGCAGGTAAGTCAGGCCGAATTCCTGTTTGAGGTCCTGCAACAGATTGAGAATCTGTGCCTGCACTGAAACGTCCAGCGCCGAAGTCGGCTCGTCGCAGATCAATACATCCGGGCGCATCACCAGCGCCCGGGCAATCGCCACGCGCTGGCGCTGGCCACCGGAAAGCTGGCTCGGGTAACTGTCGATCACGCGCTTGGGCAAGCCGACCACGTCCATCATCGCTTCGGCGCGCTGGCGACGTTCGGCCGGGGTGCCGATGCCATGCACGATCAGCGGCAGCGTGACGATCTCGCGCAGGGTCTTGCGCGGGTTGAGTGACGAGTAGGGGTCCTGGAAGATCGGCTGAATGCGCCGCGCCATCTCCTTGCGATCGGTGCCGGCAAGGTGCTTGCCGTTGACCAGTACGTCGCCACTGCTGGGCGCAAGCAGCCCCAGCAGCATCTTCGCCAGGGTACTTTTACCGCAGCCCGATTCGCCGACCAGCCCGAGTGTTTCGCCACGCATCAGACGCAGCGACACGCCATCGACGGCTTTGAGCGTGGCATTGGGTTTGAAAAAGCCACGGCTGATGCTGAATTCGCGGCGTATATCGCACAGCTCCAGCGCGATGTCTTTCTTGACGCTGGCAGCCGGGACCTGTTTCACGGCGGTATTCATGACGGTACGCCCTCACGGTGAAACACAGGTTCGGCACCCGCTGCGGCAAACAGGCAGCGAGTCATATGGTTGTGGCTATTGATCGGCGGGACGTCGTCGGCACAGGCGGGGATCGCTTGCGGGCAGCGATTGCGAAATGCGCAGCCGTGTTGTTCGCCGACCAGGCTGGGCACCAGCCCCGGAATCGACCCCAGCGGCTGACCCGGTTGAGTGCGTCCGGGGATCGGTATGCTCGCCAGCAAGCCGCGGGTATAGGGGTGTTGCGGGTTCTCGAACAACTCGATGGCCGGGGCGGTTTCGACGATCTGCCCGGCGTACATCACCGCAACCCGGTCGGCGATACGTGCCACCAGCCCCAGGTCGTGGGTGATGAAGATCACGGCCAGACCCAGCTCCTTCTGAATGTCGCGGATCAGGCGCAGGATCTGTGCCTGAATGGTCACGTCCAGCGCAGTGGTCGGTTCGTCGGCGATGATCACGTCCGGTTCGCACATCAGGGCCATGGCGATGATTACCCGCTGGCGCAGGCCGCCCGACAGTTGATGCGGGTACTGACGCAGGCGCTCGCCCGCATTGCTGATCCCGACTTTCTCAAGCATCTGCGCGGCGCGCTGCAGGGCCTCCTTGCGGGACACCTTGCGGTGTCGGGTAAGCACTTCGCTGAGCTGATCGCCGATGCTGTAGGCCGGGTTCAGCGAGGTCATCGGCTCCTGAAAGATCATCGCCAGGCGGTTGCCGCGCAGGTCGCACATCTGCCGCTCGCTCTGGGTCAGCATGTCGATGCCGTCCAGGCTCAGTGTCGTTGCGGTACGCCGGGCCTTGCGCGGCAGCAGGTCCATGAGTGCCAGCGAAGTCAGGGATTTGCCGCAGCCGGACTCGCCGACGATGCACAGCATTTCGCCGCGCTCGACCTGAAAGTCCAGGCCGCGCACTGCGTGGAGCGTGTCTTGGCCGAGAGGAATCTCGACACGCAGGTTTTCAACATGCAACAGCGCCATGTGCGTATCTCCTCTGTCAGTTGCGCCCGTCGGGCAGGATCAGGTCGCGCAGGCCGTCACCGACCAGATTGATGCCCAGCACCAGCACCATCAGGGCGACGCCGGGAATGGCGATGACCCAAGGGGAAAAGAACATGTACGGTTTGCCCTCGGCGATCATCAGCCCCCATGAAGGAATGGGCGGCTGCACGCCGACCCCGAGAAACGACAGTGCCGACTCGAGGAGGATCGCGTGAGCCATTTCCAGGGTAGCGACAACGATCAGCGCGCCGACCAGATTGGGCAGGATTTCGCTGGCCAGAATGCGCAGCGTCGAGCAGCCCAGGGCCTGGGCCGAGGCGACGTATTCAGCGTCGCGAATCTGCTGCACGGCAGCGCGCACCACCACGGCAAAGCGGTCCCAGAGCAGGCAGCCAAGCAGCACGATCACCACTTTCAGCGAGCCACCGATCAGCGACGCGGAGGCCAGCGCGATCATCACCACCGGCATCGCCAGGCGGGTGGTGATCAGGTAGCTGATCACCGCGTCGGTCTTGCCGCCGAAGTAGCCGGCCAGCAGGCCCATGATGGTGCCGATAACGCCGGAAATCAGTGCCGCCGAGAAGCCGATGAACAGCGAGATGCGTGCGCCGTAGAGCAGTCGCGACAGGTAATCGCGGCCCAGTTTGTCGGTGCCCAGCACGTAGTCCCAGGTGCCGTTGGCCATCCAGACAGGCGGTTTCATGCGCAGCATCACGTCCTGCGCATAAGGGTCGTAGGGGGCCAGCCAGGGCGCGAACAGGGCGCCGAGCAGGATAATCAGCAGCAATACTGCGCCGATGGCGAAGCCGCGATGCGCGAAGCTGCTGCGTAATGTGCGCCAGACGCTGCGCGCCGGAGGCTGGTAATCGTTGATCAGCAGCGGCGATGAGGTGGTTGTGCTCATGGGGCCTCCTATTTCACGCGGATGCGCGGGTCGAGCAGTGCGTTGAGCACGTCGGCCAGCAGGGTGAGGACGATGTAGATCACCGCGATCAACAGCACAACCGCCTGCACCACCGGAAAGTCGTCACGGGCAATCGCGTCCCAGGCCAACTGGCCAATGCCCTGCAGCGAGAAAACCGTCTCGATGACCACCGAGCCGCCGAGCATGAAACCGAATTCCACCGCGGCGAGGGCCACCACCGGAATCAGCGCGTTGCGCAGCGCATGCTTGAACAGCACGGTGGCGGGGCGCAGGCCCTTGGCCCGCGCGGTGCGGATGTAATCGGAGTTGAGCACGTCGAGCATGCCCGCACGGGTCAGGCGCATAATCGCGGGCGTGGCGTAGTAACCGAGGGCGATGGCCGGCATCACGAAGTGCGCCCAGGTCGAATTGCCCGACACCGGCAGCCATTTCAGGGTGACCGAAAACACCACGATCAACATCAGCGCGAACCAGAAACTGGGCATGGCCTGACCCAGTACCGCGATGCTCAGTGCCAGGCGATCGATCCACGTGTCGCGTTTCACGGCGGCCAGCACACCCAGCGGAATGGCGATCAGCAGCGCAATACTCAGGGCCATTGCGCCCAGCCCGAGGGTGATCGACAGGCGCGAGGCGATCAGGTTGTAAACCGACTCCTGGAAGAAGAACGAGTCGCCCAGATCAAGACGCACCACGTCGGCCAGCCATTCGAAATACTGCGTAACCAACGGCTTGTTGAGGCCGTACTGCACCCGGATCTGTTCGATCTGCTCGCTGGTGGCTTCCGGCCCGCCGATGGCAGTGGCCAGATCGCCGGACAGGTGCAGCAGGGAAAAGCTGATCACCGACACGGTAATCGCTACGCACAGGGCAATGCCCAGGCGGCGCAAGAGAAATCCGAACATGGCAAGTGACCTTGTGTTCAGGGAATGACGGGGGGGCTGACCCAACTGCAAGGCGCGTCATGCGCCTCACAGCCAGGCTTGCCGACGGTCTTGGTCAGGCGCTTATTTCCAGCTCGACAGCACGAAGCGCGGCAACTCGTCCGGGTAAGGCTTGAAGTTCAGGTCCGAGACATAGGCGTAGTTCATCGAGTAGTTGAACAACGGCGCCCAGTAAGCCTGCTCGCTGATGCGTTGCAACGCCTTGCGGTAGTTGTCCTTGCGCACCTGCGGGTCCAGCGCGTTGTCGGCGGTCTGCAGCCAGCCCTGGACTTGCGGGTCCTTGATGTTGTCGTCGGGATTGCCCTTGAACCAGGTGCCGGCCGACGCCGAGGTATCGAGGATCGAGAACGAGCCCCACGCCTGGAACGACATCGGTACCTTGCCGCCACGCTGCTGATCACGCAGAGCAGCGTACTTCAGGTAGCGCAGCTTGGCGTTGATGCCCACGGCGCGCAGGTTGCCGATGATGGCCTCCACGTAATCGCGGTCACGGTAGGCGAAGATTTCGGTTTCAAAGCCGTTCGGGTAGCCGGCTTCGGCGAGCAGCGCCTTGGCCTTTGCCGGGTCGTAGTTGTAGACCGTGGCTGCGCTGGTGTCGCAACCGAACTGGCCAGGGTAGCAGGCGACCTGCAACGGCTTGCTCTCGCCGCCGACCAGTTGCGAGGCCAGACCGTCACGGTTGATCGCGTGGTTGATCGCCTGGCGCACCTTCAGGTGTTTCATCGGCGAATCGGCGCTGGAGGTGCCGCGCGCATCCAGAATCAGAAAACCTATACGCATGGTCGCGCCGCTGGTGACCACCAGATTGGGCATGGCCTTGAGGTTTTCCGCCTGATCCGGTGCAACCCGCCAGGTCCAGTCGACGCCGCCGGTCATCAGCTCGGCCAGACGCGTTTCGGCATCGGCGATCACCCGGAAGTTGATGTGACCGATCTTCGGTTGACCCTGTGGGCTGTCCTTGAAGTAGTCCGGGTTCTTGTCCATTTTCACGCCTTCGCCGGTGGCGATGGCCGTCACCTTGTAAGGCCCGGTGCCGATCGGTTTACGGCTGAAGCCTGCCAGCCCGACTTCTTCGAAGTATTTTTTCGGGAACATCGGTACGGCGTTGGAGAGGTATTCCAGCGCAGGCGGGAAAGGCTTTTTCAGGTGCAGACGAACGCTGTAGTCGCCCAGCTTTTCGGCGCTCTTGATCCAGTCGACATTTTGTACCGTGACCACCTTGGACTCTGGAGACACCACATAATTGAGGGTGAACACCACGTCATCTGCGGTGAACGGGTCGCCGTTGTGAAACTTCACGCCTTGGCGCAGCTGGAAATCGATGGTCGTATCGTCGACCTGTTTCCAGCTGGTGGCGAGCATCGGCTGGTACTCGCCATTGTCCGGGTTGCGGTAGACCAGGTTGTCCCAGATCAGGCGACCGAGGATCACGCCTTCGCGCAAATCGTTGTGATAGGGGCTGATGTTTTCCGGTTCGCTGTCGGAGGCGTAGACCAGTGTGTCGTCGGCCTTGCCGGCCAGGACGGAGAAACTGCTGAACAGGCTCAATAGCGCGATGCTGCGAGCGAAACCCTTGATTCCCATGCCGTCGTCTCCAAAAGGCAAAGTGGATGTATCAAAGGGCAGTGGGTCGCAAATGCGAGAAGAGGGGGAAACAACGAGGCCGCAGTGTTCTTTTGATTGGGTTCTTTTGGTGAGTTGCGCCTCGACATGACTCTAGGCAAAGCGTATCAATGCCACAAGCACAATATTTCGAACCTTTCATTGCTGAAAAGGCAACGCAGGAGCAGTCATGCAACTCTATGGCGTACAGTCCACGGCCTTGCGCTACTTCCTCGAAGTGGCGCGGTGCGGATCGATCAGCGAAGCCTCGATCCGCCTCAATGTCGCGTCTTCGGCGGTCAGTCGACAGATCAGTAAACTGGAGCGGGAGCTGGACGCAGTGCTTTTTGAGCGCCAGGCGCGCGGCATGATGCTCAGCGAGGCGGGCGTTCGCCTGGCGGCCTACGCGCGCAAATCACAGCTTGAGGCCGAGCAGGTGGTGCTGGAAATCACCGAGCTGCAAGGCTTGCAGCGTGGGCATGTGCGCATCGCATGCTCGGAGGGCTTTGCCCTGGATTTTCTGCCGCAGTGCATTGCGCGTTTTCGGCGGCAGTATCAGGGTATCCATTTCTCGATGGAGGTCTGTGCTCCGGCGCAGGCCACCGAGCGGGTGCGCTCGGGCGACGCTGACCTGTGCCTGACCTTCAGCCTGACGCCGCAGAATGAGATCAAGGTCGAGCACATCCACAGCGGCGCGATCTGCGCGGTGGTCAGTCATAACCATCCGTTGGCGGCACGCAAGGAGGTCACGCTGGCTGAACTGCAGCCTTACGCCATCGCCCTGACCAATACCGACACGACCTTGCGCCAGTTGTTTGATATCTGCTGCGGCGTGCAGGGCCTGCTGTTCGACCCGGTGCTGACCAGCAACTACATCGGCGCCTTGCTGCGGTTTGTTCGGGAGGAGGGCGGAATCAGCCTGTCCAGCGAAATGACCCTGGATAAACGCGCCCATGAGAAACAGCTCAAATCGCTGCCGATCAGCGACGATGGCATGAAGGCACGGCGTATCGAGTTGCAAAGCATGGCCGGGCGCAACCTGCCCGCAGCAGTCACTGCCTTCCGGGATTTTCTGATCGAGGAGCTGGCAAAGACCTGAGCCGCTGGCGGTGTTACGTGGGCGCCGTGCGGGGTGAGTAACGTTTGGTTGATGAAGTTAACAATCATGATGTTATAGTGTAACGAATTTATGGCCGTGCACTGTACGGCTGTGAACCGCCAACATCAGGCTTCGCCCGCGTGGTGAAGTTCGCCAAAGAGACGAACGACGCACATGAACAAACCTCTCCCGGATGTTGCCCTGACGGAAATTTCCCCGGCGCTGGTTTCACTCGACTGGGTCGGCATGCAAGGTGTGGAAGTGCCGATCAGACTGGCTGAAGCGGGCATCCGTCATCCTGTTCACGCGCATGTCGATCTGCAGGTCGATCTGGCTGACCCGAGCGTCAAGGGTATCCACATGTCGCGACTCTATCGGCTGCTCGACGGCTACGCCGAGCATCAGATCGTCAGCCCCTATACGTTGTCGGCCTTGCTGGAAGCCATGGTCGAGAGCCACCTCGACTGCCACTCCAGTCATGCCCGACTGATGCTGAGCTTCAATCTGCTGTGCCGCCGCCCGGCGTTGATTACCGAAGGGCTCAGCGGCTGGAAATCCTACCCCGTGAAGCTCGATGCCACCTGGCATGCCGGTCGGCTGTGCCTCGACAGTTCGGTGGATATCACCTACTCCTCCACCTGCCCGTGCTCGGCTGCATTGTCTCGCCAATTGCTGGAAGAGGCATTCGCAGCGCGCTTCGGCAGGCAGTCGTTTGTCGATCCGATGCAGGTCGCGAGCTGGCTGCGCGAGAACGCATCGTTTGCCACGCCGCACAGCCAGCGCAGCGTTGCGACGGTGCAGGTGCGGGTGGCGGACCAGGCGACCGAGCTGGGCCTGATGACGCTGATCGATCTTGTCGAACAGGCGTTGGGCACCCCGGTGCAAACCGCGGTCAAGCGTGCCGACGAGCAGGCCTTCGCGCGGCTCAACGGCCAGAACCTGATGTACGTCGAAGACGCTGCGCGCAAGGTCCAGCAAGCACTTGAAGGCCGCTATGCAGCTTCCAGCGTCAGTGTCCGCCATTTCGAAAGCCTGCATCCGCACGATGCCGCTGCCCAGACTTCCAACTACCTGTCCTGAGGTTTCATTCCGTGATCCGTAAAAATCCTTCCGGCCATCTGCCGGTCATTGCCGAGTCCGCCTACATCGATAAAACCGCGATCATCTGCGGCAAGGTGATCATCAAGGACAACGTATTTGTCGGCCCCTACGCCGTGATCCGCGCCGACGAAGTCGATGCCACCGGGGACATGGAGCCGATCGTCATCGGGGCCAATTCCAACATTCAGGACGGCGTGGTGATCCATTCGAAATCAGGTGCTGCTGTCACCATCGGCGAGTTCACCTCGATTGCCCACCGCTCCATCGTGCACGGACCTTGCATGGTCGGAGATCGCGTGTTCATCGGTTTCAATAGCGTGTTGTTCAATTGCCAGGTCGGCAACGGCAGCGTGGTCAGGCACAACTCGGTGGTCGATGGTCGCGATTTGCCGGAGCACTTTTACGTGCCGTCCACCACCCGGATCGGGCCGGGCACTGACCTTTCGCAATTTCCACCGGTGAGCATTTCGGCTTCGGAATTTTCCGAAGATGTGGCGCACACCAACATTGATCTGGTGCGCGGCTACAAGGCGCTTCAGAACGAGTTCTGACCCAAGACACCCTTGACTCATTGCACTTCCGCCCACGGATCTGGATCTTTCATGACAACAGCTGTTCACTCAACCCGGGCACCCGCATCACGGCTGCGCTCGATCGATGCTCTGCGCGGGCTGATCATTCTTTTCATGTTGCTGGACCATGTCCGCGAAACGTTCTTCATGCACCACCAGGTCATCGACCCGATGGACGTCACGACCACCGCGCCGGAGCTGTTTTTCAGCCGGACGCTGGCGCATTTGTGTGCGCCACTGTTCGTCCTGCTGACCGGGCTTTCGGCGTTTCTCTACGGCGAGAAACATCAGGGCAAAAGCGACGTTTCGGCGTTCCTGCTCAAGCGCGGACTGTTTCTGATTGCGCTGGAATTCACGCTGGTGAGCTTTGCCTGGACCTTCCAGTTCCCGCCAACCATCATCTACCTGCAAGTGATCTGGGCCATCGGCCTGAGCATGGTCGCGCTGTCGTTGATGGTGTTTCTGCCGCGCTGGGCGCTGGTGGTCATCGGTGTGGTGATCATTGCCGGGCATAACCTGCTGGACACGGTGCATTTCGGTGTCGAGTCGGCCATGCACGTGCCGTGGGCGGTCCTGCACGACCGTGGCTGGATCGAGGCTTCCGATAACCTGCGCTTGCGCACGTCGTATCCGTTGTTGCCGTGGATCGGCATCATCGCACTGGGCTACGCCGCAGGCCCCTGGTTCTCAAGCAGCTACGACGCGGCGAAACGCCGTGCGAATCTGTGGAAGTGTGGGGCAGGGGCACTGCTGGGCTTCGTGGTCCTGCGCCTGATCAACGGCTACGGTGAAAAACCGTGGAGCGTCGGCGACAGCGGCATACAGACAGTCATGAGCTTCTTCAACATCACCAAATACCCGCCCTCGCTGCTGTTCATCTGCCTGACGCTGGGGATTGGTCTGCTGATCCTCATCGCCTTCGAACGCAGTCAGGAGAAAAGCGGGTTAAGGCCGCTGGTGGTGCTCGGTTCGGCGCCGATGTTTTTCTACCTGCTGCACCTTTACGTGCTGAAAGTCCTGTACCTGATTGCCTTGGCGATCTGGGGCACCAATCAGGGCACGTACTTCGGTTTCGACCACATGTGGGGAGTCTGGCTGACCTCGGTGGTACTGGCCGTTCTGCTGTTCCCGGCGGTGCGCTGGTTCGCCGCGCTCAAGGCCCGTCGTCGGGATATCAGCTGGCTGAAATACTTCTAATCCCCGCAACAGCGGTACGCCTGCTGGCGTACCGCGTCTCGCCTGGCGTCAATCTCCGTGCGCCCCGTAATTCATGATCGACAGCAGTTTGATCGGCACCTGCACCAGTTGCTCGGGGCCATGGGGGATGTCGCCGTCGAAGGTCAGACTGTCACCGGCCTGCATCGGATACAACTGGTTGCCGTGGCGGTAGATCAGCTCGCCTTCCAGCAGGTGCAGAAACTCCGTACCTGGGTGTGAAAAGGTCGGAAACTCTTCGCTGGCATCGTCCATCGTCACCATGTATGCCTCGAAACTCTTCTTCGGCCCACGGGTATGGTTGAGCAGGTGATAGGTGTGGCCTTTCTCGGTGCCGCGCCTCACCACTTCGAGTCCTTCATCGGCCTTCACCAGCAAGGCACTGCTGCCTTGCTGGTCGTACTGGCTGAACAGTTTGGACATGGGCATGCCCAGCACGTCGCACAGGCGGCTGAGGTTGTCGAGGCTGGTCGAGACCTGCGCGTTCTCGATCTTGCTCAGCATGCCCTGGCTGATGCCGGCGATGCGCGCCACGTCGGCGAGCTTCAGTTCCTGAGCCTGGCGCTGACGCTTGATCTGAATGCCCAGGTACTGCTCGAGCTTCAATTTCGGATGAGGGTCGGTCGGCATATTCATCGGCTTTGCACAGTTTCCGTTCAATAATTTTTATTTCGCACTGGGAATGTGCGTTTTGAAGCAGCCTTGGTCTGGCCGAGTCGCAGATTATTCCCAGAGGGAAAACGAGTTTCCCATATAAACAGCCGAATTACCCCTCCCGAGTCACTTCGTTTAACTGGCATACCAAACTGGCAAGCGCCTTGCATTCCTAAAGGGAAAGTAACTTTCCTGTTCGGAATATATCCCGAGAGGCAGTGAACAGCGGTCCTTCCCTGAAACGTTTTGCTTTTGCCAGGAGACACGTCCCATGTTGCCACCCGAAACACAGCGTCTGATCGAACAGCACGGCATCAAGTACGTACTGGCTCAGTTCGTCGACATTCATGGTTCGGCCAAGACCAAATCCGTTCCTGTGACAGGTCTGGAAATGGTTGCAGAGGACGGCGCCGGTTTTGCCGGTTTCGCGATCTGCGGCATGGGCATGGAGCCCCACGGGCCAGACTTCATGGCCAAGGGCGATCTGTCGTCGCTGACACCCGTGCCGTGGCAGCCGGGCTATGGACGTGTGGTGTGCATCGGCCATGTGGATGGCAAACCCTGGCCCTATGACAGCCGCTACGTGCTGCAGCAGCAGGTCGAACGCCTCAGTCAGCGTGGCTGGACCCTCAATACCGGTCTGGAGCCCGAGTTCAGCCTGTTCAAGCGCGATGTCACCGGCAGCCTGCAGATGGTCGATGCCAGCGATAACCTCGACAAGCCCTGCTACGACTACAAGGGGCTGTCGCGCTCTCGCGAGTTTCTCGAGCGCCTGACCGAGGCACTGCAGCCGGTGGGTTTCGACATCTATCAGATCGATCATGAAGATGCCAACGGCCAGTTCGAGATCAATTACACCTACAGTGAGGCCATGGAATCGGCCGACCGCTTCACCTTCTTCCGCATGGCCGCCGGAGAGATCGCCAATGATATGGGCATGATCTGCTCGTTCATGCCCAAGCCTGACCCCAAACGTGCCGGCAACGGCATGCACTTTCACCTGTCGATCGCCAGTGCCAGCAACAAGAACCTGTTCCACGATGCCAGTGACCCGAGCGGCATGGGGTTGTCGAAGCTGGCCTATCACTTCGCTGCGGGCCTGCTGGCTCATGGGCATGCGCTGTGTGCCTTTGCCGCGCCCACGGTCAACTCCTACAAACGCCTGGTGGTCGGCAACTCACTTTCGGGCGCCACCTGGGCCCCGGCTTTCATTGCCTTTGGTGCCAACAACCGCTCGGCGATGGTACGCGTGCCCTATGGCCGCCTGGAGTTTCGTCTGCCCGACGCCGGGTGCAATCCGTATCTGGTCAGTGCCGCAATCATTGCCGCAGGGCTGGACGGCATCGACCGGCAACTGGAGATCGATCACGTCTGCAACGAGAACCTCTACACATTGAGCCTCGAAGAGATTGCCGCACGGGGCATCAAGACCCTGCCGCAGTCGCTCAACGAAGCCTGCGACGCGCTGCAGGCCGACCCGTTGTTTGGCGAAGTGCTGGGCAGCGAGATTGTCGATGAATTCATCCGCCTCAAGCGCATGGAGTGGGTGGAATACAGCCGCCACGTGAGCGATTGGGAAGTGAAACGCTATATCGAGTTTTTCTAGCGGCACGTTTCAGGCTTCAGGCTGCAAGAAGAAGCTGGATTGCGGCGAATTTGATTTTTCTGTCTATGCGGTTGGCTTGCAGCGTGAAGCTTGCCGCTCCCGAACAAGGTGAGGCTTATGTGCGGAATCGTTGGTTTGTATCTGAAAAACCCGGCGCTGGAGTCGCAACTCGGCAAGTTGTTCGAGCCGATGCTCGAAGCCATGACCGACCGCGGACCGGACAGTGCCGGGTTCGCCATCTATGGCGATGAAGTGGCGCAGGGCTGGGTCAAGCTGACCTTGCAGGCCACCACCGAACAGTATGATTTCACGGCGCTGATCGCGGCGCTGCAAGACAGGTTGAGCGCGCCTCTGGACTGGTTTCAGAACGCCAGCGCCGTGGTCTTGAAGATTCAGGCCGAAGAAGCCCCGGTGCGTGCCGCGCTGACGGAACTGGCACCGAGCGTGCGCATCATGAGTGCCGGGCAGAGCATCGAGATCCTCAAGGGCATGGGCCTGCCGCGGGAGATTTCCGAACGCTTCGGTCTGGCGTCCATGAAAGGCAGTCACATCATCGGCCACACGCGCATGGCCACCGAAAGCGCCGTGACCATGGAGGGCAGTCATCCATTTTCCACGGGCTCCGACCTGTGCCTGGTGCACAACGGCTCGTTGTCCAATCACTTTCGTCTGCGCCAGAACCTGCGCCGCGAAGGCATTCACTTCGAGACCGACAACGACACCGAAGTGGCGGCGGGGTATCTGGCCTGGCGTCTGCAACAGGGCGACAGCCTGAAACAGGCGCTCGACAAGTCGCTCGAAGACCTTGATGGCTTCTTTACCTTCGCCATCGGCACACGCAATGGCTTTGCGGTGATTCGCGACCCGATCGCCTGCAAACCGGCGATCCTTGCCGAAACCGATGACTACGTCGCCATGGCTTCGGAATATCAGGCGCTGTCCAGCCTGCCGGGGATCGAAAACGCCAGGGTCTGGGAACCGGTCCCGGCCACCATGTACATCTGGGAACGCGAGCCAGCCGAGGGAGCACGTCCATGAAAACCGTCGATCTTTCCAACGCCACCGTGCGTGATCTCAATCAGGCCCTGCACGACCAGGTCAAGGAATTGCAGGACCGCGAATGGCTGGTCACGCATCCCGATGGCGCACACAACCTGGCGGTCGGCGTCAACGAAGCCATCTCCATCGATATCCAGGGCCACGCGGGTTACTACTGCGCGGGGATGAACCAGAAAGCGTCGATCACTGTGCACGGCAACGTCGGCGTCGGCTGCGCGGAAAACATGATGTCCGGCGCTGTGCGGGTCAAGGGCAGCGCCTCGCAGGCGGCCGGTGCGACGGCACATGGCGGCTTGCTGGTGATTGAAGGCGATGCCGGAGCGCGTTGCGGTATTTCCATGAAAGGTATCGACATTGTGGTCGGCGGCAGCATCGGCCACATGAGCTGCTTCATGGGCCAGGCCGGTCGGCTGGTGGTCTGTGGCGACGCCGGTGATGCGCTGGGCGACTCGTTGTATGAAACGCGGATCTACGTCAAAGGCAAGGTCGAGTCACTGGGCTCTGACTGCATCGCCAAGGAGATGCGTGAAGAGCATCTGCAGGAGCTGCAGGAGTTGCTCAATCGCGCTGGCTTCAACGAGAAGGCAGCGGATTTCAAACGCTACGGCTCGGCCCGTCAGCTTTACAACTTCAAAGTCGATAACGCCTCCGCGTACTGATTCAGGAGCATTACCATGAGCGACCCCATCAGCCACAAACCTGCTCCAGTCCTGCGCGAATCGGCCACCTTCGATCGCCTGACCATTCAGGAAATCCAGCGCGCTGCGGAAACCGGCATCTACGACATTCGCGGTGGCGGCACCAAGCGCAAGCTGCCGCACTTCGACGACCTGTTGCTGCTCGGCGCCAGCGTGTCGCGCTACCCGCTGGAAGGCTACCGCGAGAAGTGCGGGACCGACGTGGTGCTCGGCAATCGTTTTGCCAAGAAGCCGTTGTACCTGAAAATTCCTGTAACCATTGCAGGCATGAGCTTCGGCGCGTTGTCGGCCAACGCCAAGGAAGCACTGGGCCGTGGCGCAACCATCGCGGGAACCAGCACCACCACCGGCGACGGCGGCATGACCCCGGAAGAGCGTGGCCAGTCGCAGCATCTGGTCTATCAGTACCTGCCATCGCGTTATGGCATGAACCCGGACGATCTGCGCAAGGCCGACGCCATCGAGATCGTGCTGGGGCAGGGCGCCAAACCGGGCGGCGGTGGCATGTTGCTGGGCATGAAAGTGACGGAACGTGTGGCTGGCATGCGTACCTTGCCGGTCGGCGTCGATCAGCGTTCGGCATGCCGTCACCCGGACTGGACAGGCCCTGACGATCTGGCGATCAAGATTGCCGAGATTCGCGAGATCACCGACTGGGAAAAACCGATCTACGTGAAGATCGGTGCCAGCCGTCCTTACTATGACGTGAAACTGGCCGTGAAAGCCGGCGCCGACGTGATCGTACTCGACGGCATGCAGGGCGGTACGGCGGCGACTCAGGAAGTGTTCATCGAACACGTCGGCATCCCGATTCTGCCTGCCATCCCGCAAGCCGTGCAGGCGCTGCAGGAGATGGGCATGCATCGCAAGGTGCAGTTGATCGTCTCCGGCGGCATCCGCAACGGCGCCGACGTGGCCAAGGCCATGGCGCTGGGTGCCGACGCAGTGGCGATCGGCACGGCGGCGCTGATAGCGCTGGGCGACAACCATCCGCGGCTCGACGAAGAACTGAAAAAGATCGGCTCGGCAGCGGGTTACTACGACGACTGGCAGAACGGCCGCGACCCGGCGGGCATCACCACCCAGGACCCGGAACTGTCCAAACGTCTCGACCCGGTCGAAGGCGGTCGGCGTCTGGCCAACTACCTGCGCGTACTCGTCCTCGAAGCCCAGACCATGGCCCGCGCGTGCGGTAAATCACACCTGCACAACCTCGACCCGGAAGATCTGGTGGCACTGACCGTCGAATCAGCGGCCATGGCCCGAGTGCCCCTGGCCGGAACATCGTGGATTCCGGGGTCTGGCTCTGGATACTGACGCCTTAACGGGCTTATCGACCGCAATGGCACCGACTGACGCAGAGTGCGACCTAAGTGACGGCTGAGTCCTGGCGCTGATCCGGGGGTAGCCTGGCATGACGCCAGGCTAGCCGCACCGGGCCCAGGCTGTGTAAAAACTACTGCGCTTGGCAATACTGCGTTAAAAACAGGCGAAAAATGCTCATTTAGAACACCTAGAGTCGGTCGCGACCCCGGCCGTTTTCGCCTGTTTTTGCCTTGTCTTGCCTTCGCTCGTGACGTTTTTTACACACCTTGGGCCATGGATGGCCCGTTGCGGCGCCCCCCGGATCAGTGACAGGGCGAAGGAACCCGACGAAGTCGGGCCGGAAACAGGAGCGAAGGGATTTGCCTACTTCGGCCCCATCAAAGTAGGTCGCCGAGGGGCGAAAAGGTAACTCAAGTCGAGCCTGAATCTCACTGAGTCGCAGAACTGTGTGACGCGGAGCGTCACGAAATGCATTACCACCCGGAGCGTGGGAACGAGAACCTTGGTGGTTAAGCCCCGCTTTCGGGCTCATCGGACTTATATATAACGCCATTCGCGCAACGAGAACTTGACCCACAAGAGGCCGAAGAGCCTCGCCTGTCCCAATGAACCTCTTTGCTGCCAGACACTTTCCATTCATTTGCGGGAGCTTTGAACATGGTCAATCGTCTACACGGCAAATCCCTTACAGCTTTACTCGCGCTCGGCGCCTTTGCTCCGATTGCGCAGGCAGCTGACGCCCCCGTACTGAACACCGGCAGCACGGCCTGGATGGTCACCGCAGCCGTGCTGGTGCTGTTCATGTGCCTTCCGGGGCTGGCACTGTTTTACGGTGGGCTGGTACGGGCCAAGAACATGCTCTCGCTGTTCACCCAGTGTTTCGGCATTGCCGGAGTGGTAGGCGTGCTGTGGGTCATCTATGGCTACAGCATGGTGGTGGACACCAGCAACATGGTCGAAGGGCAAGTGAGTTTCAATAGTTTCGTGGGCGGTCTGAGTCGTGCGTTTCTGGCCGGCATGACGCCCGACAGCCTGGTCGGCGACATCCCTGAAGGGGTATTCGTGACCTTTCAGATGACCTTTGCGATCATCACTCCGGCGCTGATTGCCGGGGCCTTCGCCGAACGCATGAAGTTCTCTGCGGCGCTGCTGTTCATGGCACTGTGGTTCACCCTGGTGTATGCGCCTGTCGCGCATATGGTCTGGGGTGGTGCCGGCGCCTTGATGCACAACTGGGGCGTGCTGGACTTCGCCGGCGGCACCGCAGTGCACATCAACGCCGGTGTCGCCGCACTGGCGGCATGCCTGGTACTGGGCAAGCGCAAGGGTTATCAGAACGCCCCGATGCCGGCGCACAACCTGAGCCTGACCATGGCCGGCGCGGCGATGCTCTGGGTCGGCTGGTTCGGTTTCAACATCGGTTCCGGTGGCGGCCTGAACGGCACCTCCGGTATCGTCATGCTCAACACGCAAGTGGGGGCGTGCGCCGGGATACTCGGTTGGATGTTCACCGAGTGGTTCAAGGTCGGCAAGCCCAGCGCCTTGGGTCTGGCAAGCGGCGCATTGGCGGGCCTGGTCGGCATCACCCCGGCGTGTGCCTACGTCGGAGTCGGCGGAGCACTGGCCATCGGCGTGCTGTGCGGAGTGTTCTGCTACCTGAGCGTGACTGTGCTGAAGAAACGCCTGGGCTATGACGACAGCCTCGACGTCTTCGGCCTGCACGGCATCGGCGGCATGATCGGTGCACTACTGACCGGCGTGTTCTGCGTGCCCTCACTGGGCGGTCTGGTGCCCGATGTCAGCATGGGCGCCCAAGTGATTGCCCAGATCAAAGGCGTGCTGTTCACCACGGTCTACTGCTTCGCGGTCAGCTGGATCATCCTCAAGGCTGTGCAGGCACTGATCGGCCTACGCGCGCATGAGTCAGTGGAGGAAATGGGCCTGGATCTGGCCGAGCATAACGAGCGGGCCTACAACCATTGAGAAGGCTGTCGGATCAGTGTCAGGGCGAGGGAACCCGACGACGTCGGGCCGGAAACGGAGCTGCGTGTTTTGCCTGCTTCGGCCCATCAAAGCAGGTCGCCGAGGGGAGAAAAGGTGACCTGAGTCGACCACCAATCCACCTGACAAAGAAAGACCGCTGTGTGACGCAGAGCGTCACGAACTGCATGCCAACGCGGAGCATTGGCACGATAAGCAGTTGGATTTGCGCATAACGTTGAGCGCAGAGCGTGGGGACGATAATCAATACAGCCTGGAGACCGCGCGCTCAGCTCAACGAAACACCGGCACCACGTGCTTGATGAACAGCTCAAGCGACTTTTTCTTCTCGGCGTGCGGCAGGCTGTTGTCGCACCAGAAGCTGAACTCGTCGACACCTAACTCTTGATAATGACGAATGCGCGGAATGATCTCCTCAGGAGTACCGATCATGGTGTTCTTGCGGATATTCTCCAGCTCGAACTCCGGACGGTCCTTGAACTTCTCTTCCGGGCTGGGGGCCAGAAAACCGTTGACCGGCGTCTGTTTATTGCCGAACCATGCGTCGAAAGTGCGGTAGAACTTCGCGATGGCAGTGGCGCCCACTTTCCAGCCTTCAGGATCGTCTGCGGCATGCACATGCGTGTGGCGCAGTACCATCAATTGCGGGCGGGGCACGTCGGGATTGTTGGCCAGCGCGGCTGCGAACTTGTTCTTCAGGTCGACAACTTCTTCGTCACCCTTCATCAACGGGGTGACCATCACGTTACAGCCGTTCTGCACGGCGAAATTGTGCGAGTCAGGGTCGCGCGCAGCGATCCACATCGGCGGCGTGTTGATCGGCTTGGGCACGGAAGTCGAGGTCGGGAATTTCCAGATATCGCCGTCGTGGGCGTAGTCACCCTGCCACAGCGCACGTACCACCGGGACCATTTCACGCAACGCCTTGCCGCCTTCGGAGGCCGGCATGCCACCGGCCATGCGGTCGAACTCCACTTGATAGGCGCCGCGTGCCAGGCCGACTTCCATACGCCCGTTACTGATCACGTCCAGCAGCGCGCATTCACCCGCGACCCGCAATGGGTGCCAGAACGGCGCAATGATGGTGCCGGCGCCCAGATGAATCTGTGTGGTCCTGGCCGCCAGATACGCCAGCAACGGCATCGGGCTTGGCGAGATGGTGTATTCCATCGCGTGGTGTTCGCCTATCCAGACTGTGCTGAAGCCGCCTTGCTCGGCCATCAGCGTCAGCTCGGTCAGGTCCTCGAACAGCTGGCGATGACTGACACTTTCATCCCAGCGCTCCATGTGCACGAACAACGAAAACTTCATGACACTTACCTCGCTTAAATCCTGGCGCCTGCACCGGCGTGATGAGTTATTGTTGTCTGATGGTATACCGTAATACTTTCGGTGCAAGTGTTTTTTGCGGTGCTGCTCCCTGCTGTAAAACCCAACGGCAGGAACGAAAAAAGCGCCTCATGGGAGGCGCTTTCGGATGTCGCATATTCAGCCGGGGCAGGATTGATCAGGTCAGAATCAACTGCAGGCCTCGGATTCGATGTAGTCGGCCGTGGAGTCGCGAATCACCGGTCCCATGCCACTCACGGCCTTTGCCTGTTCCATGATTTCCAGCGTGGAACCGGTGCCGACCAGGTTCACCGTGTGGTTGGCGCAGTTATAGATCCGCTTGAAGTAGATCACCCCGAGCATGCCTTCACGCCGGGTGATCACCACGCGTTCCTTTGCGCTGCCGCTTTTCTCTACCAGTGCGTGCTGGCCGGCTGGATCATGAGGTATGGATATGCTTTTGCCTTCGGCATGCGCCGAAAGGGCAGGGATCATCAGGGTCAGAAAACAGGCATGCAATTTCATCGGTGCTCCTGCAGATGAATGCGGTTTCATTGGATCCAAAATTTACCCCAGCCATGCGATTCTGGATAGCAGGGCGAGCTGCCTCTCGTCGGCTTGTTTTCAGCGAATCACGTCCTGCGCATGGTCAGGAAATCCGCAAAGCTGTTGCTCCGCCAACAGCAGTTCCACACCCTGGCTTGACACGGACAGTTGGCGCTGTAAGTCAGCTGTCGCAACGCTTTGATATGCCAGTGTTTTATTGAATGGCACGGTTGCTGCTCTGTGGATGTGCAGGCCCTTGTGCTTAATGCGCTCGGGAAGCTTGCAGCCAGAGGAGTACCGATATGAGCCAATCGTCCATAAAATTTGCGTACTGGGTACCCAACGTCAGCGGTGGGCTGGTAGTCAGCAAGATCGAACAGCGCACCAGCTGGACCATCGACTACAACCGCAAGCTGGCGCAGATCGCCGAGCAGTCCGGTTTCGACTACGCGCTGACGCAAATTCGCTTTACCGCCGGTTATGGCGCCGAATTCCAGCATGAATCCGTAGCCTTCAGCCATGCGCTACTCGCGGCCACCGAGAAGCTCAAGGTCATTGCCGCGATATTGCCCGGGCCATGGACCCCATCGGTGGCCGCCAAGCAACTGGCGACCATCGATCAGCTCACCGCCGGGCGCGTGGCGGTCAATATTGTCAGCGGCTGGTTCAAGGGCGAGTTTCAGGCTATCGGAGAGCCCTGGCTGGAGCATGATGAACGTTATCGCCGCTCCGAGGAGTTCATCCGCGCCCTCAAGGGGATCTGGACCACCGACAACTTCACCTTCAAGGGGGATTTCTATCGCTTCCATGATTACACCCTCAAGCCCAAGCCGATCCAGCGTCCTCACCCGGAAATCTTTCAGGGCGGCAGCTCGCGGGCCGCACGTGATATGGCGGCGCGGGTGTCGGACTGGTATTTCACCAACGGCAATACCGTCGAAGGCATCAAGGCCCAGGTCGATGACATCCGAGCCAAGGCTGCCGCGAACGGGCATTCGGTGAAGATCGGTGTGAATGCTTTCATCATTGCCAGGGATACCGAAGAAGAGGCGCGTGCCGTGCTGGCCGAAATCGTCGAAAAGGCAGATCCGGAAGCCGTCAACGCCTTTGGTGATGCCGCGAAGCAGGCGGGCAAGGCCAGTCCGGAAGGCGAGGGAAACTGGGCCAAATCCACCTTTCAGGATCTGGTGCAGTACAACGATGGCTTCAAGACCAACCTGATTGGCACACCGCGGCAGATTGCCGAGCGCATCGTCGAACTCAAGTCCGTTGGCGTAGACCTGGTGCTTTCAGCGTTCCTGCATTTCCAGGAAGAAGTCGCCTATTTCGGCCAGCACGTATTGCCTCTGGTACGCGAACTGGAAGCCGCTGCACAACGCAAGCCTGTCGCCGAGACGGCTTGACCCCCGCCAATAACGACAACCCGCCATGCCCTTGTAAGCCGGCCGCGCTTACAGCCCTCCATAAAATCAGGCGCCACTGTGATCCAGTGTGCGCCTGCTTTCGTATGTTCATCCCCGATCAACCCATAGACAGCTGTACGTGGCATTATGATGCCACTCACTGGCATGCTTTTATCGATGCCAGGCCTTCCAGGTATGGCCGAGCACTTGCCGACAATGGCAGTTAGTAGCGAAAGGATTGTCGATGGCCCCTGAGCAATCAGGTCCGGTTTTCAGAAAAACCAGATGCACTGGTTCTCACCTGTTGTGGAGGCAAGTTTTGAAACGCGACCTTCGGCTTGCGTCATGGCTGATCTTCGTAGTGTGCGCCTGCGTGGTGATGTTGATGGCCTGGCAAGCATGGACCGCACGCCGCAACACCCTGGAAAACATCCAGACCAGCACGATCAATCTGGCTGGAGCGCTAAGCACCTATACGGATGGCATTTTCAAGCAAAGCGAGCTGATGCTGATCGGCCTGACGGAGCGTGTCGAAAAGGACGGCGTCGGGCCTGAACAGATCGAGCGTCTCAGGTGGGTCATTGCGCGTGAAATGGGCGCGCTGCCGCAGATCGATACCGTGTCGCTGTACAACGCCGACGGGATTTGCATCTTTTCGAGCAATCCCAGGGTTATCGGCATCAACAGCGCGCAGCGCGAGTTCTTTCAGCACCACCTGAAGATGCCTGACAAAGCCCCTTACATCGGTCCGACGATTCGCAGCCGTGCCTCCGGCGAATGGGTCATATCGGTCAGCAGACGCATCAATAATCCCGACGCGAGTTTTGCCGGGCTGATGGTCGCCACCATCGGTGTCGACCACCTGTTGAAGTTCTATTCGGACATCAAGGTCGGGCAAACCGGCATTATCAGTCTGACGTCGACCGCAGGGCAGTTGCGGGTGCGCTATCCCCATCTGGAGCAGGAGATCGGTCGCGATCTGTCATCGACGCCCATTTTCAGGTCGGAACGCGGCCGAGTGTCAGGTACCGCCCAGTTCGTTTCCAGGATTGACGGTGTTGCGCGTTTTTATGCGTTCAAACGCAGTGATGTCTACCCGATCGTCACCGTGGTTGCGCTGGGTCAGAAAGAAGCCATGCTCGACTGGCTGGGCCAGACCAAACAGTCCATTCTGGTCATGCTGGTGCTGCTCGGACTGGTGATCGGACTCGGCGTTCGTCTGATTGGGCACATTCACAGCCGCATACGCGCAGAAGACCAGTTGCTCGATTCACAGGCAGCCCTGATCCAGCTCAACCAGCACCTGGAGTTGATTGCCTCCGAAGACAAGCTGACCGGGCTGGCCAATCGCAGACGTTTCGATCAGTTTCTGGAAGTCGAATTCAAGCGCGCCAGACGCGAGCGCAGCCTGCTGTCGCTGATTTTGATCGATGCTGATCATTTCAAACGCTACAACGATCATTACGGCCACCTGGCCGGTGACGAATGCCTGATTGCGCTGGCCCGAGTGGTCGAGCAGTTCATTCGTCGTCCCAGCGACGTCGCCGCCCGTTATGGCGGTGAAGAGATCGCCGTGGTGTTGCCAGGTACTGACGAGTCGAACGCTCGCCAGGTGGCCGAGAACATCCTGCAGGCCATCCGTGACGAGCAGATCGAGCATCCCGCCAGCCCGTTTGGCATCGTGACGATCAGCCTCGGTGTCGCGACATTCGTCGGCACCGATCGCCAACTCGATCAGCGTGGCCTGATTGAGCTTGCCGACCGCGCGTTGTATGCCGCCAAGTCGCAGGGTCGCAACCGGGTGAATGTGGCGTCGGAAATCGCGACCGGCACATTACCGGCCTGGACCCGCGTCAAGTCCTCTATGGACGCGCAAGCCGACACGGAGCCAAGGTCGGGCCAGCGGGATTGATACCCGCTGGCCGCTTGCTGCCTATCGCTTCTCCGTCAGTTGCTGATCGTCGGTAATCTGTTGCGCATGCGGTTTGCGGCGCAGCACGGTCAACACCCAGAAAAAGAATATAGGCACCAGAACCACGCCCAGCAGCGTCGCGCTGAGCATGCCGCCGATGACGCCAGTGCCGATGGCGCGCTGGCTTGCAGCGCCTGCGCCGGTGGCCAGGGTCAGCGGCACCACGCCAAGGATGAAGGCCAGCGAAGTCATGACAATTGGCCGAAAGCGCAGCCGTGCAGCCTGAAGTGCCGCGTCGCGCAGGGAATGGCCCTGATCCCAGAGTTCCTTGGCGAACTCGACGATGAGAATCGCGTTTTTCGCGGCCAGCCCGATGATGGTGATCAGGCCGACTTTGAAATACACATCATTGGGCATGCCGACGGCCGTCACGGCCAGCACGGAGCCCAGCGCGCCGACGGGAACGATCAGCATCACCACCAGCGGGATTGCCCAGCTCTCATACAACGCGACCAGCAGCAGGAACACCACCAGCAGCGCCAGGCCGAACAGTCCGACCGCCTGGCCGCTGGCGACTCTTTCCTGATAGGAGAGGCCGGTCCATTCGTAACCGATGCCTTGCGGCAGCCCGGAAACGATCCGTTCGATTTCCGCCATGGCCTCACCGGTACTGACGCCCGGTGCTGCATCACCGGAAATCCTGAATGCGGGGTAGCCGTTGTAGCGGGCGATCTGCACCGGGCCTTGTTCCCAGTGCGTCGAAACGAAGGCGCCCAGCGGCACCAGCGTGCCGCTGCTATTGGGTACGTAGAGCTTGAGCACGCTTTCCGGGGTCATTCGCGAACTTTGTTCGGCCTGCACGACCACGCGCTGTTGACGTCCGGCATTGGCGAAGTCGCTGATTACCGAGGAACCGAAGGCGGTGGACAGCGCATTGCTGATCGATTCGAAACTCACGCCTAGCGCCCGGGCCTTTTCGCGGTCGATGTTCAGGCGCAATTGCGGCGCTTCGGCCAGACCTTCCATCATCGCGTAGAGAATCTTCGGGTTGCCGTTGGCCTCGCCGAGCAGCTTGTCGCGTGCCGTCAGCAGGGCTTCGCGGCCCAGGCCTGCACGGTCCTGCAGGCGCAGCGAGAAGCCGCCCGAGGTGCCCAGGCCGTCGATAGGCGGTGGCGTCACCGCCATCACCGTGCCGTCGCCGAGCCCTGCAAAATGCCGGTTGAATGCCGCCGCTTCCTCAGCCGCTGACTGGCCCTTGCCGCGCTCCGACCAGTCCTTCAGGGTCGGGAACGCAAGACCGGCGTTTTCACCCATGCCCGAGAAGCTGAACCCCAGCAGCATGGTCACCGCCCCCGTGGCTTCGCGGGACAGCATGTAGTTCTCGAGCAATTGCGCGGTGAGGTCGGTACGCGACCGGGTGGCGCCGGGAGGCAGTTGCACATCGATGATCAGATAGCCCTGATCTTCAACGGGCACAAAGGACTCAGGCAGGCGCAGGTAGAAAAAGCCCAGCAGACCGACGATACCGAGGTACAGCAGCATGTAGCGGCCGGCGCGCTTGATCATGCTCGAGCTGACGCGCTCGTAACGGTCGGTGAACGTGCCGAACAGACGATTGAAACCACCGAAGAAACCACGCTTTTCATGGTGCCCGGCCGGGATCGGCTTGAGCAGCGTGGCACACAGCGCCGGGGTGAACGTCAGGGCCAGGAAACCTGAAAACAGAATCGACACGGCCAGCGACAGCGAGAACTGCTGGTAGATGACCCCGACCGAGCCGCCCATGAACGCCAATGGCAGAAACACAGCGGCCAGGACCAGCGTGATGCCGAAAATCGCTCCGGAAACCTGCTGCATCGCCTTGACCGTTGCGGCGGCGGGAGAGAGGCCTTCTTCAGCCATGATCCGCTCGACGTTTTCCACGACCACAATGGCGTCGTCGACCAGAATACCGATGGCCAGCACCATGCCGAACATGGTCATCATGTTCACCGAGAAGCCCATCAGGTACATGATCGCCAGCGTTCCCGCCAGACACACCGGGACCACGATGGTCGGTATCAGCGTGTAACGGATGTTCTGCAGAAACAGGAACATCACCAGAAACACCAGGATCATGGCTTCGATGAGGGTGTAGATCACCTTGTCGATGGCTACGTCGACGAAGCGCGAGGTGTCGTACGGTATCGAAAACCCGACGCCTTCCGGGAAATTGACCGACAGCTCGGTGAGCCGCTGCTCGACGGCTCTGGCCGTCTGGATCGCGTTGGCGCCCGGCGACAGCTGTACGGCACCGGCGACGGCACGTTGCCCGTTCAGGCGTGATTCGAAGCTGTAATCCTGGCTGCCGACCGCTACACGCGCCACATCGGACAGGTGCACCGCAGAGCCGTCTTCGTTGGCACGCAGAACGATGCGCCCGAACTCTTCCGGGTTGTCCAAAGTGCCCTTTACCGCCAGGGTGGCCGTCAATTCCTGCAGTGACGAGGCCGGGCTGCTGCCGAAGCTGCCTGCCGGAACCTGCACGTTCTGCGCCCGAATCGCAGCATTCACGTCATCGATGGACAACCCCAAGCCCACCAGCTTCTGCGGATCGATCCATACCCGCATCGCGGCTTCGGCAGCGAAGAATTGCAGCCTGCCGACACCGTTCACCCGGCTGATTTCGTTATTGACGTTGCGTGCCGCGTAGTCGGCCAGCGCGACGGTATCCTTGTTGGCCGCGCCGTCCTTGTAGTTCAGGGTGTAGATCAATAGAAAACCGGAGCTGGCCTGTTCGACCTGCAGGCCCTGGCTGAGGACCGTCTGCGGCAAGCGAGCTTCGGCTTTCTTGATACGGTTCTGGACTTCGACCTGAGCCAGGTCCGGGTTGGTGCCCGGCACGAACGTGACGTTGATTTCCGCGCTGCCAGTCGAGTTGCTGGTCGACTCGTAATACAGCATCCCTTTGGCGCCGTTCAGTTCGTCCTCGATAACGCTGGTCACCGAATCGACCAGCACCTTCGCGGATGCGCCGGGGTAGGTGGCGGTGATGGTGATCTGCGGTGGCGCCACGTCCGGGTACTGCGCCACAGGCAGGGACGGCAGAGCCATCAACCCGGCGAGCAGGATGAACAGGGCAAGTACCCAGGCGAAGTTGGGGCGCTTGATAAAGAAGAGAGACATTGACAGTGATCCTCGGTCGCGCTGAAGGCGGCTTTATTGCGCCTTGGCCTGCGGTTGGGCGGATGGCGATTTGCGCGCGACCTTGTCGCCGGCGCTGAGCCCGGTCATATTGCCGACAATGACCTGTTCGTCTGCCTTCAGGCCTTCGGTGATCTGCCAGCGCGAATCCTGCATCGCCCCGGTTTTGACCGGACGCGCTTCGACCGTGCCGTCCTGGGTAATCACCAGCACGCGTGCCGCACCGTCGCCGGAGCGCTGAACGGCGCGCTGCGGGACAAGAATGGCGTTGCTGTCGACGCGCTGCGGTGTGCGCACCCGCACATACATACCGGGCAGTAGCACGCCCTTGGGATTGGCAAAGCGGGCGCGCAACGACACTTGGCCGGTGGTCCGGTCTACTGCGACATCGGTAAACAGCAGGGTGCCGGTGCTCGTGTAATCGGTGCCGTCGACACTCAGTGATAACGCGTCTTCGCCGCCCTTGGGCAAGCGGCCTTCCTGTATCGCGGCGCGCATCTGCAAGGCCTCGGCAGCCGGCTGGGTAAAGTCGGCGTAGACCGGGTCGAGTTGTTGAATGGTTGCCAGCAGCGTGGTTTCGCCCTGACCGACCAGCGCGCCCTCGGTCACCATCGCGCGGCCGATGCGGCCTGAAATCGGCGCCTTGACGGTGGCATAGCCCAGGTTCAGCCTGGCCGTTTCGACATCAGCCTGAGCCGACTTTTTAGCGGCGATTGCGTTTTGCAGTGCAGAGCGGGCGGTGTCGAAAGTCTGGCGGCTGACCGCTTCAATTTCCACCAGCGACTCGTAACGTTTGACCGTGGCCTGAGTCTCGAACAGCGTGGCTTCAGTGCGGGCCAGATCTCCCTGCGCCTTGGACAGCGCAGCCTTGAACGGCGCCGGATCGATCTGGAACAGCACTGCGCCGGCTTTCACATCGGCGCCTTCCTCGAAGTTGCGGCTCAGCACGATGCCGGCCACCCGCGCGCGAACCTGCGCCACACGCACCGGTTCGATACGGCCGGGCAGTTCGTCAACGACCGTGAACGATTCGGCGTTGACCGTAATGGCTTCCACCTCTTTGGGCGCTTTCGATGCCGCGTGATCCTGCTGCTGTTTCTGCTCGCACCCGGCCAGACCCAACGCTGCCAGCAGGGCTACTGCAGGCATCACACGCCAATCGCTGAAACTACTCATCGTTCACCCGGCCGCAGCCCATCAGATGCTAAAGCCGCGAATGATCCACTCTGAAAGCCGGTGAGTCAATATTGACTCACATGAGCCTTTAGTGACTAATTGTGTATGTGCTTTGAGAACCCGGTAAGGTTTCTGCACAATGCGCCGCCTGCCACTTATACGAGTTGAATACGTACCCAATGGAATTACCTGCTGCTGACGACAAATTTCTGAAGGCCCTGGCCGTTGCGCTGGTCGACCACTCCAACGGTACGCTCAAGGATATTGCTCAGGCGGCCGGCGTCAGCAAGGCGACGCTCAACCGCTTTTGCGGCACTCGCGCCAACCTCGTGGAATTGCTGCTCAATCATGCCTCGGACCTGATGAATCAGATGGTCGCCGACGCGGATCTGCAGACGGCTCCGCCGCTGGAAGCGCTTCAGCGGCTGGTCGACAACCACCTCATGCACCGCGAAATGCTGGTTTTTCTGGTGTTTCAGTGGCGTCCGGATTCGCTCGACGAAAGCAGCGGAGGGCGCCGCTGGTTGCCTTACTCCGACGCCCTTGACGCATTTTTCCTGCGTGGTCAGCGTGAAGGCCTGTTCCGGATCGACGTCGGTGCCGCCGTCCTGACCGAAATGTTCGCTGCGCTGCTCTCCGGGATGGTCGACGCCGAACGCCGTGGCCGTGTGGCACGCGCCGGTATGGGCGCGTTGGTGACCCAGTTCTTCCTGCACGGAGCGGCGGCACGATAGGCAGGTCTGTGCAGACGTCAGAAATCGTAGGCAATCTTGCTGTACCAGAAGCCACCGCCCGGATAGAACGGCGAGTTGCCGTACAGGTTGAGTCCGACGGCGGAGGGGATCGCGTTTTTGTCCGGGCGCACATCGAAGATATTGGTGCCGCCAACACTGAGGGTGATGTTGTCGTAGAGGGTGTAGGACACCTCCAGGTCAGTGATCCACTTGGCACCGAAACTGCGGTCGCCGCTTTCCAGTTGCTGGAGCGTCTTGACCTTGCCATAACGAATGGTTTGCAGGTTCACGCCCAAATCCCCCAGCGTCCATTTGCCGCCCAGCACCCATTTGGTTTTCGGTTGCGCATCGGTCAGATCGCCTTCGCGGGCCCGGCCGACCCAGGTCAGGCTGCCACCGGGGTTACTGCCCAGCCCCTGCAGGGCTGCCGGTGCATCCTTGACGTCGGTGATGACGGTCTTGTTGTAATTGAACCCGGCGCTCCAGCGCACATCACCCCATGCGCCGTACTGACTGGAGTGGTCGATAACGATATCCAGACCGCGCGTGCGCGTGTCGAAGGCATTGGCGTAATACGAGGTCCAGGTGCTGGTGTCCACGCCCTGTGCGGCAAGAATCGGTGCAAGCGCCGGCCCGTACAGGCTTTCGGTTCGGGCGATGCGATCGGCAATCTCGATCCAGTAGGCGTCCGCTGTCAGGCTGGTGCGAGGTGCCGGTTGCCAGGTCACGCCAAACCCCAGGTTGCGCGATTTTTCCGGGTCCAGGCTGGTTGCGCCAAGCGCCTGGGCCAGCGCCGAGTTGACCGGCGCAATGCGCGTCACGGCGGGAACAATGGTGCCGTCTGGCGCAGCACCGACCCTATTGTCGGAGATGCTGTAGCCGATCTGGGTCAGTGAAGGAGCACGAAAGCCGGTGCCGACGGTGCCGCGCACGGCGAAGGTGTCAGTGAATTCGTAGCGCGAGTTGAGCTTGGCGCTGACCGTGTTGCCCGAGTCATCATCGAAGTGCTCGGCGCGCAGGGCCAGATCGACAAACAGCGGTTCTATCGGGGTGATACCGAAATCGACGTAGGCTGCGTAGTTGTTGCGTTGCAGGCTGGTCGTATCCTGCGGCGAGATAACCGCTGCGGCCTGGGCGGCAATCGACGCCAGTTGCCCGGCCAGGGGGTTGGCCTGACCGTTGGGCAGGATGGCCGGAAAACGATAGCCGCCGACCTGATAGGCCTGCGCGTCACCGGAAAAAGTCTGGAAACGCTCCCAGCGATGTTCAAGGCCTGCAGAAACTTGCAGCGGTACGCCAAACAGTCCGTTGAATGCGCGGGTTACGTCGATATTGTTGACCCACTGTTCGAATCGATAGGTCGCCAGATCATCGAATGAAGTCGGGGAGGCCGGGCCCAGCGACGGGTTGATGGTCCTATCGCTGTACTGATGATTGTTATTGCGCCCGTACGTGGTGCTCAGGTCCCAGTTCCAGCCCAGTGCTTCACCCTTGCCGCCAATCAGATACTGGTAGTCGGTGTCGTCCAGATTGTTCAACGGGTAATAGCCATCGGCAAACAACTCGGGAATGTTGGCGTTGCCGTTGGGGTAGCGGAAGTAGTTGTTGATGATGGCGTCACGCTGCCCATAGGTGCCGTAGGAATACAGTGTGGTCTGATCATCCAGCGGCAGTTCGGCGTTGTAGGCCAGGTTGAACGCCTTGATCTGCGGGTCGCCATTCTTCACGCCGACCCGGTCCCAGCTCGCCTCCCGAGGGTCGCCGGGAAAATAGGCATTATTGGTGGCTTTCTCGTTCCAGCTGGCATCACCACGTTTGCGGGCGTCCGCCGAGAGGTGCAGAAAGCCGCCGTCACCCAGTTCGAAACCGGTATCACCTTCGAATTTGGTCACTTCGCCTTCGCCGCTGTACAGCTTGCCGTAAGTCACCCCCAGATGACCGCCCTCGGCGCCGGACTTCAGAATCACGTTGATCACCCCAGCAATCGCGTCCGAGCCGTATTGCGCGGCGGCGCTGTCCTTGAGGACCTCGATACGCTCCACCGCACTGATGGGGATCATGTCAATGTCCACCGAGTTTGCGCCGCTGCTGTCGGTCGAGCCGTTGGCAGGCAGAGCACTGTTGTGACGGCGTTTGCCGTTGACCAGCACCAGCGTGTAAGCCGGTGCCAGACTGCGGTTGGACAGGGGGCGGATGGTCGAGTTATAGCCTGCGACGTTGGTGCCGTAGTTGAACGATGGCAGCAGTTTGGCGATGGCTTCGGTCAGGTCGGCGCGACCGGTTTTCAGTAACTGATCGCTGGTCACGATATCAATCGGGGCCGGGCTTTCAGTCACCGTGCGCTGAGCGCCGCGAATGCCGGTGGAAATTACCGTAACCTTTTCCAGACGTGCCTCCTCGTCGGTCGCTTCATCGGCAGCCTGAGCCGGATTCATCAGACCGAGGCCGACAAGCGCAATGCTTTTGATCAACGGGTTGTGCAGGGCAAGACGAGGGGCGTTAGCGAATAAGGCCATAGCGAAGTGATCCTTGGATGCTGAAAAATCCTGGGCACCTCCACACGGCAAGGGTCGGTTTGCTGGCGAATATAGAGTTATGAAACGGACCTGTGAAAGGCCTTTTGGCTATATGCTAATTATTAATTTATGGAATTATATTTTAAATATTGATGCGTTATTTGCATTTAATGCTTTGCGTGTCGACCGCTGCAAGGGAGGCTGTTGGAAGGGTTGCAACGCCTGTGCTGTTTTGTCGCACGACGTATGGCAGCCCATGAGCGCGACGTTTGCGCGTCTGCTCATGGCTTGATACAGGATTGGCGGTATTCCCCATTGTCCTTGAGTGGTAAATTCGCCGCCTTTGAATTTGTCTGAACCCACGCGCCTTATCCTCAGGGGACGCAAGACATGACGCAACATCTGACACGCCGCGAGGTGGTCACTGGCCTCTCATTGCTGAGCCTTGGCCTGTTGACCGGCTGCGGCAGCTCCAATGCGTTGCCGTTCAAGCATGGCAAGGACATGAGCAACGAGATTGTCGGCCGCAACTTCCGGCTCAAGGATTCGCAAGGCAACGTCAAGACCTTGTCCAGCTTTCGCGGCCTGATGCCGATGATCTTCTTCGGTTTCACCCAGTGCCCGGCCATCTGCCCCACGGCGCTGGCGCGGGCTGCTCAAATCAGGAAGCTGATGGGCGAGGAGGGCAAGACGCTGCAGGTGGTGTTCATTACCCTGGACCCGGAGCGCGACACGCCCGAAGTGATCGACGCCTATGTGAAGGCCTTCGATCCGACGTTCGTCGCACTGTCCGGCACGCTTGAAGAAACGGCGGCAACGGCGAAGGAGTTCGGCGTATTCTTCGAGAAGGTCCCACTGGGTGACACCTACACGATCTCGCACACCGCGACCAGTTACGTCTACGACACCCGCGGTGTATTGCGCCTGGGGTTGTCGCACCGGCTGTCCGCTCAACAATGCACTGAAGATCTGCTCACTTTGATGGAAGTATGCTGATGACCGTTTTGATTCGTAATGTCGCAAAGCCGCTGCTGCTGAGCCTTTCGCTGTTGGGCCTGAGCGCTCAGGCCCTGGCCGAAACACACGTCGATGATGCCTGGGTTCGCGCCACCGTGCCGGGCCAGTCCGCTACGGGTGCGTTCATGCGTATCACCTCGGACACGGACAGCAAGCTGGTCGACGTTGCTTCACCTGTTGCGAAAACCGTGCAGATCCATGAGATGAACATGAAAGGCGACGTGATGAGCATGCAGCGCGTCAACTCGGTCGACCTGCCGGCCGGCAAACCGGTGATGCTCGATTCCGACGGCTACCACGTGATGTTCATGGGCCTGGCTGCCCAGGTCAAAGAAGGCGATCAGGTGCCTCTGACCCTGACCGTGGAAGATGCCAAGGGCGCGAAGCAATCGATCCAGGTCACTGCAGTCGCCAAGTCACTGACCAGCGACGAGCACAGCAGCCACGGCGATCACAGCGGCCATTGAGGCTTGCAGCATCGGACGCTGGGCACTCATCGTTATAAACCGGTCTTGTGGGAGCGAGCTTGCTCGCGAAGAGGCCGGCACAGCCCCCCAGCAACCAGGGTGCTCGATGCATCGGCAAGAGAGTGATCTACATGACGCCTATCGTTCCTCACGCTCCAGCGTGGGAATGCCTTTCGTGATGCTACGCGTCACAACTCTGTGCCTCACTGCACGTTCAAAAGCGAACCCGGAACGTCCGCCTCCTATATGCATTTAGGATCTAACCGGCGAACCAAATATTCTTTTCAGGAACAAGCTTTTTTCGGCGATGATTGCCTCGCCATATCGGCCTGAGGAAGGTGACTGATACCAACAGAACCTGGATTTTTATCATGAAAATGCAGGAGTGTATCAATGGGCAATGTCCAGACCGCAGCCAGTGCACATGATGTGCCTTGGCGCCAGACGCCGAGTGGCGACCTGGTCGATCTGGGGCGTCCTTTCCGTGCGCCACTGGCGTTATCGCGGCTGCAACGCACCCCCAAGCCCATTCTCGGGCGGCGCGAAGCCATTTTGCTCGGTGCGCTGGCGCTGGTATTTCATGGCGCAGTCATCTACTGGCTTAGCCAGAACCCGACGCCGACACTGCCAGTGGTGCCACCTGAAATTCCGCCGATGACCATCGAGTTTTCCCAGCCTGCGCCACCGGTTGTGGAAACACCGCCGCCACCGCCCGAGCCTGTCGTGCAGCCGGTGGTCGAACCGCCGCCTCCGATCGAGGACGAACTGGCCGTCAAGCCACCACCGCCAAAACCGATTCTCAAGCCCAAGCCACAACCGCCCAAACCGGTGGTCAAGCCGGTCGTGAAACCAGTAGCCAAGCCGGTTGAGCAGCCACCCGCGCCTCCGGCGCCTGCAGCCCCTGTCGCTGCGCCTGCGCCACCCGCTCCGCCGGCACCAAAGCCGGTAACCCCGGCCTCGGCCAGCGCGGGCTACCTGCGCAACCCGGCCCCGGAATACCCATCGCTGGCCATGCGTCGCGGTTGGGAAGGCACTGTGCTGTTGCGCGTACATGTATTGGCCAGCGGCAAGCCCGGCGAGATTCAGATACAGAAGAGCAGTGGTCGCGACCAGCTTGACGATGCCGCGCTGGCGGCGGTGAAACGCTGGAGTTTCGTTCCGGCCAGGCAGGGCGATGTAGCCCAGGATGGCTGGGTCAGCGTGCCCATTGATTTCAGGATCAAATAAGGATTCAAGATCAAATAACGTTTCAAGACCAAACCCGGCTATTCGATTGACCTGGCGAGCTACCTGAACCAAAGGCGCATCGCGACACACCCCATGCCTTGTTCAGACTTTGTTCAGAGAGAGCTGCGCCATGAACCTGATTGCTTCGCCTTTTGAATCCATCGAACACGCGGTCATCTGGCTGCTGGTCATTTTTTCCGTCGCTACCTGGGGCTTGGCCCTGCTCAAGGGCGTGCAGTTTTCGCGCCTTAAGTCTCAGGATCGCAAGTTCCACAAACAGTTCTGGGCCGCATCGAGCCTGGATTCCGCCGCTCAGCTGGCCCAGGAGCAACCGGGCGCTGCCGCTCGGGTCGCCCTGGCCGGTTACGCCGCCATTCAGGTGCCGGATGGCGCGCAGGCCAATGACCTCAGTCAGTCCATCAACCATCAGGACCGCCTTGAGCGCGCCTTGCGTCAGCAGATCGTCCGCGAGCGGCGGTCGCTGGAAACCGGTCTGGCCATCCTCGCCAGCATCGGCAGCACTTCGCCTTTCATCGGTTTGTTCGGTACGGTCTGGGGCATCATGTCAGCCCTCAAGGGCATCAGTGCGGCCGGTTCGGCAAGCCTGGAAACGGTAGCCGGGCCGATCGGCGCGGCGCTGGTGGCAACCGGCGTCGGCATTGCCGTCGCAGTGCCTGCAGTGCTGGTCTACAACTACTTTCTGCGACGCCTGAAACTGACCGCTGCCGATCTGGATGACTTCGCCCATGACTTCTACAGCCTGGCGCAGAAGAGCGCCTTCCGTGTGCTGCTGCATCCGGTATTGAAGTCGGGCACTGCGGGCGCGCACGTCGGGCAGAACGTGAAGGAGGCCTCCTGAGATGGCTTTTTCCACACAAGACACCGATGAAGTGCTGAGCGAGATCAATGTCACGCCGCTGGTAGACGTGATGCTGGTGCTGCTGGTGGTGTTCATCGTCACCGCGCCGCTGTTGACCAACTCAATCCCGATCAACCTGCCCAAGACCGAATCGGTCGCGCCAGTGGAGCAGAAAGACCCATTGGTGGTGAGTATCGACGGGCAGGGCAAGCTGTTCATCAACAAGGACGAAATCCAGCCGGACTTGCTGGAAACCAACCTGAAGGCGGCCAAGGAAAAGGCGCCTGACGTACGCGTGCAATTGCAGGCGGACAATGGCGTCAATTACGGGGAAGTCGCGCGCGCCATGGCCTCCATTGAGCGTGCCGGGATTACCAAATTGTCGGTGATCACTGCCAGGTAACAGATTTATACCATCTACAGCTTCAACGGTTTTGGGCCGCATCCTCAGGCAGGTGCGGCCTTTTTTTGTCTGCATCGCAGGCATTTTTCAGTACTGACACAAATGCAGATTCTTATTCGTTATTGATATTTAAATATTTAAATCAATTTCATTAAGCTATAACGCATCGGGCCACCGGAACATCAATCAGACACCGTAATGATCGCCACCGTCCGCCGCACGGATCGCTCGTTGTAACCAGAGCAGAGTTTCTGGATCAGGGATTTTCAAGGGGTAGTGGTATGGGGTATTTCAAACGCAGTGTAGTGGCCTCGGCGATTTTTTCAGCCAATTTGCTGAGCGTCACGGGCATCAGTGCAAGTGCATTCGGCGCAGAAGCGACAGATGAGCAAAACACTCAGGGCGCGTCCACCCTGGGTACAGTGATCGTCACCGGCACCCGTGCGCAGGAGCGTACCGCCAGCGCCTCTCTTTCGCCCATCGATGTGATATCCGGTGACAGCCTGCGCAGTTCCGGCTCCAGCGAACTGGGTACCGTGCTGGCACGTTTGATCCCTTCGATCAATTTCCCCCGGCCGAGCCTGGTGGACGGTGCGGAGCTGACGCGTCCGGCGCAACTGCGCGGCCTGTCGCCGGATCAAGTGCTGGTGCTGGTCAATGGCAAGCGCCGCCACACATCTGCTTTCGTCAATCTGGGCGGGGCGGTCGGACGTGGTTCGGCACCTGCCGACCTGAATGCCATTCCGCTGTCGGCCATCGACCATATCGAAGTCCTGCGCGACGGTGCGTCGGCACGTTACGGGTCCGACGCCATCGCCGGGGTGATCAACATCATTCTCAAGAGCGCGGACCATGGCGGGTCGATTTCCAGCCAGTACGGCCAATACAAGAAGGGCGACGGTATCCAGCGTCAGGTGTCGGGCAATACCGGTTTTGCCTTGGGCGACAATGGCGCGTTCAACCTTTCCGGTGAAGGGGTCAACAACGACTACACCAACCGCGCCGGTGACGACTTTCGAGCGTCCAGTATCGGGTCCACCACTTACGGTCAGCAGGTGTTCCGCCAGGGTGAGCCGCAGACGCATGAGGGCAAGCTGCAGTACAACGCTGAATACAGCTTCAATGACGCGGCGGAGTTCTACAGTTTCGGGGGCTACAGCAAGCGGCGTGGCGAAACCGCCGCGTTCTATCGGCCGAGCAATGCTTCAAATAACATTGCGGCGATTTATCCCAACGGCTATCTGCCGCTGATCAACGGCACGCTCGAAGACACCTCGCTGGTCGCTGGCCTGCGGGGAGAGCTGGCGTATGACTGGCACTACGACGTGTCCGCCAACTATGGCAAAAACGCTTATGAGCTGCGCACCAAAACCATCAACACCTCATTGGGACTGAACACGCCGCGTTCCTTCTACAACGGCACGCTGACCAATGATCAGAAGCAACTGAGCCTCGACCTTTCCAGAGAATTCAATGCAGCGTGGTTGCCTTATCCGGTATCGGTTGCGTTTGGCGCGGAATACCTGCGTCAGGGCTATCAGATCGAGGCAGGGCAGGCGGAGTCGTATTTCCAGACCGGCAGTTCCGGGCTGGGCGGTTTCCGCTCGGCGGATGCAGGCAGTTACTCGCGGCATAACTTCGCACAGTACCTGGACCTGGAAACCAATCTGACCGAAAAGCTCGGTGTGTCGGCTGCCGTCCGCCACGAGGACTACAGCGATTTCGGGTCCAATGTCAGCGGTTCGCTGTCAGCGCGCTACGATTTCACTCCGCAGGTGGCCTTGCGAGGCAGCGTATCGACAGGCTTCCGCGCGCCTTCGCTGGCGCAACAGAACTTTACCTTCACGTCGTCGCAACTGATTGGCAACACCATCCAGGAAGCGGGCACGTTTCCGGCCGGCAGTAACGTTGCACAACTGTTGGGTGCCGAAGACCTCAAGCCGGAAAAGTCCCGCAACTACAGCCTGGGCCTGGTACTCCAGCCGCTGGACAGCCTGACCGTGACTGCCGACGTCTACCGCATCGACATTCAGGACCGTATCTCGCTGTCCTCCAATCTGGTGCTCAATAACACCGCCATCAATTACCTGCGCAGTAATGGCGTAGGCGATATCAACTACACCAGTGCCCGCTATTTCACCAACGCCACGGACACCAGCACCGATGGCGTCGATCTGGTCGCCAATTACCGCTACCAGTTCGACAACGGTGTGCGCTGGAACAGCACGGTGGGTTACAACTACAACCACACCAAAGTCACCGACGTGAAGGCCAACCCGGCGATTCTCGATCAGTTGGGAGTGAATCTGGTGCGGGTAGATCGCAGGGAGCGCATCGGTTTGCTGGGTGACACCACGCCACAACACAAACTGACACTGGGCAATGACCTGACGCTCGGCAACTGGGCGCTGCACTCCAACCTGGTCCGCTACGGCGAGTTCACCAGCTATCAGGCCGACAAGGTCAACGACCAGACCTTCAGCGCCGCCTGGCTGCTGGACCTGGCGGTCGACTACAAACTCAAGAGCTGGGTCTTCACTCTGGGCGGCGACAACGTCACCGACAAATACCCGGAAAAGCTCAACGACTTCTCCTCCAGCGGCGGCAACCTGGCCTACAGCACATTCTCTCCCTACGGGTACAGCGGCGCTTATTACTACGGCAAGGTGACGTATAACTGGTAGCGCGATTTGCCGCTGACTGTCGTTCCAATACGTTGCGTTTGCATAAAGCTCGTGATGCTGCAATACGACGCTATGCCTTGCTCCTGGGCACTGCACATAAACGAAAGCGCTTTTTTGGCGCGATGGCACTGACGACGCAAATTGCGACGTCAGTGACAGGGCGAAGGAACCCTACGAAGTCGGGCCGGAAACGGAGCCAGGGGCTTTGGTCACTTTGGCCCCATCAAAGTGACTCGCCGAGTGGCGAAAAGGTGACCTGAGTCGAACCCCAATCTACCTGACATCAAAAAACCGCTGTGTGACGCGGAGCGTCGGCCGCTGTGACGCGCTGATAAGGAGCAGAAATCTTGCGGTATTGGACATGCGATGCTCCATGGGGGGTGCCAATACTGGAGCATATCGCTATATAAAAATTTATTTAAATACCCTTTAGGAACATTAATAGACCCTCGTGGACACATGAAAACCCGGTAGCAGGACAGACTTTAATATTCTCATTTTTTATAATTAGCTTAGAAGTAAATGTGATTTTTAATTGAATCCCCATACGCCTAGTCTTGCTGATCAGTCAGCAGTCATCCAGGAGCAATACCATGAGCAATGTCAGCGCTTTGCCAGCCCACTCAGGTACGACGCCGTCGGGTAGCGGCAGCGGCAGCGTGCGCGACAGAGTGTCGCCGGAGGAATGGGAAGTCCGGGTCAAGCTGGCGGCGGCCTATCGGCTGGCGGCGCTCAAGCGCTGGACCGATCATATCTATACGCATTTCTCGGCACGCGTGCCGGGCCCCGACGAGCACTTTCTGATCAACGCGTTCGGGCTGCTGTTCGATGAAATCACCGCGTCCAACCTGGTCAAGGTCGATACTGACGGGACGATTGTCGATGACCCCACCGGGCTGGGTATCAACTACGCCGGTTACGTGATCCACAGCGCCATTCATGCTGCACGCCACGACCTGCAAGCGGTGCTGCACACCCACACCCGTGACGGTATCGCCGTGTCGGCCCAAAAGGACGGGCTGCTGCCTATCTCTCAGCACTCGATTGCCTTCTCCGGCCGGGTGGCTTACCACGGCTATGAAGGCATTGCGCTGGACTTGAGTGAACGCGAACGGCTGGTCGCCGACCTGGGTGACAAAAGCGTGATGATCCTGCGCAACCATGGGTTGCTGACCGGCGGGGTGAGTGTCGAGCATGCGTTCCAGCAGCTTCATGCCCTCGAGTACGCCTGCAATATTCAGATTGCAGCGCAGTCGGCGGGTAACGCCGAACTGGTGTTCCCGCCGCGCGAGGTCATTGCCAGGGTGGAGCAGCAGGCAAAGGCCATCAAGGACGGGCATGCGCCGGGTGTCGCACGGCACTGGAATGCCCTGATTCGCGAGCTGGAGCGTAACGACACCGACTACAAGACCTGAGCCTGCAACGCAGTGATGCGAGGCGCTTGAGGTTGGTGTAGTGTGCGCAGCCAAAACAAGGGGCGCACACATGCAAGACCTGCTGAACGAAATCCTCGATGAAGTAAGACCTTTGCTTGGCCAGGGCAAGGTAGCCGATTACATCCCGGCGCTGGGCGAGGTCCGGCCAGATCAGCTGGGCATCGCGGTGTACGGCAACGATGGTCAGGTGTTCAGCGCCGGTGACGCCGAAACAGCGTTTTCGATACAGAGCATTTCCAAGGTGTTCAGCCTGGTACAAGCCATCGGTCACTCGGGCGAGGAGATCTGGCAGCGCCTCGGGCACGAGCCTTCCGGCCAGCCGTTCAACTCGCTGGTGCAACTGGAATTCGAGCAGGGCAGGCCGCGCAACCCGTTCATCAATGCCGGTGCGCTGGTGATCTGCGACATCAACCAGGCGCGGTTTGCAGCACCGTCACTGTCAATGCGCGACTTCGTTCGACGCCTGTGCGGCAATCGGGCGATCACCTCCGACTCCAAAGTCGCTGACTCCGAATACCAGCACCGTTCGCGCAATGCTGCGGCGGCCTATCTGATGAAATCCTTCGATAATTTTCACGGCGATGTGGAAGACGTGCTGCGCAGCTACTTTCATCATTGTGCGCTGAGCATGAACTGCATCGACCTGGCCAAGGCGTTCGGGTTTCTGGCCCATCAGGGCTTTTGCGCGCACAGCGGCGAGCAGGTCCTTACGGCGCGACAGGCCACCCAGGTCAACTCGATCATGGCCACCAGCGGCCTGTACGACGAAGCCGGCAATTTCGCCTATCGCGTAGGCCTGCCGGGCAAGAGCGGGGTAGGCGGTGGTATCGTTGCGATCGTGCCCGAACGTGCTTCGGTCTGTGTATGGTCCCCGGAGTTGAACGCAGCGGGCAATTCCCTTGTCGGTATGGCTGCGCTGGAGAAACTCAGCGCGCGGGTCGACTGGTCGGTCTTTTGAGATAAAAAGCCTTCTGAAGTGAACAGCGCGTCGAAGCGCGAACCAGACAGGAGTCATGGATTGAATCGAAGGCTATGCAAATCGCTCCTGCTGAGCGTCGGGCTACTGGTGTTGGCAGGCTGTGGCACGCAGCGCGTCCAGGAACCCGAACTGACGCCTGAACAGGCGCGTGCGCAGATCGTGCGTCTGATGCCTGCCAATGTGACGGATCGCCAGGCGTGGGCTACGGATATTCATGCCGCGTTTGCTGCGCAGAAGATCCCGCTGACCACCGAAAACCTGTGTTCGGTGATGGCCGTTACCGAGCAGGAGTCGACCTTTCAGGTCGATCCTGCGGTGCCGGACATGGGCCGCATCGCCCGCGCCGAAATCAACCGCCGCGCGGCGCGGCTGCACATTCCCAATGCGCTGATCGCCACTGCATTGCGCGTGCGCTCGCCGGACGGCAAGACTTACGGCAAACGCCTCGATTCTGCGCGCACCGAGAAAGACCTCAGCGCGATCTTCGATGATTTCATCGGCATGGTGCCGCTGGGGCAGACGTTGTTCGGCAACTTCAATCCGGTCAAGACCGGCGGGCCGATGCAGGTCAGCATCGCCTTTGCCGAGAAACACGCCGAGGATTACCCCTACACGGTCGATGGTTCGATTCGTCGCGAAGTCTTCACCCGCCGTGGCGGCATGTACTTCGGTATCGCCCACCTGCTGGGCTACCCGGTCAACTACACCCAGTCGCTGTACCGTTTTGCCGACTTCAATGCCGGCTGGTACGCAAGCCGCAATGCTGCCTTCCAGAATGCCGTGAGTCGGGCGACCGGCATCGAGCTGGCGCTGGATGGCGATCTGATCCGCTTTGACTCCACCTCGCCGGGCTCCACCGAGCTTGCGGTGCGCACCCTTGGCGATCGACTGGGCATGAACAAGTCGCAGATATGGAGCCAGCTCAAGCAGGGCGACACGCTGGAATTCGAGGAGACCGACCTGTACAGCAAGGTCTTCGCACTGGCGGACAGGGCAGCTGGCAAACCGTTGCCCAGAGCGATCCTGCCAGGCATCAACCTGAAAAGCCCGAAAATCACCCGTAACCTCACCACCGCCTGGTTTGCCGAGCGCGTCGACGACCGACGCGAGCGTTGCGTACAGCGCGCACCGAAGTGAGTTTGAATCAACGTGACAGGAGTTTCACCGTCATCGCATCCCGCTTGCCCTCGAAAAACGTATCCAGCACCTTTTGAAACACAGGTCGCTCAGGCGCTGCGATGCTGAACAGGGTCATGCTCGAATGCAGTTTCATGTCATCAGGCGAGCTGAAGATCTGTCGTGCCGAACGTTCTACCTGAGGAGCAATGATGCCGGCGCACTGTTCCAGACGCGGGCCCAATACAGGATGTTGCAGGTAAGCCCGGGCCTCGTCGATGTCGGTGATTGCGTAGTGTCGCGCCGTGTCGCTGCGCCCCAGCCCGTGGATCTGCGGGAACACGAACCACATCCAGTGGGAACGTTTCTGCCCGGCTTCGAGTTCCGTCAATACGTGCTGGAACAGCGGTTGCTGGGCATCGACAAAGCGTTGCAGGTTGTAAGCATCTTTCATGATGAGTTTCCTGTTTTTCAACGAACCTGTGGTCGTATGATGGCCGCCCGACATGGGGGTTCGACCTGTCTGAAGAGTTTTTAAGCGTATGCCGGTTTTCAAGCGTTTCATTTCGTTCATGCACCAGGCCTTGCGCGCGATGCATCTGGTCTGGACCACTTCCCGAGCGCTGTCCATCGGCCTGATCGTCGCCACGCTGATCGCCGGCTTGCTGCCGGCGCTGGCCGCCTGGTTAGGCCAGCGCATCGTCGATGCGGTGGTCGCTGCCATGCAGTTGCACGCCAGCGCAGGCGAAGCACCGTTATGGCCGGTGTTGCGCTATGTGTTGTTCGAAGCCGGTGTGCTGGCTTTGCTCGCGGCAGCACAGCGCGGGCTTTCCGTGCAGCAGGCGTTGCTGCGCGTGCTGCTGGGGCAGAAGGTCAATACCCTGATTCTGGAGAAGGCCCAGACCCTGTCGCTGTCGCAGTTCGAAGACTCGGAGTTTTACGACAAGCTGGTGCGCGTCCGGCGTGAAGCCTCGACCCGGCCGCTGGCACTGGTGACCAAATCCCTGGGATTGCTGCAAAACCTCATTTCGCTGATCAGCTTTGCCGTACTGCTGGTGCATTTCTCGCCCTGGGCGTTGCTGATTCTGGTGCTCGGCGCATTGCCGGTGTTCTTTGCCGAGGCGCATTTTTCCGGCGACGCGTTCCGCCTGTTTACCCGGCGTGCTCCGGAAACCCGTCGGCAGAACTACATCGAAACACTGCTCTCCCACGAGGGCTACATCAAAGAGGTCAAGCTGTTCGGCTTCGCGCCGCTGCTGCTCAAGCGTTACCGCGACACCTTCGAGCGTCTGTATGCCGAAGACCGGCGCCTGACGGTGCGCCGTGATGGTTGGGGCTTCCTGCTCGGCCTGCTCGGCACGGCTGCGTTTTACCTGGCCTACGCCTGGGTGGTGGTCGATGCGGTGCACGGGCGGATCACCCTGGGGCAGATGACCATGTACCTGGTGCTGTTCAAGCAGGGGCAGGCCGCAGTAAGCAGCAGTCTCAGCGCCATCAGTGGTTTATACGAGGACGGGCTGTATCTGGCCGACCTGTATGTCTACCTCGGTCAGCCGGTTACGCCGTCTGCCGGCAGCCTGACCGTGGGCGCGCAGCCCGGTGATGGCATGCGCTTCGAGAACGTCAGTTTCACTTATCCGGGGACCAGCCGTCCGGCACTGGAAAACATCGATCTGCACTTGGCGCCGGGGCGCAGCGTCGCCCTGGTGGGCGAGAACGGCTCGGGAAAAACCACCTTGATCAAGCTGCTGACGCGTCTTTACCAACCTGATCAAGGCCGCATTCTGCTGGACGGCAGCGACCTGCAGGAGTGGGATGAAGACGCCTTGCGCTCGCGCATCGGCGTGATTTTTCAGGACTTCATTCGCTATCAGTTTCTGGTCGGCGAGAACCTCGGCGTTGGCGACACTCAGGCCTTCCATGATGAAGGCCGTTGGCGCGAAGCGGCGGCGCAGGGCATGGCCGCGCAGTTCATCGAACAGCTCGACAAAGGCTACGCCACACAATTGGGTCGCTGGTTTGCGGGAGGCCAGGAGCTGTCCGGCGGGCAATGGCAGAAAATCGCGTTGTCACGCGCTTACATGCGCCGCGACGCCGATATCCTGATTCTCGACGAGCCGACTGCCGCGCTGGACGCAGGCGCAGAAGCGGCAGTATTCGAGCATTTTCGCGAGTACGCCAAAGGGCGCATGACGCTACTCATATCGCATCGGTTTTCCAGCGTGCGCAACGCCGAACACATTGTGGTGCTGGAGCACGGGCGAGTGCTGGAACGCGGTGATCATGACAGCCTGATCGCCACCGCAGGGCGCTACGCCGCGCTGTTCGATCTGCAGGCGCAGGGTTATCGCTAGGTGAAACCGGATAAAAAGTGTTGCAGTGAATGACCAGTCGGCGTTTTATGGGAGCCCTGTTTCAGGCTGTATCTTTTTGAATCAAACGGAGACATCGATGCAATTTCGTAAATTGGGCAAAACCGATCTGTCGGTCAGCGCGATCTGTCTGGGCACCATGACCTGGGGCGAGCAGAACACCCAGGATGAAGCATTCGAACAGATTCGTATGGCCAAGGATGCCAAGGTCAACTTCCTCGACACCGCAGAAATGTACCCGGTGCCGCCGCGTGGCGAGACCTACACCAAGACCGAAAGCATCATCGGCGAGTACTTCAAGAAGTACGGCGACCGCAACGACTGGGTACTGGCCAGCAAGGTCGCCGGTCCAGGTCGTATGGATCATATCCGCGATGGCAATCCGCGCCTCGACCGCAAGAACATCACTGCGGCGCTGGAAGCCAGCCTCAAGCGCCTTAATACCGATTACCTGGACCTGTACCAGTTGCACTGGCCGGATCGCAAGACCAACTTCTTCGGCGTACTCGGTTACACCCACGACCCGGATGATCAGGCCGTCGAAATCGAAGAGACTCTGTCGGTACTGGGCGATCTGGTCAAGGCGGGCAAGATTCGTCACTTCGGCCTCTCCAACGAAACGCCATGGGGCACTCAGCGTTTTCTGCACCTTGCCGAAACCCTCGATCTGCCACGTGCCGTCTCGATCCAGAACCCCTACAACCTGCTTAACCGCACGTTTGAAGTCGGTCTGGCGGAAATCGCCATTCGCGAACAGATCGGCCTGCTGGCGTACTCGCCACTGGCGTTCGGTGTGCTGGCGGGCAAGTACCTGGATGGCGCACGTCCGGCCGATGGCCGTCTGACCCTGTTCGAGCGTTTTCAGCGCTACAACAATCCGCAGGCCGTCACGGCTACAGCCAGGTACGTCGCGCTGGCCCGCGAGCATGGTCTGGATCCTTCGCAGATGGCGCTGGCCTACGTGACCAGTCGGCCGTTCGTGACCAGTAACATCATTGGCGCCACGAAACTCGATCAACTGAAGATCAATCTGGAGAGCATCGACGTCACGCTGTCCGATGAAGTCATCGCCGGTATCGAGGCCATTCACACCTCGCAGCCAAACCCCGCGCCATAACCTGCACTGAACTTAATTTCAGCCTCGCCAGTCAGCACTAATACGCTTACTCCGAGGCTGAAATTGATGCACATCTCACTCAAGCAACAAGTCGCAATCGTTACCGGCGCCAGTTCCGGTCTGGGCGCAGGTGCCGCGCGCGCGCTGGCAGAGGCCGGTGCCGCCGTCGTGATCAACTACAACTCCAAGCCTGAACCTGCCGAGAAGCTGGCCGAAGAGATTCGCGCGGCCGGGGGCAAGGCGCTGGCTGTGGGTGCCGACGTTTCGAAAGAAGAAGACGTCGAGCGGCTGTTTGCACAGACCATCGAACATTTCGGCGCCGTGGATATTCTGGTCGCCAATTCCGGCTTGCAGAAGGACGCGTCGATCGTCGACATGACGCTGGAAGACTGGAATACCGTCATTAACGTCAACCTGACCGGGCAGTTTCTCTGCGCCCGCGCTGCATTGCGCCAGTTCATCAAGCAGGGCATGCGCCCCGGTGTGTCGCGGGCAATGGGCAAGATCATTCACATGAGTTCAGTGCACCAGTTGATTCCATGGGCCGGGCACGTCAATTACGCAGCGTCCAAGGGCGGCGTCGACCTGTTGATGCGCAGCATCGCTCAGGAAGTCGGCGAGCTGAAAATTCGCGTCAACAGTGTTGCCCCAGGTGCCATCCGTACGCCGATCAATGCCGATGCACGCAAGGGCGACGCCGAGAAGGAAATGCTCAAGCTGATCCCTTATGGTCGTATAGGCGAGCCGGAAGATGTCGCCAATGCTGTGCTCTGGCTGGCTTCCGATGCCTCGGATTATGTGCATGGCACCACCCTGTTCATCGACGGGGGCATGACCCTCTATCCGGAGTTCCGAGGCAATGGCTGATTTTTCCGCAGAGGCGCAAAACCGTATCGAGGATCACGGCATCATCGGCGACATGCGCAGTGCTGCCCTGATCGCCGACACCGGCAGTATCGATTTCTGTTGCTGGCCGGACTTCGACAGCCCGTCGATTTTCACCGCGTTGCTGGACACGCCCGACGCCGGGATCTTTCAGCTGGCGCCCGATCTGCCTGACGCCAGGCGGCTGCAAATCTACCTGCCGGACACCAACGTCCTGCAAACCCGCTGGATTTCCGAGGACGCGGTGGTGGAAGTCACCGACCTGATGCCGATCGGCGAGGACAAGGACGATCTGCCGCGCATCGTGCGCCGCGTTCAGGTGCGCTTTGGCCAAGCCACGCTGCGCATGCGCTGCCGAGTGCGCATGGATTACAGCCGCGCCGACACCACCGCGCGGGTCGAGGGTGAGGACATCTGTTTCGAAGCCGCCGGGCAACCGGGCATGCGCCTGTCGGCGGCGACGCCGTTGCGTCTCGAGCAGCACGACGCCGTGGCCGAATTTCATATGCACAAGGGCCAGACCATCGAGTTCATCCTTGGCGGAATTGACGATCCGAACGTTGCTGCGGGCAAATGCTCGCGCTATTTCGATGACACCTTGAAGTTCTGGCGGCGCTGGTCCGGGCAATCGCAATACACCGGGCGCTGGCGTGAAATGGTCACCCGTTCGGCGTTGGCGCTCAAGCTGCTGACCTCGCGCAAGCACGGCGGCATTGTCGCGGCCGCGACGTTCGGGCTGCCGGAAACCGAGGGCGGCGAACGTAACTGGGATTACCGTTACACCTGGATACGTGACGCGTCGTTCACCGTGTATGCGTTCATGCGCCTGGGGTACACCGATGAAGCCAATGCCTTCATGAGCTGGGTGCGTGGGCGACTGGATGACTGCTGCGAACAGACCGAGAAACTCGGCATTCTCTATGCGCTGGATGGCCACGCCGAGCTGCCGGAAGATAATCTCGATCACTTGTCCGGCTACGGCGGTGCGCAGCCGGTACGCATCGGCAACGAAGCGTACAAGCAGGTTCAGCTGGATATCTACGGTGAGCTGATGGATGCCGTGTACCTGGCCAACAAGTACGGCGACGCCATCTCGCACGACGGTTGGCAACATGTGGTGCGTCAGGTCGACTATGTGTGCGAGCACTGGAACGACAGGGACGTGGGCATCTGGGAAATGCGCGGCGGCGATCAGCACTTCCTGCACTCCCGGCTTATGTGCTGGGTAGCGCTGGACCGGGCACTGCGTCTTGCCTTCAAGCGTTCACTGTCGGGGCCGTTCGAGCGTTGGACCAAGGTGCGCGAGGAGATCCACAACGATATCTGGGAGAACTTCTGGAACGACGACCTGGGGCACTTCGTGCAGCACAAGGGCAGTCGCAATCTGGACGCCTCGATGTTGCTGATGCCGTTGGTGCGCTTCGTCGGTGCCAATGATCCCAAATGGCTTGCGACGCTGGATGCCATCGAGGCCGCGCTGGTGCGTGACGGAATGGTGTTCCGTTACCGCAACGACGACGATCATGATGATGGCCTGGCAGGTGAGGAGGGCGCCTTCGTGGCTTGCTCGTTCTGGTACGTCGAATGCCTGGCTCGCGCCGGTCGGGTCGAACAGGCGCACTTGGAGTTCGAGCAGTTGCTGCGTTACGCCAATCCGTTGGGCTTGTACGCCGAAGAGTTCGACGCGCATGCTCATCATCTGGGCAATACGCCACAGGCCTTGAGCCATCTGGCGTTGATCAGTGCGGCCAGTTTTCTGGACCGCAAACTGGGCGGCGGGCAGGCGCTTTGGCAGCCCTGAAAAGGTACAGAAACGCATCAATCACAAGCGGCTCCACGTTGTCGCAATGAATAATGCCACCGGCTGTTCTTTCGGCCGGTGGTTTTGAAACGATGGCCGATATTGACTACTTGAATCATGAGCTAAACGCTATCAACCCATCAGCCGCGCCGAGGGCGTTATACCATTCGGTTGTCTGACACTTTCTACGCTGCGACAAGTATTGATTCATGGTTCAATCAAATAACCGGATCGCGCGGTACAACTTCAACGTTATCAGCCATGCGCGGCGCGAAGGGCCGGTAGTTAAGCAGTGATTCTGTCTGCCGAAGGCCGCTCCTGGATTCGTTGGGCCCCCGCGAGCTTCGGCAGCGTTATCTGGATACTCTGCAGGCCTTCGCCAACTTCGCGGCGGCGACGGTGATGGCGGGTTGGCGCCCCGTGAACTTATCTGCCAGCGTGCAGCTCACCAGCGTGTGCGGCAGGAGATCGTACTGGTCGACAACTGGCCGGCGCGCCGCTACCCACTGCAACGTCCGTGCTTCAGGGGATCCTGGAAGCGCCGGTGTGTGGAAGTCACGCGCGAGTTATGTGCCGACAGGGCCAATCCCAAACGACTTGCCAGGCGGTTGGGGATCCACAGATATAGCCAAAAGAAGAGTTCATTGGTCGCAGACATCAAAAAAATAATGAATTTCTTCGCCACGAATAGAGTCACCTATACTTCAAGCCACTGCTGAAAAAGGATCAGACTTTCAATGGCACTTCCAAAGCATTACCGCATTGATTATCTGCTGAATGGTTCGTTCAAGAGCTTTTATATACGAACCGAGAATATGGATAACGCTGAAGCATGGCACTACGCAAGTGTCGATGCAGGTCTCGCACGCATACCGAAATATCGACTGGAGAAGGTCGCTCGGGTATCGAAACCCTATGCCGAGCACTTTGGTGTCACCAATGTTGAGTGGGCTCAGGCCTGAACCCACTCAACCCTGCACCCTGTCATCGGTGAGCGATCTGCTCCAGCGCAAGATTGCGTGTGCGTGGCCCGAATCGGCCGATGGTGACGATCACGATCAACATGCTGCCGACGATGAAGGCCAGCACGCCCGGCGTGCCGAAGTGGTCTAGAAATATCCCGATCAGCAGGCTGCTGAACACCGTTGACAGTCGGCTGAACGAGTAGCAGAAGCCTACCGCGCGGGCGCGGATGTTGGTCGGGAACAGCTCACCCTGATACGAGTGGTAGCTGAAGCTCAGCCATGCGTTGCAGAACGTGATCATGATCCCGCAGAAAATCAGTCCTGCCGCGCTGGTCTGAAAGGCGAACAGGCTGCCAAAAATCATCGCCCCCAACGCCGAACCGACGATTTGCCATTTGTTTTCGAAGCGGTTGGCAAATTTCACGAACAGCAGCGGCCCCAGCGGATAAGCCAGCGTGATCACGAACGCATACCCCAGGCTGTGAGTAACGCTCAGGCCCTGACCCGAGAGCAGGGCAGGCAGCCAGTTGCCGAAGCCAAAGAAGCCGATGGCCTGGAACACATGAAACACAATCAGCATCAGCGCGCGGCGCCGATAGGGTGGCTGCCACATGTCGGCAAATCGGCCGTTGCCTGACAGCGCTACGTTTTCCGGTTCAGGCTCATCCAGTGGTTTGCCGTGGTCCTTGATGCAGCGTGCCTCAATGCCGTCCATGATTCGCTCGGCTTCATCGAAGCGTGCCTTCTGCGCCAGCCAGCGCGGCGATTCCGGCAGCGCCGAGCGCAGCCACCAGACAAACAGGGCGAAGACTGCACTGCTGATCACTACCCAACGCCAGCCGGAAAAACCGAAAGGGTCCTGGGGCACCAGCCACCACGACATCAGCGCGACGCTGGGGACTGACAAAAACTGAATGAAGAAGGCAAAGGCGAATGCCGAACTGCGAATGCGCTTGGGCACCAGTTCCGACAGGTAAGTGTCGATGGTGACCAGCTCGACCCCCAGGCCGATACCCACGACGAAGCGCATGCCTATCACGCCCAGTGCAGAGGTTTGCAGGCCCATGATTACGGTGGCCACGGTGTACCAGATCAGCGCGAAGGTAAAGATCGCACGGCGTCCGTAACGATCGGCAATCGGGCTGACAAGGCTGGCACCGAAGAACAGCCCCAGAAAGGTCGCCGAGGCGAAGGCCGCCTGATCGGAGAAACCAAACAGACCCTGGCTTCCTGTGGCGAAGATCCCGTCGCGGATCAGGCCGGGACTGATGTACGCGGTCTGGAACAGGTCGTAAAGCTCGAAAAAACCGGCGAGAGACAGCAGGGCGACCAGTCGCCAGATAGTCGCGACCGCAGGCAGTCGGTCAATGCGCGCCGAGATATACGCTGCCCGCAACGGCTCGTTCGCGGCTGCCTCGGCATGAGGTAATGAGGTCATGGATGGCCATCCTGAGTTCTTGTTAAGGCCTGAATACTACTCCTTACAATTTGTAATCATTGGTCTTTTAATGCGGTTATCGAGCTCTAAAAGATGAAAAATTGTTTACCGGATCAATTTTTCGATTTTTTATATCGGATCCATTAAAGCGATGGAATTGCGTGGAAATGAGAACGGCGCAGTGATGACCTAGTCAGGCAGAGAGGCAGGCGAAAAACAGCAGGCATGACGCCAGCAATGATGTATCAACATGTGTCGTAAAACCTTAGGATGATGCCTTAACTTTCTGCATTCCGGGTTCCCGTGACGTACAAACTGCCCACTACTGCCACCGCTCCTTTCTGCCCCTCGGCGACTACCGACAGTGTGGCCATTCCGCCGAACGCGTCCTTGCTGCGCAAGATGATGCTGTTCGTCGGGCCTGGCCTGCTGGTTTCCATCGGCTACATGGACCCTGGCAACTGGGCGACAGCCATCGAGGCCGGGTCGCGCTTCGGCTACTCACTGCTGTTCGTGGTGGTGCTGGCCAGCCTCTCGGGAATGGTCTTGCAAAACCTCTGTTCGCGGTTGGGCATCGCTACCGGCCGTGATCTGGCGCAGCTGTCGGCCGCCCGCTACAGCCGTAAGGTCGCCAAGGGCCAGTGGCTGCTGGCGGAGTTGTCGATCATCGCCACCGATCTGGCCGAAGTGCTGGGGGCAGCGTTGGCGTTTCATCTGTTGCTCGGCGTCTCCATCACCACCGGTGTGGCGCTGACCGCCTTCGATACGCTGATCGTGTTGGCCTTGCAGGGCGCCAATTTTCGCCGTCTGGAGGCCATCGTGCTGGGGCTGATTGCAACCATCGCCAGTTGCTTCGCCGTCGAGCTGTTTCTGATCAAGCCGTTCTGGCCGGACGTCGTCGCGGGTCTGAAGCCGAGTTGGGATGTATTGAGCAGCCAGGAGCCGCTGTACATCGCCATCGGCATTCTGGGCGCCACCGTCATGCCGCATAACCTTTACCTGCATTCGTCTGTGGTGCAGACGCGGGTCAACGGTTCGGACCAGGCCAGCAAGGCCAGCGCCATTCGCTATGCGCGCCTCGACACCATCGGTTCGCTGAGCCTGGCACTGCTGATCAATGCGGCGATTCTGATCCTCGCTGCTGCCGCTTTTCACAAGACCGGGCATACCGAGGTGGTCGAGATTCAGGACGCCTATCACCTGCTCGATCCGCTGGTAGGTGGCGCGATCGCCAGCGTGCTGTTCGGTATCGCGCTGCTGGCGGCAGGGCAAAGCTCGACATTTACCGGCACGATTGCCGGGCAAGTGGTGCTCGAAGGTTTTCTGCAGGCAAAGATTCCGTGCTGGCAGCGGCGCTTGATCACGCGGGCGCTGGCACTGATTCCGGCGCTGATCGGTGTGGTCTGGCTGGGTGACAGCTCGGTGGGGCAGATGCTGGTGCTCAGCCAGGTTGTGCTGAGCCTGCAGCTGCCATTCGCGCTCTGGCCGCTGATTCGCTTTACCAGCGACCCACAACTGATGGGGCCGTTCGTCAACAGCCGGCTGGTGAAAACGGCTGCCTGGGGTCTGTTCGGGCTGATCTTGGCGGCCAATCTTACATTGCTGTGGTTCTGGATCAGCTGAACTTGGGCGGCGGCAGCGACTCTCAAGCCTGACACCAATGTCAGCCGTCAGGTAGCCCGACATGAGCACACCGAGCGACAAGGGCAGCGTCTTCGAAACCGATTTGCCCGCCCGACTGGACCGACTGCCCTGGGGGCGGTTCCATACCTTGCTGGTCGTGGCGCTGGGCATCACCTGGCTGCTTGACGGCCTGGAAGTCACCCTTGCAGGGTCGGTAGCCGGCGCCTTGAAAGCCAGCCCGGCGCTCAATCTCACCAATAGCGACATTGGCCTGGCGGGCGCCGCGTACATTGCCGGTGCCGTGTTGGGCGCGTTGTTCTTTGGCTGGCTGGCGGACCGTCTCGGGCGCCGCAAGCTGTTCTTCATCACCTTGCTGCTGTATGTCGGTGCGACGGCCGCTACGGCGTTCTCCTTCAGCGTATGGAGCTTCATGCTGTTCCGCTTTCTGACCGGTATGGGCATCGGTGGCGAGTACACTGCAATCAACTCGACCATTCAGGAATTTACCCCGGCCCGCTACCGGGGCTGGGTCGACCTGACCATCAACGGCACGTTCTGGCTGGGTGCCGCGCTCGGTGCGATTGGCTCGATTGTCTTGCTCGACCCCCTGTGGATCGGGGCCGAGCTGGGCTGGCGCCTGTGTTTCGGCATTGGTGCGGTATTGGGTCTGCTGGTTCTGCTGATGCGACTGTGGCTGCCGGAAAGCCCGCGCTGGCTGTTGATACACGGCCAGGCTGAACAGGCGAAGCAGATCGTCGAGCAAATAGAAGCCGACTTACAGCGCCAGGGCCACGTATTGCCCGCCGTAGCAGGCAAGCCCCTGCGCCTGCACGCACGAGACCACACGCCGCTGGGCGAGGTCGCCAGGACGTTGCTGGTGACGTTTCGTCAGCGTTCGCTGGTAGGCCTGACGCTGCTCACCGCCCAGGCGTTTTTCTACAACGCGATCTTTTTCACCTACGCTCTGGTGCTGACCGACTTCTATAGCGTGCCGGCCGAGCGCGTCGGCTGGTACGTGCTGCCGCTGGCGCTGGGTAATTTCTGCGGTCCGCTGCTGCTGGGTAGACTGTTTGACGTGATTGGCCGGCGGGTGATGATCAGCCTCACTTATGGCCTGTCGGGCGTACTGCTGGCAATCAGTGGCTACCTGTTCCAGCAAGGTGTGCTGGACGTGACCCAGCAGGCCATTGCGTGGATGGTGATTTTCTTCTTTGCGTCGGCAGCGGCCAGCTCGGCCTACCTGACAGTGGCGGAAACCTTTCCACTGGAAATCCGCGCGTTGGCAATCGCAGTGTTCTACGCGTTCGGTACGGGGCTGGGCGGTATGATTGGCCCGACCCTGTTTGGGGAGTTGATTGAAACAGGTGAGCGCAGCAATGTGTTGATCGGTTATCTGATCGGCGCCGGGCTGATGTTGCTGGCGGCGCTGGTGCAGGCGATATGGGGTGCGGCTGCCGAGCGCAAGTCTCTGGAGGACGTAGCGAGACCGCTGTCGCAGGCCGTGGACAACTAGTGGCGGTTAACGGAACACACCGCGAAGGCCATCTACGGATGCACGCAGGCCGATGATCCGCTCACTGACTTCTTGCGCTTCATGTGCACGGGAGGTTCGCTCGAGGTAGAGGAGATGCCCGGCGAGGTTGGCCGAAACTCGCTCTAGCTCGTCGGCGGTGCGCCTGACGTAGGCCTGGATGTCTTGCATTTGTTCGATCTGCACGGATGGTGCCCTTATAGGTCGCATCCGAGCGCACTAAATGAACGGGTGGCTATCATCAATCCACCCAACCGAGTTGTCGGCGGCAAGGTCGGCTTTCTTTAATGCCGCAGATAAATAAACAGGCCAATCATTTTTTCGCATCGTGCCGATCAGCCTAATCATCTTCCTGATCATCGTGTTCCGAATAGGAATCCAGCAACTCGGCCAGTGCCAGCGTGCGGTCCAGTCCACTGCGCGTGGACATGATTTCGGCTACCGCCTGCGTGGCGGCGACTCTGGCGGCTTCGCGTTCGGCATCGGTGTTATTGGGCGTGGCGGCCTGCGCAGCCTCAATAATCGATTGCTCAAAGGTATTCATGGTGCTCGCTCGTGAAATTCAAGTGCCTGTGATACCGAGAATGGCGGATTGTTTCAAGGCCGATCAATCACCTTCGTAGGGAAATTCCTCCAGGCTCTGCATCAAGGCAACGCCCTGTGGCCCCTGAAGGTTCTCCAGCACCCAGCAACTGCTGGCATTTTTTGCCAGCAGCAGGCGTGTCGTCTGGCTGGCGACCGGCTGCTGCGGGGCATCCTTGTAACCCAGGTTATAGGTCATTTCGACCACCGCCTGCTTGTCCGAGTTGGACACCAGCTTCCAGTCGATCGGCTTCTGCACATCCCCGTCCTGCGCATCGGTCCACGGGTTGGCACTGACGGCGCATTGATCGCCGTTCTGGCAAGCCCAGTCCTTCTTGAGCAGGCTCAGCAGAGGTTTGGACAAATAATCAGCGCTGCCTTTGCCATTCAGATAAAAATCCTGGTGCTTCTCGTAGATCCAGCGCGCCGTGTCGACCGGGGTCGCAGCCGGGCAGGCCGCATGGGCAGTGGTTGAAAGCAGGCAAGCGAAGGCAATGGCGACGGTTCTGGACATGGAGCGGGCTCGCAGAAAAGGTGGCAGTGAGAGTGACAGGCACATGACAGTGCATTTGTAAGCCAAGTGGACAAAAAAGCAATGGTTTTGGTCACGCATCAGAGGGTCGGGCAGGCTGAACCGAATTGAGGGTAATTTCATTCAATACGCGGTTCGCTGCCGTCACTACCTTGATCCGGTCATTTCCGATCGTATTCAAGGGGGTTTTCCATGAGTCTGCTGATTTCCATGGCCGCGTTTGCACTGGCTTCTTCCATCACTCCCGGGCCGGTCAACATCGTGGCGCTGAGTGCCGGTGCACGCTATGGCGTCAGACCAGCCATGCGCCATGTGTTGGGTGCCACGCTGGGCTTTACCCTTTTGTTGCTGCTCATCGGTTTTGGCCTGCATGAAACCTTGCAGCAATGGCCCTTTCTGACCCGAATCATTCAGTGGTCCGGCGTGATATTTCTGCTGTACATGGCGTTTCGACTAGCCATCGACAGTGGACAACTGAACATGAGCGGGCAGGGCGCTGGTCCTTCGCTGGTGCACGGAGCAATCATGCAGTGGCTCAACCCCAAAGCCTGGCTGGCTTCGATAGCCGGCATGGGAGTTTTTGTCGCCAACGGCGAGGCTGCCTTGATCTGGCAATTCGCAGGAATCTACTGCGTGGTGTGCTATCTGTCGCTGGGCTGCTGGGTCTTTGCCGGAAGCTTTCTTGGGCATTGCTTGCGCAGCGCGGCAAGTGTGCGCGTCTTCAACCGCATCATGGCGCTACTACTGGCTGGCTGCGCGGTATATCTGCTGATCTGACCCGTGTCATCACAGCCGATACTGCCCTGGCGTTGCTGCCAGATGCTTTTTGAACTCACGTTGAAAGTGCGCCTGATCGGCAAAGCCTGCCTCCTGAGCAACATCGGCGATCATCTTGCCGCTTTTCAGCTGTCTGCGGGCATGCTGGATCCGCCGATTGAGCAGGTAGGCATGCGGAGTCAGATGATAGCGCTGTTCGAACGAGCGAATCAGGTAGGACGCCGAGAGATTGGCTGCGGCACAAATGTCGGAAAGCCTGATGGGCCGGGTGAAATTGTCGTTGATGTATTCGGCGGCTCGGGCAACGCGAGGTGATGGTGGGCGGGGCCGTGCCGGTGCCGTGCCGAGTGACTCCAGCATCAGGGTAAAGAAGGCCACGGCTGAGCAGTGTTTTTGCAGCGTATCGATTCTCGTATCAGTCAGCGTCTGGAACAGCGCAGTCAATGCAGCGAACAGGATCGAATCATCGCTGTGCGTATGGGGCAATGGTTGAAAACCGTGCCCGGCATTCAACCCCGTTTCGCCCTGAATGTCGCCCAGCCAGCCGCTGTCCACATAGAGCATCAGATACGACCAGGCCTGGTCATTGATCGGGTTGCAGGCATGCACGTCGCCCGGATTCATCAACACTACAGTGCCTGACGTGACGCACTGTGAGGTCTTTTCATGCACATAGGTGCTCTGTCCAGCAGTGATCGCGCCGACGGAAAAGATTTCATGCGAGTGAGGCGCGTAACAGACCCGTCGGCCATCCTCTACAGAACGGGCTTCGATGAACGAAAGGTGCTCATCGCGCCAGAAAAAAGGGGTTGCGGTCGATTTGCTGGGTTCGTTGCGGTTCATGCTGATATCCCGTCGGCAGAGCGACGAGAGTACCGGATGCTGAGCGATATTGGCCATCGCTCATGCGATGTTGGCCTGTCGAGACGAACTCTGCGCTGGCATGCCCTGCACGGCGCCCTGCGGCGCTCGGACATGTTCACGCAGAGCACTGGCGAAGCAGGCTGCGCCTTACTTCTTGACCGGCACGATGTCCATGATCTGGCCATTGACCTTCTGGAAACGCACGTACTTGTCGTTAATCTTTACCCATTCGCTTTCCTTGGCGGGTGTTTCCAGGCCTTTGCTTTTCCAGTCCTTCACTTCCAGGTCGCTGCGGCGATATTTTTCCGGAACGCGGGAGCCTACTTCCAGCTCATGGACGTTGTCCTTGGATTCGGTGACTTTCGGGTCCGCCGTCTCTGCCGCGTGAACGGGCAGGGTGACGGCGGAAAAGCAGCCGAGCAAGGTCATGCAGGCGATCAACGATTTGCTGTTCATGTGAAGACTCCCAGTCTTTGGTATCAGGCGATGGCTTAATGCCTCGTAATAACTCGGACCTTCACCGTGGCAAATCATTCGATCGGGTTTGCTGTGCTCAGCCTTTCAGTGCCTCGGCGATGGTTGCCGAAAGCGGGGTGGTCGGGCGGCCGATCAGCGCGCTCAACTGGCGACTGTCATCGAACAGGGCGCCCTTGGCAGCAGCGGCATCGGAATCTGCCAGCAACCGGGCCACGAAGTCAGGCAGGCCTGCCTGGATAAGCGCGGCTTCGAATTCGGCCTGTGGCAGGTTGACGTAAGGCAGGGACTTGCCGCTCTGCGTCGACAACTGCGCTGCAAATTCGGACAGCGTGTAGGACTCGTCGCCTGCCAGCTCATACACCTTACCAGCCTGTGTCGTTTCCGATGTCAGCAGCACTGCGGCCGCCTCGGCGTAATCCAGACGCGAAGCAGAGCTGATACGACCCTCGTCGGCACTGCCCATGACCGCGCCATGGGTCAGTGCGCCCGGAATGCCTGCGGTGTAGTTTTCGGTGTACCAGCCATTGCGCAGCAACACGAACGGCAGGCCGCTGGCGCTCAGGTACTCTTCGGTTTCGCTGTGCTCCCTGGCCAGGCTCAATGCCGAGGTCTTGGCACGCAGAACGCTGGTGTAGGCCAGCAGCTTGACCCCGGCGCGCTTGGCCGCATCAATCACCGCCTTGTGCTGCGGCAGGCGCTGACCCACTTCGCTGGAGGAAATCAGCAGCACTTTGTCGGCACCGGCAAATGCACTGTCGAGTGTCGCAGGCTGTGAATAGTCGGCCTGACGAACCTGAGTACCCTGCCTGGACAGATCGGCGGCCTTTTCCGGACTGCGCACGGCGGCGATGATTTGCGAAGCGGGTACGCGGCTGAGCAACTGTTCAATGACGAGGCGGCCAAGCTGGCCTGTGGCACCGGTGACAACGATCATGGAATGATTCCTTGAATCAGGTTGAAAGGAAGCGCCAGCATAGTCATGATGCTTACCTTTAGTGAGTACGTACAAAAAGGTAAGTGTCATGAGCGAATCCGCTTCGCAATCAAGTACCCGGCAATCAGGTGTTATGCAGCAAGGCTTCCCGCCGGAAGCGGCCGAGACGCTATTGGCGCTGGTCCGTCAGGGCCAGGTGCTGGCCACTGACTGTCCTTCGCGGGTGGTGCTCAATCATGTCTGCAGCCGTTGGGGCGTGCTGGTGCTGGTGGTGTTGCGGGGTGGCATGCATCGCTTCAGCGAAGTACGCCGCAAGATCGGCGGGGTAAGCGAGAAAATGCTCGCGCAAACGCTTCAACATCTGGAGCATGATGGTTTCGTCAGCCGCAAGTCGTTGCCGATAGTGCCTCCGCATGTTCAGTACCGCTTGACCCCAATGGGCGAAGAGGTCGCCTTGCAGGTTGAAACCCTCGTCACCTGGATCGAGACCAATCTGCCGCGCATCATGCAGGCCCGCGAAGCGTCGAATACGCTGCAGATCACGCCCGAATGAGTCTTTTCTGACAGATTTTTCATCCTGTGATTGTCGGCTTGATCGCCTGTAATCAGCCGCTTCTTGGTATGGTGCGCGCCGAAATCTTTATATACACGTTTAGTTGCGCCGTTTGCCCTTCACCGAGAAGCTGTAGAAATGCCCAATCCAATTCCCCTGAAAGACCACGAAAAAGAGACGCGGCTGGTCAATCAGCGCCTGATTGCCTGCGCGGTGCTGGTCGGCCTGCTGGCTGCCTGTCTGGTCGCGCGCATGTATTTCCTGCAAGTCACCGAGTTCGACTATCACTCGACCATTTCCGAAAACAACCGTGTTCACGTGCTGCCGATCCCGCCCGAGCGCGGTTTGATCTTTGACCGCAATGGCGAAGTGCTTGCCGACAATCGCCCCAGTTTCAACCTGACCCTGACCCGTGAACGCGCCGGCGACTGGCACAAGGTGATCGACGAACTGATGACCCTGCTGGAATTGCCCGACGAAGACCGGATTCTGTTCGACAAAGAACTGAAGCAGGTCCGTCATCCGTTCGAACCGGCAACATTGCTCTATGAACTCACCGAAGAGCAGATCGCTATTCTAGCGGTCAATCAGTACCTGCTGCCGGGCGTGGACGTGGCGGCGCAGTTCGTTCGCCATTACCCGTTGGGCGCCCATTTCGCGCATTCGATCGGCTACGTCGGCCGCATCAACGAAAAGGAAGCGGCCCATCTCGATAACGAGTATCGCGGCACGCAGTCCATCGGCAAGACCGGCGTCGAGCGCTTCTACGAGTCTGAGCTGCACGGCCACGTAGGCTATGAAGAGGTCGAAACCAACGCCCAGGGCCGCGTGCTGCGCGTGCTGAAACACACTGACCCGGTGCCGGGCAAGAACATTACCCTCACGCTGGACGCGCATTTGCAGGCTGCGGCGGAAAACGCGCTGGGTGATCGACGCGGCTCCGTGGTTGCACTGGACCCGGAAACCGGTGACGTGCTGGCGATGGTCAGCAAGCCAAGCTTCGACCCCAACCTGTTCGTCACCGGCATCAGCTTCAAACAGTATGCGGCGCTGCGCGATTCCATTGACCGGCCACTGTTCAACCGAGTGCTGCGTGGCCTGTACGCACCGGGCTCGACGGTCAAGCCGGAAGTGGCGATTGCCGGTCTCGACAGCGGCGTGATGACCGCCTCGACAAAGGTCTTCGATCCCGGCTACTTCCAGTTGCCGGACTTCGACCACAAATACCGTAACTGGAACCACAGTGGCGATGGCTGGGTGGACATGGACACGGCGATCATGCGTTCCAATGACACCTATTTCTACACGGTGGCGCACAAGCTCGGCATCGACCGCCTGCACGACTACATGACCATGTTCGGTATCGGCCAGAAGGTGTCGCTGGACATGTTCGAGGAGTCTGCAGGGCTTATGCCGTCCCGCGAATGGAAGCGGGCCACGCGTCGCCAGGCATGGTTCCCCGGCGAAACGGTGATTCTCGGCATTGGCCAGGGCTACATGCAGGTCACGCCGTTGCAACTGGCTCAGGCCACTTCACTGATTGCCAGCAAGGGTGTCTGGCATCGACCGCATCTGGCGATGGAAGTCGGTGATAAGGCACCCGTCGACGAGCATCCGATGCCAAATATCGTGTTGCGCGATCCCAATGAATGGAATCAGGTCAATACCGGCATGCAGATGGTCATGCACGATCCCCGCGGCATTGCGCGGGATGCGGCCAAGGGCGCTCAGTACCGCATCGCCGGCAAAAGTGGTACGGCGCAGGTGGTGGCGATCAAGCAGGGTGAGCGCTATAACCGTCTGAAGACCCTTGAGCGTAACCGCGACAACGCCTTGTTCGTCGGTTTCGCGCCGGCCGACCATCCGAAAATCGTCGTGTCGGTGACAATCGAGAACGGCGAGGCGGGTGGCCGGGTAGCAGGCCCCGTGGTGCGGGAGATTCTCGATGCCTGGCTGCTGGACAGCGAGGGCAAGCTCAAGCCTGAGTACGCCACACCCACCAAGGCGCCGGGCAACCCGCACGCCTGATCAGCGTTTTAAAACGCTTGCCGAACGACCGAGCCCTGAACAGGGCTCAGGTTTTCTGAACTGTCGAGAATGCATCGGGTCGACCACAACAGGCGTGGCAGAGCGCTGCGCGCGTTTTACCGAACTCATTATCATTGCCTCGACAAGGAACCCGGAATGTCCAAGACCATTGCCGACCATCTCGCGCAAACCCTCGCAGCGGCGGGTGTTTCGCACATCTGGGGGGTGTCCGGAGACAGCCTCAACGGCCTGACCGACAGCTTGGAACGCACCGATTCGATTCGCTGGATGCACACCCGTCATGAAGAAGTCGCAGCCTTTGCTGCCGGTGCGCAGGCGGCGTCCAGCGGCAAGCTGGCGGTCTGCGCCGGCAGCTGCGGACCGGGCAACCTGCACCTGATCAATGGCCTGTACGACTGCCATCGCAACCGGGTGCCGGTTCTGGCAATTGCTGCGCATATTCCGTCTTCGGAAATCGGTCTGGATTATTTTCAGGAAACTCATCCGCAGGAGCTGTTCAAGGAGTGCAGCCACTTCGTCGAACTGGTCAGCAATCCCGAGCAGTTCCCGCGTGTGCTGGAACGTGCCATGCGTGCTGCGATCAGTCAGAAAGGTGTGGCGGTAATCGTCTTGCCGGGCGACGTGGCGCTCAGCGCTGCGCCGGATGTCGCGGCAAAATGGATCGAGGCTACAGCGCCCAGCGTGGTGCCTGCCGAAAACGATCTGCAGTCGATGGCCGACATGCTCAACGATTCCAAAGCCGTCACACTCCTGTGCGGTGCGGGTTGCGAGGGTGCCCACGAGCAGGTTCTGGCGTTGGCGGATACGCTGGGCGCGCCGATCGTTCACGCATTGCGCGGCAAGCAGCATGTCGAATACGACAATCCCTTCGACGTCGGCATGACCGGCCTGATCGGCTTCAGCTCCGGCTACCACGCCATGCTGTCCTGCGACACGCTGGTGATTCTCGGCAGCAGCTTCCCCTATCGGAATTTCTACCCCGAAAAAGCCGACATCATCCAGATCGATCTCGATCCGACCCAGCTAGGGCGTCGCACGCCGGTGGCGCTGGGTCTGGTGGGCGGGGTGCGGGAAACCCTGGAGGCGCTTCAGCCAAAGCTCAGGCCGCACACCGATCGCCGTTTCCTCGACAAGGCCCTGAAGCACTACGCCAAGGCCCGTGAGGAACTGGACGAACTGGCCACCCCGACGCCAGATGGTACGCCGATTCATCCGCAGTACCTCACTCGACTGGTCGACGAGCAGGCGGATGCCGATGCGATCTTTACCGTCGACGTCGGTACGCCGACGCTGTGGGCTGCACGCTATCTGCACATGAATGGCAGGCGCAGTCTGCTCGGCTCGTTCAACCACGGCTCGATGGCCAACGCTTTGCCACAAGCTCTGGGGGCCAAGGCTGAACATCCGGATCGTCAGGTCGTAGCCTTGTGTGGCGACGGCGGTCTGTCCATGTTGCTGGGCGACTTGCTCAGCATTCGTCAGTTGAACCTGCCTATCAAGATGGTGGTGTTCAACAACAGCTCGCTGGGCTTCGTCGACATGGAAATGAAAGCCAGCGGCTACGTGCCGCATGGCACTGACCTGCATGAAACCAACTTCGCCGGGATTGCCCTGGGCGCAGGCATTCTGGGCCTGCGTGTCGAGAACGCCGAAGAGTTGCCTGCCGCCTTGCGCAAGGCGTTCGATCATCCCGGTCCGGTGCTGATCGACGTTGTCACTGCCAAGCAGGAGCTGGGCATCCCACCGAAAATCAAGCTGGCCCAGGCCAAGGGCTTCAGCCTGTACATGATGCGCGCGATCATGAGCGGGCGCGGCAGTGAAGTGCTGGAGCTGGCGAAAACCAACCTGCGTTAATCAGTTATAAAAAACGTATGGGTTGAATAGAAAAAAGTTGCAACTTCTATCCATCGAGATTGTCTTCGCCGTTACAGGTGACGCTCTCGGTGGATTTATATTTCTCTTCTCATCATAACCGCCCAAGGCGGTCATTTCTTTGTGGATCCAAACTTCTTGCACCCTGTGCTTTATTGAGTTCGCTGTTTGAACTAACAAATTCAAATAGTGGGTAAAGCTTCCCGGAAGACAGCCGAGACAGTGATACGGAAGCAAGATCGGCTACGGCAGGCTGATTACCGAACAGTCCCTGGCGAAAAAAAACGTCGACGCTACAGAACGTTACGCCCTGGATATTCTTTATAGAAAAGTCTGCACGTCATGAGGTCTGCAATGCTTAGAAATGCTCCTTTGAGTATGAAACTGCTGCTTATTTTAATATTCCCCCTATTGGGCTTCCTTGCCTTTGCAGGTTTGTTCGTCGCTGACAAAAGTGAAAACCTCGGTGATATGAGGCGCGCAGTGACAGCCACCAGCGCCGCACAGAAAGTGAGTGACGTAGTCACCACTCTCCAGCGCGAACGTGGCGCCAGCGGCGTATTTCTGGGTAGCGGCGGCAAGTCCATGCAGGACAAGCTGAAAACGTTTCGTCAGGAAACCGACAAGGCGATAAGTGAGATGCGCGCCCAGTCCACCGACGGTATTCCCGGACCTGATAAGGTCAACCGCGCATTCGAGGAGCTGATCGCTCTGCGCCTCAAGGTCGATTCGCTCGGGATCAACAATACAGAATCCGGTACGCGCTTCACCGACATTATCAAGACACTCATAGGCTTCTCTTACTCAATGGAATCGAGTATCGAGGATCCGGAAATATTGCGCGGCCTGAGCTCGCTCAATCAGTTCGTGGATATGAAGGAACGTGCCGGTCGCGAGCGTGTATTGCTTGGTCTGGCATTCAATCAGAACCGGTTTGACGCCGCACTGTTATCACGCTTCAGCCGCAACCTGGGCGAGTTCTCGGGGTATTTCGAAGCGTTCCAGCGCTGGTCACCTGAAGCCTTCAAAACCAAACTCAATGCCGTTTTGCAGCAACCAGGATCGCTCGAAGTGGCGCGCTTGCAGCGTCTGGGCTTCGATACTCCGCTGGGTGACCCGCTCAACGTCAATCCGGAAGACTGGTTCAACCTTTCCACCGCGCGTATCGACATGATGGCCAATGTAGAAGCAGAGCTTGGCCAGAACGTCGTCGGCCTGGCAACGGATGCGCGTAGCTCCGCTCAAAGCAGCCTGTACGTGGCTGTTGCCACTGTCGTTCTGATGCTGATCGTGGTGCTGTGGCTGGCGTCGGTGATCATCCGCAACATCAAGGTTGCGGTTGTCGATGTGAACCGCACGCTGATGGCACTCTCCACACGTGACCTGACGGCCCGGACCCGTTATGTCGGTAAGGACGAGTTCGGCGAGATCTCGCGCAATCTGGACAACATGGCGCAACAGATCAGTGATGTCATCCGCGACATCGGCAGCGCCACGGCACAGGTTGCCACCGCCGCCGAGCAGTCTTCCGCAGTGGCGTTGCAAACCAATCAGAACGTGGCGCAACAACGCCAGGGCACTGATCAGGTCGCCACTGCCATCAGCGAGATGAGTGCCACGGTGAAGGATGTAGCACGCAGCACCACTGACGCGGCCGAGATGTCGCAGCGCGTCAACAACAGCACCCTGCAGGGCAAGACCGAAATCGACAACACCATCGGCCTGATTCAGGGGCTCTCGGTGCAGGCAGAAGAGACTTCACGGATCATTGACGAGCTCAAGGGCGAGAGCAACTCGATCTCCTCGGTGCTCGATGTCATTCGTGGCGTCGCCGACCAGACCAACCTGCTGGCGCTCAACGCAGCCATTGAGGCTGCACGTGCCGGCGAGCAGGGGCGTGGTTTCGCGGTGGTTGCCGACGAAGTGCGCAATCTGGCCAAGAAGACTCAGGACTCTACCGTCAGCATCCAGAAAATGATCGCCAACCTGCAGTCCGGCTCGGAACGCGCTGCCGCGTCGATGCAGGAAACCCTGGGCAAGGCGCAGGAGGGTGCCAGCAACGTCGTGCGCGCTGGTGAACTGCTGGAAGAGATCGCCGAAGGCATTGCGACCATCAGCGACCGCAACATCCAGGTCGCTTCGGCCGCTGAAGAGCAAAGCCTGGTGGCCGAAGAGATCCACCGCAACGTCGACGACATCAACTCGCTGGTCATTCAGGTGAGTGCAGGTGCCGAGCAGACCGCCGTCACCAGCCGCGAACTCGCGCGTCTGGCGGAGCAGCAGCAGGGCCTGGTGGGGCGCTTCAAGGTGAGCTGACAGTCAGCTGTTTGTGTGTTGTGAAAAGGCCTGGAAGCGAACGCTTTCAGGCCTTTTTGCTGGTCTTCAGAGGCCGTCGTGCCGATGTCCCTGACCACCCTTGATAACCTGTACCCCCATGACCATTCAGTCACCTTTTTACGTAACCCCACGTCCCTCATACGATTATGTAGTGATAAAAAATAATCACTACATAATCGTTGACGTGCCCATTTTCCTTTTGCATTATGCAGCTGTCTCCCCGATCGGGAGCGCTGCAAAAGGTGTGATGAACAGGCTCGGCAAGCCGTCGAGATGTTCCCGGATGTAGGCTGCCCACAAGGCAGATTGATGGAGCTGAACTGGCATTTGTCGTCGATAAGGGCGAGAAGCTGGCGAAATGTCCTCATGATGCTTGTAACGGATCGATTGCCGATCCTGGGCCGGGTCTTTGGGTTTCGTGACTTCTTCTCTCTACGCTGATGCCGCTGTGTAGCGGCTCTTCATCAAGGCTACCTGCATGTCCTTGAGGGCTGGAACGGTATTCGACGCACACTCAATCGTGTGCATTGCTGAAGTTCTGGCGCATGAACTTGATGTATCAATTATTGAACAGTCTACGAGCGAAGGGGCATCAACATGAATATCAACACACAACCGACTATTGATGAACTGGCTCGTCTGTTTGCTGCGTGCAAAGACACGCTGGATAATCATATCGCCTGGGTGGCCGAGTCGGGTGAAGTTCGCGTCGACGCCATGTCGCCGTTCACGCAAGAGCACGAGTTTCGTGATGCGCACCCGCAACTGCGCGCATCCCTGAAGATGTTCCGTCGTGGCCAGGGTTATGTCGGCAAGAAAGCCGCTGCCGATCGTGCCTACATGGAGAACACGCTGCAGGCGTTGAAAGGTGAGTGGCAGAAGACCCGTCGGCAGGCGCACTCGCAGGTTGCCTGAGTAGGGCATCGCAGGTCCTGAAGCCTGTTCCCGATACTGATCGGGAACAGGCTTTTTGGTTTTCGTCACCGGGACGGCGAGGGCCTACAGGTTGTACAAAGCGTTTTTGGTGGTATAGATTCCGGCCATGAGTCAGCGATTCTGACTCTTCTCACTCGCTGACTGTGGTGACTGTCACGGCAGTGCCTGCACATGACATAAACAGAGGTTGCCGATGCGTGCGCCACGATGGTTATGGTTGATGATGTTGCTCAGCGCTGGCGCTTCGGCGGATTGGCGTGAGGCATTGCCCAATGCTCAGGTCGTCGGTGGCGGTGACCTCAGTCTGTTCGGTTTTCGCATCTATACGGCCAGGTTGCTCAGCCCCGCCAAGCCTTTCGTCGCGGATGCACCGCTGGCCCTTGAGCTGACTTACCACCGAGCCATTGATCGTGAAGACCTCGTCGATGCCAGTATCGATGAGATCAAGCGTATTTCCGGTGCGAAGGTGAACGAACAGCAACTGACTGAATGGCGCCAGCAGATGAACCAGTCATTTGTCGACGTCCAGCCGGGCATGAAGATTACCGGTGTGTACCTGCCTGGCCGCGAAGCGCGGTTTTATGTTGGCGACAAGCTCCAGCATGTGGTGCCCGACAGCCAGTTCGCCAAGGCTTTCTTTTCCATCTGGCTTGACCCGAAAACCCGTAACCCGGAGCTTCGCGAGCAGTTGCTCGGCAGTACCGGCTCATGACCCATCAAGGAGGGCGCATGCTGAGAAAGTGGATGTTGATGTTGTGTGCAGGGCTTGTACTGAGCGGCTGCGGCGGTGTGCCGGTAACCCGTTACAGTCAGGAAGAGCCCAAGCTCGATCTGCGACAGTACTTCACCGGGCGTGTCGAGGCCTGGGGAATGTTTCAAAAGCGCTCCGGTGAAGTCACCAAGCGCTTTACCGTGGTGATCGACGGGCACAGTGAAGGCGAAGTGCTGGTCATGCACGAGGCCTTCAGCTACAGCGATGGCACCAAACAGGTCCGGGAGTGGCGCTTGCGTCCCGATGGTCCGGGGCGCTGGAAGGGCACGGCAGGTGACGTGGTTGGCGAGGCCTATGGCGAAGTGTCAGGCAACAGCTTCCATTGGAACTATGTGCTCAGGTTGCCGGTGGATGGCACCGAGTATGACGTGAGCCTGGATGACTGGATGTACCTGATCGACAAGCAGACCATGGCCAATCGTTCGTCGATGACCAAGCTGGGTGTCGAAGTCGGGCAGATCACCTTGTTCTTTCGCAAGGCCGGTAAATAAATAACGCCTCATACGAGGCGTCATCCTTCAGGGCGGCTGTCAGCCGCCCGTCATATTCATGAAGCGCACCACCTGCACGCCATCGTCGTGGGTGAAGTTGTGGCTCCACGGCTTGAGCTGCATGGCGTCGATGATGGCTTTTTCCAGCTTTTCCGGCTGGCCGGGATTGGCGCGCAATACCGCCTTCAAATCCACGGAATGCTCGTTGCCCAGGCACAGCAGCAAGCGACCTTCGACGGTCATGCGCACGCGATTGCAGGTGCCGCAGAAGTTGTGGCTGTGCGGCGAGATGAAGCCGATGCGAATGCCCGGTGCCTCGGCCAGGCGCCAGTAGCGCGATGGCCCTTGAGTCGAGTCAGTGGAAGGCACCAGCGTGTAACGTTCGGCAATGCGTTCGCGCACCTGATCGCTGGAGTAGAAGGATTCGGCGCGGCTGTGTTCGCTGATGATGCCCAGCGGCATTTCTTCGATAAACGAAACGTCCAGGTTGCGATCGATGGCGAACGCCAGCAGGTCGTTGATCTCATCATCGTTGCGACCATGCATCACCACGCAGTTGAGCTTGGTGTGCACAAAACCGGCGGCGTTGGCGGCATCGATGCCGGCAATCACCTTGTGCAGATCGCCTGTGCGGGTCAGCTCGCGGAAACGCTGTGGATCGAGGCTGTCCAGGCTGATGTTCAGGCGCGTGACGCCGGCCTTGAACAGCGGGGCAGCCAGTTTGTCCAGCTGCGAACCGTTGGTGGTCATGCACAATTCACGCAGGCCGGGCAGGGCGGCGATCTTCTCGCAAAGCCCGACCACACCTGCGCGTACCAGCGGTTCACCACCGGTCAGACGAATCTTGCGCGTGCCCAGTGCCACGAAGCGCTCGGCCACCTGGAGGATCTCCTCCAGCGACAGAATCTGTTGCCGAGGCAGAAACGTCATCTCTTCGGCCATGCAGTACACGCAGCGAAAATCGCAGCGGTCGGTGACCGACATGCGCAGATAATCGACCTTACGTGCAAAGCGGTCCATCAGGACGGGTTCTGACATTTCACCTTCTAAATAATCGAGTGGGCTGTATTACCGGGTTTGGAGGCCAGTGCGTGACAAGGGTTCAGCCAATTTGTAATGCGCCAATTTCACACCTGATCGCAGGCTGGCAAAGTGCCTTGTGCGTATAAACATAGTAGCCGCACGCATTGCGGTTTGCACTGGCCGGATGACGCCACGCTAACCGAGTCGAAATGCCGCAGTCCAATTGCTTGTTCCAATACGCTCATCGACACGCTCTATGGCGCTTTGCCTTGATGACTGATCAATCAGGCCTGGCGGCGGAACTGCGCTCGTAACGCTCCAGCAAAGGCTGGATACTGATGCCGTGTACCAGAATGCTCAGGGCGACGACCGAGAGGGTCATGCCAACGACGACGTGGCCGACATCGTGTGCCAGACCATGCGACAAGGCAAAACACAGGTAATAAAGACTGCCGATCCCACGAATACCGAACCAGCCAACCAGTGCTTTTTGTCGGACATTGAGCAGGCGACGACTCACCAGCAACCAGACGCTGGCAGGACGAATCACGCAGAACAGCGCGATACCCAGGCCAATGGCTCGCCAGTCCCAGTACATCGCCAGCGCCGCGCCCAGCAGGGTGATCAGCAGGACTTCCATGGCGCGCTCCACCAGACTACCGAACGCCAGCATATCGCCCATCATCACGCCGGCAGCCAGTTGCGAGTCGCTCATGTCGTCGACCTGCGCGACCGTGCCCTGCTCAAGGGAGGACGTCATATGCCCGAGGACCGGCTGCGCGACATGCTCGGACGGCAGCTCTGACCGCGTGACACGTACCTCAGCCTGACGCAGCCCGAATCCGGCGGCAAATACCGAAAGAAAGCCAAAGGCACCCACGCTTTGCGCAACGACATAAGCCAGGGCGATCAGTGCCAGCGCCAGAAAGTCATTGGGCGAGGTGGTGCTGTCGGCGTTCTTGATGCGCAGAAAGATCATCAGATGGCCGACCCCGCGGCCCATCCCGTAACCAATCAACAGACCGTCCGGCACCGCCCAGATCAAATCCTTGATCAGCCATCCCTGGACCCAGTCGCCCATCGCGCCCCCGGAACTCAGGTACAGCAAGGCAAAAATCACGAATGGAAACGCGGTTCCGTCGTTGAGGCCCGCTTCGCCGGACAGGCCGAAGCGCAGGCGGTCCTGATCCCGGGCATTGTTGACCTGGACCATCCCGGCCAGTACCGGGTCCGTCGGCGACAGCATCGCGCCGAGCAACAACGACACGCCCCAGTCCAGGCCAATGATGTAGTGCCCCGCGACCGTCACGCCAGCGATGGTCGCCAGCATCACCGGCCCGGCCAGCCAATAGGCTGAATGCCAGGCTTTGCCGCGCAAGGGCAGGCGCAACTTGATGCCGGTACCGAACAGCGAAAACAGCACCGCCACTTCGGTCAGGCGTTCCAGCCACTCGTAGGATTTCTCGAAATCCAGATCGACGATATCCAGGCCCATCGGGCCGATGCCGAAGCCGAATCCCAGGCACACGGCCGATGTGGTCACTGGCATCCAGCGCAGGTAAGAGGAAGTGAGCGCCAATAGCATCAACAGCACGCCAAGCACGCCCATGCAGACAATAAAACTCATAGAGAAAGAACCACCGTCAAAATGCGCCCGAAGCAGAGGGCGTAACGGTGGGACTCCCGTCCACGGTAATAAGTTGAAATAATTTGCCGGATGGCAATCAGCATGCGTCTTTTACGCACAGCGATGCCTTTCGGCGTCGCCGTGGACCTCTAGCGCTCGATGCTGCGGCTCCAGCGTGCGTTCCACTCGGGACGGATCTGATTGACCTGATCCCAGTCGATGGTCACCGCCGTTTCCAGGTACTTCTCCATGGCCTCGACCTGACTGCGTGTCTTGTCAGTGGTCGGGGTTTTCGGGTTCGACGGGATCTGGTCACCGAACTCCAGCGCAGGCGCCTGTGCTTCTGGTGTCAGCAGGTAGGCCGCCAGCTTCTGGGCCAGCTCCGGCTGGTTGTTATTGGCTATGGCACATTCAGCCACGTTCAACACCACGCCGCCTTCCTTGGGCGATGCATATTCCACCGGTACACCCTTGATCTTCAGCGCGGTGACCTGGGTGGGTGTCAGTGGGAACAGGGCGGCTTCGTCGGTCTGCACCATTTCCGAGATCTTGGCCGAGCTGGCGATGTATTCCAGTACGTTCGGGCCGATGGTCTTCGGCCAGGCCTTGAAGCCGGGTTCGACGTCTTTCTCGCTGCCGCCCTGGATACGGTTGAACATCAGAAAGCCATGCAGGCCGAAGGTCGAGGAGGCCAGTGACTGGAACACCACCTTGTCCTTGAAACGTTTATCGGCCAGGTCCATCCACGAGGTGGGCGCGCTCCAGCCCTGCTCCTTGAACATCCGTGTGTTGTAGGCCAGGCCGGTCACGCCCAGGCTGACGGCTGCTGCCTGTTCCTTGATTTTGGCCTTGGCAGGCAGGTCGGCCAGACTGGCGCTGGGCTGCAGCGTGTCGCACAGGCCCATGGAAATAGCTCGGTACATGATGCCGTCGTCGAGAAAGATGACGTGCATCTGCGGGTTGTCCTTACTCGCCTGAACCTTGGCGAGGATGTCGGCCGATGTGCCAGGCACGATCACCACCTTGACGTTGTTGGCCTTCTCGAAAGCCGGTAGCACCTGATCGGCATACAGGCGCTCCATGGTCCCACCGTTCATGCCCAGGTACAGCGTGGTTTCGGCCATGGCAGGCGTGGACAGGAGTGCGACGGCCAGCGGCAGGCAGGACAGCCCGGTGAGGGCGAGACGTTTGGTACTTTTCATAGGGACGACCTTCCTCTGTGCAATGGGATGACGTTCGTAACAAGTTCGATGGCAGGGGTTTGCAGGGCGATTTGCTGAAAGCGGCCGATGGAAAAGGCATCGAGCGAAATCCGTGAGGCGCCTTCGCAGACCCATTCGGCCAGCGCTTCACCCGCTGCCGGACCGATCTGAAAGCCCGCCCCGGCAAAGCCGAAGCCGTGCAGCAGACCTGGACGGGTCAGGCTTGGACCCAGCACCGGTTCACGGTCCGGCAGATAGCCTTCGGTGCCGCTCCAGGTGCGAATGGCCTGAGCGCCGGCGAGTGGCGGGTAGAGTTCGACGGCGTTGCGCAGGATATCCAGCACCGCTGCCTGTCCCGGTCTGGTGCGTGCCGGGTCGAGGGCAAAGCCTTGTCCGCCGCCCAGAACGCAATTGCCGCGAGCCACTTGCCGGGCATAAATGCCGCCGCCTTCGACACCGGTGCTAACGTCCATAAACATCGGCAGCGGTTCTGTCACCAGCATTGCCGGGTGCCCTGAATACATCGGCACCGGTTCGTTGAATTGTGCTGCCAGCGCTGCGGCCCACGCCCCGGCGCAGTTGAGCAGCCAGGTGGCGCGCAGTGTCAGGCCGCTGGCGGTGGTGACGACGAACACGTTGCCGTCGTGGCTGACTTCACTGACCGGCGCCTGCTCGAACACCTGTGCGCCTGCCCGACGAGCAGCGCGGGCGAAGGCCGGCGATACCAGACGTGGATTAGCGTGTCCGTCGTCGGCGCACAGCGATGCACCGACAGCGACATCGCCGGCCCAGGGATAACGCGCGCGCAGCTGATCGCGATCAAGCAGCTGCAAATTCAGGCCGAATCCCTGGCTGGCTTCGGCGTAGGCGCGCAAGGCATTCATGTCCTGTTCGCTGCGCGCCAGTTTGAGGTGGCCCGAGCGCTGGTACTCGCCGTCGATGCCGATCAGCTCACGCAGGTTGCCCCATATCTGATGCGCCCGTTGCGACAAGGGCAACTGCGACAACGGACGGCCCTGACGCCGCACGCCGCCGTAATTGACCCCGCTGGAGTGCGACCCGCAAAAATCGCGTTCCAGCAAGGCGACCCGCTTGCCCTTCAGGGCCAGCGTCAAGGCTGCCGAGGCGCCGACAATGCCGCCTCCGATGACAATCGCATCGGTTTCAATCAGTGTGCTCATGGTTGCGTCTCCACCGATTGCTTCTCCATGGGCTGCATCCCCAGACCGAAGGGCAGCGGCTTGATCGGTGCCTGGCCGCGCAGGCGGCCGACGTGCTCGACGGACCGGCCTCTCTCGCGGGCGATGATTTCGGCCGCGGCCAGACCACACATCCGGCCCTGACAGCGCCCCATACCGACCCGGCACATGGCCTTGACCCGGTTGATCTCCCAATGGCCATCCTGCACGGTACTGCGAATCTCGCCTGCAGAGACTTCTTCGCAGCGGCACACCAGCGTGTCATCCGCCACGTTGGCGGCCCAGTCCTCAGGGAACGGAAACGCGGTTTCCAGCCCGTGGCGGAAGCGTTCGATGCGTCGCAAGGCACTTTTAAGCGTGTCGGTACGGGCGGTGTCTGCCACCACACCGATGTCTTGCAGCAGCCCGAGCGCGGCCAGTTCTCCGGCCATTTCCGCAGCGTCTGCGCCCATGATTCCCGCACCGTCGCCCGCCAGATAGATACCTGACACGCTGCTGCGTCCACAGTCGTCGCGGGTCGGCAGCCACGCGCGGTTGAGCGCGCTCCAGGCGAATTCACAGCCCAGCAGGTCAGCCAGTTGCGTCTCGCTGCGCAGCGCATGGGCAAAAGCGACCGCGTCACAAGCCAGGTGGCCCGACTTACCGTTGCGTTGCCATTGAATGCCGTCTACGCGTTTTTCCCCGTCGATGTGTGTGAGCTGCGCACCTTGATGCACGGGAATGCCGTGTGCACTCAGCCACGCCCGGTAATACATGCCTTTGGCCAGCGTTGCCGGTTGGCCCAGCAGCGCCGGCAATGCTTTGCATTGCGCCGAAAACGGCGCGCTGTCGAGCACCGCCAGCACCTTCGCGCCAGCCTTGGCGTACTGGTAAGCGACCAGATACAGCAACGGGCCGCTGCCACAAAACACCACGCGCTGGCCAATCGCACAGCCCTGATATTTGAGCGCGATCTGCGCTGCGCCAAGGCTGTACACGCCGGGCAGGGTCCAGCCGGGCACCGGCAGAATTCGGTCAGTGGCACCGGTGGCGACGATCAGGTGGCTGAAATCAACAGTGGCGGCGGTACCGTTTTGCAGGGTATCGAGTTGGTGATTTTCGGCGTTCCAGACCAGCGTCTGCGGCCGATAGTCGATCTGCGCGGCCAGCGTGTCGAGCGCGTCGTGCACCGCGACCGCCTTGGCGCTTTCAAAGCCGTAGAGCGCCTTGGCCGAGCGCTGGAAGTTGTCCGGCTGGCGACGGTAGATCTGGCCGCCGCCGCGCAGCCCTTCATCGATCAGGCAGGCCTTGATGCCGTGGGCCAGTAGCGTCTGGGCGGCGCGAATGCCGGCCGGTCCTGCGCCGACAATGGCAATTGTCTGATCGCTCATACGCAGCGCCCCGGTTCACGAATCACCGCCTGACCGGCCTCCAGCAGCGTCGAACAGGCACGCACGCGCTGACCGTCACCCAGCCTCACCCAGCAGTCCTGACAGGCGCCCATCATGCAGAAACCGGCGCGAGGTTCGGCGCTGAAGTCACTGCCGCGCAAGTGTTCGCTGGCGGTCAGTACCGCGGTCAGCAAGGTATCGCCCAACAGACCGCTGGCCGGCTGGCCGTCAAGGGTGAAGGGCAGAACCGGGCGATCATGTTCGGTCAGTCGTTTCAGCAATGCCATAACGTGAAAGCTCCGGATTAGTGTTTGCCGACCAGCACGCGATCCAGCCCGTAGACCCGGTCGAGCAGGATCATGGTGGCGGCGGTGAGGGCGATGACCAGTGCCGATACGGCGGCCATCATCGGGTCGATGGATTCGGTGGCGTAGACATACATGCGCACCGGCAGGGTCTGCGTCGCGGGCGATGTAACAAAGATCGACAGCGTGACTTCATCGAAACTGTTGATGAACGCCAGTAACCAGCCGCCTGCCACGCCGGGCAGAATCATTGGCAGGGTGATCTTCCGAAACAGCGTGAAACGGTCGGCCCCCAGGGACTCGGCGGCGTGCTCGGCGCTGCGGTCGATGCCGATTGCCGCCGCCAGTACCAGGCGCAGTACGTAAGGCGTGATGACCAGCACATGGGCGAAGATCAGCCAGGTGAAGCTGCCGTTCACACCCATCAGCGCAAACAGGCGCAGCATCGCCACCCCCAGTACCAAATGAGGAATGATGATCGGCGAGAGAAACAGGGCGTTGAAAAAATTGCGACCGGGAAATGTATGACGCGTGATTGCCAGTGCGGCAGGTACCGCGATCAGCGTGGCCAGCGTCGCTGATACGAACGCCAGGGTCAGGCTGTTGTAGAACGAATCGATAAAGTCGGCGCGCTCGAAGACGGCCTTGAACCAGCGCAGCGAGAAATGGGTGGTGGGCAGGCTCAGGGTGTTTTCCGGGGTGAACGCCACCAGGCACACCACCACCAGCGGGGCCATCATGAAGATCACCACCAGCGCATGAAACGAGAGGGCCAACGGACCGTTCTTGGACATGGATCATTCCCCCAGAGTTTTTTTGTAACGGCCTTCGATCATGCGGTTCCAGGACAGCATGACCAGCAGGTTGACCAACAGCAGCGCCACGGCAAGGGTCGCGCCCATCGGCCAGTTCAACTCCGAAAGGTACTGGTCGTAGATCACCGTGGCGACCATCTTCAGACGTCGTCCGCCGAGCAGGCCGGGAATGGCGAACGAACTGGCGGCCAGGCCGAACACGATCAGCGAGCCGGACAGCACGCCGGGCATGACCTGCGGCAGCACGATCAGGCGCATGACTTTCGTCTGGCTGGCGCCCAGCGACAGCGCGGCCTGCTCGGCGGTGGGGTCGAGCTTCTGCAGCGAGGTCCAGACCGGAATGATCATGAACGGCAACATGACGTGGACCAACGCAATGACCACGGCAAACGGGGTGTACAGCAGTTTCACCGGGCGACCGCCCATGAACTGGATGACCTGATTGATCAGGCCGTCCGCGCCCAGCAGCAGGCTCCAGCCGAACGCCCGGACCACCACCGAGATCAGCAGCGGCGTGAGAATCAGGATCAGGAAGATCGAGCGCCACGGCGTGCCCATGCGGCTGAGAATGTAGGCTTCGGGGACGCCGATCAGCACGCACAGCAGGGTGACCAGCGCGCTGACCCAGAAGGTGCGCAGGAAGATTTCATAGAAATACGAGTCGGTGACCACGGCCATATAGTTGGCCAGCGTGTAGCTGTCGCTTTTCACCCCGACCTGATAGTCGAACACGTTGAACGACAGCACCAGAGTCAGCCCCAGCGGCAACACCAGCAAGCCGATATACAGCGCCAGCGCCGGAGCCGACAGCCAATAGCCGCGACCGCCCTGACGCATTTCGCTCAGCAGGCTCATGCGCGCACCTCGTCGGCATCCAGCACGCGCAGCAACTCGGTGGGCCAGTCCATGTCGACCGCCGCGCCTTGTTCCAGCGGCGCCTGGCCGTCGTTGCGACGTACTACCGTCACTTCGCCAATGCTGGTCTGGATGCGATACAGCCACTGGCTGCCAAGAAAGTAACGGGTGACGATGCGCCCGGACAGTCGTCCGCAGCCAGGTGACACCAGATCGATCTTCTCGGGACGCAGGCTGAGGGTCAGGCTGCCATCGCCGGGCACCTGGCGAATCTGCGGGATGCCGCTGCTGTCCAGATCTCCCTGCAACATGTTGGCCTTGCCGACGAAACCCGAGATGAAGCGTGTACGCGGGTGTTCGTAGAGCTTGTAAGGCTCGTCGATCTGGGTGATACGACCGGCCTGCATCACCACCACCCGATCGCTGATCGACAGGGCTTCGGCCTGATCATGGGTGACCATCAGCGTGGTAATGCCGACTTCGTTCTGAATGCGGCGGATTTCGAACTGCATCTCTTCGCGCAGGTTGGCATCCAGGTTGGACAGCGGCTCGTCGAGCAGCAGTACTGGCGGCTCGATGACCAGTGCGCGGGCCAATGCGACCCGCTGGCGCTGCCCACCGGACAACTCGCGCGGATAGCGCTCGGCATGCTGACCGAGGCGCACCAGCTCCAGCACCCGTTTGACACGCGGGTGCAACTCGGCGGCAGGCACCTTGCGCATACGCAGGCCAAACGCAACGTTGTCAGCCACGGTCATGTGCGGAAACAGCGCATAGCTTTGGAACACTACGCCAAGGCCCCGGCTGCTGGGTTTGGCGTGAGTGATATCGCGCCCGTCGAGCACAATGCGTCCGTCACTGACTTCGACGAAGCCGGCGATCATTTGCAGGGTGGTGGTTTTGCCGCAGCCGGAAGGGCCGAGCAGAGAAACGAATTCGCCCTTGTCGACGGCCAGGTTGGTGGCAACGACCGCGTCAATGGAGCCGTAGCGTTTGGAGAGACCTTCGAGCTGCAGAAATGCCATGCCTGCTTCCACCTTTGTGCATGCGCGCCGAAGCACGCGTTTGTCATGGGCAGATGCGAAGTGAAGTCATGCAGTTCTGTGGACGTTGGCGCTCGCTCTGAGTCGGCTACCGATGATTGTTCAAATCGCCCCGGTGGACTGAGAGTAGGGCGAAGGCTAGGATGGGCTCAACAAGGAATTTCACTGAATAACATCTTTCTTTGAATTAATTCTTTTGGTGGAAATATAAAGAGATATTGTCATGGATAATTCCACTGATCGGAATATTGCGAAAGCTGAAGTCGGTGTGGGAGCCGTTTCCCGTCTGTTCGCGGTACTGCGCTGCCTGGGCGAGTGTGATGAAGGCGGCGAGCGGGTCACGCAACTCGCCCAGCGTGTCGGGCTGTCGCAACCCACCACGCACCGCTTGCTGCGCAGCCTGATGGATGAGGGCATGGTCGAGCAGGATCTGCTCAGCAAACGTTACCGGTTGAGCATTGAGTTTTTCGCCTTGGCGGCCAAGGCGGGTAATACCGGCAACCTGCGTGACGTGGTGCGCCCCAGCCTGTTGCGCCTGTCTGCGTCACTGGGTGACTCGCTGTTTCTGCTGGCACGCAGCGGTTTCGATGCGATCTGCCTGGACCGCAGCGAAGGCCCGTACCCGATCCGCACGTTCACCGGCGACATCGGCGGTCGTGTTGCCTTGGGCGTGGGGCAGGGCAGTCTGGCGATTCTCGCGTTTCTGCCCGAGGACGAGCGGGAAACGGTCATTGCCTACAACCTGCCACGGCTCAAGGATTTTCACCTGTACGACGAGGTGTTTCTGCGTTCGGAGGTGGAAAACGTGCGGCGTCTGGGCTACGCCGGGCGAAACACCGGCGCGTTACCGGGCATGGCCGGGCTGGCAGTGCCGATCCTGGACCGCAACGGTCGTGCAGTGGCTGCGCTCAGTGTGGCGACCATCTCCGACCGGCTGGGGCCCGATCGCCTGATGACCGTAGTTGAATTGCTCAAGCGTGAAGCCACGGCCATCAGCGCCAGAATCAACCCGTTCGACCCGTCGCTGCGGCGGCCCAGCCAGGTGTTTGGGCAGGTTGAATAGGCTGCATGCCTGTTCAGCTCCGAAGCGGCTGTCGGTCGTCGTTCGTTATGCCCATCCGCTGCGGCTCAGGCCTTCTGCCTTGAACACCAGCGCCTTCAAGCCGCCCTCAACGCGAGCGTCGGGGAACTCCGGCGGGTTTTCCAGGCGCTGTTCGAAGCGCAGGCAGGGCGCTTCGATTGCGGTGTGCTGAATCAGAAAGTCCGGTCCCAGTGCGGGATCGTTCATGCACGCCAGTACCGAACCGTTCTCGTCCAGCAACTCCGGCAATCGACGCAGGACACGCTGGTAGTCCTTGTCGAGCATGAAACTGCCTTTCTGGAAGGACGGCGGGTCAATGATGATCAGGTCATAAGGGCCGCAACGGGTGACCTTGGCCCAGGACTTGAACAGGTCATGGCCCAGAAAGGTCACGCGGCTGAGGTCCTGATCATTGAGGCGATGATTCTCGCGGCCGCGATTCAATGCAGCGCGGGCCATGTCCAGATTCACGACGTGGTCGGCACCCCCGGCCAGGGCGGCGACCGAGAAGCCGCAGGTGTAGGCGAACAGATTGAGGATGCGCTTGCCCTTGGCCTGAGCCTGCACCCATTCACGGCCGTAGCGCATGTCCAGAAACAGGCCGCTGTTCTGCTTTTTGCCGAAATCGACTTTGTAGCGCAGGCCGTTTTCAGTGATCACCCATTCATCCACGACCTCGCCGGTCAGCCATTGCGTGGTGCTCTGTGGCAGATAGCGGTGTTGCAGCAGCAAGGTGTGAGCCTGACTCTGCTGCCACTGGGGCGTGTCGATCAACGCGTGCAACAGCTGCATCAATGCTGCCAGCTCGGATTCAAGAGGCTCCTTGAACACCGAGACCAGCACCACGCCCTGCATCCAGTCGACGGTGATGTGCTCCAGCCCCGGCCACACACGGCTCCGGCCATGAAACAGGCGGCGGGTTTCATTCGGGACGTTGTTCAACGCGTCGATCAGGTGCTGTTGCAGAATCGCGAGTGCTTCAGGGGTCATGGCGCAGATCGGTCAGGAAAAACGGCGTATGGTAAACGTATTTCAGCAGATGGGCATCGCAGGGTTCAGCGTGGCATGTATTGACGTTGCCAGCGGTGCGGGATTTTCAGCGAAACCAGCCCCAGCAACGCCGACAGGCTGCCGCTGATCAACAGAGCGTTGAGCCCCAGACGATGCTCGAGTAGCGCGCCTATCACGGCCCCGATGAACATGCCGACCCAGGGGACCAGTTGCACGCGCCAGCCGTCCCGGCGTTCCCCCAACATCCAGCGACCCAGGCCACGACCGAAGCGCGACAGCGCGCCGGTCACGTAAGTCAGGCCGACCGGCAGCCCGTTGACCTGCTCGACGGCGGCGTTGAGCATGCCCATTGCCAGAATCGCCCAGATCAGTGCGAGCATGTTGCTTTCCAGCGGCCATGCGGCAGCCGCACACAGCAGCGTAGCGATGCCCAGCAGCAAGGGCAGGGCACGTCGCCCGCCAAGGCGCGCAACCACCACGCCCAGCGCGTTGCCGGCAATGAAGGCAAGGATTGCGAGGGTCAGACGCACCGTCACGCTCAGGTCGCCATCACTGATTGCGACTGCAAGCCGGGTGGTGTTGCCGCTCATGAACGAAACGAAATCGCCGGTGGCCATGAAGCCGATGGCATCGGTCATGCCGGCCAGAACCGACAGGCTAGCGACCAGGCCCATGCCGACCCGGCCACGCCATTTCTGCATGTTCAGGTGCCTGGGGCTGACGCTGGAAGTGGCGGGCTGTGGCAGCATCGAAGGCCCTCTGGAGCGAAGAAAGCGCGTCTGAACTCGGGTGCAGCGATTTACAGCGGCTTGGCGCGCACGATCCGCTTGGCCTTGACCTCATCAGCATAGGCTTTGAGCTGGTCGGCGTCGCTGTAAAGACGGTTGACCATCTGCAGCACTGCGGTGACATCCACATCGTTCATTTGTGAGGCGAGTTTGAGAATTTCTTCCGCCGTGTTTTCCAGATTGGTTGCTGTCCCTTTCAGGTGTCGCTTCAGCTCCTGAGTCGACTTATTGAGCGCCATACGTGTTCCTGTGACAAGACCTTGAATTCCATACCCGGAGCATGGCTTTTTCTGCGATAACAAGCAATCAGGCGTGTGCCCGTGCGTCAGGGTATCGGCCGACGCAGGCTGATCTGCAAGGCAAGCTGCTCAATCGTCGCGGGTCAGCACTTCCAGCAGTTCTATTTCGAATGTCAGGTCGGCACCGGGCTTGATGTGTGCGCCCATGCTTCTGTCGCCGTAGGCCAGGTGGGCGGGGACGAATAATTTACGCTTGCCGCCGACCTTCATGCCCATCAGGCCCTGGTCCCAGCCCTTGATGACGCGCCCGGTACCGATCACGCATTGGAACGGCTTGCCACGCTCGTGGGAGGAATCGAACACCGTGCCATCCTCCAGGGTTCCGGTGTAATGCGTGGTGATCAGCGCACCCTTTACCGCTGCCTTGCCCTCGCCGGGGTGCAGATCGGTAATCTGTAATTCTTTGCTCATTGCCATGCTTCCGGTTGCAGCGCGCTCTGTGATTGGCGCGAGCGGGCTTTCTCGCAGAAAAGCCGCTTCCTGACAAGCCGGTCAAACAAAAACGGGGGAAGCTTTTGCTTCCCCCGTTTGGTCGAACCCAGTAACTGTCAGAGATTCTGCGAGCTGACCACCATGGCCTGCGCGATGTTCTCTTTCTGCTCTTGAGTGAAGCCGTCCCAAATATTGGTCTTGGCGTAGTAACCCAGGCCAGCCAGGCAATAAAGGCTGAGGGTCAGAACGATGACGATCGAAACAAACGTCCAGCGGCCTTCGTCATCGTTTTCGCGTGTGAAGCTGCGCGAATAGTTGTCCTCTGCGCTGCGGAAGAACAGCGCAGACGACAGACGCTTGAGCCACTGAAACAAATGAACAACAACGATGCGCAGCATGGGTAAATCACCTCAAAGGTTAAGAAAACGGGTTGCCGGGATGCCGTCGAGGGCATCGAATGCAAAAGCTGAAAACGAAAAAAGCCCGTCTATGACGGGCTTTCTTTTTATGATTCTGTTCAGGCGAGCAGTGAAGGGCGACGTTGAATAAGGATCGCGGGAAGCACTGCGTATGCCTGACGTTATGGAAACATTTTAAAACAAATGGATTGGCGCATCTACCCGCGCCATTCTGTTGTCAGACAACTGGTAGTGCCTTGAGGTGTGACAAAACGTCGCCCCATGCTCATTTACTGCTCGGCAAGCAGCACGCTCGGTGGTCAAGTCTTGTAATACTTTCCCAACGTACGAAACATCTATGGGTATTGTACGATCAGCGCCCGTATTGATTTTCAGGACTGTATGAATACCCTCCAGGAGCCTCCGAGTTGTCCTCCTTCCATCGCGTATGGCTGGCCGGTGATCTCACTGTTACCGAGCAGGCCGCTTCATTCGAACGTCTCTCCACTTAACCTCTTGCACTGCATGGATTCCGGCAGACCTTCGCGTTCTGACGCTGCAAAGCCATGCCTGACGTTCAGCGATGGCGTCTGGTCTACAGTGACCCATACCCACCCCTGCCATTTTTATCGTGAGGCTGCATAAACCATGGAATGGATCGCTGATCCCACGGCATGGCTTGGCCTGCTGACCCTTATCGTGCTGGAACTGGTGCTGGGCATCGACAACCTGGTGTTCATCGCCATCCTGGCCGACAAACTGCCCCCTGAACAACGCGACAAGGCGCGTGTCATTGGCCTGTCGCTGGCGTTGATCATGCGCCTTGGCCTGCTGGCGAGCATCTCGTGGATGGTGACGCTGACCGAGCCGTTGTTCGAAATATTCGGCAAGACGTTCTCCGGTCGCGACCTGATCATGCTGTTTGGTGGTGTGTTCCTGCTGTTCAAGGCCACCATGGAACTGCACGAGCGGCTGGAAGGCCACGTCGCCCAGCGCGCCGGTAATGCGGGCTATGCGTTGTTCTGGCCTATCGTTGCGCAGATCGTGGTACTGGATGCGGTGTTCTCGCTGGATGCGGTGATTACCGCTGTCGGCATGGTCGAGCACCTGTCGGTGATGATGATCGCGGTGATCTTCTCCATCGGCCTGATGATGATTGCCAGCAAGCCGCTGACCAAATTCGTCAACAGCCGCCCGACGGTGATCATGCTGTGTCTGGGCTTCCTGATGATGATCGGTTTCAGCCTGACCGCCGAAGGCCTGGGTTTCCATATTCCCAAGGGCTATCTGTATGCGGCCATCGGCTTCTCGATCCTCATCGAGGTGTTCAACCAGATCGCCCGCAAGCGCAGCAAGAAGTCGGCCCATGGTCACCTGCCGCGCCGCGAGCGTGCGGCTCATGCGGTGATGCGCCTGTTGGGCGGTCGCAAGCTGGAGTCTGGTGACGTCGATGAGGAAATCACCGACATGCTGGATGGGGAAAGCAGCGAGCCGGTGTTCGACCGTCGTGAGCGGGTGATGATCAGCGGCGTACTGCAGCTGGCAGAGCGGCCGATTCGCACGGTGATGACGCCGAGGGCCGAAGTCGACTGTATCGACCTGAACGACAGCGCCGAGAAGATCCGTCTGAAACTGATGCATTCGTCCTACTCGCGTCTGCCGTTGATTGGCGAGCGCGGTATCGATGAGCCGCTGGGCTTCGTGCACAAGAAAGAGTTGTTCAAGGAACTGTTGTCCGGCAACGAGCCCGACTTGAAACTGATGTCGCGCAAGGCCATCAACCTGCTGGAAAGCTTCACCATCCTCAATGCCCTGGAGCAGATGCGCAAGGAATCGACGCACATCGCCTTCGTGGTCAACGAGTTTGGTGACTTCATCGGTGTGTTGAGCATGACCGACATTCTCGAGTCCATCGCTGGCCAGCTGCCTGACGCCAGCGAAGTGGAAGGCCCGGACATCGTCGAGCAGGGCGAGGACTTCGTGGTATCGGGAGCCTTGAACCTGAGCCTGATTCGCGAGCGCACTGGCTTCCAGGCCAAGGCGACCGAGGATTATCAGACCCTGGCCGGACTGGTCATGAGCCTGCTGGATCGCCTGCCGTCTACCGGCGACAGCCTCAGCTGGCAGGGCTGGAACCTGCACGTCGTCGGCGTGGAAGAGCGTCGAGTGACTCGGGTGTTGCTGCAGAAACAGCCCGATATGGGTTCTGGCAAATAAGCACCGAGCTGTAATACAAGACGGGGCCTGCTCATGCTGAGCAGGCCCCGTTTTCATGTGTGCGTCGCGCTTATTTTCGACGCGGACGCGACACCACGGATTCGATATTCTTGCGGCCAATCAACTTGGGCTGCGCAGGCTCTTTAGCCACCGGCTCATCAGCCAGCCACTTGAACATCACCAGACAATCCACCAGGCCCAATCGGGCATGACGATAAGCCTTGGGCAACCGCCCGACCGTCTCGAAACCCAGCTTGCTCCACAACCCGACCGCCACCTCATTGCTGGCGACCACCGAATTGAACTGCATCGCCAGGAACCCGCTGTCGCGCGCCAGTTGCTGCGAATGCTCGCACATCAACCGCGCCACACCACGACCCCGCGCCGCGTCCGTCACCATATAGCCACAGTTGCAGACATGATTGCCCGGACCTGCCGCGTTAGCCTTCAGGTAGTAGCTGCCCAACAGTTGGCCATCTTCCTCGGCAATCAACGTGTGCAAGGGCGCCTTCATCCACAGATCGCGGGCCTGCTCCTGAGTGAGGGCAGGGTCGTAGGCGTAGGTTTCCTGAGCGATGACGACAGCCTGAAAAGTGGGCCAGAAGCGCTCGAAATCTTCCGGTGTCATGGGGCGGATCTGGATCATGGTGAGGCCTTGGTGGGTAGGGCTTGAAATTCCGGCGTGTACGTTAGCGTGGGTGTGCTACCACTTCCAGGCTTTTTCGGTGAACTCGGCCGTGGACGGGAGCACGGTGTGCAGAAAATTCAGGTACTTGTTGAACAGTAGCTCGTGCTGGAATCGGGCTTCGAAGCCGAGTGTGATGTCAGTGCGGTGCGTGATGATCATCAAGCGTTTGCGGTCGACAGTGACGAAGTTGTACTCGCCCCATGGCAGGCTTTTTTCGTGGTGGATGGGGTTTTCCCAGTTGAGTAGCTTGATGGCTGCGATGAATGCCATGGCCACGGGGCCGATCAGGAAGAGCAGTGAGCCGGTTAGGATGGCTACCATGACGAACAACAGGATGACGGCTATGGCGATGCCTTTGAAAAAGGAGGAGGCGAAGTCGGGGTAGTGGAGGTAGTACTCAAGGTGGGCTCTGTCGGTTTTGATGGTGTAGTTGTAGATGGTTTTTTGGCGGATGAGTAGGCATAGGTAATAAGCAAGAATTCCGGCAAGCGCGAGTATCGTGCCCACTAATGAGTAGAGACTGTCTGAAAACATTATCCAGCCTCCCCACATGTAAAGTGTACTTCCTGTCATGTAGACTGCAATGAATATGGACTGAGTTATCTTCATTTCTCTAGGCGATCTAGCAAATGTTTTGATCTTCCAGTTCAGAACGTCTTTACTTTTCGGCAGATACAAGGCTTTTTCTTGTTGATTCATACAGGTGTACCCTCTGCTACTTCCAGAGTCAGTGTGCCAATCCTGCTTGATGCCTTCACTTCAAGCTCCACAGCAGCCAAACCATCGATAGTAGTATCGCCTCTTGTGCCAAGCTCCATTTGAAACAGATAGCTTCTATCGTCCTCGCCAGGATTGATCAGATTGGCCGGGTACCAGATTTGCAGCTCAAGATATGTTGCGTCCTTGTGGAGCGGCACCCACGTTTCCCAGATGAGGTCTTCATTTTCAGGTGGCATGAGTGGATAGGTGAAATCTTCACTCGCCTTTCCAGCTGGCTTGTTGGTAAGCGTCCCGAACTGTTCGGCCTTCCTGAATTGCCCGCTGTCCAGAAATGTTTGATGCAGCGGGTCGTCTATTTTTTCTACAGGTAGCACTCCCCATGGTCGCTTGCTGCTGACGATGTTGAAGTGCACGGACTCCCCGCGTACCAGCTTTGGCAAGCGTACTTGCACTCCAGCGCCATTTTGTACCGCTACGCTGTAGTAATCGCCTTTGCCAAGATAACGATTCTCATAATGCACGGTGCTTTTAACATGAATCTGTGGAGACAATTGAATTTCCATCAATGCGCGTACTTCTTCACTCTCGCCTTTGGCAGTCTCGGGGTAGCGATAGTCCAGGGTTCTCGACCAACAGCACTTGCGTAGCCACCAGCCCACACTGTCTTGCTTGAAATAACTCAAAGCCAGCGTAGTAAAAAGATATATAGATCCTATTACGAGCAGCGCCACACTGAACCATGGACTCATCGCAACAACTGTAAAGGTGCTTGCAGGGGACAATCCTGTCATCAATTGAAAAGTTGAGCCTACTCCCATTGCGAATATAGAAATGCCCTTTACAATAATTGCGTTTTTTTCCTCTGATGTTTTCGCTGCGTAAAAATCATTTGTAACATCAAATAGTTCAAGCGTAACCGCCGCCAGCCCAAACCCACCCATAGCCACCATCGAAACCCTGAACCCACGTATCGCATCACTCCACGCCGCATTTCCCTTCGCCCTCCAATAACCCGCAGAGCGATCCAGAATCCCGACATTCTTGCCATCGATCAGCACCGGCGTCGCATCCCTGATAATTGCCCACGGCGCTTCAACAAACACCGCCATCAACAAGTTAAAGCTATACCCCAACCCATACGTCACCTTGCCGATGTCCTTGGCGCTGAAGTCTCCATCCCGAGTAAGGTCGCGATAAGTGAAGGCGGTGTTGATGAAGTTGAGCATGATCACGCTCCAGGTGATCGAGCCGGCAATCCCTCCCAGCCCATCGAGCCAGCGTTTGGCGGTCGCCAGCCAGTCTTTGGCGATGGCTTTGCCGGACTGGAAGTGCAGGCGAATCTCATCCTGCAACTGCCTGGCGTACTCGTTGTTCTGAAAGTCGAGCAGGGCGGGCATGCTCAGTTCGTGCAGGCGAAGCTTTTGCTCGAGCGTGCGCAGGTGGCTGGCGATGCTTTTGCGGGGGTTGTAAGCGGTTGGGTAGAGCCAGCTGCGACGGGTGTCGCTGATCTGTTTGTTGAGCACCTGCCACTCACTGATCCAGGTTTTCAGCTTCGCGAGCATGTTGTGATCGATCGCAATACGCGCCTTCGAATCGAGCAGGATCTGGCCGATCAACAGCGTGCGTATCAGTGCAACGATGTTCTGCTGCTTGCCCACCGCCAGGCGGCTGTCGATGGGCACCCAGGCCAGCAGGATGCTTTCGAACGTCGCCTTGCCTGCGCTGCTGGCCAGTTGGCCGAGAGCTTTGAAGGTGTCCTGAACGGGTTGTTTCAGCGCCTTCATCCACGG
>NZ_FNCX01000010.1:0-214049 GCF_900099665.1 Pseudomonas sp. BS3767 | reverse complement strand
GCGTGAGGAACGATCATCGCAACTATCGTGCGGCGCTCTGCGTCGCATGCCTTTCCGGACGCTCCGCGTCCTCTTGACGACGCAGAGCGTCGAGACCTGCATTCCCACGCTGGAGCGTGAGGAACGATCATCGCAACTATCGTGCGTCGCTCCGCGTCGCATGCCTTTCCGGACGCTCCGCGTCCTCTTGGCGACGCAGAGCGTCGAGACCTGCATTCCCACGCTGGAGCGTGAGGAACGATCATCGCAACTATCGTGCGGCGCTCCGCGTCGCATGCCTTTCCGGACGCTCCGCGTCCTCTTGGCGACGCAGAGCGTCGAGAACTGCATTCCCACGCTGGAGCGTGCGGAACGATCATCACAACTATCGTGCGGCGCTCCGCGTCGCATGCCTTTCCGGACGCTCTGCGTCCTCTTGACGACGCAGAGCGTCGAGACCTGCATTCCTACGCTGGAGCGTGAGAACGATAACCGCAACTATCGTGCGGCGCTCCGCGTCGCATGCCGTTCCGGACGCTCTGCGTCCGCCCTCGAGGGGCTTACTTGAACGTCACAACCCCACCGGCCAAGGATTCGACCCGCGCCAGGGATTCAACGCGATAGCCCTGGGCGTCCAGCTCGGCGCGGCCGCCCTGGAAGGATTTTTCGATCACGATGCCCAGCCCGGCTACCGTGGCGCCAGCCTGTTTGATGATCGAGATCAGCGCCTGCGAGGCTTTGCCGTTGGCCAGGAAGTCATCGATGATCAGCACCTTGTCGTCGCTGCTCAGATGGCGCGGCGAGATTGCCACGGTGCTTTCCACCTGCTTGGTGAACGAGTACACGGTCGCCGACAGCAGGTTTTCGGTCAGGGTCAGAGACTGGTGCTTGCGGGCGAAGATCACCGGCACGCCCATTTTCAAGCCTGCCATGACTGCCGGCGCGATACCGGAAGCTTCGATGGTCACGATCTTGGTCACGCCAGCGTCGGCGAACAGTCGGGCGAATTCGTCGCCGATTTCCTTCATCAGGGCCGGGTCGATCTGGTGGTTGAGAAACGCATCGACCTTCAGCACCTGATCGGACAATACGATGCCTTCTTCGCGAATTTTCTTGTGCAGTGCTTCCACTTCAATTCCTTGGCTGCGCCATTGCGCAATAAATGATCAATATTGTGTCGGCTAGCGTTTCAGCATGGCGCGAATGTCGGCAAGCGCAGTGTTGCCGCGAACCGCTTTGACTTCCGTCGGTGTGTCGTCATTGCCTTCCCAGGCCAGATCGTCCGGGGGCAGCTCATCCAGAAAGCGGCTCGGCGCGCAGTCGATGATTTCACCATACTGCTTGCGCTTGGCGGCGAAGGTGAAGGCCAGGGTCTGCCGTGCGCGGGTGATGCCCACGTAGGCCAGGCGGCGCTCTTCTTCGATGGTGTCGGCCTCGATGCTGGAGCGGTGTGGCAGGATTTCTTCTTCCATGCCCATGATGAACACGTAAGGGAATTCCAGACCCTTGGAGGCGTGCAAGGTCATCATCTGCACACCTTCGGCACCGTCTTCCTCTTCCTGCTGACGTTCGAGCATGTCGCGCAGGACCAGCTTGCCGATGGCTTCCTCGATGGTCATGCCACCTTCTTCGTCCTTTTCCAGCGTGTTTTTCAACGCCTCGATCAGGAACCAGACGTTGCTCATCCGGTAATCGGCAGCCTTTTCGCTGGAGCTGTTCTGCCGCAGCCAGTTCTCGTAATCGATGTCCATGACCATGCTGCGCAGCGCGGCGATGGGATCGTTCTGCGCGCACTGCTGACGCACGCCGTCCATCCAGCGCTTGAAGCGCTGTAAACGGTCGGTGAATCGGCTGTCCAGATGCTCGCCCAGGCCGATCTCGTCGGTGGCGGCGTACATCGACACTTTGCGCTCGGTGGCGTAATTACCGAGCTTTTCCAGCGTGGTCGAGCCGATCTCGCGACGCGGAACGTTGATCACCCGCAGGAAGGCGTTATCGTCGTCCGGGTTCACCAGCAGCCGGAAATAGGCCATCAGGTCCTTCACTTCCTGGCGGCCGAAAAAACTGTTGCCGCCCGACAGTCGATACGGCACCTGGTGGTGCTGCAATTTCAGCTCGATCAGCTTGGCCTGGTAGTTGCCGCGATAGAGGATGGCGAAATCGCTGTACGGGCGGTCGGTGCGCAGGTGCAGGGTGAGGATTTCCATGGCCACCCGCTCGGCCTCGGCGTCTTCATTGCGGCAGCGGATCACGCGGATCTCGTCGCCGTGGCCCATCTCGGACCACAGTTGTTTTTCGAAGGCGTGCGGGTTGTTGGAGATCAGCACGTTGGCGCAACGCAGAATACGGCTGGTGGAACGGTAGTTCTGCTCCAGCATGACCACTTTCAACGACGGGTAGTCGTCCTTGAGCAGCATGAGGTTTTCCGGCCGCGCACCACGCCAGGCGTAGATCGACTGGTCGTCGTCGCCCACTACGGTGAACTGATGGCGCGTGCCGATCAGCAGCTTCACCAGCAGGTACTGGCTGGCGTTGGTGTCCTGATATTCGTCCACCAGCAGGTAACGCACCTTGTTCTGCCATTTTTCCAGGATGTCAGCGTGTTCCTGGAACAGCTTGACCGGCAACAGAATCAGATCGTCGAAGTCCACCGCGTTGTACGCCTTGAGCGTGCGCTGATAGTGGGTGTAGACGATGGCGGCAGTCTGTTCCTTGGGGTTGCGGGCGTTTTCCAGCGCCTCGGCGGGCAGGATCAGGTCGTTTTTCCATGAGCCGATCATGTTCTTGATTTCGTCGACGCCGTCGTCGCCGGAATACTCTTTCTGCATGATGTCGGTCATCAGCGCCTTGACGTCGGTCTCGTCAAAGATCGAGAAGCCCGGTTTGTAGCCCAGCCGCGTGTGCTCCTTGCGGATGATGTTCAGACCCAGGTTGTGGAAGGTCGAAACCGTCAGGCCACGTCCTTCGCCGCCTCTGAGCAGCGTGCCGACCCGCTCTTTCATCTCGCGCGCGGCCTTGTTGGTGAAGGTCATGGCGACAATGTACTGGGCACGAATACCGCAGTTCTGGATCAGATGCGCGATCTTGCGGGTGATCACGCTGGTCTTGCCGGAACCGGCACCGGCGAGCACCAAAAGAGGGCCGCCGACGTAGTTCACGGCTTCCTGCTGCCGGGGATTGAGTCGGGACATGGCGGTATGAAGAGTCGTCTGCAAAAAAGGTCGGGCATTTTAACAGGCCCACGGTTTTGTGCAGTGCTCATCGTCGTCGGACAGTGACAGCTATCTAATTCTTCTGTTTTTGTTACATTTGCGCCGCGACGCGCGATACGTGTATTTGTCGCGCTCCTGCGAGAGTGCGGCCACCGGTTTTTCCTTTGCACTTAGGAAGTTAGATTGCCTACACCTGTCGAACCCTTGCGATTGCTGTTATTGGCGCACGAGCCCTTCTGGCAGGCGCTGCTTAGCGGCTGCCTCACTGCGCCGGGAAGCAACGTGATACTTCTGCATGGCGCGAACTGGGACGTTTTCAGCGCCCGATATGCTAACGAGCGCAATACCGTGCTGCTGACCACCCCTGATCTGCAGCCCAGGACCGGGGCCTGCCTGTTGCCTACCGTGGTGCTGCTCGAGACCGAACCATTGGTCGGACCGACCGGCGTCAGTGACTGGCTGGTGCGCGATGCCTTGACCGGTGACACGCTTCGGCGCTGCCTGCGCTATGTCCACGAGCGCAGTCGCCTGGAAGACAGCCTGCGACGCCTGGTCGGCCAGGACCCGTTGACCGGCATAGCCAACCGCCAGGGATTTCAGGCGCTGCTCTCGGCGCGCTTGAGCGAAGGCGGCAGTGTGGCGCTGGGGCATCTGGACCTGGACAATTTTCGCCGCGCCAACGATGCACTGGGGCATCAGGCCGGTGACCGGCTGATCCTGCAAGTCGTGGCGCGCTTGAAAAACCAGCTCGATGCCGGTGATCAGATCGCCCGCCTGGGGGGCGACGAATTCGCCCTGTTGATTGACACCCGAGCAACCCCCGAACGTGCCCTGCAAATGGCCGAACGTATCACTGACGTGCTGGCCGAACCCTATTGGGTCGATGGCGAAAGCCTGCTGCTGGGTTGCAGCCTGGGCATTGCGCATTCGCAAGCCCAGCCCGAAGCCGACCCGCTGATGTGGCATGCGCATATCGCCATGCGTCAGGCCAAGAGCATGCAGGGCTGTACCTATCACCTGTTCGACGAGCGCATCAACCGCAACGCCCGCAGCCTCGCCGATCTGGAAGGTGAACTGCGACGCGCCTTGCGCCGCGATGAGCTGGAACTGCATTACCAGCCGCGTCTGTGCCTGGACAGCGGGCGTATTGTCGGCCTGGAAGCGCTGGTGCGCTGGCGCCATCAGCAACGCGGGCTGCTGCCGCCCAGCGAATTCGTGCCACTGGCCGAGCAAAGCGGACTGATCGTGCCGCTCGGCTACTGGGTCATCTTCCGCGCACTGCGTGACATGCAGGCCCTGCGCGAACAAGGCTTTGCCCCACTGCACATGGCGATCAATCTGTCGTTCCGGCAGTTTCAGGACAGCCAGCTGCTGCCGACCTTGAATCGCCTCATCGCGGAACACGATGTCGACGCGCGCTGGCTGGAATTCGAACTGACCGAAACCGCCGTCATGCGGCGCAGCGACCAGGTCCGGCAGACCATGGACGCATTGCGGCAACTGGGCGTGCGCTTTTCGCTGGATGATTTCGGCACCGGCTATTCGTCGTTCATGCACCTCAACAGCCTGCCCATCGCGCTGCTCAAGATCGACATGGGCTTTGTCGCGCAGATGGAGTTACGCGAAGAGAACCGCAAGCTGGTCAACGCCATGATCAATCTGGCGCACAACCTGAACCTGGAAGTAGTCGCCGAGGGCGTGGAAACCGCCGGGCAACTGGAGTTGCTGCGCAGTTTCGGCTGCAATCAGGTGCAAGGCTATCTGATCAGCAGGCCACTGCCGGTGGAAGAACTGGTGACCTATCTGCGCTCGCAAGCCGTGCACGCAGATACATCCAGATCCGGGTGACGGTGCGCCGGATCAGCCCGGCACCGCCACCCCGGCCGCGTCCCGACGCAACAGCCGAGCCGTCTTCCATTCGAACGCGTAGGTCAGCGCCACGGCCGAGCAGAACAGGCCCAGCGCCAGCCCCCACCACACGCCCGAAGCGCCGGCATCGGTAGAGAAACCGAGCAACCACGCGGCAGGCGCGGCGATCAGCCAGTAGCAACCCAGGCCGATCAGGAAGGTGGTGCGTGCATCCTTGAGCCCACGAATGGCGCCCATGGCAATGGTCTGGGTGCCGTCGAAGAACTCGAACAGGGCGGCAATGGCCAGCAGTTTTGCCGCCAGTACGACGATCTCGGCAAACGCCGGGTCGTTGATATCCAGAAACAGACCGATGACCAGATGCGGTGCCAGCCAGAACAGCAGCCCGAACATCAGCATCACACAGCCGCCAAAACCGATGCCCAGACGACCGGCCATGCGCACCATCACCAGGTTGCCCGCGCCATAATGCTGGCCGATACGCATGGTGACCGCATAGGACATCCCCACCGGAACCATGAACGCCATGGACACGGTCTGCAGGGCGATCTGGTGCGCCGCCATCTGCGTGCTGCCCATCGCGCCCATGCAGAACGCGGCAAAGGTGAACAGGCCGACTTCCACTGCATAGGTGCCGCCAATCGGCAGACCGAGCCGCCACAGCTCGCCCAGATGACTGCCTGAAAGCTTCGAAAGCCCCTTTCTGATCGGGTACGCCACGTAAGCCGGATGCCACCTGATATGCAGCGCCAGGGCCAGGGCCATGCAGTTGGTGACGATCGCGGTGACCAGCCCGATCCCCATCAGCCCCAGGTTGGGCAGCCCCAGCCATTGATGGATCAATGCGTAATTGAGCACGAAGTTCGCTGCCGCACCGGCCAGGCTGATGGTCATCACCGGCCCCGCTCGACCCAGTGCGCTGGTGAAGCCGCGCAATGCCATGAAGCTGAGCAGGCCGGGCAGGGCGAAGGGCAGGGTGATCAGAAATTGAGCCGCCATATGCACGTTGGCTTCGGCCTGACCGAACTGCAACAGGATGGGTTCGAGGTTCCACAGCAACAGCGCGGCAACCAGCGCCATGCCCCAGGCCAGCCACAGACCGGCCTGGGTCAGACGGGTCGCGCCTTCAGCGTCGCCAGCACCGTGACGGATCGAGACCAGCGTACCGACCGCTGCCATCACGCCGACGCAAAAGAACGACACGAAGCTGTACGTGGCAGCGCCCAGACCACCGCCCGCCAAAGCCTCCGGTCCGATCTTGCCCATCATCACGGTGTCGGTGAAGACCATCAGCATGTGCGCCATCTGTGACGCAATCAGCGGCCCCGCCAGGCGCAGGATGATCCAGAGTTCTTTGAGGGCGGACGGCTGCATGGTGACGGTGCTCTACGGCAAAGGGACGATTGAGCGACGTATTCTGGGCAGTTGCTCGACTAAACACAAAACGATAAATCCGATGCTCAGCATGACTAAAACTCATCTGAAGCAATTTTCAGCATTTGCAGTAAAGTAGCCGTTCATCGTCCGCAGGAAGCGCCCCATGCCTCGCAGTCTCCCCCCTCTTTATGCACTAAGGGCTTTTGAAGCGGCTGCGCGGCATACCTCGTTTACCCGCGCGGCCGAGGAACTTTCGATCACCCAAAGTGCAGTAAGCCGTCATATTCGTACGCTGGAAGAGCACTTTGCCTGCCGCTTGTTTCAGCGTAACGGGCGTAACTTGCAGCTCACCGAATCGGCACGCGCGCTGTTGCCCGGTGTGCGCGATGGGTTCCTGGCACTGGAACGCGCCTGCAGCACCTTGCAGACCGAGGAGGGCATTCTGCGCATGAAAGCCCCGTCGACCCTGACCATGCGCTGGCTGCTCGCGCGGCTCAGCCGTTTCCGTCACCTTCAGGTGGGCAACGAAGTGCAACTGACCAGCGCGTGGATGGAAATCGATGCGGTGGACTTTACCCAGGAGCCTTTTGACTGCGCGATTCTGCTCAGCCAGGGTCATTTCCCGTCGGACTGGGACGCCACATTATTGTTTCCCGAGTTGCTGATTCCGGTCGGCGCCCCCACGTTGTTGCAGGACCCGCCATGGGACGTGGAGCGGCTGGCAAAGGCTGAATTGCTGCACCCCACTCCTGATCGTCGTGACTGGCGCACCTGGCTGAACCGCATGGGTCTGGCCGATCAGGTGTCGCTCAAAGGCGGGCAAGTATTCGACACCCTCGAGCTGGGAATGATTGCCGCCGCACGTGGCTACGGTGTGTCGATGGGTGATCTGCTGATGGTCGCCGAGGACGTGGCGCAGGCCCGTCTGAGTCTGCCGTGGCGCACGGCGGTGTTCAGTGGCGAAAACTATTATCTGGTCTGGCCGCGTACAAGGCCCGGCGCAGAGCGGTTGCGACGCCTCAGCGATTTTCTCAAGGCGGAGGTGGGCGCCATGAAGTTGCCGTTAGTTGAAGTACTCTATTAAAATTTAGTTTAGTATTGAACTGCCATCATTTGTTAATGTCCCGCTCCGCTCTCAAGTAACGACCTTGATGGCCGAAGCATTGCTTAACGATTGCTCGTTCAAACGGCGTAAAACACCAACTAAATCTATCAGCTGAATGATAAGCCACGGACCCGGCAACTCCAATCATTCGGCACGGAGTCTCTATGTCCAAGCCTCGTACCCGAATTGCTTCGCAACTTGGTATTGCTCTGGCCGTGATCCTGGCGGTGGTTATCAGTGGTAGTACCCTGTTCGCGTTGAGGTCTCTGGACGCGTCCAACCTGGTCATTCGTGAAGAGCACATGTCGAGTGAAGCCAGGCTCCTCGCTGACCAGCTCAACACCTTCCACAGCACGCTGCGCGACAGCACTCAGCGCCTGAGTGGACTGTTCGAAAAACGCTTCGCCGATGGCCTGAGCCTGCAACCCGACAAGCCGGTCACGGTGGCGGGCACGTCCACGCCAGGCCTGTTCCTGCGTGATGCCGTGCTGAACAACGACTTTACCGAAGTCGACGAATTCCGCTCGATGACCGCAGGTGTGGCAACCATTTTCGTGCGCAGCGGCGACGACTTCATCCGTATCAGCACCTCCCTGAGCAAGCAGGATGGCACGCGCGCCATCGGCACGGTACTGGATCGCAAGGGCGCAGCCTACGAGCGTCTGATGGCCGGGCAGAGCTATGTCGGCAAGGCGGTGTTGTTCGATCGCTACTACATGACCCAGTACAGCCCGGTTCGCGACAGCAGCGGCAAGATCATTGCGGCGCTGTTTGTAGGGTTCGATTACACCGATGCACAGAAGACCCAGTTCGATAACCTCAAGAGCTTCCGTATCGGCTCTACCGGCTCGCTGGCGCTGCTCGACGACAAGGGCACCTGGCTGGTGCCACCGGCAGGCGTCAAATCCCTCGACGGTGCCGCGAAGTCAGTGGCCGACCTTGCCAGCAAGCCGGGCAAGGCGCAGTTCTGGGATGACGGTGATGACAACTATTACAGCGTCGGCCAGCCGTTCGCTGGCGGCCCTTGGACCGTCATCGCCAGCATGCCGCGCAAGGAAATCAGTGAAGTGACCTGGCACGTTGGCACGCAACTGGCGATCGGCAGTCTGCTGGCCATGCTGATCGCGGTGATCAGTGCCATCTGGCTGTTGCGCAGCAAGCTGCGTCCACTGTCCGAACTGGTACGCCAGGCCGACGCACTGGGTGCAGGCGACCTCAGCGTACGCCTGAATGTGACCAGCAATGACGAGATCGGGCAGTTGTCGGGCAGCTTCAACAAGATGAGCGAAGCGTTGTCATCGATGGTCGCGCATATCCGTACTGCGGCGCAGGAAGTCAGCACCCGCGCCAACGCATTGTCCGGCCTGTCGGGCGGTGCGTTCGAGGGCATGGAGCAGCAATCCGGCGAGATCACCAGCATGGCCGGTGCGGTCGAAGAGTTCAGCGCCACGTCGATGAACATCGCCGACAACATGGGCAATACCGAACGACTGGCACAGGAAAATGCCCAGCAGACACGCATTGGTCGTACTTCGATGGAAGAGGCTTCGTCGTCGCTGCAACAGATCGCCACTTCGCTGAGCAGCACCGCGAAAGTCATCGACACGCTGGGTCAGCGCTCGCAGGAAATCGGCAGCATCGTCGGGGTGATTACCTCGATTGCCGACCAGACCAACCTGCTCGCGCTCAACGCTGCCATCGAGGCCGCACGCGCCGGTGAGCAGGGTCGCGGCTTTGCCGTGGTGGCTGACGAAGTCCGCAGCCTGGCCTCGCGCACCCGTGAAGCCACCGATGAGATTTCCGGCATGATCGCCAGCATCCAGCAAGAAACCGGCAACGCCATCAGCACCATGCAGCAGGGCAACACACTGATGCAGGAAGGCCTGTCGCTCAACGCCAAAGTGGCCTCCGCACTGGCCCAGATCGACGAGCAAAGCCGCTCGGCCGGTCACCAGTTCGCCGCTATCACCACCGCCACCCAGGAACAAAGCAGCACCGCGACCATGCTCAGCAGCAACCTGCAAAGCATCGCCATGGCCAACAGCGAACAGCGCCAGGTCATGTCCAACCTCGCCATCACTGCCCAGGAGCTGAATGGCCTGGCTACAGAACTGCGTCACGAGGTTGACCGGTTCCGATAAGACTGACCGAACAGTGTGCCAATGCTCAGCGTTGGCACGCTGTACCAGACGCTTGCGTCAGGTTCTGAATACCCGCCAAAGCCTGCTATGCAGCTACAGGCGCCACTCGTGTCACCAAGCGTTTCTGGTCAGTTTGCAGGATTAAAGGCCAGGCACTCGACCCCCCCTATACTCCTCCTACACCCCAATGCGGATGCTTCAACAGGATCTACGGTAAACCCCGCCTCCCTAACCATCGTCAAGGATCCAGACAATGAAGCAATATGTTGAAAACTATCAGCCTACAGAAGGCTTCGCGCCTGCAACCGGCCATGTGGAAGGCGACTCGGTCTCTCCCAAGGCGATGATTTTCCATATCCTGAAAGACCTCAGCAGCGATGTTGAAGTGCTGGATATCGGGTTCGGCTCTGGAACACTGGGCGCGTTGATCAAGGCAAACCCGGACACGGCGCACTGGTCGGTGGACGGCATCGATGGCTGGGAAGCCAACTGCCAGAATTCGCAGCTGCATGAGAACGCTACCTACCGCAACATCTGGCACGGCCTTGCTCAAGAGCTGTCATCCGAGCGGCTGGCCCAGTACCGGATAATCTGTCTGCTGGATGTCGTCGAGCATCTGACAGCCGATACGGCGAGATGGCTGGTGCGCACATTGCTTTCCAGCCTGGGGCCGGATGCCTATCTGTTCATCAGCACGCCACTGTGGTTTTACCCGCAAGAAACTCAACAGGCCGGCGATCTTGAGGAACACCTGATCGGCGTGCCTGCTTCGTCGATGATGGCGCTGTGTCCGCATCTGTATGCAGTCAATCAGCCGCTCATCGGCGGGTTCGTGTTCAGTCGCCGCAGCCTGGATTTCGTGGAGTTCTTCCAGCCCACAGCAGATAAATCGTTTTCGTATGAAAAAGGCATGCACGTCGCAAAGGCCGTCGGTATGAAACTCGACCCTAACGTTGCGTACACTATGGATTGACCCTGTAACGTTTCCGCCGCCTGCGGGCGGCAGGGCGGGTGAACAGCCATGAGGCACATGCGACGGGTTCATGGCGAATGCCCGAGCAATATCAAAATACTGATTTATGACACTTTTATTTCAATGAAATCCGCGCTGTGCGATGCTGGCGCCAAGGCCCATGGCCGACTAAAAGCTTAGTAGAGCGTTTCACCCATCCCCGCTCGCTACACGCTGCATCTTTCAATTCATCGCCTGTATAGGCAAACCTCAGGGGGCTTTTCGCATGCTGACCCTGCTCGATTTGCTATCCGCCGTCGCCCTGCTGATCTGGGGCACGCATATCGTGCGCACTGGCATCCTTCGTGTTTACGGTACACAACTTCGTCGTGTGCTCAGCCAGAACATGTCCAAACGACCGCTGGCGTTCATCGCCGGCATTCTGGTGACGGCATTGGTGCAGAGCAGCAACGCCACTGCCATGCTGGTGACGTCGTTTGTCGGCCAGGGGCTGATGACGTTGACGCCTGCCCTGGTGATCATGCTTGGCGCCGATGTCGGCACCGCCTTGATGTCTCGCGTGCTGACCTTCGACCTGTCATGGCTGTCGCCGCTGCTGATCTTCCTTGGCGTAGTGTTTTTCCTGTCGCGCAAGCAGACCCGTGCCGGTCAACTGGGACGGGTTGGTATCGGCCTGGGCCTGATCGTGCTGGCCTTGCAGCTGATCGTCGCGGCTGCCGCACCGATCACCCAGGCGGCGGGGGTCAAGGTGCTGTTCGCCTCGCTGACCGGCGACCTGCTGCTGGATGCGCTGGTGGGCGCCATGTTCGCGCTGATCTCCTATTCCAGCCTGGCGGCAGTGCTGCTGACGGCCACATTGGCAGGCACCGAAGTCATTGGCTTGCCGGTGGCGATCGGCCTGGTGATCGGGGCCAACATCGGCAGCGGCCTGCTGGCCTTTCTCAGTACCAGCATGCAGAACGTCGCCGGTCGGCAGGTGGCGCTGGGCAGTCTGCTGTACAAACTGTTCGGCCTGTTGCTGATCTTTCCGGTGCTCGATCCGCTGGTTGCCTGGATCGACACGCTGGGCTTTAGTCCGCAGGAACTGGTGATCGGCTTTCACCTGCTTTACAACACGGTGCGCTGCCTGATCATGCTGCCAACCGTGGCCCCGATGGCGCGGTTGTGCTCGTATCTGCTGCCCCAGCAGAACGAAGTCGGCGGCCTGGCCAAACCGCGTCATCTGGACCTGACCGCGCTGTCGACGCCCAGCCTTGCGCTGGCCAACGCGGTGCGCGAAACCCTGCGTATGGGCGACCTGATCGAAAGCATGCTCGCCTCGATGCTGGCGGTACTGCGCGGCACGCAAACGGCGGTGACCCAGGAAGTGCGCCGCCTCAACGATGACGTCGAAGCGCTGTACAGCGCGATCAAGCTGTACCTGGCGCAGATGCCGCGTGAAGACCTCGGCGAGCACGACAACCGGCGCTGGGCCGAGATCATCGAACTGACCATCAACCTGGAGCTGGCCAGCGGCCTGATCGAACGCATGTTGCGCAAGATCCAGCAGCAGAAGACGGCACATCGCCGGTCGTTCTCTGAAGTCGGTCTTGAAGAGCTTGCGGATCTGCAGATTCAATTACAGTCGAACCTGCGCCTGGGCCTTTCGGTGTTCCTCAGCGGCGATCACGAAAGCGCGCGTCAGTTGTTGCGCGAGAAGCGCCAGTTCAGGGCCGAGGAGCGACGCCTAGCGCACGCCCACGTCAGCCGGCTGCGCAACAAGGTGGTCCAGAGTATCGAAACCAGTTCGCTGCACCTGGAACTGATTGCCGACATGAAGCGTCTGAACTCGCTGTTTTGCAGCAGCGCCTACGTGGTGCTGGAAACCGCTGACACAGGAGCCTTGTCGAGCGAGGTCGAGGCCGACAGATCGCTATGAACGTAAGGGCCGAGGTGAAGTCTGTTAAACATACCGGCCCGCCAGGAAAGCTGTTTTATGCGTTGCCTGCTGTTCGCTTGTCTGCTCCTCGGTTCACTTCCCTCATTTGCCCTTGACCGTCTTCAGGTCGAGGGCTATCTGCTGCCCAATGGTTTGCAAGTCATTCTCAAACCCGGTTACGACAAGGGTCACGTCGCCATCCGTTTGGTGGTGGGTATCGGCTTCGATGACTTTCCGTGCCAGGACAAGGAACTGCCGCATCTGCTGGAACACCTGCTGTTCAGCGGCGTGGATGACAGCGGCGAAGGCGGGCTGGAGGAGCGTATGCAGGCACTGGGCGGCGAGTGGAACGCCTTCACCAGCAACGCCGACACCACCTTCGTGATCGAAGCGCCTGCGCGCAACCAGCGCAAGGTGCTCGACCTGCTGCTGGAGATCATGACCAAAACCGAGCTGAGCCAGGCGCGGCTGGACAGCGTCAAACGCGTGGTCGAACGCGAAGATGGCGGGCATTTTTCGCACTTGCAGCGCCTGCTTGACCGGCGTGATTCCGCGCGCAGCGCCAGCAGCCAGCTGGCCGTGGAGCTGGGCCTCAAATGCGCTGAACGTCCCGAGGTGGACGGCATCCAGCTGGAGCACATCGAAGACGTCTTCGCCAACTGGTACGCCCCCAACAACATGACGCTGATTGTGGTGGGTGATCTGGACAAGCTGCTGCCAGCCTATCTGGAGCGCACCTACGGCAAGCTCGCCCCCACCGATCCGATCGACCATCCGCCACTGGCGCAGGGCAGCGGCTCGGCCGAACCGCGCCGCGAGCTTGAGCGCGGCGGGCTGGGCGAGAGCGCCAAGCTGCACCTGATCTACCCAGAGCCGCAGCTCGACGACCAGCACGACGAAACCTGGGAACTGGTCAAAGCCTATCTGGACTGGACGCTCTACACTGAGCTGCGCCTGAAACACAGTTTGTCCTACGGCCCCTCGGCAGAGCGCGAAGTGTTCGGCGATGTCGGGTTTTTGAGCCTGAACGCCGATGTCGAACGTGACGATGCCGATGAAGCCGAGCGCGACATTCGCGGTCTGGTCGAGCGCCTGCAAAAAGACGGCATGCAGCCCGCTACGTTTGCGCGGCTGCAACAGCTCGCCATTGACCGGCAGTCATGGGCCACACAAGGCAATAGCGCGCTGGCCGACTACTATTGGAGCGCGCTCAACGATTATGAAAACGGGCGCTTCGAGGATCCGGCCAAACGGATCAAGGCGGTGAAGCTGGAAACGGCCAATCAGGCGATGCGCCAATTGCTTGCCCAGCCGGGTTACATGCGCATTGAAAAGCCATTGTTCAGTTATGACGGTCTGTATTGGCTGATTGGCGGAGTACTGGGTTTCATAGCACTGCTGGCCCTGTGGCGCTGGCGTGTACGCAGCAAATAGAATCCTGACACCAAACTGCACCCCGGGTGCAGGCTCCGCGCTGCGTTTGTTACACAGCGCGTTTTTTGTATGAACAGAACCGAGTGACCCCTCCGATGCTTGACGTGAATCGCTATGTGACACCCGTGCTCAACTTGATGCAGCGCTACCCGGGGCTCATTGCAGCGTTTGGTTTCGTTTCCGGTATCGCCAGTTTCATTCTGGTCGATCGCCAGGCAGGGCTGGCCACCTGGATTGCCGTGGTGATGCTGATCAGCTGGCTGTGGCTGATGGTCGAAAACACTATGGTCGGGTTGCTCAACAAGGCGCTGGGCCGCGAGATTCCGCAGGGCTTGCTGCGCTACGGCACGCAGATGATCCATCAGGAAAGCCTGTTCTTCGTGCTGCCGTTCTTTTTCATCACCACCACCTGGAACAGTGGTCAGGCGGTATTCACTGCGGTGCTCGGCGCCGCCGGGCTGATCTCAATCATCGACCCTCTCTACTACAAGTGGCTGGCGCCCAGACGCTGGCTGTTCATGACGTTGCACACTCTGACACTGTTCGCGGCACTGCTGACCGCGCTGCCGATCATCCTGCACCTGACCACCGCCGAGAGTTACAAACTGGCGCTGGGCGTGGCGATGCTGCTGTCGGCGCCCAGCCTGATGTCCAACTTCCCGCTCAACACCTGGCGCAGCGCACTGGCCGTGATCAGCATCATCCTGGCCATCGGCGCGGCGGGCTGGTTGCTACGCTCCTGGGTGCCGCCTGCGACGCTGTGGTTGACTGAAGTGGCGGTGAGCCCGGACTTCGATAACAAGAACCGTACGCCGGGCGACAGTATTTCGCTGATCAGCGCCAAGCAGCTGCGCAACGGCGGCCTGTATGCGTACACCGCCATCAATGCGCCGCGCGGGCTGGACGAGCGTATCTACCATGTGTGGTGGCATGAAGGCGAAGAGATGGACCGCATCGCGCTGGATATCCACGGCGGCCGCAAGGAAGGCTATCGCGCCTGGACGCGCAAGCAAAACTTCCCGGAGGACGTGACAGGACGCTGGCAGGTGAGGGTGCTGACCGAGGACGGCCAGATGATCGGCGTGCTGCGTTTTGTCGTCACTGACAATGACCAGCCAGCAGTCAAGCGACCTACCGGGCGGATAATCAAGCTCAAGCCGGGCGGCGACTCGGCCGAAGAGACTACGCCTGAGTCCGCACCGGCTGATGAGCCGAAGCAGGAGAAGCAGGAGGCTGCGCCTGCCGAAGCAGCCCCCGCGGAGTCTGCGCCTCAGGCTCCGGCGCAGTAATGTTTCAGGTCGCGGTCGCGCCGAAGAACCAGTAGCAGACGAAGATCGCGGCCACGACACCGGAAAACTCGGCCAGCAGCGCGCAGCCCACCGCATGGCGAGCGCGCTGAATGCCCACGGCGCCGAAGTACACGGCAAGGACGTAGAACGTGGTCTCGGTGCTGCCCTGAATCGTGGCAGCGGCCAATGCAGCGAAGCTGTCCACGCCCTGGGTCTGCATGGTTTCGATCAACAGGGCACGGGCGGCGCTGCCCGAGAAGGGTTTGACCATCGCGGTCGGCAACGCATCGACGAAGCGCGTGTCCAGCCCCAGCCACTGCACCAGATGCCGAATGCCTTCCAGGCCGAAGTCCAGCGCGCCGGATGCGCGCAGCACGCCCACCGCACAGAGCATGGCGACCAGATAAGGCAGCAGGCTCTTGGCGACGTCGAAACCTTCCTTCGCACCTTCGACGAAGGCCTCGTAGACCAGCACCTTGCGTAGCGTGCCGATGATCAGAAACATCATGATCAGGCCGAACAGCGTGAGGTTGCCCAGAATCGACGACAGACCCGCCAGCGCAGCCGCCGACAGCGTGCCGAGAAAAGCCATGAAGGTGCCCAGCAACAGAGCACCGGGGATGAGGTAGGCGAGCACCACCGGGTCCCACAAGCGCAGACGCTGCATGAACGCGACCGACAGCAGGCCGACGATGGTCGAGACACTGGTGGCCAGCAGGATCGGCAGGAATACCAGGGTCGGGTCAGGCGCACCTTGCTGGGCGCGGTACATGAAGATCGTCACCGGCAGCAGGGTCAGGGATGAGGCGTTGAGCACCAGAAACAGGATCTGCGCGTTACTGGCGGCGGTCTTGCTCGGGTTGAGTTCCTGTAGCGAGCGCATGGCCTTCAGGCCAATCGGCGTGGCGGCGTTGTCGAGACCCAGCGCGTTGGCGGCGAAGTTGAGGGTGATCAGCCCCAGCGCAGGGTGGCCGGGCGGCACCTCCGGCATCAGGCGCAGAAACAGCGGCCCGAGGACCTTGGCCAGCCAGTCGACGATGCCGGCCTTCTCGGCGATGCGCAAAAAGCCCAACCACAGGGTCAGTGTGCCGAACAGCAGCACCATGACCTCGACCGACAGCTTGGCCATGGCAAAGATACTTTCGACCATCGCCGCAAAAATGCCGGCGTTGCCGCCCACCAGCCACTGCACCAGCGCGGAAATCGTCGCCACGACAAAAAAACCAAGCCACAGGCCATTGAGCATCGGATAAGTCCCCCACAAGAAGCGGGGATGATAGCGGCGGGGTGCGCCGGAGGGAAATCGGCAGGTGCTGAAAGAGTCGTAGGAACGGTGAGCAGGGGCCAGGCCGACTATCGTGCCAATGCTCCGCGTCACACATCAGCGCCACATGCACCTTCAGGATCGGACGCGGAGCGTCCAGAACGGCATTCCCACGCGGAGCATGGGAACGATGGAATCCTTCACACATCCGGGCCGCGGCGCACCCTCAGGATCGGCATTCCCACGCGGGGCGTGGGAATGATGATCAGGGGCTATGCGGGGTATCTTCAGCGCCCGGCCAGCAGTTCCTGGCCGCGAACGACGGCAGCGCGGACCTGTTCGGGGGCGGTGCCGCCAATGTGATTACGGGCATTCACCGAACCTTCCAGGGTCAGCACGGCGAAGACGTCCTGTTCGATCTGGTTGCTGAACTGACGCAGCTCTTCCAGGCTCATCTCTGCCAGGTCCTTGCCGGTTTCCACACCGTATTTCACCGCGTGACCGACGATCTCATGGCAGTCACGGAACGGCAGACCACGGCGGACCAGATAGTCGGCCAGATCGGTGGCGGTCGAGAAGCCGCGCAGCGCTGCTTCACGCATCATCGCGTGCTTGGGCTTGATCGCAGGGATCATGTCGGCGAATGCACGCAACGAATCACGCAGCGTATCGGCGGCGTCGAACAGCGGTTCCTTGTCTTCCTGGTTGTCCTTGTTGTAAGCCAGGGGCTGGCCTTTCATCAGGGTCAGCAGGCCCATCAGGGCACCGAACACGCGGCCGCTCTTGCCGCGAACCAGTTCAGGAACATCGGGGTTCTTCTTTTGCGGCATGATCGAGCTGCCGGTGCAGAAGCGGTCCGGCAGGTCGATGAACTGGAACTGCGCACTGGTCCAGAGCACCAGCTCTTCCGAAAAGCGCGACAGGTGCATCATTGCGATGGATGCAGCCGAGCAGAATTCGATGGCGAAGTCGCGATCCGATACGCCGTCCAGCGAGTTGCCGCCCACCACCTCGAAGCCCAGCAGTGTGCAGGTCAGCTCGCGGTCGATCGGGTAGGTAGTGCCCGCCAGCGCCGCGCTGCCCAGCGGCATGCGGTTGAGACGCTTGCGGCAATCCACCAGACGCTCGTAGTCGCGGCTGAGCATTTCGAACCAGGCCAGCATATGGTGACCGAATGTTACCGGCTGGGCCGTCTGCAAGTGGGTGAAACCGGGCATGATGGTTTCAGCTTCACGCTCGGCCTGGCCCAGCAGACCTTGCTGCAGACGTGTGATTTCGCTGAGGATAAGGTCGATTTCGTCGCGCAGCCACAGACGGATATCGGTGGCGACCTGATCGTTGCGGCTGCGACCGGTGTGCAGCTTCTTGCCGGTAATACCGATGCGGTCGGTCAGGCGTGCTTCAATGTTCATGTGCACGTCTTCCAGATCGACGCGCCAGTCGAACTGGCCAGCCTCGATCTCGGCCTGGATGGTGTTCAGGCCGTCAACGATGGTATCGCGCTCGGCGTCGGTCAGTACGCCCACCTTGGCCAGCATCGTAGCGTGGGCGATGGAGCCCATGATGTCGTGGCGATACAGGCGTTGATCGAAGGTGACGGAGGCAGTGAAACGCGCGACGAACGCGTCGACGGGTTCACTGAAGCGGCCGCCCCAGGACTGGTTGGTCTTGTCGGTGCTCATGGATTCGCTCGTTGCTGACTGAAAGTGACGTGCCCGATACCTGGCACAAGAACGAACGCGATGATAACAGGGTTGATGCATTTTTATCCCCGGACAGCTTGCCGCTGACGAGGCCAGGGCAGAGACTGGAGCCATGCGAATCGAACCTATGAAACATGATGCCCGGCCCGCGCCCGGCAAAGACTTTTTCCTCCCTGAACTGTGCCTGCCGCAGGCATTGCTGGTGCTCGTCGTGCTGGCCGAGCTGCTGGTGCTGGTTCTGGTGCTGGTGGAACCGATGCGCAGCGGCTTCGACTGGGTACGCCTGGCGTTGATGTCGCTGTTCGTGCAATGGATCGTGCTGCTGTCGGCAGCGCTGCTGTGCGGGTTGCGCCCCTGGCTGGCGCGATTGACGCCGGGGCTCGCGGGCATGCTCAGTTGCCTGCTGGTGGTCGGCCTGACGCTGCTGTGCACAGCCGTCACCGACGTCTGTCAGCTTACCGGGCGAATTTCGGTCAGCGGCATGGTCGAGCGTTATCTGCGCTACTCGACGATTGCCCTGATCATGTCCGCCCTGATGCTGCGTTACTTCTATCTGCAGAGTCAGTGGCGCAAGCAGCAACAGGGCGAGCTGCGCGCCAGGATCGAATCGCTGCAGGCGCGCATCCGCCCGCACTTCCTCTTCAATACACTCAACAGTATCGCCAGTCTGGTGGCCAGCAACCCGGTCAAGGCCGAGCAGGCGGTGCTCGATCTTTCGGACCTTTTTCGTGCCAGTCTGGCCAAGCCGGGCAGCCTCGTGACATGGGGTGAGGAGCTGGCATTGGCAAAACGATATTTATCGATTGAGCAATATCGTCTTGGCGAGCGTCTACAGTTGGACTGGAGGGTGAGTGCAATTCCCGATGACTTGCCAATCCCCCAGCTAACCTTGCAGCCATTACTTGAAAACGCTTTGATTTATGGCATTGCTCCGCGGGTCGAAGGGGGCGTTGTAACGGTCGAAGCGAACTATGAAGGGGGAGAGTTCATATTGAGCGTCAGCAATCCCTATGAAGAAGTTGCCAATCGGCAGACTTCCAACGGTACTCAGCAGGCTCTGACGAATATAGGCGCACGAATTGCGGCACTTTTTGGCCCGCATGCCAGTCTGAGCGTGGAGCGCCGTGACGGTCGTCACTACACCTGTCTACGCTATCCTTGTGCGAGACTCACGCAGGAAGCCAGAGCTATATGAATGTCCTGATCGTTGATGACGAACCCCTGGCCCGCGAGCGATTGAGCCGCATGGTCAATGAAATCGAGGGTTATCGAGTACTGGAACCCAGCGCGTCCAATGGCGAAGAAGCCTTGGCGCTGATCGAAACCCACAAACCGGACGTAGTGCTGCTCGATATCCGCATGCCGGGTCTCGATGGCCTCCAGGTCGCAGCCCGGCTGTGCGAGCGGGAAGCACCGCCTGCCGTGGTGTTTTGCACCGCCCACGATGAGTTCGCCCTGGAAGCTTTTCAGGTCAGTGCGGTGGGCTATCTGGTCAAGCCTGTGCGTCCCGAGCACCTTGTCGAAGCGTTGCGAAAAGCCGAGCGGCCGAACCGCGTGCAACTGGCGGCGTTGACCCGCCCGGCAGCCGAAAGCGGATCAGGGCCACGCAGCCACATCAGCGCGCGTACCCGCAAAGGCATCGAGCTGATTCCCCTGGATCAGGTGATCTACTTTATCGCCGATCACAAATACGTGACCTTGCGTCACGAGGGCGGCGAAGTGCTGCTGGACGAACCGCTCAAGGCACTGGAAGACGAATTCGGTGACCGTTTCGTGCGCATCCATCGCAATGCGCTGGTGGCCCGCGAGCGCATAGAACGGTTGCAGCGCACTCCGTTGGGGCATTTCCAGCTGTTCCTCAGAGGGCTCAATGGCGATGCGTTGATCGTCAGCCGCCGCCACGTAGCCGGTGTCCGCAAAATGATGCAGCAGCTCTAGCGCCTCGCCGCTCTGGAGCCTCTGTGCCCAGACCGAGTCATGGAACGGGAGAGAATTCCGGCTCCATGTGCTTTTCGGCTGGCCTGCGCGCAGCCTTTCCCATGCGCCCCTCAGGCACTGCCGATTGATTGATCGGCTCAGTGTCTGACGCAAGTTGCAATCAGCGCCGAAGCCGCCCTGACCGGGATTGAGCTGTTATTATCCGTCGCATTTACTCAGTACGGATTGTTCAATGTCCTCTCGCGAAATCCGCATCGCCACACGCAAAAGCGCGCTGGCACTCTGGCAGGCAGAATACGTCAAGGCCCGCCTGGAACAGGCCCACCCCGGCCTGCTCGTGACGCTGGTACCCATGGTCAGCCGTGGCGACAAATTGCTCGACTCCCCGCTGTCGAAAATCGGTGGCAAAGGCCTGTTCGTCAAGGAGCTGGAAACCGCGCTCCTGGAAAACAACGCCGACATCGCCGTGCACTCGATGAAAGACGTGCCAATGGACTTCCCACAAGGCCTGGGCCTGTTCTGCATCTGCGAGCGCGAAGACCCGCGCGATGCATTCGTTTCCAACACCTTTGCCAGCCTGGACCAGTTGCCGGCCGGCAGCATTGTCGGCACCTCCAGCCTGCGCCGTCAGGCCCAATTGCTGGCGCGTCGACCCGATCTGCAGATCCGCTTCCTGCGCGGCAACGTCAATACCCGTCTGGCCAAGCTGGATGCCGGTGAATACGACGCCATCATCCTCGCCGCCGCTGGCCTGATCCGCCTGGGTTTCGAAGACCGCATCACTTCCGCAATCAGTGTCGACGACAGCCTGCCAGCCGGTGGCCAGGGCGCGGTGGGTATCGAATGCCGCAGCGTCGACGCCGAAATTCATGCACTGCTTGCCCCTTTGCATCATGAAGACACTGCTGTGCGCGTGATTGCCGAGCGTTCGCTGAACAAGCACCTCAACGGTGGCTGTCAGGTGCCGATCGCCTGCTACGCCGTGCTGGAAGGCGATGACGTTTGGTTGCGCGGCCTGGTGGGCGATCCGTCCGGCAGCGTGTTGCTGCACGCGGATGCCCGGGCACCTCAGACATCTGCTCAGGCACTGGGTGTGCAGGTGGCCGAAGCGCTGCTGGAGCAGGGCGCCGCCGACATCCTGAAAGCGGTCTACGGCGAGGCCAATAACGAATGAGTGGCTGGCGTCTGCTGCTGACCCGCCCGGCCGAAGAGTCGGCAGCGCTGGCCAGGGTGCTGGCCGAGGACGGTATCTTCAGCAGCAGTCTGCCCCTGCTTGAAACCGAGCCTTTGCCCTTGACGCCTGCACAGCGTTCGATCATTTTCGAGCTGCTCAATTATTGTGCAGTGATCGTGGTCAGCAAACCTGCCGCGCGACTGGCCATCGAGCTGATCGATGAAGTATGGCCGCAACCGCCCCTGCAACCCTGGTTCAGTGTGGGTTCAGCAACCGGGCAGATACTGCTCGACTACGGGCTGGATGCGAGCTGGCCGGAGCAGGGCGACGACAGCGAAGCCTTGCTTGAACTGCCGCGCCTCAAACAGGCAATTGCCGTACCGGGAAGCCGTGTGTTGATCATGCGCGGTGACGAGGGACGCGAACTGTTGGCCGAGCAACTGCGCGGGCTGGGGGTGGGGGTTGATTACCTACCGCTGTATCGTCGCTACCTGCCGCAACATGCGCCCGGCGCCCTGGCGCAACGCGTCGCTGTGGAACGCTTGAACGGGCTGGTGGTCAGCAGTGGGCAGGGTTTTGAACATTTGCTTCAGTTGGCGGGGGATTCATGGCCGGTCCTGGCCGATCTGCCGCTGTTTGTACCGAGCCCCAGGGTTGCCAGCATCGCGCGGGCAGCCGGAGCAAGGACCGTTATTGATTGTCGTGGCGCCAGCGCCGCGGCATTGCTGGCAGCGTTGCGGGAACAACCTCAGCCTGCCGTCAAGGCGTAATGATCGACACCTGTCGTTTACGCTATTACGCCAAAATGCAAAGGATGGGATACGTGAGCGAAACAGCCTTGCCTAAAGACGAAGAATCGGTGTTGAAAACGCCTGCATCCAAGCCTGAGCCAGTCCGCACCGAGCGCACCGGCAGCCGCAACAGTGGCCTGGTGTTTCTGGCCTTGCTGCTGGCAATTGCCGGTATCGCCGTCGCCGGCTGGGGAGTCTGGCAACTGCGCATGTTGCAGGCCGGGCACCAGCAGCAGCGCGGACAGGTCGAGGATATCGCCGAACAGACCCTGGTACTGGCGCAGAATGACCAGCAGCTGAGCGCACGCATCGCGCAATTCCCGCCAGCCAATCAGCTGGAAGACAGTCGACGTCTGGTCGCGCAACTGCAAGGCGATCAGCAGCGCCTCAGCCAGAGACTCGAAACCGTACTGGGGGCGAGCCGCAAGGACTGGCGTCTGGCCGAGGCCGAGCATCTGCTGCGTCTGGCCAGCCTGCGTCTTTCAGCGCTGCAGGACATCAACAGTGCACAGGCGCTGGTTCAGGGTGCCGACGAAATTCTGCGTGAGCAGGACGATCCGGGCTCCTTCGCTGCCCGCGAGCAATTGGCCAAGAGCCTTGCCGCCCTGCGCAGCATCGAGCAGCCGGACCGCACCGGGCTGTTTCTGCAACTCGCAGCTCTGCGTGAGCAAGCTGTACAGCTCAACAAGCTGGCCCCCGAATACGAAGACAAGGGCGAGTCACTGTTGGGCCTGACCGCCGACAAGACCGAATCCAGCCGGTGGACGCAGTGGTGGGACGAGATCTCCCATTACTTCCGCATCGATTTCAACGCCGACAAGGACATCCGCCCGGTACTCGCCGGCCAAAGCCTTTCGCAGGTGCGTCTGGCGCTGAGCCTGGCGCTGGAGCAGGCGCAGTGGGCAGCGCTTAACGGCGAGCCCGAGGTTTATTCCAAGGCCATCACTGAAGCGCAAAACGTTCTGAAAGCCAACTTCGATCAGGACGATCCACAGGGTAAAGCGCTCGGCCAGGGGCTTGATGCTGTCGCCAGCCAGCCGGTATCGGTGAAGACACCGGATCTGGCACCGACCCTGAGCGCCGTGCAGGCCTACCTTGAACGCCGTCATGCCGCCGGCCAGCCAGCCGAGGCGCAACAGGGGACCAGCCGATGAAGCGCTTCTATGTGCTGTTATTCATCGCGATCGCCGCTGCGGCGTTGATCGGTGTCGCCATCGCCGAGCACTCCGGTTACGTCCTGATCGCCTATCAGAACTTCCGCTACGAATCGAGCCTGTGGGCGACCCTGGCGCTGCTGGTCGCCGCGTTGCTGGTGATCGCACTGCTGAGACTGTTGATCAGCCTGCTGACGACTTCGGGCCGCGTGGTTAACCCATGGTCGCGCCGCAACCGCCGTCGTCGCGTGCAAATGGCTATCGAGCAAGGCCAGATGGACCTTGCCGAGGGCCGCTGGTCCAGCGCTCAGCGTCATCTGCAACGCGCGGCCGAAGCCGATACTCACCCGCTGCTCTACTACATCGGCGCTGCACGCGCGGCCAACGAGCAGGGTCGTTACGAAGACTGCGATGCCTTGCTGGAACGTGCGCTCGAGCGTCAGCCACAAGCCGAGCTGGCAATTGCCCTGAATCACGCCCAGCTGCAGCAGGATCGCGGCGACACCGAAGGTGCGCTGACCACGCTGCTGGCCATGAAAGAGCGTCATCCGCACAACCCTCAGGTGCTTCGTCAGTTGCAACGCCTGTATCAGCAGCGTGGTGACTGGTCCGACGTGGTCCGCCTGATGCCGGAACTGCGCAAGGACAAGGTTCTGCCAGCCAAGGAGCTGGCCGAGCTGGAACGCCGCGCCTGGGGCGAGAACCTGAGCCTGGCGGCGTACCGCGAGGGCATCGAAGGCGCACCGACCGGTCTGCCTTCTCTGGAGAGCGCCTGGCAGGGGCTGGCCTCTGCGCAACGCCAGGAGCCGCAACTGGTGCTGGCGTACGCCGATCAATTGCGCCGTCTGGGTGCCGAAGCTCAGGCTGAAGAGGTGCTTCGTAGCGCCCTCAAGCGCGAGTACAACAGCCATCTGGCGCGCCTGTACGGGCTGGTTCGCGGCAGTGACCCGCTCAAGCAGCTGCAAACGGCGGAAGGCTGGCTCAAGCACCATCCGGCTGATCCAAGCCTGTTGCTGAGCCTGGGACGTATCTGTCTGCAAGGCCGACTGTGGGGCAAGGCGCGGGATTATCTGGAGAGCAGTCTGCGCCTGGAACGCAATCCCGAAACCTGCGCCGAGTTGGCTCGTCTGCTGGGCCAACTGGGTGAGACGGATCGCAGCAATCAGCTGTTTCAGGAAGGCCTGGGCCTGCTGGACGAGCGCCTTTTGTCGCGGCCCCTGCCGGTACTGACCAAGGCTTGAAACCACCGGAGAGTCCTAGGTCAGGGCTCTCCGTGCTGCCTCACCAGCCCGTCAAGATCAATGCGTAAGAATCGTCCTACATACATGAGTAAAAGAACCACGCAGCGGTGTGTTCTTTTTCCTCGGTAAACAGCGACGCATCCGTATGCCGCCACCTTGAATGCGCCGCACCCTTTCCTCTACCGTAATCGTCTCGTCCTTTGTTACGGATTTGCCATGTATCTGGCTCGCACACGCTTCCTGTTTTTCCTGGCATCGCTGGCCTGTGCATCAATCATTGGCGTCGCCTTCTACCTGCAGCAAGCTTTCGGTCTCGACCCTTGCGCGCTGTGCATGGTGCAACGGGCTGCATTCATCGTCTGTGGCGTGCTGGCGCTCTGTGCTGCCTGCCACGCATCTGGCCCGACAGGCACGCGACGCTACAGTCTGGGGCTTTTGCTGGTCGCCCTGGCCGGGCTTGCTGCAGCAGGCACACAGGTGTGGTTGCAGACCGCCTCGGCCGATCAATTGATACCTGTTATTACCAGACTGGAGCAGGTATTGAGCCTGCTCTCCCTGGACATGTGCATCGACCGACTGCGAAGCGACGCGCTGTTTTGCGCCGAGATCACCTGGACACTGTTCGGCATCAGCCTGCCGGAGTGGAGTCTGCTGGCATTCACGGGTCTGGCGCTGTTACCGCTGTATCCTCTTTTCAGCGAATTCAGCCACTGGCTGGCGACCAGAGATCGGGGCGGCTATTAAACGCTTGTATGAACTTTATCTCCTGCGTACCTTGATGGCCTTGTCGAGCGGGCATAATCTGGGCCGCACGCGTCACTGGAAATATGCTGTCCTGACGCATTTATCAGGCCAGGTCCCGGCCAATCACCCGGACCGGCCCAGGACTGCATGCCCCTGAAGGGAAGAGAGAAGACCATGCTGGAAAGTTGTCAGAATGCTCAGGAACGCTGGGGCGGAGTGAACAAGCTGATCGATCGCTGGCTTCAAAGCCGTCTCGAACTGGTCGAAGCCTATGACGCGCTGGGCGACACGCCCGAAGCGTTGGCAGCCGACCTTGAAGGTCTGCAGAACTTCTGCGGGATTCTTGTGGATTACGTCTCCGCCGGGCACTTCGAAGTCTACGAACAGCTGGGTGATGAAGCCCGGGCGTTCAATGACGAGCGTGGGCTGGAGCTGGCAGACACGATCTATCCACGTCTGGACGTCATCACCAAGTTTGCCCTCACGTTCAATGATCGCTGCGACAAGGGCGACTGCTCGGATGCGGCGGTAGTAGCACGGGAATTCAATCAGCTGGGGCAATTGCTGCACGAGCGTTTCGAGCTGGAAGACTGCCTGATCGAAGTGCTGCACAACTCGCACAAGGAAGAGATCGCCGCTCAGGCGTGATCTTGTCGGTGCCAGCGCTACACGCCAAGGGTGCTTATTGCACCCTTTCGCATTTCTGAACGCCGGCTTTACGCCCGCTTACTGCGAAACCGCAACCAGCTCGATTTCAAATACCAGCGGTGTAAACGGATCGATCAGATCGCCAGCGCCCTCGGCGCCATAGGCCTGATCCGAAGGAATGACCAGACGCCATTTAGCGCCGGTCGGCATGTTCTGCAAGGCGCTGGTCCAGCCGCTGATCACACTGTCGAGCCGGAACCACTGAGGCTGGGTGCTCTGATCGAAGATCGTGCCGTCCGGCAAACGACCGACGTAACGCACCTCAACCCGGCCGTCGGCACTGGGCTTGGGGCCGGTGCCAGGAGTCAGCTCGGTCATGAGAATCCCGTCAGCCAGCACCTTCACACCCGGCTTGGCCTTCTCGCTGTCCATGAACGTGCGCTCGGCCTTGAGGGCCGCCTCGGTCGGCGCATCCGTACCGGCAGTCTCGGCCTGAGCGATAGCGGCATCATGCTCGCGCAGAATCTGGTCGATGCGCTCCTGCTTGAGCGCCAGCGGCTTGCCCTGATAAGCCTGCTGCAAGCCTTCCACCAACGCCTTGAGGTCCAGGTCAGGGACTTCCTGATGCAACCGCTCGCCAAGGCTTGCGCCCAGGCTATAGGCGAGGTCGTGGCCGTCACTGGACGCAGGTGGCGACTCGGCGGCTTGAGCCAGGGGTAGCAAGAGGAACAACGACGTTAACAGGTAGCGCGACATTAATGCTCTCCGGCCTGGGAAGGCAGCGATTATGCCTGCGCCAGCGCGAGTAGTGACGAGTCTTGTGACGTGAATTTCACAATGCCTTTGCATCGTGCCGAGCAATCATTTCTCTCAGTATGCAACAGGGACCCATGGATGCTGTCAAGATGCCCTAGCGGCGATGCGCGCAGAAGCCTAGTATGAGCCGCAATTTCGTCACCCAGGAGGTAAGTCATGTCGGCCAAAAAGAAGCCAGTAAATACTCCGTTGCATTTGCTCCAACAATTATCGGGCAGCTTGCTTGAACATCTGGAAGACGCCTGCTCCCAAGCCTTGGCTGATGCCGAGAAACTGCTCGCCAAGCTTGAGAAACAACGCGGCAAGGCGCAGGAAAAACTGCACAATTCCCGCATCAAACTGCAGGATGCTGCCACCGCCGGAAAATCCAAGGCGCAGGCCAAGGCCAAAGGCGCCGTGTCCGAGCTGGAAGAGTTGCTGGACGCTCTCAAGGATCGTCAGACCGAAACCCGCACGTACATCCTGCACCTCAAGCGTGATGCCCAGGAAAGCCTGAAACTGGCCCAGGGTATTGGTCGCGTAAAAGAGGCGGTCGGCAAGATCCTGACCACTCGCGATGCCAAGCCTGTCGCGCCTAAAGCCGTCGCCAAGGCACCTGTTGCCAAGACACCTGCTGCCAAAGCCCCCGCAAAAACTGCAGCGAAAGCGCCGGTTAAAGCGGCCGCCGCCAAGCCAGTCATCAAAGCCGCAGCCAAGCCTTCCGCAGTTGCCAAGCCAGCGGTCAAAACCGCTGCTGCCAAGGCCCCGGTAAAAGCCGCCGCCAAACCTGCCGCCCGCACGACTGCAGCAGCCAAGCCTGTCGCAGCCAAGACCACTGCCACCAAGCCGGCTGCCGCCAAGCCGGTTACCGCCAAGCCTGCTGCAGCCAAGACCACTGCCACCAAGCCGGTTGCGGCCAAGCCGGTTACCGCCAAGCCTGCTGCAGCCAAGACCACTGCCACCAAGCCGGTTGCGGCCAAGCCTGCCGCCACCAAGGCGCCGGCTGCCAAGGCCACCGCCAGCAGCGCTGCCAAACCTGCAGCAGCAAAAGCAGCGGCCGCCAAGCCTGCGGCGAAAGCGCCTGTGAAAGCGCCCGTCAAGGCACCGGCCAAAGCACCGGCCAAGGCACCTGTGAAAGCAGCAGCCAAGCCTGTCGCCAAACCTGCGGCGAAGCCAGCCGCCGCCAAACCGGCCACGCCAGCGCCTGCTGCTGCAGCCAAGCCGACGACGCCTGCACCTGCTGCGCCAGCCGCCGCACCGGCAACCCCTGCCAACGGCGCAACGCCAACCAGCGCTTCCTAAGTCTGGTCGACGGCATGTCCAACCGCGATGCGCAGCACATCCAGCGCATCGCGGTTTTTTTCTGCATCCCCTTCGGCAAGTTCGAGCAGCCACTCCTCTGCATTCCTCGCCTCACCTGCCGGCCAATCCCCGGTCAGTGCCTCAAGCTTTATCATCAGGCTCTGTTCGGCCTCCAGTTCCAGCGCCTTGACCTTCATCCGTAATGTAGTCAGCAACGCATCTTCAAGCGCAGCAATGCGCCATTGGTTGCGCAAATCCCGTAGCGGACGCACCACATCGTCATGCCAGGGTGTCGCCAACTGCTTTATTTGCGCGACTCGCTGAGCGTTGCACGCCACGTCGCGCGTACCCAGCCACACCCCGCAAAGCACCATGCACACGTTGGCCCCGTTGGCTTGCAGCGTCAGACAAGCCTGTTCCACACCCGGTCGGGCGTAGAAATCGAGGGTGAAACTCCAGAGCGCTGAAGGCATAGTGATCCACCTGTTCAGGACGAAGCTGGTAGACTCCGCCGCCATTATGATTCGACTTCAAAGCCTTACCTTACAGCGTGGTCCGCAACGTCTGCTAGAAGACGCCGAGCTGACTCTGCACGCCGGCCATAAAGCCGGCCTGATCGGTGCCAATGGCGCCGGTAAATCCAGCCTGTTTGCCCTGCTGCGTGGAGAGCTGACGCCGGATGCCGGCGACTGCCTGCTGCCCGCCGACTGGCGTATCGCGCACATGCGCCAGGAGGTCGACACGCTCGAACGCCTGGCCGTGGATTACGTGCTCGATGGCGACGAGCGCCTGCGGGAAGTACAGAGCTCGCTGGCCGAGGCCGAAGCCGCGCAGGACGGCGCCGCTCAGGCACGTCTGCATTCGGAGCTCGACAGCGCCGACGGTTACACCGCCGACGCACGCGCTCGCAAGCTGCTGGCCGGGTTGGGCTTCACCAACGAACAGATGGAACGTCCGGTCGGCAGTTTCTCCGGTGGCTGGCGTATGCGCCTGAACCTGGCGCAGGCATTGATGTGCCCCTCGGACCTGCTGCTGCTCGACGAACCGACCAACCACTTGGACCTTGACGCCATTCTGTGGCTTGAAGACTGGCTCAAGAGTTACCCCGGCACCTTGCTGCTGATTTCCCACGACCGGGATTTTCTGGATGCCGTGGTCGATCACATCGCCCATGTCGAGCAACGCAAGATCACCCTCTATCGCGGCGGCTACAGCGCGTTCGAGCGGGCCCGTGCCGAACGTCTGGCGCAGCAGCAACAGGCCTACGAAAAGCAGCAGGCGCAACGTGCGCACATGGAAAAGTACATCGCACGCTTCAAGGCCCAGGCTACCAAGGCCCGTCAGGCACAAAGCCGGATCAAGGCGCTGGAGCGCATGGAAGAGCTGTCGGCCGCGCACGTCGACTCACCGTTCAACTTCGTTTTCCGTGAGTCCGACAAGATCTCCAGCCCATTGCTGGACCTGTCCGACGCGCGCCTGGGTTATGGCGACAAGACCATCCTCGAGAAGGTCAAGCTGCAACTCACGCCCGGTGCACGCATCGGCCTGCTGGGTCCGAACGGCGCAGGCAAGTCGACGCTGATCAAAAACCTCGCCGGCGAGCTCGAGCCGCAAAGCGGTCGGCTGGTGCGTGGCGAAAACCTCACCGTGGGCTACTTTGCCCAGCATCAGCTCGACTCACTGGACGCCAAGGCGACCCCGTTGCTGCACTTGCAGCGCCTGGCACCGACCGAGCGTGAACAGACGCTGCGCGATTTCCTTGGCGGTTTCGACTTCCGTGGCGCGCGCCTGGATGAGCCGGTGCTGAATTTCTCCGGTGGCGAGAAAGCCCGCCTGGCGCTGGCACTGATCGCCTGGGAAAAGCCCAACCTGTTGCTGCTCGATGAACCGACCAACCACCTCGACCTGGAGATGCGCCTGGCGCTGACCATGGCCTTGCAGGAGTTCGGTGGTGCGGTACTGGTGGTGTCTCACGACAGGCACTTGCTCAAGAGTACGACCGATGACTTCCTGCTGGTGGCCGACGGCCGCGTACAGGAATTCGACGGCGATCTGGATGACTACACGCGCTGGCTGGCCGATTACCGGCTGCGCAACGCGCCGGTCAGCAACACGCCCGTCAACGCCGACAAGACCGACAAGAAAGCCCAGCGCCAGCAGGCAGCGGCCTTGCGTCAGCAACTGGCACCGCACAAGCGCGAAGCCGACAAGCTGGAGCGTGATCTCGGGCTGGTGAATGAAAAACTCGCCAAGGTCGAAGAAGCGCTGGCCGACAGCACCAACTACGAGGCTGCCAACAAGGACAAGCTACGCGATCTGCTGGCCGAACAGGCCAAGCTGAAAGTGCGTGAATCCGAGCTGGAAGACGCCTGGATGCAAGCGCTGGAACTGTTGGAATCAATGCAGGCCGAACTGGAAGCATTGTCGTGAGCGGGGCAGGGAAGTGATGGACATGTTGGGCTTGCCGGTATCCGCGTACTGGCTTGAACCGCTGCTGGTGGGTGCGCAGATTCTGCTGATCCTGTTGGCCGGTTACGTACTGCAACGCATCGTCGGTGGTTTTCTGACCGGTCTGGGCGAGCGTTATCCGTTGCCGCCAGAATTGCTGGTCCCGGTTCGCGGCGGCCTGCGCTGGTTGATCATGGGCAGCGCCTTTGTTCTCGTCCTCGGCCGACTCGGGGTATCGGCTACGGTGCTGTGGACCGCACTGTCCGGCTTCGTCGCCGTAGCGGCGGTGGCGTTCTTTGCAATGTGGAGCGTGCTGTCGAACCTGCTCTGCGCCATTCTGATCTTCACCATCGGCCCGTTCCGCATCGGTGACATGGTCGAGCTGGTCGATACGCTGGACAAGCCGGGCGTGAAGGGGCGGGTGGTCGCCATCAATCTGATGTTCACCACCCTGATCGAGACCCCGGAAGCCGGTGGCGCGCTGGTCCAGGTGCCCAACAGCCAGTTTTTCCAGAAGTCCGTGCGCCGCTGGCGTGGCAGCGATCTGTTTCCGCAGATGGTGGTTGCAAAGCAGCCGGATGAGCAGGATTAGAAATCGTTAGCCTTGCAAAGCATTAAGCACTAATTTATTGCGCATTCGACTTTGTATGAGGTGCACGATGGCGCTTGAAACGTGGCTGGGCTTTTTTGCGGCCTGCTGGATCATCAGTCTTTCCCCCGGCGCGGGCGCCATCGCTTCGATGTCCTGCGGCCTGCAATACGGTTTCTGGCGGGGCTACTGGAATGCCCTGGGCTTGCAGATCGCGTTGGTGGCACAGATCGCCATTGTCGCGGCAGGTCTTGGCGCAGTGCTGGCGGCCTCGGATATGGCGTTCACGCTGATCAAGTGGTTCGGCGTCGCGTATCTGGTCTATCTCGGCATCAAGCAATGGCGCGCTTTGCCAGCCGACCTGGCCGATGAATCTGCCGTGCGCCCGGTGGGCAAACCGATGACGCTGGTCTTTCGCGGCTTTCTGGTGAATATCAGCAACCCCAAGGCACTGATCTTCATTCTGGCGATCCTGCCACAGTTCATCGACCCGGCCGCTCCGCTGCTCATCCAGTACGCGATCATCGCAGCGACCATGGTGGTGGTCGATCTGATCGTGATGGCGGGCTACACCGGGCTGGCATCCAAGGTGCTGCGCCTGCTCAAGACGCCTCGCCAGCAACGTCGCATGAACCGCACCTTCGCCAGCCTGTTCGTAGGCGCGGCAGGTTTCCTCGCGACGTTGCATCGCGGTACGGCCTGAAACGTGTCGATCTCGAGCCCTGAACAGACATACGTTCTGTTCAGGGCGATTGAAGGCCGAACGTAAGATTCTGTAACAAAAATAGACCTCGACTATTGAGTAGTGCCGTTGCGGCGTTAACAATGCAACGCTTCGCATTCCCGTCGAGATTCTGCAATGCCCGTCCGTTCTCGTTTTCTTGCCTGGTTACTGTTGCCGCTTCTGGCGCTGGGCAGCTGCATTGCGCTGGCCGACCCGGTCGAGGGTGCCGCCCAGGCGCTGCATCTGCTGGATTACCTGGGGGCCGATTACCCGGCGACCGTGGCGGACGGCAAGGTTGTGGACACCGTCAAGTATCAGCAGCAGGTCGATAACCTGACTGCGTTGCAGGGCCTCGTCGTTGCCTTGCCGCAACGCGCCGAGCGTGATGCTCTGGAGCAGGCGGTAAACCAGCTGAAAAGCGCTGTGGCAAGTCGACAGGACGCTGCGCAGGTCACTCGTCAGGCGCGGCAGTTGAGTGCGAAGCTCGCGCTTGCCTACGAGGTCAGTCAGGCCCCGGCCATTACGCCGGACCCCACCCGTGGCGCGCCTTTGTACGCCCAGCATTGCTCGGTGTGCCATGGCGACAGCGGTGCAGGGGATGGACCGGCAGGTATCGGCCTGGAACCGCCACCCTCGAACCTGCGGGATACTGCGCGGCTGGATCGCCTGAGCCTCTACGACCTCTACAACGCGACCGGGCTAGGCATTGCCGGCACCGATATGCCCGCGTTCGCCGACCAGCTGGACGATCGCCAGCGCTGGGACATCGCGACGTATATCGCCAGCTTCAGCGCACAACCGGTCGCCCAGCCTGCCAAGACCTTCAACCTCGCCGATCTGGCTCGCCAGACACCAGCCGAAATCCAGGCTGCCGAAGGTCCGGACGCTACCGCCACCTTCCGGGCCCAGCGCGCGCAGCCACCTCAGGTACAGCGCGGCCCGGCGCAACTGCTGGATTACACCAGTGTAACGCTGGACAAGAGCCTGGCAGCCTACAAGGCCGGTGATCGCGAGCAGGCCTATGATTTGTCGGTCGCGGCGTATCTGGAGGGTTTCGAGCTGGTCGAAAGCTCGCTGGATAACGTCGACGCCAATGTGCGCAAGGACACTGAAAAGAGCCTGATGGCTTACCGGCAGTCCTTGCAGGACAGCATGCCGCTACCTCAGGTCGCGCAAAAACTGGAAGCAGCCAAAGGCAAGCTCAAGGAGTCGGCGGACCTGTTGGGCAGCGACGGCCTGAGCCTGTCGCTGAGCTATATTTCGGGCCTGCTGATCCTGCTGCGTGAAGGGCTGGAAGCGATTCTGGTACTGGCGGCGATTCTGGCGTTTCTGCGCAACACCGGCCAGCAGTCTGCCGTACGCAGCGTCAACATCGGCTGGGGTCTGGCGCTGCTGGCCGGGCTGGCCACCTGGGCACTCGCGGCGTATGTCATTGACGTCAGCGGCGCGCAGCGTGAATTGCTGGAAGGCGCCACCGCGCTGTTCGCCAGTGTGATGGTGCTCTGGCTCGGGGTGTGGATGCATGATCGTCGTCACGCCGCTGCGTGGCAGGACTACGTCAAAAGCAGTCTGGTCGGCGGCGGCGGTCGTTTCGGCTTCGCGGTGCTGGCGTTCTTCTCGGTGTATCGCGAGTTGTTCGAAGTCATCCTGTTCTACGAAACCCTGTGGCTGCAGGCCGGACCGGCCGGGCACGATGCCGTGCTGGCGGGGGGTGCCACGGCGCTGGTGCTGCTCGTAGGCCTGGCGTGGGTCATCCTGCGCGGCTCGGCGAAGCTGCCGCTGTCGCTGTTCTTCGGCATCAATGCTGCGCTGCTCTGCGCACTGTCAGTGGTGTTTGCCGGTCACGGCGTCAAGGCGCTGCAGGAGGCGGGGATATTCGGCACAAGGCCGGTGCCGTTCTTCGAGTTCGACTGGCTGGGCATTCACGCCGACCTGTACTCACTCAGCGCACAGGCCATCGCCTTGATCGCCATTGCAGTGCTGTACGGCAGAAGTCGTCTGGCCGAGAAGCGCAGGCTGCAAACGGCAGGCTGACGTTTTGCCTGCCAGGGACAAGTGGTGCTCACCGCTTGTCCCTGCTTCCCCCCCAGCGTTGTTGCGATTCGCCGTCTTACTTTCCCGCCCTGTACAAAAAACCACCTGTTACTTCTGCCAGTAGACGCCCTTTTTCTTCAGGCCTAGTGTAGCGAAACGCCAACTCGGCTATCGGGTACTGGCGCATTTACCTGACAACGGGGTGGGTGATGGCCAAGTATGAGATTCGGTTGTGGGCTGAAGACATTGAGGAACATGACCATCCTGAAATAGCCATTGAATTTTATGAAAACGATGACCTGCAAGAACACGCCTGGGTCAGGCTGCACCCGCAGGGAAAACACAAGATTCGCGGCGAACTGGGCAGGGATGAGGAAGTGCTGACGGCTCTGGCGCTGGCCTTCAGGAAAAAGGTGGCTGAGTTGGCCGATTGGTAACTCTACCGTTGATAACCTGAGGCACGGCGGGCAATAAAAAAGGTTCGTTCAAACGAACGAACCTTTCAATTTGACACCGACCGATCACGTCACTCAGGATCAACCGGCTTCTTCAACTTCGGGTTCGGGAAGAACTGCACGCCCTGAACCTTGGGATCAGCCGGTTTGACCACCGCCTTGTTGACCCGCGTACCCAACTCCTTCGGTATCGAAATACCCTGCTCGTTGAGCGTGTCGCTGTAACCGCAACTCACGCACTCGCGATGCGGCACGTCGTTTTCGTTCCACATCATCAGTTTGTCAGGCTCGCTACACGCCGGGCAAACCGCCCCGGCGATGAAGCGTTTCCTGGTAATGACTACCGGGGTATCGGTCATGCTGCCGCATCCTCACTCAAGCCACTGTGACGCAACAATGCGTCAATCGACGGCTCGCGTCCTCGGAAGTCGACGAACAGCACCATCGGTGCCTGCGAACCACCACGCGCCAGAATGGCTTCGCGGAAGGCGCGTCCGGTTTCAGCGTTGAGCACACCGTCTTCCTCGAATTTCGAGAACGCATCGGCGGACAGTACCTCGGCCCACTTGTAGCTGTAGTAACCGGCTGCGTAACCGCCTGCGAAGATGTGTGCGAAGCTGTTCGGGAAGCGGTTATAGGCAGGCGGACGCATCACTGACACTTCGTCGCGAATGCCTTCCAGCACGTCCAGCACGCTGCGGCCGTCGCCATGCGTGGCATGCAGCTCGAAATCGAACAGCGAGAACTCCAGCTGACGCACCATCATCAGGCCGGACTGGAAGTTCTTGGCGGCGAGCATCTTCTCCAGCAGATCCTGCGGCAGAGGCTCGCCGGTTTTGTAATGACCGGAGATCAGCGCCAGGCCCTCGGGCTCCCAGCACCAGTTTTCCATGAACTGGCTCGGCAACTCGACGGCGTCCCAGGCCACGCCATTGATACCGGATACCCCGGCATGCTCGACGCGGGTCAGCAGGTGATGCAGGCCGTGACCGAATTCGTGGAACAGCGTGGTGACTTCGTCATGGGTCAGCAGCGCAGGCTTGCCGGCAACAGCGGGTGTGAAGTTGCACACCAGATTGGCCACCGGGCTCTGCAACGTGCCTTGCGCCGTACGGCGACGGTCGCGCGCGCCGTCCATCCAGGCACCACCACGCTTGTTGGCGCGGGCATACAGATCGAAGAAGAAACGCCCGACGTGCTGGCCGTTTTCCTTGATCTCGAACAGACGAACATCCGGGTGCCAGGTGTCGAAGCCTTTCTGCTCGGTAATCTCGATGCCGTACAGGCGCTGAACGATGGTGAACAGGCCGCCAAGCACCTTATCGACAGGGAAGTAGGCACGCAGGATTTCCTGGGAAACGCTGTAGCGCTGCTCGCGCAGCTTCTCGCCGTAGAAACCGCTGTCCCAGCTTTGCAGATCAGGGCAGCCCTGTTCGGCGGCATAAGCCTTGAGCTGCTCCAGATCCTGGGCAGCAAAAGGCTTGCTGCGCTTGGCTAGGTCACGCAGGAAGCTCAGTACCTGGTCGCTGGACTCGGCCATCTTGGTCGCCAGGCTCAGCTCGGCGTAGTTCGCATAGCCGAGCAATTGCGCGAGTTCCTGACGCAGGTCGAGGATCTGCTCCATGACCGGTGTGTTGTCGTTCTTGCCCGCGTTCGGGCCTTGATCCGACGCGCGGGTGGCGTACGCCGTATAGACTTCTTCGCGCAGTGCGCGGTCTTCGGCGTAAGTCATCACCGCGTAATAGCTCGGGAATTCCAGCGTGATCAGATAGCCTTCCAGATTCTTTGCCTTGGCAGCGGCGGCCATCTGCTGTTTGGCAGAATCGGTCAGGCCGGCGAGGGCGGACTCATCGGCGACCAGCTTGGTCCAGGCCTGAGTGGCATCGAGCAACTGGTTGGAAAACTGGCTGCCCAACTCCGACAGTTTGCTCTGCACTTCGGCGTAACGCTTCTGCTGCTCGGGCGGCAGATCGATACCGGACAGGCGGAAGTCACGCAGCGACTGCTCCAGAATGGTCTTCTGGCCAACGTCGAAACTGGCGGCCTCTGGACCATTGGCCAGGGCTTCATAGGCCTGGAACAGCGCGCGGTTCTGGCCCATCTCGGTGGAGTAGGCGCTCAAGGCCGGCAGGCAGGATTCATACGCTTCGCGCAGCTCGGCGCTGTTGCACACGGCATTGAGGTGGCTGACGGGGCTCCAGGCAGCGCCCAGGCGGTCGTTCAGCTCGTCCATGGTCAGCACCAGCCCGGCCCAGGTCGGTGTCGAACCCTGTTTAGCGAGGATGTCGGCAATCGCGGCACGGTTATCCGCCAGGATCTGTTCGATAGCAGGTTTGACATGCTCGGCACGAATCGCCGAAAAGGGTGGCAGGTCGTACGATTGCAGAAGAGGGTTGTTCGCGCTCACGGTTTTGCACCTTGCCTTGAAGAAACACTCAGCCATCTTAATTACAATCGACGCCGACCGCAGCAACCAAACCCGCTCTGCACGCCTATCACTGCCAAAGAAGGAGCCTATCGTGGCCATTCGCAAGTTTCAGGAGCACACCCCAGCCCTCGGCGAACGGGCCTTTGTCGATCATTCAGCGGTGGTTATCGGTGACGTCGAAATCGGCGCCGACAGCTCCGTCTGGCCGCTGACCGTGGTACGCGGCGACATGCACCGCATCCGCATCGGCGACCGTACCAGTGTGCAAGACGGCAGCGTGCTGCACATCACCCACGCAGGCCCCTTCAACCCGGACGGTTTCCCGCTGCTGATCGGCGACGAAGTGACCATCGGCCACAAGGCCATGCTGCATGGCTGCACAATCGGCAACCGCATCCTGGTCGGCATGGGCACGACCATCATGGATGGCGCGGTTGTCGAAGACGAAGTCATCATCGGCGCAGGCAGCCTGGTACCGCCCGGTAAAGTGCTGGAAAGCGGCTTTCTGTACGTCGGCCGCCCGGTCAAACAGGTGCGTGCATTAACCGACAAGGAAATCGCCTTTTTTCCGTACAGCGCCACTAATTACGTGAAGCTCAAGGATCAGCATCTGGCGGAGGGGTTTGATAAGGGTTGAGGCCCGCTATTAATACTGCGCTCTGCACTCAGTCGACCTTCTATTCTGGCCGAAGGCCTTAGGAGCGAGCCGGGCGACGCTTCGCTTGTTCGCGAAGACCGCGGTTCAAACGCGCTTTGTGTGGGCGCTGTACCGACCTCTTCGCGAGCAAGCTCGCTCCCACAAGGGATTCAAGGCATCAACGCCCGCAGCGCCGCCTTGCGCGCCTCGGCAGGCATCGCGCCCAGCTTCTCCACAGACCGATAAAAGGCCTGCCAGTCGCCATTCACCTGCCTGAACAACGCCTCGAAGGCTGGCACCCATTGATCGTAAAGACCAAAAGGCAGCAGCTTGGCGTTGTTCATCGGGCTGTTGATCCAGGCATCGAAGCGCTTGTCGCCTGCCCATTGATCATCCCGCAACGCGCGGTAATCACGGCGCATCCGCTCGAATTCTTCAGCCTTGCGGGCGCGCATCACCTCGGCCGACAGCGGCTGGCGATACAACGCCTTGAGCCGCTCCCGGGTATCGAGCACCAACCGGGTAAACTGATCACGCCGCGCCGACTGCGAAACACTCTCCGGCGGTAATCCCCGCGCCGCACGCCATTGCCGCGTACCTTCCTGCTCGACGAAACTGGCGTAGGACTCGTTGAACTCCGTGTCGTCCTTCACGTAAAAACGCTGATGCGCCAACTCATGAAAAATCAGCGTGGCCAGACGCTCGTCACCCCAGCCCATCATCGAACTGAGAATCGGATCATTGAACCAACCCAGCGTCGAATAGGCTTCCACGCCACTCAAATACACATCCTTGCCCGCCTGCCGCTGCAACGCCGCCTCGCCACGCGCCCCGCCAGGGCTGTAATAACCGCGATACGCCACACACCCAGCGATTGGAAAACAGTGCGTGACCGGCTCCAGCGAGAACTCATCCGTCGCGAACACATTCCACACCACATAAGGGCGGCCCAGGTCCGCATACAGGCGGTAACTCTTGTTATCCGGCAGATGCAAATGCTCACTGGCAAACGTCCGCGCCAACTGCGACCGGGCCAGATGCTGGCGCAAACCTGCATCCCGAGTCGGGTCAGCCACGATCTTCTCCACCGGCTCACGTGCCTGCAGCAACTGCCACTGCCCCTGAGCCAGCTGCCCGTAGTAGGAAACGCTGGAGCAGCCGGCAAGCAGCGTGACGGCCGTCAGCGCTGGCAGGTGTCGAAGGCGTGGCAGGGAGAATGTGGCCATGAAGGAAGTGCTTTGGTGGCTTGGGTACGGTGATGTTATGCAGGAGGGGAGTGGGGATGTGCAACTGTTATGAGGATTGAAGGTTACAGAGACTCAAACCACGGACGAGCTGGAACGCACCAAGCTGTGCGCCTGTGTAAAAAGCTATTTTCATTAGACACAAACAGAAAACCCACCGTGCAGGTGGGCTTTAGGTATTGCTATATCATCTGTCCGTGGGGGGAGGCATAAGCCAGCTAGGCCCTCGGCAAGTGGGCAGACTATAGGGAGATTTGCAGTTGTCGTCAATGTCAGGTTTAGAGGTCGCAAAGGCCATCAGATTGTCCATTTCCTCTGCCCGGATTTCGACGTATGAGAACGCAGCGCGCGCTGTGGGCCGGGGTCTTGATGAGGCCATCACTTTGTATGCCTGGAACGCCCTCGTCTCTGCAGCGTTCCTTACACCGCTACACCTGTGCGAGGTGATTGTTCGTAACGGTGTTGCAGACGCAATCGCTTCGGTTTACGGCCCCGAGTGGCCTTGGAGTCCCGGCTTCGAGCAAAGCTTGCCCAATGTTACAGGTCCGGTTTTCAAGCCAAAACAAGAGCTTGCAAGAGCCAGACAGAAATGTGGAACAACCGGGGCCGTTATTGCGGAGTTGAAATTCGTCTTTTGGGAAAAAATGTTCACAAAACGGTTTGAAGGCCGTATCTGGACTCCTTATCTATACCGCTTTTTTCCAAACCTCGAAAAGTGCTTCACTGTATCTGCCCACCGAGCAAAGATCGCGGCTGATCTCGAACAAATCCGATTGCTTCGAAATCGAATTGCTCATCATGAACCAATCTTTTCACGAAACCTGAGAAGCGATTTTGCCGTTATCCAACGCTTGACCGAAACACGCTGCGCAGTTTCTGCAGACTGGATGACTGGCCAACAGCAGGTCATGTCAACGGTTGCCACTAAACCTTTTTAAACAGAGGTACACCTCGGTGCCAAACCGTCTTCTGATACTGATAACCGCACTCACTCTAGCCACCCTCGCCGGATGCGCCGGCCCCTTGCCCACCGTCAATCCGGACATGGCGTGGGTCGACATGCGCACCATCACCGGCCAGTTGATCATGGGCGACAAGCTCGATGGCAAGAACACTTACGACGGCCGCTACTTTCAGGTGACGCCGGGCAGCCATGAGTTGCAGGTGCGTTATGACTACGAGTACCGCTCGGGCGGCATGGGGATGATCGGCGACGAGTACACCGAGATCACGTGTTACGTCAGTGTTCGTTACGACCACTTCGCTGCCGGGCAGCGTTATGTGCTGGAGGTACGCTCACTGGCGAACAGTGTCGATGCCTGGCTTTACGATGCAGAGCGCAAGGTGGTGGCCGAGGAGGAAGAAGAGGGCGGGGTGCACTGCATCTGATCAGCGACCGTTGAGCTGATAGATGATTTTTTTCGTACCGTTGTCACAGCTGCCGACGATCATGCTGGGATCGGTGGCCTCTTCGTTGCCAACAATTTCCAGCGTGTAGGACGTGACGTTGTTGGCCTGGATCTTGGCTTCGATTTCAGCCTTTAGTTCTTCGCAGGATTTCGGTGCCGCCAGGGCGCTGGTTGCCAGCAGGGTGCAGGTCGCTGCCATAATAAAACGTTTCATGCTCGACTCCTGATCGTAATCAAACCATGCGTCAACCAACGCATGACCGATGAAGCAAGCCAGCTTTATACAGCAGATACAGGAGCGCACAAGGCGCCCCCGCAAGGCTGGCTGTGAATCAGCTCAGCAATGTAGCGTCCAGGGTGATCTTCGCGTTCAGTACCTTGGAAACCGGGCAGCCTTCTTTGGCCTGCTTGGTCAACTCGTCGAACTTCTCCTGGGTCGCGCCTGGCACTTTGGCCTTGAGGGTCAAATGCACAGCGCTGATCGCGAAACCGCCTTTTACCTCATCCAGCGACACCTCAGCCTGAGTATCGATGCTTTCAGCAGTCAGGCCTGCACCGCCCAGGATCATGGACAACGCCATCGAGAAACAGCCTGCATGGGCTGCGCCGATCAGCTCTTCCGGGTTGGTGCCTTTGCCGCCTTCAAAACGTGCCTTGAAGCCGTAAGGCGCTTCGCGCAGCACTCCGGTTTCCGTGGAGATGCTGCCGATACCGCTTTTCAGATCACCTTCCCAGTGGGCGGATGCTTTCTTGACGATACTCATGGTGGCTCCTTTTGGAATGAATTTGGATCGTTGCTGTTACAGCATTCTGAGGATAGACGGCTCTGGAAAGTTCAACCGTCGGAAAGACCAACCATTTCAGTAGGTTTTTCTACACTGCCCATTGAAAAGCCGGACTTGCGCCCGCACTGCTGTTTCATCGTGGGCAGCTCCAGCAGCCGGCCCATCACAATTCGAGGAGCTACCCCGGCCTATGAAACGTTTGGCAGATGTAAAAATTTCCACCCTTGATCTGGTGCCGGTGCGCCACGACAAAGGGCCCGCCGATTCCCTGCGCAACTCGCTCAACCTTGCCCAGCATGTTGAAAAGCTGGGTTACAACCGCTTCTGGGTGGCCGAGCACCACAACATGGACGGCATCGCCAGTTCAGCGACCTCGGTGCTGCTCGCCTACCTGGCAGGCGGCACGTCGACCATTCGTGTCGGGGCTGGCGGGATCATGCTGCCCAACCACGCGCCGCTGGTGATTGCCGAGCAGTTCGGTACCCTGGCCAGCCTGTATCCCGGCCGCATCGACCTGGGACTGGGCCGCGCTCCGGGCTCCGACCAGATGACTGCGCGTGCCTTGCGCCGCGAGCGCTCCGGCAGTGCCGATGACTTTCCGGATGATGTCACCGAGCTGATGGAATACCTGGGGCCGCGCACGCCTGATCAAAAAGTGATCGCCGTACCCGGTTCAAACACCAACGTGCCGATCTGGCTGCTGGGCTCGAGCCTGTTCAGCGCCCAGCTGGCAGGCATGCGCGGCTTGCCGTATGCCTTCGCATCGCACTTTGCACCGCGTTACATGCACGAGGCGATTCGCGTGTATCGCAATCACTTCCAGCCATCGGAAGTGCTCGACAAGCCTTATGTGATGCTCGGGGTGCCCCTGTCGGCGGCCGACACGGACGAGCACGCCGAATACCTGGCGACGTCGGTCTATCAGCGCATTCTGGCGTTGATGCGTGGGCACAGCCTGATGCAGCGCCCGCCTGTCGAGTCGATGGACGGCCTGTGGCTGCCACACGAGCGTGAAGCCGTAGCAAGCTTCCTGGGGCTGGCGATGGTGGGTGGCCCGGAAAAGATTCGCGCCAAACTGGACGTGCTGCTCGAGCAGACCGACGCGGACGAGTTGCTCTTCACCTGCGACATGTACGAGCACGAAGACAGGCTGCGCTCTTACGAGATCCTGGCCCAGGTCGCGCACGGCTAAGCGACTTTCCGAATCGGAAAAAACCAGCCAGAAACAGCATCGCCCCAGACTGGATGACAGTCCGGGGCGATGCTGTTCGTGAAACCTGCAAACGGGATTGACCGGGCCAACCGGCCTGAGCCGGGCCTGGCTGGCAATCAACCGCGCTGGTAAACGATTTCCTTGGTGCCGCCTTCGCAGGTGCCGACGACTTGCTTGTCGGCCGCGCTGCCTTTCTCGACCACTTCCAGCGTGTAGGACGTTACGCCCTTCGCCTGAAGTCTTGCGTCGAGTTCACTTTTCAACTCTTCACATGGCTTGCCTGCCGCGAGGGCAGTGCCTGCAATGCTCAGCAAGCCTACAGCCAACAAAAACTTCTTCATGGGTAATCCCTCTCGTCCGGCCAAATGAAGACGCCATCGGAACAGGCGCCCATTGAAAATCCCCACGCTCACACATCGAACGCGTGGCCACATTTGCGTGTAGCGCAGCTTATGGCAATCGGCCAGCCGAAAGGTTCAGATCACCCTCAGCTGTTGGTGATGCGGAAGCCCACTTTCAACGTCACCTGGAAGTGCGCGACTTTGCCGTTTTCGATATGGCCGCGGGTTTCGGTCACTTCAAACCATTCCATCAGGTCGAGGCTTTTGCTGGCTTCAGCCAGGGCATTGTTGATGGCGTCTTCGATAGTGGTCGTGGAAGAGCCTACGATTTCAACTTTCTTGTACGTGTGATGATCCGACATGGCAGTTCTCCTGAGGTCTGAAAAAGACGCGATATAGAGCGCGCTCCCTGCTTCTGTCAGGAGAAGGCGCGCAAAAGTTCAGACCTTTGCAAAAATCCCATCGCACTTTCCAAAAAGCCCGGAGTCCGAAACAACACGCCCACTCATCATTGCAGGAGAAACACCATGGCTACTACGTCACTTCGCAAAGCCTCGTTGCAGAGTATGGAAGCTGAAATCGAGAGCCTCCTGAAGTCCCTCGAGGGCCTGAAAGCCGACGCTACCGACGAGTCGCGCAAGACACTGAAGAATCTGAAAGCCAACGCTGAAAGCGCGCTGAGCCACTCGCGCAGCCTGCTCAGCGATGTCTACGAAGACGTTAAAGAGAAAACCCGCGAAAACGCACTGGCAACCCGCGACTACGCTCAGGAACACCCTTGGACCACCGCCGGCGTTGCGGTAGGTGCCATCGGCCTGATCGCTGCCTACATGCTGTTCAAGCGCGGTAACTGATCAGTTTTTGATCGGTTCCCCGGACCGCTTCAGCTCATTTTTTAACCACTGAGCAAGCTGCTGCGCCCGTCCATCGGCCGCACGTCTGGGTACCCAAAGCGCCAGCTGCGCCGGGGTTTCACTGAACCCCCAAGGCGCAGCCAGGCGACCGGCCTTCAGGTCATCGATGACCAGAGGCTCGGGCGCAATTGCAATGCCAAGGCCCGCCACGGCCGCCTCCAGCAAATAATACAAATGCTCGAAACCCTGCCCGTAACGCAATGACTGCGGATCGATGCCGTTCTGCTGCGCCCAGCTCGGCCACGCCTGCGGACGCGATGTGGTTTGCAGCAACGATTCTTCCAGCAACGTCTCGGCAGGTGCATCGCACAAGCGCTCGAATCGCGCGAAGCGTGGGCTCAACACCGGTCCGATCCGCTCGCTTGCCAGTTCGAATACCTGCATGTCTGCCGGCCACGGCGGCTCGGCAAATATCAGCAGGGCATCAAGACCTGGCCGACGCGGGTCAAGATCACCTTCACCTGCCGACAGGTGCAGACGCAGGTCCGGCAGCTCGGCATTCAGGCGACTCAAGCGCGGGATGAACCAGCGCGCCAGCAGGCTGCCGGAGCAACCCAACACGAACGGCGCATCTGCGCTGCCCTTGCTCAGTTCTGCACACACGCCGCGCAGCCGGTCGAACGCGTCGCCGCTGACATCGCGTAGGCGAATACCTGCATCTGTGAGTTTCAGGCCTCGTCCGTCCTTGCTGAACAGGCTTACACCCAGGTGTTCTTCAAGCACTTTCAATTGGCGACTGACAGCACCATGCGTCACGTTCAGCTGTTCGGCCGCCTGGCTGACACTGCCAAGCCGGGCAGTGCTTTCAAAGGCGCGCAATGCATTGAGGGGAGGGAGGTCGCGGCTCATGATCTGTGAGTTTTCCTGACAAGTTGCAGCGATCTTATCGGTTTTCATCCAGCCTTGCGCTGGTTAAAGTGGACTCATTGCCAATACGGCTCAACCCATTCGCCCAATACTGCAACTGGAGCACTTCATGACCCAGACCAATTTCCGCAGCGGCCCCGACGCCAATGGCCTGTTCGGCTCATTCGGCGGCCGCTACGTGGCTGAAACCCTGATGCCGCTGGTGCTAGACCTCAACCGCGAGTACGAAGCCGCCAAAGCCGACCCGGAATTCATCAAGGAGATGGCCTACTTCCAGCGCGATTACGTGGGCCGTCCAAACCCGCTGTACTTCGCCGAGCGCCTGACCGAGTTCTGTGGCGGCGCGAAAATCTACTTCAAGCGTGAAGAGCTCAATCACACCGGCGCGCACAAGATCAACAACTGCATCGGCCAAGTGCTGCTGGCCAAACGCATGGGCAAAAAACGCCTGATCGCGGAAACCGGCGCCGGCATGCACGGCGTTGCCACTGCTACCGTTGCTGCACGTTTCGGTCTGCCTTGCGTGATCTACATGGGTGCTACCGACATCGAGCGTCAGCAGGCCAACGTGTTCCGCATGAAGCTGCTGGGCGCTGAAATCGTTCCGGTCACTTCCGGCACCGGCACCCTGAAAGATGCGATGAACGAAGCGCTGCGTGACTGGGTGACCAACGTCGACGACACCTTCTACCTGATCGGCACCGTGGCAGGCCCGCACCCGTACCCAGCGATGGTCCGTGACTTCCAGGCCATCATCGGCAAGGAAACCAAAGAGCAGATGCTGGAGAAGGAAGGTCGTCTGCCGGACAGCCTGGTCGCCTGTGTCGGCGGCGGTTCCAACGCCATGGGCCTGTTCCATCCGTTCCTGGATGACGCCAGCGTGGAAATCATCGGCGTTGAAGCGGGCGGTCACGGCGTCAGCACCGACAAGCACGCGGCCAGCCTGAACGGCGGCGTACCGGGCGTGCTGCACGGCAACCGTACCTACCTGCTGCAGGACGGCGACGGACAAATCACCGATGCGCACTCGATCTCTGCCGGTCTGGACTACCCAGGCATCGGCCCGGAACACGCATTCCTGCACGAAGTGAAGCGCGTCGAATACGTCAGCATCACCGATGACGAAGCGCTGGATGCTTTCCATCAGTGCTGCCTGCTCGAAGGCATCATCCCGGCGCTGGAAACCGCTCACGCCCTGGCTGAAGCCATGAAGCGCGCGACCAACCTGCGCGATGATCACCTGATGGTCGTGTGCCTGTCCGGGCGCGGCGACAAAGACATGCAAACCGTCATGAACCATATGGCAGCCGCCGAACACACTCAGGAGCAGCTGGTATGAGCCGTCTAGAACATCGTTTCGCCCAGCTTAAAACCGAAGGTCGTGCGGCGCTGGTCACCTTCATCACCGCCGGTGACCCTGGCTACGACACCTCGCTGAAAGTCCTGAAAGGCCTGCCTGCGGCGGGTGCTGACGTGATCGAGCTGGGTATGCCGTTCACCGATCCGATGGCCGACGGTGTGGCGATTCAGCTGGCGACCCTGCGTGCTCTGGACGCTGGCCAGACCCTGCAGAAAACCCTGCAGATGGTCAGCGAATTCCGTGTCGACGATCAGACCACGCCGATTGTGCTGATGGGTTACTACAACCCGATTCACCGCTTTGGCGTCGAAGCCTTCGTGGCGCAGGCAAAGGAAGCGGGCGTTGACGGTCTGATCATCGTTGACCTGCCACCCGAGCACGACGCCGAGCTGGCGACCCCTGCACAGGCGTCCGGCATCGACTTCATCCGTCTGACCACACCGACCACCGATGATGCGCGCCTGCCGCGCGTGCTGGAACGCAGTTCCGGGTTCGTTTACTACGTGTCGGTCGCCGGTGTGACCGGGGCTGGCTCGGCCACCACCGAGCACGTCACTGAAGCCATCGCTCGCTTGCGCCGCCACACCGATCTGCCGATCAGCGTCGGTTTCGGTATCCGCACACCCGAGCAGGCCGCGGCGATTGCGCGTCTGGCTGACGGCGTGGTCGTGGGCTCGGCGTTCGTCGACAAGATCGCCAGCGCCGAGTCGCCGGAGCATGCCGTCGACGGCGTGCTGACGCTGTGCGCGGCGCTGGCCGAGGGCGTACGTAGCGCTCGTCGCTGAGGGTAAAGTTTCTGATACAGAGGAATCAAAGCCTGAGCGGCAGCTCTATGTAGCAAGACATAAGGGGTTCATGACCAGCGTCATGAACCCCTTTTTGCTGCATTGAGTGAAGCCGAGGAAACACCATGAAACTGCCAAACCGTTTTATCACCGGACTGGGTATCTTGATGATCAGCGCCAGTCCGCTGCTGCAAGCTGCACCACCGGATCAACGCGGTGACGGCCCGGACGACAATCGTGGCGTTCAACAGCCGGGGCCGCAGAGCAATGGCGGGCATAACGAGCGTGGCAATGACCGTGGACCGGGCAATGACAATGGCCGGGGTCCGGACAAAGGCCCGGCCAGCCAGCCAGGCAGACAGGCCCACCAGGACAACCGCGGCGGCAACCGCCCACCGCAGGATTTCGGCCCGGTACGCGAGACCTTCCAGCAACACCGCGACGTCATCGGCCGGGGCCAGCCACTGCCGCCTGGCGTACACATCGCCAAGGGCCGTCCGTTGCCCCCTGGTTACGGCAAACGCCTGGACAGCCGCTCGCTGCAATACCTGCCACATTATGACGGCTACGAATGGCGCCGCCTGGGCACCGACGTCGTACTGATCGCCGTGGGTTCTGGGATTGTTTACGCGATTCTGGATGGTGTGTTGAATTGATGGGTGCTGCTATGCGGAGCGTCAAACAAGGCACTCCCACGCTGGAGCGTGAGGAACGATAATCTCGACTATCGTGCGACGCTCCGCGTCGCATGCCGTTCTGGACGCTCCGCGTCCGATCTTGAGGGCCGCCCAGCGCAGAAACCAGCCCAGCTCAACCCTGCTTCTGGTTAACCCGCGACAAAAACGTCATCAGCGCTCCCGACACAAAATCCGGGTTCTCCAGATTGGCGATATGCCCTGCCTCAGGCACCAGCACGTAAGGGCAGCCGATCAGGCTGGCCATCTCGCGGGTTTCTTCAGGCGGGCGCGGGATGTCCGCATCGCCACACATTACCAGCGTGGTGTCGGCATTCAGTTGTTCGATCAACCCGAGCCGGTCATCACGACCGAAAATCATCCTTCCCAGTGGTACGACGGACTGACGCAACTGCTCGGCATTCATGCTGGCAAGCGCTGCACGAAACGACGTGTACACAGGCGACTGCGGATCAATGCCGGGACGGAAGAAAATCGGTACGACGATATCCAGCAGCGGCTCAGGAAAGGTCCCGACCTCTTCCAGCTTGTCGAGCAACGAGAAGTAATAGGCTTTCTTGGCTTCGGTCTCTTTGCCCAGATAGGTGTCCATCAGCACCAGCCCGGTGATGCGCTCTGGCGCGAGCAGTGCAGCGATTGCGCCCCACATACCGCCGACCGACAGCCCGACGATGCTGCAACGCTCGATATTCAAATGATCCAGCAGCGCCAGCGCATGCCGCGCCAGGTCATCGAGGTTGCGAGTACCTTCGGGAAACCCGCTGGAATCTCCGTGCCCCCACAGATCCGGCACGATCACCCGATACTGGCTGGCCAGGGTATCAATCTGTGCACTCCACATCGCCTTGTCCCAGAGATAGCTGTGACCGAGCACTACCACCGGGCCCGTGCCCTGGTCGGAATAGTGAAGTGTCTTACCGTCGATGAGTAGATCCGGCATTTCTGATGATCCTCTGTTCTGGTCTTTCAGCATTCGGTTCAGGCAGCCTGGGGCAGGGCACCGATGATATTCACGCGTATGCATGACCATTTTGTTGATGTGCGCGCGGCGATGGACCGAGCGGTCACTTTTCAGCGGGGCAATGTTACACCGCAATCGACGGCAATGGCCTGCCCGCCAGCGAAACCCCGCTCAACGCCTGCTCGCTGGCCAGCCAGTCCACGAATTGCTGAACGATCTGCACGCGGCGTTTGCGCTGGGGCAGGACGACGTAATAGCCCTGGCCGGAAATCGCCGCGCCGGCGAGAGGGCGGCAGAGCAGGCCCTGATCGAGCAGGTCGTCGACCAAGTGCTTCCAGCCGATGGCGATGCCCTGTCCGCCGATGGCCGCCTGGATCAGCAGGGTGTAGTTGTCGAAGCGCAGTTGACCGGGCGCGGGGGCCTGAGGGATGTCCAGCGCGCGGAATACGCCCGCCCAGTCGAACCAGTGGTTGATGCTTTCGCCACGCAGGTGCAGGAGTGGAAAGTCGCGCAGCGCATCGTTGGGCAGCGGCGTCTGGCGCCCGGCGATCAGTTGCGGGCTGCACACCGGGAAGACCTCTTCGCTGAACAGCCAGTGGCTTTCGCCCTGTTTGAAGCGCCCGTCACCGAACAGCACCGCAACATCGATATCAGCACGTAACATGCTGTGGGTACGCTCGCTGGTGACCAGGCTGACGTCCACGTCCGGGTTCACCTTGTGGAAACGGTGCAGACGCGGCATCAGCCAGTAGGCGGCGAAGGCGAAGTCGGTCGCCACTTGAAGCACTTCGTGCTGGTGGCGTTCGGTAATGGCTGTCAATCCGCTGTCGATGGATTGCAGCCCGGCCTGCACATGGCTGAATAGCACTTCACCGGCGTCGGTCAATTCGATGCCACGGTAGATGCGGTCGAACAGACGGGTAGCGAGTTGCTCTTCGAGGCGCTTGATCTGCTGGCTGACAGCGGGCTGTGTCGTGCCCAGTTCGAGGGCTGCCGCTGTGAAGCTGCGCAAACGCGCCGCGACTTCAAATGCACGCAGCAGATCGAGTGACACATCGCCGAAAGATTCAAACATTAGCTGGGCTTATCCTAGGTATTGCTGTGTATGGGCTTTACCCTGAAACGTATGGACTCCATCCTCATACCCGGCACTTTCGCATAACTTTTCACAATGGGATGCAGCGATTACATGAAGCGCAAAAATATTCTGTTCATCATGGCCGATCAAATGGCCGCGCCAATGTTGCCGTTTTACGCCCGGTCCCCGATTCTGATGCCGAACCTGAGCCGCATGGCCGCCAATGGCGTAGTGTTCGACTCGGCGTATTGCAACAGCCCCCTTTGCGCGCCGTCGCGCTTCACCCTGGTCAGCGGCCAGCTGCCGAGCAGGATCGGCGCGTACGACAACGCAGCTGACTTCCCGGCCGACATCCCTACTTATGCCCACTACCTGCGTGCGCTGGGCTACAAGACCGCCCTGGCAGGCAAGATGCATTTCTGCGGGCCGGACCAGTTGCATGGCTACGAAGAACGCCTGACCAGTGACATCTACCCGGCCGACTATGGCTGGTCAGTCAATTGGGACGAGCCGGATGTGCGGCCAAGCTGGTATCACAACATGTCATCGGTATTGCAGGCTGGTCCGTGCATTCGCACCAACCAGCTGGATTTCGACGAAGAGGTGCTGTTCAAGTCCCAGCAGTATCTGTACGACCACGTGCGCCAGGACGGTGATGCGCCTTTCTGCCTGACCGTTTCCATGACTCATCCTCATGATCCGTACACCATTCCCAAGCCGTTCTGGGACCTGTACGCCGACGAAGAGATCCCGATGCCGCCGCCGCACGCCAATCAGGCCGCGCTGGACCCGCATTCGCAACGGCTGCTCAAGGTCTATGACCTGTGGGACAAGCCCATGCCGACCGACAAGATTCATGATGCGCGCCGCGCCTACTTTGGCGCGTGCAGCTACATCGACCTCAACGTCGGCAAGCTGATGCAGACGCTCGATGAAGTCGGGCTGGCGGAAGACACCATCGTGGTGTTCTCCGGCGATCACGGCGACATGCTGGGCGAGAAGGGCCTCTGGTACAAAATGCACTGGTTCGAAATGGCCGCGCGCGTGCCGCTGGTGGTGTACGCGCCGGGCCAGTTCAAACCGGGACGGGTCAGTGCGTCGGTGTCGACTGCCGACCTGCTGCCGACCTTCGTCGAAATGGCCAGCGGCAAACTGGACGCCGGTTTGCCACTGGACGGACGTTCGCTGATGCCGCATTTGAAACGCAAGGGCGGGCACGACGAGGTGTTCGGTGAATACATGGCCGAAGGCACCACCAGCCCGCTGATGATGATCCGTCGTGGCGCGTACAAATTTATCTATTCGGAACAGGACCCGTGCCTGCTGTTCGATGTGAAGAAGGACCCGAAAGAGCAGAAGGACCTGAGCCAGTCACCCGCCCATGAAAAGCTGTTCAATGACTTCCTGGCCGAAGCTCGGGCCAAGTGGGACATCCCGGCGATACACCAACAGGTGCTCGCCAGTCAGCGCAGAAGGCGCTTCGTCGCCAAATCGCTGGCAACCGGCAAGCTGAAGAGTTGGGATCACCAGCCACTGGTCGACGCCAGTCAGCAGTACATGCGCAACCACATTGATCTGGACGATCTGGAGCGCAAGGCACGTTTTCCGCAACCTTGACCCTGCCCACACCAAAAAAACCAAAGGGGTACATCAATGAAGAAGTTATCCACAGCCGTTGCGGTCGCGGTCATGACCTTCGGTAGCCTGGCAGCGCAGGCGGAGGACGCCAGTTGCAGCACCGTGAAGATGGCCGATCCCGGCTGGAGTGACATTGCGGCCACCAACGCCATTACCAGCGTGGTCCTCGAGGGCCTGGGCTACACGCCCAAGGTCGATACCCTGGCCGTGCCGATTGCCTACGGCGGTTTGAAAGACGGCAAGCTGGATGTGTTTCTGGGTAACTGGATGCCGGCGCAGCAGGGCTTTTACGACAAGTTCGTGGCCACCGGAGATGTGACGCAACTGGCGAAAAACCTGGAGGGCACCGAATTCACCCTGGCCGTACCGGATTACGTCTGGGAAGCCGGTGTGCATAACTTTGCCGACCTGAACAAATTCGCTGACAAGTTCGACAAGAAGATCTACGGCATCGGTTCCGGTGCGCCTGCCAACCTGTCGTTGCAGGAGATCATCAAGAAGAACGAATTCGACCTGGGCAAATGGAAGCTGGTGGAATCCAGCGAGACTGCGATGCTCGCCGAGGTCAATCGCAACGTGAAGAAAAAAGCCTTTGTGGTGTTCCTCGGCTGGACGCCGCACCCGATGAACGTGCAGATCAAGGGCATGCACTACCTCAAGGGCGGCGAGAAATATTTCGGCGACACCGGCTCGGTCTTTACACTGACCCGCAAGGGTTATGCTCAAGCCTGCCCGAACGTCGGCAAGCTGCTGACCAATCTGAGCTTCACCCTGGACATGGAAAACAGCATCATGGCCGAAGTGGTCAACAAGAAGGTCAGCAACAGCGAGGCGGCGAAAGCCTGGATCAAGGCCAACCCGGCGGTGCTGGACAAGTGGCTGGAGGGCGTACAGACCGCTGATGGCAAGGACGGTCTGGCGGCGGTGAAGGCTAGGTTGTAAGCGTAAAGCCTTGAGTGCGCTGCGTGACGAAGGTCTGTGACGCGGAGCGTCACCCAAGGCATTCCCACGCTGGAGCGTGAGGAACGACAGGCGTCCGACTATCGTGCCCATGCTCCACGTGCCGTTCTGGGCGCTCTGCGTCCTCTACGTTCAATTCAACCGAGGGACCGATGCGCTGGCTCAATCGCCATAAATTCCTACCCTTTCTCGCCTGGCTGCCGCAGCAGAATCGCGCCAGCGTCGGGCGTGACGCGCTAGTGGGCCTGAGTGGCGCCATTCTGGCACTGCCGCAATCCATCGCTTACGCACTGATCGCCGGGCTGCCCCCTGAGTACGGCCTCTACGCTGCGATTGTTCCAGTCCTCGTGGCCTGTCTGTGGGGATCGTCCTGGCACCTGATCTGCGGGCCGACTGCGGCTATCTCCATCGTGCTGTACGCCAGTGTCAGTCCGCTCGCCGTCCCGGCCAGTCAGGACTACATCATGTTGATCCTGCTGCTGACCTTCATCGCTGGCGTATTTCAGTTGTTGCTGGGGATGATGCGCTTCGGTGCACTGGTAAATTTCGTTTCGCACTCGGTGGTGCTGGGTTTCACGCTGGGCGCTGCGGTGGTGATTGCGCTGGGGCAGATGCCCAATCTGCTGGGCATTGATCTGCCGAGTCAGACCACCGCGCTCAAAAGCATGAGCGCCGTGCTCGAGCATCTGCGTGAGGTCGATCTGTCTTCGCTGATGCTCGGTCTGTTGACCCTGGCGCTGGGTATCGGACTCAAGCTTCTCGTGCCTCGCTGGCCGACGCTGTTGATCGCACTGGGGTCGAGCAGCCTGCTGGTGTGGCTGTGGCCGGCGATGTTCGGCCATGTCCGTGTGGTCAGCGCCTTCGTCGGCCATCTGCCGCCCTTCAGCCCGTTGCCGCTGGATCTCGAACTGATCCTCAAGCTGCTGCCGACCGCCGTGGCGGTGGGCATGCTCGGGCTGGTCAACAGCCTGTCGATTGCCCGCTCGCTGTCAGCTCGTTCGCAGCAGATGCTCAATGCCAATCAGGAAGTGCGTGCCCAGGGGCTGTCGAACATGGTCGGCTCGCTGTTCTCCGGCTACCTGTCAGCCGGGTCTTTTACCCGTGCGGCATTGAGTTACGAGGCAGGTGCGCGCTCGCCGTTGGCGGGGGTGTTTTCCGCGCTATGGGTAGCGTTGTTCGCGGTCGCCGGTGCCTCGTTGATATCGCACATTCCGATCCCGGCCATGGCCGCCTCAATTCTGCTGATCTGTTGGGGGCTGGTGGATCGCCGAGGCATTCGTGCGCTGTTCCGCGTCAGCCGCGCCGAGTTTTTCGTGATGGCGCTGACCTGTCTGGCCACCCTGCTGCTGGAGCTGCAAACCGCGATCTACGCCGGTGTACTGGCCTCGCTGTTTTTCTACCTCAAGCGCACCTCGCAACCGCGTGTCCAGCAATGGCGCGAGGGCGACGAGGAGGTCCTGCGGGTCGGCGGATCGATCTTCTTCGGCGCCAGCCACTACCTGCAAACCCGCCTGCAACGTACCGAAGGTGTGCGAGTGGTGATCGATGCGCAGCAGATCAACTTCATCGATTACTCAGGCGTGGAGATGCTTCATCAGGAAGCCAGACGTCTGGGCCGGCAGGGCAGAGTGCTGGTCCTGCGCAATGCCAGGCCGCAAGTGATCGAGGAACTGCACAAGCTGGAAGGGGCGGAGAAGTGCCCGATTCTGTTTGAGAATTGAGCCATGAATCATCGTCGCGATGCTCTGCGTTCTACAAAGGTCCCGATGAGCCCGTAGATTTGGCTTCTGCCCGGAGGGCGTGGGAGCGAACTTGTTCGCGAAAGGGCAGGTATAATCGCCGAAAATACATCATCTGAAATACCGCCTTCGCGAACAAGTTCGCTCCCACGGCTTCGGCCAGAATCAAAAGCGGACTTGTGTATAACTCGGAGCATTGACACGATAGTCCGCAGATAGCCGATCAACCCGCAGCCAGCAATCTGCGCAACTCAGCCAGCACCGGAGCCGATTCCGGACGCACACCGCGCCACAGCAGGAAGGCTTCTGCGGCCTGCTCGGCCAGCATGCCCAGACCATCCACCGCCTGCGCCGCGCCGTGTTCGGTGGCCCAACGGCAAAAAGCAGTGGGTTCGTTGCTGTACATCATGTCGTAGCAGAAGGTCACTCCCGGCTGGATGAGGCTGGGCGCAATCGGTGGCAACTCTCCGGCCAGGCTGGCGGAGGTGGCGTTGATGATCACGTCCACCGACTCTTCAAGCCAGTCGTAGCTGCTGGCGAATACCGGCCCGAGGTCGGAAAACTCCTGCGCCAGTCGTTCGGCTTTCTCGACCGTACGATTGGCGATCACCAAGGCAGCGGGCTGTTGCGCAAGCAACGGCTCCAGCGCACCACGCACCGCACCGCCTGCGCCCAGCAACAGAATGCGCTGACCACGCAGGCTGCGACCGCAATTGACCGTCAGATCACGTACCAGCCCGGCACCGTCAGTGTTATCACCCAGCAGGGTTCCGTCGTCGAGCTTGCTCAGGGTGTTGACCGCCCCGGCGCGCTGCGCACGCTGGGTCAGACTGTCGGCAAGGCGCCAGGCTTCTTCCTTGAACGGCACAGTAACGTTGGCACCGCGCCCGACCTGGAAAAACGCCTGAGCGAACGCGGTGAAATCGTTCAGCGGTGCCAGCGAGGTCTGGTAATCCAGCGTTTGCCCGGTTTGCTCGGCAAACAGGCGATGAATCAACGGCGACTTGCTGTGGCCGATGGGATTACCAAAGACGACGTACTGGTCCATGTGTGTTCCTGATCTGTTTGCGTGTGCAGCACCTTGCGGCGGTGAATCGGCTCAGTTTTCGGCCAGCCAGTCCCGATCAGTGAGGAAGTATTCGGTCAGACGCGCCTCTTCGCTGCCCGGCGCGGCCTTCCAGTCATAACCCCAACGCACTTGCGGCGGCAGCGACATGAGGATCGATTCGGTACGCCCACCCGATTGCAGACCGAACAACGTGCCGCGGTCATACACCAGGTTGAACTCGACGTAGCGACCACGACGGAATTCCTGAAACTCACGCTGCTGCACGGTATAGGCCGCCGCCTTGCGCCGCCGCACGATCGGCAGATACGCATTGATGAACGCATCACCGATAGCACGAATGAACGCGAAACTGGTGTCGAAATCCCACTGGTTCACGTCATCGAAAAACAGACCTCCGATGCCGCGCGGTTCATCGCGATGCTTGAGGTGGAAGTAACTGTCGCACCAGGCCTTGTAACGCGGGTAGACATCCTCACCGAAGGGCGCACAGGCGCGCTCGGCGACCCGGTGCCAGTGCACGCAGTCTTCCTCGACGCCGTAATAGGGCGTCAGGTCGAAACCGCCACCGAACCACCAGACGGCCTCTTCACCTTCTTTCTCGGCAATGAAGAAGCGCACGTTGGCGTGGGACGTCGGCACATGCGGGTTGTGCGGATGGATCACCAGCGACACGCCCAGCGCCTCGAAACCACGCCCGGCCAGTTCAGGCCGATGAGCGCTGGCAGACGGCGGCAGATTGCTGCCGAAAACATGGGAAAAATTGACACCGCCTTTCTCGATGACCGTGCCATTCTCGATCACCCGCGTGCGACCACCGCCGCCCGCCGGACGCGTCCAGGCATCTTCCATGAAGTGTGCGCTGCCATCTTCCTGTTCAAGCGCAGTGCAGATACGGTCTTGCAGGTCGAGCAGGTAGGCTTTTACGGCCTCGGTACGGGTACTCATGAGGATCCCTTACGGCTGACGTCAAACGGCTGAGCCCTCGCAGCAAAAGAGGCGCAGGCAAATTGGCGCGTAGCATACCATCGGCGGCGCGGGCTGGCAGTTGACGAAGGTCCGGGGATGGAGTCCGATGGGGGCTTTCGCAGCTTGTTTTAACCATCAAGGAGAGAGCACATGGCAAAGCGTATCCAGTTCAGCGCTGTCGGAGGACCCGAGGTTCTTGAATATGTCGATTTCGAGCCGCAGGCTCCGGGCCCGCAGGCGGTGGTTGTGCGTAACAAGGCCATTGGCCTGAATTTCATCGATACCTATTACCGCAGCGGGCTGTATCCGGCGCCGTCGCTGCCTTCCGGCCTCGGTGCCGAAGGGGCGGGGGTGGTCGAGGCGGTGGGGGCCGAGGTGACGCGCTTCAAGGTCGGTGATCGTGTCGCTTACGGCACCGGGCCGCTGGGGGCGTACAGCGAAGTGCACGTGCTGCCTGAAGCGAATCTGGTGAAGCTGGCGGACTCGATCAGTTTCGAGCAGGCCGCAGCCCTGATGCTCAAGGGCCTGACGGTGCAGTATCTGCTGCGTCAGACGTATCAGGTTAAGCCGGGCGAGACCATTCTGTTTCATGCTGCTGCGGGTGGTGTGGGTTCGCTGGCCTGCCAATGGGTCAAGGCGCTGGGCGCCAAACTGATCGGCACGGTCAGTTCGCCGGAGAAGGCCGCGCACGCCAAGGCGCTGGGTGCCTGGGAAACCATCGATTACAGTCACGAAGATGTCGCCAGGCGCGTGCTGGAGCTGACCGACGGCAAGAAATGCCCGGTGGTCTACGACGGAGTGGGCCAGGACACCTGGCTGACGTCACTCGACTGCGTGGCACCACGTGGGCTGGTGGTGAGCTTCGGCAATGCGTCCGGGCCGGTCTCGGGCGTGAATCTCGGGATTCTGGCGCAAAAGGGTTCGGTGTATGTCACCCGCCCGACACTGGGCTCTTACGCCAACAATGCGCAGAACCTGCAGGCCATGGCGGACGAGCTGTTCGACATGCTCGCCAGCGGCAAACTCAAGGTCGACGGCATTCAGCAGTATGCTCTGAAGGAAGCCGCCAAGGCGCAGACCGAGCTGTCGGCCCGGCGTACCACCGGCTCGACCATTCTGATTCCTTGATCGTCTGCCCTTGAATGCGCACTGTGTGTGCCAGCGTCAGCCGGCGCGCACAATCTGCGCGGTGGCGATATCCCTTATCACGCTGGGGTTTCGACGCCCGCCCAGGCTGCCGCCGAGAACCCCGTCGATCTGCCCGCGGAAGTACTGCTCGACGCGCAATCTCGAACGCGCAGCCGGGCGACCCGCCGGGTTGGCCGAGGTGGAGATCAACGGACCGACCAGTGCGCACAGTTCACGTACGGTCGGGTGATCGGTAACACGCAGCGCCACGGTTTCGTGAATGCCGGTGATCCACTCGGGCAGCAGGTTCTGATGCGGTACCAGCCAGGTGTTGGGCCCAGGCCAGGTGCTGGCCATGCGGTCGAGCCACAGTTCAGGGAAGTCTTCGAACAGGAAGTCGAACTGGCGAATGTTGTCGGCAATCAGGATCAGGCCTTTTTCCACCGGCCGTGACTTGATCGCCAACAGACGATAGACCGCTTCTTCATCCCACGGATCGCACCCAAGCCCCCAGACTGCCTCGGTCGGGTAGGCAATCACCGCACCGGCTCGAATATCCTGAGCGGCTTGTTGCACTCGCCAACTGCTGACCATTGTTTGTCTCTCCACTGAATCCTGGCGGCAGTTTAACCTCAGGGCGCTCTGGCGAACCATCGTCCTGCTTCACAGCTTATGCGTCCGTCCAGTTCCAGTTCGGTCAGGCCCGCCAATACCTTGGGTAATGGCCATCCGCATGACACCGACAGCCCCTCGCTGGTATGCGGTGCGGCGTGCAGCAGCGCCAGCAGTGGATGATCGCAAGGGGCAGGCTTCGCCGGCGTGACGGGATCGATGCCGGGCGCAACACGTTTCCAGTGCTGCAAGCCTTCAAGAATGTGTTCGACGGTCTCGATCAGTGTCGCGCCGTCTCGTATCAACTGATGACAGCCCTTGGCGCCAGGGTGATGAATCGAGCCGGGTATCGCGTAAACCTCTCGTCCATGCTCGGCGGCCAGCCGCGCGGTAATCAATGAGCCGCTGGCAACACTGGCCTCGACCACCAGTATGCCCAGCGACAGGCCACTGATGATTCGGTTACGTCGCGGGAAGTTGCTGGCCTGTGCTGCGGCGTCCAGCGGGAACTCGGAAATCACGGCGCCGCCCTGAGCCGCCATCTGTGCTGCAAGCGCGCGGTGCTGCTGTGGATAAAGTTTTTCGAGCCCGGTGCCAAGCACGCCGATTGTAAGCCCCCCGACATCCAATGCGCCCTGATGCGCGGCACCGTCAATACCTCGCGCCAAGCCGCTGGTGATCACAAAACCGGCAGCCGCCAGGCTGCGCGCAAAAGCGCTGGCGGTGTCGAGTCCGGGTCGGGAGGCGCGACGACTGCCGACCATTCCCAGTTGCGGACGCTCAAGGATCGAAGGGTCGCCGGCAATGAAGATCAGCGGCGGTGGATCTGCGATCTGCGCCAGCAGCGCGGGGTAGCCGGGGTCGTCCCACATCAGCAAATGCTGGGCCGGACGCTCCAGCCAGGCCAATGCGGCACTGGCGCCATCACGTACGGAGGGGTCACGACGCGCCTCGGCACAGACACCTGGAATGCCCAGCGCACGCCATGCGCTGGCCGGCGCACTGAGCGCCGACGAGGCCGAACCGAAAGCTTCAATCAGTCTGGAAAAGCGTTTCGGCCCTATCTCGGGCAAGCGGTGCACGCGCAAACGCGCTTCCAGCTCTGCAGGCGAAGAGAGGGCATTTTCGAACAATGGCATGAGATCGTCCCTGATCCATCGTGCATCTCAAGTGATGCACAAACCTGTGGATAACTCTGTTGACAACAATTTGATAAGTGTCTGGTTCGTCACACAAATCCGTGTCAGATCTGAAACATGCGTCTACGGATTGCGAACCTTGTCCATGATGGCCAAAGATCGGTTGGCTTGCAGGACCAAGGCGTAACTAAGCTTGTCGTAGGTACGGAAAACCATCAGCAGCCCGGCCCGTTCGTCGGGGATTTTTACCAGCTCACCGGTGATTCGGTCGCGCACGGTTTCGCTGGTCTTGTAGATCGCCAGCACGTTGCCCTCGGTCAGACCGTCGCGTTTGCCCTTGTCGAGCGTGACCACATCCAGCACGCTGACCTGAGTGACGCCGCGTGGCACATCCAGAATCAAACCTTCTATCGGCGCCTGCGGAGCGCTGGGCAGGAACGTCGAGTTGATGGCCCGCTCTTCGCTGCTGAACAAGCGATCGCCCAGACGCACTTCCTGCGTGGAGCGCTGCAGAATCAGGGTCGAGACGTCACCTTCGGTGGCAACCACCTCGGCGCTGCCGACGTCATCGGCGTTGATGCCCAGTACTTCCTTGGTCTCCGGATCGATGTAGGTCTTGCCCTGACGGAAGATGCCATAGACGCTGTGCGCCGGGTCCAGCGCGCCCCGTGCATAGGCACGATCACCGTTGCCACTGAGCACGCGCTCGGCATTGCCCGCAACGATGTAGGGGGCTTTCTCGAACTGCTCGGCGTTGTCGACAATCCGGTTGCTGATCAGGAATGCGTTGATCGCCCCCAGCGGAATGCTCGGAATGGCCTCGACCATCGGCGTACTGCGCACACGCGGTGACAATTTGATGGTCCCGCGCGACTCGCCCCGATTGAGCGTCACGCGCGGCTGACCATCGACCCAGGTCAACGCGAGGGTGTCACCGGGGTAGATCAGGTCGGGATCATGGACTTGCGGATTGGCCCGCCAGATCTCGCGCCATTTCCACGGTTCACGCAAGAACTTGCCGGAAATGTCCCAGAGTGTGTCCCCGGCGACAACGGTGTAGCTTTGCGGATAGCCTTCCCTGAGTTGCACTTGCGCCTGCGCAAGACCGCTGGCGGTCAGCAGCAGCAGGGCGAGTAGTGATTTCCTCATGCGGTGAATCCCTTTATCATGTTGCCTCACGCGAACCCTAGAGTCCTGTCCTGGGCTGCCTGCCTTGAACTCCCGGGCCCGGCACCCAACATTGACTTTACCTTAACAGTGCAGCTCTTACGTATATGGCCATTCTAAACATCCTCGAATTTCCCGATTCGCGCCTGCGCACTATCGCCAAACCTGTGGCGATGGTAGACGAAGGCATTCGCCAGTTGGTCGACGACATGTTTGAAACCATGTACGAAGCGCCAGGTATTGGCCTGGCCGCGACTCAGGTCAACGTCCACAAGCGCGTGGTCGTCATGGACCTGAGCGAAGACCGCAGCGAACCGCGGGTCTTCATCAATCCTGAAATCGAAAAGCTGACCGACGAAATGGATCAGTATCAGGAAGGCTGCCTGTCGGTTCCCGGTTTCTACGAAAACGTCGACCGCCCGCAAAAGGTTCGCGTCAAGGCGCTGGACCGTGACGGCAAGCCTTACGAACTGGTTGCCGAGGGCCTGCTCGCCATCTGTATCCAGCATGAATGCGATCACCTGAACGGCAAGCTGTTCGTCGATTACCTTTCCAACCTCAAGCGTGACCGGATCAAGAAGAAGCTCGAAAAGCAGCACAAGCTCAACGCCTGATCCGTCGTTACCCCAAAAGGCCTGAACAGGCCTTTTTTTATAATGAGAACTCCATGACTGAGCCACTGCGCATCGTCTTCGCCGGCACCCCGGAATTCGCCGCCGAACACCTCAAGGCCCTGCTCGACAGCACTCACCAGATCGTCGCCGTGTACACCCAGCCCGATCGCCCGGCCGGTCGTGGACAAAAGCTGATGCCCAGCCCGGTCAAGCAACTGGCGCTGCAACATGACGTACCGGTCATGCAGCCGCCAACGCTGCGCGATCCTGACGCGCAGGCCGAACTGGCAGCGCTGCAACCCGATTTGATGGTGGTCGTCGCCTACGGCCTGATCCTGCCGCAAGTGGTGCTGGATATTCCGCGCCTGGGCTGTATCAACAGCCACGCGTCGCTGCTGCCGCGCTGGCGTGGTGCGGCGCCGATTCAGCGCGCGGTACAGGCCGGTGATGCCGAGAGCGGCGTAACGGTGATGCGCATGGAAGCGGGCCTGGACACCGGGCCGATGCTGCTCAAGGCCGTTACCCCGATCACCGCGCAGGACACGGGCGGCACGCTGCATGATCGCCTGGCCGAACTCGGTCCGCCGGCTGTGTTGCAGGCCATTGCCGGTCTGGCGGAAGGTTCGCTGGTCGGCGAGGTTCAGGATGACAGCCTGGCCAACTACGCCCACAAGCTGAACAAGGACGAAGCGCGCCTGGACTGGACACGTCCGGCCGATGAGCTTGAGCGCCTGGTCCGCGCCTTCAACCCCTGGCCGATCTGCCACAGCACGCTAAACGAAGAAACCCTGAAAGTCCTGACAGCCGATCTGGCCGAAGGGCAGGGCGCGCCGGGGACGATTCTTGGCGCCAGCAAGGATGGCCTGATCGTCGCGTGCGGTCAGAACGCGCTACGCCTGACCCGTCTGCAATTGCCGGGCGGCAAGCCGCTGAACTTCACGGATCTGTTCAACAGCCGCCGCGAGAAATTTGCCATCGGCACGGTGCTGGGCCAATGAACCCGCGTCTGGCCGCCGCCAAGGCACTGGCTGCCGTGCTCAGCGGCAAGGCCTCGCTGAACAGCTCGTTGCCCACTCAACTGGACAAGGTCGAGGTGCGTGATCGTGGTCTGACTCAAGACCTGGCATTCGGCACCGCGCGCTGGCAGCCGCGCCTGTCGGCTCTGGCGGCCAAGCTGCTGCAAAAGCCCTTCAAGGCCGCCGACGCCGACGTTGAAGCCTTGTTGCTGGTCGGTCTTTATCAGCTGTTCTACAGCCGCATTCCGGCCCACGCCGCCATCGGTGAAACCGTGGGCTGCGCCGACAAATTGAAAAAGCCCTGGGCCAAAGGCTTGCTCAACGCCGTGCTGCGCAATGCGCAACGTGACGGCGAGGCGCTGCTGATCGAGCTGGAACACGACCCGGTGGTGCGTACAGCCCACCCGCGCTGGCTGCAGAAAGCCCTGAAAGCCGCCTGGCCGGAACAGTGGGAAGCCATCTGCGCGGCCAACAATGCACACCCGCCGATGATTTTGCGCGTCAACCGACGCCATCACCGTCGCGATCAATACCTCGAACTGCTCAACACTGCCGGCCTGCAAGCCAGTGCGTGCACATTCAGTCAGGACGGCATCGTGCTCGCCGAGCCGTGCGATGTGCGCTCACTGCCCGGTTTTGCCGAAGGCTGGATCAGCGTGCAGGACGAAGCCGCGCAACTGGCCGCCGACCTGCTGGAGCTGGCCCCCGGGCAACGGGTACTCGATGCCTGCTGCGCGCCGGGCGGCAAGACCTGCCACTTGCTGGAAGTGCAGCCGCAACTAAGCGGCGTGGTAGCGGTGGATCTGGAAGCCAAGCGTCTGGTGCGCGTGCGTGAAAACCTTGATCGCCTGGGCCTGGATGCCGAGCTGATCGCCGCCGATGCACGCGAGACAGCGCAGTGGTGGGACGGCAAACCGTTCCAGCGCATCCTGCTCGACGCACCGTGCTCGGCGACTGGCGTGATTCGTCGTCATCCGGACATCAAACTGACTCGTCAGGCAGACGACATCGTCGCGCTGGCGGCCTTGCAGGGCGAGCTGCTCGATGCGTTGTGGCCTACGCTGCAGGTAGGCGGCATGCTGGTGTACGCGACCTGCTCGACACTGCCGACCGAAAACACCGACGTCATCGGGGCGTTTCTGGCGCGTACCTCCGGGGCCAGAGAGCTGGACATCGCCGGGCAGGCAGGACAGCCGCCCGCGGGTATCAAGCAAGCCCATGGTCGCCAGCTGCTGGCCCAGCAAGGCGGCCACGATGGTTTCTACTACGCCAAACTGATCAAGATCGCGGCGGCGCGGGAGTAAGCGCGTGAAAATCATCATTCTGGGTGCAGGACAGGTAGGCGGTACGCTGGCCGAGCATCTGGCGGGCGAAGCCAATGACATCACCGTGGTCGACACTGACGGCGACCGGTTGCGCGATCTGGGCGACCGCCTGGACATCCGCACCGTGCAGGGCAAAGGCTCCTACCCGGCGGTGTTGCGTCAGGCCGGCGCGGACGACGCCGACATGCTGGTCGCGGTGACCAGCAGCGACGAAGCCAACATGATCGCCTGTCAGGTTGCCCACACGCTGTTCCACACGCCGACCAAGATCGCGCGCATTCGTGAAGCGGCGTACCTGACACGCGCTGGCCTGTTCGATAAAAACGCGATCCCGGTCGACGTGCTGATCAGTCCGGAGCAGGTCGTCACCAACTACATCAAACGTCTGATCGAATACCCCGGTGCGCTGCAGGTGATCGACTTCGCCGAAGGCAAAGCGCAACTGGTCGCGGTCAAAGCCTATTACGGCGGCGCACTGGTCGGTCAGCCGTTGCGCCAGCTACGAGCGCACATGCCGAATGTCGAAACGCGCATCGCGGCGATCTATCGCCGCGACCGGGCGATACTGCCGCATGGCGACACGGTCATCGAAGCCGATGACGAGGTGTTTTTCATCGCCGCCAAGGCTGATATTCGTGCCGTGATGGGAGAGCTGCGGCGCCTGGACGAGAACTACAAACGTATCGTCATCGCCGGTGGCGGCAACATCGGCGAGCGTCTGGCTGAAGCCATCGAAAGCCGCTATCAGGTGAAGATCATCGAAGTGAGCCCGGCGCGCTGCCGCTATCTGTCGGAGCATCTGGACAGCACGGTGGTGCTGCAGGGCAGCTCATCGGACCGCGACCTGCTGCTGGAAGAAAACATCGGCAACACCGACCTGTTCCTGGCGCTGACCAACGACGATGAAGCCAACATCATGTCGTCGCTGCTGGCCAAGCGTCTGGGCGCGCGCAAGGTGATGACGCTGATCAATAACCCGGCCTACGTCGATCTGGTGCAGGGTGGCGAAATCGACGTTGCGGTCAGCCCGCAGTTGGCAACCATCGGCACGCTGCTGGCCCACGTGCGCCGTGGTGATATCGTCAGCGTGCATTCGCTGCGACGCGGTGCAGCCGAAGCCATCGAGATTGTCGCTCACGGCGACTCGAAATCCAGCAAGGTGGTGGGCCGCGCCATCAAGGACATCAACCTGCCGACCGGTACGGCAATCGGCGCAGTCATCCGCGACGAACAGGTGCTTATCGCCCATGACATCACCGTGATCGAATCCGGTGACCATGTGATCATGTTCCTTGTGGACAAGAAGTGCATCCGCGAGGTTGAGCGGCTGTTTCAGGTCGGCCTGAGCTTTTTCTGAACCGCTCCTGAACAGGGTGTGACCCTGACTGAACCTCTTGCCGACGCGCCCTGTCGGCAACGCTCGTCGACTCGGGCGAATTCTCTCTGAGCCCGTGCATCTCAGACACACGAGCTTCATGCCTGCACGGGCTTTATGAGAGAGAACGCACCCCATGTCCGAATCGGAAAATTCCCCGGCCCCGCTTCAAGGCTCACAGACTGACGGCACACCGGCGGGTGGCTGGCCTGCGCTCAGTGCGGTCAACAAGCACCTGTTGCACCAGCATGTGCTGATCAAGGGCAACCGCACACTGATGTCCATGAACAAGCCTGGCGGCTTCGATTGCCCCAGTTGCTCCTGGCCGGACCCGAAGAAACCGCACACCTTTGAATACTGTGAGAACGGTGCCAAGGCACTGGCCTGGGAATCGACCAGGAAACGCGTGACGCCCGAGTTCTTCGCCCGGCATACGGTCAGCGAACTGGCGACCTGGAGCGATCACGCGCTGGAAGCAGAAGGCCGTATTACCGAGCCGATGCGCTACGACGCTGCCAGTGACAAATACCTGCCCGTCACCTGGGACGAAGCGTTCGCCGAGATCGGCGCAGAGCTGCGCGGCCTGAGCGATCCGTGGAAACTGGAGCTGTACACCTCCGGACGCACGTCGAACGAAGCCGCCTTTCTGTATCAGCTGTTCGGTCGGCTGTACGGCATGGCCAACTTCCCTGACTGCTCGAATATGTGCCATGAAACCACCACTGCGGCGCTGCCCGAGTCGATCGGGGTCGGCAAAGGCACCACGACGCTGGAAGATTTCGAGAACGCCGACGCGATTTTTATCATCGGCCAGAACCCCGGGACCAACAGCCCGCGCATGATGTCCGAGCTGCACGCCGCCGCACGCCGGGGCGCAAGCATCATCTCGTTCAACCCGCTGCGGGAAAGGGCGCTGGTACGCTTTGCGGCGCCGCAGGACCCGCGCGACATGCTCAGTCTGCATGGGGTGGAAATCAGCTCGCAGTACCATCAGGTCAGGATCGGCGGCGACATGATCGCCCTGCAAGGCGTTTGCAAGGCCGTGATCGAAGCCGATGACGTGGCGCAGCGTGAAAACCTGCCGCGCGTCCTCGACGTGGCGTTCATTGAAGAACACACCCATGGCTTCGAGCAGTACGCCGATTATTGCCGACAGTTGCCCTGGGACATCATCGAGCGCCATTCGGGTCTGACGCGTCAGGCCATCGAAGAGGTGGCTGCGGTTTATAAGCGTTCGAAGGGAGTCATCTGCTGCTGGGGGATGGGCATCACTCAGCACAAGCGTGGCGGTGATGCCATGCAGCAGATCATCAACCTGCTGCTGTTGCGCGGCAACATCGGCAAGCTCGGTGCAGGGGCTTGCCCGGTGCGCGGGCATTCCAACGTACAGGGCGACAGGACGATGGGCATCTATGAAAAGGCCGGCGAACCGTTTCTGGCCAGCATGAGCAAGGTGTTCGGTTTTGAGGCGTCCAGAAAAAAAGGCCACGCCGTGGCCGAGACCTGCGAAGCCCTGTTGCGTGGCGAGGTGGAAGCACTCATTTCCATGGGCGGCAATTTCTTCCGCGCCATCCCGGACACCGATGTGATCTGCCCGACCGTCAGCCGCCTGAAAATGACGGTGCTGGTCAACACCAAGCTCAACCGCAGTGCGACGGTACATGGACAGAAGGCCTTTCTGCTGCCATGCGTGGCGCGTTCGGAACGCGACCTGCAGAACGGTGTGGCGCAAACCATTACGGTGGAGGACTCGATGTCGATGGTGCACGGCTCGACCGGCATGCTCGAGCCTGCGTCGAAACATCTGATTTCCGAAATCGCCATCATTGCCGGTATCGCCAAAGCGACGCTTGCGCCCAACCCCAAGGTGGACTGGGACAGCTACGTGGGTGACTACGCCAGGATTCGCGACAAGATCGAAGAAGTATTGCCCGAGCAGTTTTACGATTTCAATCAGCGCATCCTAGAACCCGGAGGTTTTCGATTGCCCAATGCCGCCAGTGAGCGCAAGTGGGACACCGAGTCGGGCAAGGCCAACTTCCTCTTTCCCGAAGGCATCTACGACGAAGACGACACGCCGCCGGGCGCCGAGCATCTGCAGTTGATGACGATCCGCAGCCATGACCAGTTCAACACCACGGTGTATTCCAACGACGACCGTTATCGGGACATCTTTGGCGACCGCATGGTGGTGATGCTCAACCCGCAGGACATCGAACGCCTGGGGCTGAAAGCCGGGGACTACATCGAGTTTCAGACGGCGCTCGACCCGACCACGGCGCGGCGTGCAGCGGGTTTCAAGGTCATACCCTACGACGTGCCGCAGGGTTGCTGCGCAGCGTATTACCCGGAAACCAACGGCCTGCTGCCACTGGCCAACCGGGATAAACATGGCAACACTCCTGCGGCCAAATCCATCCCGGTGAACCTGGTGCGGATGAGTCCGGAGGGCACTCAGGTGGCGCTGGAGCGGCGCGGGTTGATTGCGGCGGCCAGTTGAGGGAAACACTATCGTGCCCATGCTCCAGCGTGGGCACGCCGTTCCGGACGCTCTGCGTCCAGTCCTTTCTATCTAGTACCAGCGCGCTTCGCCTGGCGGGCGTTTCTTGAAGCGTTTCATGGTCCACATGTACTGGCTAGGGTAAGCCCGCACGTATTTCTCGACCACTTTGCTCATCGCCGCTGCCGAGGTTTCGGTGTCGGTGCTGTACATGGCTTCCGGAGCCGCTTCGAGTACCACTTTGTAACCCGAGCCGTCCGGCAGGCGCATGGCGTGCAGGAATACACCGACTGCCTTGCCGCCTGCCAGCATGTTCGGTACGAACTTGCTGGTCAGCGCCTGGGTGCCGCAGAAGGGCACGAAGATGCCCGCTGATTCGGCCGGCTCCGGATCGGCCGGAATACCCACCGAGCCGCCTTTGCGCACTTCCTTGATGACACTGAGAATGCCTTCCTTGGTCGACGCCGCAACCCGGTTGCCCAACTGCACACGCTGCTTGCGCAACAGGTCGTCCACGGCTTTCAGCTTGGGTGGACGATAGAAAATGATCGGCTTGCACTGGCTGCAATAGAAGTGATTGAGCACTTCCCAGTTGCCCAGGTGACTGGTGATGCCGACTACGCCCTTGCCGGACGCCAGCGCATCCTTGAGCACATCGAGCCCTTCGACTTCACGCACCAGGTCGATCGATTTCTGTGCTGGCCAGATCCACGCACAGGCGCTTTCGGTCAGGGTCTTGCCGATGTCCATCAGGCTGCGGCCAACGAGCTTTTCCAGCTCCGGCTCGCTCAACTCGGGGAAACACTTGGACAGGTTGATCCGTACCACTTCCCGCGAACGGTTGGGCAGCTTCCACATCAGCCAGCCAATCGCGGTGCCTGCCCACTGCACCGCGCGCCACGGCAACAGCGCAAACAATCGCAACGCCCCGACCATTACGGCGCCTTTGAACTTATCCACAGATGACTCCCAGATTCTCGAGGCGGGTAGTGTAACCGTCAGCGGCTCAGGATCGCATACCGATCGCAATCGACGGTGTGGTCCATGACCATGCCGCTGGCCTGCATGTAGGCATAACAGATGGTCGGGCCGACAAAGGTGAAACCGGCCTTTTTAAGTGCCTTGCTCATTGCTTCGGCCTCGGCGGTAATCGCCGGGACTTCGCTGCGATCCTTGAAGTGATTGATCTTCGGTGTACCGCCGACAAACGACCAGAGCAGCGCGACCGGGTCTTCCAGCGCCAGCCAGGCCCGCGCATTGGTGCGCACGGCCTTGAGCTTGAGGCGGTTGCGGATGATGCTCGGATCGAGCATCAGCGTCTCTATTTCGGCATCGCTCAACTGCGCCAGGCGCTCGACGTCAAAGCCGTGCAGCACTTCGCGATAACGCGCCCGCCGCTTGAGAATCGTGATCCACGACAGCCCGGCCTGGAACCCTTCGAGCAAAAGCAACTCGAAGAGCTTCTGCGCATCGCGCAGCGGCACTCCCCACTCCTGATCGTGATAAGCGATGTACAGGGGGTCTTCGTTGCACCAAAAGCAGCGTGTCATAGGGCTCCCAAGGAGTGGACGTGCGGCCGAATCGGGTATACTCCCGCTCTTTGAATCGCAGCCCAGCACAGGTGAAATTTGTGAGCCAGCCTACGCCAGCCGTGCGTACCTTCCAAGACTTGATCGTCGCCCTCCAGCAATACTGGGCAGAACAAGGTTGCGTGGTACTTCAGCCCTACGATATGGAAGTAGGCGCCGGCACGTTCCACACTGCCACGTTTCTGCGCGCCGTAGGCCCGGAAACCTGGAACGCCGCTTACGTACAGCCAAGCCGTCGCCCGACTGACGGCCGCTACGGCGAAAACCCGAACCGCCTGCAGCACTATTACCAGTTTCAGGTGATTCTCAAGCCGAACCCGGATAACTTCCAGGAACTGTACCTGGGCTCGCTCAAGCACATCGGCCTCGATCCGCTGGTGCATGACGTGCGCTTCGTCGAAGACAACTGGGAATCGCCGACGCTGGGCGCCTGGGGTCTGGGCTGGGAGATCTGGCTCAACGGCATGGAAGTCTCGCAGTTCACCTACTTCCAGCAGGTCGGTGGCCTGGAGTGCTACCCGGTCACCGGCGAAATCACGTATGGCCTTGAGCGTCTGGCGATGTACCAGCAGGGCGTGGACTCGGTCTACGATCTGGTCTGGGCTGACGGTCCGTTCGGCAAAGTGACCTACGGCGACGTGTTCCACCAGAACGAGGTGGAGCAGTCGACCTACAACTTCGAACACGCCAACGTCGACAAACTGTTCGAGCTGTTCGACTTCTACGAAAGCGAAGCCGCACGCCTGATCGAGCTGGAGCTGCCATTGCCCGGCTACGAAATGGTCCTCAAGGCCTCGCACACCTTCAACCTGCTGGATGCCCGTCGCGCGATTTCCGTGACGGCGCGTCAGCAGTACATCCTGCGCGTACGCACATTGGCCCGTTCGGTGGCTCAGGCCTACCTGCAGGCCCGCGCCCGTCTCGGCTTCCCGATGGCGCCGCCCGATCTACGCGATGAAGTGTTGGCCAAGCTGGAGGCAGCGCAATGAGTGCTCAAGATTTTCTGGTCGAACTGGGCACCGAAGAACTGCCACCCAAGACCCTCGTCTCGCTGGCCGATGCGTTTCTCGCCGGTATTGAAAAAGGCATCACAGGCGCAGGTCTGACCTACAGCGCCAAGCAGGTCTACGCAGCACCGCGTCGTCTGGCCGTGCTGATTACCGCACTGGCCACGCAACAACCGGATCGCAGCGTCAACCTCGACGGCCCGCCGCGTCAGGCAGCGTTCGATGCCGATGGTAACCCGACTCAGGCCGCCCTGGGCTTCGCCAAGAAGTGCGGCGTCGACCTGAGCGAAATCGATCAGAGCGGTCCGAAACTGCGTTACAGCCAGACTATCCTCGGCAAGCCAACCACGTCCCTGTTGCCGACCATCGTCGAAGACTCGCTGAACGACCTGCCGATTGCCAAGCGCATGCGCTGGGGTGCTCGCAAGGAAGAGTTCGTGCGGCCGACCCAGTGGCTGGTGATGCTGTTCGGTGATCAAGTGGTGGACTGCACGATCCTCGCCCAGAGCGCGGGTCGTCATTCGCGCGGTCATCGCTTCCATCATCCGCAAGACGTGCGCATTTCTTCGCCTGCCGGTTACCTCAGCGACCTGCGCGCCGCTCATGTGCTGGCCGACTTCAACGAACGTCGGCAGATCATCAGCAAGCGCGTCGACGAGCTGGCCACCCAACAGGAAGGCACCGCCATCGTGCCGCCAAGCCTGCTGGACGAAGTGGCCGGTCTGGTCGAATGGCCGGTTCCGCTGGTGTGTTCATTCGAAGAGCGCTTCCTGGAAGTCCCTCAGGAAGCCTTGATTACCACCATGCAGGACAACCAGAAATACTTCTGCCTGCTGGATGTCGACGGCAAGCTGCTGCCGCGCTTCATCACCGTGGCCAACATCGAGAGCAAGGACCCGGCACAGATCATCGCCGGTAACGAGAAGGTGGTTCGTCCACGCCTGACCGACGCCGAGTTCTTCTTCAAGCAGGACAAGAAGCAGAAGCTGGAAACCTTCAACGATCGCCTGAAGAACGTCGTGTTCCAGGCGCAGTTGGGCAGCGTGTTCGACAAGGCCGAGCGTGTGTCGAAACTGGCCGCTTACATCGCCCCCCGCATCGGCGGCGACGCCCAGCGTGCTGCGCGGGCCGGTCTGCTGTCCAAGTGCGACCTGTCGAGCGAGATGGTCGGCGAGTTTCCGGAAATGCAGGGCATTGCCGGTTACTACTACGCCAAGGCCGACGGCGAGCCTGAAGATGTCGCACTGGCGCTCAATGAGCAGTACATGCCGCGTGGCGCAGGTGCCGAACTGCCAACCACACTGACCGGTGCTGCGGTGGCAATTGCCGACAAGCTCGACACGCTGGTTGGCATCTTCGGGATCGGCATGCTGCCTACCGGCAGCAAGGACCCCTATGCACTGCGTCGTGCGGCACTGGGCATCCTGCGTATCCTGATCGAGAAGAAGCTCGATCTGAACCTGATCGAAACGGTGAAGTTCGCCGTCACGCAGTTCGGCGCGAAGATCAAGCCAGCCGGTCTGGCGGAACAGGTGCTCGACTTCATCTTCGATCGTCTGCGTGCGCGCTATGAAGACGAAGGCGTCGACGTGGCGGTGTACCTTTCGGTGCGTGCCCTGCAACCGGCTTCGGCGCTGGATTTCGATCAACGCGTCCAGGCAGTCCAAACCTTCCGCAAACTGCCACAGGCCGCAGCACTGGCCGCAGTGAACAAACGTGTATCGAACCTCTTGAGCAAGGCCGAGGGCAGCATTGCCCAGACCGTCGAGCCCAAGTATTTCGACAACGCCAACGAGTTCTCGCTGTACTCGGCCATCCAGCAGGCCGATCACGCGATCCAGCCGATGGCTGCCGAGCGTCAGTACAGCGAATCGCTGGCGCGTCTGGCGATGTTGCGTGAGCCGGTCGATGCGTTTTTCGAAGCCGTGATGGTCAACGCGGAAGACGCCAACGTGCGTGCCAACCGTTATGCCCTGTTGTCGCGTTTGCGCGGTCTGTTCCTCGGCGTCGCCGACATCTCGTTGCTGGGCTGACAAGGAGTCGCTGTGAAACTGCTGATACTTGACCGGGATGGCGTGATCAATCATGACTCCGACGCTTACATAAAGTCGGTGGCGGAGTGGCTGCCCATTCCTGGCTCGATCGAAGCTATCGCAGCGCTGAGCAAGGCCGGCTGGACGGTGGCCGTTGCCACCAACCAGTCCGGCATTGCCCGAGGTTATTATGATCTGGCCACTCTGGATGCCATGCACGTGCGCTTGCGCAAGCTGGTGGCAGAGCAGGGTGGCGAGGTCGGTTTGATCGTCTATTGCCCGCATGGGCCAGACGATGGCTGTACCTGCCGCAAGCCCAGACCCGGGATGCTGCAGGCTATCGCCCGTCATTACACCGTGGACCTCAAAGGTCTCTGGTTCGTGGGCGACAGCAAAGGTGACCTGCAGGCCGCACAAGCCGTCGATTCTCAGCCTGTGCTGGTGATGACCGGCAAAGGCCGCAAGACGATGGAAGGCGGAGTGCCGGCAGGCACGTTGATTTTTGACGATCTGGCGGCAGTTGCCGCAGAACTTATCCACAACAGCGCTCACTGAACAGTCAGCTCTTCAGGTTCAGGACGCTCAAGGAGCGGGCACCTGCCCGTACGGTAAACGTAACTATGTCGATCATGCAGGCAATCAGGACCTTCTTCTTCTACCTGTTGCTGGGCACCAGCTCGCTGTTGTGGTGCACGTTGAGTTTTTTCATTGCGCCTTTTCTGCCGTTCAAAGCCCGCTATCGCTTCATTAACGTCTATTGGTGCCGCTGCGCCATCTGGCTGACCAAGGTGTTCCTGAACATCAAGGTAGAAGTGACTGGCGCCGAAAACGTACCGAAAACCCCCTGCGTGATCATCTCCAACCACCAGAGCACCTGGGAGACGTTCTTTCTGTCGGCGTATTTCGAGCCGATGAGCCAGGTCCTCAAGCGTGAACTGCTGTATGTGCCGTTCTTTGGCTGGGCGATGGCAATGCTGCGCCCGATCGCCATTGACCGCGAAAACCCGAAAGCCGCACTCAGGGAGATTGCCAAGAAGGGCGACGAGTTGCTCAAGGATGGCGTCTGGGTATTGATCTTCCCGGAGGGCACACGCGTGCCTTACGGCCAGGTCGGCAAATTCTCTCGCGGCGGTACTGCACTGGCAGTGAACGCTGATCTGCCTGTGCTGCCGGTCGCGCACAACGCAGGCAAGTACTGGCCTCGCGACGGCTGGGCGAAAAAGCCAGGCACCATTCACGTGGTGATCGGCGAGCCGATGTACGCAGAGGGCTCAGGCCCACGTGCCATCGCTGCGTTGAATGAGCGCGTTCAGACCTGGAATGAGGATACGCAACGGGCGATGGGCTCGCCTGCTGTACCTGTTGCAACTCCCGAAAAAGTCCCGGCGTGATTTTGTGGATAACCTGTGTACGGTTTTTTTGAAACCGCGCAAAAAGACGATCTAACCTGCTAATTCATATACATATTTTTTCAGGCTATAAAAACCGGAAAAACGTGCATAAGTTTTGATGATGTATCAGAAACCGACCTTTAAAAGGTCGGTTTTTTTATGCGCAACGCGTCGGTGAAGCCTCAAGCCGATATTGCCGTGCAGGCACTCCGAAGCGCTGGCGGAAGACTCTGCTGAAGTAAGCGACATCACTGAATCCCCAACGCCAGGCGATCTCACTGATCTGTCGATTGGCGAGTAATGGCTCGCGCAGGTCACTGGCGCAGCGTTGCAACCGAGAGGCCAGCAGGTAACGTCCGAACGAGGTCTGTTCATCCTGAAACAAGCTGCTGATATAGCGCGTACTGACTCCGAACCGGACGCTGACACTGGCCAGAGACAGTTTTGTATCTGCCAGGTTGGCCTGGATATGATCCTTGATGCGCAGCAGCAAGCCACTGCGTCTTGAACCTTGTGCCTGCCCTTCGACCCGTTCGGACAACGCCATTGCCAGCAAGTCCAGCCCTTGTTCGGTTATCCGCGCCTGTTGTGATTCGCCTACCCGGTTCTCGAGTGCAGCCAGGCCGGTAAAAAAGTCGAAGACCAGTCCATTGAGCGGGTCATCGCGAGACAGTGATAACGCAGTCAGATACTCCAGATTACACAGACGCTGCTGCAGGCTGTTGCGCGGGATTTGCACCACAGTCTGTCTGAAAGCACTGTCGAAGTGCAGCCGGTAGGGGCGACGAGTGTCGTAGATGGCAAAGTCGCCGACCTCCAATAGCGCTTCGCGCCCCTCTTGAGAAACCTGCGCCCGGCCTTCAAGCGCCAGACTCACCAATACGAACTCGTCGTCACTACGCGAAATACTCGAGGTATCTCGGACGACTGTCTGACTGCAGGCCTGCACCTCTACCAAGGCCAGTCCTGCAATGCTGTGCGAGCGCTAACGACCGTGGAAATTTTGTCGATCCGAGAAGGCACATTCCAGCGGCACGAAGGTACTGCACACCACTTCCTGCCAGAACTTTGCTCGTTCCTGCACAGCAATACTGTTTGTGTCGAAATAAATGCTCATCGCGTTCAACCTGCATTTCGATGCGTCAAGCCAACCGCCATGCAAGTCTGAAACCATTCCTGTCGGCCTGTCCGTTCCAGTCAAAAAGCCGTTCCTTTTCGTCCTAATACCGTCGCCAGAAAAGCCCATAGCCTGTGGCCATCCAACAGCCACTTGAGTTTTTGACGATGAAAGAGCCCTTGAAAGTCGCCTGTGTACAGGCCGCGCCGGTATTCCTGAATCTGGACGCCACCGTAGACAAGACCATCGCCCTGATGGAGCAGGCGGCAGCCGCCGGAGCCCGCCTGATTGCATTCCCCGAAACGTGGATTCCGGGCTATCCGTGGTTTTTGTGGCTGGACGCACCGGCCTGGAACATGCCACTGGTGCAGCGCTATCACCAGCAGTCTCTGGTACTGGACAGCGCCCAGGCCCGGCGTATCAGCGATGCGGCTCGCCATCTCGGTCTCTATGTGGTGCTGGGTTACAGCGAGCGACACAAAGCGTCGCTGTATATAGGTCAGTGGATCATCGACGATCGCGGTGAAACGGTTGGCGTGCGTCGCAAGCTCAAGGCTACCCATGTAGAACGTACGATGTTCGGCGAAGGCGACGGCGCCTCATTGCGTACGTTTGAAACGCCTGTCGGCGTTCTGGGCGCGCTTTGCTGCTGGGAGCACCTGCAACCGCTTTCCAAGTACGCCATGTATGCGCAGAACGAACAGATCCACGTCGCCGCCTGGCCGAGCTTCAGCCTGTACCGCAATGCCACAAGCGCCTTGGGGCCTGAGGTCAATACTGCGGCTTCGCGGGTTTATGCCGCAGAGGGGCAGTGCTTCGTCCTCGCACCCTGTGCAATCGTTTCCTCTGAAATGATCGAGATGCTCTGCGACAGTGACGCCAAGCGCAGCCTGTTGCAGGCCGGTGGCGGGCACGCACGCATTTTCGGTCCGGACGGAAGTGATCTGGCAACTCCGCTGGGCGAACATGAGGAAGGCCTGCTCTACGCAACACTTGATCCAGCCGCATTGACCTTCGCCAAGGTAGCAGCCGACCCGACTGGACATTACTCACGTCCCGACGTCACTCGTCTGATGTTCAATCCGAATCCCACCCCATGTGTAGTCGATCTACCAGGCCTGCCGATCAGCAGCGAGTGCATCGAGTTGCTTCAGCCTGACATCGCGCTGGAGGTGTGACATGCATTCAGCCATTCCTGAACATCTGCGCAAGCCGCGTAAGCTGAACAGCAATCTGCCCGAGGGGTATCAACCACCTTTTCCTGCATGGTCCGCGCGTTTCGATCCGCTGGCAGGGCAGGTGGTGATGGCTTATTTCGGCGTCCAGTCCTTGCATCCGGTAGGTCTGCCAGAACTGGCAGCGATAACCACTCGGTTCGATAGCGACTCAGGACCGCGGTATTGGGACAGCGCACGTTGCGTGGACGCCGATGGTTTCCATACCTGCATAGCCATCGCTTACTGGCACGACGTGGACGCTTTCAATCAGTGGCGCAACAGCTCGGGTTTCGCGCACTGGTGGCAAGACCCGGCTCGTGAAACCGGCCCACTGGGATGGTTCCTCGAGGTCGTCTGCCCGAGTGCCGAGCGTTTCGAAACATTGTTTTCCGCGCCGGATGTACCTGAAGGCGTTACGCATCTGGCCAGTCACATGAGTGAACCTATTCAGGAACACGCGTACTGGGGCAGTTCCCGCGATCGCATCCCTCTGGCCCAGACCGATGCACTGACAGGCAGCAGCAATCCTTCCAGTGCGAACGCGCTGTGCGTCGGCAGGGTGCGTATGTCGGGGCGCGATAACCTGTGCCTGATTCGATCCGGACAGGACTGGAGCAGCACCACCGGACAGGAACGCGATAGGTATCTGAACGACATACAACCCGTGCTACAGCGCGGCATGACGTTTCTGCGCGACGAAGGCGCCACTGTCGGCTGCCTGAGCTGTCGCTTCATGCAAGCGCTGGACAGCGACACCGGCGAACCCTTGGAGAAGAGTTTTGGCCTCGCCTGGTTCGATGACCTGAGTAACCTGGAGCGCTGGGCAAAGACTCATCCCACTCATGTGGCGATCTTCGGCGGCTTCATGCAGTACGTACAGACCCTTAACTTTCAGGTCCAGTTGCGCCTCTACCACGAGATCGCAGTGATCCCCAGTGAGGCCCAGTATTTCGAATACCTCAACTGCCATCCGGGCAGTGGCTTGCTCAGCCGCTGATACGCATCATCCTTGAGGAAGCAGATCATGCAACGACTCACCCTGATTACCCGTTCAGCGCTGGCCATCTCTACCTTGCCGTGTTGGTCGACCACCACCCATGCGCTGGAAATCACCGCAGGCGATTATGAGCCGCTACCTGCCGGCATGAACGCTTTGCTGGTTTATGCACAGCATGCCGAAAGCTCGGACTTCTACAGCAACGGTCACAAGGTCTCGGACGATTTTCGGCTCAAGACCGATGTCAGCCTGCTTCGCTATATCCACTCGTTTGCGCTGGGCAACAACGCGGTGATAGAGCCACAGTTCATCCTGCCTTATGGACATCTGAAGGCTGGTGGTGAGGCAAGCGCACTTGGCCAGACTACCGGCACTGGTGATCTGATTCTAGGCGCACCGGTAAAGTGGACCTTGGCCACCGACAATAAGGATGTCTTTTCCGTGGCGCCTTACCTTTATTTGCCTACCGGCAGTTACGAAAACGACGACGCACTCAATCTGGGTGAAAGCCGCTGGCGGCTCTTGTTGCAAGCTGCCTATATCCACCATTTCAATGCAAGATGGGCGCTGGACACCGCTGCGGATGTGTCATGGTTCAGCCATAACGATGATTACGGTCCAGGCAGTAATACACTGGAACAGAAGGCCCGTTACGAATACCAGGCTTACCTGAGCTACAACCTTTCGCCGCAAACCCGGTTTGCCGTGGGTGGGGGTTATATCGATGGCGGTGAAAACCGGGTGGGTGGCGTCAGCCAGGATGATCGGCTGAGCACTGCCTATCTGCGTTTGAGTGCTACTCATATGCTGACCCCGACGATTCAGGTCCAGGCGGTACTCGGCAAGGATCTGGAAGTGGAGGAGGGGTTCCGGGAGAAGGCACGTTTGAATCTGCGACTGGCGAAACTGTTTTAGAGCACAAACAAAAACCCCGGCTTTCGCCGGGGTTGATGTTTGCTCATACGCTCATCAGAAGTCCAGGTTGGACACTGCCAGCGCATTACTCTCAATGAAGTCACGGCGTGGTTCGACCGCATCACCCATAAGGGTGTTGAAGATCTGGTCAGCGCCAATGGCGTCTTCGATGGTCACTTTCAGCATGCGACGCACACTCGGGTCCATGGTGGTTTCCCACAGTTGGTCCGGGTTCATCTCACCCAGACCTTTGTAGCGCTGGATGGTGTGGCGCTTGGTGCTTTCGGCCATCAGCCAGGCAAGGGCTTCCTTGAACTCGGTGACGGGCTTCTTGCGCTCGCCACGTTGCACGTAGGCACCTTCTTCCAGAAGCGTGCTGATCTGCGCGCCCAGAGCGGTAACGGTCTTGTAGTCGTTGCTGCCGAAGAAGTCGCGGTTGAAAGTGACGTAGTTCGACAGGCCGTGGGAGATCAGTTCGACCTCTGGCAGCCAGACGTTACGTTCACGGTCTTCACGCAGGCTGGCCTTGTAGACCAGACCTGACTTCTCACCGGTACGCAGACGCGCATCGAACAGTGCCAGCCAGGCCTGCATGCCCTCGTGATCAGACAGCTGCTCAAGCGTGATCGGCGGCAGGTAGACGAAGTGCTCGGTCAGTTCCTGTGGGTACAGACGCGACAGGCGCTTGAGCGTCTTCATGACCATGCGGAAGTCATTGACCAGCTTCTCCAGCGCGGTACCGGAGATACCCGGAGCCGATTCGCTAAGGTGAAGGCTGGCGTCTTCAAGGGCCGATTGGGTCATGTATTCTTCCATGGCCTCGTCGTCCTTGATGTACTGCTCCTGCTTACCTTTCTTGACCTTGTACAGTGGCGGCTGAGCGATGTAGATGTAGCCACGCTCGATCAGCTCGGGCAACTGACGGAAGAAGAAGGTCAGCAGCAGGGTACGGATGTGCGAGCCGTCGACGTCAGCATCGGTCATGATGATGATGTTGTGATAACGCAACTTGTCGATGTTGTACTCTTCACGGCCAATACCGCAGCCCAGCGCAGTGATCAAGGTGCCCACTTCCTGCGAAGAGATCATCTTGTCGAAACGCGCTTTTTCAACGTTCAGGATCTTGCCCTTGAGCGGCAGGATGGCCTGGGTTCTACGATTACGCCCCTGCTTGGCTGATCCGCCAGCAGAGTCCCCTTCCACCAGGTACAGTTCGGAGAGGGCAGGGTCTTTTTCCTGGCAGTCCGCCAGTTTGCCGGGCAGGCCAGCGATATCCAGCGCGCCTTTACGACGAGTCATCTCACGCGCCTTGCGCGCAGCTTCCCGGGCACGGGCTGCGTCGATCATCTTGCCGACAACTGCTTTGGCTTCGTTCGGGTTTTCCAATAGGAAGTCGGAGAAGTACTTGCCCATTTCCTGTTCGACAGCCGTTTTGACTTCAGAGGAAACCAGCTTGTCCTTGGTCTGCGAGCTGAACTTGGGATCAGGCACCTTGACCGAAATGATCGCAGTCAGACCTTCACGCGCATCGTCGCCGGTGGTCGCGACCTTGTGCTTCTTGGCCAGACCTTCCTGCTCGATGTAGTTGTTCAGGTTACGCGTCAGCGCAGAACGGAAACCCACCAGGTGAGTACCGCCATCACGCTGCGGAATGTTGTTGGTGAAACACAGCAGGTTCTCGTTGAAGCTGTCGTTCCACTGCAGCGCAATCTCGACACCAATGCCGTCGTCGCGTTGAATATTGAAGTGGAACACCTGATTGACCGGCGTCTTGTTGGTGTTCAGGTATTCAACGAATGCACGCAGACCACCTTCATATTTGAACAGCTCTTCCTTACCGCTACGTTCGTCCTTGAGGACAATGCCGACACCGGAGTTAAGGAAGGACAGTTCGCGAATCCGCTTGGCCAGGATGTCCCAGCTGAAGTGGATATTCTTGAACGTTTCAGCGGAAGGCTTGAAGTGGATCTGGGTGCCCGTGGTGTCACTTTCACCGACGATTTTCATCGGTTCCTGTGGAACACCGTGCACGTAAGTCTGCTCCCAGATCTTGCCGCTGCGACGAACCGTCAGCAACAGAATTTCTGAAAGGGCATTAACAACAGATACACCTACACCGTGCAAACCGCCGGATACCTTGTAGGAGTTGTCATCGAACTTACCGCCAGCGTGGAGCACGGTCATGATGACCTCGGCTGCCGACACGCCTTCTTCTTTATGCACGTCTACCGGAATACCGCGGCCGTTGTCGCGCACGGTGATAGATTCGTCTGGATGGATGATGATGCTGATGTCGTCGCAATGGCCTGCCAATGCTTCGTCGATCGAGTTATCAACCACCTCGAACACCATGTGGTGCAGACCGCTGCCATCGTCTGTATCACCGATGTACATTCCGGGACGCTTGCGTACGGCATCAAGTCCTTTCAGCACCTTAATGCTGGACGAGTCGTACGTTTGGTTTTCGCTCATGCAATCACTCCCGATGGTCGTGGGTCTGGGTGATACGGCCTTGTTCCACGTGGAACAAAGCGACTGGCGTTTCCGTCTGCCAGCCTTCCCTCAAAAATTCTTGATCTACACAGGTGATAAACACCTGGCAGCGTAATTCTTCCAGCAAGCGGCAAAGTGCGCGTCGATGGTTGTCATCCAGTTCGGAGGGCAAATCATCTACCAGGTAAATACACTGGCCTCGACGGACCTGGCTGACCAGATGTCCCTGAGCAATACGCAGTGCACAGACCACCAGCTTTTGCTGACCGCGAGACAGAATATCTGCCGCATTATGCGCGCCTAATCTAAGGCGCAGGTCAGCTCGCTGTGGTCCGGCCTGGGTGTGGCCCATTTGCTGATCGCGGTGGAGGGAAGAGGCGAGCACTGCACTTAGCTCTTTTTCCTTGTCCCATCCCCGGTAGTAGCTCAGGGTCAAACCTTCAAGCTCGACAAGTTCGCTCAAAGTCTGTTCAAAGACTGGCTTCAATGCCTTGATATACGCCCGGCGGAACTCGTCGATCTCGTCACTCGCCGAGCACAGCTCACGGTCCCATGCCGCCTGTGAAGCGGCGTCAAGTGTACCATGCCGAAGCCACGAGTTTCGCTGCTTGAGGGCCTTCTGCAGGCGCTGCCACGTGGCCATAAAGCGAGGTTCCACGTGGAACACTCCCCAATCCAAAAATTGCCTGCGTATCTTCGGCGCGCCTTCTAGCAGTCTAAAGCTGTCAGGGTTGATGAGCTGCAGCGGCAGAATTTCCGCAAGCTGGGCAGCGCTTCTGGCGTTCTGCCCGTCGATACGAATCTGGAACTCACCTTGGCGATCGCGTGAAACACCCAGATTGCTGTGTCCACCTTGTGCAAGATCGACCTGACCGAAGACCGTACATGAAGGCTGCTCGTACTGGATGACGGGCAGCAAGCGACTGCTGCGAAACGAGCGGGCGATACCCAGCAGATGGATAGCTTCCAGCACGCTGGTTTTGCCACTGCCGTTAGCGCCGTAGAGGATATTGATACGCGGGGAGGGGGAGAGGGTCACCGGGTGCAGATTGCGCACCCCGGTGACCGAGACGCGACTAAGAGACATCTAGGTTGCGCTGGACATGAAGTTACAGACGCATCGGCATGACGACGTAGGCGGAATCGTCGTTATCGGACTCTTGCACCAAGGCGCTGCTGTTGGAGTCGGACAGAATCAAACGCACCTGTTCGGTCGTCATGACGCCCAGCACGTCAAGCAGGTAGCTCACGTTGAAACCGATCTCCAGCGAGTCACCGTTGTACTCGACGCTGATTTCCTCTTCCGCTTCTTCCTGCTCGGGGTTGTTGGCCTGAATCTTCAATTGACCACTGGCCAGTTGCAGACGGATGCCACGGTACTTCTCGTTGGACAGAATCGCCGTCCGGCTGAACGCCTCACGCAGTGCCTGACGATCACCGAGCACCAGCTTGTCACCACCTTTAGGCAGCACGCGCTCGTAGTCAGGGAACTTGCCATCCACCAGTTTGGAGGTGAAAGTGAATTCGCCAGTGGTCGCACGGATGTGATGCTGACCCAGAACGATGCTGACCATACCGTCCTGCTCGGTCAGCAGGCGCGCCATTTCGAGAATACCTTTACGTGGAACGATCACCTGATGACGATCAGCATGTTCGATATCGGCAGACATCGAGCACATCGCCAGACGATGGCCGTCGGTAGCCACGGCGCGCAAGATGCCCGCACTCACTTCCAGCAACATACCATTGAGGTAGTAACGAACGTCCTGTTGGGCCATTGCAAAGCTGGTGCGCTCGATCAGGCGGCGCAGTTTGCTCTGCACCAGGTTGAACGTCAGCGACCCCGGGCCTTCTTCGACGGTCGGGAAGTCATTGGCGGGCAAGGTAGACAGGGTGAACCGGCTACGCCCCGCCTTGACGATCAGCTTCGAGTCGTCGAGCTTGATATCGATCAGCGCGTCGTTGGACAGGCTTTTGCAAATGTCCATGAGCTTGCGCGCAGGAACCGTGATCTCTCCAGGTTCGGCGGGCTCTTCCAGCTGGACGCGGCCAACCAGTTCGACTTCCAGATCCGTACCGGTCAGCGACAGTTGCTGACCTTCTACGACCAGGAGCACATTGGAAAGAACCGGCAAGGTCTGGCGGCGTTCGACGACGCCGGCGACCAATTGCAGGGGTTTCAACAGGGCTTCGCGTTGAATGGTGAAATGCATGGTCTAGTCCCTTGCCTTGATGAGCTGCACTGGCGTTATCACGTAGTCAGAGTGCGCAGCAGGTTCTTGTAGTCCTCGCGGATATCCGCATCGGATTCCTTGAGCTCGTTGATCTTTCGGCACGCGTGCAAGACGGTCGTGTGGTCACGGCCACCAAACACGTCACCGATTTCCGGAAGACTGTGGTTGGTGAGTTCCTTGGAGAGCGCCATCGCGACCTGGCGAGGCCGGGCGACAGAGCGGGAACGACGCTTGGACAGCAGATCGGAGATCTTGATCTTGTAGTACTCGGCGACGGTGCGCTGAATGTTATCCACACTGACCAGCTTGTCCTGCAACGCCAGCAAGTCCTTCAGCGACTCACGAATCAGCTCGATGGTGATGTCGCGGCCCATGAAGTGCGAGTGAGCGATGACGCGCTTGAGCGCACCTTCCAGCTCTCTGACGTTGGAGCGAATGCGCTGGGCAATGAAGAACGCTGCGTCATGAGGCAGATCGACCTTGGCCTGATCTGCTTTTTTCATGAGGATCGCGACGCGGGTTTCCAGCTCCGGAGGCTCGACGGCAACCGTCAGGCCCCAGCCGAAACGCGACTTGAGTCGTTCTTCAAGGCCTTCGATTTCCTTGGGATAGCGGTCGCTGGTCAGAATGACCTGCTGTCCGCCTTCCAGCAGCGCGTTGAACGTGTGGAAAAACTCTTCCTGCGAGCGTTCCTTGCGGGCGAAAAACTGGATGTCATCGATCAGCAGTGCATCGACTGAACGGTAGAAACGCTTGAACTCGTTGATTGCATTGAGCTGCAAGGCCTTGACCATATCTGCGACGAAGCGCTCCGAATGCAGGTACACGACCTTGGCATTCGGATTCTTCTTCAGCAGGTGGTTACCTACTGCGTGCATCAAGTGAGTTTTACCGAGACCGACACCGCCATAAAGGAACAGCGGGTTGTAGCCATGCTTGGGGTTGTCGGCAACCTGCCAGGCCGCAGCGCGTGCCAGCTGGTTGGACTTACCCTCGACGAAATTCTCGAACGTGAACGTACGGTTCAGGTAACTGGTGTGCTTGAGCGCGCCTTCTACCTGAACGGTACGCTGTTCTGCGCGAGCGGGCGCCTGTTGCGAGCTGGCACCTGCCATCGGATCAAAGCTGTCACGCGACGGCTCGTCGTGTGCTGCAACGTTCTGAACAGGTGCCGGCGTCGCCACGGCAGCAACCGGAGCAGCCGTGGCAGGAGCCGGTGCCGAGACGCTGCTGACCGAATTGGCAGACAGTGCCTGGGACGCTGCGGCGGCCAATGGCGCATTCGGAGCGGCACGGGGTGCGGAGCTGCGCTTGCTTCCTATTAATAAGGAAAGAGCAGGGGCCATCCCTTGACCGTGTTCGCCGAGAAGCTCAAGCAAACGACCGAGGTATTTTTCGTTGACCCAATCGAGAACAAAACGATTTGGTGCGTACACACGCAACTCGTCGCCTTCGGCTTCGACCTGTAGCGGACGGATCCAAGTGTTGAATTGCTGGGCAGGCAGCTCATCGCGCAAAAGCTCCACGCACTGCTGCCAAAGTTCCACTGACACGGATATCCCCTGAGTTGAAAGCCGGTGAGGCAAAAACAGCCGCCATTGTAACGACCCAGAGGCGACTTATCCACATGTAGGTTGCTCACAGAGAGCTATAAATCAACGATTTATGAATGAAGCAGACGACAAACGGTCAACACATAAGCTCTGTGGATAACCCATCTTCAGCCCATTGCATAAGTCAGGCGTAAACTCTGTGCATAACTCGCCTGTGGATAAAAAGGAGTTCCATGCACAGCTTTTCCGAAGGTCCGGCACAGGCAGGGCACCGCTTCTCGACAACCTTTCTGACCTCTGTACACATTGAATAACAAGGGCTGTAAGATGTTATCCACAGAAAGGCGCTGCGTAAGAGTTATAAGCTTTATAAAGAAGCTTTAAATACTCTCTTCTTTTTATTTCTATAACCGGAGCGGGTTAGCGTAGCGGTGAACGAAAGGAAGAGGGCGCCCAGCTATAAAAAGATGCCTATGAAGAAAAGCTGGTTGGAAATTGACCTGCGAGCCTGCTTTCTCTAGAATCCCCGGTCTCTTAAAACGGGGGCCATTCCGGCCCGTAGTGGACGAACCAGGTAACACGCCATGAAACGTACTTTCCAACCCAGCACTATCAAGCGCGCCCGCACCCACGGTTTCCGTGCACGCATGGCCACCAAAAACGGCCGCGCAGTTCTTTCGCGTCGTCGTGCCAAAGGCCGTAAGCGTCTGGCAGTTTGATAAATCGGCACAGGAGGTGAGTCGAGACTTCAGTCGGGAAAAGCGTTTGCTCACTCCCCGGCATTTCAAGGCAGTCTTTGACTCCCCTACCGGCAAGGTTCCGGGGAAAAATCTCCTGCTCCTTGCGCGCAACAACGACCTCGATCATCCCCGCCTGGGGCTTGTGATAGGTAAAAAGAGCGTGAAGCTCTCCGTCGAGCGCAATCGTTTGAAACGCCTGATGCGCGAATCATTTCGCCAACACCAAGACAGTTTGGTCGGTTGGGATATCGTTATCGTCGCGCGCAAAGGCTTGGGTGACGTAGAAAACCCTGAACTGATTCAGCATTTCGGCAAGCTCTGGAAACGTCTGGCGCGTAGCCGACCCATTCCGGAAGAAAAATCCGAACCTGCAGGGGTAGACAGTCCAGATGCGTAAACTGGCACTCGTTCCGATCCAGTTCTATCGCTATGCCATTAGCCCGCTGATGGCCAGTCACTGTCGTTTCTACCCCAGTTGCTCCTGCTACGCGTATGAAGCCATCGAAAATCATGGCCTTTTGCGCGGTGGCTGGCTGTCAATTCGTCGTCTTGGTCGCTGTCACCCATGGAATCCCGGTGGTTATGACCCGGTTCCAGCTATCCCCACCTCCCGTTCTTCTTCGATGGCCGAGTAATCATGGATATTAAACGCACGATCCTGATCGTCGCCCTGGCAATCGTGACCTACGTCGGGGTTCTGAAATGGAACCAAGACTATGGCCAGGCTGCCATGCCGACCCAGAATGTTGCAGCCAGCAGCACCGCACCGGGTATTCCGGACACGGCCGCTGGTACTAATGGTTCTGCAAGTGCCGATGTTCCAAGCGCAAGCGCTACTGCCAATACGGCTGCAGCACCTCTTGAAACTCCGGCCGTAGCCAGCAAAGACCTTATCCACGTCAAGACCGATGTGCTCGATCTGGCGATCGATCCGGTGGGTGGCGACGTCGTTCAGCTTCGTTTGCCTCTGTACCCGCGTCGTCAGGATCGTCCTGACGTTCCGTTCCAGTTGTTCGACAACGGCGGCGAGCGTACTTTTCTGGCACAAAGCGGCCTGACCGGGACCAATGGTCCGGATGCACGCGCTGCCGGTCGTCCGGTTTACACCTCCACACAAAAGACTTATCAACTGGCTGATGGCCAGGACGCGATGGTCGTGGATCTGAAATTCTCGGAAAACGGCGTCAATTACATCAAGCGCTTCATCTTCAAGCGCGGTCTGTACGATCTGGTCATGACTTACGTTGTGGATAACCAGAGCGCACAACCCTGGTCCGGTAATTTGTTCGCGCAATTGAAGCGCGATGCCAGCTCCGATCCTTCTTCGACGACTGCTACTGGCACCGCTACCTACCTGGGCGCTGCCCTGTGGACTGCGGCCGAGCCGTACAAGAAAGTGTCGATGAAAGATATCGACAAGGGCCAGGTCAAGGAAACTGTCCAGGGCGGTTGGGTTGCATGGCTGCAGCACTACTTCGTGACTGCGTGGATTCCCGATCACAATGCCACCAACGCTGTTCAGACCCGCAAAGATAGCCAGGGCAACTACATCATCGGCTTCACCAGCCCGACTCTCTCGGTTGCACCCGGTGCACAAGGTGAAACCAGCGCTACCCTGTATGCAGGTCCGAAAAGCCAGGCGGTACTCAAAGAGTTATCCCCAGGTCTGGAGCTGACCGTCGATTATGGTTTCCTGTGGTTCATTGCCCAGCCTATCTTTTGGCTGCTGCAACATATCCACGCCATCCTCGGCAACTGGGGCTGGTCGATCATTGTCCTGACCATGCTGATCAAAGGCCTTTTCTTCCCGCTTTCCGCAGCCAGCTACAAGTCGATGGCACGCATGCGCGCCGTGGCTCCGAAGCTTGCATTGCTGAAAGAGCAGCATGGCGATGATCGTCAGAAGATGTCCCAGGCAATGATGGAGCTGTACAAGAAAGAGAAGATCAACCCGCTGGGTGGATGCTTGCCGATTCTTGTACAAATGCCGGTTTTCCTTTCGCTGTACTGGGTACTCCTGGAAAGCGTGGAAATGCGTCAGGCACCGTGGATCCTGTGGATAACCGACCTGTCGATCAAGGACCCGTTCTTCATCCTGCCGATCATCATGGGCGCGACCATGTTCATCCAGCAGCGTTTGAACCCGACTCCGCCGGACCCGATGCAGGCCAAGGTCATGAAAATGATGCCGATCATTTTCACGTTCTTCTTCCTGTGGTTCCCTGCCGGTCTGGTTCTGTACTGGGTTGTGAACAACACCCTGTCGATCGCTCAGCAGGCTTACATCACTCGCAAGATCGAAGCGGCTACCAAGAAAGCAGCTGTCTGATCTAACCTGTGAATAAGTTCTACAAGACGCCCCCTCGTGGGGCGTTTTGCTATCCGTCATTTGTCCGGGAGCCGGAGCATGAACGTTCCTCGTGAAACCATTGCCGCCATCGCCACAGCCCAGGGGCGGGGCGGTGTTGGTATTGTCAGGGTGTCAGGTCCTCTGGCGGGCAGGGCCGCCGAAGCCATTATCGGTCGGACCCTCAAGCCACGATTTGCCCATTACGGACCTTTTGTCGATGATGCCGGACAGGTACTCGATGAAGGGATCGCGCTGTATTTTCCGGGACCCAACTCGTTCACCGGCGAGGACGTGCTGGAACTTCAGGGCCACGGCGGTCCCATCGTTCTGGACATGCTGCTGCAGCGCTGCCTGCAACTGGGCAGCAGACTGGCTCGTCCGGGCGAGTTCAGTGAGCGCGCCTTTCTCAATGACAAGCTGGATCTTGCCCAGGCAGAAGCCATTGCCGACCTGATCGAGGCGAGTTCTGCACAGGCAGCGCGCAATGCACTGCGCTCTTTGCAGGGTGCTTTTTCGCGGCGTGTGGATAACTTGACCGAGAAATTGATCAGCCTGCGCATCTATGTGGAAGCTGCAATCGACTTCCCCGAAGAGGAAATCGACTTCCTTGTCGATGGCCACGTTCTGAACATGCTCGATGACGTACGTGCCGAGTTATCCACAGTGTTGCGTGAAGCCGGGCAGGGTGCCCTGTTACGCGACGGCATGACCGTAGTGATTGCCGGACGCCCCAATGCGGGCAAATCCAGTCTGCTGAATGCTTTGGCGGGCAGGGAGGCGGCAATTGTCACCGAGATCGCCGGCACAACCCGCGATGTACTGCGTGAACATATCCACATAGACGGAATGCCCTTGCACGTCGTCGACACTGCAGGGCTGCGGGATACTCAAGACCAGGTGGAAATGATCGGCGTGCAGCGCGCACTCAAGGCCATCGGCGAAGCTGACCGGATTCTGCTGGTGGTGGATGCGACCGCTCCGGAGGCAGCAGACCCGTTCGCACTGTGGCCGGAATTCCTCGAGCAGCGCCCGGACCCGTCGAAAGTCACGCTGATACGCAACAAGGCAGATCTGAGTGGAGACCCCGTCGATCTGCAAACCAGTGTAGATGGCCACGTCACCATCAGCCTGAGCGCCAGGTCTGGTGGCGAAGGGCTCGAACTGTTGCGCGAGCATCTCAAGGCCTGCATGGGCTATGAACAAACCTCGGAAAGCAGCTTCAGCGCGCGTCGACGTCACCTTGAAGCGCTGCGCCATGCCAGTGACTCTCTGGAACACGGCAGAGCTCAACTCACCCTGGCGGGGGCCGGAGAGCTGCTGGCCGAAGACCTGCGTCAGGCACAGCAAGCGCTTGGCGAGATCACCGGCGCATTCAGTTCCGACGACCTGCTTGGCAGAATCTTCTCCAGCTTCTGCATCGGCAAGTAAACCTTCAGGCATGGCCCGGCCTGGGTCATGCCTTCAAGTACCACGAGACGCCTCTTTCAGCTGGAGTGTTATCCACATACTCGGCTTTTTCCTCCTTTAACTTTGCTTCGACACCTGAATCTGACCAACAGAAATGCCTGAGGGAAGGATTTTCTGTGCCTGATTTTTGATGAAGAGCCGGTTTTTTGTGGATTAAGCCCTGTGAATAACTGCCCTTTAGCTCGGTGGGTAAGCAGGGTGCAAACCTGAAGATAAATGCCCCTGTGGACAAGTGGCTATCTTATCAACAGGCTCAAGACGGTTATCCAAACCCCTCATCCCCACATGAACACAGACTTTTGAATCTCTGTACACATTGAAAATAAAGGCTCGTAGAGATCTATCCACAGAAAGGTAGCTCAGTAAGAATAAACATAAAAACAAGGCTTTATAAACTTTCTTTCCTTTTTATTTTCTTTATCCGCGACTTTTCCACAGCTGGTTAAATTTTGTCCAACGGGTTTCATTCATGTGGGGTAAGTCCCTATACTTGTCAGCTATCCCAATTTCTCATCGACAACAGGCACGAGGTGCGTGGTGGATTTCCCTTCCCGTTTTGAAGTGATCGTCATCGGTGGCGGTCATGCCGGTACCGAGGCCGCACTGGCGTCGGCACGCATGGGTGTCAAAACCCTGTTGCTGACCCACAACGTGGAAACACTCGGCCAGATGAGTTGCAACCCGGCCATCGGTGGTATTGGTAAAAGCCATCTGGTCAAGGAAATCGACGCCTTGGGCGGCGCCATGGCCATGGCTACTGACAAGGGCGGTATCCAGTTCCGCGTGCTGAACAGCCGCAAGGGGCCGGCCGTACGTGCCACCCGTGCGCAGGCAGATCGCGTGCTGTACAAGGCAGCCATTCGTGAAACTCTGGAAAATCAGCCGAATCTGTGGATATTTCAGCAAGCCTGCGATGACCTGATCGTTGAACAGGATCAAGTGCGCGGCGTCGTGACCCAGATGGGTATGCGCATATTTGCCGATTCAGTGGTGTTGACCACAGGTACGTTCCTTGGCGGACTTATCCACATCGGTATGCAAAATTATTCGGGCGGTCGGGCAGGTGATCCTCCTTCGATCGCATTGGCGCAACGACTGCGTGAACTGCCGCTGCGCGTCGGCCGCCTGAAAACCGGGACCCCGCCACGGATTGACGGACGTTCTGTGGATTTTTCGGTGATGACCGAGCAACCAGGTGACACACCGATTCCGGTCATGTCGTTCCTGGGCAACAAGGAACAGCATCCGCCGCAGGTCAGTTGCTGGATTACGCACACCAACGCGCGGACTCACGAAATCATTGCGTCCAACCTCGATCGCTCGCCGATGTATTCGGGCGTGATCGAAGGTATTGGTCCGCGTTACTGCCCGTCGATCGAAGACAAGATCCACCGGTTTGCCGACAAGGAAAGCCATCAGGTCTTCATCGAGCCGGAAGGATTGACCACGCACGAGCTGTACCCGAACGGTATCTCCACGTCGTTGCCATTCGATGTGCAACTGCAGATCGTCCGGTCGATTCGCGGCATGGAGAATGCACACATCGTTCGTCCTGGTTACGCCATCGAATATGACTATTTCGACCCGCGTGATCTGAAATACAGCCTGGAAACCAAGGTCATCGGCGGTCTGTTCTTCGCAGGCCAGATCAACGGCACGACCGGTTATGAAGAGGCCGGTGCCCAGGGTTTGCTGGCCGGGACCAATGCCGCGCTGCGCGCACAGGGTCGAGACAGCTGGTGCCCGCGTCGCGATGAAGCGTACATCGGCGTTCTGGTCGACGACCTGATCACGCTCGGTACGCAAGAGCCTTACCGGATGTTCACCTCCAGGGCCGAATACCGTTTGATCCTGCGCGAAGACAACGCTGATTTGCGACTCACCGAAAAAGGCCGCGAACTGGGCCTGGTCGACGACGCCCGCTGGGCTGCGTTCTGCACCAAGCGTGAAAGCATCGAGCTGGAAGAGCAGCGTTTGAAAAGTACCTGGGTACGTCCCGGTACCGAGCAGGGCGATGCGATTGCTGCACACTTCGGCACGCCACTGACCCACGAATACAATTTGCTCAACCTGCTGACCCGTCCGGAAATCGATTACGCCAGCCTGATTTCAATCACTGGCCAGGGCTGCATCGACCCCCAGGTCGCCGAGCAGGTAGAGATCAAGACAAAATACGCCGGTTACATTGATCGCCAGCAGGACGAAATTGCCCGTCTGCGCGCCAGTGAAGACACCCATCTGCCGGAAGACATCGATTACGCCGCGATCTCCGGCCTGTCGAAAGAAATCCAAAGCAAGCTGGGGATAACTCGTCCGGAAACACTCGGACAGGCATCGCGTATCCCCGGCGTCACGCCTGCAGCGATATCGCTGTTGATGATCCATTTGAAAAAACGCGGCGCGGGCCGTCAGTTGGAGCAAAGCGCTTGAGTTCTATGGTCACCCCGCAACACGCCCAAGAGTTATCCACCGGTGCCCGGGAATTGGGGATTGACCTCAGCCCGGCCCAGCACGAGCAATTGCTGGCGTATCTGGCGTTGTTGATCAAGTGGAACAAGGCCTACAACCTGACTGCGGTACGCAACCCGGACGAAATGGTATCGAGGCATCTGCTCGACAGTCTCAGTGTGGTGCCCTTCATCGAAGGTACGCGCTGGATCGACGTTGGCAGCGGCGGTGGGATGCCCGGCATTCCCATGGCCATCCTGTTTCCGGAGCGCAAAGTGGCGCTGCTGGACAGCAATGGCAAGAAAACCCGGTTTCAGACCCAGGTCAAACTTGAGCTGAAACTGGATAATCTTGAAGTTATCCACAGCCGTGCAGAAAGTTATCAGCCCGAAGTGCCTTTCGACGGGATCATCTCCCGTGCATTCAGCAGCCTGGAAGACTTCACCGGCTGGACGCGTCACATGGGCGACGTCAATACACGCTGGCTGGCAATGAAAGGGCTGCATCCTGACGATGAGCTGGTAGCATTGCCCTCGGATTTTCACCTCGATAGCGCACACGCCTTGACCGTTCCGGGTTGCCAAGGCCAACGCCATCTGCTGATACTGCGCCGCACGGCATGACTGGGAACACAAGCAAGAATGGCTAAGGTATTCGCGATAGCGAACCAGAAAGGTGGGGTCGGCAAGACCACCACATGCATCAACCTCGCCGCATCGCTGGTCGCGACCAAGCGCCGTGTGCTGCTGATCGATCTCGATCCCCAGGGCAACGCGACCATGGGCAGCGGTGTGGATAAACACAACCTGGAAAACTCCGTCTACGACCTGTTGATCGGCGAATGCGATCTGGGCGAGGCCATGCAGTTTTCCGAGCACGGTGGTTATCAACTGCTTCCGGCCAACCGTGATCTGACGGCGGGCGAAGTGGTTCTGCTGGAAATGCAGATGAAAGAGAGTCGTCTGCGCAATGCGCTGGCGCCCATCCGCGAGAATTACGATTACATTCTCATCGACTGCCCACCTTCGCTGTCGATGCTGACCCTGAACGCGCTGGTCGCCGCAGACGGCGTAATTATCCCTATGCAGTGCGAGTACTTTGCACTCGAAGGTCTCAGCGACCTTGTGGATAACATCAAGCGTATTGCTGAACTGCTCAACCCGCAGCTGAAAATCGAAGGCCTGCTGCGCACCATGTATGATCCGCGGCTGAGCCTGATCAACGACGTTTCGGCGCAGCTCAAGGAACATTTCGGCGAGCAGCTGTACGACACCGTGATCCCGAGAAACATCCGTCTGGCCGAGGCACCGAGTTTCGGCATGCCCGTGCTGGCGTACGACAAGTCGTCTCGCGGTGCGCTGGCCTATCTGGCCCTGGCAAGTGAACTGGTTCGTCGTCAACGTCGCGGCGCAAAAACCGCTCAGCCAACCTAAGGAATTCCCATGGCCGTCAAGAAACGAGGTCTCGGACGTGGGTTGGACGCGCTTCTGAGCAGTCCAACCGTCAGTTCGCTGGAAGAACAGGCCGTCAAGGCCCCGCCAAGTGAGTTGCAGCATGTGCCGCTGGACCTGATCCAGCGCGGCAAGTACCAGCCGCGCCGTGACATGGACCCGCAGGCACTCGAAGAGCTCGCGCAGTCGATCAAGTCGCAGGGCGTGATGCAGCCGATCGTGGTGCGTTCTATCGGTGACAACCGCTTCGAGATCATTGCGGGCGAGCGTCGCTGGCGTGCCAGCCAGCAGGCAGGTGTCGAGACGATCCCGGCGATGGTCCGCGATGTACCGGACGAAACCGCGATTGCGATGGCGCTGATCGAGAACATCCAGCGTGAGGACCTCAACCCGATCGAAGAGGCCATGGCGCTGCAGCGCTTGCAGCAGGAGTTTCAACTGACCCAGCAGCAGGTGGCCGATGCCGTCGGCAAGTCGCGAGTCAGTGTCGCCAACCTGTTACGCCTGATTGCCTTGCCGGAGGCCATCAAGACGATGCTGTCTCATGGTGACCTGGAAATGGGCCATGCGCGTGCCTTGCTCGGCTTGGGTGAAGATCGGCAGGTCGAAGGTGCGCGACACGTTGTCGCACGCGGGCTTACCGTGCGCCAGACCGAAGCACTGGTCAGGCAGTGGCTGAGCGGCAAGGCAGAGGCTGCCGAGCCGGTGAAGACCGACCCGGACATCAGCCGCCTGGAACAGCGTCTGGCCGAGCGTCTGGGCTCTGCGGTGCAGATTCGTCATGGTCAGAAGGGCAAAGGGCAATTGGTCATCCGTTACAACTCGCTGGACGAGCTTCAGGGAGTGCTCGCTCACATCCGCTGAAACAATTGCTCTGTAGCGTATAGTCGGAAATCACTACCCGACTGTTGAATAGGGGCTTAACCGCCCCTATACTCTGCGCGCATTTTGTCGGCACAAATTATGCCAAGTTATTGATTATGGCGACCGACATCAAAGGAGCAGTTGCGATGGAATCCCGCATGCCAGACCGCTTGCCGTTCTATCGCCTGGCGGTTTTCCCGCTTTTGCTGGCTCAATTGATCGTGCTGCTCATGGCCGCATTGGTGCTGTGGCAGTGGCAAGGAGTCGTTGCAGGATATTCGGGACTCTGCGGAGGCCTGATAGCCTGGCTACCCAATTTATACTTTGCTCACAAGGCATTCCGGTTTTCCGGGGCCAGAGCAGCGCAAGCCATCGTTCGGTCGTTCTACGCCGGCGAGGCAGGCAAACTGATTTTCACGGCAGTGCTTTTTGCATTGACGTTCGCAGGTGTGAAGCCTTTGGCGCCGCTGGCTGTATTCGGCGTGTTCATGTTGATCCAGGTGGTCAACTGGTTCGCTCCCCTGCTTACGAGAACAAGACTTTCGAGACCTTAGGGCGTTTGAGGCAACCATGGCAGAGCAAACAGCTTCGGGCTATATCCAGCACCACTTGCAGAACCTTACATTCGGGCACCTGCCCAATGGCGAATGGGGCTTTGCCCACACCGCAGCGGAAGCCAAGGAAATGGGTTTCTGGGCCTTCCACGTCGATACCCTCGGCTGGTCGGTTGCGTTGGGTCTGATTTTCGTTCTGATCTTCCGCATGGCGGCCAAGAAGGCAACTTCCGGCCAGCCTGGCGCACTGCAGAACTTCGTCGAAGTGCTGGTCGAGTTCGTCGACGGTAGTGTGAAAGACAGCTTCCACGGCCGCAGCGCGGTCATCGCGCCACTGGCGTTGACCATTTTCGTCTGGGTATTCCTGATGAACGCGGTCGACCTGGTACCGGTGGACTGGATTCCACAGTTGGCGATGATGATCTCGGGTGACTCGCACATTCCGTTCCGTGCCGTTTCGACCACTGACCCGAATGCCACGCTGGGCATGGCCCTGTCCGTGTTCGCACTGATCATTTTCTACAGCATCAAGGTCAAGGGCATCGGCGGTTTCATCGGCGAACTGACCCTTCACCCGTTTGGCAGCAAGAACCTGTTCGTTCAGGCGCTGTTGATCCCGGTCAACTTCCTGCTGGAATTCGTGACGCTGATCGCCAAGCCGATTTCCCTGGCTTTGCGTCTGTTCGGCAACATGTATGCTGGCGAGCTGGTCTTCATTCTGATCGCCGTGATGTTCGGCAGCGGTCTGTTGTGGCTCAGCGGTCTGGGTGTAGTGCTGCAGTGGGCGTGGGCTGTGTTCCACATCCTGATCATCACCCTGCAAGCGTTCATCTTCATGATGCTGACCATCGTCTACCTGTCGATGGCTCACGAAGATAACCATTGAGATTCGTCTCAGGACGCGTCTGATGACCGTCTCGCCACTGGCGAGGCGGTGCCCGCAAGGGCTGATGTAGAAACGATTTTGTTTTACCGCTTCAATTAAAAAAACCTAACCAATACGACGTAAAAGTCGGGAGGAAAGATGGAAACTGTAGTTGGTCTAACCGCTATCGCTGTTGCACTGTTGATCGGCCTGGGCGCACTGGGTACTGCAATCGGTTTCGGCCTGTTGGGCGGCAAGTTCCTGGAAGGCGCAGCGCGTCAGCCGGAAATGGTTCCAATGCTGCAAGTTAAAATGTTCATCGTTGCGGGCCTGCTCGACGCCGTGACCATGATCGGTGTTGGTATCGCTCTGTTCTTCACCTTTGCGAACCCCTTCGTTGGTCAACTCGCTGGCTGATCACTCGAATTTTCGAGTTGATTGGTGTGATGGACAACGAACGAGCGAGGTGTTGGCGTGAACATTAATGCAACCCTGATTGGCCAGTCCGTTGCGTTCTTCATTTTTGTGATTTTCTGCATGAAGTTCGTGTGGCCTCCGGTCATCGCGGCTTTGCACGAACGTCAGAAGAAGATCGCGGATGGACTGGACGCTGCTTCCCGAGCAGCTCGCGACCTGGAGCTGGCCCAAGAAAAAGCGGGTCAACAACTGCGCGAAGCTAAAGCTCAAGCAGCCGAGATCATTGAGCAAGCCAAGAAACGCGGTACCCAGATTGTCGACGAAGCCCGTGAAACGGCACGCGTTGAAGCTGACCGTGTGAAGGCTCAGGCTCAGGCCGAGATCGAGCAGGAACTGAACGGTGTCAAAGATGCCTTGCGCGCCCAGTTGGGTAGCCTGGCAGTCAATGGCGCAGAGAAGATTCTGGGTGCCACAATCGATCAAAACGCGCACGCGGAGCTGGTTAACAAACTGGCTGCTGAAATTTAAGCGAGGGCGATCATGGCAGAACTGACCACGTTGGCCCGACCTTACGCGAAGGCGGCCTTCGAGCATGCGCAGGCCCACCAGCAGCTGGCCAATTGGTCAGCCATGCTCGGCCTGGCTGCTGCGGTGTCGCAAGACGACACCATGCAGCGCATGCTCAAGGCCCCGCGACTGACGAGCGCACAAAAGGCCACCACTTTTATTGAAGTGTGTGGCGAAAAGTTCGATGCCAAGGCACAGAATTTCATTCACGTCGTTGCTGAAAACGACCGCCTCCCGCTCTTGCCGGAGATCGCCGAACTGTTCGACCTGTACAAGGCCGAGCAGGAAAAATCGGTCGATGTGGATGTCACCAGTGCTTTCGCATTGAACCAAGAACAGCAAGACAAACTCGCCAAGGTTCTCAGTGCACGGCTCGGCCGGGAAGTGCGCCTGCATGCTGCGGAGGATGCCTCTCTTATAGGGGGTGTCGTCATCCGCGCCGGCGACCTGGTTATCGATGGCTCAGTTCGTGGCAAGATCGCGAAACTAGCCGAAGCATTGAAATCTTGAGTTTGAAGGGGCAGCAGAGCAATGCAGCAACTCAATCCTTCCGAAATAAGTGAAATCATCAAGGGTCGCATCGACAAGCTCGATGTAACCTCCCAAGCCCGTAACGAAGGCACAGTCGTCAGCGTGTCTGACGGTATCGTGCGGATTCATGGTCTGGCCGACGTAATGTACGGCGAAATGATCGAGTTTCCGGGCGGTGTCTACGGTATGGCGCTGAACCTTGAGCAAGACTCCGTGGGTGCCGTTGTACTGGGCGCTTACACGACTCTGGCTGAAGGCATGAGCGCCAAGTGCACAGGCCGCATCCTCGAGGTTCCGGTTGGTAAGGAACTGCTGGGTCGCGTTGTCGATGCACTGGGTAACCCAGTTGACGGCAAAGGTCCGCTGAACAACACCGAGACCGATGCGGTCGAGAAAGTTGCTCCAGGCGTGATCTGGCGTAAGTCGGTAGACCAGCCTGTACAGACTGGCTACAAGGCTGTCGATGCCATGATTCCTGTCGGCCGTGGCCAGCGTGAGCTGATCATCGGTGACCGTCAGATCGGTAAAACCGCTCTGGCCATCGACGCAATCATCAACCAGAAGAACAGCGGCATCTTCTGCGTCTACGTAGCAATCGGTCAGAAGCAATCGACCATTGCCAACGTTGTTCGCAAGCTCGAAGAGAACGGCGCACTGGCTAACACCATCGTCGTGGCTGCAAGTGCTTCCGAATCCGCAGCGCTGCAGTTCCTTGCACCGTACTCGGGTTGCACCATGGGCGAGTTCTTCCGCGACCGCGGTGAAGACGCGCTGATCGTTTATGACGATCTGTCCAAGCAAGCAGTGGCTTACCGCCAGATTTCCCTGCTGCTGCGCCGTCCACCAGGCCGTGAAGCTTACCCAGGCGACGTGTTCTATCTCCACTCCCGTCTGCTGGAGCGCGCATCGCGTGTTTCCGAAGAATACGTAGAGAAGTTCACCAACGGCGCAGTGACCGGCAAAACCGGTTCCCTGACCGCACTGCCGATCATCGAAACCCAGGCTGGCGACGTTTCCGCGTTCGTTCCGACCAACGTGATTTCCATCACCGACGGTCAGATCTTCCTGGAATCGGCGATGTTCAACTCCGGCATCCGTCCGGCTGTGAACGCCGGTGTTTCGGTATCCCGTGTGGGTGGTGCCGCTCAGACCAAGATCATCAAGAAGCTTTCCGGTGGTATCCGTACCGCTCTGGCTCAGTACCGTGAACTGGCGGCATTCGCCCAGTTCGCTTCTGACCTGGACGAGGCGACCCGCAAGCAACTTGAGCATGGTCAGCGCGTTACCGAGCTGATGAAGCAGAAGCAATACGCACCAATGTCGATCGCTGACATGGCGCTGTCGCTGTATGCCGCTGAGCGTGGGTTCCTGACTGACGTCGAAATCGCCAAGATCGGCAGCTTTGAACAAGCGCTGATTGCTTACTTCAACCGCGATCACGCCGATTTGATGGCGAAGATCAACGTGAAGGGTGACTTCAATGACGAAATCGATTCTGGCATGAAAGCCGGCATCGAGAAGTTCAAGGCCACCCAAACCTGGTAAGCCGCAGCGGGGGCCGCAAGGCTCCCGCTTGCTAACCTGATAGGTGTTACATGGCAGGCGCAAAAGAGATTCGCAGCAAGATTGCGAGCATCAAAAGCACGCAAAAGATCACCAGCGCCATGGAAAAAGTGGCGGTCAGCAAAATGCGCAAGGCTCAAATGCGCATGGCTGCTAGCCGTCCTTACGCGGAGCGCATTCGTCAGGTGATTGGTCATCTGGCAAACGCCAACCCGGAGTACCGCCACCCGTTCATGATCGAGCGCCCTGTTAAGCGCGTCGGTTATGTCGTAGTGAGCAGTGACCGTGGTCTGTGTGGTGGCTTGAATACCAACCTGTTCAAGACTCTGGTCAAGGACATGGCGGTGAACCGTGAAAACGGTGTAGAGATCGATCTGTGCGTGGTCGGCAGCAAAGGTGCGGCATTTTTCCGCAACTTCGGCGGTAACGTCGTCGCTGCGATCAGCCACCTGGGCGAAGAGCCGTCGATCAACGACTTGATCGGCAGCGTCAAGGTGATGCTGGATGCCTACCTGGATGGCCGTATTGATCGCCTGTCCGTGGTATCCAACAAGTTCATCAACACCATGACCCAGCAACCAACAGTGGAGCAATTGATTCCGCTGGTGGCAACCCCGGATCAAGGGCTCAAGCACCACTGGGACTATCTCTACGAACCCGATGCCAAAGAGCTGCTAGACGGCCTTATGGTTCGCTACGTGGAATCGCAGGTGTACCAGGCGGTGGTCGAGAACAACGCAGCTGAACAAGCAGCGCGGATGATCGCGATGAAGAACGCCACAGACAACGCCGGTGATTTGATCAGCGATTTGCAGCTGATCTACAACAAGGCGCGTCAGGCAGCGATCACCCAAGAGATCTCGGAAATCGTCGGCGGCGCTGCCGCGGTTTAACGGTTCAAATATTAGAGGAACCAGCTAATGAGTAGCGGACGTATCGTTCAAATCATCGGCGCCGTGATCGACGTGGAATTCCCACGCGATAGCGTACCGAGTATCTACAACGCGCTGGAAGTTCAGAGCGCGGCAGGAACCACCCTGGAAGTTCAGCAGCAGCTGGGCGACGGCGTGGTTCGTACCATTGCGATGGGCTCCACCGAGGGCTTGAAGCGTGGTCTGGAAGTAACAGACTCTGGCGCAGCCATCTCCGTACCGGTCGGTAAAGCGACGCTGGGCCGGATCATGGACGTGCTGGGCAACCCGATCGACGAAGCTGGCCCGATCGCCACCGAAGAGCGCTGGGGCATTCACCGTCCTGCACCGTCCTTCGCTGAGCAGGCAGGCGGCAACGACCTTCTGGAAACCGGCATCAAGGTTATCGACCTGGTCTGCCCGTTCGCCAAAGGCGGTAAAGTCGGTCTGTTCGGTGGTGCCGGTGTCGGCAAGACCGTAAACATGATGGAACTGATCCGTAACATCGCCATCGAGCACAGCGGTTATTCCGTGTTCGCCGGTGTGGGTGAGCGTACTCGTGAGGGTAACGACTTCTACCACGAGATGAAGGACTCCAACGTTCTGGACAAAGTGGCACTGGTCTACGGTCAGATGAACGAGCCGCCGGGTAACCGTCTGCGCGTAGCACTGACCGGCCTGACCATGGCCGAGAAGTTCCGTGACGAAGGTAACGACGTTCTGTTGTTCGTCGACAACATCTATCGTTACACCCTGGCCGGTACCGAAGTATCCGCGCTGCTGGGCCGTATGCCTTCCGCAGTAGGTTACCAGCCGACCCTGGCTGAAGAGATGGGCACTCTGCAAGAGCGCATCACTTCCACCAAGAATGGTTCGATCACCTCGATCCAGGCCGTATACGTACCAGCGGACGACTTGACTGACCCGTCGCCAGCGACCACGTTTGCCCACTTGGACGCCACCGTCGTACTGTCCCGTGACATCGCTTCCCTGGGTATCTACCCGGCGGTAGATCCACTGGACTCGACTTCGCGCCAGCTGGACCCGAACGTCATTGGCCAGGAACACTACGACACCGCTCGCGGCGTTCAGTACGTGTTGCAGCGCTACAAAGAGCTGAAAGACATCATCGCGATCCTGGGTATGGACGAGCTGTCGGAGACCGACAAGCAGTTGGTTAACCGTGCTCGTAAGATCCAGCGCTTCCTGTCCCAGCCTTTCTTCGTGGCAGAAGTCTTCACCGGTGCTTCGGGTAAATACGTTTCCCTGAAAGACACCATTGCTGGCTTCAAAGGCATCCTCAACGGTGACTACGACCACCTGCCAGAACAAGCGTTCTACATGGTCGGCGGCATCGAAGAAGCGATCGAGAAAGCCAAGAAACTGTAATCCCGGCGCCCGGCAACGGGCGCTATTAGGTTGAGGCAAGCAAATGGCTATGACAGTCCATTGCGACATCGTCAGCGCGGAAGGGGAAATCTTCTCCGGTCTGGTCGAGATGGTGATTGCGCACGGCAACCTGGGTGATATCGGTATCGCTCCAGGCCACGCGCCGCTGATCACTGATCTGAAGCCGGGCCCGATCCGCTTGATCAAGCAGGGTGGGGAAGCCGAGGTGTTCTACATCTCCGGTGGTTTCCTTGAGGTTCAGCCGAACATGGTCAAGGTGCTTGCCGATACTGTGCAACGTGCTGCCGACCTGGATGAAGCTTCTGCTCAGGCTGCCGTACTGGCTGCCGAGAAGGCCCTGAACGAGAAGGGCGCAGATTTCGATTACGGATCTGCAACTGCTCGTCTGGCCGAGGCTGCAGCTCAGCTGCGCACCGTTCAGCAAATTCGCAAGAAGTTCGGCGGCTAACCCCGCTGCACTCGATGCGCGATTGAGAAAAAGGGTAGCCTCGGCTACCCTTTTTCTTTTTTCAGATTTCCTCTTTCAAGTCAGCCCGCCTTCGGTCCGGTTGCCGCTCAGTTGGTAGTCCTATCATGTCTCTCGATATCGTTATTCTCGCTGCTGGCCAAGGTACCCGGATGCGGTCCGCGCTGCCCAAGGTCCTGCACCCCGTGGCCGGCAATTCCATGCTGGGTCATGTTATCCACAGCGCGCGCCAGTTATCCCCAAGCGGAATACACGTCGTGATCGGACACGGCGCTGATGCTGTTCGTGAACAGCTGGCAGCCGATGACTTGAATTTCGTGATGCAGGACAAGCAACTCGGTACCGGCCATGCGGTTGCTCAGGCGCTGCCCGCGCTGACGGCTGACACCGTGTTGATTCTTTATGGCGATGTCCCGTTGATCGAAGTAGAGACGCTTTCGCGCCTGCTCAAACTGGTCAACCTGCGGCAACTGGGCCTGTTGACCGTTACGCTGGATGACCCTACCGGTTACGGCCGTATCGTTCGCGATGAGCAGAATCGTGTCTGTGCCATCGTCGAGCATAAGGACGCGAGCGACGCGCAGAAGGCTATCACCGAAGGCAATACCGGAATTCTCGCGGTGCCTGCTGCTCATCTCGCTGACTGGCTGGGGCGGCTGTCCAACAACAATGCCCAGGGCGAGTATTACCTCACCGACGTGATCGCCATGGCAGCTAATGACGGCCTGGTGGTTGCCACAGAGCAACCCCACGACGCGATGGAAGTGCAGGGCGCCAATGATCGCAAGCAGCTTTCCGAGCTGGAGCGTCATTACCAGATGCGTGAAGCCCGTCGTCTGATGGCGGCTGGCGTGACCCTGCGTGACCCTGCGCGCTTCGATGTGCGCGGTGAAGTCAGCGTCGGGCGCGATGTGCTGATCGATATCAATGTGATTCTTGAAGGCAAGGTCGTGATTGAGGATGACGTGGTCATTGGTCCGAACTGCGTCATCAAGGACAGCACCCTGCGCAAGGGTGTCGTCGTCAAAGCCAACAGCCACATCGACGGTGCGATTCTGGGGGAGGGCAGCGATGCCGGCCCGTTTGCACGCCTGCGACCAGGCAGCGTGCTGGGTGCCAAGGCGCATGTGGGTAACTTTGTCGAGCTCAAGAATGCGAACCTAGGCGAGGGGGCCAAGGTTGGCCACCTGACTTATCTTGGTGATGCTGAGGTCGGCGCACGCACCAATATCGGCGCCGGTACCATCACCTGTAACTACGATGGTGCCAACAAGCACAAGACGACGTTGGGTGCAGACGTGTTCATTGGTTCCAACAACTCTCTGGTTGCGCCTGTGGATATCCTGGACGGCGCGACGACTGCAGCTGGCTCGACCATTACGCAAAACGTGCCTGCTGAACAACTCGGCGTAGCCCGCGCCCGCCAGCGCAACGTCGAAGGCTGGAAGCGGCCGGTGAAAATCAGGAAAGACTGAGTTATCCACAGGCCATGATGACCCGCGTGCCAACGCTCAACATTGGCACGCGTCCATAACTATCCACACCTGACACTCAAGCCGGGACGCGGAGCGTCCAGAACTGCATACCCACGCGGAGCATGGGTACGATGATCTTGAGATCACCTCTCGTTCCTCACGCTCCAGCGTAGGAATGCTGTTCGTGACGCTCCGCGTCACACCCCAGGCTCAAAGCCGATGTCACGGGTATCCGGTAGAAATTGCGCCGCCCCATACCGAAACCTTGACCAAAACCAAAAAATAGGTTTTGATTGCCTTCGTTATCTTTCGAAACGAAACTTAAGGCAGTCATGTCGAAGCGCAATACACCGCAGCGTCGCCACAACATTCTCGCCCTGCTCAACGAGCAAGGTGAAGTCAGTGTGGACGACTTGGCTAGACGCTTTGAAACTTCCGAAGTTACGATTCGAAAGGACCTGGCTGCGCTTGAAACCAACGGCCTGCTGTTGCGCCGTTACGGGGGCGCAGTGCCGCTTCCTCACGAGCTTATAAGCGATGGCAGTCAGCCGGTTTCCCGTTACAAACAGGCCATCGCTCGCGCTGCGGTTTCCAGGATTCGCGAGCACGCCAGAATCATCGTCGACAGTGGCAGCACCACGGCGGCATTGATTCCTGAGCTGGGCCAGCAACCCGGCCTGGTGGTCATGACCAATTCCCTGCATGTTGCGCGCGCCCTGACCGAGCTGGAGCACGAACCGGTCCTGTTGATGACGGGCGGAACGTGGGATCCGCACTCGGAGTCTTTTCAGGGGCAAGTCGCGGAGCAGGTACTGCGCTCCTACGACTTCGATCAGCTGTTCATCGGTGCCGACGGCATCGATCTGATTCGTGGCACCACCACCTTCAACGAGCTGCTGGGCTTGAGCCGGGTCATGGCGGAAGTCGCCCGGGAAGTGGTGGTCATGGTCGAAGCCGACAAGGTCGGTCGCAAGATCCCCAATCTGGAACTGCCCTGGAGCAGTATCCACACCCTTATTACTGATGATCGCCTGTCCAGTGAGGCACGCGATCAGATACAGGCCCGCGGCATCAATCTGATTTGTGCTGCTGTCAGCTAGGAGATAACCATGTGTGGAATCGTCGGCGCCGTTGCTGAACGTAATATCACGGCCATTTTGCTCGAAGGCCTCAAGCGCCTTGAATACCGCGGTTATGACAGCGCGGGCGTGGCAGTCTTCAGCAACGAAGGCACCCTTGAGCGCCGCCGTCGCTCTGGCAAGGTCAGTGAGCTGGAACAGGCACTTGCCGGCGAGCCGCTGATCGGTCGTCTGGGCATTGCCCACACGCGTTGGGCGACCCACGGCGCCCCGTGTGAGCGTAACGCCCACCCACACTTCTCGGCCGACACGCTGGCAGTTGTCCACAACGGCATCATCGAGAATCACGAAGCGCTACGTGAACAGCTGAAAGGCCTGGGTTACGTCTTCGCATCCGATACCGACACTGAAGTCATCGTCCATCTGCTGCACCACAAGCTCAAGGACACCGCCGATCTGGCGGTTGCCCTGAAGGCTGCGGTGAAAGAACTTCACGGTGCTTATGGGCTTGCGGTCATCAATGCCGCGCAGCCGGATCGCCTGCTGGCCGCTCGCAGTGGCAGCCCGCTGGTTGTCGGCATGGGCCTGGGTGAAAACTTCCTGGCCTCCGACCAACTGGCGCTGCGTCAGGTCACTGACCGTTTCATGTACCTGGAAGAGGGCGACATCGCCGAGATCCGTCGCGACAGCGTGCAGATCTGGAACGTCGACGGTGTGTCGGTCGAGCGCGAAGTGGTGCAATACCATGAAGGCGCCGAAGCCGCCGACAAGGGTGAGTATCGTCACTTCATGCTTAAGGAAATTCACGAGCAGCCCAAGGTCGTGCAGCGCACCCTCGAAGGTCGTCTGGGGCAACAGCAAGTGCTGGTCCACGCATTTGGTCCACAGGCTGCCGAACTGTTCGCCAAAGTACGCAATGTTCAGATCGTGGCCTGTGGCACCAGCTACCACGCAGGCATGGTAGCGCGTTACTGGCTTGAAGGCCTGGCCGGCATCCCTTGCCAGGTCGAAGTGGCCAGCGAGTTCCGCTATCGCAAGGTAGTGGTTCAGCCGGACACCCTGTTCGTCTCGATCTCGCAGTCCGGTGAAACCGCCGACACCTTGGCAGCGCTGCGCAACGCCAAGGAACTGGGCTTTCTGGCCAGCCTGGCGATCTGTAACGTCGGCATCAGCTCACTGGTACGTGAATCCGACCTGACCCTGCTGACCCAGGCCGGTCCGGAAATCGGCGTGGCATCGACCAAGGCTTTCACCACCCAATTGGTCGCCTTGTTGCTGCTGACCCTGTCGCTGGGTCAGGTCAAGGGATCGCTGGAGCAGGGCGTCGAAGCGCAGCTGGTCGAAGAACTGCGTCGCCTGCCAACCCGCCTCGGCGAAGCGCTGGCAATGGACGGCACGGTCGAGAAAATCGCCGAACTGTTCGCCGAGAAGCACCACACCCTGTTCCTTGGGCGCGGCGCACAGTTTCCGGTGGCAATGGAAGGCGCACTCAAGCTCAAAGAAATCTCCTACATCCACGCCGAAGCCTACCCGGCCGGCGAACTCAAGCATGGCCCGTTGGCGCTGGTCGACGCCGACATGCCAGTCGTCACCGTCGCACCGAACAACGAACTGCTGGAGAAACTCAAATCCAACCTGCAGGAAGTGCGCGCACGCGGCGGCGAGTTGATCGTGTTCGCGGATGAGCAGGCCGGCATGAAGAACGGCGAGGGCACCCACGTCATCGCCATGCCACACATCATCGATGCCCTGGCACCGATTCTCTACACCATCCCGCTGCAGTTGCTTTCGTATTACGTGGCTGTGCTGAAAGGGACGGATGTGGATCAACCGCGGAATCTGGCGAAGTCGGTGACGGTGGAGTGAGTTATCCACAGGGGTGGGGGTTTCGGTAACTTAGAGCAGACTCAGATTTATCCAAAATAAGTCCTAACGTCGTCACTCCTTCGTACGGAGTAGCTGCGTTGGGACGTCAAGCCTCCACGGTAGGAGACCACCCCAGTATGCGCTTGGCTTTTTCGTTGCTGACGGTCGGGCTGTCCTGAGTGATATTGAAAATACCACTTTGCTCTGTTTGCAACGCCAGCAGTGCGGCGCGTGCAGCGGCTTCTACATGCACAGGGCTGGTGCCTGTCGGCTCGTCAGTGCCAGTGCCGGGCCCGTATAACTGGCCATAGCGCAAGACGGTTCCGTTCAATGCAGGCTCGCTGAGCACTTGCTGTTCCAAGGCCGCCACACCCCCCACACTAATGCCACGGCTGCCGTGTGCCTCCACGTCCAGAGGACATGTTTCGAGATAAGGGGTGTCGCCTGGACGGTAGGCCCAGGCGATGCTTTGAGCTATCAGACGGGTAGCGCCAGCAGCTCGAGCGGCGGCTACCAGATTACGCGTTCCTTCTGTACGGATACGTGCGTTGTTCTCGACCGCTTTTGCCATCAATTCGGGACTTAGGCCACGAGGCAGATCTGTCAGTTGATGAATAACAGCCCATGGCTGTATGCGGACCAACTCTTCGTTTAAACGCTCGGCGTCATAGACATCGACCACTACTGCCGTAGCACCTGTGGCCTCAATGTCCTTTACTTTTTCGGCGCGACGGTTAGCGCCATATACGCTGTAGTCCGCACCCACCAAGAGCTTGAGCAGGGCTCTGCCGATTACACCGGATGCGCCGGCTACAAAAACTTTACGCGACATTGCACTCATCTCCTTGAGGTTCCATTGCAGAAGCAAGGCAGTCACTCGCCTGATACTGTGTCGATACCCTCTAATAAAAGCCGTGGATTCTATCGGGTCGGTTATCGACTAGGCCTAGGAATAGGCTCGACCTGACAGCGCGCTTGAGGAGGCTAGATTATTTACTGTGATTAACTTTGAATCGAGTGACAATCAGGAGCATTTCATCATGGCAACTATCGCGAAACCCGATCTGTCACGGCTCACGTCCTGAGCAACTCGCACATTTTTCCGAATTCCATTAGCTCTCCCAAAAAAGACCCTACCCCCACTCCTCGAAAGTCATCCTCAAGGCCAGGCTTCTTCACTACCTATTCCGGCCCTTTCGAAAACTTGTAAAACAGATTCGGCTCGCTCACGACGTACAGGTTGCCTGCGCGATCCATGGTCAGGCCTTCGGGTTGGGGGGCGCTGTGCTTGAGGTCGGAGAAGGTAGCCAGCAGTGATCGAATGCTGACGAATCGTCCCTTGCTGTCCAGTTCCGTGATCGAGTGCGACTGGTCGCTGAGCAGCAGTAAATGGCCGGTTCGCGGGTCGTAGTAGCCGTCTGAAAGGTCGCGTGCAGCGACACTTTTCGTGATCCAGTCCAGCCGGTCGGCAACTTTGATCTGCAAGCGGCCCTGATTGATGGAGTGCAGGACGCCGGAAACTTCGAACATCTGCCGTGGATCGCGTTCCTTGATCGCGAACAGGCGGTCGTTGGCGGGATCATAGGTCACGCCTTCGAATCCCTTGTTATGAATACTGGGGTTGATCAGTAGTGCAATGAACTGAGCTTCCTCGACGTGGATGGGGCGTGCCTGCGTCGGCAACGTGATGATGTCCAGTTGCTGGAGATCTTCATCGCACAGCACGATGCGTCCGTTACCCAGATAAGCCACACCTTCGGTGTCGTCGAAACCGATCAATGGGTAGCGGGCGATTATGTCGCCGTTCGCGTTCAGTGCCAGCAGCTGCATGGGGCCTTTGTTGGTCACTGCCAGCAGTCGGTCATTGTCATAGTCGTAGGTGATCCCGGAGATATTGGCGACGTCCGGGGCAAGTGGTTTGGCGTCGATAACCACATGGAAATCCGGCAACCAGATATTCTTTTCGGCTGCCGTATTGCCCTTCAACCAGGTGCGACCGTAGTGGTACAGCTGTTGGTGGACCTGAAAGTGTGTCGACACGGCATAGGCCAGGATCAGCAGCCCGAGAGCACCTGCACTCAGCACGAGTTGTGCGAGTGATACCTGCCTTCGTGCGACGTTCGACCACGTCAGGCGCTTTGCCTTTATCGTTTCCAGCTGCATGGCATCAGGCACTCCCGCGTGTTGGGCGGCTGGGCGGGCGATTAATCAACATTTTGCTGCCACGCGAAGCGATAGGCCTGCATAGGACTTTCCGGTTTACACCGGCCGTTGTCGGCATCGGCATCGACGATGAACCAGTCAGCTCTGGAGGTCTGGCCCAGCGGCCGGGCTTTTTCCGGCAAGAAGCAATTGGCCAGTTGCTCGCCTGGCACCAGCGCAAAGGTGCCGGGGTGTTCTCTTAGCCAACGGGCAGCCTGTTCGGTTGCCGACGGCTTGGCAAAACCGAAATGCACAATGGGTTGGCGTGCATAGAGCCAGTGCCCCTCGCGCCAGTTGACCAGCACCAGATCGGCACCTTGAGTGACGTACGCGGCCTGCTCCATCAGTTCCTTGTGTGGGTTTTGGCCCTCTATGACGGGTTCGACGAACCCTCTGGCGAACCACAGACCAAGCCAGATAACCACCACCGCCGGGACAATTCGCCGAGCCCTGACGCGGTCGTGGAACCAGCGTTTCAACAACCAGGGCAGTAAGGGGGCAGCCACCAGTACCAGGCCGGGCAGCGCTGGAAAGATGTAGATCTTGCGTTTGCCACTGGAGAGGCTGAAGAACAGCAGCACCAGCAACACCCAGCCGAGCAGTACCAGAACCCGGCCATCGCGCTTGCTCAACTGTCGGCGCCAGGCCGGGATCAGCCAGGGCAGCACCAACACCAGCGGCAGCCAATACTGCGGGATGACTTTGACGAAGAAATACCAGAAGGGCTCGCGATGATCCCAGGCGCTGGCGTATCGATTGGCTGTCTGGTGCAAGAGTATTTCCTGCACGTAGGCGAACCCTTCCGGGCCGCCGTCACGCACGACCGAGATAATCATCGGCACCAGCCACAGGCAGCAGGCCAGCAATAACGCCAGCAGCCCCAGCGCCCAGCGCGCGGCCTGTCCAGGCATCGCCACCACACCGTGCCAACCTTTACGCGCGGCATAGGCGTAAGGGATCAGCATCAACGCGGGAACAAAACCGACGCCCTTGGTGATAATGCCCAGGCCCATCGCCGCACAGCTGAAATAGAACCAGCCCCAGGCCGGTCCGAGCAACACGTGGCGAACCAGGCCGTAGAAGCCCAGCGCAATCCACAGGCACAGAAAACTGTCGATCTGTCCGGTGCGCAGGATGCTGTAGGTTTGATAGGTCGCCAGGAATAACAAGGCGGCGTACCGACCGATGCGTCGGTTCCACAGACGGGTGCCCAGATCGTTGAGGACTGCGGTGGTCGCGCCTGCAGAGAGCAGCCCAGGCAGGTACAGCGCGATATTCGGGCTGCCGGTCAGCCAAATGAAGAATGCCGTCGCCCACATGAACAGCGGCGGTTTGTCGGCATAGATCTCCGCGGCCCGGTGCGGGACGAACCATGAGCCGTTCTGCAGCATTTCCAGGGCAACGCCGAGAAAACGCTCTTCATCCACGTTCTGCGGCAGACGCACGCCCAGGCCGCCCCCGACCAGTAAAACGGCCAGCGCGACCAGTAGCCATCCCTCGAGGCGAGGCGAAAGGTGAGTTCGCACCGTCATTGCTCCTCAGGTGTCTTGGCCTGTCGGCTGATCAGCTGCAGGTTGCGCATGTACACCAGCAGACCAAAGGCCTGGCCGGCGATGAAGACCGGGTCCTGTCGGTAAATGGCGTAGGCCAGCAGGATCGTGCTGCCCAGCATGCTCAGGTACCAGAAGCCCACCGGGATGATGCTGCGCTTCTTGAATTCGCTGTACAGCCATTGCAGGACAAAGCGGCCGGTAAATACGGCCTGCCCGACAAAGCCGAGGATCAGCCAGAAGGTCTCGTTGTCCGGCTTCATGGCCGCAGTTCCTGTGCCTGAACATCCAGCCGAGTCCGGCGGATCAGCCACCAGACGCCGACCAGATCAAGAATGCCCACCAGCGCGCGGTCCAGGTTGCCGTACTTGGACACGCCGGCCTGGCGATGGCGGTGGTTGACGGGATGCGTGACCATACGGCCGTTATGTCGCTGAATCAGTGCTGGAATGAACCGGTGCATATGGTCGAAGTACGGCAGGCGCAGAAACGCGGCCCGCTCGATCAGTTTCAGGCCGCACCCGGTGTCTGGAGTCGAGTCTTTGAGAAGCCGGCTGCGCAGGCCGTTTGCGAAGCGCGAGGCCCAGCGTTTGCTGGCGGTATCGCGCCGATTCACTCGGTGGCCGGCCACCAGCTGTATCGCCCCGGAGCCGTTTGCGTGAGCGCGTACCAGCGCCAACATCCCGGGAATATCCGCCGGGTCGTTCTGACCGTCACCGTCCAGGGTCGCCAGCCAGGTGCCGTTGGCCGCCAGTGCCGCGTGATAGACCGAGGTGCTCTGCCCAAGTGATCGCTCGTGGCGCAGGATCCGCAACACGGTCAGCCCGCTGTCCTTGAGGTGCGTCAGCACTTTCAAGGTGTCGTCTGTGCTGCCGTCGTCAACGACCAGTATCTCGTAGCGTTCCCCGTCCAGCGCTGTGCAAATCTCTTTGATCAGGCTGGGCAGGTTATCGGCTTCGTTTTTGGCCGGGATCACGACGGATAGAAAAGTGGGCGTGGTCATGGAAGTCCTTGTTATTGAAGTGGCACACGGAGCCGGGCCTGGTAGTGCTCCCGATACCAGTCGACGAAGGCCCTGACGCCGGTGTCGACCGAGACCTGTGGTTGAAAGTCGATCCATTGGCTCAGCGCACTGACGTCAGCCCAGGTTTGCAGCACGTCGCCCGCTTGCAAGGGCAGGTAGCGTCGTTCGGCACGCAGGCCTAGCGCGGCCTCCAGGCAGTCGACGAACTCCAGCAGCTTGACGGGCTGGCCCCGGCCGATATTGAAGAGTTGATGGGGCGGCTCGCTGCTAACCGGGTCGGGCGGCAGCAGGCGCAGGCGCAGGATGCTTTCGACAATGTCGTCGATGTAGGTGAAGTCGCGCGCCATTTCGCCGTGGTTGTAGATATCCACAGGCTGCCCGGCCAGCATGGCTTTTGTGAACTTGAACAGCGCCATGTCCGGCCGGCCCCAGGGTCCGTAGACGGTGAAAAAGCGCAGCCCTGTGGCGCGCAGGCCGTACAAGTGGCAATAGCTGTAGGCAGTGAGTTCGTTGGCGCGCTTGGTGGCGGCGTACAGGGACAGCGGCCGGTCGACGGCATCCTCAATCTGAAACGGCATGCGCGTATTGGCGCCGTAGACTGAGCTGCTCGACGCGTAGATCAGGTGCGCCGGTCGATGCTGCCGACAGGCCTCGAGCACATTGATAAAGCCGACCAGATTGGATTGGGCGTAAACATTTGGCTGTTCAAGCGAGTAACGCACACCGGCCTGCGCCGCCAGATGAATGACCTGTTCGAAGCCATTTTGCGCGAAGAGCGCGGACAGACCTTCGGCATCGGTGATGTCCAGCCTGTGGAACGTGAACCCTGGCAGGTGCTGGAGGATGGCCAGGCGCGATTGCTTGAGCTCGACGCTGTAGTAATCGTTGAGGTTGTCGATGCCGACGACCTCCACACCGAGCTCGCACAGACGCTTGGCGACATGAAACCCGATGAATCCGGCAGCACCTGTCACCAGTACCGTCATGGTTGAGCCGCCCGGCCACGACCAATGCCGTAGTAGGTAAAGCCCGCCTCATGCAGTTGCGACGGATCGAACAGGTTGCGGCCATCGAACACCACGCGATCACCGAGCTTTTCGCCGAGCCGGTCCAGATCCAGCACCCGGTAGTCCTGCCATTCGGTCACCACCACCAAAGCGTCTGCGCCTTCCAGGGCATCTTGCTTGCAGTGCACCAGTTGCAGGTCGTTTCGCTCGCCGTAATGATGCCTGACCGCTTCTATCGCCTGAGGGTCGTGTGCTTGAACCCTGGCACCGGCTGCCCAGAGTGCTTTGAGCAGGGTATGGCTGGAGGCTTCGCGAATATCATCGGTATTGGGCTTGAAGGCCAGTCCCCAGACGGCGAACACCTTGCCCCTGAGATCACCGTGATAATGCGTGTGGATATTTTCAAACAGGCGGTGCTTCTGGCGGCGATTGACCTGTTCCACAGCGTTGAGCAACGCCGTTTCCACGCCGTGCTCGCTGGCTGTGCCGATCAGCGCCTGCAAGTCCTTGGGAAAGCATGAGCCACCGAAACCGCAGCCCGGGTAGATGAAGTCATAGCCAATGCGCGGGTCGGAGCCGATGCCTAGCCGCACCTGTTCTATGTCGGCACCTACTTGTTCAGCGAGGTTGGCGATCTCGTTGATGAACGAAATCTTGGTCGCCAGCAGGCAGTTGGCTGCATATTTGGACAGCTCCGCGCTGCGCGCATCCATGACCACAAACTTCTCGCGGTTGCGACTGAACGGCTGATACAACTCGCGCATCTGCTCCAGTGCCCGCGGGCTGGCGCCGCCGACGATAATGCGATCCGGACGCAGGCAATCACTGACCGCGCAGCCTTCCTTGAAAAACTCGGGGTTGCTGATCACTTCAAAGCCGTCATCACGTCGCGGACTGGCAGCGATCTCAGCGAGCAGGCGGTCAACGGTGCCCACTGGCGAGGTCGACTTGTTGACAATGATCCGGGCACTTTCGGCGTGTCTGATTACCGAACCCAGTACGGCAAACACCTGGCTCAGGTCCGCCTTGCCATCGGCTTGCGCTGGCGTACCGACTGCGATGAATACCAACTCTGCAAAGCGACTGGCGTGTACTTCATCGGTTGTGAAACTGAGTCGCTTGCAGTCCAGGCCGTTGCGCAGAAGTTCGCCAAGACCGGGCTCGAATATCGGACATATACCATCGCGCAGCGCGTCGATGCGTTTGCTGTCGACATCCATGCAACAAACGGTATGACCTACCTCAGCCAGACAGGCGGCAAGGGTAAGCCCCACATAACCGGTTCCGAACACTGTCACTTTCAAGTGTCGCTCCTTCCGCCTCATGACATGAATGGATGAGCCAGTTTGTCTTCAGGTGCCTCGGCAGCCTGAGATAACCAGCGCAAAATAAATGTCATAAAGGTGTTAAGAAACGATGACACGAGTTTGTCATGTAGCAGGAAGGGCGGCGGGCAGTCCTGTTTGCCCGCCGCAAGCAGGACTGCCAATCACTGACCGCGCTTCATCATGAAAATGAAAAAAATCCCTCCCAACAAGGCGGTGGTTATGCCTATCGGCAGGTCTTCGGGGGCGATCAGCGTGCGGGAGATGACGTCCACCCAGACCATCAACAATGCGCCCAGAAGGGTGGCGACAGGCAACAATCGTCGATGCTCCGAGCCCACCAGACGTCTGGCCATGTGCGGCACCATCAGGCCGACAAAACCGATGGAGCCGCACAGGGCAACCAGTACGCCGGTCATCAGTGAGGCGATCAGAAAAACCAGCAGGCGCACGTTGCGCACTTGCAGGCCAAGGCTCACGGCGGTCTGGTCGCCGCCCATCAGCGCGTTCAGTGAGCGACCCAGCCCTTGCAGCAGGACCCAACCGCACAGCACCGTGATAAACGGCACCGCAAGCAACTCCCAGCGGGCCAGACCCAGCCCGCCGAGCATCCAGAACAGCACGGAGGAACTGGCGCGGTGGTCGCCCAGAAACAATGACAAGTTGGCGATTGCCATCATCACGAAGGACACGGCCACGCCGCCGAGCAGCAGGCGCTGGCTGTCCAGCCTGCCTTGGTGAATGGCAAGCCACAGCACCAGGCACAGGCTGATCAGCGAGCCGACAAAGGCGGCCAGTGGCAATGTCAGCGTGCCAAACACTTCGCCCGCGTGCATGACCACGATCACTGCGCCAAGCGTGGCGCCCGAGGTCGCTCCCAGCAAATGCGGATCGGCCAGCGGATTGCGGGTCGCGGCTTGCAGAACGCAGCCAATCAGCGCCAGTCCTGCGCCTGCCAGCGCGCCCAGCAATACGCGGGGCGTACGTATCAGCCAGACGATGGTTTCCTGACCCGCGGTCCAGAGCGGTGGATGTTCGGCAGAACCCGAGACTTTGAACATCAGGATAGCCATCACCCGGCTCAAGGGCACAGGGGCCGCGCCGAAGGTGATGCACACCAGGCACGACGCCAACAGCAAAAGCGTCAGAGCGATCAACAGGCCCAGATAACGACGCGGCCGTTCAGTCAGCCACTGCGCCAGCGTCATCGCTTCACGTCATGAAATGCCGCTGCAAGCGTCTCGATGGCCGTGACATTGTCAATGCCGGGCGTCACCGCCACATAGGGCAGCACGACATAACGTCGGTTGCGGATCGCGTCCACGGATTGCAGTGCCGGATTGCTTTCAAGGAAATGCTGTTTCTGCGCAGCGCTGACTTCGCCATAGTCAACGATCACGATCACCTCGGGATTGCTTTGCACGACCGACTCCCAGTTGACGTGGGTCCAGCTGGCTGCGATGTCGCCCATGACATTGCGGCCGCCTGCAGCGCTGATCAACGCCTGAGGAATCGCCAGGCGCCCGGCGGTCATCGGCCGGTCTTCGCCGCTGTCATACAGAAATACCCTGGGCGGCGATTTGCCTGCCACGCTTTTCTCGACGTCGGTCACGCTGCGGCGCATCTGCGCGACCAGTGTTTCGGCCCGGGTCTGCACGTCGAATATCCGGCCCAGATTGAGCAGGTCGTTGTAGACATCCTCCAGCGTCGCTTCGGTGCGGGGCATTATCTGGGCGCAGGATTCGGTCAGTTCATAGGCCTTGATGCCCAGCGGGGCGAGACTTTGCGGCGTAACATCGCCACCCACGCGCATGCCATAGTTCCAGCCGGCAAAATAGAAGTCGGCGTTGGCATTGAGCAGCGTTTCCAGAGACGGATATTTACTGGACAGCTCGGGCAGTTTGCCCAGGTCGCGTAAGAGCGCCTGATCGGGCTTGTTCCAGCCGGTGATGCCGCTGTAGCCGACCATGTGCGATTGCAAACCCAGGGCAACCATCATTTTGGTGAGGTTCACATCGTTGCTGACGGCACGCTGCGGCGCAGCCGTGAACGTCACTGAGCGGTCGCAGCTTTGCACGGTGACGGGGTAGGCGGCATGCACCATCGGGCTGCATAGCAGCGTTGCCAATGCCAGGCGGGCGGACAGGCAGTTCATGTCAGGGTATCCAGGTGATGCGTGGGTAGTCACGCAGAGGGTGGCTGTCGACCAGCGCCTTGGCGCCGAACACACTGAGCAGCATTTCCGGGGTTAGCACCTCCTGCGGCGTGCCTTGCGCAATGAGCCGGCCGTGATGAATGACACACAGGCGATCACAGAATGCCGCCGCCAGGTTCAGGTCATGGATACTGGCCAGCGTGGCCATGCCGAGCTGTTTGACCAGCCCGAGCAATTCCAGTTGATGGCGCGGGTCGAGGTGGTTGGTGGGCTCGTCCAGCACCATCAATCGGGGTTCTTGCACCAGCGCCCTTGCCAGCAGACAACGCTGCTTTTCGCCACCGGAGAGCGTGTCGAACCGATGCTGCTCATAGCCCGCCAGCCCGACGGCGTTCAGCGCGTTTTGCACAATCGCGCGGTCGTGGTCACTGTCTGCGGCAAAGAATCCCTGATGGGGAGCGCGACCCATGTTTGCCACATCCAGCAGCGTCAGGCCGAATGAATCGGGAAACTCCTGGGCAACCACCGCCACATGCCGGGCGCACCAGCGCGGGCTGCAGGACCAGATATCGCGAGCATTGATTGCGACCTTGCCGCTGTGCGGGCGGCTGTAGCGGAATGCGCAACGCAGCAGGCTGGTTTTGCCGCTGCCGTTGGGCCCGATCAGGCCGACGAACTCGCCTGCGGCGATCTGCAGGTCGATATCCTTCAAGGCAAAGTGTTCGTGCGTGCAGACTGACGTCTGTTCCGGTGCCCACGCGAGGCGTTCCAGCGCCAGCATCAAACACGCGGGCCTATAATGACGTGCAGCGAGGGCGGCTCAACCGGTATCCATTGCCGAATGTGCTGACCGGCCTGCATGGCGTGTCTGGTAGTTACGGGGAGGAATTGGAAAACAGGGTTGATCATGGCGTGGGAAGATCGCTGGAGGAGGCTGAGTTAAAAATGCTCAATTGTTATAACATAACATTTAAGGCGCAGCACACTCGCGTATCAACATTCGATTGCCCCGCTTTATCGACCCACCTTTGCAGCGCAACGTGTGACCTTGACGATTCAATAAATCGCCCAGCAGCCGGGCGTGAGGAGTTCGACGAGATTTTCGTCAGGGTCGCGGAAATAGATGCTCGATCCGCCCTTGGGCCATTCTGTGCGGCCCTCTATGGCGACACTGGCTCTGGCAAGGCGATCAGCCCAGAGTTGCATCTCGTCGGCATTGATGGCGAAGCACACGTGAATCCGGCCCTGGGCATCGTGGGGCGGTATCTCTCCGCCGCTCAGGTACTGCGTCTGCAGTGAAGCGCCGCGCTTGAACAGCAGCAAGGTGCTCACACCTCCGACGTTGAACGCCACCAATGTCGCGCTTTCGAACATCACTTCCAGTTCAAGGGTGTCGGCATAGAATTCCCTGGCGTTCGCCAGATCTTCTACGTAGAGGGCTGTTTCGATAATCCTGTTCAGGCGTGGCATGTGTCGTCATCCTTTTCGGTGTGCGACGAGCCTGCATCGATCAACAGTGAGGTGTTGATCGACGGCTCGTGACAAGTTTCACCGGGATGCCGAGAGGCTGACCAATGCTCGGTTCTTATGCGCGCTATAAGCATGAACTATCGAAGCTATTTCGGCGGGTCATGCAGAGCGTCGGGTGACCACCAACTCCACCGCTGCAATACGGTCCACGTCCTCATAGCCCTCTTCAAGCAGCTCTTCGCCGAAGACATCCGGGTCCAGTTCACGGTAGGTCCATGCCAGTGCCGCATGGTCGATATCGGCCTGCACCGCCTCGAAGAAAGGATCGTGCTCGCCCACCATGGCCACGCCGGTGTAAAGCACCAGCGAACCGCCCGGAGTGAGGCGGTCCAGTGATTCGTGCAGGATGCGCACGGACAGGTCCGCGCCCAACGCATCACCACCGTGGCGGTAGGCCCGCTGCCTGGTGTCCTTCATGTAGGGCGGGTTGGCGACGATGAGGTCGAAGTTTCCGTTCAGGCCCGAGAGAATATCGCTGTGGCAGCACTCCATATTCTTCAGCCCGGCAACCGCGGCATTGGTCTGCGCGAAATGCAGTGCCCTAGGGTTGATGTCGACGGCATGCACCTGAGCCTGCGGACGGGCGACCGCAATCAACATGGCGCCGGCACCCGTACCGCAGCCGATGTCGACGGCGCGGTTGATCGGGTGCGACGTGCCTTGCAGGTGACGATTGATGGACTGCGCGAAGCGATAGGTATCCGGACCGAAAAATACCGAGTCTTCATCTGCGGTAGGAAACGCCGAATGCACCAGCAGCAGATCATCCAGGCTGGAAAATCTCACCCGGCTTTTCAAGCCGTCTTCCTTGCGCTCCAGAATACCGGCAGCCAGCAGGCCTTGAGCCTCTTCGATCGGCAGCATGGATTCCGGTATCAGCCGGCTCCAGCCGAACACATCGCGTAGCGACGCGGCAAGATGATTTCCCGAGCGTTGATTGACGTATTGATGGGTCAAAGGGGTGGGCGTGATAAAACGATAGCCACTGGTTTCAAGGCGCTGCGCCAGGGCAATCAGCGCGGCGCTGTCGGGGAGGGCATGACTCATGCGTGCGCTCCCGTCATTCGCTCGGCCATGCTGCTCACAAACAGACGCGTCGCGTGTAGACCGGCAGCCGTTGCGTGTCTTGCTGGCGACATGCTTTCGATCAACGTAGTCATCTTCTCGGAGGAGGTCGCAGACTCCAGCCTCATGTGCAGTTCGCGCACGTCCGGATCAGCATCTGCTGAAGCAGGCACCGCAAGCGCGGGGGAGGGCTGAGCACCGTCTTGCAGGTTGCGGAAACGCGAGCGAAAGGCTTCCGGAAGCCGTTTGCCGACCGTGGGTTGAGCACTGCCATCGGACAGTGAGTCGCCGGCGATCCAGTCGTGCACGAGTTGCTTTTCATAACCGTTGAAGACGCCGAACATTGGCGCACCGGCGCCTTCGAACAGCTTCCAGAAACGGCTGTGCAGGGGATCTTCATGACGCTTGATCCAGCCTCTGTTCTGCAGCATGGCAAGAAATTCCGGGATCTGGTCGGGCTCGGCGAGCCACTCGTTGACGGTCTTGCCGTCGAGACGGCAGTAATCGGAATGCATGTGCTGCCCGAACGTGCGCTTGCGCTCGAGCATGGCGATCACTTCCTGCTCCAGGTCGAACGACTGGATCACTTGAGTTGAACCCATGCCCAGCTCATTGAGGCGATAACCACTGGCGACACGACGATAAAACTCGTCGCGCTCCTGGCCAACAGGCATCAGTTCAAGGACGCTCTGCGCAGCCTTGCGCGCATGGCCGGTGCTGGCATTATCGATTGTCACATGCAGGGTGAAGTAGTAAGGGTCAATGCCCAGTTCATTCAGCTCGAATGATGTGATGAGCAAGTGCAGCGGCAACTGTTCATAGCCCAGGTTGTAACCAATGACTTCGGGAAGGTATTCCTCGCTCAATTGCCCCAGTGACAGCTGAATCGCACCTTGCAGGTAGGCATCGTCTGCCAGTGGCGCGCTGGTATCGCAGTCCAGATCCGCCAGCAGTTTCCGGTACAGCGAGACATGATTCTGTGCTTGTTCGCCGTCACCAAGCTCTTCAAGGTAGGTCCGAATCAGGCCGTGAAAGCGGTAGTCTGCCCAGCGCGGCAGCAATCCGTATAGCCAGGCGCCGTCGACCATTTTGGTCGGTGCGACCTGCTGAATGAAATACATCGCGTGCGCTTTGTTCTTGAAAAACCGTCTCGGTTTTCCAGCGCGGCGTTGCTCAAGATAGAGTGCATATTGATCAGCCACGACCCCTACGTTCTGCTCCATCCACTGTTCAAGCGCTTCGGGCTGGGCCGGAAGGTCGCAGTGTTCCCGCTCGGCCAGGGCGAGGCAGTGATTCAGAAACAGGACCGCATCGTGTTGATGTTCGGGAGCACGTTCATTCATCCATGATTGATAGACGGTTTTTGAACGGGCTTCTTCAACGACGGTTTTGACGACGGCGTTGCCGGTCATCACTTGAAGAGACGTCATGAAAATCGTACCTCGGCAGTTGAACATCACGTTGACGCGGTCATTCGGGACTATCTGTTTTTTTGTGCAACGTAGATAAGTGAGTGCCTCGATACAGGGAAATTCAGCGTAATTTCCCCGGCACCGATAGGTGGTGATCGCGCTTATTCCAAGGGGCGATGGTCGCGCGGAAAAAAATGCATTGCCGGTCCGGGTTTACATCCGCAACAGGTGACCGTGGTATCGGCGTATGCCGTGTCCGATCAAAAAGGCTGAACGCAGGTATTTGAAGCAGGTCGTAACGTTCATGTCATCGATAACGATGATGTATTCAGCCCATAAAAGGATGACCGAAAATGAACAATTATTTTCGCATGAGCGCCATTGCCCTGGCACTTTCGCTAGGTTCGCAAATGGCTGTTGCTGCTCAGGACGCTGATGATTTTGTGGAAGATGCCTCTGCTAAAGGCATCGCCGAAGTTCAGGTTGGCAAGCTCGCACAGGATGAGAAAGGCGTCTCTGCTGATGTGAAGGAATTTGCAAAGCAGATGGTCACGGACCACACCGCCGCCAATGAGAAGCTGGCTGCCATCGCAAAAAGCAAGAACCTTGAAGTGTCCGAAGACCCTATGCTGATGGACAAGGCCAAGGCAATGATTCTGGAGATGCGCGAGAAGTCGTTTGATCAGGCATATGCCAACAATCAGGTCTCCGCACATGAGCAGGCGATCAAGCTGTACAAGGAAGAGGCCGAGAACGGCAAGGATCCAGAGCTGAAGGCCTTTGCAAAGGCGACGTTGCCTACGCTGGAGAAGCATTTGGAGCACGCGAAAAAACTCGCTGCTGCGCATGGCGGTGATGCTGCCAAAAAGTAAATCCACTACACCGCATGACGGGATCTACACCCTGTAGACCGTCATGTGGGTACCGCTGGAAATCATCATTACTTTTTCGAAGTGGCCGCCTGGGTTCCGCCCTGTTCAGCGATCGCCGTCAGCTTTTCGTCCGCGCCTTTTTCTTCTGCCAATGTGGCACTCAGCAGAGCGGCGGCTTCTTTCATATTCAGATGTTTGGCCATGGCGATGAGTGTGCCGTAACTGGCGATCTCATAATGCTCGACCTTCTGGCATGCCCCGATCAGGGCCGCATCGAGTACTGCGCCTTTCTCGATCTCTTCCAGCAATTCCTTGCTTTCTTCGATCAGACCTTCCATGGCTGCGCATTTCATGCGTTTCAGCTTCAGACCAGCACCTTCCACCAATTCATCGATACGATCGATCTGACCTTGGGTTTCTTCAAGATGCGCCTTGAAGGCTTCTGCCAGAAGCGGATTGGTCGAAGCGCGTGCGAGACGCGGGAGTGCTTTGGTAATTTGCTTTTCAGCGCTGTAAACGTCTGAAAGTTCGTGAATGAACAAATCTTCTATGGTCGTGCGAGTCATGTTCTTACCCTTTTCAGCGAAGAGAGACTTGTCCACACGCGGGCTGATTGTCTGCCGACCTGTGGACAAGTTTGATGGAGCGCGTAGCGTTGATGATCGGTGTGATCAGCGCCGTGGCAGGCTGTTTTCAAGCTGGGTTCCAACGCCGAAACCCTTGGTTGCCATCACCACCTGAAAGCCTCTGCGCGCAAGCAGCGCCTGCGCCTCGAAGGCACGAAGCCCTTTTACAAATACCCTGTCGGTCAACGCGCTATCCAACTCGTCGCGAGGCGTGAGAGGTTGACGGGAGCTGAGCTTTTTCATGATTCATTCTCCTGAACAAAACAAGGGTTGCCGTTTCAGGCATCTTTGCCCTGGACAAAGCCAGAACCCAGATCCGCACCGGTAATCGGATTGGCGGCCGGATCGGACTGGGTCCGCTCCTTCAACATTTCCAGCACCTCTGTATCCTTTTCATCCAGCGTGACCGAGGCCGTGCCTTCGCCGCCATCGACGGCCGCTTGTGGCGACTCCACATATTCCCAGTCACCACCCTGATTCCACGCACCGCGTACATTGGGTTCGCCGGACATGTTGAAGTACTTGTTGGTGAATTCCGGCATGCCCGGCAGTTTGCCCTGTGGGAAGTTGGGCTGGATGGCGTGGAGGGCTTTTTCAAAAGACAACTGGTGCGCAATTTCCCGAGTCATGAGAAACCCCAGCGCTTCTTTAACGCCCGGATCATCGGTCACGTTCATCAAGCGCTCGTAAACAATCTTGGCTCTGGATTCTGCGGCGATATTGGAACGGAAGTCTGCTGTCGGTTCACCGATAGTATCGATATAAGCCGCTGTAAAAGGCACGCCGGCAGAGTTGGTCAACGGCGCACCGGACCCGTACAGCAGGCTGGTGATATGTGAGTCATTGCCGTTACCGTTGATAGAGCGATACAACTCGCCTTCTTCTTCAATACCTTCAGCCAATTGACCTTTGGCACCCTTATTGAGCATGACAATAATGGAGCCCACAATTTCAAGGTGGCTTAGTTCTTCAGTGGCAATATCCATCAGCAGGTCTTTACGGCCCGGATCATCTTCACTCAGCCCTTGAGTGAAATACCGTCCGGCCGCGGCCAGTTCACCCTGAGCCCCGCCGAACTGCTCAAGCAGAAGGTTGGCCAGTCCAGGATTGGGTCTTGCTACACGGACGGTGTATTGAAGTCGCTTGTTATACATGAACATGTCGTATCCTCAGGCTTTGATCTCTCGGGAAGCGTCAACCCATGTGCATGGGCTTGATTCAACGCAGTCACAGGTTATGAGAGGCTAAGGAGCGCGATCGTTACTGCTAACTTTTTTAAAGAGGACCGGCGGTGTTAAAACCACCGTTCAATAGAATTTTATTATTCCCCCTACGTGGCTGAATGTTCGTTCATAGTGGCGAAGAAGCCTGTTTGAATGGGTCTGGAGGTCGTTGCTGTTTTACGCATGAAAAGAGGGTAAAAGTGCAGTTATAAACAAACTCTATCGCTAACTAAACCGTTCGGTTCAGGTATAAACATACATCATAAGATGGCAGCATGACATCATTTAGATTATGGCATTAATATTTTGAATTTTTTGAAACTGCTGCGATCTGTTTTGCAAGTCGACAAAGCAGGAGCAACACAATGGCTGATGAAAAACACTACCGTATCGATTACCTGCTGCATGGCAGTTACAAGACGTTCTACATACGAGCAGGTGCCATGGATAACAAAGAGGCCTGGCACTGGGCTTCAGTGGATGCCGGGTTCGGTGCGATCCCCAAGTACCGTTCCGACCCGGTACCCAAGCTGAGCAAGCCTCAGGCTGAAAAGCTCGGTCTGTCGAACGTGGAGTGGGCGAGGGCTTGAAAGCCCTCGAATCACCTCGATACGACGCCTGCCGTCGTGCGTCACGATGCCGCACGACGGTATTACCTTTGAAAAGTCTACGGTCGCCAGATCCGTCAGATGAGCCTTTGTTTCCCGCCTGAATACCCTCATTCGGATATGCCTGCCGCAAGCCTCGTACCCGCAAGTCTCTCCCTTTCTTCATTTGCCCGATGCCCATGACCTCATGTTAAACGTGCTCTGGCCGATAGCCGGACTATCAGGCTATGGCACCCATTGAACTTCCTGAAAAGCCATTGCTCTGAAGTGATGGCAATATGCCTCCATCTGAACGGATGACCTCGTTCAGCGCGGCATAGCTGCCCGTATTACCCGTGATGCAAAGCAAGGAGCTTTTCCGCCCGGATCGGACACCCTAATTAAAAAGAGAATGCTATGAACATCCTTTCGCCTGGTATCTACCTCACCAACCGCCTGCGTTTCCCTGCCAAGTTTGTCGTTTTAGCCATTATTATCGTCATCCCGTTGATCGTTCTCGGTCTTCGGGTTTTCAACAGTCTGAATGCAAGCATCGACACGGTCGCGCAAGAGCGCGTTGGCCGTGAGTACCTGCAAATGACCACGCCCGTTCTGCGATTTTCCATGCTGCAGCGCGCGGCCAGCAACCGTCTGCTGGCCGGCGATGCCTCCGCCGCTCAGGATGTGATCAGCAACCGCGCTCAGCTTGAAACCGCGCTTGCCAACCTTGCCGATATTGATGCACGACAGGGGCAGCAACTGGAAACCGAGAACCGCGTACAGCGCCTGCGTGAAAGCGCCCGTTCCCTGATGGACAGTATCAAGCCAGGCCTCTCTCAGGATGACGTGTTCGCCCAGTGGAATGAGCAACTGGCCCAGACACTCAACTTTATCTACTACGTCTCGGCTACCTCGGGCATGGTCTTGGACGAAGATTACGCCTCGCTGTTTCTGATTGATCTGAGCACCATTCGTATGCCCCGGAAGTCAACGTTGCCGGTCAGATCCGCGGCATCACGGCAGGTTTGATGACCGGCCAGGGGCTGAGTGTATCGATGCGCGGCTCGCTCGAGAGCCTGCTGAAGATCGAACTGCAATTTCGGGCCGAGTTGGAGCAAAGTATTCGACTGCTCAAGCGCCGCTCGCCAGAGCTCGCAACGCGCGTCAATGACCCGATCACTGCCGCTACTGCAGCGATGGACAGCTTTCGCAGCGACCTGCACGCGTACATAAAGGGCACAGAGTTTTCGGTGCAGCAGGGGCAGTCGCTGAGCGCGCGCGGCAACGGGGTTGTCTCGGGACTCTACAAGGCTCAGGACGAAATTCAGACTGCGCTTCAGGATGAATTGAATGCGCGCTACGACGCCTTGGTGCTGCAGCGCGAAATAGTCATTGCCATGTGTGTGATCATGGGTTTGTTGCTGCTCTACGCGTTCTGCAGCATTTACCGTGCCTTGCGCCTGACCATCGACAGCCTGCTGGGCGTCACCCGCCGTCTGGGCGAGGGCGATCTGAGTGCACGCGTAACGGTCGTCAGCAAGGACGAAGTGGCTGATATCGCCAATGGTCTGAACCTGATGGCCGAGGCCTTCGCCAGTTCTATCTCGCACATGGACCGCACCTCTTACGAACTGTCTGATGTAGCGTCCCGTCTGGGCTCATCCATCGGCCTGGCCAAGCAGTCGATGAACGCGCAGCAGGCTGAAACGGAGCAAGTGGCGACCGCGATCAACGAGATGACCGCCAGCGTCGCCGACGTGGCGCAGAACACCGAAGGTGCCGCACTGGCCGCCGATGAAGCGAACACCGCGTCACGTAACGGTCTGCGCATCATGCACCAGGCACACTCGACCATTCAGGCTCTGGCCGAAGAAGTGGAAGTCAGTGCTCAGAAGGTGCAGGCGCTGGCCCTGCACAGTCAGTCGATTGGTGGCGTTATCCAGGTCATCAGCACCATTGCCGATCAGACCAACCTGTTGGCCCTGAATGCCGCCATCGAAGCAGCGCGGGCGGGCGAGCAGGGTCGCGGGTTTGCCGTGGTGGCTGATGAAGTCCGCACGCTGGCTTCGCGCACTCAGGCGTCGACCGAAGAAATTCGCGGCATCATCCAGCAACTGCAAGGTGCGACCGATGCTGCCGTGCAACAGATGCAGGCCGGCCAGCAGAAGGCTCATGCGTGCATCAGTGCCGCCAGTGATGCTTCGGGCAGCCTGTCGAGCATCAGTCAGGGCGTGGAGCGCATCGTCGAGATGAACACGCAGATCGCCAGTGCTGCGGTGCAGCAGCATGCGGTCTCCGAAGACATCAACCGCAATGTCATGGAGATTCGTAACAGCTCCGGGACATTGATGTTGGGGATCGACAATAACGCGGCTACCGCCGATGAACTGGCACGCGTCGCCAGCGATATGCGCAATGTTGTGGCACGTTTCAAACTGATTGCCTGATTGAATCGGGGGCTGTTCAGCCCCCGATTTCCCTCCCGAATCGGCGCTTTCGCGCGGATTGCTTTTTTCCGATCAAGTTTTGCTCTTCTGCGGCCGATAGCTCTGGCGCGCGGGTTTGCTGTCTATAAAAACAAATCTCAGCTCTTTCGTTGCGCACAAAAAAGCATTTTCAGGAGATTTTATGAACAGCAGATTTGCGAATATCAGCGTCAACATGAAGTTGGCATTGGGCTTTGGGACCGTTCTTTTCTTCACGGCAGTGCTCGCCCTCGTTGGCTGGACCAGCCTCGACAAGCTCATCAATCGCACCGACAGAATCGGCGATATCACCGAGCTGAGTGACAACCTGACCAACCTGCGAATCGCGCGTCTGCAATACATGCTGACTGACGGCGATGAAACCGCAGCACAGAACATGCAAGGCAAGCTGGATGTGTTCAAGGCGCAGCAGCAATCACTGCTCGTCAGCTTCAACAATCCGGTCAACCTCAAGCCGCTGCGCGAACTGGCCGATGTCACTCGCGACTATGAAGCATCCCTGAACAGCATGCGCGCCGTGTACCAGGCCGGGGCCAAAGTGCGCAACGAGATGACCGCCAATGGGACAGCGGCCATGCAGGCTGTCGAGTCGTTGAATAAGGCGGTCATGCAGATCGATCCTTCTGATCCGGCACGCTTCGATCTGGCCCAGTTGGCGAACAGCGCTCGGCAAGACCTGATCCTCGTGCGTTATGAAGTGCGCGGCTATACCGGCAACCCGAATGACAAGACCGAGGCAGCAGCCTTCCAGCAACTGGATAGCGCGATCAGTCGTCTGGACAGGCTCAAGGCTGCTTTTGGTTCCGCCAATCGCGAACAGATCGCACAGTTTGAAAGCGCTCTGCGCAATTACCGCAGCTCGGTCGATGCCTTCAAGGCAACCACTCAGACAGCTGCGAGCGTGCGCAAGGATCTGACCACTCAAGGTGCGACCATCGTCAAACTGGGCGAAGAGCTGTATGGCCTGCAGATGCAGATGGGCAAGGAAGACACTGCTCAGGCGCGCAGCCTGCAGATAGGGTGTGTGGTGTTGGTCATGTTGCTGGGCATTCTTGCCGCTGTGGTCATTACGCGTCAGATCACTCGCCCATTGCGCGATACGCTGGCCATCGTCGAACGTATTGCATCCGGCGACCTGACACACACCGAAGCGGTCACCCGACGCGATGAACTGGGTGTGTTGCAGCAAGGCATCCAGCGCATGGGGGCAACCCTGCGCGAACTGATCTCCGGTATTCGCGACGGCGTTACCCAGATTGCCAGCGCGGCTGAAGAACTGTCGGCAGTTACCGAGCAGACCAGTGCAGGGGTCAACAGCCAGAAAGTCGAGACCGACCAGGTGGCCACGGCCATGCATGAAATGTCGGCGACGGTGCACGAAGTGGCACGCAATGCCGAACAGGCGTCCGTGGCGGCTTCCGATGCCGACAAACAGGCGCGTGATGGCGACAAGGTCGTGGGCGAGGCCATCCAGCAGATCGAGCGACTGGCCGCTGAAGTGGTTCGCTCATCCGACGCAATGAACGTGCTGGAGCAGGAAAGTGACAAGATCGGCAAGGTCATGGATGTGATCAAGGCGGTCGCCGAACAGACCAACCTGCTGGCCCTCAATGCCGCCATCGAAGCAGCACGTGCCGGGGAAGCCGGCCGGGGGTTTGCCGTGGTGGCCGACGAAGTTCGTGGCCTGGCGCAGCGTACCCAACAGTCCACCGAAGAAATCGAAGGGCTGGTGGCGGCGCTGCAAAACGGCACGCGCCAAGTGTCGGGCATCATGCTCGGCAGCCGCACGCTGACAGACAGCAGTGTCGAACTGACGCGCAGGGCCGGTACGTCGCTGGAAAGCATCACCCGTACGGTGTCGAGCATCCAGGCGATGAACCAGCAGATCGCTGCCGCCGCCGAACAGCAAAGCTCGGTGGCCGACGAAATCAGCCGCAGCATCGTCAATGTTCGCGATGTATCCGAACAGACCGCCGAAGCCAGCGAAGAAACCGCAGCCTCCAGCGTCGAACTGGCACGCCTCGGTGGCCAGCTGCAGATGATGGTCAGCCACTTCCGGGTGTGATCCACCCGACGGTCATGCCCACGCGGAGTACTCGGACACCCGTCGTTCCGCATGCTCCAGCGTGGGGATGCATGTCGTGACGCTCCGCGTCACAGCTCCAGATCGCACCGCTTCTTCAAGGGAGGACGCGGAGCGTCCGGAACGGCATGCGACGCGGAGCGTCGCACGATAGTCCAGCCGGCCACCTATCGTTCCTCACGCTCCAGCGTGGGAATGCATTTCGTGACGCTCCGCGTCACATCTCCAGGTCGCACCGCTTCTTCAAGGGAGTACGCGGAGCGTCCGGAACGGCATACCTACGCCGAGCATGGGCACGATAATGTTCTTTTGCGCGACGCTTAACTGGCCTGAATAACGGGGTGATAGTTATATAACTATACGTTGGTATACCTCACTCATACTTCCAGATAAACATGAGCTACTTTTGCAGGTTTCTACTGTTGATCGAAACGCTATAAGCTTTACCTCACTGTCCGGCAACTATTAACTCACGGCCTTTATCTGTTATCGCTGACTGCCTGTTTGTTTATAAAGCAGGTGGGTCTGCGCCTGCGCGGCCGGCTCGAGGTGAGCAATGCATTCGATATCTGAATTCGGTAAAAGCCTGCGGACGCCTCGTTTTGTAAAACCCGGTGCACGCACGCCTTATTGGGCCGATGGTATTTGCCTGGCCATCCTGACCCTGTTCATTGGTCTGTTCATCTACGGCCTTGGCCAGATGATGCAGCCGCTCGCGGTGCTGAATTCGAGTCCCATGAGCCTCGACCCGGCGCGCCTGCCCGAATACGCATTGCGCACTACACTGCGTATGTTCATCGCGCTGGCCGCTTCGTTGATCTTCACTTTTGTCGTCGCCACGCTGGCCGCCAAAAGCCGCAAGGCCGAGCAAGTGATCATCCCGGCGCTGGATATTCTTCAGTCGGTGCCGGTGCTGGGTTTTCTGACGTTCACCGTGACCTTCTTCATGGGCCTGTTTCCCGGTCGGCAGATGGGCGTCGAATGCGCAGCGATCTTTGCCATCTTCACCAGCCAGGCCTGGAATCTCGCGTTCAGTTTCTATCAGTCACTGCGCACCGTACCGAGTGACCTTAACGAGGTCAGCCGTCAGTTCGGGCTGTCTGCGGTACTGCGCTTCACTCGCCTGGAACTGCCGTTCGCCATACCGGGGCTGGTGTGGAACATGATGATGTCGATGTCCGGCGGCTGGTTTTTCGTGGTCGCCTGCGAGGCCATTTCGGTCGGCGACACCACGGTCAATCTGCCGGGCATCGGTTCCTGGCTGGCGCTGGCCATCGAGCAGAAAAACCTGGCGGCGATTGCCTGGGCAGTGGGCGCAATGGCGCTGGTGATTCTGGCCTATGACCAATTGCTGTTCAGGCCGATCGTCGCCTGGGCGGACAAATTCCGCTTCGAGCAAACCGCATCGTCGAAGCGTCCGCGCTCGTGGATGTACAGCGTGCTGGGCCGCTCCCGTGTGGCACCGATGCTGGGTTCGATCCTGGCTGCGCCTTGGAAATGCCTGATGCTGATCGACTGGCGCGTGTTCTCCCGGCTGTGGAAAGTGAAGCTCACCCCAGGCGTCGTCCGCGTGCTCGACTACGCGTGGCTGGGGCTGGTCATGGCCGCCTGCCTGGCTGGCAGCGTGTACCTGTTCAGGTTCATCGAAGCCTCTCTGGGCGTCAGCGACATGGTCACTGCCTTTGGTCTGGGCCTGGCGACGATGGTGCGTGTGATCGTACTGATCGTCATTGCGAGCCTGATCTGGGTGCCCGTCGGTATCTGGATCGGCTTGCGTCCGGTCTGGGCCGAACGCTTGCAGCCAATCGCGCAGTTCATGGCGGCGTTCCCGGCCAACGTTCTGTTTCCTTTTGCGGTGATCGCGATTGTCGGCCTGCACCTGAACCCGGATATCTGGCTGTCGCCGTTGATGGTGCTCGGCACCCAGTGGTACATCCTGTTCAACGTGATCGCCGGGGCCAGCGCCTTGCCGACTGACCTGCGCGAAGCGGCGACCATGTTCAACATGCGTGGCTGGCAGTGGTGGCGGCGTGTCGCGCTGCCTGGCGTGTTTCCCTACTACATCACCGGTGCGCTGACCGCGTCGGGTGGTTCGTGGAACGCCAGTATCGTTGCCGAAGCGGTTTCCTGGGGCGATCAGCATCTGGAAGCGGCAGGCCTGGGGTCATACATCGCCAATGCGACCCAGGCAGGTGACTTTCCGCGCGTTGCGCTGGGCATCGTGGTCATGTCGGTCTTCGTGATTGCGTTCAACCGGTTGCTGTGGCGCCCGCTGTACGGGTTCGCCGAGCGACGTCTGAGTCTTGTCTGATCTTGTGTAAGGGGAGGGCGCCATCATGATGGCTGTCGAAACGCGTTGCCTGGTAGATGTTCAGAAAGTCCGACATGTGTACGGCAAAGGCAGCAAAGAGCGCCTGGTGCTGGATGACGTGACCCTGACGCTCAATGAGAACGAAATAGTGGGCCTGCTGGGCCGGTCCGGCTCGGGCAAGTCGACCCTGTTGCGCTCCATCGCCGGGCTGGTGGTGCCTACCGAAGGTGAGGTGAATTTCCCTCGTCGTGTGCAAGGACGGGCAATGTCGGTGGGCATGGTGTTCCAGAGCTTTGCGCTGTTTCCCTGGCTGACGGTGCTGGAAAACGTCGAAGTCGGCCTCGAAGCGCAACGTGTGCCTGCCGCCGTACGCCGCAAGCGCGCACTGGCGGCCATCGATCTGATCGGCCTGGACGGTTTCGAGAGCGCCTACCCCAAAGAGCTGTCCGGAGGCATGCGTCAGCGGGTCGGCATGGCGCGCGCGCTGGTCATCGATCCTGACGTGCTGTTGATGGACGAACCGTTTTCCGCGCTCGACGTGCTCACCGCCGAAACCCTGCGTACTGACTTGCTGGACATGTGGAGCGAGGGGCGCATGCCCATCAAGTCGATCCTGATGGTGACGCATAACATCGCCGAAGCCGTGCTGATGTGCGATCGCATCCTGCTGTTCTCCTCCAATCCTGGCCGTGTGATCAGCGAGATCAAGGTCGATCTGCCCCAGCCGCGCAACCGCCAGGACCCGATCTTTCGGGCGCTGGTGGAAGAGATCTACGTGCTGATGACCCAGGACAACGACGCCGGCGAGATTCGTCAGGGCGTGTTTCCGGGCACCGGGCTGGGAATGGTGTTGCCACAGGTTTCCACCAACGCACTGGCAGGGTTGATCGAGGCGATTCACGCGCCGCCCTACAGCCTCAAAGCCGACCTGCCGGAGCTGGCCGCTGCGCTGCACTACAACGCCGACGAGCTGTTCCCGATTGCCGAGGTGCTGCAACTATTGCGCTTCGCTGAACTGAAGGGCGGCGACATCCGCCTGCTGCCTGCCGCCAATCGCTATGCGCTGGCGGATGTCGACGAGCGCAAGCAACTGTTCGCCCAGCACCTGCTGAGCTTTGTGCCGCTGGTGGCGCATATCCGTCGGGTGCTGGATGACCGTCCCACGCACACGGCACCGGCACGGCGCTTTCGTGATCAACTCGAAGACTTCATGTCTGAAAGCGATGCCATGCAGACCCTCAACGCAGTGATTCAATGGGGGCGCTACGCGGAGTTGTTCGCCTATGACGAACTGACCGATCAGTTCAGCCTGGACAACCCGTCCTGAGATTTGTAGGACATACTCAACAGGCCTTTTGCAACCAGCGGGATGATGCGCATGCGTGAACCGGAATCCTACGGCAAGGCTGCTATGGCGGTGCGGCTGATCGCGTTGCTCATGCTGGCGCTGGTCATTGCAGTTGCCGACACCTTGACCGACCTGGAAATCGCCGTGGGCGTATTCCAGATTGTTGTGGTGCTGCTGGCGGTCAGGTTCCTGCCGTCCACAGGCGTTATCGCGATGGCGTTGCTGTGCATGGTGCTGACCGTGATCAGTTACGAGATGACGACCTCCAGAGGCAGTGAGGCGTCCGGGCTGATCAATTGCATCATCAGCCTGGCGGCCATCGCCATGACCACCTGGCTGGCGCTGCGTATGGCGCTGGCCATCCGCTCGGTACATGAAGCGCGCTCACAGCTGGCGCGGATCGCACGGGTCAATCAATTGGGTGAACTGACGGCGTCCATTGCTCACGAGGTCAATCAGCCGCTGTCGGCCATTGTCACCAGCGGCAATGCCTGCCAGCGCTGGCTGGCCACCGAGCCGGTCAATCTGGAGAAGGCCCGGCAGGCTGTCGACCGCATGATCAGTGACGCGAACCGCGCCGGGGACATCATCGTCCGGGTGCGCGCGCTGGCGAAGCGTTCGTCCACTCACAAGGAGTGGATCAGCGTGGCCGATACCGTCGCCGAGATCGTGGCGCTGGCACACAGCGAGATAGAGGGGCAGGGCGTCGCACTGCTGGTCGACGTTCCGGAGGGCCTGCCGCCGCTGCTGGCTGATCGGGTGCAGATCCAGCAGGTGTTGCTGAACCTGATGATCAATGGCGTCGATGCGATGAAAAAGCTCGAGGCGGATCAGGCGCAACTGGAGATTCGGGTGGGCTGGCATGACGGCGGTGATATCGAATTTGCGGTCAGCGACAACGGTATCGGCGTGCCACCGGAAAACATCCATCGGTTGTTCGATGCTTTCTACACCACCAAGGAGGAAGGGATGGGGATTGGTCTGGCGATCAGTCGTTCGATCATCGAAGCTCATGGCGGGCGCATCTGGGTCACCCCCAACCCTGCAATCGGTGCTACGTTTCACTTCACCCTGCCCACCGGAAAGATGGAAACCTGATGAGCACAGTTGCCGCCGCATCACAGGCCGAAGAGCCGATCATCTACGTCCTTGATGACGACCTGTCGGTGCGCTCCTCGCTGGAGGATCTGCTGGCCTCGGTCGGGTTGCGCAGCATGCTGTTCGGCTCGACCCGCGAGTTCCTGGACACGCCGCGTCCTGATGCGCCGGGCTGCCTGATTCTGGACATTCGCATGCCTGGAATGAGTGGTCTGGACTTCCAGGGGCATATGGCCAGGTCGGGGATTTCCCTGCCGGTCATTTTCATCACCGGGCATGGCGACATTCCCATGTCCGTGCGGGCCATGAAGGCCGGTGCGGTGGAGTTTCTGACTAAGCCTTTTCGCGATCAGGACTTGCTCGACGCCATTCAGCAGGGGTTGGCGCAGGATCGCAGTCGACGCAAAAGTGCCGCGGTCGAAGCCGAACTGCAGCGCCGCCACGCCAGCCTCAATTCCGGTGAGCAGCAGGTGATGGAGCTGGTGGTCAGCGGCCTGCTCAACAAACAGATTGCAGCCCGGCTGAACGTGAGCGAAATCACCGTCAAGGTCCGCCGTGGCTCGGTGATGCGCAAGATGGAAGCCGATTCCCTGGCTGACCTCGTCAAGTTTGCCGAGCGCCTCAAAGAGCTGCACTGATCACCGGCCCACGCCGAGCCCTCATCGTTATACACAAGTCCGCTTTTGATTCTGGCCGGCGGCGGTAGGAGTAGGCGCGAAGAGGCCGCTACAGCCTCCAGAAACAGGACATTTGTACTCAGCGGCTGACTAATTCACCAACTGCGGCAGTACGTAGTTGCGCACGACGTACAGCGAACCTTCTGCGCTCAAGTGCCCCGAGTCGATCTGCAGCAGAGAGCGGTTGTCTTCCAGGCGTACCCGGCAGGCATCGGCGATGCACAGTTTGTCGATCAGCGACACGAACTGGATGCCTGCCGATGCGGCCAGTGCGCGGGTGGCCTGATCCACCAGCATGACACTTTGATCCAGAGCCGGATCGCGGATGTACGATTCGCTCAGCCCCCAATGACGGTTGGCGATGACGCTGGGCAACGACGGGTTCCACTGCGGAACCGGGCCGATCAGCACGATGTGCTTCACACCAAGGCCCTTGAGCCGAACCGCGATCTGCGTCCAGTCGGTCTTGTCGTGCCCATCCTTTTGCGCGATGACCACGATGTCCGGACGCAGCCTTTCGATGCCCTGCAGGGCCGTTCTGTTGGAGTAGTCACAGGCCCTGCTCGTCGCAGAGGTACGTCCTTGCTGGTCCCTCAGAGCAGGACGGCAACTGGCCGAGGCGACCTGATAGAAGGGCGTGCTGTGTGTCAGCAAGGTACGCAGGCCGAGCGACAGCGCTTGTGCATGAGAATCGCCCCACAGGAACACGCCCCCCACCCCTTGTTTGCGGGTGCAGGCTTCATCGATGCCTGATTGGCCGCGCTGGGTCAGGGCGGAGAAGGCGTCACATTTCAGCCAGTAGGGCTCGTACAGGTTGTGCTGGCGATCAGCGTACTCCTGAATGAAACGCGCCTTGTCCGAAACACTCACCGGGCGCAGAGGAGAAACCACGCCGCCGGTTGCACTCACCAGCGTTCCGCCGACGAACAGCAGAGCGATCAGCGTGCCGAACGTGGCACGTCTGCTGCGCTGATCAGACGACGGCCTGCTGACGGGCTGCTCGATCAGCCGCCATGAGACCAGACCCAGCATCACGGCCACGCCGATGCCCACCAGCATTGCGCGGGTCTCGCCCAGTAACCCGGCGTCATTCATCCACACCACCACCGGCCAGTGCCACAGGTACAGCGAGTACGAGCGTGTGCCGGCCCATTGGGCGAGCGGGTTACAGGTCAGCAGCGAGTCGTTGCGTGCGGCGACGATCACCGCGAACGCCCCCAGCACCGGCATCAACACCAGATAACCCGGCCACGTGTCCTGCACGGACAGCAGAAAGAAGCCGGCCACGATCAGCGTCAGTCCTAAGTGTTCCAGAACGCGCTGCTGCAGGGCCTTCAATTGCAGCGGGAACAGGCAGGCCACGCCACCTGCGAGCAACTCCCAAGCGCGGGTCGGCAGCAGGTAAAACGCTGCCTCCGGCCATTGCGAGGAGGCAGATACGCACACCACAAAGCCTGTCAGGCTTACGCCCAGTACCCACCAGCGCAGGTTGTGCAGCGCGACGAAGCGACTGAGCATCAGCAGCGCAATCGGGTATAGCAGGTAGAACTGCCATTCCACCGACAGCGACCAGGTATGCAGCAGCCACTTCTCATGGGCGCTGGCGGTGAAATACCCGGCCTCACGCCAATAGACGAAGTTGGAAACGAACCCCAGGCTGCTCGCCACATGTGTGCCCAGCGCGCTGTAGTCCAGCGGCAGCAGAGCGAACCAGCCGAGCAACAGCAAGGCAAAACACAGCACAGCGAGGGCCGGGACGATGCGCTTGGCCCGTGACCTGTAGAACGCCGCCAGCCTGAATTTACCGCTCCTTAAGCCGCGCAGGATGATGCCGGTGATCAGATACCCCGAGATCACGAAAAACACGTCGACACCGGCAAAGCCGCCAGGCAGCCAGTCGGGGTGGAAGTGGAAGAGCAGCACTGCGATCACTGCGATGGCGCGCAGGCCATTGATGTCTTTTCTGAAGTCCATTTGAGAAAGCCATCCGTTGGCTGATCGTGAGGGGGAGGGGCCGGGGATCAGCCGAAGCTTATCGGCAGCCAGCGTTGTGGTGATTGTGCTGGTTGATCAGCGTGCAGCCGACGTCAGCCCGGGCGCATGGCCCGCAGAAGATTCTTTGCCGGCCATCACATGACCAATGGCCAGGCCGATGAACAGGTTGGCGACAGCGACCTCGAACATGTCGGTGGTCCAGCTGATCAGGCACCAGCAAAAGCTGATTGCCAGGAGCATATGGCCAATACGGGTCTGATCATCGATCAGGCGGAACAACAGCGGAATCTGCAGCGCATACAGCAGCAGGCCGAGCACGCCCAGCATTGCCCAGAGGTACAGGGCGGAGCTGTCCATGCCGAGAAATACCCCGGCACCGTCCACCGGAAACAACCCCATCGTGCTGCCGACCATGCCGAAGCCTGCCCCGCTGATCATCCAGCCTTCGCGACTCATCGCATTGATCAGGCCGGGCCAGGTGTTGATCAGCCGGTCATACAGCGAGGCCAGAGAGCCGCCGCTGCTGACCGCGTAAGCGTCAGGGCTCACAATCAGGCCCAGTGCCGGCAACAGCAGGCCGATGCCTACCACCACGGTGCACACTGCCCTGCAGGTCCAGCTCATCCGCCGCAATAACAGCAGCACGATGGTCAGCGCGAAGGCCGCGGCTGGCGCTTTGCTGGTGGTCAGCACGATGGCGTAAAGCGCCACCGCACTTAGCAACATCATCATCAGGCGCGAGCGCAGGAACATGATCAGGTACAGCGTGTAGAAGGCGATCATGATCGACAGCACGTTGGACACCCTGGCGAAACCGGCAATGCGGTCCACCTCGTCCGCGCTCCATGAGGTATTGGCGCTCAACTGGGTTTCACCGACGCTGTAGCTGTAGCCCTTCCATGGCACGGAGGTGAGCTTGTCCAGGGCAATCCCCAACAGCGAGGCCAGCAGGCAGAAAGCAATGGCGCTGTACAACAGCTTGCGGCGATACAGCAGGTGCCGGCCACATACCAGGCCGAACACCAGCGGGCTCAGCGCGAACAGACTGAACGCCAGGTTGTGCGCGCTGGCGCGATGCAGCATGGCCAGCAGCGCGGAAATCAGCCACAGGATCGTGAACGTCCAGAACAACCTTCCGGCTCTGAATGTGCGCAGCTCGAGCGTAAACAGCAGGATGCAGGCGGCCTTGGGCAGATAGAGCAGGGGGCTTATGCCTGCCTGGTCGAAGTAGAAGCGCAAGGCTCCGGAAAAGGTCTCGACCAGAATCAGGCTGATGGCGACCCACACCACCACCGTGGACTTGTCAAAGGACATCAACGACGACCTGGCGTCGACGCCGTTCGCAGTATTCAACGCCATGCTGGCTGCCTTGTGAAATACGTCAGGGGAATTGCGCGGACAAAGCTACCGCCCGACGATCACGGGGACGTGTCGACACAGGGAAGCTTTGGGAGATGGGGGTCTGGAGCGGACGCTCGCAACGGCATGACAACAGGTATATCAGTCGCAGTTGGGGCAACTGTCAATTAATTAGTCGGGATTAATGGTTATGCGCCGCACTTAGTGCCCAGGACAGGACGCGGAGCGTCCAGAACGGCGTGCCCACGCTGGAGCATGGGCACGATGGTGTTCTTGCGGACGCGGTCCTGCAGACACCTATCGTTCCTCACGCTCCAGCCCAGACCTTTATCGTTCCTCACGCTCCGCGTGGTAATGCCCTTCGTGACGCTCTGCGTCACCCATCTGCGGATTACGGGTATTTACGTCTGTCCGGTGCAGGCGGGAAGTACTGATAGAGCCAGGTCTCGCTCAGCGTACGGTCGCCAGTGCGGATGAACATGCGCATTTCAACCGGCTCGACCGAGTCGCTGTCCGGTACCCAGTCGAAGGTGACGCGGTAGCCCTTGATGTCCGGCAACACGAGGATGTTGAAGTCCTGCACCTTGCCATGAGTGACCGTGACGATGGGCTCGATTCCAGTGCCTTCCGGCAAGCGATCCAGACCGCCGCCGTTGAAGTCCACCGCGAAGCGGCGTGCCCAGGTTTTCGGGTAATGCTCGCCCGGTGCCCAGCCTTCGAGGAAGCCGCCCATGCCTGAACGTGTCGCGTGGACCTGTGCCAGCGGCGTGCTTACCGGCGGCAGCGGGCTCCAGAACAGCTTGTAGCCGTAGTTCATCGAGTCCCCGGCCTTGACCGGCGTCTTCGGTGTCCAGAACACTACGATGTTGTCCATCGTTTCGCCCGTGGTCGGCAGTTCCAGCAGGCTGACCTCGCCTTCGCCCCACGCCGTGATCGGCTCGACCCACAGGCTTGGACGACGGCTGTACCAGACAACGGTGTCCTGATAGCTGGAGAATTCGTGATCGCTCTGTACCAGCCCGAAGCCTTTCGGATCGGTGTCGGAGAACGCGCTGAACTGCGGTTTGGCCGGGTTGTTCAGCGGACGGCAGATCCACTCACCGTTGCCACGCCACATCGACAGGCGATCCGAATCGTGGATTTGCGGGTGGATGGTGTCGCACATGCGGCGTTCGTGAGTGCCGCAGCTGAACATGCTGGTCATCGGCGAAATGCCCAGCTGCTGGATATCGGTACGCGCATTGACGTGCGCGTCGATTTCCATGACCACCTGGCCGGCCTGACAGTCGATGTCGAAGCGATAGGCGCCGGTCGCGCTCGGCGAGTCGAGCAGTGCGTAAACCACGAAGCGTGTCGCGTTCTTGTCCGGCGTTTCAAACCAGAACTTGGTGAAGTCCGGAAATTCTTCCTGACGTTTGGCGTAACTGTCGATGGCCAGGCCGCGGGCCGAGAGGCCGTATTGCTTGTTGCTGTCCACGGCGCGGAAGTAGCTGGCGCCGAGGAACGAAACGACGTCATTGATGGCGATTTCAGGCGCCTTGAACAGTTTGAAACCGGCAAAGCCCAGGTCGCCCTTGACCAGGTTCTTGTCGATGCCACTGTTCTCGTAGTTGAACAGGTCATGGCGGAAATGCACTTCGCGCGCCTGCTTGCTCTGCGGATCGACGCTGTACATGCGCACGGGCGTCTTGAAGCCCATGCCGACGTGGAAGAAATGCACGTCGAGCTGGCCATGGACGTCTTTCCACAGCGAGTGATTCGGGTCGTAGCGGATGGCATTGAATTGCTGCGGCGTCATGTTCGCAAGTACCGGTGGCAGCACCTGCTTGTTGCTCACATACCCTTTGCTCGCAAGCTTCTTGGCATGCGCCTGCAACTCAGCAAAATCGAAGTGTTCGATCTCGCCATCGGCTGCGGCGGCCAGTGCCCGCGCAGCAAAAAGCCCTGAGGCCGATACGCTGCCGTAGGCGGCTAACGCCATGGACGCTTTCAGGAGATTTCTGCGATTCATAAAGGTGAAGCCTCTGAGTAATTCTGTGCGTCCTGCACAAAAAATGGCGCGCCAACGACTCCTTGCCGAACGCAAACTACCCACAACAGATAACAAAGACGAGATACGGTTCGGAAATCGGCCAAAAAAAAACGCCGATCATGGCTAATGAATCCGGCGTGTTGGCGGCTATAACGCTGATTTTTGCGTCGCTGCAGACTAATCGATTAAGCGCATCGCCGCTTGGCGCAAGGCTTCCAGACGATCGGGGCAAGAAACGCTGATCAACTCGACGTCTTCGACCCGCACGAAAACTTTTTTCGCCAGGCAATATTCAGCAATCATTTTGCTGGCGCGCGGGCTCGCTCTCTGCCCGACTTCAGGTCGATTCGCCCGCTGGGCAGCACCGCTATCTCACATCCGTTCAGCTAATAGTCCTGACGAAAGTTTCATTCCGCGTGTTATATCGTAACGCTATTATTCACTGGCATTCAGATGCCAATGCAGGGCTCTCCAAAGGGCGATAAATCAGTGGGTGCCGGGGTAGTGATGCGGGTTGATTTGGATGAGCACGAAGGCCTTGAAGGCCTGCCACGTTTTCAAATGGCGGTGCAACAGGTTAGGCGTCTGGGACGATTGATGTATGTGACCGGTGGAGCAGGGGCGTTCGGGCTGCTGCTGGCGTTGTCCATCGATCTGTTTTCCCCCGGCTCTTTGTGGATGGCCGTGTTGTGCAACGCCTCGGCGGCGTTGTTTCTGCTCACGGCGGGCTTGCAGTCGGCGCGGCATGTCGCGCTGTGGCGGGCTCGCGCGCTGCGTTCGCCGGACGCAGACACCCTCGACGAAAACCTGTCTGCTGACGACGAGAGCGGCTGGTACGAGCGCCTGCTTGAACGGCTGAGTGACTCCGGCAAATCGCTGGTCAGGCACGTGGGCAGCTCGACCCTGTGGCTTGCCGGTTGGGCGGTGCTGGCGTTGATCGTCGTTCGTGCCTTCTGGAACCTGGCGCTGTCCGGCGTCGACCTCTCCACGGCCGGTAGCCTGGGTGGCAGCGTCATGCTGCTGTTGGCATTCGGGCTGCTGGTCATCGAGCGACAACTGAGCAGCGAGTCCGACAGTCAGTCGCCGGAGGCCGGTGCGCTGGCGCAACTGGTGCGCATGACGCTGATCGTCCTGCTGGTCGGCGCGCTGTGCCTGTTTTTCTCCAGTGCAGAACGTGTCTGGCCTGCGCGGCTGGCGGTATTGATCGGCCTGCTGCCGTTTGGCGTGGCGCTGGAGTTTCTGCTGCGCGCTGTGCTGTCGGTGTTCAGCCCGCGCAACCCACGCAGCGAACCGCGCCTGCTGGCCGCCAGTTTCATCGCCGACCTGTTGCGCTGGCCGCCGCGTCCGCTGCTCGCCTTGCAGCACGAACTGCACAACCGCTTTGGCATCGATCTGCGCCAGATCTGGGCCTTTACCTACATGCGCCGCGCCTTTTTGCCGGTGCTGACGGTGGTCGCAGCGCTGGGCTGGGTGCTGAGCGGCGTGCATGAAATTCCGATGCAGGGGCGGGGCATTTATGAACGCTTCGGCAAGCCGGTCGACGTGTTCGGGCCCGGTCTGCACGTGGGTTTGCCCTGGCCGTTCGGGCGTGTGCTGGCCGTTGAAAACGGCGTGGTTCATGAACTGGCGACCAGCGTTTCTGCTGCCGACACGGCCGAGCAAACGCTGGACCCGGCCGAAGGCCCGCCACCGGGTAGCGCCAACCGTCTGTGGGATGCCAGCCATATCAACGAAAAATCCCAGGTCATTGCCAGCAGTGCAGGCGACAAGCAGAGCTTTCAGATCGTCAATATGGACGTGCGGTTCGTCTACCGTATCGGCCTGACAGATGCCGCAGCCATGGCGTCGACCTATAACAGCGCTGACATCCCAGCCTTGATTCGCAGCACGGCCAGCCGGGTGCTGGTGCATGACTTTGCTTCGCGCACGCTGGATGAACTGCTCGGCGAACAGCGCAGCGAGCTGGCCGATGACATCGGCAAGGCCGTGCAGGCCGACTTGCAGCGGCTGGACAGCGGCGTCGAATTGCTCGCTACGGTGGTTGAAGCCATCCACCCGCCTGCCGGTGCGGCCAACGCCTATCATGCTGTGCAGGCTGCGCAGATTGGTGCACAGGCGCTGATCTCTCGCGAGCGCGGCGCGGCCAGCGACAGGGCCAATCAGGCGCAGCTCAATGCCAGCGTGGCGCGTGATCAGGCCAGTGCCGTCGCCCGCGAGATTCTGGCCGGCGCACAGGGTGCAGACCTGCGCTTCAGTGCCGAACGTCAGGCCTATGCCAAGGCAGGTCAGGCGTTTTTGCTGGAGCAATACCTGGCCCAACTGACCGAGGGCCTGGGCAATGCGAAGTTGCTGATACTCGACCACCGTCTGGGCGGCGACAGTGCGCCGACCATCGACCTGCGTACCTTCACCCCACCGGCAGACCCAACGGCGCCGCGTAAAGCCGTTCAGTAAGGAGTCGTCCCTTGAGTCTGTTCCATCATCATCACGATCACGCCGACCACGATAGCCATGACAGTCACGGCCATGGCGGCCATGGTCATCACCACCATCATCATGGCGCGAGCGGCCCGGCAGCGTTCCCCTGGCGGCGGGCAAGCCTGGCTGCGGTGCTGATCGCGTTTGCGATTGCAGCAGCGAGCCTGGTGCAGGTGCGTTCGGGCGAGGCGACCGTCGTCACACGCTTCGGCAACCCGTCCCGCGTCCTGCTGGAGCCGGGCCTCAACTGGCGCTGGCCGGCACCGTTCGAGGCGACCATCCCGGTGGATCTGCGCCTGCGAACCACTTCCAGCGGTCTGCAGGACGTCGGTACCCGCGATGGCTTGCGCATCATCGTTCAGGCCTACGTGGCGTGGCAGGTGCAGGGCGACGCCGACAACGTGCAGCGCTTCATGCGCGCGGTACAGAACCAGCCCGACGAGGCGGCGCGGCAGATCCGTACCTTTGTTGGCTCGGCGCTGGAAACCACCGCGAGCAGTTTCGACCTCTCCAGCCTGGTGAATACCGACGCCAGCAAGGTGAATATCACTGCCTTCGAAAATCAGCTGCGCCAGCAGATCGATCAGCAACTGCTGGCGACTTACGGGGTGCGTGTCCTGCAGGTCGGCGTGGAGCGACTGACCCTGCCTTCGGTAACGCTCAACGCTACCGTTGACCGCATGCGCGCCGAGCGCGAGACCATCGCCACCGAGCGAACCGCCGTGGGCAAGCGTGAGGCGGCGCAGATTCGTTCGGCCGCCGAGCGCGATGCACGGATTGTCGAAGCCGATGCCACGGTCAAGGCGGCCGATATCGAAGCACAGTCGCGGGTTGAAGCCGCGCAGATCTATGGCCGTGCCTATGCGGGCTCGCCGCAGCTCTACAACCTGCTGCGCTCGCTGGATACGCTGGGCACTATCGTGACGCCCGGCACCCGCCTGATACTGCGCACCGACGCGGCGCCGTTCCGCGTGCTGGTGGACGGCCCGCCGACGCTGGATGGCAAGAGCGGAACGCAGCCATGAGCCAGCCGGTCGACGAAGCCGTGGCGCAGCGCCCGCCGGTAAACAGCCCTTGGTTGCAGGCGAGCCGTCTGGCGTTTCTGGGGCTGTATGGCGTGACATTGCTCGCCGCGCTTGCCTGGGCGACGTCCAACATACGCCAGATCGATCCACAGAACCGCGCGGTGGTCATGCACTTCGGCGCGATCGAGCGGGTTCAGAACGCAGGGCTGCTGATCGCCTGGCCGCAGCCGTTCGAACAGGTGGTGCTGCTGCCTTCGGCTGATCGGGTGATAGAGCGGCGCGTGGAAACCCTGCTGCGTTCGCCTGCCGCGTTGAAGGCCGATGAAGTCGCGACCCTGTCGGCACCCATGAGCGATGCACTGGCAGGCTCCGGTTTTCTGCTGACTGGCGATGCCGGTGTGGTGCAACTGGACGTCACGGTGTTTTACAAAGTGACTGACCCCACTGCCTTCGTATTGCAGGGCGAGCATGTATTGCCCGCGCTGGACCGGCTGGTCAATCGCAGCGCTGTGGCGCTGACGGCGGCGCGGGATCTGGACACCATTCTGGTTGCCCGTCCCGAGCTGATCGGTGCTGACAGCCAGGCCGCCGAGCGCCGTGAGCGGCTGCGTGGCGATCTGGTGCGCGGCATCAATCAGCGTCTGGCCGAGCTCAAGGCGACCGGCATGGGCATCGGTGTCGAGGTCGCTCGGGTGGATGTGCAGTCGAGCTTGCCGACCTCGGCAGTCAACGCGTTCAATGCTGTGCTGACGGCCAGTCAGCAGGCCGATCAGGCCGTGGCCAACGCGCGCACGGAGGCCGAAAAGCTGACCCAGACCGCCAATCAACAGGCCGACCGAACCCTGCAAGTGGCGCATGCACAGGCGTCCGAGCGTCTGGCCAAGGCGCAGTCGGCTACTGCAACGGTTGTCAGCCTGACCCAATCAGCCGAAACCCGCAGCGACCCCGGCCTGATGCAACGTCTCTACCGTGAACGCGTACCGGTCATTCTGCATCAGGCGGGTTCGGTGACCACGGTCGATCCCAAAGACGATTCCCGCCTGATCATTCAGGGAGCACCACAATGAGTGGCGAAGCCGTTCACACCCACGACGCTGGTCAACCGCAAGCGCCTGGCAGTCTGCTGAGCAGCGCAGAACAGCGCAGTGCCGCCCGGCAACTGACCCTCGCGATGCTGGCCTTGGGCTTGCTGGGATTGGGACTGGTCTGGCGGTTTTTCGCCCCGGAGCAGGCAGGTGTCAGCCAGTTGCTGTTGGGCGCTGCGTCACTGTTGGTGGCGATACCGGTGATCAGCGCCGGCTGGCACAGCCTGCGGCATCCGAGCCTGCACGGCATCACCGATCAGTTGATCGCACTGGCGATGCTCGGTGCCTGGGCCACCGGTGACCTGATGACCGCCGCGTTGCTGCCGATCATCATGATCTTCGGCCATGTGCTGGAAGAGCGCAGCGTGATCGGCTCGCAGGAGGCCATCGAAGCGCTGGGACGCCTGACTCGCAGCCAGGCGCGTTTGCTCGGCGCCGACGGCAGCGTGCGCGAGGTCGACAACGCGACGCTCAAAGCCGGCGATCAGGTGGAAGTGCGGGCGGGCGACCGCGTTCCGGCGGACGGTCGGGTGCTGTCCGGGCAAGCCAGTCTGGATACGTCGTCGATCACTGGCGAATCGGTCCCGCTGGAAGCCAGTGTCGGGGTCGAGGTGTTCGGTGGCGCCATCAACCTCGACGGCCTGCTGCGCATCGAAGTGACCCGCATCGGCGATCAGTCGACGCTGGGCAAGGTCATCGCGCTGATGCAGAGCGCAGAGCGTTCCAAGCCGCCTATCACGCGTCTGCTGGAGCGCTACGCAGGCAGTTACATGGTGCTGGTCTTGCTGATCGCGGCGCTCACCTGGTTTATCACTCAGGATGCCCAGGCGATGCTGGCAGTGCTGGTCGCAGCCTGTCCCTGTGCGCTGGTGCTTTCGGCCCCGGCCACCGCCATCGCAGGTATTGCGGTCGCGGCGCGGCACGGGATTCTGATCCGCAGTTCGGCGTTTCTTGAAGAACTGGCTGACCTCAACTCACTGGTTGTGGACAAGACCGGCACCCTGACCTATGGCCGTCTGCGTCTGCAGTCCGTGCAGGCTGACGGTTCGCAGCATCCACAATTGCTGGAGCTGGCTGCGAGCCTCGGGTCTGCCAGCAGTCACCCGGTGAGTCGGGCCTTGGCCGGGCTGGTGGATAATGCCCGACTGCTGCCGCTGACCGACACCCGTGAGCGCCAGGGCCTGGGTGTGGTGGCCTCGACCGGGCAGGGCGATGCAGCACTGGGCCGCCCGGAGTTGTTCGCACAGATGGGCATCGTCACGCCTGCTGTCCCTGCACATGGTGGCCCGCTGGCCGGTCTGTCGCTGGACGGAGTTTTTCTGGCCTGGCTGCTGCTGGCCGACAGTGTCAAACCCGAAGCTCAGGCGGCGCTGCTTGAATTACGCGGCCTGGGCCTGGGCCGACAATTGCTGTTGACCGGTGACCGGCAGAGCGTGGCCGACAATCTGGCGCACGATATCGGCATCACTGACGTTCAGGCGCAGGCGCTGCCTGAAGACAAACTCAACCGCGTCATGGGCGAGATCTCCAGTGGTTTCCGGCCAATGGTGGTCGGCGACGGGGTCAACGATTCGCTGGCCCTGAAGGCGGGCGTGGTCGGCGTGGCGATGGGCGCGGGTGGGGCGGATATCGCGCTGGCATCCGCCGACATCGTGCTGATCGGCAGCGATCTGCGCCGCCTGGGCACCTGTGTGCGACTCAGTCGCCAGTGCCGTCACACCTTGCAGGTCAACGTCATCATTGGGCTGGGCTGGACGCTGGCCATCGTGGCTCTGGCCGCCTTTGGTCTGCTTGGCGCTGCGGGCGCGATGGTCGCAGCTATCCTGCACAATCTAAGCACCCTGTTGGTATTGGGCAACGCCGGACGTTTGCTGCGCTTTCAGGAGCCATTGCTCAAGCTCGAAGACGTGAGTGTGCAACATCAGGTCTCACGCCTGCACTGATGATCAGTGCGTCAAACGGCTTGAGCTTTGACTAATTCTGTTACAGATTAAGCGCTGTGTTTCATTGTGTGATCCAAATTCAGGCTGACTCTCGGCTCGAATCAGAGGGCACAGGGCTGTTCCCCCGCAGTTGATTCATAGCAGTTTTGCCGTCGCCAATGCCTTTTCGGGCCCTTTTGCGGGGCCTTTGCTGGATTACTCTTTTTTGAGTTTCTGGATAAGGGGGTGATTTTGAAATGCTTACACAACTTCCAACGACCTTGCAGAACCTTCATCTGCCGTTGCGGCTCCGGCTCTGGGACGGTCATCAGATGGACCTCGGGCCTGCGCCCAGCGTCACGATAGTCGTCAAGGACCCGCAGCTGGTCTCCGACTTCAGTCATCCCAGTCTGGGCCTGCTCGGCAGCGCGTTTGTGGAGGGGCGGCTGGAACTGGAGGGCTCCATCAGCGAAGTGGTCCGGGTCTGCGATGAACTGACCCACGCGCTGGTGGACGATGACGACAGCGCTGGCAATCCGATCCGGGTCGAGCATGACAAGGACACTGACGCGGCCTCGATTGCCTATCACTACGATGTCTCCAACGACTTCTACCAGCTCTGGCTCGACAGGGAGATGGTCTACTCCTGCGCGTATTTCAAGACCGGGGACGAATCGCTGGAGCAGGCGCAGCAGGATAAATTCCACCACCTGTGCCGCAAGTTGCGGCTCAAGCGCGGTGAATACCTGTTGGACGTCGGCTGCGGCTGGGGCGGGCTGGCGCGTTTTGCGGCTCGCGAATACGGCGTGAAGGTCTTTGGCATCACGCTGAGCCAGCAACAATTGGCACTGGCCCGCGAACGCGTGCAAGCCGAAGGTCTGCAGGACAAGGTCGACCTGCAATTGCTCGACTACCGCGACCTGCCGCAGGATGCGCGCTTCGACAAAGTGGTCAGTGTCGGCATGTTCGAGCACGTCGGGCACGCCAACCTGCCGTTGTACGCGCAACGCCTGTTCGGCGCGGTGAAGGAGGGCGGCCTGGTGATGAATCACGGCATTACCGCGCGGCACACCGACGGTCGTCCTGTGGGGCGTGGTGCCGGGGAGTTCATTGACCGCTATGTTTTCCCCAATGGCGAGCTGCCGCACATGGCCATGATCAGCGCCCATATCAGCGAAGCCGGGCTTGAAGTGGTCGACGTGGAAAGCCTGCGCCCGCACTACGCGAAAACCCTGGAGCACTGGAGCGCACGACTGGAATCCCGGCTCGACGAAGCCGCGCGAATCGTACCCGAACAGACCCTGCGGATCTGGCGGCTATACCTCGCAGGCTGCGCCTATGGATTCACCAAGGGCTGGATCAACCTGCACCAGATACTCGCCGTGAAACCCTTCGCCGACGGCAACACCGGACTGCCACTGACGCGCGAGGATATTTATGGGTGAAGTCCCGCTCGTCTCTTCAAGACAGGCAGCGTAGTGCACAGAGGTCTCACAGAATCGGTGAAATCAGCCGCGCCACGCGCATACCCAGTTGATGCAGACGCCGCGTTTCGTGGCTTTCCTGCACGGAGATTTCACGGGCGAGGTTGAAGTCGGCGGTGAGCATGGATTCCACCTGGCTGGAGAAGTCGCTGTCGACCGTGAGCAGCATCAATTCGAAGTTGAGGCGGAACGAGCGGTTGTCGAGGTTCGCGCTGCCGATGGCGGTGATCTCGTTGTCGACCAGGACGACCTTCTGATGCAGGAAGCCCGGCTCGTAGCGGAACACTCGGACCCCGGCACGTACGGCGTCGAAGGCGTACAGACTTGAAGCGGCGTAGACCACGTAATGGTCGGGGCGCGACGGCAGCAGCAGGCGCACGTCCACGCCGCGCAACACTGCCAGGGTCAGCGCAGCGGTCACGGCTTCGTCAGGGATGAAGTAGGGGCTGGTGATCCACACGCGCTCTTCGGCTGCGTGGATGGCTTCAACGAAGAACAGCGAGCAGGTTTCCTGCGCGTCAGCCGGGCCGCTGGTCAACAGTTGGCAAAGCACACCGTCTTCGGGAAACTCATCAGGCAGGCTTAACGGAGGCAGTTCGCGGGTGGCCCAGAACCAGTCCTCGGCGAACGACTCCTGCAAGCAGGCGACCACCGGGCCGATGACTTGCACATGGGTGTCGCGCCATGGAGCCAGCGGCGGCTTCAGGCCCATGTACTCATCACCCACATTGTGACCGCCCATATAACCTTTCAGGCCATCGACAACGACGATCTTGCGGTGGTTGCGGAAGTTGATCTGAAAGCGATTGAGCCAGCCGCCGCGTGTGGCGAAGGCTTTTATCTGCACGCCACCGTCGCGTAGCTTATCGATATAACTGCCTGGCAAGGCGTGGCTGCCGATGCGGTCGTACAGTACAAAGATCGCCACACCTTCGGCCGCTTTCTCCAGCAGCAGCGCTTGCAGCTCGCGCCCGAGTTTGTCGTCATGAATGATGAAGAACTGAATCAGGATGGTCTTCTTCGCTTCTCGGATAGCCTGAAAAATGGCTCCGAAGGTTTCCTCGCCATTGATCAGCAACTTGACCTTGTTGTTGGCCAGCGCCGGCATGTTGCCCAGCTTGGGCATTGCACGCAGCGCCGCATAGGCATCTGACCGACGCGCAGCCACGGCTTCTTCCATCCACGGCCGCCAGTTGAGGCTGCCGATCGCGATCCGCATTTCCTGGTTGGCCTGGCGACGCGCCTTGATGTACGCGTCGAATGAGCTTCGGCCGAACACCAGGTAAGGCAGCAGGGTGAAATAGGGAATGAACAGCAGCGGCATCGCCCAGGCAATCGCGCCTTGGGAGGTGCGCACAGTCAGCAACGCATGGATGGCGGCGCCTGTACCGAGTAAATGAATGAAACCCAGGACATAACCGAAAAAGTACGGGTCGTGATAATCCATGTGGAACAATGCTCCTCGCCTTTGCTGCCTAACAGACCACAGCTGAACAGGAATGTCGCTATTTAATTCCGGGTGCAACTGGGCGACATGTGTGCCGTCTAAGGTTTATCTTTTGGCTGGATTATTCCAGTCTCGTTTTCATCCGCAGTGCCCGATCAGGAATCTTGAAATGAACAAACGCATGTTGGCTTGGATGTTTTGTCTGGCGGCTCCTATGGCTCAGGCGCAGATGCTGCAACCGGGTTTGTGGGAGCTGACGTCCAGCAATATGAAAGTGGACGGACAACAGCTGCCGGACATGCAGTTGATGCTGGGACAGTTGCAGAATCTGCCGCCCGAGCAGCGTGCGATGATGGAACAGATGATGAAGAAGCAGGGCGTCACCCTTGGCGGCAAAGGCGTGAGGGCCTGCCTGACTCAGGCGCAGGTGCAGTCGGACGACATTCCGCTGACTGACCCGGCATCCGGATGCACGCAAAAGATTACTGCGCGCAACGGCAAGACCTGGAACTTCCAGTTCAGCTGCCCGAAAGCCAAGGGCACCGGACAGGCGCAGTTCCTGAGTGATCGCGAGTTCACCACCAACGTGGTGGGCACGTTCAATGCCACCGGGCAACAACAGAACGGCAGCATGGACACCCGCGCGGTTTGGCTAGGGCCGCAATGTGGCAACGTCGCCCCGCGTACCTGATCAAATTCATAGAGTTATGTTCCACGTGGAACACGCTGCGCAGAGGTGATGATTTTTTGTCACCTCTGATGGTGTGGCAGGTAACTTAATCTTCATGAAGGACCTCATCTTTCGTCCGTAACTGCATGTTATATTGTTACTAATAATGTGGATGAACCCTTCGTGAGCCGGGATGCTCAATTTGCTCTTTGAGACGTTCCATGCACCGACGCCAAGTGTTGCTCAACATGCTGCTTGCCAGCGCGGCCCTGACGTTGCCGTTGGGTGCCTATGCCACGCAAATTCGTAACGCCCGCCTTTGGCGTACCAACGACAAGCTGCGACTGGTCCTCGACCTGAGCGGCCCGGTGCAATACAAGACTTTCACCCTGACAGCCCCCGACCGCCTGATCATCGACGTCAGCGGTTCGCGGCTGACCGGCGACTTCAGTCAGTTGGCGCTGGACCGTACCGTTATAAAATCGATTCGCTCCGGGCATTACGGCCAGGGTGACGACACACGTATCGTGCTGGACCTCACCGCACCGGTACAGCTCAACAGTTTCCTGCTCGGCCCGGAAGGCGGGCAGGGGCATCGGCTGGTCCTGGACATGAGTTCCACGGTCCATGCGCCGGTGCAGATGGCTGAGCTGCCGCCGCCGGTGCCTGTGCCAATCCCGACCAGCAAGGCGCACACCGGACGCGACATCATGGTGGTGGTCGATGCCGGTCATGGCGGCAAGGATCCTGGCGCTGTTGGTTCGCGGGGTGAACGCGAAAAAGATGTGGTGCTGTCCATCGCTCAGTTGCTGGCCAGACGTTTGAAGCGCGAGAAAGGCTTCGACGTACGTCTGGTGCGCAACGATGACTTTTTCGTACCGCTGCGCAAGCGCGTCGAGTTCGCGCACAAGTCCAACGCCGACATGTTCATCTCCGTGCACGCCGATGCTGCGCCTCGTCTGACGGCATCGGGTGCGTCGGTGTTTGCCCTTTCCGAAGGCGGAGCAACGTCGGCAACGGCGCGCTTCATGGCTCAGCGGGAAAACGGCGCGGACCTGCTGGGTGCCACGTCGCTGCTCAATCTGAAGGACAAGGACCCGATGCTCGCCGGGGTGATTCTCGACATGTCGATGAACGCCACTATTGCAGCCAGTCTGCAATTGGGCCACACCGTTCTGGGCAGTCTCGAAGGTATCACCACGCTGCATCAGAAGCGCGTTGAACAGGCCGGTTTCGCCGTTCTCAAATCACCCGATGTGCCGTCGATTCTGGTCGAGACCGGCTTCATCTCCAACAGCCGTGACAGCCAGCGCCTGGTCACTGCGCGTCATCAACAAGCCGTTGCCGATGGCCTGTTCGATGGCCTGCAGCGCTATTTTCAGCGTAACCCGCCAGTGGACTCGCACATGGCCTGGCTGCAGGCGCAGAAGCAGGAACTGCCGGTCTGATCGGCTCAGCGGCAGCCATTCAAGCGGCTGCAGGTGATCTTGCTGCGCGTGCCGCTTGAGCTGGATACCCGAGTGATGGTCGTCCAGCCCACACGCTGCACAGTGCCTGCCCAAGCCTCGCCATCAGAAGCCAACCCGGTAAAAAACGTCAATTGACCATAGCGGCTGTTGGTCTGCGCCCAGCGGCGCTTGTCGAGCACTTCGTATCCCTTCAACCAGGTCGTCGATCCGGCAGTGGCCACGCTGTAGCTATTGCCCTGCGCATCGCTGCACGCCAATACCGTCGCGCTACGCGTACAGGTGGCGAGGTCGGCGGAAGGGTTTGGAGGTGCAGCCATCACATGCGCGCTGATCAGCATCGCCATCAAACCTGTTGAAACCCGTCTCATGAAGATCCCTTCACCAAGGCCATAGCTATTTTTGGTTGTTATACTATAACATCCGGATGTGATTAGAGCTGGCTGCCTGAGGGATTCGTCGCAGCCGATATGAACAAGGTTCAAGCCTTGCAGCTGCCTGGAGAGTCCTGATGGCAAATCTTCTACCCGTTACCGTTTTGTCCGGTTTTCTCGGGGCCGGTAAAAGCACTTTACTCAATTATGTGCTGCGCAACCGTGAAAACCTGCGGGTTGCGGTGATCGTCAATGACATGAGCGAGATCAACATCGACGGCAGCGAAGTTCAGCGTGATGTCAGCTTGAACCGTGCCGAAGAAAAGCTGATCGAGATGAGCAATGGCTGCATCTGCTGCACCCTGCGCGAGGACCTGCTCGAAGAGGTCAGCCGTCTGGCTCAGGACGGTCGTTTTGATTACTTATTGATCGAATCCACAGGAATCTCCGAGCCGTTGCCCGTGGCTGAAACCTTCACCTTCCGCGACGAGGCCGGCAAAAGCCTGATGGACCTGGCGCGCCTGGACACCATGGTCACCGTAGTCGACGGCGTGAACTTCCTGCTCGATTACGAGGCGGCAGACGGCCTGTCCACACGCGGTGAAACCCTGGGTGAAGACGATGATCGCTCGATCACCGACCTGCTGATCGAGCAGATCGAGTTTGCCGACGTCATCCTGCTCAGCAAGATCGACCTGATCAGCTCCAGTGAGCGTGAAGAGCTGATGGCGATCCTCAAGCGCCTCAACCCGGAGGCCGAGATCGTACCGATGGTGATGGGCCAGGTGCCGTTGGCGACGATTCTCAACACCGGGCGTTTTGACTTCCAGCGCGCTTCCCAGGCTCCGGGCTGGCTCAAGGAAATGCGTGGCGAACACACGCCGGAAACCGAAGAGTACGGCATAGCATCAACGGCCTATCGCGCTCGCCGACCGTTCCATCCGGAGCGCTTTTTCGATTTCATCAATCGTCCCTGGGGCAACGGCAAGCTGCTGCGCTCCAAAGGCTTCTTCTGGCTGGCCAGCAAATACAAGGACGCAGGCAGTTGGTCGCAGGCAGGCGGCTTGATGCGCCATGGCTTTGCCGGACGCTGGTGGCGTTTCGTGAACCGAGACAGCTGGCCCGAGGACAAGGAAAGCGTCAAATCCATTCTAGAGAACTGGTCGACTGAAACCGGCGACTGTCGGCAGGAACTGGTGTTCATCGGCCAGAACATCGATTTTGTGCGGCTGACCGCCGAGCTGGATAACTGCCTGCTCACTGATGCGGAGATGGAGGCGGGTGTCGAGCGTTGGCGTGCGCTGGCCGATCCGTTTGGCGATTGGTACGAAGAGGTGGCTGCCTGATGCTGGCTTATCGTTTTAAACCTGAAACCGCAGTCCGCCAGGCGCACGGTGATACGCCCGACGTGTTGAGCGAGATTCTGCAGGACGGCGTCAACCTTGCGCTCTGGCAGCGTCAATTACCTGCGCACATAGAGGACTTCGGCGCCTTGCTACTGTCGATGAACGAGCCTCTGGCCGAGTCCATGACCCTGGAAGTGCGGGGCGGCGAGGTCGAGCCTGACTTGAGCGCGCTGGCATCGGGCTACTCCGACCTGCTGGGCTATCAGGGGTTCGTTGCCGACGTTTCCTGGCTAGTCAGCGCCTATGCCTGTCTGCTGGGTGCCGAGTGCGTTGGCCTGCGTTTGCGGGTGCTCGACAAGGCCATGTGCCCGCGCTTCCATGTTGATCATGTGCCGGTACGTCTTATCACCACTTATGGCGGGGTTGGCAGTCAATGGCTGCATGAAGGGGTGATGGACCGTAAACAACTGGGGTGTCTGGACGCCGAGCCGACGGATGCTGCCCGTATCCAGCAGATCAACAGCGGTGAAGTGGCGCTGCTCAAGGGCGAACGCTGGCACGGCAATGAAGGTTTTGGCCTGATCCATCGCTCGCCGCAACTGCTGCGCAACGAGCGCAGGTTGATTCTGACGCTGGACTGGCTGGCTTGAAGATCAGTCAGGAGTTATCCACTGCCCCTTGCTCTGGCCTTCGCAGAAAGGCTTGAGGTACAGCGCGTCACCGGCGACGCCGTAATAGTGGATATGCTCGCGATACGGCATATTGGCAACCTGCGCATTGCGGCAGACACCGAAGGCGCCTGCCGGGCACTGTTGCGAGTAAGTGGTCTCGGTCTTCTGCCCGGCCAGTTGCGGCTGGCAGAAGCTGTCGTGAAACAGGTTTGCCGGGATGTTGATATTTTCCTGGCAGACCTTCACGTCGAGCCTTTCGGCCTGGCTGTGGACCAGACACGCTTCGGCCCACGCCGAACCGGAAGACACTGTCAGCAACATCAACACCAGGCGGGCAGGCAGCCGCATTACTTGCATCGTTATCCTTCCTTGCTCTTCAATGAACCACGCATTCGCCAAAAGTGATCTCATGCTGCAAAACATACCGACGCATGTCATCGGTGGCCCGCTGGGCGCCGGCAAGACCAGCCTGATCAAGCGCCTGCTGGCGCAGAAGCCTGCCCATGAGCGCTGGGCCATATTGATCAACGAATTCGGGCAGATCGGCCTGGACGCCGCGCTGCTGACCACGGATGCCGATGGTATCGCACTTGGCGAAGTGGCTGGCGGCTGCCTGTGTTGCGTCAATGGCGTGCCGTTCCAGATCGGCTTGGGGCGTTTATTGCGCAAGGCGCGGCCTGATCGTTTATTGATCGAGCCTTCAGGGCTGGGCCATCCCGCGCAACTGATGACGCAATTGCGCGAAGCGCCGTGGCGCGGCGTCCTGGATGTGCAGCCCGGCGTGGTGGTGCTGAACGCCCAGGCAATGCTCGCCGGACAGCCGTTGCCGAGTACTCAGCAGGAAGCGCTGGCACATGCCGGGCTGGTGGTCATGAACAAGTCCGAGCAACTGGATGATGTCTCTCGCCAGGCATTGGCCGAACAGTTGCTGCCACACGCCTTGATCTGGACCCGACATGGGGAGCTGCTCCTGAACCGTGTGCCGGGGTTTGCCAGCGGTACTGCTGTGGATAAACAGGCTGTTGATAAGCTGATGCTGCCCAACGGCGTCGGCCACTTGCCCGCGCTATGGACCGACCCGAAGGTGCCGATCTGTCTGAGTCAGGTCAGTGCCGACGGCTGGAGCATCGGCTGGCGCTGGCATCCCTCGCAGCGCTTCGATCTGCAGCGCATCCTGCACTGGCTGGAAAGCCTTGATTGGCGGCGGGCGAAGATGGTTATCCACAGCGAGGGCGGCTGGTATTCCGGCAACGTGGTTGATGGGGCTCCGCTGGCCTGGCAAGTCAGCGAATGGCGTCAGGACTCACGCCTTGAGTTGATCTTTGCCACCGCTCAGGATGTGGATACGTTGCAGGCGCAGATGGCGGGATGCCTAGCGTGACAGCTGCCAGTTAATAGCTGAAGGCAGGACGAAGAGCGTCCGGAAGGGCGTGCCAATGCAGAGCATTGGCACGATAGTCAAAGCGCACTTGTGTAAGGATGAGCGCTGAATCGCGGCAGCCAGCGTCGTGCTCGGCTACTGCTTCCATTTCTGATGCGATTGACGCCATTCGCTCATCTGAATAACTTCAGCGCTGGGCGGTGGTGTTTTGATTTCAAACGGGTAGGGTGCCAGTTCGATTTGCGCAGTGTGCGCGCCGAACAGGGTGATCGTGCCAGGGTGACGTTGCTCGCCGGTCACCGTGAACTCGAAGCCATACACGCGGGCCAGGCGTTTGCGGCCTTGAGCGTCGCGCGCGAAGGTCAGGCGGCGCAGGGCAACCGCGTCGTCCAGCAGTTGCAGCTCAAGGCGTTCGCAGTGCTGCTTGACGCGTGCCAGCGCTTTTTCGCGCAGACCATGGGCGTGCCACCACCAGGCCGCGGCGCTCGCGAACAGCATCAGCACGAAGATGTTTCCCAGGGTCAGCATGACGGAGTGCTCCAGCGTAGGAGTCGTCAGCTTAACTGTCCTGAGTGATTTACAGCCATACTGCGCGACTTATATTTCTCATTATTGCATTTGCATCGTGTTCAGGATTCCGCTCCCCATGAAACGTACGCCTCATTTGCTCGCTATCCAGTCCCATGTGGTATTCGGCCACGCCGGCAACAGCGCAGCGGTGTTCCCGATGCAGCGTATCGGGGTTAACGTCTGGCCGCTCAACACGGTCCAGTTCTCCAACCACACGCAATACAAGCAGTGGACCGGTGAAGTGCTGGCTCCGCAGCAGATTCCTGCGCTGATCGACGGGATTGCCGCCATTGGCGAGCTGGGCAACTGTGACGCAGTGCTGTCAGGGTATCTGGGCAGTGCGGCGCAGGGCAGGGCGATTCTGACCGGCGTGACACGCATCAAGGCGGCCAATCCGAAGGCGCTGTACCTCTGCGACCCGGTGATGGGCCACCCTGAAAAAGGCTGCATCGTAGCGCCTGAAGTCAGTGACTTCCTGCTGCAGGAAGCGGCGGCCATGGCGGACTTCATGTGCCCCAATCAACTGGAGCTGGACAGCTTCTCGGGGCGCAAGCCCGAATCACTGCACGACTGCCTGGCGATGGCGCGGGCTTTGCTGGCGCGTGGCCCCAAAGCGGTGGTGGTGAAACACCTCGATTACCCCGGCAAGGCCGCCGATGGCTTTGAAATGCTGTTGGTCACCGCCGAGGCCAGCTGGCACCTGCGCCGCCCGTTACTGGCGTTTCCGCGTCAGCCGGTCGGCGTGGGTGATCTGACCTCCGGGTTGTTCCTGTCGCGTGTGCTGCTGGGCGACGATCTGGTTGCAGCATTCGAGTTCGCTGCGGCCGCCGTCCATGAGGTGCTGCTGGAAACCCAGGCCTGTGGCAGCTACGAGCTGGAACTGGTGCGCGCTCAGGATCGCATCGCGCACCCACGGGTAAAGTTCGAAGCCGTGCGTTTGTAAGCGCCATACCCTCAAAGGCTCGGGCATCGATGCCCGAGCCAGAAAATTACAACGCTTCTTCCTTGATCTCCTGATAACGCTTTTCCAGTTCCTGGCGGATCTGGCGGCGTTGCTGCGCCTGGATGAAACGCCGCTTGGCATCGGCCGATTCGGGCTCCAGGGGCGGCACGCTGGCAGGCTTGCGATTGTCGTCCACGGCAACCATGGTGAAGAAGCAGCTGTTGGAATGGCGTACCGACCGCTCGCGGATATTTTCGGTGACCACCTTGATGCCCACCTCCATGGACGTGTTGCCGGTGTAATTGACCGAGGCGAGAAAGGTCACCAGTTCGCCGACATGCACCGGCTCACGGAAAATCACCTGGTCTACCGACAGCGTCACCACGTAGCGTCCGGCGTAGCGGCTGGCACATGCATAGGCCACTTCGTCCAGGTACTTGAGCAGCGTGCCACCGTGTACGTTGCCAGAGAAGTTGGCCATGTCCGGGGTCATCAATACAGTCATCGACAGCTGGGCGTTTCCGGGTTCCATAGCGTACTCACACGGTCAAGGTGTTCAAGGGGCGCCTATGCTGGCGCTCAAAGGGGCTTGTGACAGTTATCGGGACGCTGGCCAACAGGCGGCCGTCACGCGTCATAACTATCTGTTTCCATATATTGCACCGCCTTTATGTCGAAGGGGGCGGTGTTAACCTGCAAAAACCTGTGGATCGGGGTTTTTCCTGCGTCTTTATCGGATTTTAATGACGAAAAGGATGGCTGTCGCCCTGTAGGACACGGCGATATCGGTTTGCAACGTCATCATCACAAGGAGCTTCGCCACCATGCATGCCATCAATTTCATTCAGGATCTGGCAGTGATCATGCTGGTGGCCGGCGTGGTAACCATTCTGTTCCATCGCCTCAGGCAGCCGGTGGTATTGGGCTATATCGTTGCCGGGTTCATCATCGGTCCGCACACTCCGCCGTTCAGTCTGATCCATGACGAAGAAACCATCAAAATTCTGGCCGAACTGGGGGTGATCTTCCTGATGTTCTGCCTGGGGCTGGAATTCAGCCTGCGCAAGCTGTTCAAGGTCGGCGCTACGGCGTTCATCGCGGCCTTTCTGGAAATTGCCCTGATGATCTGGATCGGTTACGAGATCGGGCAGTTCTTTGGCTGGAAAACCATGGACTCGCTGTTTCTCGGCGCGATTCTGGCGATCTCCTCCACCACCATCATCGTCAAGGCGCTCAACGACCTGAAGATGAAGAACCAGCGCTTTGCCCAGTTGATCTTCGGCGTGTTGATCGTGGAAGACATTCTCGGCATCGGCATCATCGCGCTGTTGTCCGGCATCGCCGTCAGCGGCTCGGTCAGTTCCGGGGAAGTGTTCTCCACCGTCGGCAAGCTGTCGCTGTTCATGATCGTGGCGCTGGTGGTCGGCATCCTCGTGGTGCCTCGATTGCTGTCCTATGTCGCCAGGTTCGAAAGCAACGAGATGCTGCTGATCACCGTGCTGGGCCTGTGTTTCGGCTTCTGTCTGCTGGTGGTCAAGCTGGAATACAGCATGGTACTGGGTGCCTTCCTGATCGGCGCAATCATGGCCGAGTCGCGTGAGCTGCTGAAGATCGAGCGCCTGATCGAGCCGGTTCGCGACATGTTCAGTGCCATCTTTTTCGTGGCCATCGGTTTGATGATCGATCCGGCCATCCTGCTGCAATACGCCTGGCCGATCGCCGTCATTACCGTTGCCGTGGTGCTGGGCAAGATGCTGTCCTGCGGTCTGGGTGCCTTTATCGCAGGCAACGATGGCCGTACCTCGCTGCGCGTGGGCATGGGACTGTCACAGATTGGCGAGTTTTCCTTCATCATCGCGGCGCTGGGCATGACCCTGCAGGTCACCAGCGACTTTCTGTACCCGGTGGCAGTCGCCGTGTCCGCCATCACCACCCTGCTGACACCGTATCTGATTCGCGGCGCAGACCCGTTGTCGCTCAAGCTGGCGGCGATCATGCCTCGGCGCGTTGCCCGGGTGTTCGGCATGTACGGCGAGTGGTTGCGCAGCATTCAGCCGCAAGGCCAGAGTGCAGTACTTGCCGGGATGATCAGGCGAATTCTCTTGCAGGTCGGCGTCAACCTGGCGCTGGTGATGGCGATCTTTTTCAGCGGTGGCTATTTTGCCGAGCGTCTTGGCGGCTACATGAGCGAGTGGGTGGCCGACATCAGCCATCAGAAAGCCTGGATCTGCGGCGCGGCGCTGCTGCTGTCACTGCCGTTTCTGATTGCCGCTTATCGCAAGCTCAAGGCGCTGTCGATGCTGCTGGCCGAGATGGGGGTGAAACCCGAGATGGCGGGCCGGCATACCGTGCGCGTGCGCAAGGTCGTGGCCGAAGTGATTCCGCTGTTATCGTTGGTGGTGATTTTCGTGATGCTGGCGGCATTGTCGGCAAGCATTCTGCCGGCCAACGAACTGCTGCTGGTGGTTGGACTGATAGCCGCCCTGGTCGCCGCGTTGCTGTGGCGCTGGCTGATCCGCGTGCATACGCGGATGCAGATTGCGTTACTGGAAACACTGGGTAACCATCAAGAGAACTCCGGGCACTGAGGCCCGGAGATTCTTGAATACTGCGCAGCAGGGGTGTCTCAGCTTTCCAGCCAGACATCCCGAGCCCAGTGCCAGACCGATTCCCAGCTGTCTTCGGTAACCAGTTCTTCCTCGGCGGACCACAGCAGCACCGTGCCGTCTTCCTCGACGCAGTAATAATCGTCTCCGTCCTGGCAGATCGGAATCAGCTCGCGCGGCACGCCCAGATCCCAGGCCGTGGCAGCCACGTCTGGCAGGTAGGTGTGCGACTGCGGGTCGGTCACCGTGACGGGTTCAAGGCTGCCATACACCACATCGCTGACTGTCAGGAGAAATTCCTTGAAGACAAACGGAATGTTGATGAACAGCTGTTCCTCGATCTCGACCAGTTGGTCTTCGTCAGGCAGCTCAAGCGGAACCGGAACCGGTTCATTTGCTTCACGCAGTTGTTCAATGACTTCTTCCACGACACAGATCCTCTCACTTGATGGCGCGGGTTATACAGTAGCGTAAAGCCTTTCTCAAAATAACTATCCGAACGGATAAACAAAAACCCCGGACATATCCGGGGTTCTGAACGCGAGAACGGGTTCTGGTTCAACCGTTCTGGCGAATTCCTGCCACCAGCCAGGGCTGGTTATCGCCTTGCGGGCGTTCCATGTTCCAGCTTTCGCTGAACACTTCGCCCTGGTCGAAACGCGAGGTCTTGGACACGCCCGAGAACGTCAGCGTGGCGATGGTCTTGTCGGCCCGGTCATCCACACCGTCCAGCTGGACATTGAGGTTCTCGATGTAAGTCGACTGGAAGCCGTCGCCCAGGTCCGCACGTTCCTTTTTCAGGAACTGCAGCATTTGCGGGGTGACGAACTCGGCAATCTTGTCCATTTCGTTGGCGTCCCAGTGCTGCTGCAGCGACTGGAAGTGGCCGCGAGCAGCGTCCAGGAAGCGCTGTTCATTGAACCAGGCCGGTGCGTTGATCACTGGCGCAGCGGAGGCCGGGGAAGAACTGCCGAAGATCGGGTTCTGCGCAGGCTGGCTGGTTTCACGCTGGTACGGCGCACCGGCAGCGGCCATTTTCGGCTGTTGCTGCTGACGACGACGCGCAATGAAGCGGAAGATCAGGAAGGCGATGAGGCCCATGATCAGGATGTCGAACAGTTGCAGGCCGTTGAAGCCGTCACCCATGAACATCGACGCGAGCAGGCCGCCGGCAGCGATACCGGCCAATGGGCCCAGCCAGCGCGAAGCACCGCTTGCCGCAGGGGCAGGACGGCCCGCAGCGTTAGGCGCTGCCGCAGGCGTGGAGGGGGCGGCCTGACGTGTCTGGTGCGTAGGCGCCGAGCCCATGCTCTTGCCGCCACCGAAGCGCGCGGCGTTCACATCCAGGCTCATGGTGAGCCCGATGCACAGCGCCATCGCGATGCTTAGAAAACGTTGCATAAGGGTATTCCCGTTTTGTGATTGCACGCGCGCCATGTTGCACAGCGGATGGCGACATGACCAGCGCGTTAGTGTTTCGGACTTTTACATAAACAGCGTAGGACTTTTCTACGCGCTTCGTAAGATGTGTACGAGGATTATCGTTCCTCACGCTACGGCGTGGGAACGATAGTCATGGGCGTATGGACAATGATCGACCGGCCTACAACGGCACCAGCTTCGCGTAGCCCATCATCAGCCACTTGCTGCCCTCGGGGAAGTTGACCTGCACCCGGGCCTGGGCGCCAGCGCCTTCGAAGTTGAGGATCACGCCTTCGCCGAACACCGCATGCTGGACGCGCTGGCCCATGGTGAACTCGGTTTCCGGAATGCCGGTGCCGTTGAACAGGCTGCTGCTGTTGAATTTCGGCGTGCCACCGAACGGACGGTTGACGCTGTTGGACAGTCGGACTTCCTGAATCAGCGCAGGCGGAATCTCGCGTACGAAACGCGAGACCTTGTTGTAGGTTTCGCTGCCGTACAGGCGACGCGTTTCGGCGTAGGTCATCACCAGCTGTTTCATGGCACGGGTGATACCGACGTAAGCCAGGCGCCGTTCCTCTTCAAGACGGCCCGGTTCCTCCAGACTCATCTTGTGCGGGAACAGCCCTTCCTCCATGCCCACCAGGAACACGTGCGGGAACTCCAGGCCCTTGGCGCTGTGCAGGGTCATCAGCTGAATACTGTCTTCATGCTCCTGCGCCTGGGTGTCGCCCGCTTCCAGCGAGGCATGCCCCAAAAACGCTGCCAGTGGCGTCAGGTCTTCTTCGCTTTCGTGATTCTCGAAAGCACGGGCCGCGCTGACCAGTTCCTCAAGGTTTTCTACTCGCGCCTGACCTTTCTCGCCTTTTTCCTGCTCGTGATAGGTAATCAGCCCGGACTGTTCGATCACCGTCTGGGTCATCAGGTGCAGCGGCATTTCCATGACCTTGGCCGCGAGGTTCTCGATCAGCTCGATGAACCCGCCCAAGGCAGTGGCGGCGCGTCCGGTCAGGCCCTTGTTGGCCACCAGCAGGCGCATGGCTTCCCACATTGAAACGTCGGCATGACGCGCATGTTCGCGAATCGCTTCGACGGTCTTTTCACCGATGCCGCGCGCCGGAACGTTGATCACCCGCTCCAGCGCCGCATCGTTGCCACGGCCTTCCAGCAAACGCATGTAGGCCATGGCGTTCTTGATTTCGGCGCGTTCGAAGAAGCGCTGTCCGCCATAGATGCGGTACGGAATACGCTCACGCAGCAGGGCTTCTTCGAGTACCCGCGACTGGGCGTTGGAGCGGTACAGAATGGCGATGTCGTTGCGCGAAATACCGGTTTTCAGCGCGCTCTCGATGGTCTCGACCACGTAACGCGCTTCATCGTGCTCGTTGAACGCGGCGTACAGATTGATCAGCTCGCCATCACCGACGTCGGTCCACAACTCCTTGCCCAGGCGACCACTGTTATTGATGATCAAGCCGTTGGCAGCCTTGAGAATGCTCGCTGTGGAGCGGTAGTTCTGCTCAAGGCGGATGACTTCGGTGTCCGGGAAGTCAGAGGAATACTGGTGGATGTTCTCGATCTTCGCGCCGCGCCAGCCGTAAATGGACTGATCGTCGTCGCCGACCACCATCAGGCTGTCACCGCCCTGGGCGAGCAGGCGCAGCCATGCGTACTGCACGGCGTTGGTGTCCTGAAACTCGTCCATCAGGACGTGACGGAAGCGGCGCTGATAATGCGCCAGCAAGCCCGGGTTATCGCGCCACAGGTCGAGTGCGCGCAGCAGCAGTTCGGAGAAGTCGATGACGCCGGCCCGCTGGCAGGCGATCTCGTAGGCTTCGTAGACGCTTTTCATGGTGGTCAGGAACAGGTCGCCGCTGGCCTGAATATGTTTCGGGCGCAGGCCTTCGTCTTTCTGACCATTGATGAACCACTGGGCCTGGCGTGCAGGCCAGCGTTGTTCGTCCAGACCCAGCTCGCGCATCACGCGCTTTACCAGACGCTGCTGGTCATCGCTGTCGAGAATCTGGAAGGTCTGTACCAGCCCGGCTTCCTGCCAGTGCGCACGCAGCAAGCGGTGGGCCAGACCGTGGAAGGTGCCTACCCACATGCCAGCCGGGCTGATGCCCATCAGCTGCTCGATACGGTGGCGCATTTCGGCAGCCGCCTTGTTGGTGAACGTCACCGACAGGACCGAATGCGGGGAGGCTTGCTCGACCTGCATCAGCCATGCGATGCGATGCACCAGCACACGGGTTTTGCCGGAGCCAGCACCAGCCAGGACCAACTGACGACCCAGAGAGGCGGCTACGGCCTGACGTTGGGCATCGTTGAGGGAATTCAGAAGAAGAGAGAGATCATCGCGCATCAGCGCATTCTAGGGTGCCGCGCGATGACGGGCAAACCATGCTTTGCGTCAGGCAATAAAAATGGCGGGGCGCTGACGACCGGTCGTCGCCTGTTGCCGGGAGCGAATGCGTTGCGTCTACCTTTACCTGTGAGCAGGCAGTATCTGACGGGCGATTCGGCCTAATGTAGGATTATTCCCACAATTGCCGCTGATAACGCCCGCACGGCACGTTCCAGCTTCGTTTAACTGGGCGGCTGGCGGGTCATGTAGTATAACTACAAGAAAGCTACAACCCAGCCCACCTCTCTTTTGCCGAGTCTGCCCCTTGAATCTGCTGCAACACATCGCCCAGTCACGTAATTTGCTGCGCAAATCGGAGCTCAAGGTAGCCGACCATGTGCTGCTCGACCCTGCGGCCGTGATGCACAGTTCCATGGCAGACCTGGCGCACAGCGTCGGTATCAGCGAGCCGACCATCGTGCGTTTCTGCCGCGCCATCGGTTGCACCGGGTTTCAGGACCTCAAGCTGAAGCTGGCGCAGAGCCTCGCGGCGGGCGCAAGTTTTGGGCAGTTCGCGATTCACGAAGACGATTCGGTCGCCGACTACAGCCTGAAGATTTTCGACACCACGCTGCACACGCTCATGGAAGTGCGCGAAAACCTCGACCCCCATGCGTTGCAATTGGCGGTCACGGCCATGGCCGGAGCCAATCGGGTCGAGTTCTACGGGTTTGGCGCGTCCGGAGCAGTAGCCGCTGATGCGCAGCACAAGTTCTTTCGTTTGCTGCTGACCGCTGCGGCGTATTCCGATCCGCACATGCAGGCGATGTCAGCCGTTACGCTCAAGCCGACCGATGTCGCGGTGTGTATTTCGCAGTCAGGGCGTTCGAAGGATCTGCTGATCACCGCCAATCTGGTCCGCGAGAGCGGCGCGACGCTGATCACCCTGTGCCCCAGTCAGACGCCGCTGGCCGAGCTGTCGTCGGTCAATCTGGCCATCGACGTGCATGAAGACACCGAAATCTACACGCCGCTGACTTCTCGCATTGCCCACCTGGTGGTCATTGATGTGCTGGCAATGGGCGTTGCAATGGCGCGCGGCCCCGGTCTGGTGAACCATCTCAAAAGCGTCAAACGCAGCCTGCGTGGTTTGCGCCTGTCGCCGAAGTCGATCAAGGCTCACGAAGATTGACGTTGTTTTCAATTTGAAAACGACGTCAAGAGTCCCGCCAATGACCTGCGTTTATTGGCAGGGGCCCGCGACTGGATTAATTGAGGTAATGAGTGAATTGCATCCTGCAGGGCCAGTTTCTATCGATTCGGCTCCCGAGATGCGGTAATTGTATACTTTTGGCGTTTTTTTCCGGCTATCACGTTACAAGAATTAACCAGACTGTCATGTGTCCGCTGCAGTCAGCTTGCGCAACGAAGAAAGCCCTCCCCGGAAACCCTGAGGCGTCTGGCGAGGGCTTTACTGAATCTGTTACTTGTTGATCACTGTATGACGGTCAGCTCATCGATGCTTACCAGCAACTCGTCGTCTTGATAGATACGGACGGAGGTGATGGATGCATCGCTGGGCTGGGCGTATACGGCGGGTGTCTCGCGCCCTGTCCACGGCCCCAGACCTGTCGCGTAGTAGTTGAGGTCCAGATTCAATTGGCCCGCTTCGCTCGGTATGTTGCGCAGACTCAGCCATGGGAGAGAGTGACTGGCGGATGTAGGCACCAGGCCAGCCACGGTCAGCGTATTGACTTCCGGCGTTCTGTCATCACGCGCGATCCAGTTTTTGTCTTTGGTCGTCATTGGGTAGCTCCTTGCTAGTAATTGTTTAATGAGTGAGTTGCTTTCAGCAGGGCAAGTTTGTGTGTGGCGCGTCAGCGAGCGGCAATACATATATATTTTTTGAAATTTTTTTGATGAGCGCTGAACGAAAGTTCATCGATCTGTCACCTGCGTGCCGTCTGATTGTCACTGTCACGCTCCATTCTGGTGCTCCCACAAAACGTATTGGGAGACAGGATATGGCTCGGCATTACGATGATTTACCTACCAGCACCGTGAAAACCCGCCGTCAGCAGGAAGATCAGCGTCGCATGGAGTTTCGTCGGGCAATTGAAAGCTACAGTGAGGCACGTCAGCTCAATCAGGAGCTGTGTGACTACATGGATGGCATGGATAACGCTGTCTGGCAGACGATCAAGTTGCCCGCGGTCGACCGTCGAAACGCTCGACAAGCTGGCTGATCTGCGCACGTTCGGTGCGGATGAACGCAAGAAACGCATGTGCCACGGGTGAAAGGCGTTTGTCCCCGGCCTGAGCCACGCACCAGCTTCGATACAGTGGCAACTCCGCCACGGGCAGCTCAATCAGGGCGCCTGTGGCGAGTTCCTGGCAGACCGCGTGCCGGGTCAGCATCGCCAGGCCCAGCCCGGCAACCACGCATTCACGTTGTGCTTCGCTGGAAGAGACTTCCAGCGTCTGCGTGAAGTGCACGCGTTTCTCCTTGAAGAACTCCTCGCAGGCCCGTCGCGTGCCCGATCCTGTTTCCCGGGTCAGCAACGGCCATGGCTCCAGGTCTTTCAGGTTCAGCGCCGTGCGGGTGCTCAGCGGATGGTCAGGCGGTGCCACGGCGACAATCGGGTTATTCAGGAACGGTAAGAACTCCAGGCCCATGTCCAGGGGCACTGCCGACATCACCACAAGATCATCGCGGTTATCCGCCAGGCGCCTGATGACTTGCGCGCGATTGACCACCATCAGGCTCAGGCTGACTTCCGGGTGCTGGCGCTTGAAGGCGGCGAACAGGTGGGGGATGAAGTACTTGCAGCTCGATTCGACTGCCAGCTTCAACTGGCCTTGCAGTGAGCCCTGCATGTCGGAAAGCTGCATGTCCAGGCTTTCCAGGCGCCCGAAAATATCCCGGCTGGCCTGTTGCAGGGCTTGCGCCGCTTCGGTCAGGTAGAGCTTTTTGCTGACGTATTCGAACAGCGGCTGGCCGATCAACTCTTCGAGCTGTCGAATCTGCAGGCTGACAGCGGGCTGTGTGAGCGACATTTCTTCAGCCGCACGGCTGTAGGAGCGCAGATCGCACACCTCATTGAAAATGCGTAACTGACGCAATGTCATACGCATCAATGACTTACGCATTTACAAAAGCTCCACTATCCAACCGAAGCGCTAACTATAAGCTTTTACTTATGCACCTCCCAACTTTTACTCATTTTTGTTAATCCTCGATTCGGCATAGGGTGGCTCTGCGACATTCAGTCACATACACGGTTACAAGTGTGGGTCGAGGGAAACGCCAGTGATAACAAAAATTCTGATCGCCAACCGCGGGGAGATTGCCGTTCGTATCGTGCGTGCATGCGCCGAGATGGGCATTCGCTCGGTGGCGATCTTTTCCGACGCTGACCGGCATGCCTTGCATGTCAAACGTGCCGACGAAGCCTACAGCATTGGTGCCGAACCTCTGGCGGGTTACCTGAACCCGCGCAAGTTGGTGAATCTGGCAGTGGAAACCGGCTGCGATGCGCTGCATCCCGGTTACGGCTTTCTTTCCGAGAATGCCGAACTGGCCGATATCTGTGCCGAACGAGGGATCAAATTCATCGGTCCCTCAGCCGAAGTGATTCGCCGCATGGGGGACAAGACCGAGGCCCGACGCAGCATGATCAAGGCCGGTGTGCCGGTCACGCCCGGTACCGAAGGCAACGTGGCAGATATCGACGAGGCGCTGGCCGAGGGCGAGCGTATCGGTTACCCGGTGATGCTCAAGGCCACTTCCGGGGGCGGTGGACGTGGTATCCGCCGCTGCAACAGCCGCGAAGAACTCGAGCAGGCCTTCCCGCGCGTGATTTCCGAAGCGACCAAGGCCTTCGGTTCGGCAGAAGTCTTTCTTGAGAAGTGCATCGTCAATCCCAAGCACATTGAAGCGCAGATTCTGGGCGACAGCTTTGACAATGTGGTGCACCTGTTCGAGCGCGACTGTTCGATTCAGCGACGCAACCAGAAGCTCATCGAAATCGCCCCCAGCCCGCAGTTGACGCCCGAACAGCGCGCCTACATCGGCGATCTGTCGGTACGTGCGGCCAAGGCGGTTGGTTACGAGAACGCTGGCACCGTGGAGTTTCTGCTCGCCGAGGGCGAGGTGTACTTCATGGAAATGAACACCCGGGTGCAGGTCGAGCACACCATCACCGAAGAAATCACCGGCATTGATATCGTTCGCGAGCAGATCCGTATCGCCTCCGGTCTGCCGCTGTCGGTCAAGCAGGAAGACATCATCCATCGCGGTTTTGCGCTGCAGTTCCGGATCAACGCTGAGGACCCGAAGAACAACTTCCTGCCCAGCTTCGGCAAGATCACTCGTTATTACGCGCCCGGCGGACCTGGCGTGCGCACCGACACGGCGATTTATACCGGCTACACCATTCCGCCGTTCTATGACTCGATGTGCCTGAAGCTGATTGTCTGGGCGTTGACCTGGGAGGAGGCCATGGACCGCGGCCTGCGTGCGCTCGATGACATGCGCCTGCAAGGGGTCAAGACCACGGCTGCCTATTACCAGGAAATCCTCCGCAACCCGGAGTTCCGCAGCGGTGAGTTCAACACCAGCTTTGTCGAGAGCCACCCCGAGCTGACCAATTATTCGATCAAACGCAAACCCGAAGAGCTGGCCCTGGCCATCGCCGCCGCCATTGCCGCACACGCCGGTCTGTAAGGAACAGTGAAATGTCCAAGAAGATTTTCGTAACCGACACCATCCTGCGTGACGCTCATCAATCGTTGCTGGCGACGCGCATGCGCACCGAAGACATGCTGCCGATCTGCGACAAGCTCGACCAGGTCGGCTACTGGTCGCTGGAAGTCTGGGGCGGCGCCACCTTCGATGCCTGCGTGCGTTTTCTCAAGGAAGACCCGTGGGAACGTCTGCGCCAGCTGCGTGCGGCCCTGCCCAATACCCGGTTGCAGATGCTCCTGCGTGGCCAGAACCTGCTGGGTTATCGGCATTACAGCGATGACGTGGTCAAGGCGTTCGTCGCCAAGGCGGCGGTCAACGGTATTGATGTGTTCCGTATTTTCGATGCCATGAACGATGTGCGTAACCTGCGGGTTGCCATCGAGGCGGTGAAAGCGGCGGGCAAACATGCACAGGGCACCATCGCCTACACCACCAGCCCGGTGCATACCATCGAGGCCTTCGTGGCGCAGGCCCGGCAGATGGAAGCCATGGGCTGTGACTCGGTGGCGATCAAGGACATGGCCGGCCTCTTGACGCCTTATGCCACGGGTGAGCTGGTCAAGGCGCTGAAGGCCGAGCAGTCGTTGCCGGTGTTCATCCACTCGCATGACACGGCCGGTCTGGCCGCGATGTGCCAGCTCAAGGCGATCGAAAGCGGCGCGGACCATATCGACACGGCGATTTCCAGCTTTGCCTGGGGCACCAGCCATCCGGGCACCGAATCGATGGTGGCCGCGCTCAAGGGCAGCGAGTTCGACACCGGGCTGGACCTGGAACTGCTGCAGGAAATCGGTCTGTATTTCTACGCGGTGCGTAAGAAATACCATCAGTTCGAGAGCGAATTTACTGCAGTCGACACTCGGGTGCAGGTTAACCAGGTGCCGGGCGGGATGATTTCCAACCTGGCCAATCAGCTGAAGGAGCAGGGCGCACTCAACCGCATGAGCGAAGTACTGGCTGAAATTCCGCGCGTGCGCAAAGACCTCGGTTATCCGCCATTGGTAACGCCGACTTCGCAGATCGTCGGTACTCAGGCGTTCTTCAACGTGTTGGCCGGGGAGCGTTACAAAACCATCACCAATGAAGTGAAGCTGTATCTGCAGGGCGGGTACGGCAAGGCGCCGGGGCAGGTGGATGAGAAGCTGCGTCGCCAGGCGATCGGCAATGAAGAACTGATCGATGTTCGTCCGGCCGACCTGCTCAAGCCGGAGATGACCAAGCTAAGGGCCGATATCGGCGCGTTGGCCAAGTCCGAAGAGGACGTGCTGACGTTTGCCATGTTCCCGGACATTGGCCGCAAGTTCCTGGAGGAACGCGCTGCCGGGACGCTGGCGCCGGAAGTGCTGCTGCCGATTCCCGAAGCCGGAAGCGTGGCGAAGGCAGGCGGTGAGGGCGTACCGACCGAGTTCGTCATTGATGTGCACGGCGAGACTTATCGGGTCGACATCACCGGTGTGGGCGTCAAGGCTGAGGGCAAGCGCCACTTCTACCTGACCATAGACGGCATGCCGGAAGAGGTGGTGTTCGAGCCGCTCAACGAATTCGTCGGCGGCGGGGCCAGTAAACGCAAGCAAGCCCATGCACCGGGCGACGTCAGCACGACCATGCCCGGCAACATCGTCGATGTGCTGGTCAAGGAGGGCGATGTGGTCAAGGCCGGTCAGGCAGTGCTGATCACTGAAGCGATGAAGATGGAGACCGAGGTTCAGGCGTCGGTCGCAGGCAAGGTCGTCGCCATCCACGTCGCCAAGGGCGACCGCGTCAATCCGGGCGAAGTGCTGATCGAGATCGAAGGTTGAGCTGACACCTGCGCATCATCCAAAGGTTTACCTCAGGGAAGCACTCGTGGCTTCCCTTTTTTTATTCTGGCAGGCGGGCCCAGCGGTCACGACTATCGTTCCGCACGCTCCAACGTGGAAATGCAGTTCTGGGCGCCTTGCATCCTCAGGATCAGCGAAACGCCTCAAGCCCCTTGATCTGTTGCCCGTCAGTGAAGTTATCCACAGCCAGCCAGTTTTCAAATGCCTTTCGTAATTCAGGCCATTCGCTGTCGAGGATCGAGTACCACGCGGTATCCCTGCTTTGGCCTTTGACCACCATGTGCTGGCGGAAGGTGCCTTCGTAGCTGAAGCCGAATCGCTCGGCAGCGCGTTTGGAGCGGGCATTGTTGGCGTTGCACTTCCATTCCAGGCGGCGATAGCCCAGTGCGAAGGCCTCTCTGGCCAGCAGGTAAATGGCTTCGGTGCCTTTGGGCGTGCGTTGCATGGCGGCGCTGAAGGTGACATGACCTATTTCGATTCGCCCATGGGCAGCGACGATCGACATCAGGCTGATGACGCCGTCGGCCTTATCGGTCTGCTGATCGACCACGGTGTAAAACCACGGATCGGTGGCTGCCTGATGCCCGGCCAGCCACGCATCGAAGGCGTTACGGTCGATGAACGGCCCGTAAGGCAGATAATCCCACAGCTTCGGGTCCGCATTCGGGCCTTCAAATGCCGCCCACAAGTCATCGGCGTGACGCGCGACATCGAGTTTTTCCAGGCGAATGAAACGGCCTGTCAGTGTATGGGGCGTGGGCAATGCAGCGGCTTGCCAGTCCAGCAGGGTGTCGGACATCAGTCACTTCCTGTTTCAGAGTGCTTTGCGAAATTGTATGAGGCCGGGCCGTTCGGCGATTCGCTCGTACAACTGAATGGCCGTGGCGTTGGTTTCGTGGGTCAGCCAGTGCACCTTGTCGCAACCGTCTGCCTTGGCCGTGGCATAGACAAACTCGATCAGTCGCCTGCCGATGCCTGTTCCGCGTTTTTCGGGTGCGACGATCAGATCTTGCAGGTAACAGGCGTTATTGATGCTCCAGTTGGAGCGATGGTAGATGAAGTTCACCATGCCCACCGCCTCGTCACCCAGCCAGGCGAGCGCCGAGTGAGTCGGTTCGTTTGGGGCCACAAGGCGTTGCCAGGTGGTGTCGCTGACGCCTTCGGCCAGCTCGGTGTTGTAGAAGCGCAGATAGGCCTGCCACAGAGGCAGCCACGCGTGATGATCGTCGACGCTAACGGGGCGAATTCGCACATCGGTCATGAGCTGCTTCCTTCGCTCATCAAGCGAGCGATCAGTTGGTCATTTGCATCCTGGCTTGCGGCGAGGCCGTCGCGCACACCGGCCATGTCCGCAGCGTTGCGATTCTGACTGAGTTTACGTTTGCCCTGTAGCCGCTGCACCGGAATGGCGAATCCGACAATCGCTCCAAGCATTTTTGCGATGTAGTCCGCCGGCGCATCGTCAATGGACCAGGGTTGCGCCCGGCCGGATTCATGGCGATGGGTCAGGTCAGCCAGCAATTGATGCAAGTGCGCGACGTCGGTAAAAACCTCGGCCTGCCCATAGGCATGCACGGCCACATAATTCCATGTGGGTACGACCTTGCCGTGCTCTGCCTTGCCTGGGTAGAACGACGGGCTGACGTAGGCATCGCCGCCAGGAAAAACCACCAGTGCTTCGGCGCCGGAGCTCAACTGCTGCCACTGTGGATTGGCTTTGGCCAGATGCCCGTAAAGTGTGCCTCGGGGGCCTTCGTCGCGGCGCAACAGCAGCGGCAGGTGGGTCGCCTGCAAGCCCTCTGCGCCGTCAGTGACCAGAATCGCCAGGCGCGTCTGCTCCATCTGCTGATGCAGGCTCGGTGTGTCGTTGTCCTTGAAAGCGGCGGGGATGTACATGGGGAATATCCTTGGCTGATGACCGGATCGTAGGCAAGGCATTGGTCTGATGTAAGATCCATTTTTGATAGTTTCAATAGGGCCAATGCATGCCTGATGTCCCCGTTGCGTTTCCGTCCACGCTCACCGGTATCGCGCTGGACCCGAATCAGGGCCTGAGCAAGCAGCTTTATAGCCTGTTGCGCCAGCAGGTCCTCGATGGGCGCCTGAGCAGCGGCACGCGCCTGCCAGCCAGCCGCGATTTGGCACATTCACTGGGCATCTCCCGTAACAGCGTGATACGGGCCTACGACCAGCTGTATGCCGAGGGCTTCATTGAAGGGCGCGTTGGCGACGGCACGTATGTCGCGCAGCTCTCTGAAGCAAACTCTTCGCCTCGACGGGCAAGCCGTAAAAAACTATCCACCAACTTACCCACAGGTGTATCCACAGGCTTACGCACAGGTTTGTCCACAATCGCGGCTGAAATGCCGTCAGATTCCTCCTGTGAAGTTATCCACAACCCGACACGCGCGCTGCTCGAAAAGCATCGTTTGCATGAACCACCAACGGGTAGGCCGCGGGCCTTTCGGGTAGGCGTACCGGCGTTCGATCTTTTCCCCTTTGCCTTGTGGGGCAAGCTGTATGCCGCTTTTTGGCGCAAGCCGGACCTTGCTCAGCTCGGTTATGGGTCAGCGGCGGGAGACTCGCGGTTACGTGAACTGATTGCGGTCTACCTGCGCTCATCGCGTGGGCTGCATTGCAGTGCTGAGCAAATTGTGATCACCAGTGGTGCACAGCATGCGATCAGCCTTTGTGCACAGTTGCTTCTTGCCCCGGGCGAGGGCGTCGCCGTTGAGAATCCGGGGTATCGGGCGGCCGGTCATGCGTTTGCACTGGCAGGTGCCCGATTGCACGGGGTGGCTGTGGATAACGAAGGCATGCGTTGCGCCGACCTCGAGCAGGCAGACTGCAGCCTGGCCTACGTGACACCTTCACACCAGTACCCGACCGGCGTGGTGATGAGCCTGGCAAGGCGCTTGGAATTGCTGGCCTGGGCCGAGAAACACCAAGGCTGGATTGTCGAGGATGATTACGACGGTGAGTATCGCTACAGCGGTTCACCATTGGCGCCTCTGGCCGCGCTCGACCGCAACGCGCGCGTGCTCTACGTCGGGACGTTCGGCAAAATCGCCTTCCCGGCGCTGCGCCTCGGGTATCTGGTTTTGCCAGAGCAACTGGTGCCGATGTTCAGCCAGCGCAAGGCCGTGGACATGCGCCATACTGAAATTGGCGTTCAGGCGGTCATGGCGCAATTTATTGCGTCGGGTCATTTCCAGCGACACATACGTCGCATGCGGCGCGCGGCGCTCAGTCGGCGCAATGTGCTGCTGGATAACTGGCCTGCCGATATTCCGGGATGCGCGACAATGCCCAGAGGGGTTGCCGGGCTGCATGTCATGGTCAAGGTCGACAGCGTGGCGCGTGAGCAGGCGCTGATTGCCAAGGCCAATGGCGTCGGGGTCGAAATGAATGCCCTGAGTGATTACTGGCTGCCTGATTCCACTGAGCCTGTGGATAACCGGGCCGGGCTGGTGCTGGGGTTTGCCGCAGTGCCCGAGTACGAGATGGTCGAGGCATTGAACAGGCTGCGCGAGGTCTGGTCCGAGTAGTCCCGTTGGCAGGCGTATAATCTGTGCTTTCTGTTACCTGTCCTTGAGATACCCATGAACAACTCTCTTACTGCAACACCCGGACGCAAGTTCGGCGCGCCGCTGGCCGCGCTGTTCCTGCTGCTGATGGGCGCCCAGTTCCTTCTGCTCAGTGTCGGCACCCGTCAGGTGATGCTGTGGATCGTCGGCGCGGCGTTGGGCGTAACGCTGTATCACGCGGCATTTGGTTTCACCTCGGCCTGGCGGGTGTTCATCCGCGAGCGGCGGGGTGCAGGCCTGCGCGCGCAAATGGTCATGCTGGCGGTCGCCGTTGTGCTGTTTTTCCCGGCACTGGGCGCGGGCACGCTGTTTGGCCAGCCAGTCACTGGTCTGGTTGCTCCGGTCGGGATTTCGGTTGTCGTCGGCGCGTTCATTTTCGGCATCGGCATGCAGCTGGGCGGTGGCTGTGCGTCCGGCACACTGTTCACTGCCGGTGGTGGCAATGCGCGGATGCTGGTGACCTTGCTGTTTTTCATCCTCGGCTCACTGATTGCCACCCATCACGTCGACTGGTGGTTTGCCCTGCCTTCGTTCCCGGCGGTGTCGGTGGTCAAAACCTTCGGCGTGCTGCCTGCGCTGCTGGTCAATCTGGCGCTGTTCGGCTTGATCGCCCTGGTGACCGTCAAGCTCGAAAAGCGCCGTCATGGCCAGCTTGAAACGCCGCCAGCCACGGACCATCGCGGTCTGAGTCGTGTGCTGCGCGGGCCGTGGATTCTGGTCTGGGGCGCTGTCGCGCTGGCGCTTCTCAATTACGCAACGCTGGCGTTGGCCGGTCGTCCGTGGGGCATCACCTCGGCGTTCGCGCTGTGGGGTGCAAAAGCGGCCAGCGGGCTGGGGGTAGACGTCGGCAGCTGGGTGTTCTGGCAGAGCGCTGCCAACGCCAAGGCGCTGGCGGCTCCGGTGTGGGAAGACATCACCAGTGTGATGGACATCGGCATCATGCTCGGTGCCTTGCTGGCGGCAGGTCTGGCAGGTCGTTTTGCACCCAGCCTCGATATCCCCACGCGCTCGCTGGTGGCGGCGGTCATCGGCGGCTTGCTGCTGGGCTACGGTTCGCGACTGGCCTACGGCTGCAACATCGGTGCGTACTTCAGCGGTATCGCATCCGGCAGCCTGCACGGCTGGCTGTGGCTGGTAGCGGCCTACGCCGGTAACGTCGTTGGTGTCCGCCTGCGGCCGATTTTCTTCACCGGCGAGCGTCCACAGGTGGCTCTTAATGGCTGCTGAAAACGTCTGAAACCCCGAGACAAGCGGGCCGCTTGCGAACCAACTGCCGGTTTCGTATTCAAAGGCCATGCGGTAACTGTGCGTATGCGGTTCGCTTATTTTTCGATGGGGTGGTTCTTTTGCAGCAAACGATCATTTCGAAAATCCGTTTTCTCGGCAAGACCATCGGCTACGTAGGATGGTCGCTTTTCTGGCTGTTGATCTGGGACGTGATTGTCACGGTCGACTTCATGCTCTACCTGGAACGCAAGATCACCTTGCCGTCCATGCCGTTGACCCTGCTGGGCTCGGCGCTGGTGGTGCTGACCAGCTTCCGCAACTCAAGTGCCTATAACCGCTGGTGGGAAGCCAGGACGCTATGGGGTGCGCTGGTCAACAGTTCACGCAGCTTCGCTCGGCAAGTGCTGACGCTGGTCGAGGATGACGACGGGATCAACCCGGTCAAGGCCACACTGTTGCGTCGCCATGTCGCGTATGTGAAGTGCCTGTCTGCGCACCTGAAGGGCGCCAAATGTGGTGATGAGGTTCAGATGCTGATTCCTCGCGAGGAATTTGAACGTCGTCACGACACCAACAACTTTCCCAACGACCTGCTCAATACGTCGGCTGCGCTGTTGGCCAAGGAGTATCAGGCCGGGCGGCTGGACAGCATTCGTCTGGCACGTCTGGAGTCGACCATGGTGGACATCTCCAATTGCCAGGGCGGCATGGAGCGTATTGCCAATACACCGTTGCCTTATCCGTACGTAGCCTTTCCGCGCCTGTTCATCACGCTGTTCTGCCTTATCGTACCGATTGGTCTGGTGGAGACCCTTGGCTGGTTCACGCCGCTGGCGTCGACGGTGGTGGGTTTCATGCTGTTGGCGATCGAGAAGATCGGTACTGACCTGCAGAGCCCGTTCCGTGCCAGTGAACATGAGATTCAGATGACGGCGTTGTGCGAAAACATCGAGCGCAATCTGGATTCGATGCTCAGGGGCGCGCAGGAAGAATGCAAGGCTTCATGAAGGGGTGAGGCGTCGCGCGAGTGCGTGACGCCTCGGGTAAAGCAGAAGTAGCCGCTTAACGCAGCTCGCCACACAGGTCCAGTTCGACCAGGCGCCGTACTTCCTCGGTCGTCAGGCGTGCGCCCAGCAGCGCATGCAGCTTGCCGAGCGCGGCCTCACGGGTCATGCCACCACCGGAGAGCACGCCTGCACCACGCAGTCGGCTGCCCGCTTCGTAGACATCCAGTTCGACACCGCCCTCATGGCACTGGGTAATCGCGACCACACAGACACCCAGCGCTCGGGCGTTCTCCAGACTGGCCAGAAATTGCGGATCGTCACTTGGGCCTGTGCCGCTGCCGAAGCACTCGAGCACCAGACCGCGGATACCGCTATTGATCAAACCGTCCAGCTGAGCAGCACCGACACCCGGAAACAGTGGTAATACTGCGACCTCTGCCAGTGTCTTCGGCTGGCGATAGTTCAATGCGTCAGGGAGCGAAACCACCGCATGGCCGCCACGCGAGCGTTGCAGCGGTGCGAACGGTTGACGGCCGAAGCTGCGAATTTTCGCGCAGCGTACAGGTGTCATCAGTTGCCCGTGAAAATACAACTGAACGCCTGACACCAGACCCGACCCCAGCGCCAGCAGGGCGCCGTTGACGTTTTCCCAGGCATCGCTGTCCTGCACGCCGGCAGGCAGCATAGAGCCGGTGAACAGCACCGGTGCGCTGAACCCCAGCAACTGGAAGCTCATCGCCGCTGCGCTGTACGCCAGGGTGTCGGTGCCATGCAGAACCAGCACCGCATCGCAACCGTCGACCTCAACCGCCTCGATCACCGCCTCGCGCAGACGCAACCAGTAGGAAGGCGTCATGTTGGCGCTGTCGATCAGCGGCGACATCTCGCGAAAGTGCCACTGCGGCACCACCAGTTCCGGGTGCTCGGCCAGTTGCCCGGCCATTCGCGCTTCGAAACCGGAGGCCGGTGCCAGGCCGTTGGCGCTGGCCTGCATCCCAATGGTGCCGCCGGTGTAAAGAACCATTACGCGTTGGGCTGGTTGTTGTGCGTCATGAGGCATGGCTCTACTCCGGCGTAGTGTCGCGGTGGTTATCGTGCTTCGGGTACAGGCTTGGCTGCCGCTTCGGCGTCCTGTGTCGACTGACGGGTCGGATTGGCCGGCCATGCGTTGCGGTCCAGGTCCAGATCAGGGAACTGACTGGAATCGAACACCGGCGTCTTGACCCCGGCCCGGCGTTGCGCATCGTAGTCGTTCAAAATGCGCTTGACGACTTTGAACAGCATTGCGAGCGCGATCAGGTTGACGAACGCCAGCATGGTCATGGTGATGTCGGCGAACGCCAGTACATCTTTCAGGTCGACGACGGCACCCCACATGATCAATACCAGCACCGCGATACGGTAGATGATGATGGTCTGGATCTTCTCGCCAAACAGGAACCGCAGGCTGTTTTCGCCCAGGTAGTAGTTGTAGAGAATCGAGGTGAAGACGAACAGGGCCAACGCTACGCTGATGAAGATTCTGCCCCAGTCACCGACTACGGCTGCCAGCGAGTTCTGTGCCAGAACGATACCGTTGCCGTCGTAGCCGATGTCGTAGATACCGGACAGAAGAATCAGCAAGGCGGTGCAGGTGCAGATCACGAAGGTGTCGAGGAACACGCTGAACGCCTGAACCACGCCCTGCGCTACCGGGTGCTCGACGTGTGCCACGGCAGCCACGTTGGGCGCACTGCCCAGACCGGCTTCGTTGGCGAAGACGCCACGTTTGACGCCCATCACGATCGCGCTGCCGATCAGGCCGCCGAATACCGGATCAAGGCCGAAGGCGCTTCTGACGATGGTCATCAGCATGCCGGGAACGTGGTCGATCTGCAGGACGATGACGTAGATGGTGACCGCGATGTAGATCAGGGTCTTGACCGGAACCAGCAGGTCGGAAATAGCCGCGATACGCTTGATGCCACCAACGAAGGCCAGGCCCAGCAGTACGACCAGACAGATGCCGGTGGTTCGGGTGTCGACGTTGAACGCACTTTTCAGCGAGTCGGTCACAGCGTGCGATTGCAGGCCGTTGAAGGCAAAACCGAAGGTCACCAGCAGCAGTACGGCCATGACCATGCCCAGCCAGCGTTTACCCAGACCGTGCTGGATGTAGAACGCCGGACCGCCACGGAACTGGCCTTCGGAATCCTTGCGCTTGTAGAGCTGAGCGAGGGAGCACTCGATGAAGCTGCTGGCCATGCCGACCAGTGCGGTCACCCACATCCAGAACACGGCACCCGGACCGCCGAGCGTCACGGCAATGCCGACGCCTGCGATGTTACCGGCACCGACGCGGCCCGCAAGGCTGAGCATCAGGGCCTGAAACGAACTCAACTGGCCCGCGCTGCTGCGCAGACTGTCGCGAAAAACCGAGAACATGTGGAAAAAGTGTCGAAACTGAACGAAACGCGAGCGGATCGTGAAGTAACTACCCAGGCCTACGATAAGTACGATCAGTACTTTACCGGAGAGAAAGTCGTTAATCATTTCCAGCATTTTTGTTATTCCTCGCTACTTTTGAGGGGGCGCACTATACCGGTGCAAAGTTTTTACGTCTGTAGTCGCTTTCTTGTACGGCTGATTCTTCATTCGCGACGATGAATGAATACTTCCACGGATGGCTCCGCAAAAGTGGTGTGCCGAAGGCTCTGGGTCCAGTGTCGGAGCCCTTTGCTGCGGGCAAAAAAAAGGGTCTGGAGAATCACTCCCAGACCCTCAAAAAATTGAGGGGTGTCTAGGCCCTCAATCTGGTGAGCAGGTTGCGCAGGTCATTCCCTGTCAGGCCTTCAAGGGGGCCAGACGGGGAGCGATCATGTTTTCCGGGCGCAGGATGTCGTCGAGCATGGCGTCGTCGAGCAGACCTTCTTCACGCACCAGTTCCAGCACGCCGCGGCCGGTTTCCAGCGCGATGCGGGCGATACGGGTGGAGTTTTCGTAACCGATGTAGGGGTTCAGGGCGGTGACCAGACCGATCGAATGCTCGACCAGCTCGCGGCAGCGCTGTTCGTTGGCGGTGATGCCGACGATGCAGTGCTCGCGCAGCATGTCCATGGCGCGCTGCAGCAGACGGATCGAGTCGAAGATCTTGTAGGCGATCAGCGGCTCCATCACGTTGAGCTGCAGTTGTCCGCCTTCGGCAGCCATGGTCAGCGACAGGTCGTTGCCGATGATTTCGAAAGCAACCTGATTGACCGCTTCCGGGATCACCGGGTTGACCTTGCCGGGCATGATCGAGCTGCCTGGCTGGCGTGCCGGCAGGTTGATTTCGTTGATGCCGGTGCGCGGGCCGCTGGACAGCAGGCGCAGGTCGTTGCAGATTTTCGACAGCTTGACCGCGGTACGCTTGAGCATGCCCGAGAACAGCACGAAGGCGCCCATGTCGGAGGTCGCTTCGATCAGATCGGCAGCAGGCACCAGAGGCTGACCGCTGATGAGCGCCAGACGATCGACCGCCAGCTTCTGATAGCCGGGGTCGGCGTTGATGCCGGTACCGATGGCGGTTCCGCCCAGGTTCACTTCGGTCAACAGCTCGGGTGCCAGGCTGCGCAGGCGGTTGAGGTCTTCGGTCAGGGTGGTGGCAAAGGCGCGGAACTCCTGACCCAGGGTCATTGGAACGGCGTCCTGCAACTGGGTGCGGCCCATCTTCAGCACATGGTTGAATTCTTCGCCCTTGGCGGCGAAGGACTGAATCAGGCTGGACAGGCTGGCGAGCAGGGCGTCGTGACCCAGCAGAAGACCCAGACGGATCGCGGTGGGGTAGGCGTCGTTGGTCGACTGCGCCATGTTGACATCGTTGTTGGGGTGCAGGTGTTTGTATTCGCCTTTCTCGAAACCCATGGTTTCCAGAGCGATGTTGGCGATGACTTCGTTGGCATTCATGTTGGTGGACGTGCCGGCGCCGCCCTGAATCATGTCGACCACGAACTGATCATGGAAGTCGCCGCGGATCAGGCGGGCGCAGGCCTCGCTGATCGCCGCATGCTTGGCGTCATTGAGGTGTCCGAGCTGATGGTTTGCATCTGCTGCCGCCTGCTTGACCATGGCCAGCGCGACTACCAGTTTCGGGTAGTGCGAAAGCGGCACGCCGGAGAGGTGAAAGTTGTTCACCGCTCGCAGGGTCTGGATGCCGTAATAAGCGTTGGCAGGTACTTCGAGAACACCAAGCAGGTCTTTTTCGATGCGCGATGATGCAGGCGAGGACATGATAAAAAAAGTCTCAAAAAGGCACGGACAATGCCGGAACGCCACGAATAGTGGGCTTGCCGTCTTCGATTGACCAATGCTGTTAAACGCTGGCCTATGCAATAACGGCATAATCAGCGCGTGACCTGGATTCCGTTCAGTGCGTAAAGGGGGCAAAATGTCGCACCGGTGCGCTTCTTCGGTCACATTTGCTGCGCCGTCAGGGTATGTATCCGCCTCGCTTCGCCGGGCGTCCCACCAGGACGCTGCAAACTGGTGCCGCAGGGCACGCGCAATTGCCTGTCGAAGCCGTCATCCATTGTCCGGGAGGACCTGATGAATCTGGAAAGCAAATGGCTGGAGGATTTCAGCGCCCTGGCGGCCACTCGCAGCTTTTCTCAGGCCGCCGAGCGTCGCTTCGTGACTCAGCCGGCATTCAGCCGGCGTATTCGCAGTCTTGAGTCGGCATTGGGGCTGACACTGGTCAATCGCTCGCGTACGCCCATCGAGTTGACCGCTGCCGGACAATTGTTTCTGGTCACGGCCCGTACCGTGGTCGAGCAACTGGGCGAAGTCGTGCGTCATCTGCATCACCTGGAAGGCGGGCAGGGCGAGGTCATGCAGGTGGCTGCGGCGCACTCTCTGGCACTGGGGTTCTTTCCGCGCTGGATCGCCCAATTGCGCAACGAAGGGCTGAACATTGCCACCCGGCTGGTGGCAACCAATGTCGGCGACGCGGTGCATGCGTTGCGCGAAGGTGGCTGTGATCTGATGCTGGCGTTCTACGATCCCGATGCCGCGCTGCAGATGGACGCCGAAATCTTTCCCTCGCTGCATTTGGGCCACACCGAGATGTTGCCGGTCTGTGCCGCCGATGCCGAGGGGCGGCCGTTATTCGATATGGAAGGCGAGGGCAGTGTGCCGCTGCTTGCCTATAGCGCCGGGGCCTTTCTCGGGCGGTCGGTGAACCTGTTGTTGCGTCAGCGCAATCTGCGCTTCACGACGGTTTACGAGACGGCCATGGCCGACAGCTTGAAAAGCATGGCGCTGGAAGGGTTGGGGATTGCCTGGGTGCCGCAACTGAGTGTGCGCGCCGAGCTGGCGCGCGGTGAACTGGTGGTGTGTGGCGGACCGCAGTGGCATGTGCCGCTGGAGATCCGCCTGTACCGCTGCGCACTGGTGCGCAAGGCCAACGTGCGCCTGTTGTGGCGCAAGCTTGAAGGTGCGGCGGCGCCAGATTCCCGGTGACAAGCGCCGCTCCTGGCGATGCCGGAGAGCGACCCTGGTCTGCTCAGGGAAATCTGTTCAGATGATCAGCAATGATTTGCTTGTTGGCGTCGCTGTAGACATAGCAATTGGAGCGTATTTTTTCGTGGCTTTCGATGATATTCGTCTGACACCACCATCCCCCCTTATAGATAACCTCTGCGGCCTCATGAGTGCCGCCGAGCATATGGCCCAGCTCGTGCGCGGGGATTGCGAATGTTTCCAGTGAGGCTATGCCTGTGTAGCTTTTGTCGGTGCTGGCGCCCAGAGTCTTTGAGTTGATCCTGTTCTGAGTCAACAGCAGGTACTTGGTGGTCGCGTTGCGCTCCAGGCCGTGGTCGATGACATACCGATCCATCCTGTTTTTCCAGGCGTAATAGGTTTCGTCTACATCGTCGCTCTGATAAGCGAAGTCAGTAAGGCCCGGGACGTCGCGAATGAACGCCAATCGCACATAACGACCCGTGAAGCTTTCCAGATCTTTTATGAGCCAGGCGAAGTAGTCCTGGCGTAGTTCCTGGGTGCCGTGATGTGACGTGTCGTTGTGGAGAACCAGGTACAGGGTCAACGGTTGCCTGGAGGCGCTATTGTTGGCCCATGCCGCATGGCTCAGCGCCAGCGCACATAGCACCAGACAGCTTGTATATTTCTTGATCATCACACTCATCCTTGAGTAGGTGGATTGTGGCCGGGCCGTGTGTAGTCCGGTGCCGGAGATCTAATAGCAACTGGCGTTGACAGGAAATCAGGATCGACATCTATCGCAGTAGCCCTTGTTTGATTAGTGTGCAGTACAAGTGCCGACTCTCTGCCGGATTTTTCCGTGCTGCCTTCCGCTATAAAAACCTGGACGGTTGAGCGTATGGGGGCTGTCATCCTGGCGCTTTGCGGTATACTGCGCGGCCTTTGGCCGGTTAAACCGGTCATTATTCGTACAACAAGCCACGCCGGTTCCCCCGCGTGGCTTGTTGTTTTCAGACGCGCCTGCGGGCGCCCGATGAGAGGCACGACGATGAGCGCACTGGTTGGCGTGATCATGGGCTCCAAGTCCGATTGGTCCACCCTTAGCCACACCGCCGATATGCTGGAAAAGCTCGGCATCCCTTTTGAAGTCAAGGTGGTGTCAGCGCACCGCACACCGGATCTGCTGTTCCAGTACGCCGACGAAGCGGAAGGCCGTGGTATTGAAGTGATCATCGCCGGTGCTGGTGGTGCCGCTCACTTGCCGGGCATGTGCGCTGCCAAGACCCACCTGCCTGTGTTGGGCGTTCCGGTGCAGTCTTCAATGCTCTCGGGTGTCGACTCGCTGTTGTCGATCGTGCAGATGCCGGCCGGTATCCCGGTCGCGACCCTGGCGATCGGCAAGGCGGGTGCAATCAACGCAGCGCTGCTTTCAGCGAGCATCCTCGGCGCAAAGTACCCGCAATTCCACGCAGCGCTGAAGAAATTTCGCACTGAACAGACAGACAGCGTCCTGGACAATCCAGACCCACGCCACGCCTGAGGTTTTTCCATGAAGATCGGTGTAATCGGTGGCGGCCAGCTGGGCCGCATGTTGGCATTGGCAGGTACGCCGCTGGGCATGAACTTCGCCTTTCTCGATCCTGCGCCGGACGCCTGTGCTGCGGCACTTGGCGAGCATCTGCGTGCCGATTACGGCGATCTGGATCATCTGCGTCAGTTGGCGGATGAAGTCGATCTGGTGACCTTCGAGTTTGAAAGCGTTCCGGCCGAGACCGTGGCGTTTCTGTCACAGTTCGTACCGGTCTATCCGAGCGCCGAAGCGTTGCGCATTGCGCGTGACCGCTGGTTCGAAAAGAGCATGTTCAAGGACCTGGGCATCCCGACGCCGGCATTCGCCGATATCCAGTCGCAGGCCGACCTGGATGCTGCAGTAGCCAGCATCGGTCTGCCTGCCGTGCTGAAAACCCGCACCCTGGGTTATGACGGCAAGGGCCAGAAGGTCCTGCGTTCGGCAGCCGATGTGGTCGACACATTCGCCGAGCTGGGCAGCGTGCCGTGCCTGCTGGAAGGCTTCGTACCGTTCAGCGGTGAAGTGTCGTTGATTGCCGTGCGCGCGCGTGATGGCGAGACCCGGTTCTACCCGCTGGTGCACAACACGCATGACAGCGGCATCCTGCGTCTGTCCATCGCCAGCACTGATCATCCTTTGCAGGCACTGGCCGAAGACTACGCCGGCCGCGTCCTGAAGCAGCTGGATTACGTGGGCGTGCTGGCATTCGAATTCTTTGAGGTCGACGGTGGCCTGAAAGCCAACGAGATTGCGCCGCGCGTCCACAACTCCGGTCACTGGACCACCGAAGGCGCCGAGTGCAGCCAGTTCGAAAACCACCTTCGGGCGGTTGCCGGTCTGCCGCTGGGCTCTACAGCCAAGGTCGGTGAAAGCGCCATGCTCAACTTCATTGGTGAAGTGCCCGCAGTGGACAAGGTCATCGCTGTCGAAGACTGCCACCTGCATCACTACGGCAAGGCGTTCAAGGCTGGCCGCAAGGTCGGACACGCCACGGTTCGCAGCGCTGACCGCGCAACGCTGGATCGTCAGGTGAAGTTGGTAGAAGCGCTGATCAAAGGCTGATCAGGCCCACGGCTAGCGTGCCGATGCTCCGCGTTGGCACGCAGTTTCAGGAGACGCCGCGTCCTTTTGCGACACGGAGCGTCGAGAACTGCATTCCCACGCAGAGCGTGCGCAACGAGCGTTTCTAACTGTCGTGCCGATGCTTCGCGTTGAAGCACTGTTCGAGACGCCTGGCCTCCGTTCAGGTAGGTTCAGCCCCGTCATTCATGAAGAATTCTCCACCCCGAAGCAAACTGGCCATTGCGCCGGAACCATTCCCTCTCGTCGTTCTCAGATAGCAGTAGGTCGGGGCTGCTGTCAGCCCGGGCGTATTCACTTAATACAGAGGGAAATGGCATGGGTATCATTGGAACCATCTTTATCGGCCTGATCGTTGGTCTGTTGGCTCGCTTTCTGAAGCCGGGCGACGACAGCATGGGCTGGATCATGACCATCGTGCTGGGTATCGCCGGTTCGCTTGCAGCCACTTACGGTGGTCAGGCGCTGGGTATCTATCAGGCAGGCGAGGGTGCAGGTTTCCTCGGCGCGCTGGTAGGTGCAATCATCCTGCTGGTTATCTACGGCATGATCAAAAAGAAATAACGCTTAGGCGTCAGCCCTCTGTTTTACAGTGCGCAGAGGGCTAGAATGCTCGGCAACTTTCCACCCCTTTGCCGAGCTTTATCATGCGTCGCTTCCTGTTGATGACTCTTCTGCTGTTATCCGCGCTCTGCGGTCCCGCATACGCCCAGTTGCCGGAAACCGACTGGCTTGAGCTGATGCCCAAGTCCGATCAAAAAGCCCTCGAAGCCATGCCCGAGATTGACCACAATTCTCCGGAAGCCATGGGCACGTTCGACAGCAAGGGTGGACTGAAGCAGAGCAAGGGTTTGCCTGCAGTCATGTATTCGACCAAAACCGTCCCGGCAATGAACGGCAAGACGATTCGTCTTGGCGGCTACCCTGTGCCTCTCGAAACCGACGCCAAGGGCCGCAGCACGCTGTTCTTCATCGTGCCTTATCCAGGCGCCTGCATTCACGTTCCACCACCGCCGCCTAACCAGCTGGTGCTGGTGCGTTACCCCAAGGGTCTGAAACTGGATGATATCTACACACCACTGTGGGTAGAAGGCACCCTGAAAATCGAGAAGGTCAGTAACGACCTTGCCGATGCTGCGTATGCGATGGATGCCTCAAAGGTCCGCGTGGTGGTTGAGTCGGACCTTTGATGGGCTTGATCAATTACTGATCAGAGCGCCTCGCTCCAGATACTCACTCCCAGAACATGCATCTGGTCCGGTGCCAGGGTGACCACGTCGTCCAGCACGTTGGCGGTTTCGACGCAGACCATGCGCTGCCAGCCGTCTGCTGCCATGTCGGTGAACTTGCCGGTCTTCTCGATCCACGGGTTCCATAGGATGGCTGAGTTCGAGCCCGTGCTGCGGATGTGGATGCGTCGCTGCCACTGCGGGTCAACGATGCTGAGCACGCCTGGTGTGTCCTTGTAGATGCGGTCGGTTTCGCCTGTGAAGGTCAGGTCGCCGGTCTGCTCGCGTTCTTCCCAGTTTGCCAGGGTTTCGATGTAACGCAGGCCGTCGAGCCCTTCGACGCTGACCTGACGTACATCGCTGACTGCGAAATAGGTATGCAGCGCCTGGCTGATCACCACAGGCTCAGTGCCACAGTTGTAGCTGACCAGACTGACATTCAGTGCGTGGTCCAGACGAATGCTCAATTTCAGGGCGACATTGTGCGGCCAGCCCGGCAAGTGGCCTTCGGCCTCGGGAAGGACGAACTCCACCAGCAGTGCATCGCCATCTGCGCCGATACCCAGCAACTGCCAGTCGAGCGCTCGCACTTCGCCATGTGCCTTGGCAGGTTCGCTGCTGTCGCGCATGGCCTGCACGCTTTGCGGGTTGCGCTCCAGATTGCCGAACCACGGCCAGCAGATCGGCATGCCTGCACGAATGGGTTTGCCGCGCTTGAAAACGGCCTCTTCGTTCAGCCACACCAGCGGCTGCTGCCCGGCCACTTGATAGCTGAGGATGTGTGCGCCTTGTTGCGCAACCAGCAGCTCTGCTTCGCCGTGGCAAATACGCCAGCAGTTCAGCTCATCGTAAAGGATGGATTCAACGGTGGGTTCAACCGGGGATGTTGGCATGCAAAGTTCTCACTCAATGACCGTGACGAAAATAGACCGCTTCATGCAGGGCGAGTTTAACCGGGCAGCCAACCTGGAGCCGAGCGACAATTTACCGTCGCGCGGGAACCGAGCGCGTCCGGCCGCTGGCATCTATGGCCACGAATACGAACGCGGCCTCGGTGACCTTGCGCCATTCGCTGGTGAGCGGGTCGTCGCTCCACACTTCGACCATCATCTTGATCGAGGTGCGTCCGACTTCCAGGGTGCGGGTATAGAAGGAAAGCTGTTCGCCGACCGCGACCGGGACCAGAAACGCCATGCGATCGATGGCCACGGTCGCCACGCGGCCACCCGCGACTTTGCTGGCCATAGCTGTGCCTGCCAGGTCCATCTGGGACACCAGCCAGCCACCAAAGATGTCGCCAAAGCCATTGGTTTCGCGGGGAAGGGCGGTGATTTGCAGTGCAAGGTCGCCTTGCGGGGTTGGATCTTCTTGTTCGAGCTCGATCATGCCTAGGGTGCCTCTGACCCATGACTCTCATTATTGTATGCCGCGGTTAACAGGTGCCATTCAAAACCATGAGCATGAACATTATGTGTTCAGCGCCGGTGTGGCCCAAAGGGAAACTCTGCGAAACCCGCTGATTCAGACGTTTTCGCACAACTTCCCAAGGCTGTTGACGACTTGCGAGTATATCGGGCGTTGCGTCATAGAACGACCGTGGGGTCTTCATTTTGTGTCAGTGGCAGTTCTGCCATGTGTTTTTTGTAGCAATTTGCTATCTTGCTGGACCTCTACAGGTGACAAGACTGCCTGTACACGCAATTTTGGTGCCTATCTGCGCCGTTGCTCCCGACAATCGCTTCTGCACGGCACCCCGCAGCAGCCAGCGTTGCTGTCGCTCGCCCCTTTTCAAAGAACACGTAAAGAGAAGCCTTGTCATGTCATCTGTTCCTCCAAGTTCCACGCAGCCTGCGCGGCCTTTGACTCGCAGCGATTACAAAACCCTTTCGCTGTCGGCCCTGGGTGGCGCGCTGGAGTTCTACGACTTCATCATTTTCGTGTTTTTCGCGGCGGTGGTCGGCAAACTGTTTTTCCCGGTGGACATGCCCGACTGGCTGCGCATGATGCAGACGTTCGGCATTTTCGCCGCCGGTTATCTGGCGAGACCCCTGGGCGGCATTATCATGGCGCACTTCGGCGATCTGCTGGGGCGCAAGAAAATGTTCACGCTGAGCATTTTCATGATGGCGGTGCCGACCCTGATCATGGGTCTGCTACCGACGTACGCACAGATCGGCATGTGGGCGCCGATTCTGCTGTTGTTGATGCGCGTCATTCAAGGTGCCGCCATCGGCGGTGAAGTGCCTGGCGCCTGGGTCTTCGTGTCCGAGCATGTGCCTGCACGGCGTGTCGGGTATGCCTGCGGCACCCTGACCGCGGGCCTGACAGCGGGCATCCTGCTGGGCTCGCTGGTCGCCACGGCGATCAACAGCATCTATACCCCCGTCGAGGTATCGGATTACGCATGGCGTATCCCTTTCCTGCTGGGTGGCGTGTTCGGTCTGATGTCGGTGTATCTGCGTCGCCTGCTGCATGAAACGCCGGTGTTTGCCGAGCTGCAACTGCGCAAGGCACTGGCCGAAGAGGTGCCGCTCAAGGCGGTACTGCGTGATCATCGTGGCGCCGTTGCGCTGTCGATGCTGATGACCTGGTTGCTGTCTGCCGGCATCATCGTCGTGATCCTGATGACACCGACCATCCTGCAAACCATCTATGGCTTTCCGGCCGCTACCGCGCTGAAAGCCAACAGCCTGGCGATTGTCTTCCTGAGCGTGGGTTGCATCGCTGCGGGCGCGCTGGCGGATCGTTTCGGCGCAGGCTGGGTGTTTCTGCTGGGCAGCGCAGGTTTGCTGGTCAGTTCCTGGACGTTCTATCACATCCTCGGCAGCCATCCGGAAGTGCTGTTCCCGCTGTATGCCGTGACCGGTCTGTTCGTCGGTACGATCGGCGCAGTTCCTTACGTCATGGTCAAGGCATTCCCGCCTGTGGTGCGCTTCTCGGGGCTGTCGTTCTCCTACAACCTGGCGTACGCGATCTTCGGCGGTCTGACGCCGATGGTCGTGACCTTCATGCTCAAGAGCAGTCCGATGGGGCCGGCGTGGTACGTCGCGATCCTCTGCGGTCTGGGCATGGCCATCGGTGTGTTTTTGCTGAGCCGAAAGCGCTGATCATCAGCCGCTGCTGAATCGCTCGGGCACCGCTACAGCCAAAGGCTATCTACCTGCACAGGTCGATAGCCTTTTCATCTTATTGTCATAATCAATTCATAGAGTAGTCATAAGACTGGCCCAAAAAGGCTCGTGGACACCTACACACCCTGCCAGGAGCGCAAGGATGACACTCAAGCGTTTGATGACTGCACTGACATTGGTTGCCGCCGGAGTGACGGCAGCCAATACGCTGGCTGCGGTCGACCCTGCCATCCAGGCCTATACCAGGACCTCCGGTGTGTCGGGCAATCTCTCCAGTGTCGGCTCCGATACCCTGGCAAATCTGATGACCCTGTGGGCCGAGGCCTACAAGAAAGAATACCCGAGCGTGAACATCCAGATTCAAGCGGCCGGCTCCTCCACGGCGCCACCCGCGCTGACCGAGGGCACGGCCAATCTGGGCCCGATGAGCCGCAGGATGAAGGACGGCGAGCTGTCGGCTTTCGAGCAGAAGCATGGCTACAAGCCCACTGCCATCCCGGTCGCGGTGGATGCTTTGGCGGTTTTTGTGCACAAGGACAACCCGATCAAGGGCCTGACCCTGCAGCAAGTGGACGCGATCTTCTCCGCGACCCGCCTGTGCGGCGCCAGGGCAGATGCGAAAACCTGGGGTGATGTCGGCGTGACCGGCGATCTGGCAGGGAAACCGATCCAGTTGTTCGGTCGTAACTCAGTGTCGGGTACCTACGGTTATTTCAAGGAAGAAGCGCTGTGCAAAGGCGACTTCAAGGCCAACGTCAACGAGCAGCCCGGCTCTGCTTCGGTGGTCAGCGCGATCAGCAATTCGCTTAACGGCATCGGTTATTCGGGCATCGGTTACAAGACATCCAACGTCAGAACTGTGCCGCTGGCGAAGAAGGAAGGGGGCGAGTTTGTCGAAGACAGCGAAGCCAATACCCTGAACGGCAGTTATCCACTGTCGCGCTTCCTTTATGTCTACGTGAACAAGGCGCCGAACCAGCCCTTGGCGCCGCTGGAGGCCGAGTTTGTAAAACTGGTGCTGTCGAGACAGGGCCAGGAAGTGGTGATGAAGGACGGTTACATCCCGCTGCCCGCCCGTGTCGTCGAGAAGACGCTGGCCGATCTTGGCCTGCAGGGCGCGGGTGGCGTGGCGGTAAAGTAGTCACGTACGCGTTGGAGCGGGGCTCAATGGACTGGCCTGCATACAAATTGAACAGTCCGCCGCCGGTTTCGCAGGCAGCGGGCTTTCTTGCGTCACCTTGCTGTAATGTTTCTGTCATACAAGGCGTCTACGGTGTGTGCGCATGAATGAGCTGTTCAAATCGACGATGGACCAGAGCTCGCCTCCAGCGCGTATTGATTTCAATACGCCCGCGATGGTGCGCAAGCGTCGTGTCCGTGCGTTTACCGACCGGCTCACTCACTGGTACGTCGCCATTGGCGGCCTTGCTGTGCTGGCTGCCATTACGCTGATCTTTTTCTACCTGGCCTATGTCGTTGCGCCGCTCTTCAAAGGCGCCAGCCTGACCGCCGAACCTGCGCTGAATACCGCCTGGCTGCAGGATGCCGGCGCTCCGCTGATGATTACCATCGAAGAGCAGAACCAGATCGGCATGCGCATTTCCGACAAGGGCGAAGTGGTCTTTTTCAACAGCGAGGACGGCGCAGAGCTGCGGCGCATTGCCTTGCCGCTCCCTGCGGGCGTGTCCGTTGCGTCCATCGGCAAGGATCAGCCCGGCGCGCCCTTGATAGCCCTGGGTTTGTCCAACGGTCAGGTGCTGGTGTTCAGGCATTCTTACCTGACGACCTACCCGAACGATCAGAAAACCATCACCCCGAGCGTGGCCTGGCCTTACGGCGAAGCGCCCCTGGTACTGGATGAGGCCGGGCGTGCGGTCGAGCATGTCACCGTCAGTGCCGATGGCGACAGCCTGAAGCTGGCAGGGTCTACCGGCACTCAGTTGCATGTCATCTCGCTCGAACAGAAAGAAAACATGATGACCGGCGAGATGACCCGCGAGCAGACGCGTGTCGAGTTGCCGCAGATGTCCGCAGCGGTCAAGGCGATCTACATCGACCCGCGTCAGCAATGGTTGTATGTCATCAACGGGCGCGCGCAGGCGGATGTGTTCAGCCTGCGCGATCGCAGCCTCAATGGCCGCTATAAATTGCTGGAAGACGGCAACGCCGAGATCACGGCGAGCGCTCAACTGGTCGGCGGCATTTCGCTGATCATCGGCAACTCGAAGGGCAGTATGTCCCAGTGGTTCATGGCCCGGGACACTGACGGTGAGCAGCGCCTGATGCGCATCCGCGATTTCAGCCTGGGCAGCGCACCGATCGCGCAGATCAAGGCCGAGCAGCGCCGCAAGGGGTTCATCGCTCTGGATGCTTCCGGCAAGCTGGGCGTATTTCACAGCACAGCGCACCGCACCCTGCTGATCGACAAGGTCGCCGAGGGGCCCGGTATTCTGGCGTTATCGCCACGCGCCAACCGGATTCTGATTGAAAGCGCTGGCAAGCTGCTGCCGCTGACGCTGGACAACCCGCACCCGGAAGTCTCCTGGAGTTCGCTGTGGGGCAAGGTCTGGTACGAGAATTACGATGAACCCAAGTACATCTGGCAGTCCACGGCGTCCAACTCCGACTTCGAGCCCAAGCTGAGCCTGGCGCCGTTGACCTACGGCACGCTGAAAGCGGCGTTCTACGCCATGCTGCTGGCCGCGCCGCTGGCCGTGGCTGCCGCGATCTACACCGCCTACTTCATGGCCCCGGGCATGCGCCGCAAGGTCAAGCCGGTGATCGAATTGATGGAAGCGATGCCGACGGTGATTCTCGGCTTTTTTGCCGGATTGTTTCTGGCCCCGTATCTGGAAGGGCATCTGCCCGGCATCTTCAGCCTGTTGCTGCTTACGCCGATCGGCATTTTGCTGGTGGGCTTTTTCTGGACCCGCCTGCCTGATTCGTTTCGCTTGCGTATTCCCGATGGCTGGGAAGGCGCGATTCTGATTCCGGTCGTGCTATTGGTGGGCTGGTTTTCACTGAGCATGAGCCCGCATCTGGAGAACTGGTTCTTCGCGGGTGACATGAGCACCTGGATTCGTGACCACCTGGGTATCACCTACGATCAGCGCAATGCACTGGTAGTCGGCATCGCCATGGGATTTGCGGTGATCCCCAACATTTATTCGATTGCCGAAGACGCTGTGTTCAGCGTGCCGCGCAGCCTGACGCTGGGTTCGCTGGCACTGGGCGCGACGCCGTGGCAGACCCTGACGCGGGTGGTGATTCTGACCGCCAGCCCCGGCATCTTTTCCGCCTTGATGATCGGCATGGGCCGGGCCGTGGGGGAAACCATGATTGTGCTGATGGCGACCGGTAACACGCCGATCATGGACATGAACCTGTTTGAGGGCATGCGTACGCTGGCGGCCAATGTCGCGGTGGAGATGCCGGAGTCGGAAGTGGGCGGCAGCCATTATCGGGTGCTGTTTCTCGCGGCGTTGGTGCTGTTGATGTTCACCTTCGTGATGAACACCCTCGCAGAGCTGATTCGTCAGCGTCTGCGCAAGCAATACTCGTCGCTGTAAGGAAGGTAGGCGTTGGTGAAGCGGAACTCCCTCAGGAACTGGTTCAAAAGTGGCGCCCCCGGCGTCTGGATGAGTGCGGGTGCCGTATCCATCGCTGTGATCATGACCATCGGCCTGTTGGCGGTGATCGCCGTGCGTGGCCTTGGGCATTTCTGGCCCGCCGATCTGGTGAGCGCGCAGTACGCGGTGCCCAATCAGGAATCGAGCGTTCTGGTCGGCGAGCGGGTCGAGCAGGAGCAAGTACCTCGTGCGCGCCTGAAAAGCGCGGGCCTGCCGGTGCCTGATCAAGGGCCGGAATTCATGACCCGCGAGCTGTTCAAGGTCGGCAATCGCGATCTCAACCCCAGTGACTTCAACTGGGTGGTAGGCGAATGGCTGACCGGGCAGAGCCGGCCTGCAGACCTGATGACGCTGGAGCGTCGCGAGTGGGGCAATTTCTACGGCTATCTGGTCAACGTCAAGGAAGGCGGGCGTGTCGTGGCCGAAGGCGAGGCGGCATGGCCGGTCCTGCAAGAGCGCATCAAACGCGTCGAAAAGCTGGCTGACGAGCTCTACAGCCTGGAAAAGAAAGACATTGGTGCCATCAATCACGGTATCGAGCGCCTGCGCCTGCAGGCCCGTAAATTGGAACTCGATGGCCGACTGGATGCCGCCGCGCAAGCGGATATGGCTGCCGAGCGGGCCGAGCTGGATGCGCGTTACAAGGTGATCGAGGCGCGCCTTGACGGGCTGCACCAGGCCTTTGATCGCGACAGCCTGACCGCACGCGATGGCAACGGTAAAGAGATCGAGCTCAGCCTGGGCAAAGTGGTGCGTGCCTATCAGCCCAATGCGATGGGCACGGTGACCAAGCTTGGCTTCTACTTCGAGAAACTGTGGGAGTTTCTCAGCGCCGATCCACGCGAAGCCAACACCGAGGGCGGTATCTTCCCGGCGATCTTCGGCACGGTGATGATGACCCTGATCATGGCCGTGATCGTCACGCCGTTCGGTGTGCTGGCGGCGGTCTACCTGCGTGAGTATGCGCGCCAGGGGCCGGTTACCCGGTTGATTCGCATCGCTGTGAACAACCTTGCCGGTGTGCCTGCGATTGTCTACGGCGTGTTTGGCCTGGGATTCTTCGTCTATGTGCTGGGCGGCTCGGTGGATCGGCTGTTCTTTCCTGAAGCGCTGCCGGCCCCGACGTTCGGTACGCCGGGCCTGTTATGGGCCTCGCTGACCCTGGCACTGCTTGCCGTGCCGGTAGTGATCGTGGCGACGGAAGAAGGGCTGGCGCGCATTCCGCTGACCCTGCGTGAAGGTTCGCTGGCACTGGGTGCAACCAAGGCCGAGACGCTGTGGAAAATCGTACTGCCAATGGCCAGCCCGGCGATGATGACCGGGCTCATCCTCGCGGTAGCGCGTGCCGCCGGGGAAGTTGCGCCCTTGATGCTGGTGGGCGTCGTCAAGCTGGCGCCGTCGCTGCCGCTGGACGGCAACTATCCTTATCTGCACCTCGATCAGAAGATCATGCACCTGGGTTTCCACATTTACGACGTCGGCTTCCAGAGCCCCAACGTCGAGGCCGCACGCCCGCTGGTGTATGCCACCGCGCTGCTGCTGGTGCTGGTCATCGCCTTGCTCAATCTGTCGGCGGTGAGCATCCGTAACCATTTGCGGGAAAAGTACAAGGCGCTCGACAATTGATCCCGAATTCGCCCTTTGGCAAACGCGGCCGTGCGATGACGCGAACAGTTCGCACAGGAGCAATCCATGCAGCATGAAAGCCCGACGAGTGGCATGAACATGTCGGCCCTGAGGCGTCACAAGCAACGTCTGGATCTGGCCGACGAGAGCGTGGCCATCGAAGTGCCGGGCCTGAGTCTGTTCTATGGCGACAAGCAGGCGCTGTTCGATATTGCCCTGAATATCCCGAAGCAGAAGGTGACCTCGTTCATCGGTCCGTCCGGGTGTGGCAAATCGACGTTGTTGCGCTGCTTCAACCGCATGAACGACCTGGTCGATGGTTGCCGGGTCGAGGGCGCGATCAACCTGTACGGGCACAACATCTACACCAAGGGCGAGGAAGTCGCCGAGTTGCGTCGCCGCGTCGGCATGGTGTTTCAGAAGCCCAATCCGTTCCCCAAGACGATTTATGAAAACGTGGTCTACGGGCTGCGTATTCAGGGCATCAACAAGAAGCGCGTGCTCGATGAAGCTGTCGAGTGGGCGCTGAAAGCCGCTGCGCTCTGGGATGAAGTCAAGGATCGACTGCATGAGTCGGCATTGGGTTTATCCGGGGGGCAGCAGCAGCGTCTGGTCATTGCCCGAACGATCGCCGTGGAGCCGGAAGTCCTGCTGCTCGACGAACCCTGTTCGGCACTCGATCCGATTTCGACCCTTAAAGTCGAAGAACTGATCTACGAACTGAAATCGAAATACACCATTGTGATCGTTACCCACAACATGCAGCAGGCGGCTCGGGTGTCGGATTACACCGCGTTTATGTACATGGGCAAGCTTGTCGAGTTTGGTGATACGGATACCTTGTTCACCAACCCGGCAAAAAAACAGACAGAAGACTACATCACCGGTCGTTACGGGTAGTACGTGCTTCGTCAGCCCTGAACCACCGCTGCGTTTTCGCAATTAACCGGACGTTCCAAGGACACCCAGCATGATCCACAAAGACAGCCATACGCATCACATTTCCCAACAGTTCAACGCTGAACTCGAAGACGTTCGCAGCCATTTGCTCGAAATGGGTGGCCTGGTCGAGAAGCAGGTGAACGATTCGGTCACAGCGCTGATCGAGGCAGACTCCGGTCTAGCCCAACGTGTTCGCGAGGTCGACGACCGGATCAATCAGATGGAGCGCAGCATCGACGAGGAATGCCTGCGCATTCTGGCTCGTCGTCAGCCTGCGGCGTCCGACCTGCGCCTGATCATCAGCATTTCCAAGTCGGTGATCGACCTGGAGCGCATTGGTGATGAAGCGACCAAGATCGCGCGCCGTGCCATCAAGCTCTGCGAAGAGGGCGAGGCACCACGCGGCTACGTCGAGGTACGTCACATCGGCGATCAGGTGCGCAACATGGTGCGCGATGCGCTGGATTCGTTCGCCCGTTTCGACGCCGAGCTGGCCCTGTCGGTGGCGCAGTACGACAAGACCATCGACCGCGAGTACAAGACGGCCCTGCGCGAGCTGGCGACCTACATGATGGAAGATCCACGCTCGATCTCCCGGGTACTGGACGTCATCTGGGTGCTGCGCTCTCTGGAGCGAATCGGCGACCATGCGCGCAACATTTCCGAGCTGGTGATCTATCTCGTGCGTGGGACCGACGTGCGGCACATGGGTCTCAAGCGCATGAAGGAAGAAGTGCAGGGTATATCGAGCGAAACCGCTAATGTTCCGGGCGACGCTGACGATAAGTAAGATTGCCTGCGAGAAAAACGCCCAGCACGCGCTGGGCGTTTTTCGTTACGCAGATCAGTATTTCCCGTCGCCTGCGGATTAAATGTCGCGGCGCAGTCAATCAATATGGCAGTTGGCTATCGGTCAACGCTATGCTTGCCGAAACAAAGGGCGTGTTGGCATACCGCAGTTCGCCTCCAGGTGAACACGCCCGCAGGAGCGTCGATGAGTAAGGTCAGTGTATTGGTGGTGGATGACGCGACTTTCATTCGCGACTTGGTCAAGAAAGGGCTGCGCAATTATTTTCCCGGGATTCATACCGAGGACGCGGTCAATGGTCGCAAGGCTCAGACGTTGCTGGGCAAAGAGGCGTTCGACCTGATTCTGTGTGACTGGGAAATGCCAGAAATGTCCGGCCTGGAGCTGTTGACATGGTGCCGTCAGCAAGACAATTACCTGAGAACCGTGCCGTTCATCATGGTGACCAGCCGTGGTGACAAGGAAAACGTCGTGCAGGCCATTCAGGCCGGTGTGACCGATTTTGTCGGCAAGCCGTTCACCAATGAACAGCTGCTGACCAAGGTCAAGAAAGCACTGGCAAAAGTCGGCAAGCTCGACGCCGTCATGTCCACAGCCCCGGCACGCATGAACTCGCCGCTCAATGACTCGCTGAGCGCATTGACCGGTGGCAAGGCCGAAGTGGTTCGTGCCGCGCCTGTTGCCGCCGCCGCTGCTCCCAAGCCAGCCCCTGCACCCGTCAGATCGGCAGAGCCGACCGGTCGCGGCCAGGGCCAGTTGCGCCTGCCCAACGGCACTCAGTCGTGTGTGATCAAGGCCCTCACCCTGAAAGACGCCACACTGGTGATTCGCGTCAGCGAAAACCTGCCACAGGTACTCGATAGCGCGGTGCTGGACCTGGAGCAGGGCGAGGAAAACGAGGTCGCACGCCTGAACGGCTATCTGCACTCTGTTGCCGCGTTCGAGCAGAAGCCCGACAGCGAATGGTTGCAAGTGACCTTCCGCTTTGTCGATCACGACGCGCAGAAGCTCGATTACCTGTCGCGTCTGATCGCTCGTGGCACGGCGCAGAAGCACTTCATCCCGGGCGCCTGATACCTGCCTCTGAGCTGAGTGGCATGCCCATGCGCGTCAGCCTTGCGCGGTGTTACACGACACCGCGTACCGAGCCTCTGGCGCGCCTTCCTTGACGCTTCATTCATGTCCGATTGATACCCTTGCGTCCTCTTCTGCCTGCAAGGCTGCTAGGCTTGGCACCCAGTGCCCTTGAACCCGAACATCTCCGATGCTTGAACGCCTGCTTATCCTGTTTGCCCTGACGTTGACTGTGCAGTCGGCCGGGGCTGTCACGATTTATAAATTCACCGATGCCAATGGCGTGGTGTCCTTTTCGGACCGGCCGACGCCCGGCGCATCGGTCATGGTGTTTCGGGACCGCATGGTCGAGCGTATCGACGGCCAGGTGCACTTGAGTGTCAGGCGTGAAAAGGGCGTACACAGCCTGTATGTGCGCAACGATCTGTACGCCCCGGTCGAAGTTGAACTCAGGCTTTCCAGTGTGACCAACGTGCTGGGGGTCTCTGGCTCGTCGGCAACGTTGCGTCGCACGATCCCTGCGCGCAGCAACCAGCGCGTGGTGGTCTTGAGCCCCAAGGTGGGGAGCAAGCCGATGAACTACGCCTCGGTGCTGACTTCAACCCTGGGTGATCCCAAGGGCTCGGTGCAAGCCTATAAATACCCGCTGCCGTGGATTGGCGGGCCGTTTCGCCTGACGCAGGGCCCGAATGGCCGATACAGCCATTACGGCGTCAAGGGGCGCTATGCAATGGACATCGCCATGCCGGAGGGCACGCCGATCATTGCCGCGCGCGGCGGCACGGTGGTGAAGATCGAAAACAGCCAGTCAGGGCGTGGCTCGAATGCGTCAGGCAACTTTGTGCGCATTCTGCACGACGACGGCACCATGGGCGTCTACCTGCACCTGATGCGCGGCTCGGTGAGTGTCAGGGAAGGTCAACGGGTGAGTGTTGGAACAGCGCTGGCACGTTCGGGCAACACCGGCAACAGCACCGGCCCGCACCTGCACTTCGTCGTGCAGCGCAACTCGGGGAACGAACTGGTCTCGATCCCCTACGAATTCGCCACACCGGTACAGAGTCTGCCCAACTTCGCCGTCGGCGGGAATTGAGGGGGAGCTATTCATAGCTCCACGCCCTGCGTCCGCCCTTGGGCAGGCGGCGCTGATCGGGTCAGTCCAGCTTCAGTACCTTGGCCAGAACGATTTTCGGGCCTTTCATCTTTTTGATGATGATGCGCAGGCCTTCGACTTCCAGCTGTTCCTCTTCTTCCGGCACACGCTTGAGCGTGTCGTAGATCAGACCGGCCAGCGTCTCGGCTTCGATGTGATCCAGGTCGACGCCCAGCAGGCGCTCGATCTTGAACAATGGCGTATCGCCCCGTACCAGCAGTTTGCCGGGCTGATAGGCGAGAATGCCGCGTTCAACCTTGCGGTGTTCGTCCTGGATGTCGCCCACCAGCACTTCGAGCACGTCTTCCATGGTCAGGTAGCCCACGATCTTGCCGTCGGCTTCTTCTACCACGGCGAAGTGCGCGCCACCCTTGCGGAACTGCTCGAGCAACTGTGACAAAGGCATGTGCCGGGAAACACGTTCCAGCGGGCGGGTCAGCTCGGCGAGGTTGAACGACTCCGGAATATGGTCCAGCGCTGCCAGCTCCAGCAGCAGGTCCTTGATGTGCAACAGGCCGACGAACTCGCCACGTTCAGCGTCATACAGCGGATAACGGCTGAATTTGTGACGGCGGAACAAGGCGAGGATTTCCTTGAGCGGCGCATTGAAGTCCAGCGACACCATGTCTTCGCGGGAGTTGGCCCAGTCGACCACTTCCAGCTCGCCCATTTCCACTGCCGACGCCAGCACGCGCATGCCCTGATCGCTGGGGTCCTGGCCACGGCTGGAGTGCAGGATCAGTTTCAGTTCGTCGCGGCTGTAGCTGTGTTCATGGTGCGGGCCGGGCTCACCCTGTCCAGCGATGCGCAGAATGGCGTTGGCGCTGGCGTTGAGCAGGTAGATGGCCGGGTACATCAACCAGTAGAAGAAGTACAACGGCGCCGCTGTCCACAGCGACAGCAGCTCCGGCTTGCGGATCGCCCAGGATTTGGGGGCCAGCTCGCCGATCACGATGTGCAGATAGGAAATGATGAAGAAGGCGGTAAAGAACGACACGCCCTTGATCAATTCCGGCGTGTCCACGCCCATCGCCGCCAGCAATGGCTCCAGCAGGTGCGCGAAGGCCGGTTCACCGACCCAGCCCAGACCCAGAGAGGCGAGGGTGATACCCAGCTGGCAGGCCGAAAGGTAGGCGTCCAGCTGGCCATGGACCTTGCGCAGGATGTGCCCGCGCCAGCCGTTCTTGTCGGCAATGGCTTCAACCTTGGTCGAGCGCAGTTTGACCATGGCGAACTCTGCCGCAACGAAAAAGCCGTTGAGCAGGACCAGGAACAAAGCAAAAAGAATCATGCCGAAATCGGCGAAGAGTGAAGACAGGTTAAAACTAGGGGAAGGGTCCATGATGGGGTTTTGCAGGGTCCGTATTAATCAGGAAGAGGGTCGTGTCACGTCAGAGAAGACGCCATGAACCCGGCAATGTAGCGGCTCGAAGCAGGATTGCCTAGTAGTCTGAATCGTCGCTCGCGGGTTTGGACAACTGAGCGCTGGCAAAGTGACAGATAAAAACACTGCCCTTGCCGAGAACACTGTTGATCTCGAGGTTGCCGCGATGGCGCAGCAGCACATGTTTGACGATGGCCAGACCGAGCCCTGTACCGCCGGTATTGGACGCGCGGCTGGTATCGACCCGGTAGAAGCGCTCGGTCAGGCGCGGCAGGTGTTTGGTCTCGATGCCGATCCCTGAATCCTGCACGCTCAGGTGCGCGCCCCGTTCGTCGGCCCACCAGCGAATACGGATCACGCCCTCGGCCGGTGTGTATTTCACGGCATTGAAGATCAGGTTGGAAAACGCGCTGCGCAGCTCGCTTTCGCTGCCCTTGAGGCGCATGTCGCTTTCCAGGCTGAGGTGGATCTGCTGGTTCTTGCTGCCCGACAGCGCGTTGGCATCGGCGGTGATGGTCTTGAGCAGTGTATTGACGACCACCGGGTGATTGTCCGACGGATAATCGGTGGCCTCGAGCTTGGCCAGCAACAGCAGGTCATTGAGCAGCGTCTGCATGCGCCCGCCTTGCTGATGCATCTGTTGCAGCGCACGTACCCAGCGCGGATTGACCTCGTCGACGTTGTCGAGCAGCGTTTCCAGATAGCCGAAGATCACCGTGAGCGGTGTCCGCAACTCGTGAGACACGTTGGCGACGAAGTCTTTGCGCATCTGCTCCAACTGATGGATGCGCGTCACATCGCGGACCAGCATCAGGTGTTCGTTGTTGCCGTAACGGGTGATCAGCAACTGAATGCGCAGGCGATCGTTGGTTGGCGACGGGATTTCCAGCGGTTCGCTGTAGTCGCCCAGCGCAAAGTATTCCTTGAAGCGTGGATGCCGCACCAGATTGGTCACGGGTTGACCGCTGTCCTGTGGCGTCTTCAGGCCCAGCAGGGTTTCAGCGGCACGGTTCCACCACTCCAGGTTGCCATCGCTGTCGAGCATGATCACTGCATCACGCAGCGCGGCGGTGGACTCCTGCACGCGGTCAATAACGGCCTGAAGGCGGCCACGGACGCGCTGATCCCGACGTTGCAGGTGGTAGATGCTGTCGAAGACTTCGCCCCACAGACCATAACCGTCCGGAGGCGGCTCGTCAGCCTTGTGGCTGCTCAGCCAGTCGTGCAGGCGTAACAGTTGCTTGAGGGTCCAGGCCAGATACAGTCCCAGTCCGGCGGCCAGGCTCCAGGCATACTGCCCACTGATCAGACCGACCAACAGGCAGGCGGTGACCAGCAACAACATGTGGCGTATCAGAGTGCCGTGCCAATTTTGATTCAATTAGGGGTAAATCCTTGTCTGGTCTGCACTGGCCATTGCCTTGCATCGACGCAGCGGTTGTCAGCTCTTGGTCGAGAAACGATAGCCAGTGCCGCGCACGGTTTGTACCAGATTTTCATACGCATCCCCCAAGGCCTTGCGCAGGCGGCGGATGTGAACATCGACGGTGCGTTCTTCGACGTAGACGTTGCCGCCCCATACCTGATCCAGCAACTGACCGCGGGTGTAGGCGCGCTCCTGGTGGGTCATGAAGAACTGCAGCAGACGGTATTCGGTCGGGCCCATTTCGGCGGGTTTGCCGTCGATGGTGACACGGTGGCTGATCGGGTCGAGCAGCAGGCCGCCGACTTCGATGGGCGCTTCGCCGTCAGTCGGGCCGGCACGACGCAGCACGGCTTTGAGGCGCGCCACCAGTTCGCGGGGCGAGAAAGGCTTGGTGATGTAATCGTCGGCGCCCACTTCCAGGCCCTGGATCTTGTTGTCCTCTTCACCCTTGGCGGTGAGCATGATGATCGGGATGTCCCCGGTCAGTTCATCACGCTTGAGGCGCCGTGCCAGTTCGATGCCGGATGTGCCAGGCAGCATCCAGTCGAGCAGAATCAGGTCAGGCTTGCGGTCCACGATGATCGCGTGGGCCTGCTGAGAGTTTTCGGCTTCAATACAGTCGTATCCAGCCATTTCCAACGCAACGGCGATCATTTCGCGAATTGGCGCTTCGTCGTCAACGATCAGGATGCTCCTGCCAGCCATGCTCGAACCTCTTGTCATTTAACTGTCTTGGGGCGCATTAGATAACGGAATTATTGCAGTCGTGTGACAGGTCTGAATGAGGCTAGCACGCTGACAGGCTGCGGGGGCCCGCAGGCCTCGCGATCATGAATTTATTTCCATCGTGCGCAGGCTGGCAGTGGCCGTTATCCGCGCACCGCGTAGTCGGCGACGATGCCCAGGAATATCGCCAGCCCGGCCCAGTGGTTGTGCAGGAAGGCCTTGAAGCAGGCGTCTCGCCCGCGCTCACGGGTGCTCCAGAATTCCCAGGCGAAACAGCCTGCCGCTGCCAGCAGACCGACGTAGAAGCACGCGCCCAGTTCGAAGCGCGCACCGGCCAGTATCAGGCAGCCCAGTGCCAGCCCTTGCAGGGTCAGGATGATGACCCGGTCGGCATCGCCGAACAGTACTGCCGTGGATTTCACGCCGATTTTCAGGTCGTCGTCGCGATCGACCATGGCGTAGTAGGTGTCGTAGCCCACCGTCCACAGCAGGTTGGCGATGTACAGCAACCAGGCTGCAGCGGGCAACTCGCCGGTTTCGGCGGTGAAGGCCATCGGCATGCCCCACGAGAACGCAGCACCCAGCACCACTTGCGGGTAATAGGTGTAGCGCTTCATGAACGGATAGCTGGCCGCCAGGGCGAGACCGCCGAACGACAGCCAGATGGTCGTCGCGTTGGTAAACAGCACCAGCACAAAGCTCAGGCCGACCAGCACCGCAAACAGCACCAGCGCTTCCCGGGAGCTGACTTTGCCGCTGACCAGCGGACGTTGCTCGGTGCGTTTGACGTGGCCGTCCACCTTGCGGTCGGCGAAGTCATTGATCACACAGCCTGCCGCCCGCATCAGAAACACGCCGAGCACAAAAATGAACACGGTCTGCAGCGAGGGCGCGCCCTTGCCTGCAATCCAGACCGCCCACAGGGTCGGCCACAGCAGCAGGTAGACGCCGATGGGCTTGTCGATGCGTGTCAGCTGGATGAAGTCCCAGGCGCGCGGGCTCAGACGATTGAGGGATTTGAGGAGGGACAGGTACATCAGACGTGGTCCTTGTCGTGGATCGCAGTGCACAGGGCTGGCAGGAAAACTTCGGCGACCAGCACGCTCAATGCGCCGCGATCGAATCGCGAGCGGCGTGCCCACAGTCCGCGCGCTGCGTCGGCAGCGGGTAGCCAGGCCTCGGGGTAATGACACACCTCAAGTGTGCCGCGCACGAACGCCGGGTCGCTGAACAGCAACTCACCCAGAGAACGAGTGCCCAGCTCATCCATATTCAGGCCGCCATCCTGCAGGGCGCTACGGGCGGCGACGCTGCGCGCGAACACCCAGTGGTTGCCGTTGCCGCGCAAATACACCTCGCGCACCCAGCCCTCGCCAGCCTCTGGCAGGCCCAACGCCAGGCACTCATCAGGGCGCAACGGCTGCCAGCCTTCAAACTGCGGAAATACGCTGAAACGACCATCAGACAAACGGTCCAAGCGGCGAGTGAGGGAGTCCTGATTGAACAGCCAGTCGAGCATTACCGGGTCCGGCACGTCGATCAATTGCTCGCGCTCAAACCAGACAGGGCCAATGAATGCGGGGGATTGCTGGGTCACGGTAAGCCAGTTCCGGCAGCCAACGAGGCGGCGAGCTTAGCATGATTGCCGGTTTCGACCGACGGTCGGTAGAGCCTGAGTTATAGAATCAGACTTGCATCCGCGCCTGTCGATCAGTACAACGCCCCTTCAGAAGACGGCAACCGACCGTCGTACGCTATTGAGCCTGATAAACGAGAGAACCTGACATGAAGAAATGGCAATGCATCGTCTGTGGCCTGATCTATAACGAAGCCGATGGCTGGCCGGATGACGGAATTGCGCCCGGCACCCTCTGGCAGGATGTGCCGGAAGACTGGCTGTGCCCGGATTGCGGCGTGGGCAAGATGGACTTTGAAATGATCGAAATCGGTTGATTGCTGCCTGCAGACAAGGGCTGGCAACAACGAGCACCAGGCACAGTGAAATAGGAAAGGACAATGAGCGCACCTGTCGTCATCATCGGCACCGGCCTTGCGGGGTATAACCTTGCTCGGGAGTTTCGCAAGCTGGACGCAGACACGTCGCTGCTATTGATCACGGCCGATGATGGCCGTTCCTACTCCAAGCCGATGCTCTCTACCGGCTTTGGCAAAAACAAGGAAGCCGACGGCCTGAGCATGGCTGAAGCCGGCGCCATGGCCGATCAGCTCAAGGCCGAGATCCGCACGCACACGCGCATCAGCGGGATCGATGCCGGGCACAAACGCCTGTGGATCGGCGAAGAGGCGGTGTATTACCGCGATCTGGTGCTGGCCTGGGGCGCCGAAGCCATTCGTGTACCGGTGGAAGGCGATGCAGGCGACGCGATTTTTTCGATCAACGATCTTCAGGATTACGCCCGTTTCCGTGCGGCTGCGTCGGGCAAGCGTCGGGTGCTGATTCTCGGCGCAGGGCTCATTGGCTGTGAATTCGCCAACGACCTGATCCTGGGCGGCTATGAAGTGGATCTGGTGGCGCCGTGCGAACAGGTCATGCCGACCCTGTTGCCCCCTGAGGCGGCGGCTGCGGTGAAAACTGGCCTTGAAAGCCTGGGTGCACGTTTCCATCTGGGGCCGGTGCTGACCCGTCTGAATCGCAATGGCGAGGGCCTGCAAGCGCACTTGTCGGACGGGCAGGTGATTGACTGCGATCTGGTGGTCTCAGCCATCGGCCTGCGTCCTCGCATCGAGCTGGCCGCTGCTGCCGGCCTGCAGACCGGGCGCGGCATTCTGGTCGACCGCCTGCTGCAAACCTCCCACGCCAACATCCACGCGCTGGGTGATTGCGCTGAGGTCGATGGTCTCAACCTGCTCTACGTGATGCCGTTGATGAGCTGCGCTCGTGCCTTGGCTCAGACGCTGGCCGGAAACCCGACCTCAGTCAAATACGGGCCCATGCCGATCACCGTGAAGACGCCAGCCTGCCCGCTGGTGGTTTCGCCGCCGCCGCGTGGCAGCGATGGCCACTGGAGCGTCGAAGGGCAGGGCGCTGATATCAAAGCGCTGTGTCACGACGCCGACGGCCATCTGCTGGGCTATGCCCTGACAGGCGCTGCGGTTATGGAAAAACTCGCACTCAACAAGGTGCTGCCCGCGTTATTGGCGTGATTTCTCGTCATTTTGTCGGATTGACCCCGTATTTCTGCCAATAAACCGCGCTCATGCACTGGCGCGGGTCAGTTCGGCATGCCATCCTCGGTCTTGTCTGCCGCTACGTAGAGCTGTCGCGGCGCCTTGTGGCCGTTGTTTTACAAAAGCGGCGCGGGACATAAAAACAAAAAACCGTAAAAGAGGCTTCATATGCGTAAACCAGAAGTTGCAGCCGCCATCGCTGAAAAGGCGGATCTCACCAAAGAGCAATCCAATCGCGTTCTCAATGCCATTCTTGAAGAGATTACTGGCGCACTGAACCGCAAGGACAGTGTCACGCTGGTAGGTTTCGGTACTTTTCTGCAACGCCACCGTGGCGCCCGCACTGGCAAGAACCCTCAGACCGGGGAGCCGGTCAAAATCAAGGCAAGCAACACGGTTGCCTTCAAGCCGGGGAAAGCCCTGAAAGACAGCGTCAACCCTTGATACCCCGGTGTGCGCCTCGGCGGGAGGCGCACGACCCACAGGCGGGCACACCAATCGGATTGGGTGCCCGTTTCTTGTTTCTGCCGTATGACGCCGATGATGCCTCTCGCTCCCTGTGAGAATTGTCCTACTCCATTGCGTGTAATTGCCTTCCAAAGCCCCAGCTTTGCCTGACTTTTTCTTGTTGCTGATTCCCTTAGAGTGCCGCCCCTGCTGCACCCCTTCAATTACTCTTGGGAAATCCAGAATGAAAAAGCCATGGAAGTTTGCTGCTGTTGCGGCTCTGATCGCCACAACCAGCGGTTGTGTGAGCTACAACGTCAGCCAGCCAAGCGCGCCGCTGGAAGGCACGGTCAAAACCGACCTGAAGGCTGACGTCAAGGTTGGCGGCACTATCAGCGGCGAGTCGTCCACCAACGTGCTGTTCAACTTCCTGAGCTTCGGCGGCGATAATCAGTTCGCCGACGGCGTGACCTACGGTGGTGCAGCTGGCGGTGGCGGCCTGGGTCTGGCGTTGCCTGATCCTGTCTCGACGACCAAAGCGGCAGCTGCCTTCAAGGCGGTTAAATCCTCCGGTGCCGACCTGATTGTTGCGCCGCGCTACGAAGTCAGCGTCAAAGACTACTTCATCTTCAAGAAGGTCGATGTAAAGGTCACGGGTAACAAAGGCAGCATCAACAGCATTCGTTGATGTCAGTGTGATGCTGCTCCCCACGCGGAGCAGCATCCTCATATTCGAGGGCTGTTTTGTGCCGATCTCCCTCGAAATCCATTTTTGTCCTACAGGTTTTGCGCCGATAACCCGCTACACTGCTACGCCGATTCCGAGTCGGAACCCGCGTGTTCAGAGGCCGTGTATGAAATTTCGTTTCCTGTTGTGGATGCTGGGCCTGCTGATGGCCCGCGCCAGTCGTAACAATCCGGCGTTCCAGCAGCAATTGGCTGGCAAGGACCTGACCTTTCAGTTGCAGACTGCAGATGGCAAGATTTCACGTCACTTCGTGGTCCATGAGCAACGGATCCGCAGTGCAAGTGGTACGGTTGCAGAGCCGGCCTTTGCCATCGTGTTTCGTGATGCAGCCTTTGGCTTTGATACTCTCCAGGCGAAGAACAAGCAGCTGGCGTTCATGAAGGGCATTCAGGACAAGGATATTCAGATCAAGGGCAACCCGGCCCTGGTGATCTGGTTCCAGGGCCTGGTCAAATACCTCAAACCGAAAAAGAAAGCAGCCTGATCACGGCAGCTGCAGCCCGCCTGCAGCCTTGTGCAACGCCCTCAGGTGCTCCGACACCTGTTTGAGGTTGGCTTCGTTGGCGGCAATCTCTTTGGCGCGCTCAGGCTCCAGCAGGGCTCGCACCTCCTTGTCGAGATCACCGGTCAGGCGCTTGAGCTGCTTCTGGCGCTGACTGCTTTCTGCTTCAAGACGCTGCCATTCTCCTGCCTGTGGCAAACCGTACCCGTCGCTGCCCAGCAGCTCGGCAGGCCGACTGAGGAACCCGCTGCTGGCGAGGATCTCCTGCAGCGTTTTGGTGGCGTTGGAAACCTTGCCGTCTTTCAACTCCCGTGCACCCAGATAGCTCTGTTTCACTTCGTCCTGGGCCAACAACAGTTGCCTGCGCAGGCTGGCCTGCTCCAGCAGCAGAATCGCAGCGCTGGTACGCAGGTCTGCTTTAGCAAACCACTGGCTGCGCTCACTGGCGGGCAGTGCCATCCAGTCTTCCACGCTGTTCTGTTTGATCGGCAGGTGCTTCTTCAGCACTTCGAACATCGCCTGATAGCGATCCCGGTAGGAGTCGAACCGATAGCCCAGACGCAGCGCTTCCTTGGGATCGTCCAATACACTGGTGTCAGCCAGCCCGCGGCCTTCAAGGACTTCAAGCAAACCGTTGGGCAAGATGCTGTCCAGGCCGACGAGCTTGGGGTTGTGCGTACCGGCGCGCAACAGCTTCAGGTTTTCAACGGCGCAGTTGTTCGAGAGGAAGTAGTAGTTGCCGTCGTAGCTCCAGTGCATCTCGGCGGCGTGCTGCACGAGCCCTTCTATTTCCGGACGCGACAGCTTGATTGGTACCGACGCCAGGCTGCGCAGCTCGGTTTTGGTGTATTCATCGATGACCTGCGCCAGTGGCAGGACGAACAGGCGCGACGGGTAGGCCCCCATCAGGCCGTCCCAGCTGGACAGCTGCACGTCGCCGACAAACGCCCGGTACGACAGCACCAGGTGCTGATCAAGGTCCAGTCGGCAATCCGGACCACGCGGGCGGCCGGGTTTGCAAATCACCAGGCGCAACATGCTGTGGCCCCAGCGGCTTGCCCAGTTCTGGTTCGCCTCGGCCAGCAGATAATCCACCGCATACACCCGCTCCGGGTCCAGCTTGCCCAGTGGCTCTCGGCCGAAGTCGCTGCCGGCATTCAGGTAGGGGTAAAACGTCGGGCATTCATTATGGGCTGCAGGTGCCCAGCCAAAACGCTCCTTGTAATAGGCATACAGGGCAGGGCGACGGCAGGCGTAGGCCGGATCGAGGAGGAAGTACTCCATGTTCACCGCCACGAACTCCAGCGGGCTGGTGGTTTCGTAGATGTCCGGGCTGCGGGCGACCTGGCCGTTATGTTCCTCGCGTTCGCCACGACGTCCGACATATTGCTGCCAGCCCGCCAGGTCCAGCAGGCGTGGATCGTCACTCAGGGTGAAGCGGCGCTCGGTCTGGCCGCGGCAGTCGTCAGGCAGACCGACCTTGCCCAGCGAACTGCTACGTGATGTGCAGCGAAAAATCGCCGCTCGCTCGCTGGGAGACCACAGGCGGGCGCGGTCGTAGACGTGGGTCAGCTCGTGCAGGACAGTAGCGAGCAGCTCCCGGCGCACCGTACCGTGTGGCCGGCCCGTCTGAGCGGTGGCTGCCGAGCCGTCCGTCAAGGACGTCAGCAGGTGGCTGTTGAGGTACAGCTGATAGGGACCGGCGGCCTGACCGTAGGCGTTCTGCGGCATGTCAGCGGACCAGCTCACCTCGACGGTGCGGTCCAGTGCTGCGACGAAGCTGGGCGGTAATGCGTGCAGGGCTTCGTCGAGCAGCGCCTGGCTGGCTTGTTGTTGGGGCGCATCAAGGCCGTCGGTGTGCAGTTCCAGCTTCAGGCTGGCAAAGGCATGCGTACCGACCAGCGACAGCGCGCCAGCAAGCAGCCAGGCGCGAAACCGCCTCACAATGCGAGGATTGCTTCAGCCAGGGTCTGATCGCTTGCATCACGCGCTTCCGGCACGCGGCTACGCAGCGTGTCGAACGCAGCATCCAGTTGGGCACCGTGGATATCACCACCGGTGGCAACGTAGCTGGCAGCATCGTCCTTGGCCTGGAGAACGACCTTGGAGTCGCGGATCGATGTGGTGGTGTCGGAAGTGAAATCGATGGTACGGCCGAACGCACGAACGATGATGTTGCTCGTGGCCACAACAGTCTGGGCCTGGGCAAAGTCGGCCAGCAAGAGCAGGCCAAGGGAAGCAGCAATCAGCGGGGTACGCATGTAGTGACGTCTCCAGTTACGCGAAGAGGGGAAAGTGGCTATTGGACGAGGATTGCCTGCGCCAGTTCAAGGTCGCTGGCATGAAGTTTTGCATCTGCCTGACGCAGGGCGTGCAGCGCTGACTCAAGCCGGGCGCCACGCATTTCTCCGTCGCTGGCGATGAATGCAGCCGCATCGTCCCGGGCAGCCATGATCAGTTTGTTATCGAACGGTCCTGTCGAGACCTGACTGGTGGCATAGGCGGTCTTGACCAGGCCTTGCGTGGTCGTATCGAACGCTTGAACCTGACTGACGTACATCAGGCTGGCAAAGGGAGCGATATACAGAAGGTGCACTAAACGCATGACTTTCACGAACCGGCAAAACAGGCTCCAAGGCTAGCGCAATGCGCGGGCCAGAGCTACCCCGGCACGTAGCCGGGGCGCAGCGGTCAGATGGCCAGAATGGCCTGAGCCAGCTGGCTGTCGCTGGCTTGCAGTTCAGGCAGGACCTGGCGGATGTGCTGCAACGCGCCTTCAAGGCGGGCGCTGCGGATGTCGCCAGAGCTGGCCACGAAGCTGGCGGCGTCGTCACGGGCGGCAAGAACGATCTTGTCGTCTTTCAGGGAAGAGGACACGTTGGAGGTCGCGCGGGTCGATGCATTGACGGCATCGACCACTGCGTCAGTGGTGACGATGAAGCTGGAGGCGTTTGCACCGGCTGCGGCGGTCAACAGAAAGACAGCGCCAAGGTTACGTAGCAGAGACATGATCGAGTTCCGTTGTGGACAAGTGGGCACAGACTGCCTGTGAAGCCGAAGGGCTGAGGTAGAGCGCTAGACTATCCCACCCATACTGCAGTTGTCATGAAGGTCGACGGTTTCGGCTTACACAGTTTGCAATATTTGATGACTGTACCTGCCGTATTTTGATTTTGTTAAATCTGTACTGGTTTGGCCGGCGCGCTCTGAATCTGCCCCTGAAACGACAAAACCCGTCTCAGTTGCCTGAGACGGGTTTTGTATGAAGCAATTCGGGTTGCTGGTGGGAGACCTAGAGGTCAAGGACCAGCGGGCGCATGTTTAGCGCCAGAACGGCTTGCTCAGCTCTTCGTAACGCTGGGATTCGCTGATACCGGCGTCAGCCAGCAGGCGTGCATCCAGACGGGCCAGCTGGTGGCGGCTGGACAGGCGACGCTGCCAGAGCATCAGGTTGGCGAATACGCGCAGAGGCAGAGAGGCTTTTGCGGTGGTAACGGTGCTTTCGCTGAACAGATCGGAACTGATTGTACGTTCCATGGTGTGACTTCCTTCCGCTTGTGGCGGGATAAGTGAGTTGCTTGACTGGTGCCCATTTTCCTCGCGTGCGTCCAGCTTCCATAGACACAGTTCACCTGTATTGTGAGGGTTCAGTTAACTGTGATTGGACACTGTTTTGTTCATAAATGGGGCAACTGTACCGGTCTGCACTTTATGGGTGCATTTTGTGGTCGATTGTGGTGATTTTGACCTTTCAAGGCAGTTTTATGACCGGTACAGCAGTACAGTTTTTCGATAAGCCCTCGGGTGCCAGCTGAAAGTGAATCGGAAAAGCGCTTGCTCACTTCCAACTGTCCTGTTCAGGCTGGCAGCATGCGCCCGGTTTCTTCCAGGTTGATGTGCCAACTCAGTGCTTCGCGCAGGATGTGCGGGGTATGCCCGCCCACGGCGCAAGCGGCACTGAAATAGGTGTTCAGCGCATCGCGATAATCCGGATGCACGCAGTTATCGATGATTACTCTGGCGCGTTCGCGTGGCGCCAGACCGCGCAGGTCCGCCAGGCCCTGCTCGGTGACCAGGATGTCGACATCGTGTTCGGTGTGGTCGACATGGCTGACCATGGGCACGACGCTGGAGATCGCGCCACCTTTGGCGATCGATTTGGTGACGAAGATCGCCAGGTGTGCGTTACGCGAGAAGTCCCCGGAACCGCCAATGCCGTTCATCATGCGTGTGCCGCAGATGTGGGTGGAGTTCACATTGCCGTACAGGTCGAACTCCAGCGCGGTATTGATCCCGATGATACCCAGGCGACGGATCACCTCGGGGTGGTTGGAGATTTCCTGCGGGCGCAGTACCAGCCTGGATTTGTAGCGATTGAAGTCGGCAAAGACCTCAGCGTGCTTGGCCGCCGACAAGGTCATGGAGCTGCCCGAGGCAAAGGTCAGTTTGCCTGCATCGAACAGGTCGAATGTCGAGTCCTGCAGCACCTCGGAGTACATCGTCAGGTCGGTGAAGGGAGACGCCAGCAGGCCGTGCATCACGGCGTTGGCAATGTTGCCTATCCCGGCCTGCAACGGCATCAGCTTGTCGGTCAGCCGGTCTTCGCGCACTTCTTTCTTGAAGAACTCCACCAGATGATTGGCAATGGCCTGAGTGTCGGCGTCAGGCGGCGTTACCGTGGAGGGCGAGTCAGGCTGGTTGCTGATGACAATGCCGACTATTTTTGCCGGGTCGATCTTCACCGCGTGGCTGCCGATACGCGAATCTGCCTCCAGGACTGGAATCGGCAGGCGTGTCGGTCTGTAGCTGGGTATATAAATGTCGTGCAGACCTTCAAGCTCGAGTGGCTGGGACAGGTTGATTTCCACGATGACCTGTTTGGCCAGGATGGCAAAGCTGGCCGAGTTGCCCACGGAGGTGCTCAGCACCAGATGGCCCTCTTCGGTGATCGCCACGCATTCGATCACGGCCAGGTCCACCGCCTTGATCTGTCGATTGCGCAGCAGCTCGACGGTGTCGGACAAATGCTGATCGATGAACATCACCGTGCCGTTGTTGATCGCCTTGCGCAGCGTGCTGTCGACCTGAAAGGGCATTCGCCGGGACAGTACACCGGACTCGGTCAGCTGCTTGTCAAGATCATTGCCCAGACTGGCGCCGGTCATCAGGCTGATTTTCAGCGGCGTCACTTTGGCGCGCTCGGCCAGCGCGTGGGGCACAGCCTTGGCTTCGCCTGCACGGGTGAAGCCACTCATGCCGACGGTCATGCCGTCTTCAATCAAGGCGGCAGCGTCGGCTGCGCTCATAACCTTGCTCATCAGGGAGGGCCGGCGGATACGGTCACGGTACATGGGTCTGTCTCGTAGATAGAAGCGAACGACAAGTCTAGAGCCTTGGCCGATCTTCGTCCTGCTACCAAGGTCGCATTTGACCGCTCTAATTAGCGGGTTCCAGCGCAAAACACTGTTACGCGGAATGTAAAAAGCCCCGGTCGCCAAGCGAGCCGGGGCTTCAATGGAGCGGGGTCAGGCTAGGCGTTTTCGACGGCCTTCACCATGTCCTCGATCACCTTTTTGGCGTCTCCGAACACCATCATGGTTTTATCCAGGTAGAACAATTCGTTATCCAGACCTGCGTAACCACTGGCCATCGAGCGTTTGTTGACGATGATGGTCTTGGCCTTGAACGCCTCCAGGATGGGCATCCCGGCGATAGGGGATTTCGGATCGTTCTTGGCGGCCGGGTTGACCACGTCGTTGGCACCGAGCACCAGCACCACATCGGCCTGACCGAATTCGGAGTTGATGTCGTCCATCTCGAACACTTGGTCGTAAGGCACTTCGGCTTCGGCCAGCAGCACGTTCATGTGCCCGGGCATGCGTCCGGCCACCGGGTGAATGGCGTACTTCACGGTGACGCCGCGGTGTACGAGCTTCTCGGTCAGTTCCTTGAGCGCGTGCTGGGCGCGAGCCACTGCCAGGCCGTAACCGGGCACGATGATCACCGTGTCGGCGTTGGTCAGCAAGAAGGTTGCGTCGTCTGCCGAGCCGGACTTCACCGGGCGTGCTTCCTTCGCACCCGCCGGGCCTGCCGAGTCCGTTGCGCCGCCGAAGCCGCCGCCGATCACGTTGAAGAACGAGCGGTTCATCGCCTTGCACATGATGTAGGAGAGAATCGCGCCCGAGGAGCCCACCAGCGAGCCTGCGATGATCAGCATCGAGTTGTTCAGCGAAAAGCCGATACCGGCGGCTGCCCAGCCTGAATAGCTGTTGAGCATCGACACCACTACCGGCATGTCGGCCCCGCCAATCGGGATGATCAGCAACACACCGATGACGAAGGCCAGCGCCAGCATGATCGCAAAGGCAGTGAGGCTGCCGGTGAACATGAAGGTCAGGCCGAAGAACAGCGTGGCCAGGCCAAGGACCAGATTGAGCGTGTGCTGGCCGGAAAACTGTACCGGTGCGCCTTGAAAGAGGCGAAATTTGTACTTGCCCGAGAGTTTGCCGAAAGCGATGACCGAACCCGAGAAGGTGATCGCACCGATGGCTGCCCCGAGGAACAGCTCCAGACGGTTGCCGGCCGGAATCGCATCGCCCAGATTGCGAACGATGCCCAGTGATTGAGGCTCGACGACTGCAGCGATAGCGATGAACACCGCGGCCAGGCCGATCATGCTGTGCATGAACGCCACCAGCTCCGGCATTTTGGTCATCTCGACGCGCTTGGCCATGATCGAGCCAGCGGTTCCGCCCACCAGCAGGCCGACTACGATGTAGCCGATCCCCGCGCTGGTCCCTTCAGCGGTAGACAGTGCCGCGAGCTTGAAGACCAGGCCGATCGTGGTGATGACCGCCAGGCCCATACCGAGCATGCCGAACAAGTTGCCACGGCGCGAGGTGGTCGGGTGCGACAAGCCTTTGAGTGCCTGGATGAAACAGATCGATGCGATCAGGTACAGCAGGGTAACCAGATTCATGCTCATGACTTGGGCGCCTCATCCTTTGCCTTGGGGGCCTTTTTCCTGAACATTTCCAGCATCCGCCGAGTGACCAGAAACCCGCCAAACACGTTCACGGCTGCCAGTGCGACCGCCAGCGTGCCCATGGTCTTGCCCAGCGGGGTGACCGTGAGCGCGGCGGCTAGCATGGCACCTACGATAACGATGGCAGAGATGGCATTGGTGACCGCCATGAGTGGCGTGTGCAGCGCAGGCGTGACGTTCCAGACCACGTGGTAGCCGACATAAATCGCCAGTACGAAAATGATCAGGTTGTAGACGCCGGGGGAAATCAGCTCTTCCATTGGTGTGTCCTCAGCCGTTCTTGCGGACAACTTGCCCGTCGCGGCACATCAGGCATGCGGCGACGATGTCGTCTTCGAGGTTGATCGAGAATGTGCCGTCCTTGTCGAACAGCAGCTTCATGAAGTCCAGCAGGTTGCGGGCGTAGAGCGCCGATGCATCGGCAGCGACCAGAGCGGGCAGGTTGGTGTGGCCGACGATGGTTACGCCGTGCTCGACAACCACTTGATCGGCAACGGTCAGCGGGCAGTTGCCGCCTTGTGCAGCGGCCAAGTCAATCACCACCGAGCCGGGCTTCATCTGCGCCACGGTTTCTGCGCCGAGCAGCACCGGGGCCTTGCGGCCGGGAATGAGTGCGGTCGTGATGACGATGTCCGACAGTTTCGCGCGCTCATGCACGGCGGCGGCCTGGCGTTGCATCCAGCTGGCCGGCATAGGGCGCGCGTAGCCACCAACGCCTTCGGCGCATTCGCGCTCTTCGTCGGTCTCGTAGGGCACATCAATGAATTTCGCGCCCAGCGACTCGATCTGCTCCTTCACTGCCGGACGCACATCCGAAGCTTCTACCACGGCGCCAAGTCTTTTGGCGGTGGCAATGGCCTGCAGGCCGGCAACGCCTGCGCCCAGGATCAGCACCCGGGCAGCTTTGACGGTGCCGGCAGCGGTCATCAGCATAGGCATGAAGCGCGGGTAGTGATGCGAGGCGAGCAGTACTGCCTTATAGCCCGCAATGGTGGCTTGCGAAGACAGCACATCAAGGCTTTGCGCCCGCGATGTGCGCGGCGCGGCTTCCAGGGCGAACGCGGTAATGCCGCGTGCGGCCATCTTGCCGATCAGTTCGTTGTTGAAGGGGTTGAGCATGCCGATGACCACCGAGCCGCTTTTGATCAGGCTCAGCGCCTCTTCGTCAGGTGCGACGACCTTGAGAATCAGTTCGGCCGCATAGGTCTGGTGCGTGTCACCGATCACCGCGCCAGCAGCCTCGTAAGCGCTGTCCGGAACGCTGGCATGAAGGCCTGCGCCGCTTTGCACCGTAACCCGGTGACCCTGGCTGATCAGCTTTTTGATGGTTTCCGGAGTAGCAGCTACCCGGGTTTCGCCCGCTTGTGTTTCGAGAGGAACGCCAATGTGCACGACAAATCTCCTGCGCGATTTTTTATTGTTCGTATGTAGGCCAGTGCACTACGGCTGGTGCGTCTGGCTTGGCCAATCAGCACACCCCTTTGCAGCAGGGGCGGGGCATTTTGCAGGCGAAGTTTGCAGGCTTCAATACATTCTGTAACGAAACTATAGGTGAACTACAAGTCACACTGTGACCTATTGTCGCACTTATTCGACAGGGCCCTTTGTCTGTATGGGCTGCGGCGATATTCCTTACGAAAAACAGGTGATAAAAGTTTTTCTGCCGAAAATCCGATAAATGCGCCGTATCGACCTATAGACCCTATAAATAAAGGGTTATGTCCCGTTTTCTGTGCGCGATTGGAAGTTACTTCAGGGCGACATAAGTTTATATCTGTAGGTGCCAACAGCTATGGGCTACCTGAGATATGGGTCGGATTTTTCCTGGGGCAACTGGTAAGCCCGGGCCTGTTCGATCAGCCAGTCACGAAACGCAGTCAGCGATGCCGATTCAACTTTGCGCTCAGGAATCATCAGGTGATAGGCCTTACTGCCGAGCAGCGACCGAGTGTTCGCGATCACCAGACGCTTTTCCTGCAGTTCGCGTTGAATGAGGAAGGGAGGAATCAGAGCAACGCCCATGTCATGCATGGCCGCCTGCGCCAGCATCGAGAACAGCTCGTAGCGCGGACCGGTCATGTCGCGCGCGACATCCAGATCCTGCGCATTGAACCATTGGCGCCAGGCGTAGGGCCGGGTAGTTTGTTGCAGCAGCGGCAGTTCGGCCAGTTCACGTGCTCCCAGACTGTCGCGACCTTCAAGAAAAGAGGGGCTGCAGACCGGCATGGAGTTTTCGCTCATCAGTCGATGCGACTGGGTGCCGGACCAGTCCGCATCGCCAAAATAAATGGCGGCATCGAAGTCGGTGTCGGCAAACAGGAATGGGCGGGTGCGGTTGGTCAGGTGGACCGTGACGTCGGGATGCTTGTGCTGGAAGTCCTTCAGGCGCGGCAGCAGCCACTGAGTGCCGAAGGTCGGCACCACGGCGAGCTCGATGGCATTGGCGCCTTGTTGGCCCATGACCGACAGTGTGTCGCGCTCGACCGCGTCCAGTTGCTGGGAAACACGACGGCTATAGGAAAGCCCGGCTTCCGTGAGCTTTACGCCCCTGCGCGAACGCCGGAACAGCTCGACGCCGAGAAACTCTTCCAGCCCGCCGATTTGCCGACACACGGCGCCTTGCGTGAGGGACAGCTCATGAGCGGCCTTGGTGAAGCTCTCGTGGCGGGCGGCTGCCTCGAAGCTGACCAGTGCAGTCGTGCTGGGTATCTTGCGTCTCATGTACTTTCTTCTCACTGGTATTTTTGTTTTGGAGCGCCTTTCTGTGCCTCGGAGTGAGAAATTAGCACACATGCTTGATAAAACCTCGTTTGTCGCTGGCATGGGCCAGGACTAGGATCACTGCAGGATTTCATCTGAACGCGAGGAACTGGCATGAGCGGTAAGGCAAGCTTTAACTGGATTGACCCCTTGTTGCTGGATCAACAGCTCACCGAAGAAGAGCGCATGGTCCGCGACACGGCCGAGCAGTTCGCCCAGAGCAAGCTGGCCCCGCGCGTGCTGGAAGCATTCCGTCACGAGAAAACCGACCCGGCCATCTTTCGCGAGATGGGCGAGGTGGGGCTCTTGGGGGCGACCATCCCGGAAGAGTTCGGTGGCAGCGGTCTGAATTACGTGTGTTATGGGCTGATCGCGCGTGAAGTCGAACGTATCGATTCGGGTTACCGTTCGATGATGAGTGTGCAGTCCTCGCTGGTCATGGTGCCGATCAACGAGTTCGGTACGCAGGCCCAGAAACAGAAGTACCTGCCCAAACTGGCTTCTGGCGAATGGATCGGTTGCTTCGGCCTGACCGAGCCCAATCATGGGTCCGACCCTGGAGCGATGATCACCCGCGCCCGGAGCGTCGAGGGTGGTTACCGCTTGAGCGGCAGCAAGATGTGGATCACCAACAGCCCGATCGCTGATGTGTTCGTAGTGTGGGCCAAGGACGATGCCGGCGATATCCGCGGTTTCGTTCTCGAAAAAGGTTGGGCAGGCCTGAGCGCTCCGGCCATCCACGGCAAGGTCGGTTTGCGCGCATCGATCACCGGCGAGATCGTCATGGATAACGTGTTCGTGCCCGAAGAGAACATCTTCCCCGACGTGCGCGGTCTGAAGGGGCCGTTCACCTGCCTCAACTCGGCACGGTATGGCATTTCCTGGGGCGCGCTGGGTGCTGCAGAGTTCTGCTGGCACACCGCGCGGCAGTACACCCTGGATCGCCAGCAATTCGGCCGTCCGTTGGCGGCCAATCAGCTGATCCAGAAGAAGCTGGCAGACATGCAGACCGAAATCACTCTGGCCTTGCAGGGTTGCCTGCGTCTGGGGCGCATGAAGGACGAAGGTACGGCTGCCGTGGAGATCACCTCTATCATGAAGCGCAACTCGTGCGGCAAGTCGCTGGATATCGCGCGCATGGCTCGCGACATGCTGGGCGGCAATGGCATCTCGGATGAGTTCGGCATCGCCAGGCATCTGGTCAACCTGGAGGTTGTGAATACCTACGAAGGCACGCACGACGTGCATGCGTTGATTCTGGGGCGTGCGCAGACCGGCATTCAGGCTTTCTATTAAGGAGGGCTGATCATGGGCGCGCTTTCGCATATCCGGGTGCTCGACCTGTCGAGAGTCCTCGCCGGGCCATGGGCCGGACAGATCCTTGCTGACCTTGGCGCCGATGTGATCAAGGTCGAGCGCCCAGGGGGCGGCGATGACACTCGCTCATGGGGGCCGCCGTTCCTTCAGGATGCTGCGGGGCAGAACACTACCGAGGCGGCCTATTACCTGTCCGCCAATCGTAATAAACAGTCAGTCACTATCGACTTCACGCGCCCTGAAGGGCAAAGGCTGGTGCGCGAGCTGGCGGCGAAGTCCGACATCGTGATCGAAAACTTCAAGGTCGACGGGCTGGCGGCTTATGGGCTGGATTACGAGTCGCTGAAGGCGGTCAACCCGAGGCTGATTTATTGCTCCATTACCGGCTTCGGGCAAAGCGGGCCGTATGCGCGGCGTCCGGGTTACGATTTCATGATTCAGGCGCTGGGTGGCTTGATGAGTCTTACCGGCTTGCCCGATGGTGAAGAGGGTGCGGGGCCGGTGAAGGTCGGCGTCGCATTGACCGACATCCTGACGGGTCTGTATTCGACGACGGCCATTCTCGCCGCTCTGGCCCATCGTGATCAAAGCGATATCGGCCAGTACATTGATATGGCGCTGCTGGATGTACAGGTGGCCTGTCTGGCCAATCAGGGCATGAACTACCTGACTACCGGAATAGCGCCCAAGCGTTTGGGAAATGCTCATCCCAACATCGTGCCCTATCAGGATTTTCCCACTGCCGATGGCGACCTGATCCTGACTGTCGGCAATGACAGTCAGTTCAGGAAGTTTGCCGCTGTGGCGGGGCAGCCGCAGTGGGCGGAAGATCCTCGCTTCCTGACCAACAAACTGCGAGTAGCTCATCGTGCCGAGCTGATTCCGTTGATTCGCCAAGTGACAGTGTTCAAGGCCACTGCCCAGTGGGTCAGTGAGCTGGAGGCAGCCGGTGTGCCCTGCGGGCCGGTCAATGATCTGGCTCAGGTGTTCGCCGATCCGCACGTGGTGGCGCGGGGTTTGGCCATAGAGCTCCCTCATGTGCTGGCCGGGCGTGTTCCGCAGGTGGCCAGCCCTATTCGGCTGTCCGAAACGCCAGTCGAATACACAAGGGCGCCGCCCTTGCTGGGAGAGCATACGGCGCAAGTGCTGCAGGCGCTGCTGGGGATTGGTGAGGAAGAGATCACTGTGCTGCGCGAGGCGGGGGTGCTGTAGCTATATAGAAGAAAGCGTTTGCGAAGAGCTCTTCTATATAGCCAGGGGGCCTTTAAGGTTAATTTCGGCGATTTTGAAATTAACGGTTGACGCCCTCTGTGAGGTGTCTATAATTCGCCCCACTTCCGGCGCAGACGGAAACGAAAAAGCCTTGTAGATCAATAGT
>NZ_FNCX01000015.1:0-50932 GCF_900099665.1 Pseudomonas sp. BS3767 | reverse complement strand
GCACCGAACTCAAAACGAGCGTTTCTGCATGCCTTACGCCGTTTTTTCATCGACTTTGAACTGTGGGGCTGGGGACGTCTAAAGTTCAGCCCCCGTCATCACCTGGCCACACCCCGTACTGTGGCGTTCAACTCGGGTATCAATCCACGCGTTGTCGACGACTCCAGCTGGCTCAAGCTGGTCTGGGCGAGCCTAAACCTGGAGCGTAAGGATTTGCTCTCGGAAATACACTACCCCTTGGCGATGGTTCAGGCGGCGGCTGTGGTGTGGACACACACCGGGCTACGCAGCAATGAAATTATGCGGCTGTCCATGGGGTGTGCGCATGCCCAGCCCCATGAGGTAGTACACGAAGACGGAACCACAATTCCACCAGGGACCTTGTGCTACCTCGATATTCCACCCAGCAAGACATTCAAGGCTTTTGTCAAACCCGTGGCGGTGGTGGTTAAAGAGCGAATCGACGCCTGGCTTAAAGAAAGACCGGTGAACCAGGCACCACTTCTGGATGAACGAACCGGGGAGAAGGTCAGTTACCTGTTTCAGTTTCGGGGCAAGCGCATGGGCGCGGGAGTCATCAACCGTACGATTATCCCGATGCTATGTGCCAAGGCAGGTGTCCCGCTAGACGACAGTCGGGGTCGTATTACCAGCCATCGGGGGCGCGCCTCGGTCGTGACTGCATTGGCGAGTGTTCCGCAGGGCATGTCGCTAATGGAGCTGATGCAGTGGTCTGGGCACAGTTCACCCAGTTCTACGCTCCATTACATCCGCATCCGCCCCACCAAGCTGGCTGCATCATTTGTCAAAGCTGATCAAATGTCTCACATGGTGTCAGTGCTTATCGACCACGGCGTAATCGCACGACGTTCATCTGACCCTTATAACTTTTATGATCTGGGCGATTCGTACTGTTCAAATCCGTTCTGGAGCAGTTGCCCTCATCGAATGGCGTGTGCTGGCTGCGATTTTAATATTCCCAAAGCCAGTGCCAGAGCGCAGGCTCTGGAAAGTAAAGCGTCCATCGGACATTATCTGGAGGCCGTGCCCCTGACGGCCGATGAGCGGGCTATTGTTGAAGGTGACCTGGAAAAATTGGATGGGCTGATACGCAAGCTCGATGATGTGCCGACGCTGGATGGCAGAACGCCCAGTCAAATCGAGGCGAAAAAAAACCGATAATCATGGGCGTCCTAATTTGGCGTTTGTCTTAATTCCTTATGTGCGAAATGAGATATAATCGCCTGTACTCATCTCTAAAAAAATAACTTACAGTAGGTTGCCCTATTGATGTGGCCTGTACTTCATGCGCAGAGGCAGACCGTGTTCAGCTCGGATGGAGTTCTCTGACGGTTTTTTTGTAAGTGAATAGCGGTACTTATCTAATCCAATGGCCCTAAGCTCCTCTTTGCCAGATCCCGTACGTGGATTATATCGATCTCCGCCATCCGCTAAGGAGCTGCCACCTAACACATGTCGAGCATGAACGAGCTCATGAGCCAGGGTCGTGATTTTGTCGTCGTTATCCATTCCAAGGTGTAGCGGTGAGCCATTCTGATTTAAGCATATGCTTGCTTTGTCTGGTGACCAGCCAATAATCGCATTGCTTCCTTCACCTTTGGTAAAGGTCCCCTTTCGTGATAGCTGTGATGCAATGTGCCGATTCTCGTTAAAGTTTTCTGGTTCGTACTTTTCCAGCTGCCTCCTGCTCAGAACAGCTTCGGTATAACACTGGTTATTTATTTCAATCTCTTTTAGCGTGACTTTTCTATCTTTTTGACTGGCAAGAGTGGATATTTTTCGCAATAGCTTATCGCCCGAGGGGCCGGCGCTGATATGGTCAAGTGCTTCCTCTGCTTGTTCTTTGAATGTGTGAGCTGCTGTCGGCTCGTTACTGAGGGGGGCGATATAGATGCCTGGATATCGAGACGGAGTGATCATAGTTATCCTGAAAAGCTAATTGAGTTGATCTGACGAGTATGTGATTGCTTGAGATTTAGCCTATTGGTGTTACTCCAGTTGCTGCTGAAATAGTTTGGCAGGGAGTCTAATGGGGCATCCAGGATTATCTGAAAATTACACTTCAGGTGCTTGAGTGGCCCTCGAGATGGATTCGGTTCCATAAAAAGGTTATGTAGTCTCCAATCAGCAGATGTCTTTCAGACCCCGAATGCGCGGCAAACGCAAAAAACCGCCGTGAAAGCTTCCTGATCGAGATAGATCAGGTCGTGCCTTGTATGGCTTGACCAAATTGATCAAGCCTCATTATCGCAAAGCGCGAGGGCGCCGTTGGACAAATGACATGCGCTAATCGGCGATCCGATCTCAGGCGATGCAATCCTAGACTGGTTGGTGCACAACGCTTATCATATCGAGCTGAAGGGCGAATCGATGCGCAGATGCGCAAAAAAACGACGGCAGGGACTTCAGACTAAAAATGTAATCTGCTGGGCTTCGACGGCCTGTCCAAGTGAGCGGAGCGTAGAGCGAGTGTCCAAATAATCGGGCTGTGTCTCCAAGTGTCGTGGAATCCACAAGGTAGAGCTTGGAGACTTCAAGTCAGTGTATTTTTGAAGCGAATACTTGAACGCCGATTAAAGGCAGTCCATCTACCGATGATATGTTTTCGATAGTATCCGCCAACGCTTTCGAGCGTGTATGAAATTCTCCGAGATTGGGATCAAATAAGGTCGCTCTTTTGCCATCTGATGATACAGAAAAGCCCAGAGCGTGAGCAATTTCTTGGCTGTATATCACCATTACCCCTCTCTTATTTTCTACAATTGCATCACATAAGGAGCTTAGCGCAGCTTCATCTGTGCTCACCTGCCGCCCTGACTGCTTACACGCAATTAGGAAGGGTAGGCCTGAGTTCGACTTGTCCTCTAGAACAGGTTGAAGCTTTAACCCCTTCAACTCAGCAGCTTGCAATAAGCTTTCTGTGCCAGCCATCGCGCCACTTGATACTCCGGGGTTTGCGGAAGCTTGCTCCATCAGAAATTTGTGCTCAGTCCGATAGAAGTTATGAACAGTACGAGCATGCACCACCCCTTCAAAGGAACCCAGAAACCTCATTCTTTCTGCCGATGCATAGGGCGTAACATGATCTTTCCCGGCATGAATCATGTTAATCCAGCTCAATGAAAGGCCAAAGCACATTGCACGCTGACTGATGCCATGATTATTCGTGCAAATATCCTGATCGAATCTCGCCAATGAAATTGAAGATAATTGGGTCGGAAGCTTTTTCCACCGTCCATCACTGAGCTGTGCAGGATCAGGCATTTGATTCTCGACCGAAGCCGAAGACCCAGCTTGAACAGTGGTTAGGCTTGGGTGTTTTCCGATGTGTCCAGACACGATTGTCATATTTCCAGCGCCCTAGTCAAAAAGATGCGAAATGAGTGGTTTCATAAGCGGTTCAGTTCCCTGACTTTTCTGAAGTGGTGCAGCCTGTTTCTCTTGGGTTTGGTACGTAAAATCAGGAACGGTTTCATGCCACGTATCATGCTATCAAAATCAGTAGGCCAAGACGGCAAAGCATGATCCTGCTTACCAAGCTCCACTGTCTCTCCGGACCTTTGGTTGATTTTCCATTCCACATAAATGGCGACTTAAGCCAGCGCGTGATGGCCATCATTGAATCCATGGTCCCTGCTGTTGAGGTTTATAGCATCGATGAGGCGTTTGCAGACCTGACCGGCTTGCCTGGCAATCTGACCGAGTTGGGAAGGTCAATTCGATCCAAAGTCTACCGCTGTACCGGCATTCCCGTGGGTGTGGGGATTGCACCGACTAAGACACTGGCCAAGCTGGCCAACCACACGGCAAAGCGTCTTCAGGCGCACACCGGCGGGGTCGTTGACATCTGTGACCCTGTAAAACGCGATTGGGTGCTGCGCAATACTTCTGTCGGAGAGGTCTGGGGCATAGGTCGAAAGATGAAAGCGCACCTGGAGGGCATGCAGATCCGGTCGGCCAAGGACTTGGCCATGGCCGATCCTTGGATGCTGCGCAAAACATTCAGTGTTGTGATCGAGAAAACGGCACGCGAGCTGGCGGGCACCGCGTGCCTGGAGCTGGACGAAGTCGAACCACCACGTCAGGAGATCTGCTGCAGCAGAATGTTTGGTAAGCGGTTGACCGAGCTGGGGCCGATCAAAGAGGCGGTGGCCACCTACATGATGCGTGCCTCTGAAAAATTACGCGCCCAGGGATCGGTGTGTAAAAAGATCCGGGTGAGCATTCGCACCGGCATGTTCAATCCTGACGAAGCCAAGTATGCAAACGGCGCTCTGGTCCAGCTGCCCTACCCCACCAACGATGTGAGGGTGATGACCCAGTTCGCGACAGAGGCGGTTTCGCGGATTTTTCGACCAGGCTTCAGGTACAGCAAAGCAGAAGTCTTGCTGATGGATATCTGCCAGCCAGGCGAATTCACCGACGATCTGTTCACCATCAATCAGCCGGCGAGTTCAGATCGACTGATGGCTACTTTGGACATGATCAACGGCAAGTGGGGACGCGGGACGCTGCGTACAGGATCAGTACCAGTCGTTCCGGATTGGGGGATGCGCCGTGAGCTGATGAGCCAGAGCTACACGACGCGACTTGATCAGCTGTGGGTTGTAAAGGCTAACTGATCAAGTGCCAGGATCCCCAGGTCAGACAAGGAAAACCCTCGGCTACCCTGAAATTCCAGAGGTTTATTTGCTAGCTTAATCTCTGCGTTTTCCAACAATTACTGCGCCTCGCGTCAGCGAGAAGCCAACGTCTCCAACATAAGTTCCATTGGACTGATTGCAGTTCTCCGACGAGCCCATGGCCACTGGAACGACGTTGACCACGTCATAGCCTCTCTCATCAAAATTGTTATATGCCTCTTCAAGGCGCTGTGAAAACTCATCGAAATCCACAGAGCGATCATCGTAGATTTTCCTGAATTTGGTTCTGAAAATACCAACGTCTTGAGTTTCTGAGTGCTTAGATGCGTAAAACCACGTGGTTATGAATTTCTTCGACACTATCGACTTCTCCATTGTCAGCTCTTCCGAGCTTTTTTACCTGTTGCTTGGCACAGCTCAGGCAGATTAAGTGATGGATGCTGGAAATCAAATCACTTCTGGGTCGTAAAGGCTAAGTGATCAATTGCCAGCGCTCGTGCTGCTTTAAATATTAATTATGAATTAGTAATTAATAATTCTTGTTTTTAGGCCCATATGGGCCTATTATGTCTTTGTTGGTGGCACGCAGAGAGCCACTCGAACCTGAGGGGGCTAGTCGTTGCCACCTACGAGGAACGAGATGAGACTTTCAGATGTAGCGACTATCCGGACGAATTTTCCAGAGGCTCATTTTTGGATAATTCGTCGGGGTTCAGCAGAACGATGCGGCGCACCAGGGCGAGTGTTCAATCCTGAACACATAGGTGTCCTGGTGAACCGAACAGACATCCTTCTACCTGACTACCTTTTCTACGCGTTGATGCATGTGCATCAGCAAGGCTACTGGGAAAGGTTGGCAACAGGGACGCTGAACCTGGTCAACATCCGTGTTTCAGACGTTCAGCGTATCGAACTGTCACCACGGTGAAGAAGGGGCCGGAAGGCCCCAGTCTTTACGTTCCTCAATGTGTTTTATTAATTGGCAATTAATAATTATGATTTATTAATTAATGGGATGACAATGAAGATTGAGCTACCTGGTATCCCTGAACAGCAGAGATTGATTTTCGAGATGGCTACTCGCGAGGCGATAAAGCAGCTCGAAGCAAACCTGCACGCGCCAAGCATTCCTGGTCCGAAGGATCTGGACGAGGCCCTGTTTCCGCGTACTCACCTGTTGCGTAAGCACGAAGGATGGGAAGCACCTCACGCTGAAATAGTCAGGTCCTATTTCCGGCACTTTCAGGACCATTTCGACGCGTATGCGACGGATAAAAAGCTGGCGGGATTGCTTCGCATCGCATCAGACAGACGAATTAGGAAGTTCAAGGAGGGGAGCCAAGACGTGCCTTACGAGATCTGGCGAAATTTTCTAATCCTCACAGGCCGAGTGCCGCAGGACATCGTGCCGATTCTGGCATTCACGGGCTAATAGAAGGAGAAGGTAGTCAAAGAAGGTGCTGGGGATGGGTGCAACCACCCCCAGCGTGAACACAATAAACCTGGTGGAAAATCATGCTCAACATGAAATGTATCACAGCTCGTCCTTTGCTGTTACGTGACCTTGCAGACCCTAAATATCGCTATTGGATAAAACAGTTTGCCGGTGAGGTTGCAGCTCCCTGCATAGCCGAGTCGCTCATGTCGTTCCTTCGTAAGCATCCCCTTATCACCTGAAAGCTGTTTTTAGCTGCAGCGAATGGCCTCTGCGTGTCCGCTCGGATACGCAGGGTGCTGTGCCGTCCAATCTTGGGCTAAGGGAATGGCATATGACCTCTTATGCGCTTACTGGAGCGGTCATTGATGACGAGGGTGTTACTACGATCATCAACGAATTCACCACCAGTGCAGCACGTGCAGCTGGGTGGATCCGCTTCTACACAGGTAACAGCTTTACCGGCACGTTGATCCTTATAACGACTGACATCGACGGTATCAAAGCCAAGCGACGGGTCGTTCTAGATCGTTGAGAAGGGGAATGGACCGATCTGCGCTGGATCGGTCTTGACTAGAAGCCCCGCAGAGCTGATTATTAATTGTTATTTGCGAATTATTAATTGCGAATTAATTTAGGAGGCCCACATGGGCACAATCGTGATGGTTGGCGGGAACAAAGGCGGCGTAGGCAAAACTACCACTGCCGTAAACGTATCCATTGGGTTGGCAATGGAAGGCTACGATGTCTGTTTAGTAGACGCGGATGCGCAACGCAGCGCCTCGAAATGGTACGCAGAGCGTGAAGCGGCACAACTGGAACCGAAGATCACCCTGATTGAAAAACGCGACAACATCACGGTTACGCTGCGAACACTGAGCGAGAAATTTGATTATGTGATTGTCGACGTCGCTGGTAGAAACTCGCGTGAATTGATCACCGGAGCAGTAGTGGCAGACATCATCATTGCTCCAAACCAATGCAGCCAGCTCGATCTGGACACCCTTGGGGAGCTGCAAGAGCAAGTCTTGCGCTGCCGAGATCTAAACCCAAACCTGCAGGCATATGCCTATCAATCTATGGCTTCCCCAAACCCTGCAGTTCGTGTCACGGAGAGGCGCGAATTCCTGGAATTTCTTTCCGAGTATCCTGAGATCAAGCCTTTGGATTCAGTCGGCTTCTATCGGAAAGCATACAAAGACTCGATTCCTTCGGGAATGTCAGTTTTAGAAGGGAAAAACCGTGAAGCAGCTAACGAGATAAAGAGTCTGTTGAAAGAGGTGTTCCATGGCAATTAAAAAGGCGAGTGAGACTGCAAATAGGAGGGGGCAGGTCAGCGAGGAAGCATCTGAACGCCTGGCCCGAGAGCTTGCTGACAAGCCTTATGACTCAACCCCGTTGGCAAAGGCACCGGATAAACGGAAGCCCGTTCCCGTATCGATCAGCTTGCCCCCAGGCATACTGGAGAAAATTGAGGACGATGTGCGTGAAAATAAGCGCTCCGGAAAAGCACTCAGGACGGTCAGTGCGATAGTTAAGCATGCGCTGGAAGCGCAAGGTTACACTCTGGATTAATTGGTAATTATTAAATAATAATTACTGGTTTGCTCATTCTCAAATGGGCCGGGCACAGGGTGGCCAGCTCTTTGGCTACGTATAGTACGAAGAGGGTGCCTAAGGCACCTTTTATCGTTTCTGGCATTAGGCTGTAACCAGTCGATTAAATGGAACGGCAGGGCAGGGCGGCGTCTCACATTAGTACATCCACATGCCCCCGCGAGCCACTATGTGTAGCCATTATGAAGCACCGTCACCGCACCAGGTCGCTGAAGTGTTCGGGGTCGCACTGTTCGACCAGGGCAGGCTCGATCTGTGGCCTGGCTACATCGGTCCATTCCTGCGCCGCTCAGATGGCCGGGCAGATGACAACGATTCTCCCGCAACCATGGAAGTGCTGACCGGCTCCTTTGGGTTGATCCCGTCCTGGAGCAAGGACAGCAAGTTTGCCAAACACACCTACAATGCTCGATCAGAGACAGTGGCCGAGAAACCGTCGTTCCGACATGCATGGCGCCAAGCGCAACATTGCATTATCCCAGCGGTGGCCATCTACGAGCCGGACTGGCGATCAGGCAAGGCAATAGCCACGCGTATAGCCCGTGCAGACGGCGAGCTGCTGGGCATTGCTGGGCTGTGGGAGCAGTGGCGCGATCCGTCCACCGACCAGATCCTGCACAGCTACACCATGCTGACCGTGAATGCAGATGATCACGACTTCATGAAGGCGTACCACAAGCCCAAGGATGAAAAGCGCATGGTAGTTATTTTGCCCAAGGGCTCGTATGCGGACTGGTTGACTGCGCGGCCAGAGCAGAGCGCGGCGTTTATGAACCAGTACCCGGCAGATCGGCTGATTGTGGACATGTGATGAGCCTTACCTGGAGCTGGTGACGGACAGGCTGACTTGTCGCGCTGGCTGTCACCGGCAACCCTGAATATCGAGGGAACTCCGCTCGCTGAATTGAACCTCTACCGCCAGGCTCGGCATCACTACTGTCTTTCTCTAGACATGGCACAATGACGGCCTAACAACCGCCAAGATTGAGCGACGACGTTTGAGCACGGATACTCTCCTACCCAAAATTTCTGAAGTAAAAGGCCAGCCCACGTGGGTTGATAGCAATCTTCCTGACCTGCGTACCTTGGCGCGTGAGCTGCGTACACATGCTCTTGAGGAAGTCACTGCGGCATCCAGCCATGAAGACGCCATTGAGGTGACAGCTCAGCATCTGGGGTTCATCGACTCTGCGATTTTGTCCATAACCGTCATTACGCCTATGGGGGATGTGACTATCCTGCGCAGCAGCATCTACCACATCGTCGAAAAACGACTGGATGCCCGGGAGCGCTACGTAAGATTGGCTTTAGACACTCTCACTGGGCCGCTAGAGGTCTGGAAAGTGGCTTTCACGGACGGCACTGACCGCCTGGCTTTCATTGGTGCGTATGAGTCTAAGCGGCAGATGCTCGTAAGCGTTGTGTTCATCGAGGGGCAGATGCTCTGGAATTTTATGCACACGGACGCCAAATCGCTCAACAAGCATCGTCATGGCGAGCTGCTGTACAAGCGCTACACGCTTTTTTCAGAGCAAAGAAAAAGGGCTACTTGTGAAAGTAGCCCTCAAATTTGAAGCTTGATATTCATATACACACCCTCAAGCAGGGGTGTGGAGGTCTCACCCTACGCCGATGTTCAGCCATCGCCGGGGTTCCTACGCCAGTCATTGCCGCTGAAGGCCACTGGTTTCGCGCTCACTTGCAATCATATACAAGGTGACACGTGTGTCAACCAAATTTGATGAATGGCCGTGATTTTCCGGGACTTCCGGTGACCCTTGATGATAGGAATTTCGCTGCACCACCTGCCCTTGATTGGGCCTATGGCAGTACCAGGTAACTGCTAGCCGTTGTTTTGGAGAGTCAAAAACGGGAGCCAAGGCTCCCGTTTCTTCTCTGGTGCGGCTAGTCCTTAGAATTCCTGTATCACGCGATACAAGCGAATGGACCAGTAAGCCGCTTGCAGCGCGCGAATCAGTTCAGACGGCAGAAACCGTTCGAAAACTGCTTTCATAGAGTAAACCTCATGCGTTAAAGGGCTCGCCCAGATCGAGCGAGGGTATCAACGAGGCAGACAGCACAAAGCCTTAAAGTTGACGGCAGTGTCATCCCGCAATACCCTTTAACCGCCAAGTCAAAAGAAGTATTGCGTTTCGTCTTGCCCTGCATGTTACCAATCGCTTTGCAACGAAGGAAGAAGTTCGCTGAGCGCTACGTGTGGATGAGTCCAAAACGCCGTGAGGCCCGCAGTTTGCGGGCCTCGTCGTTTCTGAGTAAAAATTTGCAAAAGGTACATCGTGGGATGATATGCATTAAAAGTATTCCCCACTGTACCCCTCAGAATCATTGAGCCTCACCGTTCGTCGGTGGCCAGGGAGTTCGTTTTCGCAGTTTTTTTGTAAGTGTTGCTAGGGTGTCAGCAGTCAACTAATCGTTGAATGCTTTTTTCCGACCAGCGGTCAATGCTATGAGCCATCAATAGCGCTTCTCGTATTGGAAAGCCGAAAGTCCGCCCACGCACACCTGGCTCCTCTATGAGGGCTGGATGGGCTCGCCTGAGTTTATCTAGGTGATCAGTAACCGAACCTTTCACTAGCGCTCGTCTCAGTACTTCACTTTAAAAGTCGGTGAATCCTCTGGCCGCTGGTCGCGCCTATCGTATAGCCGCGTGGGACTGATGTTGGCATGGCCAAGCCACATCTGCACCTTGGCGATATCCGCATCATGCTCCAGCGCATTGGTTGCCGCTGTTGCTCGCAAACCATGCACACCCAATCGCTCGACCTCGATGCCTGCCACGCGTGCCCACTGCGCAACAATGGTGTAAAGACCATTCGCAGTGACACCGGCACCGGTATGCACCCCTGACAGGCGCACTTTATTCCCTCTTCACCGGCGCCGCTTTCTTCTCACTCGCATGCAATGCTAGAACATTCTGCACAAAGCGGATGCCCGTTGTCCTCGCTGCCAACGCGGCCATTAGGTACTGCCCCAAAAAAAATGCCGCGCAAGCCAAGGACCGAGCAACATCGACATCACTGAAATGCGTGACTACCGGCACCAGCAGCGTCAACAGTAACGACAACGCCGCGATATCCCGGAAGAGCAAGTAGTTCTTGTGACTATCCACCACAGACGGAGCCGAATCGACCTTCTTGTAAAGTCCATACCACTTTGCATTCTGGTCGCGCTCGGTAACCGGAAAAACACCGACATTCTTCTTCAACCTAGCAAGATCAATGCGATGATCCGCCGGTGCGTGCACGGTAAACGCACGCGAACCCGGCAAGGGGTAAGTAATACGCCAGAACACAAGTATCGCCTTGATATTCGCCGAAATTAGCGACGAAAACAGCAAAACAGGAATGGGCAACAACGCGGTCAAACTAGCCCGAATAAACACCAGCTTGCTCGGCGTCAACTCCTCGATTGACGTGTGGAACGTCATCACCAACAACACCAAGAAATCCAAGATTAGCGTTGCCACCAGCCAAGCCATATTGCGCCCCTTTAGGGCTTTACTGCTGTAATCCACTCCATCCTTCATAGTCCATGCCTTATAGTCAGGAGCAACATTTCAGACCAACGCGACCATCGTAACCTGGCGGACGCTACTTCACTTCAGCCTGCAGGATATGCATATCCCGCTCGCCTACGATGAGCTGGATTGCAGGAAGACCGTCGTCGGCCATGCCCAAAGCCAAATGAGCCAGCTGGATCAAATCATGTTGGCTGGGGGCGGCGGAATGACCAGGCGGATGGCTATGCCAGTCACCGATGTAACTCACCATGCCTCCCGTTCGTTCCGCCGCCTCTTTCAGCGCCTCCACCTGCCCTACCACGCCCCGTTTGAACGAGTGCGGAGTTCCTTGACTATCAGGTGACGCGGGCAACCCTGCAACCACAACGGCTGCACCTATGTTGAAGTCGTAATAGCCAAGCAAGATCCCGCCGGTCTCATTGGGGAAGCCTTCGTTACGCAATACTCGGAGTTGATGCTCAACACCGTGATCTATGAAAACCCTGAAGTCTCCCAACTCCATACATTGCTCTGGAGAAGCAGAGACATCGTGAACGGTCACACCGCCCAGAACTGGATCACGATGCCACACGCGGATCAACGCCTTGTCAGCTTCAGCCCCCGTCTGGACCTGCTCTGCCAAGGTACTTGCGTGCGCGAGAATTCTGGAATAGGGCATCACCACCGAAATATCACGGCAACCGGCACCACTCCAAAACGTGCCTGCTTCGCCACTCAGGTGAGCCGCCCCCCATGCTTCTTGAATCAAAGCGCGATAGTACTGTGCCTCTAACGTGCGCAAACGACACGTTCGCTTCCGATCCTCCACCAGCAGTACTGCCGCCTCACCGTTTGGCGTGACAAACGCAGACATATGGCGTGCGAAATCGTCTCGATCACTGGTAGAGCGAGGGTACTCAAGGGTCGTTGATACATCTATCACCAACTCGGCGGTCGATAGTGCCTGTGAGATGAGTTCTTGGTTGAAATCACTTGCGTCTGCATCGATAGCGGTAATCGACGTCGCTCCGGCCACAGCCAGCTCATGCAGCTTCGCGGCTACCTTGGCCTTGGATTCACCGATTTGCTGCGTGAAGGCAACATGCCGAGACAAGTTGTGCGGCCTGATGTGGTCCTTGTCGATCACTGTCCACCGCCCCCAGCCGCTGCGTCCCCAGAGATTCAGCATCGCACTGCCGAGCGACCCCGCGCCCACCAAAACAGCAGCTGGTCCCTGCGCGACAATGCCGGACTGCATTCTGGCGGCCGTGCCGCTATTGCGGTACAACACGTCCATGGGGATAACTATCTGCTCCTGCCAAACATCGCTGGGTTGCGTGTTCATCAAATCCCTGAAATAACGCCCCTCATGCAAGAACAACGCGCCCACAGCCACACCAAGCGACGACGCCCCCACCGGCACCAATAGAGCTCTTTGAGTGATTGCCTCTGGCTCCGCCCCTGCAATTCTGCAGATCGGGATGTGCAATAGAATAATGGTCCACTTGTTCTCGGGCAATACAGCCAGTCCCAACTCACCTACCTGCCCTTGCAGTTCAGCCTTCAGTATAGAAAGCAGATCAGTATTTCGACGCGATAACATCTCGGCCAACTGCCCTAACGTGGCGGGATCACGCTCTACAAATCCATGAACAACCGGTGGCAGCGTTAACTCAATGTGGGCAACAGCTCCGCTTCCCTGGCGCTCCTCTGAAAGTACATCCAAGAAACAGGTAAACCCTTGATCACGACGATCTTCGCTCCGAGCGATAGAGAACCGGCTAGTTGGGTTCTGCTGAAGCGCTTGCATATTCCAAGGCAACACCAGCTCGAACTTGGAGGCAAAAAACAATTGCTCAAGCGGCTGATCAGCGGCGTGCAGCTCACCCGTCGAGCTTTTCTCAAGCCACCACTGCACCCGTCGCAGGAACCCCTGTGGCGTCCACGTCCGGGCGACTGAAGTAGCTGACTCAAAGTACAAACACAAACTAGCAGGAGCGCCGGGCGGGCCTTGGTTCTGATGCATCAAGAGCGGAAAGTCTTTGCGGAGCGCCAACACCTCGATCGGCGTCTTAAGATCGTCGGGTACACACAATGCGAGACGCTCCCTGTAACGGATGCCCGCGGAATTCTTCGGCGCGATACCGTCACATTCAACGTCGACCAAAATGCATTCAGTGTTCGACGCACCCTCTACGCCGAATCGCAAAAGGCGGACGGGTGCGTAGTCCCGATGGCGCTTGACAGCGTCCAGCAATCGCACGGCACGCGGCAATTGCAAGGCAGAAGCATCCACCTCTGCGCCGCCACGCAGCTCAAAGTACTCCTCCATTATTAACAACCCGCCCGCGGTGGCGAGGATGAAGCCACGGCCGTAGCTCCAACGGACGTCGAACGCTTCCAGGCCACGCCTGCAAACGTCACCTCAAAAGTGATTGGCTCAGGTTTGTTTGCATTCGGCTCTTCCATAGTGACCAGAAATTTACGCCCGCCCACTTCTTTCAGGTATCGTTCATAGGCATTGCGTGCCTGGATATGAGGTGGTTGGATCTGATCATACGACTCCTTCATATCGGTCACTGGCTTACTGCAACTGACAATGTAGGCGTCCCGTTTTCCTTGCAGCAGCAACTCTTTGACCAGGGGCTTTGGCTCAGTCTCTCGCTCCCCCTTATGCCCATCCTTGTTCAATGCCAGATAGCTGCAATGGTGAGGTATATTGAACAAGTCCCATGCTAGGCGATCATCATTCTTGTGGTACCGCGTGGTAGCCACAACGTCCTCAATATCCTCCCAGGTCGCATCACCCACCTCCAGGTAGTCATAGTGCATGCCATCTGCTTGAAAACGTACGTTGAAGATCAAAGAAGCGCGATTGCGGATGATATCGCCATCTTCACAGTGCTTGATAAAGGGCGAATGGCAGAAAAACTCGACACCGTCCTCTGCCAATGTGAAGCCCGGAACAAGTGTTCCCGCATCTATGAATAAATGATCACGAGCGGTGGCAGCTTCCCCCCGCGCCTTAAGTAACGGCTCCAGCCAATCAGCAACGCCCTGAGGCTTGGAGAAAACCAAGATATCTTTACCTTCCAGCAACCTGTGCCGCGCCTCTTGGCGGAGAAGGACGTATTCCTCGCCTTGGTGATCCTTGTCGGCCTCCTCCAGTAACATGGCCGCGGGAACCCATAGTTCACGAATCTTGATGCGCCCTTCACCGTGGTACTTCTTCGCATGCTGAAGCTCAAAAAAATCGGTACTGCCCTGAATATGGTCTAGGTCAGCATGAGTAAACGCAACGACATCGAAGTAGTCGCGGTTAATCTCCTGCAGGTCCGCCTTCAATCGTGCTTTCAAGTCGATCTCGGGTGTATCGGGGGCTTCAGCCGTCCCACGATGACAAAAATCAAACAAGACCCGGCGCCCGGCCGAAAGAACAATTTGCGTCGTGTCACCGTTTCCTACTGGATAAAAGATGACTTGATGTTTATCCGCCATAGATCCTCCTTCATTGGGAATACGCGCCAAGGGATTGGATCCACGGCTGAGTGCCACCACTATATGTGCCACCTCAAATGAATTCAAGGCACAACATGTGCCGATTTTAGATTTTCCTTATTAGTACCGCTATCAAGCGCGCCTAGCCAGTGGAAGCTAGGGGCGGAGGAGTGATTTTTCTAGCTCCCCCTATGCAGCATTGCTCCTGAATTAGCCATCGCCTGCCAGATCCATGTCATTCGCTCCTCCAAGGTGCCTTACCTAGAAAGTGCGACGATCTCGCTCGCCTGCTATTAATACTTCACCTTATAGGTGGGTGAATCCTCGGGCCTGTTCTCCCGCCGATCGTAAATCTTGGTCGTACTGATGTTGGCATGTCCGAGCCAGGCCTGGACCTTGGCGATATCGGCCTCATGCTCCAGAGCATTGGTGGCTGCGGTTGCTCGAAGTCCATGGACGCCCAAGCCGTCGATCTCAATCCCGGCTTTTTTCGCGTAGGCCTCGACCACGGTATAGATCCCGTTGGCCGAAACCCCGGCGCCGGTCGGTTTGCCTCTCAGCGGTATGAACAGCGGAACCTTTTTGTCGTCCAGGTGATGCCCTGATTGTTCCAGGTACAGGTGGATGCGCCCGGCCGCGACAGGGTGCAACGGTAGGTAGCGCACTTTGCCGCCCTTGCCATGGATTTTCAGGTGCTGGATACCGCGCCTTTCTTGGATGTCGCTGACCTGCAGCTGCGCTGCTTCTTCTCGGCGCAGGCCGTGGTAAAGCAGCACCGCCAAAATGGCCCGATCGCGCAGGCCCTTAAGCGTGCTTTCGTCTGGGGCCTCAAGCAGCGCCTTGGCCTGGTGATCACCCAGTGCCGGAGTCTTGCCTTCGTTGCTTTCGATCTTCGGTCGTTTGACGCCATGGACCGGGTTACCGCCCGTGACTGCATTGCTGTCCAGGAGGTGATCAAAGAGGCTGGCCAGCGCGGCCAGTTTTCGGCGGATGGTGGCCCCGGCCAGGCTGCGTTGTTCCAGATCGGCGCGCCAGGCCAATACGTGCGACCGGGTGACCTGGCGAAAATCATCGGCGCTGGCCAGCCCTATAAAGGAAGAGAAATCCGTTAGGTCATTTTGATAAGCACGGCGTGTGCGCGGGTTGTCGAGGTTGGCAAACCACTCGACTGCTGACGGTACTGCGGCCAATTGCTTAAATTCGACGGCGGTCAGCCTGCGCGAGTCGTTCGAGACGACTTTCGTCACATCCTGCATGTAAATCCCTCAGTAGGGCTATCAGTGAACACGGATTAAGATTTTAGTCACCAAAACGCCGCCGCTGGTGCGCAGCGTACACCCTCAACAATACGCGTCAATAATTGGTGATAACGTATTTTATCACCACTTTACTGCCGTACCTTGATGGACCGAGAAGTGAGCGTAAAAACTCTGGGCAAAAAAAGCTGATTGATGCGAAGCAATGAAAATGACTTTGAAAGATTTAATTTGGACTTAATATGGTCTACAATGCACCGTCGCTCGATACCGGATCGACATTCACTTTTGAAGTTGCAAGCGTGGTGCCCTGGCAAAGGACACCCCTAGGAAGGAACTCATGCGAGTTGAAACAATTAGCTATTTGAAACGCAACGCAGCCGACCTGCCTCTCGATGAGCCGCTGGTCGTCACGCAAAACGGTGTCCCGGCCTACGTGGTGGAGTCTTACGCAGATCGTAAGCGCCGCGATGAGTCGATCGCCTTGGTGAAGCTCCTGGCCATCAGTTCCCGCGAGTACGCCCAAGGCAAGCACTGTTCCACTGACGAACTCAAGGCCCGATTGAGCAGGAGGTTTGACCACAAATAATAAATAGGAGCATAAATGAATACGTTTGCACTGCGCTTTACTGATGTTGCTCAGCAAAGCCTCGAAGATCAGGTTGAACACCTGGCTGTCACTCAGGGATTCTCATCAGCTGCTCAACGCATAGATTCCCTTATCGATGCCATCCAGGACAAGCTCCTGTCCACCCCGTTGGGCTATCCGGTCAGTCCTCAATTGAGTGAGCTGGGCGTACTGCACTATCGTGAGTTGAACACTGACGGATACCGGATCTTTTACGAGGTGATGGATTCTGATGGTATTACCGACATCAGCGTATTGCTCGTATTGGGTAGTAAACAGAGTGTTGAACAGGCACTGATCCGCTACTGTCTGCTACAGCCTATGTAGTGGCTGGATGGACAAAACACGCTTGTGCTATCCCATCCAGTCTAGTCTCTGACAGCGTCAAATCATGAAAGGGAATGCGAGAAAGTCGCACTCCCGTTATGATAACTTCTTTTATGTTAGCTTATAGTGCTTTGGAAGAAATAAGCAAAAAGTTCTGATTGAGATTTTATATTGAGCTTACTGTAAAAGTTTCTTCGATGTACTTTCACTGTTTCTGGGGATACTGATAACTTTCCAGCAATTTCGCTATTTGAAAAACCACTCAAAGCCAGCTTTAAAACTTCAATTTCACGCCCCGTGAGTTGTGGAGCAAGCTCTATAATCTTGTCCTGCCATTGCTGGGGTCGAGAGCTTTCTTTTTCTTCAACATCAGAAGCTATACGTTGCTTCATCAAAGCCAATACCCAAGGTTTGATTAAGTCAAATATAGCAATATGCTCCTGAGTAAACCGACTTTTGCTACCCATGGATAAACAAAGTGTTCTTTCAGAGTCAAGCTGAACGTTATACTGAACTTCATCTACTGATACGAATTGTTCAAAATAAAGATGATAGTACTCTGTTTCCAAAAAGTGAGTCGGTGCAATATCCAAGAGATGAAAGAAACCGCTTTGCTGATTTTCTCGATTAGCTATGTAGAAGGGGTCAAGCATGTATAGCCCTTTGACATACCGGTTGAGCAGCCCATCTATTTCTTCTTCGTCAGCGGTATCAGGATAGCAAATTGCCTGTACCCCTTCGCTGCCAAACATCAGCACAACCCAGTTGTCGACTGGTGCATATTCCTTCAGCAATCTGACTAGCGAATTCCAAAACTCAGGTCGGTTGAGCTTTTCGATTAGTTTCGCTATCGATCTGTGCCAAATTTGGCCCTGGAGCTGGTTTGGCATCGTCTACCCCTATTGGGTTATTTAAAACCTGACTTGATACGTTTATATTGCGCCCTCATGGATTCGGTACCTACCAATGGGGACTGACCAATGGCATGGAGTAAGCCTATGAAAAGCGTTCGTATGTTGACCATCATTACTGCCTCTTTGTTCAGCGCTGGGCTAAATATTGCGATTGCGAGCCCAACCAGCGTGCATCTATACAACTGGTATGCCTTCATTGCACCAGATACCCCTAAAGAATTCGAGCACGAAACCGGCAGCAAACTGCTCATTGACTCCTTTGACAGCGCCGAGATCATGCAGAGCAAGGTCATGGCTGGGCGCACGGGGTATGACGTAGTAGTAGCTACCTCAAACGTGTTGCCGAGCTTGATCACTGCAGGAGTGCTCCAACCTCTGGATCGTAGCCAGCTCGGCAACTGGTCGCACCTTGATTCCGAAATACTGGCTAAGGTTTCTGTTAATGACCCTGGAAACCAGTACGCAGTGCCCTACCTTTGGGGGACTACCGGAATCGGATATGATGTCGATAAGATAAAGTCCGCACTAGGTGATGACGCTCCGGTGGATAGTTGGGATTTGGTGTTCAAGGAAGAAAATATTAGTAAGCTCCAGCAGTGCGGTGTAGCAATGCTCGACTCTCCGAGTGAAATTATTTCGATTGCCTTGCACTACCTTGGTCTGCCTCACAACAGCAAAAACCCAGACGACTATCAGAAAGCTCAAGCCTTATTGCTCAAGATTCGTCCTTATGTACGCTATTTTGACTCATCTAAAATTGATGCTGATCTGGCTGATGGTAATATTTGTATGGTTGTAGGATGGGCAAATGGTGCGCTTGCAGCGCAAGAGTTGAATGAGAAAAACAAAACTGGACGTCGGATAGCATACTCCATCCCTCGCGAAGGCGCTTTGGTATGGTCAGAGAATATGGTGTTGTTGAAGGATGCCCCTCATCCACAAGAAGGCATGGCGTTTATAAACTACATGTTGCGCCCTGAAGTGATTGCTAAAACTTCAAATCACACCCTTTACGCTAGTGCTAATAAAGATGCAAAGCAGTTTGTAGAGCCAAAACTTAGAGATAACGCTTCGGTTTATTTGGATAAAGATACTATTAGTAGGCTTTTCCCTTTAGAGCCCCTTCCGTTGAAGCTAGAGCGAATTCGCACACGCGCTTGGGTCAAAGTGAAGAGTGGTATTTAAGCCGGAAATTTTGCCGTAAATATTGAGCGCGTTTTGCGTAGATTTGTCTAAGTAGAAGCGCTCAAGTGATGGTATAGATTCGAGGACAGAATCAGCTATGACTACTTCAGTCGCTGTACTAGAAAAACCACACCGGGATGAAATCAAAGAGCTGGTGCAACTCGTTAGAATGGATGAGAAATATGCTGCGTTGGTTGCAGACGGTTTCTTACCTCTAGATGTGCAATCGAGTATATATAACTTTCAGAGAAAAATCCGTATAGCGGAGTTGTCTCAAAAATATGGCCTGGTTTAACGAGTTTTCATCTAATCAGACTGTGTCTTTTTGGAAGGGTTATTGTATGCGATGAATTTATCAGTGAGGCGGATGATTTCTTCAAGACTTTCAGGAGAATCGACCTGGTTGATTTTTTCTGAAAGTTCTTGTCGCAGCGATATCAATCGCGTGCGGAGAACATCTTGGCCACCAGGTAACAGCTCTCCTGGAGCGACGTTGAAAATGGTTGCGATTCTTATCAACTGCTCGATGCCAGGCAGGGTTATGCCTCGTTCGTAACGTCCTATCAGCGGAGCCTCGCAGCCAATCTTTTCCGCCAAGTCCGCTTGGCTCAACGTAGAAGACTTCCGAAGGGCTTTGATTTTTGCTCCTACCACGCTCCTGACAGTGTCCACAGTGTCTCCAAAAAAAACCAATAATTTCATCTGCTTGCGCCTTCACAAAGTCACAAATATGTTTATTAGACACAAAAGTGTTTACTTTTTTTTCTGTTCCATCTATTTTGTGTCCTAGAAATCCGTTCCCTGATTGAGCTCCTTCGATCCAGAAGCGGATAGAGCCGGCTCTCTATGGCTCATGATTCTCCCCTGGGCCCAGCGGTTCCGGAATTCGAAAGAGCGCCTGATCGAAAGGTTCTGATTATGAAAAACTGGCACGTTTTGATGCACAATTCTGCCGTTTATCAGTCACTTATGACATTGATAGAACGGTTAGACGTTGAGGTGTATTCCCCCGTCAGAATCACCTCTCGCAAACGTACGGATCGCCCTTCGTCGATAGAAAAGGAGGTTCGTTTGTTTCCTGGCTATCTGCTGCTACGGTTCGATCCCGAGGTGACACACACCACAACCATCACAGCGTTGAATGGTGCCCATGGGTTCGTTCAGTTCGGCGGTCGAACCTGTGTTTTGCAGGACTCTACGGTAGAGGAATTAAAGGCTGCTGCGCTGATTCGATCTAACCGTTCACTCGATTGCATCGAGTTTCGCAATGTGCCGACAGAGCTGGAAAAAACGCTCCGTCTGATCATCGACATGAAATCTGAAGCTGCCCGCAGGGCGGCTTTCTTCGCGCTTCTGTCGCAGAACGCCGCGCTGGAGCGCCTTGTCGGGCGTTCTGGGACTGTTTTCTATTCGACGGTGAATGCCGCCTAGGCATTACCTACTTCCAGGATTTCCCATTTCACCGCCAGGTTCGCCTGGCGGTGTTTTTTTGCGTTCTCACAGCCCTTAGGAGTTCCCATGGCGTCATCCGAAGATGAAGCAACCACCAAGACATCAAGCGTATATATCCGACCTATCAGGGTGGAAGCACTGAATAAAGCCGCGATACGGGTGAGTTATGAAACCAACAGCTCCAGGCAGATTTCGCCTTCTGACCTCGCTCGGTATCTGATCGATAACTTTCTTGAGAAGGCCGTCGAGAAGCTAATTGAAGATTCTCAAGGGCGGCCTTCTGGGAAGCCTCTCACTACTACCGACTAGAAGGAATTTGCAATGCTCACCACCAGTGCCTTCCTGGCCCTGGCTATGCAATGTGCTCCCTCGATACACCCTGCCACGCTTACCCCCATCGTCAAGACAGAATCTTCCTTCAATCCCTATGCCATTGGCGTGGTCGGCAAAGTGTTGCCGCGTCAACCGCAAAGCCTGGATGAAGCCGTATTGGCGGTGAAAAAGCTGGTCGCGGAGGGGGCTGACTTCAGCATCGGCCTGGGCCAAATCAACCGGCAGCATTTCGATGTCAACCGACCCGAACCCGTATTTGAGCCCTGCACCAACTTGCGCATGGCCGCCGATGTTCTAGAACAGTGCTACTCAAGGGCCAGCGCCAAGGAGCCCAATCGGCAGGCAGCGCTGCACAAGGCTATTTCCTGCTACTACAGCGGCAACCCCAAACGCGGCTTCAAAGCCGAGGCCGAATTCGGTGGCAGCAGCCACGTGCAACGTGTGTTGGCCAACGCCGGCACGACCACCGTGACGGTCCCTGCGCTGGAAGGCGGATCACCTGAACCGAACAAGCTCCAGCGCACTCAGGCCCCGGCGTCCACCGTTGATCCGACCTATGAAAGCTGGGACGTGCTGCGCCAGTACCCGCGCTATCTGCCACCTGCACCACCGTCTGTTTCTGCTCCACCAGCTGTATCCCCTGAAGAACCGTCAACTCTCCCTAAAGAGGATCAATGATGATCAAACGTACCCTTGTGCCCAACAAAGGCGAGCTGGGCATTCTGCTGGTGGCTCTGGCCTACCTGCCCGGTATCGCCTCCGCTGACTGGCTGACCACGTTGCAGCAATATGGCAGCAATATTCGCCTGGGCATTTATATGCTGACGGGCACCCTGGGCCTGTGTTGCCTGATCTGGTCAGGTGCCAAATGGATGATTGCTCGCTCCACGGGCGACCGCTCGCACACCTTCGTGGACTACCTGGAGCAGGTTGCTGTGTTGATGGTTGTCGGAGCCACAGTTGCCATTGGCACAGCGGTTTGGGGAATTTTCGGCACCGGCGTGCCGGGTTGACCAGGAGCGCTTATGGCCGGTAACGAAGTGCTCAAAAAAGAGGTTTCCCCAAGCTACAACGCGATGAGTCGGCCCGCGATGTTCTGGAACATCCCCATCATGCCGATGGTGGGATTGCTGATGGGCGGCTTGGTCTTCGGTGTTGCCGCGACGTTTCTGCTGTCCTGGGTGTGGGGCCTGGTCGTTGCCTCCCCATTCCTGATTGCCCTCATCGCCTTGAGGGTTGTTGGCCTGATCGATCCTCAATATTTGCGCCGCGTCCGCTTTGCACTGCGGCGTCTCCGGCTGAACCTCAAGTACGGCAAACCGTTGTTGCTGACCCCCATTAATCCGCAATGGAGCAAATTCTATGGCGCACGATTTTCACAAAAGCGTTATGCCAGCGGAGGACAAAGTGCCGCTGATGGGCTATCCGGTAGACGAGCTCATGACAACCCTGTCAGGCAATCGCCTGGTGAGCCTGATCCAGCTCAAGGGGGTCTCCCCAGAGACCCGCAGTGATGAAGAACTGATCCGCCTGTGCGAGACCCGCAACCGCTACTTTCTGGCGTTGGGCAAGAAAGAAGGGAAAAACCTGTTGGTGCACACCTACACCACCAAGACAGGCATCGAGCTGGACACGCAGTACACGATGCCACTGCCTGCCCTGCAGGACTTCGTGGACGCTTATACCGAACCGTTTCGCAACGGCACCTTCTACCAGGTGGGCTACGGCCTTGTCCTGGTTCTTAAGTACCGCGAGCTGGATGACGGAATCCAGCGCATGAACGACCTGTTGTCACTGACCAGAACCCTACTGGCCGAATATGACCCAGCGATCATGGGCCTTGAGGAAAACGAACACGGCGCATTGTTCTCGCAGATCGGGCGCTACTACAGCCTGCTGATCAACGGGCACGAAAAAGACGTGCTGGTCAGTGATACCCGTCTGGGCGACGCGATCATTGACAGCGTCACCAACTTTGAAAACTACGATTTTGTGGAGAACCGGCCCAACCGAGGCGGTCAGCGTTTCGCGACCACCTTTGACCTGCGCGACTACCCCAGTGGCGGGACTTACCCCGGCATGTGGGATGAAGCCAACGAGCAGCAATTCGAGTTCACCCTGGTGCAAACGTTTCTGTTCGAGGATCGCAACAAGGCCAAGGACAAATTCCAAAAGCACAAGGCGGATCTGGGCTCGGTCGAAAACGACTCCCATCAAACCAAGGAGCTTGAAAAAGCCATCGAAGGCATCACCCTGGGTGAAAAGGCGTTCGGTCGTTATCACGCCTCCCTGATCGTTTACGGCAAGACCCCGGACCAGGCCATCGAGAACGGCACGAAAATGGCGTCGGTGTTTACGGTGCGTGACGCGACCTTTGTGCGTTCGACTATTAGCAACGTCGATACCTGGTACACGCAGTTCCCTGGTGTGACCGAGGCCATGTACCCCATGATGAAATCGACCGAGAATCTGGCGGATAGCTTTTCACTGCACTCCGCCCCTACGGGCAAGGTCAAGGGCAACCCTATCGGCGATGGAACAGGGTTGATGCCCGTGCTGACGGCCAACAAGGCGTTGTATGTCCTCAACGTGCATGACAGCCCGCCCGGCCAGAACAACCTCGGTGAAATGCTGCCAGGTCATGCGGTTTACACAGGCCAAACGGGGGTCGGTAAAACCACCGCTGAGGCCATCCTGCTGACCTTTCTCAGCCGCTTCGATCCGCTGATATTCAGCATCGACTATAACGAGTCGCAGAGGCACCTGCTGTGTGGATTGGGTGCCGAGTATTACACCGTGCAGCCTGGGCGCTTCACCGGCGTTAATCCGTTCCAGTTTCATGACAGTCCGGGGTTGCGGCAAATGTTGTTTGACCTGGTGCTGTGTTGCGCGGGAGGTCCTGACAAGAGCAACGAAGCTGACCAGAGGAGGATCAAGGATTCGATCGAGGCTGTCATGGCGCACACCAACGTGCGCAATCGCGGCATGTCACTGCTACTGCTGAACATCCCTGACCAAGGCGAAAACTGCCTGCGGACGCGGCTATCTAAATGGTGTCGACAGGCGGGTGAAGGCCGTGAAGGGCAGTACGCCTGGGTACTGGACTCGCCCGTCAACCAGTTCGATGCGCAGACCTACCGGCGTCTGGCCTTCGATTGCACGCAGCTGCTTAACAACGACTATGCCCAGAAGCACCCAGAGGTCATGGAAGCGTTTCTGAACACGCTGTTCTACATGAAGCGCGAAATGCACCAGGCCCGCCCCGGCAACCTGCTGCTGAACGTGGTGGCCGAGTACTGGGCACCGTTGTCGTTCAAAAGCACAGCGGATGCAATCAAGGAGGTCCTGCAGAGCGGACGCATGCGCGGGGAAATCCTGATCATGGACACCCAGTACCCCGAGCAAGCGCTGGCAACGCCTTACGCTGCGGCAGTCATTCAGCAAGTGACGACCCCCATCTGGCTGCCAAACAAAAATGCCCAGGCTGACAGTTACGCGAAGTTCGGCGTCACGGGCAAGTTGTTCGAGGCCGTGCGTGATATGGGGCCGTTGAGCCGGGAAATGGTGGTGCAGCAGGGTAACCAGTCGGTGAAGCTGAAGATGGAGCTGGACGGCCCACTCAAGTATTGGCTGCCGCTGTTATCAGCTACGAAAAAGAACCTGGCGGTGGCCGAGCGTATCCGGCAACACCTGAGCACGACCGATCCCAAGGTATGGGTCGATGCATTCCTGGTGGCCGAGGCAGTGCGCCAATGGTTGAACACCGACGATCCCGCTGTATGGCTGCCCGCGTTCGACTATGCCGAGGGCCTGCGCCAGTCCATGAAGACGCGGGATGCACAGCGCTGGATGCCGGCCTTTCAAAAAGCCTGGAAAGCCCTTCAGGAACAGAATGAAATCGAGGTTTCGTCATGAAAAAACACGTGATGGCTTACGCGCTTAGCGCGCTCATGTTGACCACAGTCCTGCCTGCTGCGCATGCGGCAGTACCAGGCGTTCCGGTCCTGGATCCGTCTAACCTGCTCGCGCTGAAGGCGAATGCGTTGGCCCAGGCCAAGCAGGCGATGGACGCGCTGAGCACGGCCAAAGACGCGATCACCCAGACCGCGCAGCAATACAACCACTACAAAAGCATCATCACCGGCAACGACATGTTGGGTGGGTTCCTGAACGACCCAGCCTTGAACAAGGTAATGCCTCTGGGGGACTGGGCCGATGTGTATAGCACGGCACGTGACATCGCCAGTTTGCGTGACCGCTATGGCTTAACCTCGGATAATGCCAGCGTGCAGGCCAAATTCGACCAGATGATGTCGGTTGCCGATGCGCTGGAGCGCAATTACAACGCCAGCACTGAACGGGTCAAGAATGCCGAGCTGCTACGGGCCCGGCTGAATGAGGTGACGACCCCACAGCAGAAGGAGGATTTACAGCTGCGCTACCAGCAGGAGCTGATCGAACAACAGAACCAGCAGATGCGGCTGGCCAACATGCAGATGCTTCAGCAGCAGCAAGAGAAAATGGAAAACGAAAAACGGGCACAAGCGTTCCGTGATTACATGAACGGTAAAACGAGCGTGCGGCCTAGCTACGAGTGATTAACTAATAAATTCAAAAGGGAAGATGACCTATGTTGAAAAAAATGACGGCTTTGTTTTGCTTTATGTTCTTTGCATTTGCACTGTCCGGGTGCGGTGCGGACAAAGGTCAAGGATTTGTTGGGCGCTGGACTGGAGAAAATAAAACCAGAATGGGCAGGCCAACCTATTTAATGGACATATCCAAAGATGGAGAGATTTTCCACGTAAACCTTGAAACCACTGCCGATATTGTGGGGTATGGAAAAATGGAAAAAAACCTACAACGATTTGAAGCCAAAGCGGAGTCGGACAGTGTCCTGAGCATGTCTGGTGGCCTTGCAACCATGCGTATGGAAGGCAACCTCATCTATTTCGACAACACAACCTATACCCGATCAAAATGAAGGAGGCGGCATGGACGTAACAAAAATAGCCCAGACGTTGTTTGGTTTCGTTGATGCCGCTCTGCAAAGCGCCCTGGTCACCGGGATGGCCAAGGTGATGTTGGGGCTTGGGGCGCTCTTCGGCACCATGTGGTTGATCCACTTCACGCTTCGCAACATGCAGTGGCTGTACCGGGGGATGAACGTTGCCTTCGAGGATGTGGCCAAAGAAATTATGAAAATGGCTGCCATCACCGCGTGTGCGTTCAATGTGCAATGGTACGTACAGACAATTGTGCCCTTTATCACCGGTTTCCCCAACTGGATGGGAGGTATTTTGTCCGGCCAGGCGGGCGTGCAAACTAATCAAATCGACAATTTGATTGCTACGTACACCATCAATCTGCAAGCGCTTATTAGTGCCATGAATTTCAATGTCATTACAACCAGTCTTGCTGATATCTGGTTGGGTATTCAGGGGGTGGTGTTTTATGTGCTGGGAGGCATCCCGTTCTTGCTGGCCGCCGTCGCCACGCTGTTTGTGCTGAAGGTGTCGACGACGGCTATCGTGGCCGTAGGGCCCTTGTTTATCGCCTTTCTGCTGTTTGATCAGACCAAACAGTATTTCTGGGGGTGGGTTGCAGCCATCGGTGGCTTTATGTTGGCTCAGGTCTTGATATCGGTTGTGCTGGCTATCGAAATCGGCTTTATCAACACCGTGATGATTAAAGATGGTTCCTTGACCACTACTTTGGCGGGAAATATCACCATCCTTATTGTCTTTTGCACGTTCACAGCACTTGTCATCGAGCTGCCTGGGCAAGCGGCCTCTATCATGGGCGGTGGCCCCTCCGGAGGCGGAATGGTCAGCCGCATTTCAGGGTTTAGCGCAGCCAAAGGCATGACACGCGGTGTCGCTGCCGGCATTTCAAGACTGCGGAGGGGACGCAACAACATCAAATAACACACCGCTTCACCGGCTACGTCCTCTCTCTACTCGCAACACCCTCGCTTCTCTCAGGTACTCCACTATGAATTTCAAACTTGCTTTAAGCGGGCTGCTTTCGGCTGCCCTGCTATCAGGGTGTGGCTCTGCACCCAAACTGTCTGAACCGGAAGGGCAATGGGAAGACATGCCCTTCACCCATGCCCCAGCGCCTCGCGCTGCCCCCGTGGCAACGCCTGCTCCCGTTCCTGGCCGGGTACTGCCAGCTGCGAGCCCTGCGCCCAAGGCCCAGCCGCTCAAGACCAACAGTACAAAGCGTTCAGCAACCGTCTCCCCGGCAAAGCCCGCCGAGGCCCCGCCCAACGATTCCAAATGCTCCGCGAACTGATCCGCGAAGCACGTGTATGTCCAGGTTTAGGTGACTTATGAGAAAGCTTCGAAAATCTAAAGAGGACGTGATCGAGCAGGAGCGCCAACTGGCTGCCCGTACCTGCATCGATGCGGCCACCGCACAAGAAATCAGCCTGGCCGAACAGGCCTTCATCCACGCATCGCGGTATTTCGAGAAACACATCGCCGCCGATGAAAAGGCCAAGACCAAACGAGCAACGCGGTTGAATTATGTGTTTGGGACCATTGCCGTCATGTCAGTTGCCGCCGTGATGGGCCTGACCCCGCTCAAGACCGTTCAACTTGGCCTGGTACGGGTCGACAGAAACTCCGGCTACACGGATGTGGTGTGGGCCGACGACAAGGGCAAGCCACAGGAGCAGATCGATGACGAGTTCTGGCTCTCGGCCTATGTACGGTTTCGCGAGAGCTACAACTTCTCAAGCCACGACGCAGAGTTCGGCATGGTGGAGCTGATGTCCTACGGTGAAACGTTTACCGAGTACCGCAATTTCCAGCTGTCCTCTAAGGGCTATGTGCAGGTGTTGGGAACCAACCGGCAGATACGCACTGATATCAACAACATCAACTTCCTGGAACGCAAAGATCGGGAAGGCACCGCCCAGGTGCGGATCACCAAAACCGTGCTGGACCGCAACGGCGTCCCCGACCCCCAGCTGCACCCGGTGACCTGGGTGGCCACAGTGACCTACGACTACAAAAACCCTGCCAAAAAAGCCGGTGACCAGTGGCTAAACCCCCGTGGCTTCGGGATCAAGGCCTACACAATGACCCAGGAAGTGGGGGTGTCCAATGGCAAATAAAGCCGCTTCAGGCCTCACGGCCTTGTTACTCATGACATTCGGTCTGCCTGCCTTTGCCGAGAGCATGGGCACCGGCTCATCACTCGACCGCCGCGTACAGACGGCCATTTATTCGCCTGACGAGGTGTTCAGGGTGCAAGCGACGGTTGGGCGTGGAGCGCTTGTCCAGCTCCAATCCAACGAGACGATCAATCAGGACACCGGGCTGATGGTCTCGGGCGATCCGAAAGCCTGGTCAATTGGCCCCAACAAGGCTGGCAACATGGTCTCGCTCAAGCCGATCACGGATAAGGAACCCGACACGAACCTGACCATTAACACCAATCGGCGTACCTACCTGATTGAGCTGAAGCTGGTCAAGCGCAAACAAGACTCGACGTATCTACTGCGCTTCACCTACCCCGAGCCGCCGAAAAAATCCGTCTCGGCTCGCCGTGACCCCGGCAACCCCTGTGACGGCCCGGTGCAAAACGGCCCCTATCAGAAGCGCTCCAGTTCAGAGAGCAGGTCCATAGCGCCTTACGAGGGCTGGGACAACGGCATGCTGACCTGCTTCCGCTTCACCGGTAACGGGCCGCGCCCGGTGCTGTACCAGGTACTGCCCGATGGCACCGAAACGGTGGCCGACATGCACAACGAACAGAACGTGGTCGTGGTGCATGGGGTCAGCCGGTTGTTTCGGTTCCGCCTAAACGGCTTGGTTGTAGAGGCCCGGCCTACCGCTCAGGTGAACACGGGGTACAACTTCAACGGGACCACCACCGGCCAGATTCGGGAGCTCAAGCATGCAGAACAATGACAATGACCAAACTCCGGAGAGCACCCCAGGGCCGGACAGCATCGGGCCGCCCGAATCAGCAGCGACCACAGCAGCCCCGGAACAGGCACCGGCCTCCGAGCCCGCTAGCACCCAGGCCCGTGGGGCCTTTGATGTGCGGGCCAAACGCACAGGCGATACCCAAAACAAGAAGACGCTTTACCTGAGCATGGCCGGGCTGGTGTTTGTAGGGCTGCTGATGATTGGCGGACTCTGGTACTTCACCATTTCCCAGATGAAAACCACCGGCTCCGAGGTCGATGAAACCCACGTCAAGAAGGACGCGACCCTGGACGTGAATCTGGGCAATGACGACAGCATGAAAAAGGCACGGGAAGCCAAACTGGCCGCTGACAAAGCGGAAGAGGAAAGGCGAGCCCGAGCGGAAAGAGAGCGATTGGCCAAGGAGCAAAAGGAGAAAGAGGATGCCGAGCGCGGAAAAACCAGTCAGGACCATGCCGGTAGTGCGCCACCACCGCCCGGCGCGCCCGGCCAAAACACGCCCGTGGAACAGACCCCCCGGCAACGAAAACTGGGACGTGAAATGTTGGTCACCTCGGAAGACGTGCAGGGTACTGGTGCTGGGAATACTCAGTCGCAACAGCCGTCCGGCGAGCAGCCATCAATGCCGCCGTCAATGTTGGGCGACATTCAGGGCGGATCGAGCAGCGGTCTGGGTGGTGAATCGTCCAGCAGAAAACGCAGCAGCCTGAGCAATCTGGGCGGCACCACCTTCACCCCGGCCAAGGCGTACCTGGCACCGAACCGCAAGTACCTGGTCAGTCACAACACCTACACGCGCTGCGCGCTGTATACCGAAATCATCAGTACCCACCCAGGGATGGTGGATTGTCGTCTGACCGATCCGCTGTATTCCGCCGATGGCTCCACGGTAATCGCGGAGGCCGGAGACAAGCTAACCGGCGAGCAGACCGTTCAGGTAGGGCCAGGCGAAACCAGCGTGTTCACCACCTGGACAGAGCTTGAAACCCGATCGGGTACGCGGGCCAAGCTGGACAGCCTTGGTGCAGGCCCCATGGGAGCCAGTGGGACCGAAGCCTGGATCAATCGTCACTACATGCAGCGCTTTGGCGGTGCGGTGATGTTGTCGTTCATCCAGGACGCGCTTCAGGCCGCGTCCAACACGACGCAGAAAAGCTCGGGGTCCGGAGGCTATACGGTGAACAACAGCGAGCAGAACGTGGAGAGCATGGCCAACAAGGCGCTGGACAGCACCATCAACATTCCGGACACCGCACACCTGCTGCCGGGCACCGTGATCACTGTCATCGTGGCCCGCGACATCGACTTTTCATCGGTTTTCGAGAACCGCTAAGGAGTATTCATGACTGAAGAGCAAGGACTTACCGAAGACACGCTGGTTCTGGACTTCCTCGACCAGGCAGGTGCCACCGAGCGCCTAAATCGTCAGGGCACCAAGGACGTGGCCATCAACCGGCCTTACGAGCTGTGGGTGGACGGTCCAAACGGCTGGGAACACGAAGAAGCGCCTTGGCTCACCTACAACCTGTGCTGGCGGCTGGCCAATGCGCTCTGTGCGCTGAGATACCGCGTACTGGCTCCTCACTCACCTATTCACACTGTGAAATTACCTTGCGGGGAGCGGGGCCAGATCGTCATGGCCCCGGCGTGCGAAGAGGGCACCCTGTCGATGACGTTTCGAAAACCCTCTTTGGATCGCTTCACCCATATGGATTACGTCAATAGTGGCCGCTATGACCGAGCCAGGGCCATCGCTTCACCGATACTGACCCTGAAAGCCTGGCAGCGCGACATGCAGGAAGCCCACGCAGCCGGCGAGTGGCACCGATTCATGGAAATCGCCATCGCTAATCGCCAGAACATCATCATTTTTGGCGGGCCAGGGTCGGGTAAAACCACTTACGGCAAGTCGCTGATCGACATGTTTCCGGTTAACCGTCGCATGATCACGATCCAGGAAATACTGGAGGACCCCATGCCCTTCCATCCTAACCATGTGCATTTGCTCTATGGCCATGTGGTGACGCCCAAAGCCCTGGTGGCCAGCGCAATGCGGATGAAGCCTGACCACCTGTTTTTGGCCGAGCTGACTGGTGATGAGGTGTGGCACTACATCGAGATTCTGAACACCGGCACCAAGGGCACCGTGACCACTGCGCATGCCAATGACAGTGAAGCAGGCTATGCCCGTGTGTGCGGCCTGGTGAAGCAGTCACCAATCGGACTCGGCCTGGATTACGCGTACATCGAGCGCTTGGTGCGCACCTCATTTGACGTGGTCGTGTACATGGAAAACACCTACATCGAAGAAGTGCATTACGAACCCGAACACAAGCTGGCCTTGCTCAATGGCCAGCGTCAACGCGCTGCCTAGGAGAACGCCATGTGGTGGAAAATCTTGCTATCAATCGTGTTCATGATGGCTGTGTGCTTCGTGATCGGGCTGTACGCAGGCGGGGCTATGTATCTGCACCTGACCCAAGGTCACTTCACGGGCTTGGCCTGGGACACGCTATGGGAGACCCGCAAGCTGGCCTGGAACGACCGGCGGATGCTGTACGTGCCTTGGTCTTGGTGTGTGACGGCTGCCCTCACCTTCTTGCCAGTAGGCATCACGCTGATGGCCCTTTTCGTGCGTTTGAAGCCCAAGACCTCGCTACACGGTGATGCCCGCTTTGCCAACAACCGCGAGCTGCGCCAGTTCGAGTACCAGGGCGAATACAAGAACACCAGCAAGTAGGCATTGCACCCGCATCACCCCCTGATACTCCCGCATTTTCAATCCATCCCAGTGCACCGCTGCGCAGTCGGCTATCAGCTGTCTGGCGTTTGGCTGTGCCTGGCCTTACCTATAAGAGGTGTACCGTGCTGCTGCCTTTCGAGCTGGACCCTGAAATTATTCACCACATCATCTACAGCCAGGCCGGTTCCATCGGCAAAGCCGTCATCGAGCTGCTGATGAACTCCGTTGATGCTGAGGCCTCGGCAGTACGATTGACCATGACCAAAGAGGGTTTTCACTGCACCGACGATGGTCGCGGCTTTGCCAGCCGTGAAGACGTGCTGCGCTACTTCGGACGCTTTGGCACACCGCACCAGGAAGGCGATGCCACCTATGGCCGGTTCCGCCTGGGCCGGGGCCAGATCATGGCGCATGCCAAAACGCGCTGGACTTCCAACGATTGGCAGATGAGCGTTGATACCCGCTCAATGGGTTACAACTACGAGCTGCACGACTTGGAACACGGCGTATCGGGTTGCTCCATCGAGGGCACCTGGTACGAATCGCTCAACGACCTAGAGCTGAGATCTGCTGTTCAGGAGATACGTGACCTGGTGCGTTACACCCCCATCAGCGTGGAGCTTAATGGCCGCGTCATTACCCGCGATCCTGCAACGGAAAAGTGGGACTTTGAAGACGAATGGGCTTATTACCGTGCCAAGGAAGAAGGCGCGGTTTCGATCTACAACCAAGGCGTGCTGGTCCGTCATGACTCCTCGCACCTCTGGGGAGCTGGGGGCCTGATCGTGTCTAAGCAGGCCATCAGCCTGAACGTGTCGCGTACCGAAATCCTGCGCAAGACCTGCCCCGTCTGGATCGGTATCGCCAAAAGGTTTGGCAAACTGGCAGACGAAGTCTCGAACCGGCAGGGAGCGCATCGTAAAACCGAAGCCAGACGAGAGAAGTCCGCTCGATCACTGCTCAGCGGGGATGCGGAGATTTCCACGATATTCTGGCAAGAGGAAGTGATCACCGTTTTGCCGGGCAAGCGACATGTGACGCTCGAAGCCTTTCTAAAAAAGGCACATTGCGACCATAAGAACACCTTCTCGGTTGCCAGTGGTGGCCGCGACATACCCAAGGGCGAGGCCATTGCCCAGCAAGGCATTATCCAGATTGTCCACCCAGTGACGCTTGGCCGTTTTGGCTGTCACAGCAATGCGGACTTTGAAGAGGTGCTAGAGCGTGTAATCGCTAACGTGGCAAGTGATGCCGAAACGAAGAGCAACTCGCGCAGAAGTATGCCGTGGTACTGGTCGCGACACGGTGTCAAACCCCCTCAACTGGTGGCGTTTTCGACGTTGAAAGAGGCTTTTCTTGAACGCACTCGGATCGTTGATGAAAAAGAGGCTTTAGATAAAGAAACTCGACGGGCCTGGATTGCTCTGCGTTGTTGCCTGCAGCATTACGCAGGTGCGTGTATCGGAACACCTCGGAACAAGGATGGAACCATCATTTACGGACAGCATCGTTTTCATGTTCTGCTGGGTGAATCAAACACCAGCGAAGCGTGGACAGACGGCAAGTCGTATCTTGCGGTCAATTGTGCCGTCATCCGGCGTTTGAAAGCCGAGCCTCTCAAAACGGCTGCCTACATCTTCAGCCTCATCGACCATGAGATTGCCCACGAGGGTGACAGTTTGGAATGTGGGCATGACGAAGCTTTTTACCAGCGCTACCACGACATCTCTATCCGGATGGCTCCCGAGCGTCAGCGCTTCATGCACAAGTGGCTGATGAAATACACCATGAGCATGGAGTCTGAGGGCAAAAAAGCGAACGGAAACGCCTGGCGTGAGCGCAATCTGGTTGATCGCGTGGGCAGCGGTCGAATGAAACGCGGATTGTCGCCGGCAATTGAAGATCTGACGGCACATCCAGTGGTCACCACTCAAGTGCCCGAGCAAAGCCTGGCATTGCTGACCATGATCAACAATGGACTGATTGAAAAAGGGCTGTGCCCGCAGCCGCCTGATTGGGCGCAAGTGCTGAAACAAGCACGGCTTGATCAGCAGGTTCTCAGCGAGCGCAGTCGCGAGCAAAAGATGCTTGATGAAGCCTATGACGAGGACAAATCCAGGGACATTGATCGCTGGTTTAAAGACGCTCAACCGCGAATTGCAGAAATACTGGGTGTGGCAGTGGCGGACATCCCCCATAGCGTATTGCAGTATCTCTGCGACGGCTGGGTGTGTCATGGATTCGACGAGCAAGACATTCGTAATGAATGGGCATGTCAGTGCGCAGAGCCAGACTTCGACGATGATCCCTATGACTACTTCACTGAAGAGGAGCTGGCCGAAGAACAGGCGCGCATCGACCAGTTCAACCAGGAGCAGTTGGCTGCTGATGATCCCCGCCGTCAGTTAGATAAGGAATACCACAGCATGGTCGAGCCCGGCGAAACGTGGTGGATGCTTGAGCGCAATGCTGCCGCTGCCGGTTTTTTGCAGGTTGAGAAATACCTCAAATGGCGTAACGCCGAGTAACCAAGTACGCACTAACAAACCACTTTATGCACAGCCACGCAGTCGCTCATTGCCGACTGGGGCCGAGCTGTGTCCGGAGTAACTTGCAGGAGAGTCCAATGGAAAATTTACAAGAATCGAAACCCCTTCTCTTTTTGGGCTTGCCCTTGCCCATTGCGTTGGGCGTCGTCTTCGTCATTGCAGCTTGGCTAGGGATTTGTATCGCACTCGCCCAGCTCAATGAGATCAGCACATCGCTCAGGCAGATCCAGGCCAATCAGCAGGTGGCCATCGCCCTGCAACAAAGCCTCGACGCCCAGGCGATTGAGCGTCGAGCAGGGAGTCGCTGATGGCCAGAGCTAAATCCAGACCCATCAGCCCAGACAATCCCCAAGAACGGATCGAGGAGCATCCCGCTTTCCTCCTGGGCAAACATCCCACTGAGGATTCGTTTCTCGCCAGCTACGGGCAACAGTTCGTGATGCTGGCAGCGCCTCCTGGTTCCATGAAAGGCGTCAGTGCGGTGATCCCCAACCTGTTGAGCTACCCCGATTCAATGGTGGTCAACGATCCGAAATTCGAAAACTGGGAAATCACCTCAGGGTTTCGCGCAGCAGCTGGTCACAAGGTCTACCGCTTTTCACCTGAACGACTGGAAACGCACCGCTGGAACCCGAACAGCGCCATCAACCGCGATCCTCTGTACCGACTAGGCGATATTCGTACCCTGGCTCGCGTGTTGTTCGTCTCCGACAACCCCAAGAACCAGGAGTGGTACAACAAGGCGGGCAACGTTTTTTCATCCATCCTGCTGTACCTGATGGAAACGCCGGAAATGCCCTTCACGTTGCCCCAGGCCTACGAAATTGGCTCATTGGGTACCGGGATAGGGACGTGGGCTCAGCAGATCATCGAATTGCGCAGCATCGGCCCTAATGCGCTCAGCTTTGAAACCCTTCGAGAGCTTAACGGTGTGTACGAAGCCTCTAAAAACAAGAGCAGCGGTTGGTCCACCACCGTGGATATCGTGCGTGACGTGTTGTCGGTGTATGCCGAAAAGACGGTGGCCTGGGCGGTGTCAGGTGACGACATCGACTTTGCCAAAATGCGCGAGGAGAAGACCACAGTTTATTTCAGCGTTACAGAAGGAAACCTGAAGAAGTACGGCCCGCTGATGAACCTGTTTTTCACCCAGGCGATTCGGCTCAATTCCAAGGTCATTCCGGAGCAAGGCGGGCACTGCCCAGACGGTACGCTTCGGTACAAATACCAACTGGCCCTGATGATGGACGAATTCGCCATCATGGGCCGCATGGAAATCATGGAAACCGCGCCCGCTTTGACCCGAGGCGCTGGGCTGAGGTTTTTCCTGATTTTCCAAGGCAAAGACCAGATTCGTGCCGTTTACGGAGAGGAAGCGGCCAACGGCATCATGAAGGCGATCCACAACGAAATTGTGTTCGCCCCCGGTGATATCAAGCTGGCTGAGGAGTACAGCAGGCGCTTGGGTAACACGACCGTGCGCGTCCACAACCAATCGCTGAACAGGCAGAAGAACGAGGTGGGGGCTCGGGGGCAAACCGACAGTTACAGCGAGCAACCCCGGCCCTTGATGTTCCCCCAGGAGGTGAACGAGTTGCCTTTTGACAAGCAGCTGATTTTTGTCCAGGGCAACCGGCAGACAGAGCCCATGAAAATCCTGGCGCGCAAGATTATTTACTTCGAAGAGGAAGTGTTTAAAGCGCGACAGAAGATGACGCCTCCGCCCTTGCCTGTCGGTGACGCCTCCAAAATCGATGCGCTCACCGTACCGGTGCGCACCGTCGAAGCCAAGGTGGCGGTGGCCGACACCAAGCCCATGCAGGCCGAACAGCGGCAGCGCTGGAATCCCAGAGACACCAACGCTCAGGCAACCGAAGTGGCTCAGGCCGCAACGGACAAGGCACAGCCAGTTGAGGTCGAGCCTGATCCAGAGCCTGTACAGGCTGACGACACCTCCGAACCGATGTAGTCCCCCCACCGGCGCACCCAAGCGCCTGCAGGAGCAAAACATGAATACCTACAGCAAAACGGCTGACCGCCAGGGTCAGGCCGCTGGCAACGCCGTGCCTGGTCGCGGCAAAACGCGGGTCTGCACGCTGTTCGCATTGTGCCTGATGGGCAGTGGCTCAGCCTTCGCCGGTGACCCGTGCAAGTCCGTGCTTTGCCTCTACGGCAAGTTCGCCGGCAGTAGTGGTAGCAGCGAGTGCCGAAGCGCCGAGCAGGACTACTTCAGCATCCTGGTCAAGAAGCACGGGAACATCAAATGGAGCGAAACCGCTTCGATGCGCCAGGACTATCTCAACAGCTGCCCCAGCGCTGATCGTGGCTACACCCAAAAAATCAACGACAAGTTCGGCAAGGTTCAGGGCTAAGCCCCAGATCCTAACAAGGAGAACACCATGCGAGTATTCATTGCGGAAAAGCCTGACCTGGGCAAGGTTATTGCCGAGGCGCTGGGCACCGTTATACGCAAGAACGGCTATTTCGAGTGTGGCAGCCACGATATCGTCACCTGGTGTGTGGGGCATTTGCTCGAATTGGCCCCGCCCGAAGTTCACAATCCTGCGTACAAAAACTGGGTTCAGGCCGATCTGCCTCTGAGGCTTCGTCCTGCCAAATACCAAGCCATTGCCCGTACCAACGACCAGCTAAAAGTGGTTCAGCAGCTGATCGGTCGCGCCTCTGAAATCGTCCACGCCGGTGATCCGGACGACGAAGGCCAGCTGCTGGTCGACGAGGTCCTGGTGCATTTCGGCAACACCGCGCCGGTCAAACGCATCCTGATCAACGACATGAATGCCAACGCCGCCCGCAAAGCGTTGGATGACCTGCGCGACAACAGCGAGTTTTACGGCCTGTACCAAAAGGCCCTGGCTCGAAGTATCGGCGACCAGATCTACGGGTTCAACATGACCCGCGCCTGCACCCTGGCCGGTAGGGCGAAGGGCGTCAAAGGCGTGTTGTCAGTGGGCCGTGTACAAACCCCGATTCTGGGGCTGATCGTGAACCGCTACCTGGCGAACCAGAGTCACGCCAGTGCCTTTTACTACACCGTTGCGGCAAGCCTGGCCGTTGGTAGCAGTCGTGCGCAGGCCCGCCTCGTGGTGGCCGCTGATGCCCCGAGCGACGACAAGAACCGGATCATCGACGAGGCGTATGCCACCCAGGTGGCCGACGCGTGCCGAATGAAGCCCGCAGACGTGACCGAAGCCCGCGTGGAAGAGAAGCAAACACCGGCACCCTTGCCGTTCGCGTTGCTGGACCTTCAGGTGTACATGAGCAAGACCCACAGCATCGATGCTGAAAAGACCCTGGCCCTGACCCAGGCGCTGCGCGAAAAGTACAAGGCCATCACCTACAACCGGTCCGATTGCAGTTACCTGACCGACGAACAATTTGGCGAGGCTCCAGAGACTTTAAGCCTGCTGAGCGAAGCCCTGCCGGATTTGGCCGGGATGTTCACCGAGGTGAATTCGGAACGCAAAAGCCGGGCTTTCAACGACAGCAAGGTCTCGGCCCACACCGCGATCATCCCCACTGCGGTGAAGATCGACATCGCCCAGCTGAGTGACGATGAACGCGCCGTGTACCTGGCCATCGTGAAACGCTACGTCACGCTGTTCTTGCCCGAGAAGCGCTACCTCAGTGCCAAAGTGTGTTTTGGCGTGAGCGGACACACCTTCGTTGCGCGCTCCACCAAAGTGACGCACCCCGGCTGGACTGCCCAGGTGGCCGAGGAAACAGAGGAGGAAGAAGACAGCCAGGAAGACGGTGACCCCCTGGTATTCGATGCCCTGGCGGACCTAAAAGTCGGTGACGCCGGAGTGTGCGACGGCATCACGGTCGCCAAGGAAAAGACCAAGCCCCTGCCGCTCTACACCGAAGCCGAGTTGCTCAAGGATCTACGGCGTGTCGCCAAGTATGTGCAAGACCCGCGTATCAAGCAGTTGCTGATCGCCCGCGACCAGGGCAAGAAGGACGAGAACGGCGGCATTGGCACTCCAGCGACCCGTGGCGCAGTGCTGGCCAAGTTGCAGGAGCGTGGTTTCTACGCGGTAGAGAAGAAAAAACTGATCCCCACCGCGTTGGGGCTGGAGTTCATTGCCGCGTTGCCAGCGATTGCGACCACGCCGGACATGACCGCGCTCTGGCATGAACAGCAACAGATGATCGAGGCCGGTGAACTGACCGTGGACGCGTTCCTGGACGAACTGGAGGACTTCATTGCCCACCAGGTGCATAACGTCGATCTGGGCAACGTGCAGGGTGACGGTAAGCCGGTATTGGACAGCCTGAACGCTAAGTGCCCCATGTGCGGCAATGACCTGGCCGTCACCCCGCGAGTGATCGGCTGTCGCGCCTGCGCGTTCAAGTTCTACCCGGAAGTCAGCGGCAAGATGCTCTCCCCCGGCCAGATCGAGGCGCTGCTGACGAATGGCAAGACCGGCGTGCTGAAGGGGTTTCACAACAAAAAAACCGGCAAGTCCTTTGAAGCGGCCCTGAAGCTCAACCACGAAGCCAAGCTGGAGTTCGTGTACAGCCGCAAACCAAAGCGCGCATGAACCCCTCTTCAAAGGAGGCATTAGCTATGCCAGAGGAACAACAGCCCAAGGCTGCGCAGTGGCCAGCCGGTGACACGATGACGGCGCACTGCCCCAACTGCGAAACCCCGGCGACCGTCGATATCGTCAACGTCAGAGCGTGGGAAATGACCTGGCGTCCGGTGGATTGCGACAACTGCTTTGCAGAGTTTGAGTTGTCGGCAGACGGTTCAACGGCATTGTTGCTGGGCCCAGCTGAGCAGTCCACAGCCCGTGGCCGTGAGCTTCTGAGCACGATATTCGTGTTTGACCCAAACGAAGACACCCCTTAACGAACTCATTGAAGAAGGAGCGCAATCATGGCGCGTGGCATCAATAAAGTGATCCTGGTAGGCACCTGCGGACAAGACCCTGACTGTCGATACCTGCCCAACGGCACTGCGGTGACCAACCTGAGCCTGGCCACCAGTGAGCAGTGGACTGACAAGCAGAGCGGGCAGAAGATCGAGAAGACCGAATGGCACCGCGTGTCGCTGTTCGGCAAGGTCGCTGAAATCGCCGGCGAATACCTGCGCAAGGGTTCGCAGGTCTACATCGAGGGCAAGCTGCAAACCCGCGAATGGGAAAAGGACGGTATCAAGCGCTACACCACGGAAATCGTCGTGGACATGCAGGGCACCATGCAGTTGCTAGGTGGCCGTCCACAGGGCGACTCCCAACAAAGCCAGAACGGCTACAGCAACGGTGAAAGTGATCACCAGGAACCTCCTCGGCAGCAAGCCCCCCAACAGTCGGCACCTGAAAAATCGTCCGGCAAAGGCAAAGCCGCATCAAAACCGCCACGTGCATCAGGCAAGCAGGCACAGGCCAAAGCGCCCGAACCGCAACCCGCTGGGGATTTTGACGGCGGTGATGACAAGATCCCGTTCATGGACCCCTATCGGTTCAACTGGATGCTGGTCTGACCCATCCGCACAGCGATCTTGCCCACGTCAGGTGCCGCGCTCCCGGCTCGTCGTGACGCGCTTTATCGTCGCGGCGAACGGAAGCACGGGCGCAGCGCACACTTGACGCTACCTCGTTCAGAAAAGGCTCACCTTGGGAGTGTGGGGTAGCTTCACCGCCCCGCGCTCCCGAGGTCAACGCGGCCGTTGCAGGATGACAAGGGCAGCGCCCTTGGTGTTCAAACCGCCCGGTATCAACAAATTCCAGATCTAGCACGCTGGGTAGTGATTACCCGGTGCGAACCCCTCTACTCAAGGATTACCCGGATGAAATTCATCAAAAAGAAAGTCGTGGTCATCAATTACACCGGCACCGTTGGCAAAACGACCATCGCTGCCAACCTGTTGTGGCCACGCATGGGCGGTGCGCCGCTTTATGCCATTGAGTCCATCAACGAAACCGCCGAGAACCTTGGCCTGGATGTAGAGAAGCTGCGTGGCAACGCATTCCGTGAGCTGTTCAAACGGCTCATGCTTGAGGATCAGGCCATCATCGATGTCGGAGCATCCAACGTGGAAGACTTCATGGCCAACCTGGAGGAGTTTGACGAAGCCCATGAGGAAATCGACTACTTCGTGGTCCCGGTCACCTCGGGCACCAAGGAGCAAAAGGAAACGGTCAGCATGATTGGCACCCTGGCTTCTCTAGGCGTACCCCCTGAAAAGATTCTTGTATTGTTCAATCGTGTCAAAAAGGATGTTAATGCAGAGTTTCCGATTATCTTTGCTTATCACCAGCGCGCCGGTGCCTTCACGTTGAATCCAGAATGTGCCGTGTTTGAATCTGCATTGTTTGACGCCTTGTCTATCCACCGTATCTCAATGCAAACCGTAATGGACGATGACACCGACTACAAAACACTCCTCAAGAATAAAGATGCCAGCGCACAGGAGCGTGATCGTTGGTCTGATATGTTCGGGCTAACACTCTTGTGTAAAGGCGTCAATCGTAAGCTTGATGCGGTGTTCACAGCGCTGTTTGGCATTGAGGTGATCAAATGAGTGAACATGAAACTGTCCCAACTACTGCGCGTGATGCCCTGATCATTGAGCTTCTGAGCGATGTTGGTCGTTTGCACGATGATGTAAAACTCATACCGCAGTTGCTTGAGCTATCGATGAGGGATTCTCTGGATATTGTGGCCGACGCTGTAGAGGATGCGGAAGACACGGCGTTGCTTTTGCAAGAAACGACAAAGGAAGTCATTCAAGCGACTGCCGCCAAAGCAGGTGTGGACGTTGCTTTAGAAATGTCCACGGCCATTCACCAGAGTTTAGAGCGAGTGTTCGAACCTGCTTTGCAGCGCGCAGCGATCAAAATCGATGACTTGGAAAAGCGAGTAAGTGCTTTATCCGGCAACTTCCGTGACACACAGGCTTCGCGGTTCAATTACATCGTCTTGGCGGGATTTGTGGCCGTTAGTATCGCGGTAGTGTGCGCAATGGGTTGGGTAGCGATAAAGGCTCAGGACGTTAATGAAACCAATCGATGGTTCTACCACGAATACAAAAAACAGCAGGCTGTTATCGAGACGCTGCCTCCTTCCGTGAAGAAGCAGCTTGCGCCGTAATCGCTCAGCCAACAGTGCAGGTGTCATTATTTGGCTGTTCTATTTGCGTCACTGATGACTTGAGCCCAGTTCGTGTTTTCCACCTCCTCCCTGATCTGCTTCATGCTTTGCCTGATGTTGGCTCTTGGCGTGGCCTTTTCGCCATCCAGCAATGCGGGTTTGACGACCGCCGAGCTGTCGCTTTTTTCAGGTAGGGGGTGTTTAACCTGTTCGGCTCGTTTATGGCTTTTACGGATTCTGTACAGTGCCTGGTCGAAGTGACGAAGGCTGATCGCGAGTCCGGTATCAACCAGTTTTTGGTGGATCACCGTCCTGCTTACACCTGAATCCAGAGCGTTTTCGATCACGTCATACAGGTCGCGGATTTGCGCAGTGTACGACCTGGATTTGCTGTCCTGGGCCAGTTCTGCCAGAGCCTCACGCCGGTTTTGTATGTCTTGAGCCACGGTTTGCCCCTTGCTGCGTACAAAGTGATGTAAATGTGATGTAAATCTGTCGTATTCGAGCGTAACACTGATGTAGAAAAACGCAATGCAAAGCAATACTGACGTAATCCCGAGCATTTCTGATGCAATTCTGATGTAACCCGTGGGTTTTCCCTGCTGACCCCCTATCTCGAATTCGCTAAACAGGCACGTTACCGATTGTCTACAAAAAAGAGCTTCGCCTTTTTCGTAGCCAATCGACGTGCCAAAGGGGATACCCCTTTGAAACCCCGCAGAGCGGGAAAGCGTTGTTGTTGTCGTTGTTGGTTGTCGTCATTCCAGGTGCCCCCAGGAGGTGATCTTGTGGCCGAAAAAGTGAACAAGTCGTGCCCAGTGTCATGCCGTTTCACGGACGAACAGTTCGCTCGGTTTGCCGAGGACATAGCTCAATCCGGCCTGAAGCCAGCCCGATTCTTTCGTGACCTGGTGATCAGCCGTTCGCCTACCTTCGAGCGGTCCGCAATCGATAAAAAGCGGATGCAGCAGGTATTCGAAAAGTCCGGACATGCTCTAAACCGAGTTGCCTATTCCGCAAACTCGGCACCTTACAACGGCACCGTTTATCAAAAGCAGTATCTCCACTGGCTTAATAAGCTGAATGCTATTCAACAACTGTTGCTCACCGTGTTGTCCGAGACTGACCCGCCAAAACCGGCAAGGCCAGTCCATAACGGCAACCGTGGTTCACCTAACGTATCTGGCAAAAAAGTTCATATCATCCGGTTTCGACTCACCCAAGACGAAATGACCCAGTTCGATGACATGATCAAACGGGCGGGCTGTTCTGCATCAACCTTTTTTAGAGAGCTGATTTTAAATCCAACTCCCGTATTCAGAGAGTTTACCGGGTTTAGGAGAAGAATAGTATTCATCGTCAATAAAGCCGGTAATAACATTTCGCAGTTGGCTTATATCGCTAAATCAGCCAGTGACAGGGGCCTCATCACCGACAGTGTGAGAGACAAATGGTATGAAGCGCTGGTGGTCATCGAAACGATTTTATTAGCAGGTATTGAATATGCTGATTAGAGTCAGTGGCTATAACACCGGGGCGCAGGAGTATTTAGAACAAGGTAACAAGTCGGGCCGAGAGTTTACACGTGATGAATTGGACCATCGTTTGATCATTGAGGGGCAGCTCAGTGTTACTAGAGCTATCTACGAAAGTATCCCGGACAATGGCCAAGATCGCTACCTTACGTTCACGCTAAGCTTCAAAGAGGACACAGTGTCACCTGAATTGCTCAAGGCAGTGACGACCGACTTCAAGAACTTCTTTATGCATGCGTACAAGCCTGAAGAGTTCAATCTGTATGCCGAAGCGCACTTGCCAAAAATGAAGACGGTCACTGATAGGAAAACCGGCGAGGTGATTGACCGCAAGCCTCACATTCATATCATCATTCCACGTATCAACCTGCTGAGCGGCAACGAGGCCAATCCGGTCGATGTTTATAAGAATCATGAGAAGTATTTTGAAGCTTTTCAGGAGCACATTAACCAGAAGTACGGTCTGTCTTCACCGCGTGAGAATGTGCGTGCGGACATTACCGATGCGGCCAGTATTTTGTCACGTTACAAGGGCGACGACTTTTACGGCAAGAACCGCCAGTTCAAACAGCAGCTGGTTAAGCAGGTCATTGAGCGCGGCGTAACTTCACGCGCCGATTTTTATGCCCTGGTAGCTGAGCACGGTGAAACGCGCATCCGTAACGAAGGCAAGGACAACGAATACATTTCGGTCAAATTGCCGGGTGACGCAAAGGGCACGAACCTGAAAGACACCATCTTTCAGGATGCCTTCATTGTCCGGCGTGAACTGAAAAAGCCGCCGCTTGAAGCCAGAGTGATCCAGGAACGCTTGCTTGCCTGGCCGCAGCGCGCAAGGGAAATCAAGTACGTCAACAAGGCCACCCCAAAGTTTCGCAAACAGTATTCCCAAGCTTCCCCTGAAGAGCGTGTTCGGCTACTGGCCGAGCGCGAAAACAATTTCTACCGAGCACATGGAGATGATTATGAATCCGTACACACCTGGCAACGACAGAGAGATAACCAGCGAAGTCCTGCTGAAACTGCAGGGCGACGCACTGCGGCACCTGCCGATGGCTTGCAAGACCTGTCCGTCAGCGATGTGGCAGATCACCGGCAAGCCGGACCGACCCGAAGCCGTGACGGTGCGTTGTTACTGCCCAGTGATGCACACGTTCACGTGGGACAGTCGCAACCAGGAGGAGATTCTGGATTGCGATCATCTGTACCAGCAGGAGGACGAGGAAGGCGGGCCGGGTCCACAACTGAGCGAGGAAGAGGAGGAAGCCAACCTGCCGCCGTTTCTCAGGAAACAAAGGGAACAGCAACGCCTGCAGGCGCAACAGGCCGACGACGAGCCGGAGCTGGAAAACCCCGAAACACCCGAGTACGAGCTGGACGTGTAGTCCCGCCTTATGCCCAGAACCCCCACCGTGTCGCCACCATCGCTGACATCGAGGAGCGGGGCCGACGCCTGTTTGACCCGCTCAAGCGGCCTTCTGACAACGCGCTGGTGTTCTATCGATCATCCAGCCACCCACAGGTGGCCGGCCAGTTGCCCCAGGCGAGGGCTGCGACGACAACGCCTGTCCAATCTACTGCCGGACGCAGGCCCCGGAGTTCGGGCAAACCCCGCCCTCCCCGTCAATGGCGGCCTGGTGCTGTCCCGCCTTACGCCAAGAACCCGCACCGGGTCGCGACGGTGGCTGACATCGAGCAGCGCGCCCGGATGCTGTTCGATCCGCTCAAGCGACCTGCAGACAAGGCGCTGGTGTTCAAGCGTGCTTCGATCAAGGCCCTGACCGTTAACAAACACGCCTCCACGGTGGCCGCGTATTTCACGCGGCAGGCGCAGCACAACCAGATCGCTCCGGCCCACCGCCGGGCTATACGCCGGATTGATCAGCAGTATTTCGCGCTCAGGCGCGCCGTGTTCTCCGATCAACGCTTAACCCGCCAGGACAAGGCGCAGCTGGTTTCCGTGCTGACCTTTGAACGGCTCAAAGCACGTGAACAGTTCCACAAACCCCAACCCAATATCGAGGTAAATCTCATGGGCAGTGCAGCCATACGCAATCTCCTAGATGATGAAAAAGAAGACCCAGGCTTCAGCATCAGCGGCGCGAGGGGCCCAGGCCGTGAAGGCGTGCGTGACCAGGTGAAGCGGATCATGGATCGCTTCGCCAAACAGGTTGATCCAGCCGCCGCCAGTGAGCGGGCTCGCGACCTCAGCGCCAAGGATCTTTACACGCGCAAGGCCAAGTTCAGTCAGAACGTGCATTACCTGGACAAACAGACCGACAAGACCCTTTTCGTCGACACCGGTACCACCATTTCCATGCGCCGCACGGGCATCACCGAAGCCGGGGTGTCCGTAGCCCTCCAGCTGGCCCGGGAAAGGTTTGGCAGCACACTGACGATCAACGGCACTGCCGAATTCAAAAAGCTGGTGATCGAGGCGGTGGCCAAGAATGGCCTGGACGTGCATTTCACCGACAAGGCCATGAATCAAAGCCTGGCGGACCGCCGTGCAGAGCTGGACATCGAACGTGATGGCCAGAGCATTGGTCCTGCCACCGATTTGCCTCGGCACGTTGATGACGCCACACGGGACGTGCGGGACCAGGCAGACCGCCTAGGCGTTACGGTGCCGATCGAGGCTCTGTATGGAGAAGGCAAAACGGCTGATCAGGTTAGCCAGGCGCTGGCCACCCAGCTGGACACCGTGCCGGAGCCGGAACGCATTGCGTTCGTGGAGACGGTGGCCATCACCTTGGGCATCCCTGAACGCGGTCAGCCCAAAGGCGACCAGGCGTTTGCGCAATGGCAGGCTCAGCGTGCGCAGCCAACTGCGGACTCCGCAGCAACGGCTACAGCAGAAATGCCGACCGGCGTGCCAACGCCTTCAGACGCCGTGCCTGAACCTGTGAGCCCAGAAGCCGCGAAGCCAGCGCTGGCCAACGACCCTGACCTGCAGAGCCCAAGCGAGCTGGTCCGGCTTGAAGCGCAATGGCGTCGTGATTTTCCGATGTCCGAAGCGGATGTCAGGGCCTCTGATACGGTCATGGGCTTGCGAGGTGAAGACCATGCCATCTGGATCATTGCGACGGATGACAAGACCCCAGAAGCGGCTGCCCTGCTGACGGCTTACATGGAAAACGACAGCTACCGCGAAGCGTTCAAAGCCAGCATCGTCGCTGCTTACAAGCAAGTCGAAAACTCGCCTCAGTCGGTCGATGACCTGGACCACCTCACGGCGATGGCTGCCCAGATAGTCAATGAGGTGGAAGAGCGTCTGTTTCCGACACCTCAAGCAGCACCGGGCCAGACAGCCCCGTCCAGGAGCAAAGTCATCGAGGGCACGCTTATCGAGCATGGGGAAGCACCGTATCAGCACAATGACGACAACCAGATGAGCTACTTCGTGACGCTCAAGCCCGAGGGCGGTAAGCCCCGCACGGTGTGGGGCGTAGGGCTGGCAGAGGCCATGAGCGACGCAGATCTGAAGCAAGGCGACCAGGTACGTTTGCAAGACCTGGGCACCCAGCCTGTCGTGGTGCAGGTCATCGAAGAGGACGGCACTGCCACGGACAAAACGGTCAACCGCCGCGAATGGTCAGCGCAGCCGGTCGCGCCTGAACGGGAAGTGGCCGAGACCACGCCCAAGGGGCAGGCCGCCGCAGCAGGCACACCGGAGCTGTCATCCCCGGATGAAGATGATGGTATGAGTGTGGATTGAACCTAGTGAGAACCCTCCTCCTTGTATGGAGGTGGGTCCCTTCCAGGAGACTTAGTAGATTCCTCGTAGCAAAATTTTCATAACTTATGTAAGTTATGTCACTTCAATAATCAGTATCAAGGGCAGTTCATGATCTTACTTTTAGGTGGTGAAAAAGGCGGCAGCGGTAAAAGCTGTCTGGCTCAAAACCTGGCCGTCTGGCTGCAGGCTCGCGGAGGTGACGTCCTGCTTCTAGATGCCGACCCTCAGGGCACAACCGCAGACTGGGCTGCTGAACGCTCTGCACAGGGAGACCTCCCTGCGATTCCTGTTGTGCAAGCACACGGCAATATTCGTCAAACGCTGACAGACCTTCGGGGCCGGTACAGGCAAATTGTGGTCGATGCTGGAGGATCTGATTCGGAGGCACTGCGGTCAGCTATGACGGTAGCAACTCATATGTTGATCCCTTTCCGGCCCAAGCGACGAGATCTCAAGACCCTTCCAAAGGTCGATAACCTGGCACGACTGGCTACTGCAGTGAACCCAGCATTGAACGTGCGTGCAGTGATCACCCAATGCCCTGCCCTTCCTAGCCAGATACAGCGGATATTGGATGCCAAAGAAGCATGCCGCTCCTTCGGCATTCAACCTCTTGACGCGATTACAACAGCTCGCAATGTCTACGACGATGCGGATGAAGACGGATGTTCGGTCTTGGAGAGCAACTCTGACGCACGTGCTAAAGAAGAGATAGAGACGTTGGCAGCAGAGCTTTGGGGGGCTGCAAAATGGGATTGAAAGATTTGATTCGTAAGCCTGAGCAGGTCTCCCCGTCTTCGGAGGCCAACGACGAAGCAGCGCTGGCTTTCATATCTGCAGCGCCCGTTAGTGCCACGCCCGAGCCTAAGCGCAAGCGTAAGAAAGCTTCTACATTCGTGCGTACTACTTTTTCCCTCTCCAAGGACGTTAACAGGCAGATAGATAAGATTTCTCTTTTGCCACGGACCTTCCGCATATCTAGATCCGATGTGATTCGGGCTGGAATCATGGCTCTCCAAGAGCTTGATAAGGCTGACCTCATTGCGCTGCTTGAGAATGCATCTAATGCTGAACCCATAACCGATTCTATGGAAGACGAGTAAGTGCTATAACTTACGTAAGTTATTACTGTTGCATAAATTACATCAGTAATTTCGTTGAAAGCCCCGTCCCGCAAGGGTTATGGCCAGGCGCACTAGGCTGAAAAGATGGTGGAATATAAGCTTAAAAAAATGGCATTTTCATTGCGGATGGGGAATCCGGGTGATAGTGTTCACGCACTTTGCCTGCCCACCATTGCTGGGATGCCATATTTTTCATGCTCGAATGAGCGTAGACGGGAAAATTTCTAACGATTTAGCCAAATAGCAGAAACCAAAAAGCCCCGCTTGCCGGCGGGGCTTTTTGGAAAAACTTGAACAGGCCTTGCTTTTTTCGAGAGAAGGAGACCTGTCCAACACACATAACGTGAGCTGATTATGGCGTTCACTGCGGCTTTGTGCAAGTCGTCAAAAGTGAAGCCATCAGTTCACCGCTGAACGGTGGACTTATGGAAAAGATTCTTCAGCGGCTGTGCGTTCTCGATGACCGCACCCTGCCCCCCCGGTTGACCCTTTGTGTCACACACTTTCACGCCGTTGGCCAACCTGCTGGCCAAGGCGGTGAAGCATGAGCCACGACAATGCGCTCAGCCTTTCCCTTGCGACCTCATACATGGCCAACGCCGATCCGCTGGCCAGCAGCACTCACCTTCCGCCAGCGCGGTTTTTCGAAGACGGCACCGCGCTCAATCGGTTATTGCTGGAAGCGCCGTACATGGCACGATGCAGCGATGACAAAACCGCCACCCGCGTTCGCCCTCGTGAGTACGCGCTTCGTTATCCCTATATGCAGGTCAATCGCCCCGGCATGGTGTCCTGGCTGGTGTTCGACCTAGACCACGCCAATGCCCTGGCCTGGGACGATGCCGGGTTGCCCGCGCCGAACCTGATGGTGCGTAACCGAAAAAGCGGCCATTCCCAATTGTTCTATGCCGTGCCGTCCGTGTGCACCACCGAGAACGCACGAGCCAAGCCGATTCAGTACATGAAAGCGATCTATGCCGCGTTTGCCGCTCGCCTCGACGCGGACGTGGACTACCACGGTGGCCCTGTGGCCAAAACACCTGGTCACCCCTGGTGGGAAACGACTGAATTCCACAGCCACGTCTATGAACTGGGCGAACTGGCGAGCGCGGTAGAGCTGACCGTCAAGCCATGGGCCACTGGTCCCAAGCTTGACCAGGTCAGCCATTCGCGGCACTGCATCCTGTTCGAGCAGCTGCGTTATTTTGCGTACAGCATCGTCAATCGCGAGCGCGAGCTGGGGTCGTTTGAGTCTTTCATGCGCTCGCTCGATGCGTATGCGTACAACCACAACAGCTTTCTAAAACAGGGCTTTTCGGAAAACCTGCCGCTGTCTTCGATACGCGCCACGGTCAAATCCGTAGGTCGCTGGACGTGGGATCGGTACACCGGTGATCGTCGTTGCCATCGAGGCGCAATGCAGCTCGATGGCAGCTTGTCGCTCACCGAGCGGCAGAGCCTGGCTGCGAAGCGCACCAATGAGCTGCGGCACAAAGCCACAGAATCGAAGATCCGTGCCGCGTGCAGGCAGCTTCAAGACCAGGGCAAGGCATTGGTACGTTCTGCCATTGCGACACTCGCCGGCGTTTCGGTGAGAACGGTGGCCAGCTACACGCACATTCTCACTGAAGTCTCTCAACCATCCACTGTGAGCGTTCTCAGGGTCACCCGTCAGCCTGCTATGGCTGTCTCTGATGCACATGGCCAAGTCGATTCAGCTACCCCCCAACCCGCTCCGGCCCGGGCTGCAAATCGCCGCGCTCCGGGTGTGCAATCCGGTGTACATCAGATATCTGCGGTCCCGCAGGGGCCGCAAGCTGGAGAGCCCTTAAAAACAGAACATGACGATTGTTCATGATGGGGCGTGGTTGAATGAGTTCAGTGCGATCAGAGAACGGCTTGTGTGCTGTTGGTCGGCTTGAGTTGACGGGAAACCGCAGCGCGCCGTTAACTGTACGTCCATACAGTTAACTCTGTTCTCATTCAGGTTCGCGTCATGAACGTCAAAATACTCGGTCGGCTGTGCGAGTCCGGAAAGGTCATCCCGCTCTACACCTTTAAAATCCCTGCCGGTTTTCCTAATCCAGCAGCGGATCACATCGAGCAGGACTTTTCATTCGACCGGCTGATGGACTTGCGTGCGCCCCACATCTACGTGGCCAAGATTGATGGTGACAGCATGGAAGGTGCGAAGATTTTTCATGACAGCCTGGTGGTCGTAGATCGTTCGCGAAAGCCGTCCAGTGGCAGCATCGTGATTGCGGCACTGAACAATGAGCCGGTGTGCAAAATCCTCATCCTGCAGGGCGATCATGTGGTGTTGAAGTCAGCCAACCCCGCTTATCCGCCTCGGCATATCCTGGAAGGTGAAGAGCTGTCGATATGGGGCGTTGTGCGACATGGCGTCACAAGCTTTGAGTAACAAGCTAGCGCCGGTCTTTGGCCTGGTCGATTGCAATTCGTTCTACGCCAGCTGTGAGCGCATTTTCCGACCTGACTTGGCCAAGGTGCCTATTGTGGTGCTCAGCAATAACGATGGCTGCGTTATTGCCCGCAGCTACGATGCAAAACCTTACGTGAAAATGGGCGCGCCTTATTTTCAGATCAAAGATATTTTGCGCCGGCACGGAATCCAGGTGTTCAGCAGTAATTTTTCGCTCTAGTAAGTTAGGTGGAATGCTTCTGAGCTACCCTGATTCTGTCGACGTTCTGGGGGATCGCCATGGCCTCTACTGCCTCTTATGAGGACGTGCTTCACCGCTACCCCAGCGTTCAGGAATGGCTGGCGCTGCTCGGTAACCTGGGAAGAGCACCGGCTACCTTGGATGCCTACGGCAGGGGATTGGCGCATTACTTGCTCCACTGCGAAGCCTCCGGTCTGGAGGCTGAATCCATCACATTTGAGCAAGTCACGCTCTACATCCGTCGGCTACAGCCCGGGCAAGAAAACGCGGTGGCGAATTCGACCTTGCACCAGCGCCTCACCGCGATCCGCCTGTGGTACGACCACCTGGTGTTTCAGGGGCGTTGCGCACAGAATCCGGTACCTCGCGGCCAGCACGGCCGCTTATGTCAGGTCCCTGGACATTCAGGCTTCGTAAGAGGGCTGATACCTCGCTTGATAAAGCTGCCCGACATCCCCACGGATGAGCAGTGGCGATACTTTCTGAGTATCGCGGCCAGGTCGTCTATTCGTGATCGGCTTATGCTCTCGTTGGCGTACTGCGGTGCGCTCCGTCGTGCCGAACTGGTGGCCCTTAGAATCGAAGACCTGGATCTCGCCCATCGACTCATTTCAGTGCGCGCAGAAACGACCAAAGGCCGACGCAGCCGTGTCGTGTGCTACAGCCCTGA
>NZ_FNCX01000004.1:0-549620 GCF_900099665.1 Pseudomonas sp. BS3767 | reverse complement strand
TGCGATCAACTCTGGAGTTGCTCATCAGCGGGAGGCGAATTCTACAGCGTTACAACCGCGTGTCAAACTCTTTTTTCTCACCGCTGTCGATCAATTCAGACCCGACCTACTTCCTCGCTGACCCTTCACTCCAAAACCTTGCAAACTATTGATCTACAAGGCTTTTTCGTTTCCGTCTGCGCCGGAAGTGGGGCGAATTATAGACACCTCACAGAGGGCGTCAACCGTTAATTTCAAAAATCTTCACCCTGCTTTGTTACGCCCCAGCAAACACGGGAGATCCTCTTTAAAGACGATCTCCCTCCCGCAGAATTTACAGGCTGGGAAATGCAAATTGCGACGCTTCGTGGCTCGCACGCTGCGGCCAGCGCTGGGTAATTGCCTTGCGACGGGTATAGAAGCGCACACCATCGGGACCGTACGCATGCAGGTCGCCGAACAGGGAACGCTTCCAGCCACCAAAGCTGTGATAGGCCACCGGTACCGGCAGTGGAACATTGACCCCGACCATCCCCACTTCAATCTCGTCGCAGAACAGACGCGCCGCTTCGCCATCGCGGGTAAAGATGCAAGTGCCGTTGCCATATTCGTGATCGTTGATCAGTTGCATGGCCTGCTCAAGGCTGTCCACGCGCACGATGCACAGCACCGGCCCGAAAATCTCTTCTTTATAGATACGCATCTCTGGCGTTACGCGATCGAACAGGCAGCCACCCATGAAGAAGCCCTGTTCATGCCCGGCAACCTGAAGGTTGCGCCCGTCCACCACCAGAGTCGCGCCCGCCTGCACACCGTCCTCTATATAGCCGCCGACCTTGTCGCGATGCTGCCCGGTGACCAGCGGCCCCATATCCAGGCCACAGGTCGTGCCCGCGCCGATCTTCAGGCTCTGGATTTGCGGAACCAGCTTGGCCACCAATGCATCAGCGATCTGATCGCCGACGCATACCGCGACCGAAATCGCCATGCAACGCTCGCCGCAGGACCCGTAGGCAGCGCCCATCAAGGCACTCACGGCGTTGTCCAGATCGGCATCCGGCATCAACACCGCATGATTCTTGGCACCACCGAGCGCTTGAACGCGCTTGCCCCGCGCTGCGCCTTCCTTATAGATGTACTCGGCAATCGGTGTGGAACCGACGAAGCTCAATGCCTTGACCTCCGGCGCTTCGATCAGCGCATCGACCGCGACCTTGTCACCGTGAACCACATTGAGCACACCCTTCGGCAGCCCCGCTTCATGCAGCAGCTCGGCAATCAACAATGTGGAGCTGGGATCGCGTTCCGAAGGTTTGAGGATGAAGCAGTTACCACACGCAATGGCCAGCGGGTACATCCACAGCGGCACCATGGCCGGGAAGTTGAACGGGGTAATACCGGCAACGATACCCAGCGGCTGAAAGTCAGACCACGCATCGATGTTCGGCCCGACGTTGCGGCTGTATTCACCCTTGAGCACTTCAGGCGCAGCGCAAGCGTATTCCACGTTTTCAATACCACGCTTCAGCTCGCCCGCCGCATCTTCCAGGGTCTTGCCGTGCTCTTCACTGATCAATTGGGCAATACGTGACTCATTCTGCTCAAGCAGTTGCTTGAAACGGAACATCACCTGAGCACGCTTGGCCGGCGGCGTATTGCGCCACGCCGGAAAGGCAGCCTTGGCCGAGTCGATTGCCTTCTGGACTGTTTCGCGATCGGCCAGCGCCACGGTGTGGATAACCTGCCCGGTCGACGGGTTGAAGACATTGGCGCTACGACCTTCAGCAGAAACGAACTCGCCGTGGATCAGGTGTTGAATGCTGCTCATGGAAAACTCCGGATAAAGGCAACGGGCGTGAATCAGCTCACACCCGATGCGATAAAGGCACTTATATAAGAAGAGAGCCTGCCAGCGCGGTCAGTCGACCAGGTTGAGGGTTTCGCCGACGGCATCGAACAATCGATCCAGATCCTGCGCCTGGCTGTTGAAGGTCGGTCCGAATTGCAGGGTGTCACCGCCGAAGCGCACGTAGAAACCGGCTTTCCACAGCTTCATGCCTGCCTCGAAGGGCCGCACGATGGCGTCGCCGTCACGCGGTGCGAGCTGGATGGCACCTGCCAGACCGTAATTGCGGATATCGACCACGTTTTTCGCGCCCTTGATACCGTGCAGCGCACGTTCAAAATGCGGCGCGACGGCTGCGGCCTGCTGCACCAGGTTCTCCCGCTGCAGCAGTTCAAGCGCCGCCAGCCCGGCTGCACAGGCTACGGGGTGAGCGGAATAGGTGTAGCCGTGAGGGAATTCGACGGCGTACTCCGGCGTTGGCTGATTCATGAACGTTTGATAGATCTCGCTGCTGGCGATTACCGCGCCCATGGGGATGGCGCCATTGGTGATCTGCTTGGCGATGCACATCAGGTCAGGCGTGACCCCGAAACTGTCGGCGCCAAACATCGAGCCCGTACGACCGAAGCCGGTAATGACTTCGTCGAAGATCAGCAGGATATTGTGCTGATCACAAATTTCACGCAGGCGCTTGAGATAGCCCTGCGGAGGAACGATCACACCGGCCGAACCCGCCATGGGTTCGACGATTACCGCAGCGATGTTCGACGCATCATGCAACTCGATCAACTTGAGCATCTCGTCAGCCAGCGCGATACCGCCCGCCTCGGGCATGCCCTTCGAGTACGCATTGCTGGCCAGCAGGGTGTGCGGCAAGTGGTCGACGTCCATCAACTGGCCGAACATCTTGCGATTGCCATTCACTCCGCCCAGGCTGGTGCCCGCCACGTTCACACCGTGATAGCCGCGTGCCCGACCGATCATCTTGGTCTTGGTCGCCTGGCCTTTCAGCCGCCAGTAGGCACGCACCATCTTCACCGCCGTATCCGCGCACTCGGAACCCGAGTTGGTATAGAAGACGTGGTTGAGATTGCCCGGCGTCAGGTCGGTAATCTGTTCTGCCAGCTGGAACGACAGGGGATGCCCGAACTGAAAGCCTGGTGAGTAATCCAGCACACCCAGCTGCCGGGAAACGGCTTCCTGAATTTCCTTGCGCGTGTGCCCAGCCCCGCATGTCCATAGACCTGAGAGTGCATCGTAGATCTTGCGCCCCTTGTCGTCTGTCAGATAGCTGCCATGCGCGGCCACGACCATGCGCGGGTCGCGCTGGAAATTTCGATTCGCGGTGTAGGGCATCCAGTGAGCATCAAGCTTCAACTGATGGGTGACAGGCACATCGGACACTTCGAACATATTCATGGGAGCAAGCCTCGCAGGCGCTAAACGAAAGGTCATTGCCGCCAAGGTGCCACGCGGCTAAAGTTCATGAAACCCGCCTTTTATGATCTTTGGTTTGGTAATCACTAAACAATGAATATCCGTCGTTCCGATCCGGTGTCGCAGGTCAGTGATTTTGATATCCGCTTGCTGCGCCTATTCAAAAGCGTCGTCGAGGCGGGCGGCTTTTCTGCGGCTGAAAGCGTGCTCGGCATTGGCCGATCAGCGATCAGCCAGCAGATGAGTGATCTGGAACAACGCCTTGGCCTGCGCCTGTGCCAGCGAGGCCGCGCCGGCTTTTCCCTGACCGACGAAGGGCGCGAGGTCTATCAGTCGTCGTTGCAATTGCTCAGCGCGCTGGAAAGTTTCAGGACAGAGGTCAACGGCCTGCACCAGAACCTGCGCGGCGAGCTGAACATCGGCCTGACCGACAACCTGGTCACCCTCCCCCACATGCGCATCACCCATGCCCTGGCCCGGCTGAAAGAGCGCGGGCCGGGCGTGCACATCAACATCCGCATGATCGCCCCCGCCGAGGTCGAGCGCGGTGTACTCGACGGCGGCCTGCATGTCGGCGTCGTGCCGCAGGCCAGTGCCTTGCCGGGGCTTGAGTATCATCCGTTGTACAGCGAGCGTTCGCTGCTCTATTGCGCGGTCGGGCATCCCCTGTTTTACGCCGAGAATGCCACGCTGGATGACGCACGTCTCGCACAGCAGGAAGCCATTGCTCCGACCTTTCGCCTGCCCAACGAGATCCAGGACCACTATCAGGCACTGACCTGCACGGCCAGCGCGTCCGACCGGGAGGGCATCGCCTTCCTGATTCTGACCGGCCGCTACATAGGCTACCTGCCCGATCATTACGCCAACGCCTGGGTGCAGGAAGGCAGGCTGCGCGCATTGAAACCGGATTCGAAGTTCTACGACCTCAATCTGGTGACCGTCACCCGCAAAGGCCGGCGCCCTCATTTGGTGCTGGAGAGCTTTCTGGAAACACTTGCCGCTACCCGATGACACATTTCTGCCCTGCACCTGGCCGGTTCGCCGACGCTGCAGAGCGCGTTGAAAGCGCTATCAGGCTGATATTTATTGAAATAAATGGAATCAAATAAAAATAAGCTGAGCAACTGGACAGTTTTTTGCAGTAGTCCCGAACAACGACACGCCAGCACATGGCATTTCCCCGTCCGAGAACTCGCCATGCAGCCTGAAACACTCGACAACGATGATCTGATCTACGGCCTGGACGACCGCCCCAAACCCTGGACGGCGATATTGGCCGCGTTCCAGCACGTTCTCGCCAGCTTCGTGGGGATCATCACCCCGCCCCTGATCATCGGCTCGACCCTTGGCCTGACACAGTACATGCCGTACCTGATCAGCATGGCCTTGATGGTCTCGGGCACCGGCACCTTCATCCAGGCACGCCGCCCGTTCGGTATCGGCGCGGGCATGATCTGCCTGCAAGGCACCAGCTTCGCCTTCCTGGGCGCAGTGTTGTCCGCAGGCTTTCTGGTCAAGCAGCGCGGCGGCAGCCCGGAGGACATCATGGCGATGATCTTCGGCGTGTGCTTTTTCGGTGCCTTGGTGCAGATCGCGCTGAGTCGCTGCATTGGCCAGTTGCGAAGGGTCATCACGCCACTGGTGACCGGTATTGTCATCACGCTGATTGGTGTGAGCCTGATCAAGGTAGGCGTGACAGACCTGGGCGGCGGCTTCAACGCACCGGACTTCGGCGCCCCGGTTAATCTGGCGCTGGGCGGGTTCGTGCTGGCCGTGATCATTGTGCTCAATCGATCGAATACGCCCTGGGTACGTTTGTCAGCCATCATCATCGGCCTGGCGGTGGGCAGTCTGGCCGCATGGTTCAGCGGCAAACTGGTGCCGCAACCCCTTCACGACCTGCCGTTGATCAGCGTACCGGTGCCGTTCCGCTTCGGCTTCAATTTCGACTGGAGCGCTTTCCTGCCTGTCGCGCTGATTTATCTGATCAGCAGTATCGAGACGGTCGGCGACCTGACCGCCAACTGCATGCTCGCGCGCCAGCCCATCAGCGGCCCGAGTTACCTGGCGCGCCTCAAGGGCGGTGTACTGGGTGATGGCGTGAGCTGCATGATCGCCGCGACCTTCAGCGCATTTCCCAATACCACCTTTGCGCAGAACAACGGCGTGATCCAGTTGACCGGCGTTGCCAGTCGCTATGTCGGGCTGTACATCGGCGCGGTGCTGTTCGTGCTCGGGCTGTTTCCGCACATTGGTGCCATCGTCCAGCAGATCCCCAAGCCGGTGCTCGGCGGCGCAACGCTGGTCATGTTCGGCAGCGTCGCCGCCGCCGGGGTACGCATTCTGGCCCAGTCACCGCTGGACCGACGCAGCATGCTGATCATTGCCACCTCATTGGGTGTCGGTCTGGGTATTGCGGCGCAACCTGCGCTGCTGCATCAGTTGCCGAAACTGGTGCAGAACCTGTTCGATTCGGCCATCACCAGCGGCGGTATCACGGCCATTGTCATGTGCCTGCTGATTCCGGAAGGCAAAGTCGCCGCCGTTCCGAGCGCCGATGCAGCGGAACCCAAACCTGTGGAGCAACCACGATAACTTTACTTGCCGCGCCCGCACCGACGCTTGCGAGATGCTCGCCGGTGCGCTATCTGTTCATTCGTCGCGCCCTACGACCTGTCCGGAATTGCCCATGACCCTTGAAGTCCCCGCACACAGCGCTCACGTCACCAAGCCTGCAAGCCGTATTCGTCAGAAGAACGAAGAAGCGATCATCCAGGCAGCCGAAGATGAATTTGCCCGCCACGGTTTCAAGGGCACCAGCATGAACACCATCGCGATCAAGGCCGGGCTGCCGAAAGCCAATCTGCATTACTACTTCACCAACAAACTCGGCCTGTATGTCGCAGTGCTCAGCAACATCATCGATTTGTGGGACAGCACCTTCAACCACCTCAGCGTCGAAGACGATCCGGCAGAGGCGCTGGCCCGCTATATTCGCGCCAAGATGGAATTCTCGCGCCGCCAGCCACAGGCTTCGCGGATCTTCGCCATGGAGATCATCAGCGGCGGCGAATGCATGAGCGAGTATTTCAGCCAGGATTACCGCCTGTGGTTCCAGGGCCGGGCAGCGGTCTTTCAAGCCTGGATCGACGCCGGCAAGATGGACCCCGTCGACCCGGTGCACCTGATCTTTCTGCTATGGGGCAGCACCCAGCACTATGCCGACTTCGCCTCGCAGATCTGTCGCGTCACCGGTCGTTCTCGACTGACTCGCCAAGACATGGATCAGGCAAGCAACAATCTAATTCGAATCATTCTCAAAGGTTGTGGGCTCACCCCGCCAGCCTTGTAGAATCGTCGCCCTGACGTCAGCTGGACACACGCATGCCTTTTACCCTGATCGGCCCTTGCGAGTTTCGTGAAGAAATCCGCAAGAGCCGCTTCATCACCCTCGCCGCCCCCATCGCCAGCCCGGCCGACGCACAGGCGTTCATCGAGCAGCACAGTGACCTGAACGCCACCCACAATTGCTGGGCCTGGAAGCTCGGTGGCCAGTATCGCAGCAACGATGACGGCGAACCGGGCGGCACTGCAGGCAGGCCGATTCTGGCCGCCATCGAAGCGCAGGAGTTCGATCAGGTCGTGGTGCTGGTGATCCGCTGGTACGGCGGCATTCAACTGGGGACCGGCGGCCTGGCCCGCGCCTATGGCGGCGGTGCCAACAAATGCCTGCAGCAGGCCGAGCGTCTGCCGCTGATCCAGCGCGCGTCGTTCCACCTTGAATGCAGCTTCAGCGAGCTGGCGCTGGTCAAGCTGCGTCTCGGCGAACTGAACGGTCTGGTGGAAAGCGAAAACTTCATGGCCAACGGTGTGCAGATGTCCATCGCCATCGGCCCCGAGCACACCGACACCCTGCAGCGCCAACTGGCCGATCTGAGTCGCGGCAGAATCCTTCTGCACGCAGCGCCGGAGCAATAGCCGGAGCCTCTGAGCCACATGTCACAATTGCCCACATCTACTGTGCATCCGGCTGTGGATAAGCTGAGCACACTCCACCGCGAGCCTTGCCGGGCTTGCGTTTCAGGCGAATGATCGTTTTTTGAGCAATTGCCGGGCGTGGATCCATAAAGAGTGCAAAAACAGCCTGTTAGCACTTGTTAGTGCCTTTGGATGTTAACCGCCGCCGCATTATTCTCACTCAACCGGCTTGCGCACAGTATCTGTGGAAGAACCTGTGGATAACAGGTGCAAGGGTCGCGCATTGCTTCAGCGCACCGCCCTCCACGTCCGCTGTACATTTTTTGTTCAAATCAAAGGGCCACATTGGCCCGCGCCAGGCAAGCACGCCCCGAACTGGTGCTGAAACGAGCGCCGTCGATAGGCGAAGGCCGGTGACAGAGCCGAAAACTCCGTGCCTGGCCTCGATTCAACGAATCGGACGCGAATCCTGACTCCTTGGCCAGGATTTTGCTTTATCCACACGCGACCCACTTCTGCCTCAGAGCCTTTCATGTCAAACCACGCGATAGCTGCGCGCCTGCAACTGCGCCACATCACCAAACGATATCCCGGCTGCCTGGCCAACGACGCTGTCGACCTGACGATTCAGCCCGGAGAGATTCACGCCCTGCTGGGTGAAAACGGTGCGGGCAAAAGCACGCTGATGAAGATCATCTACGGCGTGACGCAGCCCGACGCCGGGACGATCATCTGGCAAGGCCAGGTGCAGACCATGCGCAATCCGGCACAGGCCAGAAGCCTGGGCATCGGCATGGTTTTCCAGCATTTTTCGCTGTTCGAAACCCTCAGCGTCGCGCAAAACATCGCGCTGGCGATGGGCGCAGCGGCGGGCACGCCCAAGCAACTCGAACCGCGCATCCGCGAGGTCTCACAACGCTACGGCATGGCAGTGGAGCCCCAGAGGCTAGTCCACAGCCTGTCGATTGGTGAGCGGCAGAAAGTCGAGATCATTCGCTGCCTGATGCAGGACATTCGCCTGTTGATCCTCGACGAGCCCACGTCGGTGTTGACGCCTCAGGAAGCCGATGAGCTGTTCGTGACTCTGCGGCATCTGGCCCGAGAAGGCTGCAGCATTCTGTTCATCAGTCACAAGCTGGGCGAAGTGCGCGCGCTGTGTCACAGCGCGACTGTACTGCGCAACGGCCGGGTCTCCGGGCACTGCATTCCCGCTGAATGCTCCGATCTGGAACTGGCGCGCTTGATGGTCGGTGATGCCGAAGGGCTGACCGCGCAGTATGAGAAAGTCAGCGGCAGCACAGCCTTTTTGCGCATCGAAAAACTGTCCTGGCACAACCCGGACCCGTTCGGCTGCTCACTCAAAGACCTCAGCCTGGAAGTACGCAGCGGCGAAATCGTCGGTATCGCGGGCGTGGCCGGGAATGGTCAGGATGAGTTGCTGGCGCTGCTCAGCGGCGAACAGACCTTGCCCCATGCCCAGGCGGCGACTCTGCGTTTTGAGGATGCCCCGGTCGGCAACCTGCGGCCCGATGCGCGGCGCAAGCGTGGCCTGGCATTCGTCCCGGCCGAGCGCCTGGGGCATGGCGCAGTGCCGGAACTCAGTCTTGCCGACAACGCGCTGCTTACCGCCTTTCAGCAAGGGCTGGTGAACAATGGCCTGATCCAGCGCAGCAAGGTGCGCGCACTGGCTGACGAAATCATTCGGCGCTTTGCGGTCAAGACCCCGGATGCCCAGGCCCCGGCGCGCAGTCTGTCGGGCGGCAACCTGCAGAAATTCATCCTCGGTCGGGAAATTCTGCAAAAGCCGAAACTGTTGATTGCCGCGCATCCCACCTGGGGCGTTGATGTCGGCGCTGCGGCGGCGATCCATCGGGCGCTGATTGCCTTGCGCGACGCGGGGGCCGCCATTCTGGTGATCTCCGAAGACCTGGACGAGTTGTTCCAGATCAGCGACCGACTCGCCGCCCTGAGTGGCGGACAGCTTTCCGACCTGATCCCCACTGAACAGACCAGCACCGTGCAAATCGGCGGCTGGATGGCGGGACAGTTCGATCATTCTCAACCCCAAGCCCACGTGCCTGGTTAACGGAGCGAAACATGCTGCTTTCTCTGGAACCGCGCGGCCAGCAATCGCGCGCGATGTTGTGGTGCTCCCCTTTACTGGCTGCGGTGCTGACCCTGGTCTGCGGTTCACTGCTGTTCATCGGCCTGGGCCTGAACCCTTGGGTGACGCTGCACACCTTGCTGATCGCGCCGGTCAGCGACTGGTACGGCCTGTCGGAATTGATGGTCAAGACCCTGCCGATTCTGCTCTGCGCGCTGGGTCTGGCGGTCGCCTATCAGGCGCGTATCTGGAACATCGGGGCGGAAGGCCAGTTGCTGCTCGGCGCATTGGCGGGCAGTGCCGTGGCGGTGAATATCATCGAGATGGAGAGTCGTTGGGCACTGGTCATGGTGCTGCTGGCCGGCACCCTCGCCGGCGCGGCCTGGGCGGGCGTGACCGCCTGGCTGCGCACGCACTTCAACGCCAATGAAATCCTCACCAGCATCATGCTCAACTACATCGCCCTCAACTTGCTGCTGTACTTCGTCCACGGGCCGCTGAAGGACCCGGCCGGCATGAACTTCCCGGAGTCAGCGACTTTCGGCGACGCCAGCCGTCTGCCGCTGTTGATGGAGGATGGCCGCGCGCACATCGGCGTGTACTTCGCCCTGCTTGCGCTGGTCGCGGTGTGGGTGCTGCTGCAGCGCAGTTTCGTCGGTTTTCAGATCAAGGTGCTGGGCCTGGACAAGCGTGCTGCCGGGTTCGTCGGCTTTCGAGAAAAACGCCTGGTTTGGCTCGCACTGTTGATCAGTGGCGCGCTGGCCGGGCTGGCCGGCGTATCGGAAGTGACCGGGCCGATCGGTCAACTGGTGCCGCAGGTCTCGCCAGGTTACGGCTATGCCGCGATCACCGTGGCCTTTCTCGGCCGCCTCAACCCCATCGGCATTCTGTTCTCCAGCCTGTTGATCGCCCTACTGTATCTGGGCGGAGAAAGCGCGCAAATGACCTTGAACCTGCCGTTGGCAATCACGCAGTTGTTTCAGGGGATGATGCTGTTTTTCCTGCTGGCCTGTGATGTGCTGATTCTCTATCGCCCACGTTTGAAACTGCACTGGGCCAAGCGCCAGATGACAGCCGTCACAGGAGCCGCATGATGGATATCGACCTGCTGAGCAACATTTTCTACGCCATGGTCCGCTGCGGAACCCCCTTGCTGCTGGTGGCGCTGGGCGAACTTATCTGCGAAAAAAGCGGCGTCATCAACCTCGGTCAGGAAGGCATGATGCTGTTTGGCGCAGTGATCGGTTTCATCGTCGCCCTGAACACCGGCAACCTCTGGCTGGGTGTGCTGCTGGCGATGCTTGCAGGCATGCTGCTGTCGGCACTGTTTGCCCTGGTGGCACTGGTGTTCAACGCCAATCAGGTCGCGACCGGGCTGGCGCTGACCATCTTCGGCGTTGGCCTTTCCAGCTTTGTCGGGGCCGCCTGGGTCGGCAAACCGTTGAGCGGTTTCGAACCGGTGGCCATCCCGCTGCTCAGTGACATTCCGCTGATCGGCCGCATGCTGTTTGCCCAGGACTTGCTGGTCTACCTGTCCTTTGCGCTGTTTGCACTGGTCGCCTGGGCGCTGCTGAAAAGCCGCGTCGGGCTGATTATCCAGGCGGTCGGCGAAAATCCCGATGCGGCCAGCGCCATGGGCTTGCCAGTGTTGCGTGTACGCACGTTGGCCGTGCTGTTCGGCGGCGCAATGGCTGGGCTGGCCGGGGCCTACCTGTCGCTGGCCTACACGCCGATGTGGGCAGAAAACATGAGCGCCGGACGCGGCTGGATAGCCTTGGCGCTGGTGGTGTTCGCCAGCTGGCGCGTGTGGCGTCTACTGCTCGGTGCGTACCTGTTCGGCCTCGCCAGCATCCTGCACCTGGTCGCGCAAGGCATCGGCCTGGCCATCCCGTCCAACCTGCTGGCGATGCTGCCTTACCTCGCCACCATCATCGTCCTCGTCCTGCTCTCCCGCGACGCCTTGCGCACCCGGCTGTATGCGCCGGTATCGCTGGGCCAGCCTTGGCGGGCGGGGCATTGAGGGAGCTCGCGGCGCAGATGGTTGACGCAGAGCGTCATGAACGGCATTCCCACGCTGGAGCGTGCGGAACGATAATCCCGACTATCGCGCCGATGCTCAGCGTCAGACATCTACCTTGAACGTTTCCGGCTCACGGAGATTCCAACACTGCATAGGCAGTAGTACGCTGCGGGGTCGAAACTTTCGAGAGGCCTTGCTGGCACTGCCATGGAGTCTGTCTCTCAATCTGCCAAGGAATCATTCATGACCACTACCAAGAAAACCGCCCTGATCATCGGTGCTTCGCGTGGCCTGGGCCTCGGGCTGGTGCAGCGCTTGACCGAACAGGGCTGGCAGGTCACCGCCACGGTGCGTGATCCGCAGAACGCTGAAAACCTCAAAGCGGTCGAGGGCGTGCGCATCGAAGCGGTGGATCTGGACGAAACGGCCTCGCTTGAAGTGCTGGTCCAGAAGCTGCGCGGTGAAGTGTTCGACGTGCTGTTCGTCAATGCCGGCATCAGTGGCGCGGCACACCAGAGCGCGGCGAAGTCTACCGCTGCCGAACTCGGGCAGTTGTTCCTGACCAACGCGGTGGCACCGATTCGTCTGGCCGAACGCTTCGTCGATCAACTTCGTCCCGGCACGGGCGTCCTGGCGTTCATGAGTTCGTGGCTGGGCAGCGTCACTTGCCCGGACGGCGCAAACCTTGCGTTGTACAAGGCCAGCAAGGCTGCACTCAATTCGATGACCAATACCTTTGTCACCGAGCTGGGCGAGAACCGTCCTACCGTTTTGTCTATGCATCCGGGCTGGGTGAAGACCGACATGGGCGGCGAAAATGCCGCCATCGACGTGATGACCAGCACCACTGGGCTTGTCGAACAGCTCAATGCCTACGCCGGCAAGGGCGGCCATCACTTCATCGACTACCAGGGCAAGACGATTGCCTGGTAATCGGCTGCTCGACTAGAATCGCCGTCCTTCGCCGGGGCGCACCTGACCCCGGCGACCCTGGATCAGCAGACAGGGCAACACTGAGCTGGCTAACCTGAACCTGTCTTTCAGAGGAGCCGGCCCATGCCTGCGATCCGTATCTGGTTGAAAAATCCCCTTGCCGTGTTCACTGCCAATGACCTGGACGCCCGTGGCGGTCTGGTGATCGAAGGCGGCGTCATCACTGAAGTGCTGGCCGCCGGGCAGCTCCCGTCAACGCCCTGCACTCAGACGTTCGATGCCCGTGAGCATGTGTTGCTGCCGGGGTTGATCAACACGCACCATCACTTCTATCAAACCCTCACGCGGGCCTGGGCACCAGTGGTCAATCAGCCGTTGTTCCCTTGGCTGAAAACCCTGTACCCGGTATGGGCGCGCCTGACGCCGGAGAAGCTCGCGGTCGCCAGCAAGGTGGCGCTGGCCGAGCTGTTACTGTCCGGGTGCACAACCGCTGCTGACCACCACTATCTGTTTCCCGACGGGCTTGAACACGCTATCGATGTTCAGGTGCAGAGCGTTCGGGAGCTGGGCATGCGCGCGATGCTGACGCGCGGTTCGATGAGCCTGGGCGAAGCGGATGGAGGCTTGCCGCCGCAGCAAACCGTGCAGCAGGGCGAGGTGATTCTGGCCGACAGCCAGCGTTTGATCGAGACCTACCATGAGCGTGGTGACGGCGCGAAGATCCAGATCGCGCTGGCACCCTGCTCGCCGTTTTCGGTCACGCCGCAGATCATGGCCGAGAGTGCGGCCATGGCAGAAAAACTCGACGTGCGCCTGCACACCCACCTGGCTGAAACCCTCGACGAAGAAGACTTCTGCCTGCAACGCTTCGGCCTGCGCACCGTGGATTATCTGGACAGTGTCGGCTGGTTGGGACCGCGTACCTGGCTGGCCCATGGCATCCACTTCAACCCCGACGAAATCGCCCGTCTCGGCGCAGCAGGTACGGGTGTCTGCCACTGCCCGAGCTCGAACATGCGCCTGGCCTCCGGCATCTGTCCGACCCTGGACCTGCTCGCTGCTGGCGCGCCGTTGGGGCTTGGGGTCGATGGTTCGGCGTCCAACGACGCATCGAACATGATCCTGGAAACCCGCCAGGCGCTTTACCTGCAACGCCTGCGCTACGGCGCCGAAAAAATCACTCCGCAGCTCGTGCTGGGCTGGGCCACCAAGGGGTCGGCGCAATTGCTGGGACGCACTGACCTCGGTGAACTGGCGGTGGGTAAACAGGCTGATCTGGCGTTGTTCAAGCTGGACGAACTGCGCTTTTCCGGCAGCCATGATCCGCTGTCAGCGCTGCTGCTGTGCGGCGCGGACCGTGCCGATCGGGTGATGATCGCAGGACAATGGCGAGTGATCGACGGCCAGGTCGAAGGCCTGGACATCAAGCAGTTGATTGCCGATCACAGCCAGGCCGCGCGGGAGTTGATTCGGGGCTGAACGTGCGGGGCGATAATCTCAACTATCGTGCGACGCTCCGCGTCGGCATGCCGTTCAGGACGCTCTGCGTCCTCTTGCGACGCAGAGCGTGGGAGCGATAGGCAATAGGCCCTAAAGCCCCAGACACGAGAGCATGATGAACGTCGCGAACAGCACGAAGTGGGTCATGCCTTCGATGGCGTTGGTTTCGCCGTCGTTGAGGTTGATGGCGGACACCAGCAGGGTGATGAAGATCATCACGGTCTGCACCGGAGTCATGGCCATCTGGAAAGGCTGGCCACTGTAAAGCGCCATGGCTTCCATGACCGGAACGGTCAGGATCACGGTCGACAGCGACGCACCCAGGGCGATGTTGACCACCGACTGCATGCGGTTGGCCAGCGCGGCACGCAGGGCCGTGAGGATCTCCGGCGCGGCAGAGATGGCGGCGACCAGGATGGCGGTCATCACCGGCGGTGCACCGGTGCCTTCCAGGCCCAGGTCAACCGTCTTCGACATCACTTCGGCCAGCGCGCCGATCACCACCACGCCGACAACCAGTGTGGCAATTGAGCGGGTCAGATTGACCGGTTCTGCGTGCTCTTCAGCCGTATTGGAACCCTGACTCTGACGCTTCTTCTTTTCCGGGTAGCTGTAGCTGAAAAAGTAACTGTGCGGCCCGACCTGCATGCGCAGGAACAGGGTGTAGAGCAGGATCATCGCGCCGATGGTAAACGCCGAATAGATCTTCCAGTCACCCTTGGGAATGAACTCGGGTACGACCATCGACACGCCCATCGCGGTGAGGATCATCACGCTGTAGGTGCGCGCCGAATCATCGTTGTATGACTGCTCGCCGTGCTTGATACCGCCCATCAGCGCCGCAAGACCGAGGATGCCGTTGATGTCGAGCATCACCGCCGAATAAATCGTGTCCCGCACCAGCGTTGGCGACGGCTCGTTGCTCATCATGATCGCCAGGATCACCACTTCGACCGTCACCGCCGACAGCGTGAGGATCATCGTGCCGTAAGGATCGCCGACCTTTTCCGCCAGCATCTCGGCATGGTGGGCAACGCGCATCGAGGCGCAGATGATGAACGCGACCAGCGCCAGCCCGGACACCAGCGCCACGACCTGACCGTTGCCTACCAGCACGTGCTCCAGTGGATAAGCGACGAACATGGCAATAATTGCCAGCAACAGAAACTTTTCTTGCTTGAGCAATGCGCCCATTTTTATTCCCCAAACCTTGCGACATCGCCGCGGATGTACATGAAGGTGGCCAACAGTGAAGCGTGTCAGAGTAGCTTGTGTGACAAAAGGTTTCATAAAATAGCCCGAATGCGAACCGCACCCACGCGTAAATGACTTTTGATCCCGTCGCCACGATGTGAAATAGTGCCCGCCGTTTTCAACAATAGTGCCTGCCGTTTTCTTCGCGGCCTTCAGGGCGCGCCTGTTTTTCCTGATTCCGTTTTGTTAGAAAGGACCTTTGCCATGCGTGCTTTTCGACTTCCGCATCTGCTGGCTTGCGGCCTGCTGACCCTGATGGCGAGTGCAGCCCAGGCCGCACCTATCGACATCGATGACGGCCAACACAAAGTTCACCTGCCTGACACCCCCAAGCGCGTGGTGGTGCTGGAGTTTTCGTTTCTCGACGGACTGGCTTCGGTCGGTGTGACGCCGGTCGGTGCCGCCGACGATGGCGATGCCAACCGCGTACTGCCCAAGGTGCGCAAGGCCGTCGGCGAATGGCAGTCTGTGGGCCTGCGCTCGCAACCCAATATAGAAGTGATCGCGCGGCTCAAGCCGGACCTGATCATTGCCGACCTCGGTCGCCATCAGGCGCTGTACAACGACCTCGCCAGCCTGGCACCGACGCTGATGCTGCCGTCACGCGGCGAGGATTATCAGGGCAGTCTGAAATCTGCCGAGCTGATCGGCGTGGCGCTGGGCAAAGGCCCAGAGATGCAGGCGCGGATCGCGGAGAACCGCCAGCACCTGAAGACTGTTGCCGAGCAGATTCCGGCCAACACCAACGTGCTGTTCGGCGTCGCCCGCGAAGACAGCTTCTCGGTACATGGCCCGCACTCTTATGCGGGCAGCGTGTTGCAGGCGATCGGTCTGAAGGTCCCGGAAGTACGCAAAGACGCCGCGCCCACCGAGTTCGTCAGCCTGGAGCAGTTGCTGGCATTGGACCCGAACTGGTTGCTGGTCGGTCATTATCGTCGCCCGAGCATCGTCGACAGCTGGAGCAAGCAGCCGCTGTGGCAGGTGCTTGGCGCAGTACGTAACAAGCAGGTAGCTGAAGTGGATGGCGACAGCTGGGCGCGCAATCGCGGGATCATGGCGTCCGAGCAGATCGCCGACGATGCGCTTGCCGTACTCAAGGGCGGCAAGGCCGTGCTGAACCCGTAAATGCGTCGCTGGCTGATGGCAGGCGTGATCACCGCGACCTGCCTGGGACTGTTCTGGGTGTCGCTGTTCGCCCTGTCGTCGTTCAGCATTCGTCAGGTGGATGCCTGGAACGGACTGATCACGCAGGGCCGCGAGGGCGGTAATATCGCTTACATCGTCGCGCAACTGCGCGTGCCACGCGCCCTGTGCGCGGCACTGGTCGGTGCCTGCCTGGGCGTGGCGGGCGCGTTGATGCAGGGCATCACCCGCAACCGTCTGGCCTCCCCGTCATTGTTTGGCGTCACGGCGGGCGCAGCGTTGGGGCTGGCGCTGTTTTCCACAGGTCTGGTCGCTCTGCCCTTCCCCGGTGGCGCTCTTTTAATGACCTGCCTCGGCGGTGCACTGGCATGGATCACAGTGTTCAGTCTTGGCGGCGCATGGTCGCCTGCCACCGCTCAGGGGCGACTGGTGCTGGCGGGTGTCGCCGTCGCCGCACTGTGCGCAGCCTTGACCCGTCTCACCGTAATTCTTGTCGAAGCGCAGGCGCAAAGTGTCCTCAACTGGCTGGCAGGGTCACTGGCCAATGTCGGCGCGGCGCAATTGCAACTGCTCTGGCCGTGCACGCTGATCGGCGTGGTGCTGGCGATTGCCTGTGCGCCGCGCTTGAACCTGATCAACCTCGGTGAAGACGCTGCGCGTTCGCTGGGCGTGCGCATCGGTGCGTTACGCCTGCTGGTATTCGTGGTCAGCCTGCTGCTGGTTGGCGCCAGTGTCTGTGCAGTCGGGCCGATCGCCTTTGTCGGCCTGATCGCGCCGAACATCGCTCGCCAGTGGCTGGGCAATGACTACCGCTGGCTGATCCCGATCAGCGCCGGCCTGGGCGCGGCCATCGTGCTGGCCTCGGACCTGATCAGCCGCGCCGTGGCCTTCCCGGTGGAAACACCGGCCGGGGTAGTGACGGCATTGATCGGCGCGCCGTTCTTTCTGTTTCTGGCGAGGCGTGCGCTATGAACCACCCGCGCTCAAGGCTGTTGCTGCTGATGACTCTGCTGGCACTCGCCCTGCTGCTGAGCCTCAGCGCTGGGACCGTGTGGCTGACACCCGGCGCCGTGCTCGATCACCTGATCGCCCACGACAGCAAGGACTTCGAAGTCTGGAATCACCGCCTGCCACGCGGCCTGATCGCAATCATGACCGGCTGCGCGTTCGGCCTGGCGGGCGCCATCGTGCAAGGCGTGATTCGCAACCCGCTGGCCTCGCCGGAAATCCTCGGCGTCACCCAGGGTGCCGGGCTGGCGCTGACCATTGCGATTATCGGCCTGCCACAGTTACCGGTATCGGCGCTGCCGTTTGTGGCGTGTCTGGGCGGCGCGGCGGGTGCGCTGCTGCTGGCGTTGTATAACGCCGGCGTGCAGTTTTCCGGGGTACGTTTCGCGCTGTCCGGGGTGGCGATTGCTGTGACGCTGTCGAGCATCACCGAGTTCCTGATCCTGTCCAACCCGCTGGATATCAACACCGCCCTGCTGGCGCTGACCGGCAGTTTGTGGAGCCGCAACTGGCACCACGTCCTGCTGGCCACGCCGCTTCTGCTGCTGATCCCGCTCAGCCTGCTGCTGGCCAAACCACTGAACCTGATCGGCCTGGGTGACGAGGCGGCGCAGAGCCTGGGCACCGGCCTCACGCGTACGCGCTGGCTGTCGATGGGCAGTGCCGTGCTGTTGACCAGCCTGGGGGTGGGCATTATAGGCCCGGTGAGCTTCGTCGGCCTGGTCGCACCACACATGGCCCGTCGTCTGGTCGGCGGTCATCATCAGTACCTGCTGCCCGCCTCGATGGTGCTGGGTGCGTTATTACTGGTGCTGGCAGACACGCTGGGACGCACGCTGATCGCGCCCAGCGAAATTCCGGCCGGGATTCTCACGGCGGTGATTGGCGCTCCGTATTTCCTCTGGCTGCTGGCCCGATTCAAAGGTTGATCCCATGACTATTCTGAAGGCGCAGCAACTCGACATCGGCTACGGCGCAACGCGCATCGTGCAAGACCTGTCGTTCAGCCCGCCGCCTGCGCAGGTCACTGCGCTGATCGGCCCCAATGGCTGCGGCAAATCCACCCTGCTCAAGGCCTTCGCCCGAATTCTCACCCCGCAATCGGGCAGTCTCAGTCTGGATGGCACGGCCTACCGCCAGCTGTCGGCCAACGAGCTGGCGCGCAAGGTGGCTTTTCTGCCGCAAGTGCTGCCGATTCCGGAAGGCGTCAGCGTACGCCAGCTGGTGGCGTACGGCCGCAGTCCGCACAACAGTCTGTGGGGTCGCCTGAGTGACGCCGATCAACGCAGTGTCGATCAAGCCTTGCAGCGCATGGAGCTGGACACACTGGCCGAGCGCCCGCTGTCGGATCTGTCCGGCGGGCAACGACAGCGCGCCTGGCTGGCGATGATCCTTGCGCAGGACGCGGCCATCGTCCTGCTCGACGAGCCGACCACCTATCTGGACATCAGCCATCAGGTCGAGCTGCTGGACCTGATGCGTGAGCTGAGCGCCGAAGGCAAGACGGTGATTACCGTGCTGCATGACATCAATCAGGCCTGCCGCTACGCCGACCACCTGGCGGTCATGCAGGGTGGACGTCTGGTGACCTGCGGCGCGCCGGGTGATGTACTGACGGCCGAGCTGGTCTGCCAGGTGTTCGATGTGCAGGTGCAGATCATGCGCGAACCCGTGGCCGGTACGCCGATGTGCATCGTCGAGCGCAGCACGCGCTGCACCAGTTAGCGGCGTAACCTGCAGCGTCTGCACCTTCCCGCTGCATGGTGAAACAGGCAGGCAAGCGGCAAAGCGCGCCAGCATCGTAAGTTGTCCTGTTGGTCAGTTATTTGCATTGTCGGGGTATGCACTCCAACAAGACCGCAAGGAGCTAGACCCGATGCACCTGACCAACCCACGTCGTCCTCTGAAAAAACTGCTGTGTGCCATGGCCGCCGTTGTCGGCATCGGCTCCAGCCTGCTCGCCTCGGCAGCCGATCCGCTGAAAGTCGGATTCGTCTACATCGGCCCCATCGGCGACCACGGCTGGACCTATCAGCATGAACAGGGCCGTCAGGCGATGGTCAAGGCGCTGGGTGACAAGGTGACCAGCAGCTACGTGGAAAACGTGCCGGAGGGCGCGGACGCCGAGCGGGTTATCCGCAACATGGCCAAGGGTGGTTATGACCTGATCTTCAGTACCTCGTTCGGCTACATGAACCCCACGCTGAAAGTCGCCAAGCAGTTCCCCAAGGTGAAGTTCGAGCACGCGACCGGCTACAAGCAGGACAAGAACATGGGCACTTATCTGGCCCGCACCTATGAAGGTCGTTACGTGAGCGGTTACATCGCCGCGAAGATGACCAAGACCAAGAAGATCGGTTATGTCGCTTCGTTCCCGATTCCTGAAGTGCTGCGCGACATCGACGCCATCCAGTTGGCGCTGAACAAATACAACCCGGGCACCGAGATCAAGGTGGTGTGGGTCAACTCCTGGTTCGATCCGGGCAAGGAAGCCGATGCGGCCAATGCGTTGATCGATCAGGGCGTGGACGTGGTGTTCCAGCACACCGACAGCCCTGCGCCGATCCAGACCGCCGAGCGTCGCGGCGTGTATGCCGTCGGTTATGCCTCGGACATGGCTCACTTCGGACCGAAAGCAGTGCTGACCTCCATCGTCAACAACTGGGGCCCGCACTACATTCAGGCCGCCGAAGGCGCCATCGCAGGGACCTGGAAACCACAGGATTACTGGGGCGGCCTGAAGGAAGGAACGGTCGAATTGCCGATCAGCGACGTGGTGCCTGCTGACGTGAAGGCCGAAGCGCAGAAGATCATTGCCAGTATTGAAAGCGGCGAATTCCACCCGTTCACCGGCCCGATCAAGGACCAGAACGGCACCGTGAAAATTGCTGACGGTGTGGTCGCGACCAACGCCGAGCTGGCATCGATGAACTACTACGTCGAAGGCATCAAGGCCGAGCTGCCCAAGTAATCAGTCCGCCACTTGCCTGACCATCGTGCCTGCTGCGCCAGGCACGATCATCGACACCCGACACTTCCTTTCAGGACCGGTTAATGGACCAGCTTCCCGTCATCGACATCGCCCCGCTCTACGGCACGGACACTCAGGCCTGGCAGGATGTTGCCGGGCAAATCGACAGTGCCTGTCGGGCATGGGGCTTCTTTTACATCAAGGGCCACCCGATCAGCGCGCAACGCATCGAGCAGGTGCAATCGGCGGCAAAGGACTTCTTCGCCCGGCCGGCAGCTGAAAAGCTCCTGATCGATATCACCCAAAGCACCCATCATCGCGGCTACGGCGCCATCGCCACCGAACAACTGGACCCCAGCCTGCCGAGTGACCTCAAGGAAACCTTCGACATGGGCCTGCACCTGGATGCCCGTCATCCCGACGTGCTGGCGGGCAAACCGCTGCGTGGGCCAAACCGGCATCCGGACATTCCCGGCTGGGAAGCGCTGATGGAGCAACACTATCTGGACATGCAGGCGCTGGCGCAAACCCTGCTGCGCGCCATGACCCTGGCACTGGGCATCGAGCGCGATTTCTTCGATCAGCGCTTCAAGGACCCGGTCAGCGTGCTGCGCATGATTCATTACCCGCCGCGTGATACAGCGACCTCGGCCGAGCAACAAGGCGCAGGCGCACATACCGATTATGGCTGCATCACTCTGCTGTATCAGGACACAGCGGGCGGCTTGCAGGTGCGTGATGTGCGTGGCGAATGGATCGACGCGCCACCGCTTGACGGCACCTTCGTGGTCAATCTGGGCGATATGATGGCGCGCTGGAGCAACGATCGTTACCTGTCCACGCCGCATCGGGTCATCAGCCCGCTCGGGGTCGATCGCTACTCCATGCCGTTCTTCGCCGAACCGCACCCCGACACGCGCATCGAATGCCTGCCCGGTTGCCAGAGCGACGATCATCCTGCCCGCTATACGGTGACCACCTGCGCCGAATTTCTGCTGTCGCGCTTCGCGGATACCTACGCTTATCGCCGCGAACAGGAGGCAAGTTGAACGTTCAGTCAGGTTTTACCCTGCGCAGCGACGTGCATCTGTAGAATGTCCGAGATCTGCACCTGATGAGAAAAGAATATGTACGACTGGTTGAACGCCCTGCCCAAGGCAGAACTGCACTTGCACCTCGAAGGCTCGCTGGAACCCGAGTTGCTGTTCGCCCTGGCCGAGCGCAACAGGATTGCCCTGCCGTGGGATGACGTCGAAACCCTGCGCAAGGCGTATGCCTTCAACAACCTGCAGGAATTCCTCGATCTGTATTACCGGGGCGCAGACGTATTGCGCACCGAACAGGACTTCTACGACCTGACGTGGGCCTACCTGCTGCGCTGCAAGGCACAGAACGTTATCCACACCGAACCGTTCTTCGATCCGCAAACCCACACCGACCGTGGTATCCCGTTCGAAGTGGTACTGGCCGGGATTACCGGTGCGCTGAAAGATGGCAAGTCGAAGCTGGGCGTCGACAGCGGCCTGATCCTGAGTTTCCTGCGCCACCTGTCCCAGGAAGAAGCCGAAAAAACCCTCGATCAGGCGCTGCCGTTCCGTGATGCGTTCGTTGCCGTGGGCCTCGACAGCTCGGAGATGGGCCATCCACCGAGCAAGTTCCAGCGTGTGTTCGATCGCGCGCGCAACGAAGGCTTCCTGACTGTGGCTCACGCCGGGGAAGAAGGTCCGCCGGAATACATCTGGGAAGCACTGGACCTGCTGAAGATAGAGCGCATCGACCACGGCGTTCGCGCCATCGAAGACGAGCGGCTGATGCAACGCATCATCGACGAACAGATCCCGTTGACCGTCTGCCCGCTGTCCAACACCAAGCTTTGTGTGTTCGACGACATGGCCCAGCACAACATCCTCGACATGCTCGAGCGTGGCGTGAAGGTCACCGTCAACTCGGACGACCCGGCCTACTTCGGTGGCTACGTGACCGAGAACTTCCACGCGCTGTACACCCACCTGGGCATGACCGAAGATCAGGCCATACGCCTGGCGCAAAACAGCCTGGATGCACGACTGGTCAAGCCCTAAAGAGGGAATGAGCGAGTTACATCCATCGCTGCTCATGCTCTGCGTCGCAGAGGACGCAGAGCGTCAGGAACTGCATACCAACGCGGAGCATTGGCACGATAGTGGTGGGGCAGGCGCCTCCATCGTTCCTCACGCTCCGCGTGGGAATGCCTTTCGCGACGCTCTGCGTCGCAAGAGAACGCGGAGCGTCCGGAACTGCGTGCCGACGCGGACCGGTAGTACGTTAGTGGTGGAGCGCGCCACACCTGCCGCTCCCGTCAGGCCGCCGCTGCGATTTTGCTGATTTCCCGCTGCCCACTGGATGAGACCTGCAAGGTGCTGGACTCTTCAGTGGTGCGCAGCCAGCCCATCTGAATGAAAAGCTGCAACAACCCCGCCCCCAGCGCGCCGCCCAGATGCGGATTGCTATCGTTCCATTTCGGACAGACACACACCGTTTCGCGCTTGCGTTGCGCCAGTGCGGGAATGTAGATACCGCGTTCGGCAAATCTGGCCACACCCTTGCTGGTGACTTCGACGCGCTTCTCCTGCTGTTCTATCCAGCCCGCCTCCAGCAGGCGCTGATAAAGCTCGGCAGCCATCTCGCCACCCAGATGATCGGAGCAGACTCTTGCGCGGCGCAGCGGCAAGGGCGGCGCAGGCTGGGCAAAGCGACGATTGATCTGTTCAGCACTGGCCAGCGAAGCACAGGCCAAGGCCTCGACCGCCGCCCCCACTTCCGGCGCAGCGAGGCGAAAGAAGCGCTTGCGGCCGCGGACCTCCTGTTTCAACAGACCACCACTGGTCAGCCGCGCCAGATGGGCGCCGGCAGAAGAAGTCGAGAGTCCCGCCAGGATTGCCAATTCATCGGCAGGGCGAGCAGTACCATCCATCAGTGCCCAGATCATTGCGCTGCGCTTGGGGTCAGCCAGCAAGGTTGCGATCTGGCTGATGCAAGGTCCGTATTCCATGTGTTCACTCCCTGTTGAAACATTCATCTATGGTGATGACTGGGTGAAAGCAATCACGCCTCGATAGAGTTGAACGTGGCTCTTATATGTCATGACAAGTATAAACTCTATGCCCTCCGCCCCCGTTGGGTGAAAAACGCCTCTTACACACGGTGGGTACACCACGACGCAAAAAATCGCCCAAGTATGGCGTGCTCCATCAACATCAAGTTATTCCCGCGACTACACCGCAACCCCTCTATTCAAGGGGTTTGCAGCGACACTTCAAAAGAGGATTAAAAAGACAAGCGTAATGGCTATGACAAAAATGCCAAATCCACTCAACAACAGTCAGTTTCAACTTTGTTCCGGCAGCGAAACTTCGCGTTATTGAACGGCCTTCGAAAATTATATTTTCCGACATTTCCGAAGGTCATTTCCTACTGGGGCGCGGCGATTAAAACACGCTGGCGGACGACAGACTTACAGCATGTTGCTTACACCGTGACCTGAGCATTTCCAGTAACAGAATGACAGGCTTGCTGAGTTGCGCCCGATGCGCGCACAACAGGTTCAATGGCGCACGCTCCCCGATCAGGTCGGGCATCAACACTTTCAGGTGCCCGGCCCGCACATCAGCGGCCACGTCCAGCCAGGATTTGTATGCCACACCTTCGCCCGCAACCGCCCAGCGGCGCACCACGTCGGCATCGTCGCTGAACCGGTTGCCGCTGACCGTCAGACTTATTTCGCGCTTGCCGTCGTTCAGCGTCCAACGGTCATGAACGCGATCACCGAGCATGAACAGCAGGCAGTTATGCTGCGCCAGTTGCTCGACCTGATGCGGCTCGCCATGACGCTGCAGGTAACTCGGCGCCGCACACAGTACCCGGCGGTTGTCAGGCAACACTGGCAGTGCGACCAGGCTGGAGTCTTCCGGCTCGCCGTAGCGCAGCGCCACGTCGACAGGCTGGCGGAACAGATCGGCAATACGATCACCCAGCAGCAGACGCACAGTCAGTTGCGGATGCTGCTGTTGAAATTCGTCGAGCCACGGCAACAGCACGTTGCGCCCCAGGTCCGATGGCGCCGAGAGTTGCAGCACGCCCTCGCAACGGTCCTGGCTGCTGGCCAGCAAACGCCGCCCCTCCTCAAGGCTGCCCAGCGCAGCACGCGCGTATTCCAGAAACCCCTCGCCTTCGGCAGTCAGGCGCAGGCTGCGCGTCGAACGGGCCAGCAAGCGCGCGCCCAACTGCCGTTCGATACGCTTGAGCGCCGCGCTGGCAACCGCCGCAGACAGGTCCATGACCCGCGCTGCGGCAGAAAGGCTGCCCAGATCCGCTGCACGTACGAACAACTGCAAGTCATCAAAACGCAGCATCAAGGCCCCGTATTATCAAAATAAAATTGAAAGAGCCTGCCGTTTTAGCGGGTTTTATCTTTGCTGGAAATAGCCAATGATCTCTTCATCATTTTCTTTCGGAGAGGCCCCTGACATGAAAGCCATTGCGTACTATCAGTCCCTGCCCATCAGCGACGTGAAATCATTGCAGGATATCGAGCTGCCCGAGCCGGTGGCTGGCGATCGCGATCTGCTGGTCGAGGTCAAGGCTATCTCCGTCAACCCGGTGGACACCAAGATCCGCCAGAACGTCCAGCCTGAGGACGGTGCAGGCAAGGTGCTGGGCTGGGACGTGGCGGGTGTGGTGAAGGCTGTCGGCAGTCAGGTCACGCTGTTCAAGCCGGGCGACAAGGTGTTCTATGCAGGCTCTCTGACCCGGCCAGGTGCCAATAGCGAGTTGCACGTGGTGGATGAACGCATCGTTGGCCACATGCCCAAGACCCTGAGCTTCGCCCATGCGGCGGCGCTGCCGTTGACAGCCATCACCGCCTGGGAACTGCTGTTCGAGCGACTGCAGATCCCGCAGCAAAAAGGTGAAGGCGCACACAGCCTGCTGATCGTCGGTGCTGCCGGTGGCGTGGGTTCGATCCTCACCCAGCTGGCGCGCAAACTGACCTCGCTGAAAGTCATCGGCACCGCCTCGCGGCCCGAGACCGAAAGCTGGGTCAGCGAACTGGGCGCGCACCATGTGCTGGATCACAGCAAGCCGCTGAGCGAAGAACTCAAGCGCGTCGGCCTGAACCACGTGACTCATGTGGCCAGCCTGACCCAGACCGAACAGCATCTGGATCAGCTCGTCGAGGCACTCAAGCCACAAGGCAAGCTGGCGCTGATCGACGACCCCAAGTCGCTGGATGTGTCGAAACTCAAGCGCAAGAGCCTGTCGCTGCATTGGGAGTTCATGTACACCCGGTCGATGTTTGAAACCGAGGACATGATCGAGCAGCACAACCTGCTCAACCGGGTTGCCGAGCTGATCGACGCCGGTACGCTGAAAACCACCTTTGGCGAGCACTTCGGCACCATCAATGCCGAAAACCTGCGCCGCGCTCATGCCCTGCTGGAAAGCGGCAAGGCCAAGGGCAAGGTCGTGCTGGAAGGTTTCTGAGCCACAGAGGCCTGGGCCGTGTGAAGTCGATGGTATCAGTCACGCCCGGCGCGACTGATACCACCGCTTTGGCGATCAGGCGGTCTGGAGCGATGCGTCGCGCCGCGCCTGCGCACGGCGCGTCAGCACCGAGATGCCCACGGTCAGCACGCCGCACAGGCTGATGACCAGCGCCATTGGCGTGGCCGTGCCATCATGCAGCAAGCCCACCAGACTGGCGGCGACGGCGGCAACGCTGAATTGCAGGCACCCCAGCAACGCCGACGCACTGCCCGCGCGCGCCCACTGGCCATTCATGGCGCAGGCCGATGCATTGGGGATGATGCACCCAAGACTCGCCACACAAATGAACAGCGGCACCAGCAGCGGCCAAAGCGCTTCGGTGCGCAGCAAGCTGATCGCCAGCAACACCAGCCCCGCAGCCAGATATATCCAGACCGTGCGCGACAGCAAAAACGCCGGACCGGTCTTGCGCAGAATACGCGCATTGATCTGCGCCACCAGAATGAAGCCCGCCGCATTCATCCCGAACAACCAGCCGTAGTGCTCGGCAGGCACGCCATACAGCTTGATGAACACAAACGGCGAGCCCGCGACGTAAGCGAACATCCCGGCCATGGCGATGCCACCGGTCAGCGCATGACCAATGAACACGCCGTCCTTGAACAGATTGAGGTACTGGCCCAGCGCGCCGCTCAACGGCTGGCGCGGCGTGGTGGCCGGCATGCTTTCCGGCAACCCCAGTGCGACGGCCGCCAGACAGGCACCGCTGAACAGGGCCAGGCTGACGAAGATCGATTGCCAGCCAAAGGTGCTGACCAGCACGCCGCCCAGCATGGGAGCCAGAATCGGTGCCAGGCCCATGACCAGCATCAGTTGCGAGAAGACCTTGGCCGACTCGACAGCGTTGCACTTGTCGCTGACGATGGCGCGCGACAAGACCATTCCGGCACAGCCACCCAGCGCCTGCACGAAGCGTGCAGCGATCAGCCATTCAAGACTCGGCGCAAAGGCGCAGGCGACCGAGGCCAGCATGAACAGGGTCACGCCAACCAGTAACGGAATGCGCCGACCGAACCGGTCAGCCACCGGACCATAGGCCAGTTGTCCCAGGGAAAGCCCCAAAAAGTAGGCCGCCAGGGTCAGCTGTACGTGTTTTTCATCGGTCCCGAAATACGAGGCCATGGCCGGAAAGCCAGGAAGATAGAAGTCGATGGCCAGAGGGCCGAAGGCGCTCAATGAGCCAAGGATAAGGATCGTTCGTAGATTCATCGGGTGTCCATTAACGGATGCAGAGCAACGGGCTAGTTTACCCGGCTTACCTTGCAGAGAACGACGGACGGGGGAATTAATTCAAAATTTTTCAATGTTTACAGACCGGGAGACCGCCTTGATCTCCCGGGTCTGGATCATGCCGGCTGCGCCTGATAACCCTCTTCGCTGATCAGGCTGACAATCCGCTCGGGCGACAAACTGCTTTGCACCTTGACCTGTTTACTGGCCAGTTCGACCTGAACATCGGCGCTCGGATCGTCATGCTTGATGGCCTCGGTCACCGCGCGAACACAGTGCCCGCAGGTCATGCCTTGAACGTTGAATAACTGCATGGTGTCACTCCTTCAGTGATGAACAGTGAGCATCTTCAACCTTGTCATCATGGCAAGGTCAAGTTTCTGTCATTGCTGCCGGGCTGGCATTCGGCGTAATCGTGAGCCAAGCTGAGTGATCGACACCTATACCGTCAGCCACATTTACATCAGGAGTATCAGCGATGCGCTGGTCAGCAGTCAGCCTCTTCAGCATTCTCGGTTTCCTGGCTATCACCCCTGCCACTCAGGCGGCTCAGGACTACGGCATCCTGATCATTTCCCGCGAGCGCCTGGAAGTCGCGACTTCCTGCGAGATCGGCATCTACGTTCAGGACCGCCTGGCCGGCAGGCTGTTTCAGGAAGACTCGGTGTCCTTCAACCTGCCGGCAGGTGAAGTCTCGGTGCGGCTGAGCACCCTGCGCGGCAATGTCGTGGGCTGTGAACCCGGCATGGAAGCGCCGCGCAGCACCAAGATTCAGCTGCGCTCCGGGGATATCCTCAAGTACCGCATTGCTACCGACCTCAACGGGCTGTACCTCAAGAAAGCCGACCTCAACTATTGATTCGCGCTTGACCTTGCCCATATGGCAAGGTTGATCCTTGCAGGCAGCCAGCCTCAGGGAGTGATTCACATGCAAGACACCACCACCTTCGACCTGCCGATCAGCGGCATGACCTGCGCCAGTTGCGCAGGTCGGGTCGAGCGTGCCCTGGCCAAAGTGCCGGGGGTCAACAGCGTAACGGTCAACCTGGCCAATGAACGCGCCCATGTAGACACCGCAGCGCACACCGATCCGCAAACCCTGATCGACGCCGTCAGCCGCGCCGGTTATGGCGCCACCCTGAGCCAGGATCGTCACGCCGAAGCCGATCAAAAAGCCCGTCACTTGCATAACGAGCGCTGGGCCTTGCTGCTGGCCATCGCGCTGGCGCTGCCGCTGATCCTGCCGATGCTGCTGACCCCGCTGGGCGTGCACTGGATGCTGCCCGCGTGGGTGCAGTTTGCGCTGGCGACGCCGGTGCAGTTCATCCTTGGCGCACGCTTTTACGTGGCCGCCTGGAAAGCCGTGCGCGCAGGTGCCGGCAATATGGACCTGCTGGTCGCCATCGGTACCAGCGCCGGCTACGGCCTGAGCGTCTATCAATGGCTGCACGCTGCGCCTGGCACAACGCCGCATTTGTATTTCGAAGCATCGGCGGTGGTAATCGCGCTGGTGCTGCTGGGCAAATACCTGGAAAGCCGCGCCAAGCGCCAGACCGCCAGTGCTATCCGTGCCCTTGAAGCACTGCGCCCGGAGCGTGCCCTGCGGGTGGTCGACGGCCTCGAACAGGACGTCGCTATCAGCGCGCTGCAGCTTGATGATCGGGTGCTGGTCAAACCCGGCGAACGCTTTCCGGTGGACGGCGAAGTGGTCGAAGGCCGCAGCCATGCCGACGAAGCGCTGATCACCGGTGAAAGCCTGCCGGTGGTCAAGCAACCGGGCGACAAGGTCACCGGCGGGGCTATCAATGGCGAAGGCCAATTGCTGATCAGGACCACAGCGCTGGGCGCAGAAACGGTGCTGGCGCGCATCATTCGTCTGGTCGAGGACGCCCAGGCAGGCAAGGCTCCGATCCAGAAACTGGTGGATAAAGTCAGCCAGGTGTTCGTGCCGACCGTACTGGTGATTGCCTTGCTCACGCTGGTCGGCTGGCTGCTGGTCGGTGCCTCGCTTGAAGTCGCGCTGATCAATGCCGTCGCTGTACTGGTGATCGCCTGCCCTTGCTCGCTGGGCCTTGCGACGCCGACAGCGATCATGGCCGGGACCGGCGTGGCTGCGCGCTACGGCATTCTGATCAAGGACGCCGAAGCGCTGGAACGGGCTCACGAGGTCGATGCCGTGGTGTTCGACAAAACCGGCACGCTGACCTCGGGCACGCCGCGTATCACCAACATGAGCGCGGTGCTGGGCAATGAAGAACACCTTCTGCAACTGGCGGGGGCGCTGCAACGCGGCAGTGAACACCCCTTGGCCAAAGCAGTGCTGGATGTGTGTCATGAATGGCAACTCAAGCCTGATGCCGCGCAAAACAGCCGCGTCCTGAGTGGTCGGGGCATCGCTGGCAGCGTTCAGGGCCGTGAACTGGCGCTGGGCAATCGACGTTTGCTGGAGGAAAGCGGCCTGCCGATGGGCGATCTGGCCGAGTCCGCGCGCATCTGGGAAGCCGAGGGGCGCACGCTGTCCTGGCTGATCGAGCAGGCTCCAGAGCCAAAGGTGATCGGCATGTTTGCCTTTGGTGACACGCTCAAGCCCGGAACCGATCAGGCGATCAAAGCGCTGAATGCGCGGGGCATCACCAGCCATCTGCTGACTGGCGATAACCGTGGCAGTGCCCAAGTGGTTGCCAGGACATTGGGGATACACGACGTGCATGCCGAAGTGCTGCCTGCCGACAAGGCGGCCACCGTCACTCAACTGAAAAGCCATCATGTGGTCGCGATGGTCGGTGACGGCATCAACGATGCTCCGGCGCTGGCGGCGGCGGATGTCGGTATAGCGATGGGCGGCGGGACCGATGTCGCCATGCATGCAGCGGGCATCACCCTGATGCGCGGCGATCCGCGACTGGTTCCGGCAGCCCTCGACATTAGCCGAAGGACCTACGCGAAAATCCGCCAGAACCTGTTCTGGGCGTTCGTCTACAACCTGATCGGCATTCCGCTCGCGGCGCTGGGCTATCTCAATCCGGTATTGGCGGGCGCGGCCATGGCGCTGTCGAGTGTCAGCGTGGTGAGCAATGCGCTGCTGCTGAAAACCTGGAAACCCCGCGACCTGGAGGACGCACCATGAATATCGGTCAAGCGGCGAAAAACAGTGGCTTGAGCGCCAAGATGATCCGCTATTACGAATCCATCGGCCTGTTGCAGGCGGCGCATCGCAGCGACAGCGGCTATCGCGTGTACAGCGCGGACGATCTGCACACGCTGGCGTTCATCAAGCGCTCAAGGGACTTGGGGTTTTCGCTGGAAGAAGTCGGCAAACTGCTGACCCTCTGGCAGGACCGCCAGCGGGCCAGCGCCGACGTCAAGGCGCTGGCCCGGCAACACATTGTCGAGCTGAACAAGAAGATCGAAGAACTGGCGAGCCTGCGCGATACGCTTCGGGAACTGGTGGAACATTGCCAAGGCGACGACCGCCCTGACTGCCCGATCCTCAAGGACCTGGCGTCGGGCGGGTGCTGCTAGCCACTTCCACAAGGGTCTCACCGCATCCACTCGATGGAGCGCCTGCACGCGCTCCGTGGGAGCGAGCTTGCTCGCGAAAGGGCCCGTACAGGCTCCGAAAACAGCGCGCCTGATCAATCGCCTTCGCGAGCGAGCTCGCTCCCACAATGGTCTTACTTACTGCATCACTCGACGGAGCGCCTGCCACACGCACTCCCTGCGGGAGCGCGCCTGCTCGCGAAAGGGCGTTACTGCATCCACGGCGGTGGTGGTTCTTCGGTGGATTTGCTTGGTGGAGCATCGTCTGCCGCGCGAGCTGCCTGGCGGCGGGCTTCGTCGAGGCGGGCGGCTTCGATTTCGCGCAGTACGCCGCCCACATCGGCTTCGTCCTCCGGCTCATCGAATTCGCCGGTCAGCACCGTGGCGGGCGACAAGGTGCCTGCCTCGTAGTACGACCACATTTCCTTGGCGTACTTGGTCTTTCTGAGCTCCGGAGCGAAGCGGCCGAAGTACAGCGCCATGTTGCCGACGTCGCGCTCCAGCATGCTGAACGCATGGTTGTTGCCCGCGGCATCGACCGCTTGCGGCAAGTCGATGATGACCGGGCCGGACGGCGCCAGCAGCACGTTGAACTCGGACAGGTCACCGTGCACCAGACCGGCACACAACATCAGCACGATCTGCTCGATCAGGAATGCGTGATACTCGCGCGCCTGATCCGGCTCCAGCACGACGTCGTTCAGACGCGGCGCTGCATCGCCGTACTCGTCGGCCACCAGTTCCATGAGCAGCACGCCTTCCAGGAAGTCATACGGCTTGGGCACCCGAACACCTGCGCTGGCCAGACGAAACAGCGCAGCCACTTCGGCATTCTGCCAGGCGTCTTCGGTTTCCTTGCGCCCGAACTTCGAGCCCTTGGCCATGGCGCGGGCCTGTCGGCTGTTGCGTACCTTGCGGCCTTCCTGATACTCGGCCGCCTGACGGAAACTGCGTTTGTTAGCCTCCTTGTAAACCTTGGCACACCGCAGCTCATTGCCGCAACGCACCACATAAACAGCTGCCTCTTTACCACTCATGAGCGGGCGCAGCACCTCGTCGACCAGACCGTCTTCGATCAGGGGTTCAATGCGTTTAGGAGTTTTCATCAGCTTTTATTGTGGGTCCTTTGTTGCCAGATACGCGATTGTTGCCGTTATACGGCAATCCTCCGCCAGCGAGTAGGGGTAACCCCCTGTGGATTGAAAGGTTTTTTAAGAAAAAACCACGCAATCCCCCGGTTTAAAGCACCTTTCGTGCCGTACAGCAGGTCGAAGATATTCCGGGACAAAACATGTAAAAGCAGAAAAAACAGTGTTGGATGCACTCGTTAGTGCACAAGGCATCCCGGCCTTACTTGAACAAGTCACCGGGGGTGTGACCGAACAAACCCTTGAACGCAGCGATGAATGCTGACGTCGAGTCATAACCGCAGGCCAGCGCGGTATGCGTCACACTGGCGCCCTCTTCCAGTGCAGAAAGCGAAGACAGTAACCGTGCCCGCTGCCGCCAGCCGCGAAAGCTCAATCCGGTTTCCCGCTGAAACATTCGCATCAGGGTTTTCTCGGAGGTCCCGAGACGGGCGGCCCAGTCGTGCAGGGTAATCAACCGACCCGGCTCCTCGATCAACTCGTTGCACAGCCCCAGCAAACGCGGATGACGCGGCAACGGCAGTGAAAAGCCGACTTCGGGCAACTGCGCCAGTTGATCCAGCAGGACCTGCACCAGCCGCGCCTCATGGCTGTCCTGCTCTGGATAATCCACGGGCAGAAGGCAGAAGCTCTTGATCAGCTCACGGGCCAGTGGCGTGACTTCCAGCACCCTGCAGCGCTGCGGTGCCCACCCCGAATCTGCCGTGCGAATGTACAGGCTGCGCATTTCGGCGCGCATGGAGGTCACCACCTCATGCTCAAGCCCGGCAGGCACCCAGACGCCCCACTGCGGCGGCGCAAAGAAACTGCCCTCGGCGGTATGCACCCCCAGAACCCCACTGATGGCGTAGGAAAACTGCACCCAGTCGTGGCGATGGGGCGGCGTCCACGAACCGGCAGTGAGGCTTTCAGCACGGGCATACAGCGGGCGCGGCAGGCCGGCCAATGCCGGTATCTGCCGCTCGCCCGTAGGCTGCCGCTGATTGATCTGTCCGTTACTCGGCATCTTATGGCCTTATGTCGCAAGACGGCTATGGCGCAACAGAGTAGCCTGCACGCATCTCTGTGTACAAACGTTCTACGGACCCCGCATGCAATCACTCAAACACTTCAAACGCGTCGCTACCGACTGGTTCCTCTGGGGCATGGTTCTGGCGACGGTGCTCGCCTACTTCTTCCCGCGTTTCGGCGCTACCGGCGGCAGCATGCACGCTGAATACGTCATCAAGGTCGGCGTGTTCGTGGTGTTCTTTCTGCATGGGGTAAACCTGTCCAGCGAGCAGATCAAGAAAGGCCTGACCAACTGGCGCCTGCACGTGATGATCCAGGTCTTCACCTTCGTGGTGTTCCCGCTGATCTGGCTGGCGTGCCAAAAGCTGCTGGGCTCGTATGTGCCGGCGCTGCTGATGCTGGGTTTTCTCTACCTGTGCGCCCTGCCCTCGACCATTTCGTCTTCGGTGGCACTGACCGGCAGCGCAGGCGGCAATGTCCCGGCAGCGATTCTCAACGCCAGCATGTCCAGCGTCATCGGGATTTTCATCACCCCGTGGCTGGTTAGCCTGGTGGTCGGCACCGGTGCTGGCGGAATCGATCTGGGCGATACGCTGCTCGACCTGTGCGCCATGCTCCTGCTGCCACTGGTGCTTGGCCAGCTAATGCGGCCGTTGCTGGGCAAGTTTTTCGCCCGTCACAAGAAGTACACCAACCTGATCGACAAGCTGGTGATTCTGCTGCTGGTGTACGCGGCGTTCTGCAACTCGATGATCTCCGGCATGTGGCAAAGCCAGGGCAACAGCGTGATCCTGACGGCGTTCGTCGGCACCGCGCTGCTGCTGGCGGTGATCCTGTTGATGACCACCCGCACGGCGCGGGCGCTCAAGTTCGATCATGCCGACAAGGTCGCGGCGGTGTTCTGCGCCACCAAGAAATCCCTCGCCGCGGGCGCGCCGATGGCTGCACTGATTTTCGGCAGCAACCCGGGGCTTGGCCTGATTCTGTTGCCGATCATGATCTACCACCCGATGCAGTTGATCGTGTGCTCGATCATCGCCGAGAGCTACGCCAGTCGCCATCGCCAAGAGCTTTCGGCCGCCGCGCTGGAAGAGGCTCGCGCCGCGTGAATGCGGCTTACATCAGCGCGTCATCATCCAGTGTGACGCGCGCATAGAAGACGATGGCCACGGTAGGGATCAGTGCGGAATAACCCGGCCGCAGCGCAGTGCCAAAGTGCGTCAGCAAGCGTTGCACCGGGGCTTGGCGAATTGCACCCAGCAAGCCCTTGACCGCGCCAGGCGCCTCGTCGGGCTGCGCGGTCTTGAAAAACGCTGCCACGGTCAGGCGCTCGGCCAGTGCATCGACATGCGCGGCATAGATATCCCAGCTCATCGCGCGGACACTGGCGCGCGGCATCTGCACCAGCGGGTGCGCGCTGTTGAAAGCATGGCGAAAGAACGTTCTGAGCAGCAGCTCTTCCACTTCAACCACCGTCGCACATTGGTGCAGCGCGTCGCCCAGACCGTATTGCCGCGCCAGCATGCCCAGCACTCGCGTATAGGGCACGCCGCGACGCCGGGCGGCATTGATCAGAAAATGCCCGGCGACCAGCTGGAATTCACGCACGAATGCGTACGTACGGTCCGCTTCAGTGGCCTTGAGGCGCGTCCAGCGACTGCTGCGCAAGTGCTTGATGGCCGCCTCCAGCACGTAGTCCGGCGAACGGGCCAGAACGCTGTGCAACCAGACGTCCTGCAAAACCGGGTCGCGGGTCATTGTCGGTAGCACCGCAACGCCGGTTTCCAGCCCTTCACAGCCACTGAAGCGGGTCGCAATCAGCACTTCCTGCAAGCGCTGCCAGTAATGGTGATGGCGATAACCCTGCATGCGCACGTTCTCGAAGTGCTCGACCGGCGTGCGTCCCAGGCTCTTCTCGCCCAGGTTCAGCAAGAGCACATGATCTTCCGTGGAATACGCATTGATCAGCCGTCCGCTGATTCTCTGCTTGAGCAGCTCGGCCTCGGCGGCATCGATACGCACGGCAGCGGCCATCAGCAATACATCGCCCACCACCAGCCCGTGCTCGGGTGTCTGCTGCAGGTCCTTGAGCGCGCTGACCAGCAGCCGGCCGCCCAGTGAATGACCGATCAGATTGACCCGCCTGACGTCGGGATGATGCTCGAACAGGTAGCGATCCAGCTGTGCAAACAGCACCTTGCCCATGTCGCGGGCACGGTTGCGGATGCGCGCGAAGTGAACGACCCGGTCCCCCGCCAACGCCGCCGCGCCCGCGAGCGGGTGCACACGGGCAGCAGCCATGAGCAGACCACGGGAACGGTTGTCCATCTGGGTGAAATGGCTGGATGGCCAGAACGCCAGAATGTTCACACTCTGGCGCAATGCACCGGGGATGCTGTTGGCCAACAGGCGTCGGTCATCCAGATCATGCCCTGACGAATAGCCGTGAATGAAGACGTTGGCGACCTCGCCCGATGTCTTGGGCAGGGTCAGAAATTTGAAGTGATTTTCCACGTTGTCCTGTCACACATGGGCGGTTTACACGCTCAATTTCTGGCGATGAAGCGCTTGGCGATCAGTACGATCAGTCGCAGGCAGAACATGATACCGGTCACCGCGATGACCCATTTGGCCACCAGCAGGAAGTAAACCTCCGTTTCATCGGAGACCAGCCCCACCAGCAAGCCCATCCCGCCGATCAGCAAGCCGATCAGCATCAGCCCGATATAGGGCCTCAGCCAGCGAGTCCGCGCGCCTTTGTCGAACAGATAGAGCACGGTGCCGATCAGAATCAGAAGTACCGATACCCCAATGATGAACCCCATGCCTTACCTCAACGTTACAGGCCAACAATGCTGATTGATCATCCCGCGCACGGATGCGACGCGGAGCGTCACGGCATGCATTCCCACGCTGGAGCGTGAGGAACGATAGGTGCCCGGAAGAACACTTATCGTGCCAGTGCTCTGCGTAGTTCAGTTGTGGATTATGCCCATGACCCCAGCCATTTGCCTAACGCTCCAGAATTGCCGTCACGCCCTGGCCGCCTGCGGCACAGATCGAGATCAGTCCACGTCCGCTGCCTGCCGCATCCAGCAGCTTGGCCAGGTTGGCGACGATGCGGCCTCCGGTTGCGGCGAACGGGTGGCCGGCAGCCAGTGAGCTGCCCTTGACGTTCAGTTTGCTGCGATCAATAGACCCCAACGGCGCATCCAGCCCCAGACGGGTCTTGCAGTAATCGGCGTCTTCCCAGGCCTTGAGGGTGCACAGCACCTGCGCGGCGAAGGCTTCGTGAATTTCGTAGTAATCGAAGTCCTGAAGGGTCAGGCCATTGCGGGCCAGCAGACGCGGAACGGCGTAGACCGGTGCCATCAGCAGCCCTTCTGCTCCGTTGACGAAGTCCACCGCCGCAGCTTCGCCATCGCGCCAATAGGCCAGCACCGGCAGGTCCCGCTCGCGAGCCCATTCCTCGCTGGCCAGCAACACCACCGATGCGCCATCGGTCAGCGGTGTCGAATTGCCCGCCGACAAGGTGCCCTTGGCGCTGCGCTCGAACGCGGGCTTGAGGCTGGCCAGTTTTTCAAGCGTCAGGTCCGGACGCAGGTTGTTGTCACGGATCAGCCCCAGATACGGCGTCATCAGATCATCCTGCCAGCCCTCGGCGTAGGCTGCCGCCATTTTCAGATGGCTCTCGAGCGCCAGTTGATCCTGCGGCCCGCGCTCTATGCCCCAGGTCTGCGCCATCAGCTCGCAATGTTGACCCATCGACAAGCGTGTACGTGGCTCGCCGTTACGCGGCAGCTCCGGTTTGAGGTGGTGTGGACGCAGCTGCATCAGGGCCTTGAGCTTGTCACCGGGCGTCTTGCTGCGGTTTACCTGCAGCAGGATTTTGCGCAGCCCCTCGTTGACGCCGATCGGTGCATCGGACGTGGTGTCAACGCCGCCGGCAATGCCGCACTCGATCTGCCCCAGAGCGATCTTGTTGGCCACCAGCAACGCCGCTTCCAGCCCCGTACCGCAGGCTTGCTGAATGTCGTAGGCCGGGGTCTGTGCCGAGAGCCGCGAGCCGAGCACGCATTCGCGGGTCAGGTTGAAGTCTCTGGAGTGCTTGAGCACCGCGCCCGTCACCACCTCGCCCATGCGCAGCCCGTGCAGATTGAAGCGCTCGATCAGCCCTTCCAGAGCAGCCGTGAGCATGTCCTGATTGCTGGCCGTGGCGTAAGGGCCATTGGAGCGCGCGAACGGAATGCGGTTACCGCCGACGATGGCGACCCGACGAGGATGCGTCATGGAAAACTCCCTTTCTTCAAGCGAATGAATGAGCCGTGCCGATCGCAAGAACAAACGTCATGCCACCGTGGTCCATTCCTTTGAACCCCGACTTCAGGAGAGTGTTCCATGCCGTCAGATCGCTACATTGATTTCGCCAACTCCGACATGGGTCGGCGCCTGGTGAAGGCCGCCGGTCTGCCCGCCCCCACTCACCTGGAGCGCTGGCAGGCCGGACGTCTGCGGCCCGTCGAAGGGACGCTGCTGATCAGCGCCGGGCCGCTGGGGGATCAGGTCCGCCAGTTCGCCAGCCGCCTGACCGACTCGCTGTACAGTTTCGGCAGTGAGATGCCCGGTGCCACGACGTGGGTGTCCAACCAGGGGCCGCGCCTGAAAGCAGTCGTGTTCGACGCCAGCCAGATCCTGCGCACCGAGCAGCTCAGGCAGTTGCGGGACTTCTTTCAGCCGCTGCTGCGCAATCTCGATCACTGCGCACATGTGGTCATTCTCGGTAAATCCCCCGAGACACTCGCTGATCCGCTGGCCGCCAGCACTCAACAGGCCATCGAAGGTTTCAGCCGCTCACTGGCCAAGGAAGTGCGCAACGGCGCCACGGTCAAACTGCTGCAAGTGGATGACGACGCGCAGGATCAACTGGAGGGCGCCCTGCGCTTTTTCCTCACGCCCAAGGCTGCGTTCATCTCCGGCCAGTTCGTCCACCTGAGTGCCTGCACGAGCAAGGTGCAGGACTGGACTCGCCCGCTGGCCGGGCGCAAGGCAGTGGTAACGGGCGCTGCACGCGGCATTGGCGCGTCTATAGCCGAAACCCTGACACGTGATGGTGCGCAGGTCATTCTGCTGGATGTACCGCAGACCAAAAACGAGCTGGAGGCACTGGCCTCGCGGCTTGGCGGTCAGGCTCTGGCGCTGGATATCTGCTCGGCGGATGCTCCGGCACAGTTGCTCGAACACCTGCCCGATGGCGTCGACATACTGGTGCACAACGCCGGCATCACGCGCGACAAGACGCTGGTCAACATGCCGGAAGATTTCTGGGACTCGGTACTGGCGGTCAACCTCAATGCGCCGCAAGTGCTGACTCAAGTGCTGCTCGACGCGGGAGCCTTGAAGGACAACGCCCGCATCGTGCTCATGGCCTCGATCAGCGGTATCGCCGGTAATCGCGGGCAAACCAACTACACCACCAGCAAGGCCGGTCTGATCGGTTTTGCACGGGCCATGGCCCCCGGACTCAAGTCACGCGGCATCAGCATCAACGCCGTCGCGCCGGGCTTCATCGAAACGAAAATGACCGCGCACATGCCGTTCACCCTGCGTGAAGCCGGGCGGCGCATGAGTTCGCTGGGTCAGGGTGGCTCGCCACAGGACGTTGCCGAAGCAGTGGCGTGGTTCAGCCAACCGGGCAGCGGCGCGGTGAGCGGTCAGGTTCTACGTGTATGTGGTCAAAACGTGATCGGGGCTTAAGCACCCGCATCGAATTCAAGGAGATGGATGATGACGGCTCACTGGCGCTACCTCAATTCCCTGCAGCCCCTGTCCAACCTGTTCATCCAGGCTGCGCTCAGGCGCAAGGTCACCGGTATGCAGCTACCCGATCTGGGCTTGCGCAGCTGGATCGCGGTCGATACCGATAAGCTCGAGGCATACCGCAAGGTCTGCGGCTTCGAAGAAAGCAGCCTGCTGCCTCCGACCTACCCGCATGTGCTGGCGTTTCCGCTGCAAATGCAATTGATGACCTCCGAGGACTTTCCATTCCCGCTGCTGGGGTTGATTCACCTCGCCAATCGCACCCGCACGCATCGTCCACTGGGCGGTGTGAGCCAGTTGTACATCAGCGTACAGGCCACTGATCTGCGCCCGCACGCCAAGGGCGCGACGTTCACTCTGGTCACTCAGGCCGAAGACGGCATGGGGCTGTTGTGGGAAGAAGAAAGCACCATGCTGTGCACCGCTGTGCACCTGGAAGACAGCCCTGTGAGCTATCCCGAAGCCGCGCCGCTACCGCTCAGCGAGCTGCAAGGCTGGCGGGCAACGGCGCAGATAGGCCGCGAATACGCCAAGGTGTCGGGCGACTACAACCCGATTCACCTCAGCGCCCCCAGCGCCAGGCTGTTCGGTTTTCCACGCGCCATCGCCCACGGGATGTGGCTCAAGGCCCGTGCGCTCGCGGCGCTGGGCGAGCATTTGCCGGCCTCGAATGTCGAGATCAGCGTGCAGTTCCAGAAGCCTGTACGCCTGCCTGCCGACGTGACGCTGTCGACCAGTGCCGCCGGCTCGCATGGCCAGTTCCGTGTCGAAGGCCAGGAGGGCATCGTGCATATGGTCGGTAGCTGGCAGCCTGTCAGCGAGTGACGCACAGCCGGATGAACACCTCTGACGGGAGCATTGCTCCCATCAACGGCTGAACAAACCTCAACGCCCACTTGCCTGGCGAACCGTTCCCCCTGAAGCTATGCGTCTTCAGGAGAACACGATGAACCTCGACGAGTTGACCCAACGCCTGCACCGCATCCGCGACCAGAATGACTGGAAGCCATTTCACAGCCCGAAAAACCTGGCCATGGCTGCCAGTGTGGAGATGGCCGAGCTGGTGGAAATATTCCAATGGCTGCGCGAAGACCAGTCCCGCGAGCTGCCTGCCGAACAGTTGGAGCACGCCGGCCAGGAAGTCGGCGACATCGTCCTCTACCTGTTGCTGCTGTGCAGCGAACTGGGGCTGGACATGGACACGGTGGTGCGTAACAAGCTGGCTGACAGCGAGCGGAGATTTGCCAAGTGAGTGATCGGCATTTCGACCAGTTGGCGACCCGCTTTGCGGAAAAGATCTATGGCGGTGCCAAGGGAGCCATTCGTCTGGCGGTGCTGCAGGCCGACCTGACCGAGACCCTGCCCGCACGACCGCTTCGTGTACTGGATATCGGCGCCGGGCTGGGACACATGTCACTGTGGCTGGCCGAACAGGGTCATCAGGTAACCCTGGCCGAACCCGCCGAGCCGATGCTCGAAGGCGCACGTCAGCGCTTCGCCGATGCCGGACAGACGGCAACCTTCATTCAGGCTCCGTGGCAGGCGCTGCCGGAGTTACTGAGCGACACTTATGATCTGGTGCTGTGCCACGCGGTGCTGGAGTGGCTGGCCGAGCCGCATACCATCCTCCCGGTGCTACGCCAGTTGACCAGGGACGATGGCTGGTTGTCACTGGCGTTTTACAACCGCGATGCGTTGATCTATCGCAACCTGTTGAAGGGCCATTTCCGCAAGATGCGCAAGAATGACATGGCCGGGGAAAAACAGAGCCTGACGCCTCAGCAACCGCTCGACCCCCGGGAACTGGCGACGCAACTTGAAGGCCTGTGGCAAGTCGAAACCCGTAGCGGGGTGCGGGTATTTCACGATTACATGCCGGTTGAATTCCAGGCTCGGGCCGAGCTGACGGATCTGCTGGAAATGGAACTGGCGCATCGACGTCATCCAGCCTTTGCCGGGCTGGGTCGATACCTTCACTGGATGTGCCGTCCGGTCTGACATCACTGCGGAGCCCACCATGAAACACCGTTCTGCCTTGTTTGCCGTGCTGCTGGGGACCAGTCTGTTCGGGATCAGCGCCTGCCAGAGCGACAACCCGTATGTCGCCAGCTCTCTGCCCATGCCGCCCGCTCCTGCGCAGGCGGCAAGGACGCTGGACATGAGCGCCTACCCTGCGCCGCCGCGGGACTATGGGCGTTATCGGTCCTGGGGCTGGCTCAACGGCCAGCTGCCGCCCGGTACGGCGTGGGTGGATTCGGCGCAGGTGGTCGAAGCCGTGAGCAACGGTCTGGACCAGCGTGGTTTGCGACCGGCTCGCGGCAATCAGCCGGCAGACTTGTACGTCACTGCCACGACCCGCCAGGAAACCCGGCTGCGTCAGGTGCGTGAAGATTACGATCCCTACTATGGGGGCGGCATGGGCTATGGCCGCTACGATGGTTACCGGCCCGGTTACGGCGGCTACGCCAGCGTGCCGGTGGTACGCACCTATCAGGAAAAGGTCATGGTGGTGCAGATCAACCTGATCGACGCGCGCAGCAACCAGCCGGTATGGAGCGCCAGCGCCGATGCGCGCGCCAGCAATAATCTGGCCGACCGCAGCAGTGCGTTGCGCCAGGCCGTGCAACAGGCTCTGGCGGCCTACCCGCCTTCGTAACCCTTTCGGAGAACTGCCATGTTTCGCCGTATCGTTCTGCTGACCTGTGCCGTGCTGCTGACGGCCTGTCAGAGCAACTCGATCAATCGCGACTTCGATGCCCAGCGGGATTTCGGCGGCTATCGCAGCTGGAGCTGGAAGGAGCCCGCCGTTCAGTATCAGCCTGACAATGATCCGCGGCTCAAGAGCGACCTGACCGAGCAGCGCCTTCGCCAGTCGGTCGGCGAACAGCTGGACCAGCGTGGTCTGCGCATGGCAACAGCCGGGGCCCGGCCGGATTTGAAAGTGCAGGCCTGGCTGATTGTCGAAAACCGTCAGCAGACGGTCAGCACCAACTATGGCGGGGGCTGGAACCCCTGGGGTGGTTATGGCTACTGGAACGGGCCGATGAACACCGAAACCCGCAGCGTCGACTACAAGGTCGGCACCGTGCAGATCGATATGTTCGACGGCAAGGACGGCAAACTGGTCTGGCGTGGAAGCACCGAGCGCATTCTCAACGACAATGCCGGCAGCCCGTCCGAACGCGATCAGGCCATGCGCACCACGGTGGCGAAAATTCTGGAGCAGTATCCACCGCGCTAACCGCAACTGACGTGCCGATGCGCTGCGTCGGCATGGCGATCCAGACACTTTGCTGCCCTGCGCAATGAACAGCGCGATCCGGGTTCAGGCCTGCAGATCGCCCTGCATTTCATCGAGCAATTCCTGAATCGCGTCGAGACGCTCTTCGGGATCGTCGATTTCCAGCAGTTCCACTTTGTCTTTTTCGGTGAACGGCAGCAGGTAGGCAAGCTGGTTGGACAACGCGTATTGCCCACCGGCAGACATGCCCATGTTCAAGGAAGCCACCATCGGATGCTCGGCCAGCGCTTCGAGCAGGGCCACGAGGTCAGCATCTTCCTCCTGCAACGGGCGCTCCACGGGCTCTTCCAGCCATTCAACCTCAGCCACCAACAGTTGATCGCGCTGAACCTCAGCGGCAACGACGCGGAAGCGACGCCCGCCGACGACCCGAATGCCCAGCAAGCCGTTCTCCTGCTGCTGAAAATCGGTAACCAGCGCTTCGCAGCCGATCAGCGAGTAGCCGCCCGGCACTGGGCCGATTTCACTTCCCTCGGTGATACACACCACACCGAACCCTTCCCCCTGCTTCATGCAGCGGCCGATCATGTCCAGGTAACGGGCTTCGAACAGCTGCAGATCAAGCACGCACCCCGGAAACAGCACAGCGTTCAGTGGAAACAATGGCAGCGTCATAGAAAAGCCTCCTTTTAAATGGCCAGCGACATTGCCAGCGGCAGGAACAACGCCGTCGCAACGCCCATCAGACTCATTGCCAACGCAGCAAAAGCCCCCGATTCCTCGCCCTCCTGCAATGCCACGGATGTGCCTACCGCATGTGCAGTGAGCCCCAGCGCCATGCCTCGGGCAGCAGGATTATCCACCCCGATCAGCGACAGCAGACCGGGGCCGAAAATGGCACCGAATACGCCAGTAATCAACACAAAAACCGCCGCCAGGGCGGCAACCCCGCCGATCTGCTCGGCGACCAGCATGGCAATGGGCGATGTCACCGACTTCGGTGCCATGGTCATCAGAATCATGTGGTCGGCACCGAACAGCACCCCGAAGCCCACGCACAGGCCGGTGGCAAACACCCCGCCGACTACCAGCGTAGTCAAGACCGGCCAGAACAACTGGCGGATCCGTCGCATATTCAGATAGAGCGGGACCGCCAGCGCGACGGTTGCAGGACCCAGCAGCGTGCCCAGAATCTCGGTGCTTTTGCGGTACTCGGTGTACTCAAGGTCGCAGAACAGCACGACCCCGATCACCACCACCATCGAGACCAGCACGGGCTGCAGAAACAGCCAGCGGGTTCTTTCGTAAGCAGCCATCGCCAGTTGATAGGCGCCCAGGGTGATCGCGATGCCGAAAAGCGGGTGATGAATCACCGATAGCCATGCACCGTGCCAGTCAAGACTCATGGCAACTCCCGGCGCTGAGCCTGACGCTTGATCAGGGTCTGCATCAGCCAGCCGACGAAGGTCACGGAAATCATCAGCGACAGGGTCAGCGTGCCGAAGATCGCCCAGAAGTCCTCGGCAATCGCCGACGCGTAAACCATCACCCCGACCGCAGGCGGCACCAGCAGCAACGGCAGATAGCGCAACAGACTGCTGGCAGCAGTGCTGATCGGCTCGCTGACTTCACCGCGCCACATCAGATAGCCCATTAACAGCACGAGGCCGATGATCGGCCCCGGCAAAATCGACAGAAAAAGATGGTTGAGCGCGGTCCCCAGCAATTGGAACAGCACCAGCCATGTCAAACCCCTTAACAGCATGAGGACTCCAGCAGATAAACGAACCCGGCGAACGATCGGCGTCATTATAAACACGCTGCGCCAGAGGTCATGAGTGGGTATTCGCATTGCCGCAGTTGCTTGACCGGGCAACCGCCCTCTGCTGATCTGGTCATTCGCCCGCAGGCATCAGCGGATGCGGGCAGTGGCAGCTCCATACCCCCTCATCAGACAAGGAGAGCGGCATGCCTTTTGTACCCGTCGAAGAGCTCAAACAATACATCGGCAAGGACGCAGTCTATTCAGACTGGCTGACCATCGATCAGCAGCGTATCAACCTGTTCGCCGACGCCACAGGGGATTTCCAGTTCATCCATGTCGACCCGGTCAAAGCAGCGCAGACCCCGTTCGGCACGACTATCGCACACGGCTTCCTGTCTTTGTCGCTGATCCCCAAGCTCATGGAGGGCATCATGGTACTGCCCGAAGGCTTGAAGATGGCGGTCAATTACGGGATGGACAGTGTGCGCTTCGTTCAACCGGTGACGGTCAACTCGCGGGTGCGCCTCAAGGTCCAATTGACCGGCGTAAGCGAGAAAAAACCCGGTCAGTGGTTGCTCAAGGCAATGGCCACACTGGAGATAGAAGGTCAGGAAAAACCCGCTTTTGTGGCCGAGCCTTTAACGCTGTGTTTCGTATAAGGCGTTTAAAACATGAAACAGTCGTAACAGACTGTTTCATCCCGCTGACCCGCTGCGGCATACTCCCCTGCGGTCGTGCCCCCTAACATCTGCTCAAGCGGAGCCGGGCTCGCCCCTGAATCATTCTTCCGGGATCTCACATGCGCGCGCTCGCTCCATTGGCTTTGACACTCTTGATCGCAGGTTGCGGTGATGGCGAATCAATTTTGCCGCCAGACGGCCGCCTGCCCGACGGCGGACGCTACCGGGGCGATCTGGTCAATGGCGTTCTACAGGGCCAGGGCCGCATCGATTACCCCAACGGCAGTTGGTACGCAGGTCAGTTCGAAAACGGCCTGCGTCAAGGTCAGGGCGAATGGCACTCCAGCACCGGCGACGTCTACAAGGGTGGCTTCGAGCAAGGTCTGTTCAATGGCCAGGGCCGCCTGACCACCCGCGCTGGCGCGAGTTATGTCGGCAACTTCAAGCTTGGCATGCGCGACGGCGAAGGCACCCAGAAAGACAAGGGCGTGCTTTACCGTGGCCAGTTCAAGGCCGGCGTGTACGACGGGCCCGGTCGCCTGGAGCTGGAAGACGGCAGCCAGCATCAGGGCATGTTCGCCAATGGCAAGGCCAATGGCGAGGGTTCGCGCAGCGACGCCAGCGGCAACCAGTACAGCGGCAATTTCATCGACGGACAATTGCAGGGCACCGGCAGCTTCACCAGCGCTGACGGCGATCAATACGTCGGTAATTTCCACAACAGCCAGCTGGATGGCAAGGGTCGCTACGAAAACAGTGACGGCGACGTCTGGAGCGGTGAATTCAAGGAAGGCGCGCTGACCGGCAAAGGCGAGTTGATCGGCTCTGACGGCAGCCGCTATCAGGGTGATTTCGACAACTGGCGCTTCATGGGTCAGGGCCAGTTGCTGCTGGCCGATGGCAGCCGTTACATCGGCCAGTTTGCCGATGACACTTACCAGGGCGACGGTGTGCTGATTTCCGCCGATGGCAAGGAGCAGCGCGGCATCTGGGCCAATGGTCAGCGGATCCGTGATGCCAAAGGCAAATTGCTGCCGGACCCACTTGAAGCAGGGCTGCTGGTCCAGGGTTCGCTGCTGGACAAGGCACTGGCAGCCGTGCCGGCGTCGACACCCGCTACCGAGCTGTACACGCTCGTGGTAGGTGGCGACGGCAAGCAGAGCGTGTTCATGCGCGAGGCGGACTACGTGAGCAATCTACTCAAGTCGCGTTTCGGGGCCGTCGGACAGGTCAGCCTGGTCAATCATCGCGATCACATGGACGACCGGCCGATGGCGACGCGTGAAACCATCACCCGCGCAGTGCAGACACTCGCCCAGCGCACCGGCCCGGAAGATCTGGTGTTCATTTACCTGACCAGCCACGGCACTCAGGATCATGAACTGGTGCTCGACCAGCCGCGCCTGTCGCTGGCAGACCTGCCCGCCGACGCCCTGGCAGCAGCCCTCGCGCCATTGAAGAACCGTGACAAGGTCGTGGTGATTTCAGCCTGTTATTCGGGCGGGTTCATTCCCGACCTGAAAGATGAGCGCACGCTGATCATGACCGCCTCGCGCGCCGACCGTGTCTCGTTCGGCTGCTCGGAAGAAGCGGACTTCACTTATTTTGGCGATGCACTATTTGCCAGGGCATTGGTCGAAACCGATGACCTGCAACACGCTTTCAACGAAGCGAAGGCCTATGTTGCGCAACGTGAGACCGAAGACAACTTCGAAGCCTCCGAACCGCAGATATGGGCACCCAAAGGAGTCCTGGCGCGCTGGCAGCAGTTGCGCAAGAGCCAGGCCGAACGCGCGTTGAGTACGGCGTTGAACCGCACGGAAGCGAAGACTTCGACTAGCCGCTAGGCTTATGTGTATTAAGGGAGAAGCCACATGTACCTGACGCCGCAACACATCCTGCTCGCAGGAGCCACAGGCCTTACAGGCGAGCATTTGCTGGACCGGCTGCTCAGCGAGCCGACCGTCAGCCGCGTGTTGGCACCGACCCGCAAGCCGCTGGCCGAGCACTCGCACCTGGAAAACCCGATCGGCGAGCTGGCGACCTTGCTGCCAACGCTGTCCGGCCGGGTGGACATCGCATTCTGTTGCCTGGGCACCACGATCAAACAGGCCGGTTCACAGGAAGCCTTCAAGGCCGTCGATCTGGACATGGTCACGGCGTTCGCCAGCCGCGCCCGCGAACTCGGTGCTCGCCACTTGCTGGTGATCAGCGCAGTCGGCGCAGACCCGGCGTCCAGTACCTTTTACAACCGTGTCAAAGGCGAAATGGAACAGGCGCTTCGCGCGCAAGGCTGGCCGCAACTGACCATCGCCCGCCCTTCCCTGCTGGTGGGCAGCCGTCCTGAAACCCGCTGGGTCGAGCAACTGGCGGCACCTATCGCCAAACTGATCCCCGGCAAATACGGCGCCATCGAAGCCTGCCAACTGGCCCGCGCCCTGTGGCGGCTGGCGCTGGAAGAGCAGAACGGCGAACGGATCGTCGAATCGGATGAGCTGCGCAAGCTGGGCAAGTAGGTGATGATCGCCGGGGCCCAGCGCTGATCGTTCCCGCGCTCCGCGTGGGAATGCAGTCCGTGACGCTCTGCGTCACCCAAGGGAGCCTTACCCGATAGCCCAGGTGTCGCTCCGCCCCCCTAAAGCCCGCCTGTAGCCTGAACCCCCAGTCCCGCCGCGGTCAGCAATGACAGTGGCAGCAGCAGGGTGTCGAGCAGCGCACTGCCAGGCAGGTCCAGGCCCGGGTAGCTGGGAGCGTCTGCGCCGAATCGGTCGGAGGCACAGCAACCACCCTGCAGCGCGTACATATTCAACCGCGTACCGGCATACACCACCGGCGCACCAGGTTTGGCCGCATTGAGCGTGCGTGCCGTTGCGCATCCGGTCAGCGCCAGCGCAAGCGCTACCAGCAGCAGCTTATTCATCGCCGCCAATATGGTGCTCGCCCCAGCGCGGCAACATGTCCTGAGGAATATTCAGCAGGTTGAGGATCCGCGCGACGATAAAGTCCACCAGGTCGTCGATGGTCTGCGGCTGGTGATAAAAGCCGGGAGACGCAGGCAGAATCACTGCGCCCATGTTCGACAGCTTGAGCATGTGTTCCAGATGAATGCTGGAATACGGCGCTTCGCGCGGCACCAGAATCAACTGGCGCCGCTCTTTCAGCGTGACGTCAGCGGCGCGCTCGATCAGATTGTTGCAAGCCCCGGTGGCAATCGCCGACAGCGAACCGGTGGAACACGGCACCACCACCATCGCGCTGGGCGCACCCGAGCCGGAAGCCACTGGCGACATCCAGTCATCGCGTCCATAGACGCGAATCTGCCCGGCAGACGCACCGGTGTACTCCGTCAGAAACGCCTGCATCATCATCGCCTTGGGCGGCAGGCGCACGTCGGTCTCGGTGGCCATCACCAGTTGCGCCGCCTTGGAGATCAGGAAATGTACTTCCCGGTCCTCACGCACCAGACAATCCAGCAGGCGCAGGCCATATTGCGCGCCTGATGCACCGGTCATGGCGACGGTGACGCGCTCCGGGCCGCTCATTGCAACGCCTCCGCCAGTTTGCCATGCAGACCGCCAAAGCCGCCGTTGCTCATGATCACAATGTGCGTGCCGGGCTGCGCCTGGCTTTTGACCTGGGCGATGATTGCCTCGAGGGAATCACAGACCAACGCCGGCACAGTGCCTCCCGCGACTGTTGCCGCCAGGTCCCAGCCCAGATTGGGGGGCGCATACCAGACCACCTGATCCGCCTGACTCACGCTTTCCCGCAGGCCTTCGCGATGCGCGCCAAGCTTCATCGAGTTGGAGCGCGGCTCGATGACTGCAATGATCGACGCATCACCGACCTTTTTGCGCAGGCCGTCCAGCGTGGTGGCGATGGCCGTGGGGTGATGAGCGAAGTCATCATAAATCGTGATGCCGCGCACGTCGGCCACCTTTTCCATACGCCGTTTGACGCTCTTGAATGCACTGAGCGCCTGCACACCCAGCAGCGGCACCACGCCAACATGGCGAGCGGCTGCCAGCGTCGCCAGGGCGTTTGCTACGTTGTGCTGACCGGTCATGTCCCAGTCGACGGTGCCTTGAAGCTCGCCTTCGAACAGCACTTCAAAGCGCGAGCCGTCTTCGCTCAACAGTCGTGCCTGCCACTGACCGTTCTGGCCTGTGGTCTGTACCGGCGTCCAGCAGCCCATCTCGATGACCCGCGACAACGCCGGCTCGGTAGTCGGATGGATCACCAGGCCTTCGCTCGGGATAGTACGCAACAGATGGTGAAACTGGCGTTCGATGGCCGGCAGATCGGGGAAGATGTCGGCATGATCGAACTCAAGATTGTTGAGGATCGCTGTCCGTGGGCGGTAGTGAACGAACTTGGAGCGTTTGTCGAAAAACGCGCTGTCGTACTCATCGGCCTCGACCACAAAGAACGGGGTCTCGCCCAGACGCGCCGACACGGCGAAGTTCTGCGGGATGCCGCCGATCAGGAAGCCGGGGCTCATGCCCGCGTGTTCCAGCACCCAGGCCAGCATGCTGCTGGTGGTGGTCTTGCCGTGCGTGCCGGCCACGGCCAGCACCCAGCGGCCTTGCAGCACATGGTCCGCCAGCCACTGCGGGCCAGACACATACGGCAAACCGGTGTTGAGCACATATTCAACCGCAGGGTTGCCACGCGACAGCGCGTTGCCGACCACTACCAGGTCCGGCGCGGGAATCAGTTGCACGGGATCATAGCCTTGGGTCAGCTCGATGCCCTGCGCCTGGAGCTGGGTGCTCATCGGTGGATAGACATTGGCGTCGGAGCCCGTGACCCGGTGCCCCAACTCTTTGGCGAGCACCGCCAGAGACCCCATGAACGTGCCGCAGATACCAAGGATATGAATATGCATGACCAACCTCTCAGAACATCTGCGCAGGTTAACGTAGGGACGGTGAAATGGCACCCTGAGTTTGTCCGTCGTCTCGCGCGCGCAAGCCATTTCAATGCCAGGCAGATAAGCCTAAAGTCCTAGGCACGGCCGAATGCAAATGGCCTATTCTTGAACGCTTATTGCCAGATACCCGAAAGCAGAATCGACACAGACTCCCTCACAACAAGAACCAGGAGACATACCATGCGTTACGCTCATCCCGGTACCGAAGGCGCTATCGTCAACTTCAAGGAACGCTACGGTAACTACATCGGCGGCGAGTTCGTCGCACCGGTGAAAGGCCAGTATTTCACCAACACCTCGCCGGTCACCGGCAAGGCCATTGCAGAATTTCCGCGCTCCACCGCCGAAGACATCGACAAGGCACTCGACGCTGCGCACGCCGCCGCTGCGGCCTGGGGCTCGACCTCGGTGCAGGCACGCTCGCTGGTCCTGCTGAAGATTGCCGATCGCATCGAAGCCAATCTGGAAGTCCTGGCCATCACCGAAACCTGGGACAACGGCAAGGCAATCCGCGAAACCCTCAACGCCGATATTCCGCTGGCCGCCGACCATTTCCGCTACTTCGCCGGCGTGCTGCGTGCGCAGGAAGGCAGCGCCGCCGAAATCGACGGCAATACCGTGGCCTATCACATTCATGAGCCGCTGGGCGTGGTCGGGCAGATCATCCCGTGGAACTTCCCGCTCCTGATGGCCGCCTGGAAACTCGCCCCTGCGCTGGCTGCCGGTAATTGTATCGTGCTCAAACCTGCCGAGCAGACGCCGCTGGGCATCAGCGTGCTGATCGAACTGATCGGCGACCTGCTGCCTCCCGGCGTGCTGAACATCGTGCAGGGTTATGGCCGCGAAGCGGGTGAAGCGCTGGCCAGCAGCAAACGCATCGCCAAAATCGCCTTTACCGGCTCGACACCGGTCGGCTCACACATCATGAAACTGGCGGCGGACAACATCATCCCGTCCACCGTGGAACTGGGCGGCAAGTCGCCGAACATCTTCTTCGAAGACATCATGAGCGCCGAGCCGGAGTTCATCGACAAGGCCGCCGAAGGCCTGGTGCTGGCGTTCTTCAATCAGGGCGAAGTCTGCACCTGCCCGTCTCGCGCGCTGGTGCAGGAGTCGATCTATCCGCAGTTCATGGAAGCGGTGATGCGCAAGGTCGAGAAGATCAAACGCGGCGACCCGCTGGACACCGACACCATGGTCGGCGCGCAGGCATCCGAGCAACAATTCGACAAGATTCTTTCGTACCTGGACATCGCCAAGGGCGAAGGTGCCGAACTGTTGACCGGCGGCAAAGTGGAGAAGCTGGAGGGCAACCTGTCCACTGGCTACTACATTCAGCCGACGCTGCTCAAAGGCAACAATAAAATGCGCGTGTTCCAGGAAGAGATCTTCGGCCCAGTGGTCAGCGTCACGACCTTCAAGGACGAAGCAGAAGCCGTGGCCATCGCCAACGATACCGAGTTCGGTCTGGGCGCAGGCCTGTGGACCCGCGACATCAACCGCGCCTACCGCGTGGGCCGTGCGATCAAGGCCGGACGCGTGTGGACCAACTGCTACCACCTGTACCCGGCACACGCCGCGTTCGGTGGCTACAAGAAATCCGGCGTCGGCCGCGAAACCCACAAAATCGCGCTTGAGCATTATCAACAGACCAAAAACCTGCTGGTGAGCTACGACACCAATCCGCTGGGTTTCTTCTAGCACCCGCCCGCGATATGACGCAAAGCGTCACGAACTGCATGCCAACGCGGAGCATTGGCACGATAGTCGTCTCAAGATGTTTATCGCTCCCGCGCACTGCGCGATAGTCATCTCAAAAACATCGCGCACCAACCCTGTGCATCGCGCCCTGGCCCACCGCCCTGGCGTGATGCATCTTTGCTCTGAATCCTCCGTTCATGGTTGCAAACTCGCACTCCCGGCCAGGATGGAGTATTAATTGCTTGCATCGCTTCCCACAGTCGTTTGAACCGGGACGTATCCGTTTCAGCGAAAGACTACGTCCGACGCAAGCAGCGCGACGTCATGGAGAATCTGTATGGCGAGCTTTTCCCATTCTGTCGGTGCGCAGACGTACCGCTTCGACAGCCTCAAAGAAGTTATGGCCAAGGCCAGTCCTGCGCGCTCCGGCGACTATCTGGCCGAAGTCGCGGCGCAGAACGACGGCGAGCGAGTCGCCGCGCAGATGGCGCTGGCGAACATTCCGCTCAAGCACTTTCTTGAAGAAGCCCTGATCCCTTACGAACGGGACGAAGTTACCCGGCTGATCATCGACACCCACGACAAACTGGCGTTTGCCCCGGTCAGTCATCTGACAGTCGGCGGCTTTCGCGACTGGCTGCTCAGCGACAAGGCCGACGAAACCAGTCTGCGCGCGCTGGCTCCCGGCCTGACCCCGGAAATGGCCGCTGCCGTTTCAAAGATCATGCGCGTGCAGGATCTGGTGCTGGTGGCGCAGAAAATCCGCGTGGTGACACGCTTCCGTAACACCATGGGCCTGCGCGGCCGGCTGTCGACACGCCTGCAACCCAATCACCCCACCGACGACCCGTCCGGCATTGCCGCCAGCGTGCTCGACGGCCTGCTGTACGGTAACGGCGATGCCATGATCGGCATCAACCCGGCCACTGACAGCACCTCGTCCATCGTTGCTCTGCTGGAAATGCTCGACGCCATTGTCCAGCGCTATGAAATCCCCACGCAATCCTGCGTGCTGACCCACGTCACCACCTCGATTGAAGTGATCAACCGTGGCGTACCGGTCGATCTGGTGTTTCAGTCGATCACCGGCACTGAAGCCGCCAACGCCAGCTTCGGCATCAGTCTCAAGCTGTTGCAGGAAGGCTATGAAGCGGGCCTGAGCCTGAACCGCGGCACCCTCGGGCAAAACCTGATGTATTTCGAGACCGGGCAAGGCAGCGCGCTGTCGGCCAACGCGCACCATGGCATCGACCAGCAGACCTGCGAGACCCGCGCCTATGCCGTCGCCCGGCATTTCAATCCGTTTCTGGTCAACACCGTGGTCGGTTTCATCGGCCCCGAGTACCTGTACAACGGCAAACAGATCATCCGCGCCGGTCTGGAGGATCACTTCTGCGGCAAACTGCTGGGCGTACCGATGGGCTGTGACATCTGCTACACCAACCACGCAGAGGCCGATCAGGACGACATGGACACTCTGCTGACATTGCTGGGCGTCGCGGGGATCAACTTCATCATGGGCATTCCCGGCTCCGACGACATCATGCTCAACTACCAGACCACCTCGTTCCACGACGCGCTGTACGCCAGGCAAAGCCTGGGCCTGCGTCCTGCACCGGAATACGAAGCCTGGCTGGAGAAAATGGGCATCTTCACCCAGGCCGACGGTCGTGTGCGCTTCGGCGACAGCCTGCCGCCTGCCTTCCGTCAGGCGCTGGCGCATCTAGTATGAGTGACGAGCCGATGAACGAACTACAAGACAGCGCCGCCCCCACCAATCCCTGGCTGGAACTGCGCCGCCTGACCCCTGCGCGTATTGCGCTGGGTCGTACCGGCACCAGCCTGCCGACCTCTGCGCAACTGGACTTTCAAGCCGCTCATGCGCAGGCACGCGACGCGGTGCATCTGGCCTTCGACCATGCCGCGATCAGCGCACAACTGACCGAAAAAGGTCGTGAAACCCTGTTGCTGCACAGCGCCGCGGTCGACCGGGACAGCTACCTGCAGCGCCCGGACCTGGGCCGTCGCCTGAATGACGAATCAGCGCAGACGTTGCGTGACTATGCTGCGGCTCATCCGGGCGGTCTTGATCTGGCGGTAGTGGTAGCCGACGGTCTGTCCGCCCTGGCGGTGCATCGGCATGCGGTGCCTTTCCTCATTCGCCTGGAAGAACAGGCCAGTGCCGAGGGCTGGTCGCTGTCGCCAGTGATCATGGTCGAACAGGGCCGCGTCGCGGTGGCCGATGAGGTCGGCGAACTGCTCGGTGCGAAGATGGTGGTCATTCTGATCGGCGAGCGCCCCGGTCTCAGCTCCCCGGACAGTCTGGGCCTGTACTTCACCTACGCGCCAAAGGTCGGGCTGAACGACGCGCACCGCAACTGTATTTCCAATGTGCGCCTGGAAGGCTTGAGCTACGGCATGGCCGCTCATCGGCTGCTGTACCTGATGCGCGAGGCCTGCAGGCGGCAGATTTCCGGGGTCAATCTGAAGGACGAAGCTGAGCTGCAGATTCTGGAATCAGACGGCACTGATGATCATTCAGAAAAACCCATCGGCAACTTCCTGCTCGACGGTCCTGCAGCGCCGCATTAGGCCCCATGCAGGCTTATGCCATTCCAAGCCGCCGGGTCGATTCGCGTAATCAGCCCGGCGTATGGCATCAGCCCGGATGAACGTTGCGGCCTGTTCATCCCTTCTGAAGACGTACCGCTCCCCCCCCCCATTCAACCCCGCCGCTTATTCCGAAGCCCCTTCTGCGCATTCTGCTTCTATAATGCCGCGCATACGCACAGTCGTTTCTTCCGCATGCGACCCCGGACAGGGTTCTCGCCTCAGGTGCTTTAATGGAATTCAACCCGCTCGACCTTATTCTGCATCTCGACGTTTACCTTGACCTGTTGGTGACCAACTACGGCACATGGGTTTACGCGATTCTGTTTCTGGTGATTTTCTGCGAGACCGGGCTGGTGATCATGCCCTTCCTGCCGGGCGACTCGCTGCTGTTCATCGCTGGCGCCGTGGCTGCCGGTGGCGGCATGGACCCGGTCCTGCTGGCCGGGTTGCTGATGCTCGCAGCGATTCTGGGCGACAGCACCAACTACGTGATTGGCCGCACGGTTGGCGAAAAACTGTTCAGCAATTCGTCATCGCGCATCTTCCGCCGCGACTACCTGCTGCGTACCCAGGATTTTTACGCACGCCACGGCGGCAAGACCGTCACGCTGGCGCGCTTCCTGCCGATTATCCGCACCTTCGCGCCATTCGTGGCCGGTGTGGGCAGGATGTCCTATCCGCGCTTCGTGGGCTTCAGCGTGCTGGGTTCGGTGCTGTGGGTCGGCAGTCTGGTGACCCTGGGCTTCTTCTTCGGCAACGTGCCATTCATCAAGCACAACCTGACCTTCCTGGTACTGGCAATCATCCTGCTGTCACTGGTGCCGATGGTCATCGGCGTGGTGCGCAGCCGCACCGCGCGTCCGGTCGACGCGCGCTGAACCATGTGGTCATTCAGCCACTGGCGCAGGCAGCGCACGCTGGCCCGACACCCGGTTGCTGAAGAACTATGGCAGAACGTCTGCGCACGTCTGCCGATCCTTGATGGCCTGAGCAGCGGGCAACACGCGCAACTGCGTGACGCCTGCGTGCTGTTTCTGCATGACAAACACCTCAGCGCACTGCCGGGCGTTGATCTGGATGACGAACAACGGCTGGTCCTCGCCGCCCAGGCGCAACTGCCGCTGCTGAACCTGGGCGAACTGAACTGGTATCAGGGTTTTCATGAAATCGTGTTGTACCCCGACGACTTCGTCAGCCCGCAGCGCCATCGCGATGCCAGCGGCGTCGAACACGAGTGGGATGGCGAGCACAGTGGCGAGGCCTGGCTGCAGGGCCCGGTGATTCTGGCCTTGCCCGGCGTATTGAGCAGCGGCGACTGGGACGGCTACAACCTGGTGATCCATGAACTGGCGCACAAGCTCGACATGCTCAACGGCGACGCCAATGGCCTGCCGCCGCTGCACAGCGATATGCAGGTGACCGAATGGGCTCGCGTCATGCAAAGCGCGTTCGATGATCTCAACCGGCAACTGGACCACAACCCCGACGCCGAGCCCGCCATCGATCCCTATGCCGCCGAAGACCCCGCCGAATTCTTCGCCGTGACCAGCGAATACTTCTTCAGCGCACCCGATCTGCTGCACAGCAGTTACCCGGCAGTCTACGAACAACTGAAAGCGTTCTACCGCCAGGACACCCTGGCGCGGCTCGGCCTGCTGCGTCAACAGGACCCGGCTTACCGGGACAGCTGACGGCCGCCAAGGCCATGCGTGGCAACCAAAACAGAATATGCCTATAATCCGGACCACTTTATGGCGGTTCGCGCCACAATCTGTCTGGTCAACTAGGGGGGCAATGCCCAATGAGCTACAGCAAGATTCCGGCGGGTAAAGACCTGCCGAACGACATCTACGTCGCGATCGAAATCCCGGCCAACCACGCGCCGATCAAATACGAAATCGACAAAGATTCCGATTGCCTGTTCGTTGACCGTTTCATGGCCACCCCAATGTTCTACCCGGCCAACTACGGTTTCATCCCCAACACCCTGGCTGACGACGGCGACCCGCTGGACGTGCTGGTGGTAACCCCATACCCGGTTACTCCAGGCTCGGTTATCCGCGCACGCCCGGTCGGCATCCTGCACATGACTGACGACGGCGGCGGCGATGCCAAAGTTATCGCGGTGCCACACGACAAGCTGTCCCAGCTGTACGTCGACGTGAAAGAGTACACCGATCTGCCGCCGCTGCTGCTGGAGCAAATCAAGCACTTCTTCGAGAACTACAAGGATCTCGAAAAAGGCAAATGGGTGAAGATCGAAGGTTGGGGCAACGCTGACGCTGCCCGCGCCGAGATCACCAAATCGGTTGCGGCCTTCAAAGGCTGATCACCGATCTGGCGTTTCAGGGCGCGAACACCCGTGCCCTGAAACACGCTCCCCCCCCCTCCTCGCTGCACCTCCCCGCACACCTCTCTTGCTGAAATGAAATCACCCGTTTTTTTGCAGCACGCACGTTTAAAAATGCGCCCGCCTTTTAGACATTCAATGAACAGTTCGTTAATGCCCGTATAGCGGGGGTAAACGCGCAATACCTCGTTTAGCGCCAAAAGCGCTATTACGGAATCCACCTACACGACATTCATTCCATCCGTAGTCCGGATAGCCACGCCCACCCTGGGATAACGTCGACGTCAACACCTCGTTCATTTAAACGCCCAGACGACGCCCGTAGACTTCGCCACTATGAATACATCAGGTGATCGACTCCGCATCCTCCTTCGGGAGTGCCATCTCACAGCGACTGATTTTGCCGCCAACCGCAAAATCACGCCGCAACACGTCAATAACTGGTTCAAGCGTGGCGTGCCCATGGCGCGGATTGACGAGGTGGCTGAACTGTTGACCGTTAACGCCCGCTGGCTGCGCACCGGCGAAGGCCCCAAACACCCTAACGAATGCGCCAATGAAAACACCGGCGGCAATACCCGCGTCATCATTCATCAGGCCAGAAACGTGTCGCGCGGCGACGTGGAAATCCAGATTTTCATGGAAGCGGAATCCACCCAAGGCCTCGGCAAGACCGTCCTCGCCGAAGCCCCCGGACAGAAAATCCGCCTGCCCCTGCAAGTCCTGCAGAACATGGGCATCGACCCGAAAAACTGCATGTGCGTCGCCATGGTCGGCAACAGCATGGCCGACAAGATCCAGGACGGCTCGATCCTCGGCGTCGACCGCGAACTGACCCAGGTCATCGACGGCGAAATCTACGCCCTCGAACACGGCGGCATCCTGCGCGTCCGCTACCTCTACCGCCTGCCCAACGGCGGCCTACGCCTGCGCAGCCACAACGACGCCGAATACCCGGACGAACTGTTCAGCGCCGAAGACATCGACCGGGAGAAAATACGGATTCTGGGCTGGATATTCTGGTGGTCGACCCTGAACAGCCGACGCAATGCCATGCTGCTGTTATGAGGTGTTTACGGCTGAAAGGCATTCGGGCTGGGCATGGGAGGCGAAGTTCAGTATCCTGTTCGCCATCCAGAGCACCTGACGCAGTCATGCGATGCGGTGTTTGAACGGGGCATGTGATCCGTTTGCCCTGTTGTCTATTCGCGCTTCTTCAAGAGGCGTACCTGTTGAAGGCGATTGCGGTCTATCAAAAATAGATCAGAACCGCCTACGAGAAGCCGGCCACAAGCCGGCTTTTTAATGTCTGCTGCTTTCTTCCTGCGGCTGGGCAGTGGATATCATCTGCTTGAGAAGCTTCCCGCCAAATCAGCCGCTGGCAGCACCTTGCTGGTTGTCCCGGTCGAAACCCACTTTAGGATAATCCCAAGTCAGGTTTATTCAGGTAACCGGACTATTAGAGGGTTTGCCAAGTGAAAACCATCCATAACGCTCGCTATCAGGTGTTGCTTGATCTTTTGCTGGAAGCGTGCAACGCAGCCGGTATGACGCAAAAAGAATTAGCGGTCCGGCTAGGGCGACCGCATTCGTTTGTCTCAAAGACAGAGAATGCCGAGCGCAGGCTCGATGTCATTGAGTTCATGGATGTCTGTCGGGGGATCGGGACTGATCCGTACATGTTGCTCAGCAAGCTGGACTCGATGACTCGCCCATGATCGACAATCGCGAAGCTTTGCTGGATGAGCGCTTGCGAGAGGAATGACTCATAGCGATTCAATGCAGTCCGTTCTGGTCAGATATAGGACGATCACGGACAGCCTACTACGTCCCGCCCTCTCCACAGCTTCCAGACCTGTTCCCAACCGTCTTCGTGACTCGGCCCCGAGACGATAATCAGTTGGCTGCACGCACCGTTGCCCAGTTGCCTGCTGTAACCCTTTGCCAGTTCAGTCGGGATCATTTCGTCACGCGTGCCCGACAAGTGACGCTGAGGTATCAATGCCAGGCGCTGAATGTAATCGAGTGGGTCCAACGATCCATTGAGAGGCGAAAGTCCTTTTAGTGCTGTCCACTGATTCGGGGCCAGATTGCCAGCGATGGTCTGGATCCGGGTGATGTCGTTTCGTTGTCCAGCCAGTAGCAACGCGAGGGTTGCGCCGCCTGAATAACCAATCAGCTCGAACTCGTTATTACCGTAACGTTGTTTCATCTGGTCCAGCGCACTGCTGAGGCTGGTGACCACTGCCTGGGAGAAACGGCGATTGGTCCAGAGGGCAGCGTTGCAGGCCGGGGCCGTGATGAATTGGCATGGTCGTGCCAGATAGGCGCTGGGCGTCGGGTCGTTGACTGCCAGCTGCGGCACGAGGAGCTTACGTGGGCTCGGGTCGAGACTGGGTTGAGTGGCGGTGGCCCAGGCATGACCGTCGCCTTCCAGATAGACCCGCAGACGGTTCGCTCTGAAGGTCTCTGGCGGTAACAGCGCCGCCAGTGGAAAGGGCTGTGCCGACAGAATCTGCATCTGTCGGCCATGCTGGTCGGCCAATTGCTGTAGATCAGCGCGCGGCGACTGACAACCGGCGATGGCTCCGCTCAACAGCAGCGCCATCACGACTGCAAGGGTACCGCCCAAGCGTTTTCGACCAAGGCGGTAACTCCACATCAAAAGTCGTAACGCACTTTTGCAGAGAACACATCGGCATCGAAGCCCGATTTACCGATGTAGTCGTAGTTGACGCCCAGTGTGACGGCCCCCAGTTTGTAATCGGCACCCACACCCGCTTCGTAACTGTCACGCACGGCCTTGGCGCCGCTGGTAACAAACGGTGTACTGCCGAGCAGAAAGGTGGACGTGCTCTGCGCTTCGTCGGCGGCGAAGTCGTGGTAAGCCATCAGTTTGGCTTGTGGCTCCAGCGTTCCTGCGCCCACGAGGAAACTGCCAGCCACGCGCATGCCTGCACCCAGCTCAATGGTTTCATAACGCTGGTCTTCAACCTTTAACGCAGCCGACGAGCCTTTCTCACGATAGCCGTCGATGTTCACTTGGCTGTAACGCGCCGCCAGGCGTGGTTCGACCAATACTTGCGGGTTGACGTGATAGGTGTAACCACCCACCAGATTCAGGCCCAGCAGGTCACTGTCGTAATCTGCCTTGGCACGCGTACCTGCAATGCTGCGTTTGCCCTGGTTGTCATTGAGGCCGTAAGTCAGGCTTGTATCGACAAAGTAATTGCCTTGTTCGAAGCCGCCGTACAGTGTGAATGCATGGCTGTCGACTTCGGTTTTGTTACCACTTTTGCCATTCACGTCGGTATTGATGAAGCTGTAGGCCAGCCCCAGCGTCAGGTTGTCGTTGAGTTTGCCGTCGGCGCCCACCGCAATTCCGCTGCTGTACGCGTTATAGCCCGCAATCCCGTCACGCTGGCCTTGAGTGGCGTCGCTGTAAAGCGACTGGACCCAGACACCTGCATTTTTGAAGCTCTCACCAGAAGAAGCACCGCGTATCGAGCTGGTGCGGCTGCCAGTCACGTTGCTGATCAGGCCCTGGCTGGTAGTAGCGGCGCTTCTGGCCCCGCCGTTGACCTCCGGCGATAGCTGAGAGGCCAGCTTGGCGAGCTGCCCACCGTCAGCGTTCAACAAAAGCTGTTTGAACGCATCACTGTCGTTCAGCTTGCTGATGATGCTGTCGCCGGTCAGATTGACCAGTGTGGTCTGTTCATTGACTGAGCCACCGTTGTTGGCAACTACCTGAGCGACCTCTTCCTTGCCCTTGGCGGTGACCACAGCCACAACGTCTTTGCCGTCAACGGTATAGCTGTCGATTTTAAGCAGCGCCGAGGTACTGACTACATCCAGTTTGCCAGCAGGGTCGACCGCGCTTCCATCCTTGGTCAGCAGTTCGATCTTGCCTGATTCGATAAGCGTGTAAGCAGTGCCGTTGGCATTGAAGTCGTCACCCTTGGCTGCGAGCTTTACTTGCGCTCCCGGTTCGAACTGAGTAGTGCCGGTAACTTTCAGCACCGCGGTTTTAGCATCAGTGGCCTTACTCAGATTCAGACCGAGCGCCGAATTGCCGTCGACATACAGATCGCCGCCAATGCTGCTGTGTGCGGACTCGAAAGTCATGGTAGTAGGACTGTCGGAGGTGCCACCAACGTAAACCGATCCGCCGCTCTTCAGGCGAATATTGTAGCCATCTTTACGGCTGTCAGTACCCGTGAAGGAAGTATCCCCTTCCAGCTCGATATTGCTCACGTCGATCAGGTTACCGACAACGATGCTGCCCTTTCTCAGGATCAGCTCGATCGGACGATTGCTTCCAGAAGCGTCGATGGCCCTGTCAGCAGAAATGATCGAACCTTCGTTATAGATATTGAAGTCGCCTCGTTCGATGTACCAAGGCTGAGCGCCGATCATAGAGAACTTAGTGGTGCCCATCACAATAGCAGCGCTCTCGCCGCGGATCGTCCCGGTGTTGGTTATGTCCGCACTATTGCCTATCATGGTGGCCCCGTCGATTCGAAGACCTTGAGATCCCGCGCCGCTAGCGGAGAGGCCGCCATGGTTTTCGAAATATCTCAGACTCGTGGCGACATCCAGGGCCGTCGCGCCTTGACCAGTAACGTCAACCAGACCTCGGTTGATAACGTTGCCGCTAATCTTGCCGCCCTCAAGGCTGATGCCTTTGACTACTTCACCATTGGCAAAGGTGCCGGAACCGCTGATATTCGCGTTGAGGATCAGGTTCTTTTCAATGGTCGAACCACTTAGCTGAATCGCATCTTTAACCGCACTCCCCGTATAGGCACCGTTGATCTCAAGGTTGCCGGTATGGGTCTGACCCTCGCTTTTATAACCAGCGTTGGTCAGTTCGACTGTTTCAGCAAAAGCAGGAACAGCAGTTGCAGCTACAGCCATGGCGAGAAGGGTCTTGCGAAACATCACAGAGTTCACGATTCATTCCTTATGTGGGGGGGGCGCTTCCATGCGTAGCGAGAACATGCCGCAGCAAAAAGTGGCGATTGGCCACACAGAAGAGCGCGGCGAGAATAAAGTAACCGACTTGAAATAACATCAAATATTATCGATACAGTTACACTTCGTTAAGATCGTTTAAGCACTCGGGTCAGATTGCTAGACCCGATACGACTCCGCATGCGCCACGTTCCTCAGCGTGCGCCAGTAAGAGCGAACGCGCTTCGCAAGAGTCGGCGAGGTGCTGAACAGTACGATGGTCGCAAAGGACACCCACCAGCCGGGGCGCAGGCAGGTCAGTAGGTATTGATTGAGCCAGATGCGCGCTATTCTCAGCCTGTAACCCTTCGGGTCGAGCCTTTGCAATTGCTCTATCGCAGAGGCTTTGTAGAGTGTGGTCAGTACGCGGGGGCTGGTCAGAAAACGTTCCGGGAAGTCGACGCCAGCCTCGCAGTGGTTGAGGACTCTGAAGTTGCGTCTCAAGACGTTGTCCCATAACTTCAGGTTGCTCAGCCCTACCTCGCAGGGTCGTGCGAGCCGGGCGTCGATGCCCTTCCTGCGCATGACACCCAGCATCAGTGCCTGCTCGCTCACCAGGCGCGCGGACGTGTAGCCAATGAAGTTGCCAAACGGGTTGCGAGACGGCCTGTCGTTGAAAAGCGCGTCCCTTTCGAACAGTGGTTGCTCCCACATGGCGAGCATTGCTTCGCGCGTGCCGAATTGAACGAGATCCGATATGTGGAACAACATCGGCAACCGTTCAGGGTCGCGAATATATAGCGTCGTGGTGGTGATGGGCGTGTCGAACAGCTGTGTCTCCCCCGGCTCGGTATCATCGGACTGACCTATGACAGCCAGCGCAGCGCTGGTCAGATTGTGATCGGCGCGCATTTTCATGACATAGGGTCTTGAAGCGCTTTGAATACCGCATAGCGTCGACCGCAGCATGCGATTGATGTTGATCTGATTACCGGCGTCATCAACGAAGGCACCCGGATCATCCGACATGACGATCTGGTCCGCCTTCACATCGGACGTATCTTCATGACGCCAGGTCGAAACGATGATTTCGGCATCTGGCAGGTGCGTCCGGATCGATACGATGCAGGCGAAGATATTTCGTTTGGAACTCAGGTTGCGATACAGGGGCCCCTGAATAACCACGCTGATTTTTCTGGAGTCGACGGCCACAAGATGAGGCATGTGTTTAACCTTGTAATGAGAAGCGCCTGCTACCGACGGCTAGCGGCAGAGCGGTCAATGGCATCTTGCAACACGCCGAAAGACGCGCAGAGCAACACGCCGCATTCGACGCAGGATGCCCGCCAGCAATGGAAGACTTATCAGTACTCTTTCAAGACGAGTGACCATGAATAGCCTGCCAATCTGAACGGAACGGGCTGAGGCTGTTGTGCTTGCCGGCAAATTGTTGAACGACGCATTGAGGGTTCGCGAATAAGTGCCCAGGTGCATGGCGGGCACCATGATCACAAGGTTTCGCTTTCGCAGCTTGGTGCTCAGATAGTTGTAGCGAGCAATTTTCTGGATGAAGTCCATGCAGGTAGCAGAGTCATGCTGGCCAAAATCGATCAGCACCCAGTCGCTTTCGACTTTATCCATGTGCTGGGCAACTCTGTTTGCCACGATGCCGCTTACAGCATTGCAGTGAAGAAAATCATCCAGGCTGAACAAAGCGTGTTCGGTCGATGAATCGCTGACGGGTAGTTCGGTCAGGTTGTAACGGTCATCAATCACAAGGACGGGAACGGTCTTCCTATGCTCGTGCTGAATGCGCGCCAACTGACAGATCAACTGATGGCTGGCGTTGCTGGCGCTCAAATGAGAAACGACGAATACCTTCACTTCGCCCCCTTGCTGTAGGACATAAAGGGAGTCGAGTTGTAGATGGCCTTCACAGCAGCCCACAGGCTTTCAAAATAGAAAATTTTCCCGTTGTTTCGATAAGCCCGAATGGCCGAAATCAAAATGCCGGGGAGCGACAGAAGGTTGTGGTGAAAGTAATCATCCTGCTGGCGAGCAAACCAGGTCTGCCTGCCGCGTTGACGCAACATATTGCGCACCTCGCAGCTCTGTGTGATCAGTGTCTGTTTGGCCAGCACAGGGTCTGTGAGGAAGCGATTGACCAGAAACTCCTGACGCATGCTCGGTAGCTGGTCGAACAACACGAGCCTCTCGAAGTCGTTGATAAACGCTCTGACCGTCTCACTGTCGTTTTTGAACGTGGACTGCTGCACTACATTATCGATCAGTTCGATCCAGGCTCGAACAGGGAGGTGATCAAGACCGGTTGGAATAACGACCGCCGACGGATTGGCCAGGTATTTGTCAGCGAACTGCCGCAATCTGGCCAGTGCGGTCTCGGCAGACAGGTTCAAAAGAGGTTTCTTTTCCAGCAGGGACACATAACAAGGCCCGGATATTCCGAGACATCCGTCAACGGATTCGACCGGAGCATTGCCACCCAGCAGCGCCCGGGAGGTCACCGACTGAGTGATGCCAAAGGGATTGATACGGTTTGGAATACCCACGCGCGACGCTCGCAACGCATGCTCGATGTCTTCGTACTCCACCCAGTGCAGGGACTCGTCCAGCGGGCAGGCATTCCAGACATCCTTGCGACAAATGTAGAGGCTGCCTGTCGGGTAGCTGGCGTCACTGTTGTAGCGCATCGGGCTGGCGAAACAGAACCCGGTCCGGTCGACGTCCGGGAATATTGACGGCGCAATGGACTGAGCATTACCGCTGGTACGGTGCAGCCCCAGCAGCCCCTGCGCGACCTCGTCCATAGCCATGCCGTAATCCGAGTAACGCCGCGGATGCATGCTGATTCGGTTATCGAAGAACATGCTTTGCAAGGTCATCAACGGATAGCGCGGGCCAAAGCGGCGGACAACTTCCCCGAAGTGTTTTGGCAGAAAGACGCGGTCGTGCAGGATCACCAGATTGCTGTGTCTGGCCTCCAGTGCGAGACGGTTTTTCTTCTTGCAGATCTGCACGGGCGGGGCAGTGATGTCCTCCCCCACGATGCGGACCTTGTCGAAATAGGCGAAATTACTTCCCGGTGTGCCGCACAGCAGTATCTCCTTGTGCGGGATGTCAATTTCCAGAATGCGCTTCACGACGGCATTGAGAACAGTGGCGTCGCCTGGACCGACAGGAATGCCGAAGGTCCAGCTGTCGAGATCGTCGTTAGATTCCGCAGTCAGCCTGGATACTTTCCTGTAAGTGACCGAGTTGGCCGAACGCGCAATGACCTTGAGCGATCCCGCGAAGTAATCACGATCCAGATAACACTCGATTGGCGTGTCTTCGATAACCGTGATCTTTTCGCCAACATTCAGAAAGTGCGCACCGTCCCACAGCAGCAGCGGAGACAGCGGTGAATCACTCTGAACACCATAAAAACAGTAGCTACCCGCCCCATACAAGCACAACGGACGCCGTGCGGCATGCAGTTTCCTGATCACCCGTTCAGGCTTGCGAAACGGATGCGCGCGGAACGAGATGAAGCTGGAGCACTCATGGGGCAGCAGTAGCCCCACCGGGAGGCTGCGCAGACTGCCCGCCGCTATGTAACCGAGGCTTGGGTGGTGCTGGAGATGGGTCGTTTTCATGGTCAGACGACGTACTTGTCAGCAAGCGCACCCGGCACCTTCACGACAACGGTGGTCGCATCGGTGAGCGCTTCGAACGCCGTGATATCGCCCGGTTCCAGAACGATGATGTCGCCGGCATGCCAGACCTGATCGCGCATGTTGACCGACCCGGCAATGAGTACGGTTATCTCGGTGGCGACCTTGTGGTAATGAGCCACTTCCTTTTCACCTGCCTTGTAGGTCTTGACCCCGACCTCACAGGACTCGGTACTGAAAACTGCAGGTTCGAATCCACCCACGAACCAGCCTTTGACCATGTCTTCCAGTCTTGCCGTTTTCATCGTATCTCTCCTGCTTCGAAAGCGTGGAGCTGACTGTCGGTTTTCAGTGGCCGGTACTGATTGGGTTCGATCCGGTAGGCGCCGATCTTCTTCTGCAACAGCACCAGCTCATTGAGAGCGGGGGCTATGTAGAAGTTGTCGTTGACCCTGGCGTCCTTGCGAATCATCTCCTTGGCCGCCGATACGAATAGCGAGCCGGACTTGAACCAGTACACACCGGCAATGGCGTTTGAGCTGATCGGGTTCTTTTCGGCTGCTTCGATAACCCGGCAGTCGCTGTCCAGGCGCGCGAATGAATAACGAGGGTGCAGAGAATTGAAGATGACCACTCCGGCATCCTCATGACGTTGCCGAAACGCACGCACTGCATCCAGCAGCTGGATATCCAGAAAGTCGCTGACGCTGAGAATCAGCAGTTCGTCATCGTTGTCGATTTCTTCGGTCGCCAGAAGCGCTGTGCAAGCCGCACCACGGGTGATGTTGTGGACCGGTAGAACACTGGCCGACGGGTGCATTTGCGGGACCATGTTGCGAAGGTGCAGCCGGGCGATATCGTTGTTCGAGAATGTGCAGATCATCCTGCGCGGCTGAAGTACTGCGCAGTTGTCTATCAGCGTATGAATCAGCGGCTTGCCTTTGTGTTCGCACAGGTAGTGCGGGTACTCGCCCTCATCATGCGGCGCCTCTGTCTGCCTGCCGGTCAGAAGAATGATATTCAACGCGCTCACAGGACTGCCGCCTTGTCGAAGTTGATCTGTTCAACTTTGCCAAGAATGTTATTGAGGTTTACATCGCAGGTTTCAGCCACGACCAGAACATGTGCGCCTGAGTCTCTGGCGGCCTTGATGCCATTCTCGTTGTCCTCGACGATGAGGCATTCTTCAGGCTGAAGACCCAGTTGGCTGATGGCCTTGGTGTAGATATCCGGCGCTGGTTTGGCATGCTTGACGTCTTCGTTGGAGAGCCGCAGATCGAGGTATCGGTCTAGATCCGCCCTGTTCATCATGACCTCCACGGTGTTGCGAATGGAGTTGGACGCCACTGCCAGCTTGTAACCCAGCGTTTTCAGTGATGACAACGCGTACTGATGCACAAAGGTCGGTTTGCACTGGGCGTAAACAATCTCCATGGTGTACTGCTGCTTCATCTCGTTGATGAAGGCGTGCAACGCAACCGGCAGGTCGCGTTCGACACTCAGCATGTCGAGTTTGCGCGAGGTGGGCAGACCGTCGTAGGCGGTGAGGTGTTCGTGGCGACTGATGTTGTAACCGAACAGGCTGAGCGCTCTGTTGAGTGCGTTGTAATGCCATTCCTTGGCGTCGATAAGAACACCGTCCATATCGAAAATCACTGCCTTGATCATGATTGCCTCACGTGAAGAAAGTGGCTGCGTCTGCGGGAAGATCAGTACACAGCATCAAACGGTCCTGCGACCTGAACTCGAGCAATTGCTGCCACAGGGCGCCATGACCACGCCCGTGCAATTCGGGTGACACCACACAAACCTGCTTGCCCAGGGAAAGAAGATCGCCAATGATCTGGTTGGAAAACCACTCACCCTCAAAACCGTCAAGCCAGACGCCTGCAGCCTGTTTGAGCCAGGCTGGCGACGGCTCTACATCGCTGAGACGGGTGTAAGTGGTGAGGTTGGCGTTGAGGTAACTCCGCATGTCCGGCACCGCCATATCGAAGGCGAACCAGTTGGTATGGCCGTAACGGGCGAAGGTTGCAGCGAGAGCCTGTGCCAGGCCATCCGCCTTGACGTTGATGGCCAGAGGCAGGTTGCGGCCCGCCATGATGTCGAGCAGGCCGTCCAGCGTCAGCTCGCCGCCTGCAGGCATGTCGTGGGAGATGACCAACTGGCCAGCCACATCACGGACATCGGTTTCGGTGCCGAAGCCAAGGTCGAATGATCGATGAAAGGCTTCGGGCAGATTGCGCTGCGGCCTTTGCAGCCAATAGCCGCGATGGCTGATGATCTGCATGTCAGGCCTCTTTTCCCGAGGCTGCCTGCCTGCTCAGCGGCAACGACAGGAACTGGTTGAGGTCTGCCGGGATGCCCAGGCCATACATGCCATGACCTTCTGCACCAATGCTGTAATGAATGACCCTGGCGCCCTGCCCGATGAGCTCGTTGTAAACCGGTGCGACATAGAACTCGCCGTTGACGCGAAGATCTTTCGCGACCATCGCCTCAATGGCCGATATCAGTTGACCTGCGCGGCGAAAGTTATAGATGCCGACAGTGGCCTCGTCAGAGATAACCTCCTTTTCCACCACACGGTCGATCAGGCCTGCTGCACTGAAGCCCACGAACGACCATTTCGGATCGCTGGCTTTCATGGTCATGATCAAACCCTCTGCATCGCTCTCGCTCATTGCCTGCAGATAGGCGTTTATATCCACATCGACGTACTGGTCGCTGTTGGCAATCATCACTTGCTGGCTGTCGTCGAGCAGGTGCCGCGCTGCATACACCGAGCACGCAGCGCCCCCGGTCAGGCCGCCGAGCTCGACGATCTCGCAGCCGGGCGCCCAGGCATTCAGTCTTTCCCTCAGCCCGTAACGTGCGACCTGTTCCGACTGACAGATAAAGATGAATCTGTGCGGGCACTTCGGCGTCAGGTTGTCGATCACGACCTTGATCATCGGTACACCATGTACAGGGATCAACGGTTTGGGGTCGGTGTAGCCCGCAACCGCAAAGCGACTCCCGGCCCCGGCCATCGGAACGATAATTTGCAACATGGAAATACCTTTATGAATTGAGTGATGGCCAAGTTGACTGGAAGCATGGCATCACGAAACAATGAATCAGTAATAACCCTGCTCGGTCATCCGGCCACGCTCGAGCGTCAAGTAACGCTGGCAAAACTCTTTACCTTCTTCTACTGCGTGGGTAACAAGAATCAAGGCCATCCCGTCATCCTGCATCATGCGAATTCGTTCGTGGCATTTGCGCTTGAACTCTTCGTCCCCTACCGCAAGAACTTCGTCAGCCAGTAATGTCTGAGGCTCGACATGAACGGCAACTGAAAAACCCAGCCTCATGTACATGCCTGACGAATAGTTCTTTACCGGTGTATCGATGAAGTTTCCCAACCCGGAAAAATCGACAATCTCGTTGAAGCGCGAACGCACTTCCTTGTTACTCAATCCAAACAGACTGGCATTGAGGTAGATATTTTCCTCGCCGGTCAGTTCAGGGTGAAAACCCACTCCTATTTCGATTAGCGGTGCTACTCGCCCCACACTGGTCAGCCGCCCACTGGTGGGCACAAGAATGCGTGAGACCAGTTGCAACAAGGTACTTTTACCTGAACCGTTATGCCCCACCAGTGCAAGCGACTCACCTTTGTGCAAGGTGAACGAGACATCACTGACTGCCGTGAATGTTTCGGCACGCTCACGATATCGAGTGTCAAACAGCCCCAGAAACTTCTTCTTCAAACCGCCTCTGTTATGGCGCAGAACAAACTGTTTGGTAAGGTTCTCTGCCTTGATGACGACGCGACTCATAGATATTCCACCACGCGGTCCACCTTCCTGAACATCAACAGGCCCACCAGCAGCGACGCAGCGCCCATGAACACGCACAGCAGCAAATCACGGGGCTCGGGAACGATTCCGGCATGCAGAATGCTGGTAAAACTGTTGAAGTACAGGCCTACCGGGTTATAGGCCGCAATGCGGGCGACACCGTCGGGCAGCGATGAGGTCACCCATACGATGGGTGTGAGCCAGAACAACAAGGGTAGAAACACATCGGTGAAGTGCTTGGCATCCCGTACGGTGACCTGGATGACGCTGAGTGCCAGACCAACGCCCATGATCAATGCCATGAATGCGATCAGCACAATCGGATAAAACAACAGTGCACGCGAAAAGACACCGCCCAGCATGGTAAATAGCGATGCATAGACGAGCATGCAGCCGGCCCAGAAAACGACGATGGCCAGCGCCCCGGAAATGGGTAACAACAGACGGGGAAAACGCAACTTTCGAATGAGGTTGCCGTTATTGATCAGCCACTCTCCGCTTTGCGAAACAATTTGTGCCAGAAGCATCCAATGGACAACCCCTGTCACCAGGTGCAGCGCAAAGCGGTCCTGACTACTGGGCAGAATATAAGTGAACACCGTGTAATACGTGAGCGTGACAACCAATGGGTTACCCAACGACCAGACAAAACCCAACGTTGCACCCATGTAACGGATTTTTATTTCCTTGGAAACAAGATTGATGATCAGGTCACGCCACTTCATCACGCCCGGACTGCAGAAAGACGGCATACGGTATCCAGCTATTAATAGGTAAATCAGAGAGAGCGACTTTGACAACCAAGATCATAAATGGATAACCTTATGGCCTCACGCTGCGAACACATGTTCTCTTCTTTTACCCAGCTACAGCTATAGGACGCCGCCTTAGTTCCTGTGGGAATATTCCACAAGCTACCAACGGCAGCGAACTGAGCCCCTCGCTACACTCGTTCACGATCGCAAGGCACTTCCCTGCACGCGCGTTGATCTATAACGTCAACGGTCCTTTGCAACACGACCGGTCCAGCGATCCCCCTTGAACAAGCGAGGCTTCTCATGACGCAAACGCCCTACACTCCGCCGAAGGTCTGGCACCAGGAAACAAAAGCGGGCGGCACGTTCGCCAGCATCAACCGGCCCGTCGCCGGCCCCACGCACGACAAGGAGCTGCCGGTCGGCAAACACCCGCTGCAGCTTTATTCACTGGCCACACCCAACGGTGTAAAGGTCACGATCATGCTCGAAGAGCTGCTGGCGCTCGGGCACAGCGGCGCGGAATACGATGCCTGGCTGATCCGCATCTCCGAGGGCGATCAGTTCTCCAGCGGCTTTGTCGAGATCAATCCCAATTCCAAGATCCCGGCATTGCTGGACCGAAGCCATGAAACACCTGTTCGGGTATTCGAGTCCGGCTCTATCCTGCTGTACCTGGCTGAGAAGTTTTCCAGCTTCCTGCCGGCCGACCCGGCAGGCCGTACCGAAACGCTGAACTGGCTGTTCTGGCAGATGGGCGCCGCGCCTTATCTGGGTGGCGGTTTCGGGCATTTCTATGCCTACGCGCCCGAGAAACTCGAATACCCCATCAACCGCTTCGCGATGGAGGCCAAGCGCCAACTCGATGTGCTCAACCGCCGCCTGGGCGAGCACCGCTACCTGGCTGGCGATACCTACACGATTGCCGATATCGCGGTCTGGCCATGGTATGGCGCGCTGGTGCGGAACAAAGTGTATTCGGCTGCCGAATTCCTCTCGGTACACGAATACCCGAACCTGATTCGCTGGACGGAAGAGATCGCCGCACGCCCGGCCGTTATCAAAGGCCAGAAGGTCAATCGCACCTGGGGCGAAGAAGCCGATCAGGTTCCGGAGCGGCATCAGGCATCCGATCTGGATAAATAAGGCACACGTCAAGTCCTTCGCGGACAGAAACCTGATGCTACAAACCCACAGGAAACTCTGGAACAGAACGTCCTGATCTGCACGTAAAGTAGCCGACCTTAACCACCGCCCAAGGACGCGCCTTTATGAGCCGAACAACCGTTCTTCCAGACTTTCGCTCGCAATCGCCCATCAGGTTGCTACGCAGTGGAGTACTTTCAGTATGAGTACTCCCAACACACCGCATACGCCTGTACATGATCGCTTTGATGAAGTGCTCGCCATGATCCGGAGCGCTCGACAGCAGGCCGCACAGGCGGTGAACACGCAATTGATCGAGCTTTACTGGCAAGTCGGCGCTTACATCAGTCGCAAGCTTGAAAACGCTGAATGGGGTGACGCGGTGGTCACCCAGCTTGCCGAGCATCTGGCCACCACCCAGCCAGGACTGCGTGGTTTCACACGCAGCAACCTTTTTCGCATGCGCCAATTCTATGAGATTTACCGTGCAGAAGAGAAAGTCGCGCCACTGGCGCGACGATTATCCTGGTCACATAACCTGATCATTTTCAGCCAGAGCAAGCGTCCTGAAGAACGCGAGTTCTACCTGAAAATGGCAACTCAGGAAAGGTGGTCAAAACGCGAACTTGAGCGCCAATTCAAGAACGCTCTATTCGAGCGTACTGTCACCCAGCCAGCCAAAGCCTCGGCGATGCTCAAGGAAACTCGGCCGGCCGCACTGGATATATTCCGTGATGCCTACATGGTGGAGTTTCTGGAGCTGCCACCGGGGCACGCCGAAGCGGACCTGCATGGCGGTTTGTTGAAACGCCTGAGGGACTTTCTGATCGAGCTAGGCCGCGACTTCTGTTTTGTCGGCTCCGAGTACGCGCTGCAGGTCGGCAGCCAGGACTTTGCTCTGGATCTGCTGTTTTTCCATCGAGGCCTCAATTGCCTCGTTGCCATTGAGCTCAAGGTCGGCCGCTTTGAGCCCGAATACCTCGGCAAACTGGACTTTTACCTGGAAGCGCTGGACCGCAACGAACGCAAACCCCATGAAAACCCGGCCATTGGCGTCTTACTCTGCGCCAGCAAAAACGACGAAGTCGTCGAGTACGCTCTGAACCGCTCGCTTTCACCCGCGTTGATTGCCGAGTACCAGACCCGCCTGCCGGACAGACAGTTACTGCAAGCGAAACTGCATGAGTTCTACGCGAGTGCTGTGTTGAACGATCAGTGATACCTGCCAGGCGCACGATGCATTACGCTTGCGGGTACCTGAGCCGCAGCCTGCAAGCCTTTTTCACCCGGAGCCTCCAATGCCGCAAGACAAAGACCCTCGTGCCCACACCGCCCTGTCGCAACGCGGTCGCAGTGCTGCCAGCGGGCCGGGGATTGCGGTCAACCCACCCGTCGTGCGCCTCAGTACGGTGCTGTTCGACAGTCTGGAAAGCTTGCGGCAGGCGGAAATTCGCACCGCAGGACCGGAGCGCTCGCTGACTTACGGCGCCAACGGCAACCCGACTGCGTTTGCCTTGCAGGACCTGATCTCCGAGCTCGAAGGTGCACACGGCACCTGCCTGTACCCGACCGGGCTGGCCGCAGTGGCACAGATGTTTCAATCGTTTCTACGCCCTGGCGATCATGTCCTGATCACCGAATCGGTCTATGGTCCTGTTCGGCGGCTGGCGAAAACCATGCTGACCGCCTTCGACATCCCGTTCGATTTCTACGCGGCCGACGGCAGTAACGTGGAATCGCTGATCAAGGCCAACACCCGGATGATCTATGCCGAGGTGCCCGGCTCGCTGACATTCGACATGTGTGACCTGCCATCCCTGTCACAGCTGTGCAAAGCAAGGAATCTGCTGCTGGCTGTGGATAACTCCTGGGGCTCGGGGGTGCTGTACAAGCCGCTGGAACTGGGCGCGGACATTTCGCTGATGGCCCTGACCAAGTACGTGGCCGGCCACTCCGACGTGATGATGGGCAGCGTCAGCACCACCGAAGCGCACTGGCATACCCTGAAAACCATGAACACCGCCGTGGGCAACACCGTCAGCCCCGACGATGCCTATCTGGTGCTGCGTGGCGCCCGCAGTCTGGCGGCGCGCATGGCCATGCATGAGCGTCACGCGCTGCAGATCGCACAATGGCTGCAGACTCAGCCCCAGGTTGCCCGCGTGCTGTATCCCGCGTTGCCGGACGATCCGGGCCACGCGATCTGGAAGCGTGACTTCCATGGCTGCAACGGCTTGCTCAGTTTTGAATTCAACACCGTTGACCGGCAGGTGCTGGATCGCTTTACCGGCGCGTTGAAACTGTTCGGCGTCGGCTACTCCTGGGGTGGTTTTGAAAGCCTGATCACGGAAGTCGAACAACACGGTCCCGAGCGCGGTAGCGGCCCGATGCTGCGGCTGCAGGTCGGCCTGGAAAGCCCGGAAGACCTGATCGCGGATCTGCAGAACGGATTCGCGGCAGGTTGACCCCTGCAGCGGCTTGAAGAGCGCAGGTCCGTCGCCGCAATTTGCCCAGACGCCAACGCTCTGCTAGTGTCGCGCGGTTTAACCTCTACCGGAAATGCCCTCATGGCCCGCAAGAAAGCTGCACTGGATTTCGAACAGTCACTCGCTGACCTGCAAGCGCTGGTAGAGCGGCTGGAGAATGGCGAGTTGTCGCTGGAAGACTCCCTGACCGCCTTCGAGCAAGGTGTACGCCTGACCCGCGACTGCCAGAGCGCCCTCACCCACGCCGAGCAGAAGGTTCAGGTATTGCTGGAACGCGATGGCGAGCTCAGCGAAGAGCCGTTCGACGATGCGGAACTCCCCGAATGATCGCGAGCTATCAAGCGCAAAGCCAGACTCGCGTCAACGCAGCACTCGACGGGCTGTTCAAGGCCCCGGGCCCTGAGCTCGAACGCCTCTACGAAGCCATGCGCTACAGCGTGATGAACGGCGGCAAGCGCGTACGCCCGCTGCTCGCGTATGCCGCCTGCGAAGCACTGGGCGGTGTCGCCGAGGATGCCAACGGCGCCGCCTGTGCCGTTGAGCTGATTCATGCCTACTCGCTGGTCCATGACGATTTGCCGGCAATGGACGACGATGACTTGCGTCGCGGCCAGCCAACCACACACAAGGCCTTCGATGAAGCCTGCGCGATCCTCGCCGGTGACGGCCTGCAAAGCCTGGCCTTCACCGCCCTGCTCGCCCCTCACCTGACGTCACGCGATGCCGAGACGCGTCTGCAGATGGTCACTGCCCTCGCGACGGCGGCCGGACCGGCGGGCATGGTGGGTGGCCAGGCTATCGATCTGGGTTCAGTGGGGCTGAAGCTCGATCAGGCGGCGCTGGAATACATGCATCGCCACAAGACCGGTGCATTGATCGAAGCCAGCGTCCGCCTTGGCGCACTGGCCAGCGGTCACGCCGATCAGCCCCGCCTCGATGCCCTACAGGTCTACGCGCGTGCAATCGGCCTGGCTTTTCAGGTTCAGGACGACATTCTCGATGTCGAAAGCGATACCGCGACCCTCGGCAAGCGCCAGGGCGCCGACATCGCCCGCGACAAGCCGACCTACCCGGCGCTGCTGGGCCTGGAAGCGGCCAAACACTACGCACTGGAACTGCGTGATCAGGCGCTGCAGGCACTGAGCCCGTTCGATGCCGCCGCAGAGCCGTTGCGCCAGCTGGCACGCTACATCGTCGAACGTCGCCACTGATCACTGTCACCCGAACCGGAAAATCCGCTGAATCAACCACGCGTCACGGTGGTCTCAGTGAGTACACATGTCAGTCGGCAGGTCATCCGCCGACTCACTTCATGGGCAGCGTGCGATGCATAAGGTAAACTGCCGCCTCTTTTACTTATAACGATTCGCCTGATGCCCACGACGTTCAAAGAGATCCCACGCGAGCGCCCGGTCACGCCGTTGCTCGACCGAGCCGACACCCCGCACGGCCTGCGCCGTCTGGGCGAAGCCGAGCTGGAAACCCTGGCTGATGAACTGCGCCTGGAATTGCTGTATTCCGTTGGCCAGACCGGAGGGCATTTTGGTGCCGGCCTCGGGGTCATCGAGCTGACCATCGCGCTGCATTACGTTTTCGACACCCCGGACGACCGTCTGGTGTGGGACGTGGGTCATCAAGCCTATCCGCACAAGATCCTCACCGGCCGTCGCGCGCGCATGTCCACGCTGCGCCAGAAGGACGGGGTTGCGGCCTTTCCGCGTCGCAGCGAAAGCGAGTACGACACCTTTGGTGTCGGGCACTCCAGCACCTCGATCAGCGCCGCGCTGGGCATGGCGATTGCCTCGCGCCTGCAGGGCAGCGAGCGCAAATCGATTGCCGTGATCGGCGACGGTGCGCTGACTGCCGGCATGGCCTTCGAAGCGCTGAACCACGCGCCGGAAGTGGCCGCCGACATGTTGGTGATCCTCAACGACAACGACATGTCGATCTCGCGCAATGTCGGCGGGCTATCGAATTATCTGGCCAAGATTCTTTCCAGCCGCACCTACAGCAGCATGCGTGAAGGCAGCAAAAAGGTGCTTTCGCGCCTGCCCGGTGCCTGGGAAATCGCGCGGCGCACCGAAGAGTACGCCAAAGGCATGCTGGTCCCGGGTACGCTCTTCGAAGAGCTGGGCTGGAATTACATCGGTCCTATCGACGGCCACGACCTGCCGACCCTGATCGCCACCCTGCGCAACATGCGTGACCTGAAAGGCCCGCAGTTTCTGCATGTGGTGACCAAGAAGGGCAAGGGTTTTGCGCCGGCCGAAGTCGATCCGATCGGCTATCACGCCATTACCAAGCTCGAGCCGCTGAATGCGCCTGCCGCGCAGAAAAAGATCAGCGCACCGAAATACTCCGGTGTGTTCGGCCAGTGGATCTGTGACATGGCCGACGCTGACGCACGGCTGGTCGGCATCACGCCGGCGATGAAGGAAGGTTCGGACCTGGTTGCGTTCAGCGAACGCTTCCCCGAGCGCTACTTCGACGTGGCCATTGCCGAGCAACACGCAGTGACCCTGGCGGCCGGTATGGCGTGCGAAGGCAGCAAGCCGGTGGTAGCGATCTATTCGACCTTCCTGCAGCGTGGTTACGATCAGCTGATCCACGACGTCGCGGTACAGAACCTCGACGTGCTGTTCGCCATCGACCGCGCCGGGCTGGTGGGTGAAGACGGCCCGACTCACGCAGGCAGCTTCGACCTCTCGTACCTGCGCTGTATCCCCGGCATGCTGGTGATGACGCCGAGCGATGAAAACGAACTGCGCAAGCTGCTCAGCACCGGTTACCTGCATACCGGCCCCGCGGCAGTACGCTACCCACGCGGCACCGGCCCTAATGCGGTGATCGAGGCCAGTCTTGACCCGGTCGAGATCGGCAAGGGCGTTGTGCGGCGTCAGGGCCAGGGCGTTGCGATACTGGCGTTCGGCGTGCAACTGGCCGAGGCGCTGGTGGTGGCCGAGAAGCTCGATGCAACGGTGATCGACATGCGTTTCGTCAAGCCACTGGACGAAGCCTTGGTCAGCGAAGCTGCCGCCAACCACGAGTTGCTGGTCACACTGGAAGAAAACGCCGTCATGGGCGGTGCAGGTGCTGCGGTCAGCGAATTCCTGGCGCGCGCCAATATCCTCAAGTCGGTATTGCACCTGGGTTTGCCGGATGTCTACGTCGAGCATGCCAAGCCTGCGCAGATGCTCACCGAGTGCGGCCTGGATGCCCAAGGGATCGAAGCCGCGATCAATGAGCGACTGGCGCTGATTGGCTGACTGCCAGAGGTTCCTCACGCGCCTGGCGTGAGGAACGATCATCACCCGCCCTCGTGCAGCAATCCTGATAACATGCTGCGCACTTCGACACTGCCGCGATGCCAGCCGATGCCTCATGTGACCCGCTCCGCCTCCACGCCTGAATTGACCTCGTTGTTCGCCGCCTTGCAGCAGCACTTCATGCAGGTCGTCGTTCCGCTGTGGCAGGGTCCTGGCTGGAACGCACAATTGGCATTGCCTTACGAAGCACTCGACGCCGGCGATCAACCGTTGCCGCCGCAACGCTATCGCGCCATGGCCTGTGCCCGTCAGCTGTTTCTGTTTTCCAGCCTCATCGATCACGCACAAGTGCCGGATGCACGGGCGCGGGCCGGTGAATTGTTCCGCTCCCTGCAACAGCACTTCCACGATGCCGAGCATGGCGGCTGGTTCTACAGCATCGATCCACAGGGCAAGCCGCTGGATCGCCGCAAGGACCTCTACACCCACGCCTTCATTATTTTTGCCTGTGCACACTACTGGGCGAAAGCTCAGGACCCGCTGGCAGAGTCGGTGCTCAACGCAGCGCTCAACGTTGTGGCCGAACGCTTTGCCGACAACGACGGGCTGTACGAGGCGCAGCTCGATGAAGACTGGTCGATACTGGGCACCGGACCGTTGCAAAACCCCTTGATGCACCTGGCAGAGGCCTTTCTGGCCACCCTGTCGGTGCGTGCCGACCCTGCCACACAGGCTGCACTGGACGCGCTGGTTATCCACATGCAACGCCGTTTCGTCGATACGGCAACCGGCGTGATGCTGGAGAAGCCTCTGGGCGCTGTGGATAACTGGTACGAGCCAGGTCATCAGTTCGAATGGTTCTTCCTGCTGCAATCGTCCCCGGAACTACACGGGCGCGAGCTGCATGAATCCATGACCCGCGCGTTCGTCTACGCTCAGGCGCAGGGTGTCGATCCTGACAGCGGGGCTGTGACGGCGATGCTGGCGCTCGATGGTACGGTGCGCGATGCCACCCAGCGTATCTGGGCCCAAGCGGAATACCTGCGGGCGATGGCCCTGCGCCCCGACTGCGAAGCGGCCTTGACCCGGCAGCTGTCGGCCTTCGAGCAGCGCTTTCTGCATGCCAGGGGCTGGAACGAGTGCGTCGAGCCCGATGGCAGAGTCAGCCGCAGCGATATGCCGTCGACGACGCCCTACCACTTGGCCACCTGCTACATCGGCCTGGCAGATTTCGTCGAAAATCGCTTCGTCAGCGCATTCCCGCCGCCAACGCCGGCAGATAGCTGATCAGACCCAGCTGATCGGACCGCATCTGCGCGGCCCGATCAGCACATCAATCAACCGCGGTTGCGATCAATCGCAAAGCCGGCCCAGGTCTGGCTGACTGGCATCAGTTCCAGGCTGTTGATGTTGACGTGCGCTGGCGTGTTCATGATCCAGAAGATGGTGTCGGCGATGTCCTGAGGCTGAATCGGCTCGGCACCTGCGTAGGTCGCATCGTACTTGGCCTGATCACCGCCGAAACGTACCAGCGAAAACTCGCTCTCGCACAGCCCTGGCTCAAGATTGGTGACTCGCACGCCCGTGCCGATCAGATCGTTGCGCAGGTTCAGCGAGAACTGCCCGACAAAGGCCTTGGTGCCACCGTAGACGTTGCCACCCGGATAAGGGTAGTTACCGGCGACCGAACCCAGGTTGACGATGCTCGCGCCGCGACCATGCGCGATCAGGCGTGGCAGCAGCAGACGCGTGGTGTAGACCAGACCTTTGACGTTGGTGTCGATCATGGTGTCCCAGTCATCCAGATCGCACTTGGGTGCAGGATCGATTCCCAGCGCCAGGCCGGCATTATTGATCAGCCCGCGAATGGTGCCGAACTCTTCAGGCAAATCTGCGATGGCGCTCTCCATCGCCTTGCGGTCACGCACATCCAGCACCAGCGTATGCACCTTGGTCTGCTTCGACAGCTCGGCGCTCAAGGCATCCAGACGGTCCTTGCGTCGACCGGTCAGCACCAGCGACCAGCCCGCCTCGGCGAAACGGCGGGCACACGCCTCGCCAAAACCGGAAGTGGCGCCCGTGATGAATACAGTGGAAGTCATTTCATTCTCCTGACATGGCGCAAAAACAGCGCTGCCTGTTAATAAGTTTCTGGCAAGGGCAGCAGAATGCCCGTCAGCGGGACATCGATGCAACAACCGAGTGCATTTGTACAAAAAACAACCAACCCGGAGCAAGCCTTGCGCCACGGGCCTCGCAGGTACTTTTGCCCACCTTATCCACAGTCAGACCCACAATCTCTGGGGGCAAGTGAGTGGCGCTGGACATCACGTGTTTCGGGGCCTGCAGCGTATCAGGCGAAGTTTTTTCCTTGACTTTGCCCGACACTGACAAGAGGCCGGAAAGCGTCAGAAAACGGTGATGGCCTGTAGCCCAGACCCTATAACGTCCGGGGCAGTCTTTCCAAGGCTTGTTAACAGACTTATCCACAGGCTGTTCACCTGAAAAACCTGTATGAACGACCAGCCCCCATGCTGTTGACAAACGCCCCATCAGGCCGGTTGAAAACCACTGTGCGAAATTTAACCACTCTTCTACAGGCCTTATGCATAAAGGGCTGCAGGCAAATACTCCCAAGTTATTAACAGCCGGTTCCACAGTAAACCTGAACAAGTCAAAACGGTGACAAAACAACCATTTGCAGCGGTTTTATGTCGCACTTATCAGCCGCGCCAAAATTGTTTTCCACAATTGCATACGACCGCGCCCCGGATGTTTGAGCATCCGGGGCGCGCGAAGAAAACGGCAGGGTTTTGACGAACTCAATGCCCGCCCAGATAAGCGTTCCTTACCTCTTCATTTACCAGCAATTCCTGCCCGGTGCCGGACAGGCGAATCTCGCCATTGACCATGACGTAAGCCCGGTCGGACAGCTTGAGCGCATGGTTGGCGTTCTGCTCGACCAGGAATATCGTCATGCCTGTGGCTGCCAGTTCACGCAGGGTCGAGAAGATCTGTTTGACGATGATCGGGGCCAGCCCCAGGCTTGGCTCATCGAGCAGCAGCAGTTTCGGACGACTCATCAGCGCGCGGGCGATGGCGAGCATTTGCTGCTCGCCTCCGGACATGGTCATGGCTCGCTGATTGCGGCGCTCCTTGAGCCTGGGGAACAGCTCGAACATGCGCTGCATGTCTTCGGCCGAATGCTTGTCGCCAATCGGAATGGTGCCCATCATCAGGTTTTCCTCGACCGACATGTCGGGAAAGACCCGCCGCCCCTCCGGTGACTGCGCAATACCGTTGGAGGCGATGTAATGCGAGGACTTCTGGGTGATATCGGTGCCCTGATAGATGATCTGCCCACTGGCCGCGCGCGGCTGACCGAAGATCGACATCAGCAGCGTGGACTTGCCCGCGCCGTTGGAGCCGATCAGGCTCACCGTTTCGCCCTCATTGATGTGCAGCGAGACTTTCTTCAGGGCCTGAATCGGCCCGTAAAACACATCGATCTCTTTCAGTTCGAGGATCGGCTTGCTCATACCAGCTCCTCTTCATCAGCGCCCAGATACGCGGCAATCACCTTCGGATCGTTACGGATCTGTTCCGGCCCCCCCATCGCAATCACGTTGCCATGGTCGAGCACCACAATATCGTCGGAAATCCCCATGACCATGCCCATGTCATGCTCGATCAGCACGATGGTCATATCGTGCTCGTCACGCAGCAGACGGATCATGCCGCTGAGCGCCTCGGTTTCCTGCGGGTTGAGGCCGGCAGCCGGCTCATCCAGGCAGATCACCTGCGGCCGCGTGCACATGGCTCGCGCAATCTCCAGACGGCGTTGCTGCCCATAGGACAATTCGCCAGCCAGACGGTTGGCGCAGTCCACCAGATCGACCACCTCCAGCCAGTAAAACGCGGTATTCAGCGCGTCCTCTTCGGCCTTGCGATAGCCCCTGGTATTCAGGATCCCGCTGATCAGGCTGCGGTTGACCCACATGTGCTGGGCGACCAGCAGGTTTTCAACCACCGACATTTCCTTGAACAGGCGAATGTTCTGAAACGTGCGCGCCAGCCCTGCCCTGTTGACCAGATGGGTGCCGCCGAACATCTTGTAGTACACCCGGCTGAGGAAGCTTTTCGGCGACACGAAGTCGGTCGCCTGGAACGGCTCGCCCAATAGCTTGATCACATTGGTGGTCTTGCCACGAGTGTGCAGTTCGATGCGTCCGCCAGTGGCCTTGTAGAAACCGGTCAGGCAGTTGAAGACCGTAGTCTTGCCCGCACCGTTGGGGCCGATCAGGGCGAAAATCGAATTGCGACGGACCTTGAGGCTGACGTCGCTGAGGGCCTTGATGCCGCCAAAGTGCATCATCAGGTGCTCTACGGAGAGAATCACTTCAGTGCTCATCGCGCAGCCTCCTCAGTCACCAGCGCGCCCTTGCGCGGTTTCACCCCGGTGCGGCTGATGCGAATCAGGCCGCGTGGTCGCCAGATCATCATCAGCACCATCAGAATCCCGAACAGCAGCACGCGGTACTCGGAGAAGCTGCGCAGCAGCTCAGGCGCAACGGTCAGCACAAACGCGGCGATCACCACACCGACGGTCGAGCCCATGCCGCCCAGCACCACAATCGCCAGAATCAGCGCCGATTCGAAAAAGGTGAATGAGGTTGGGTTGACGAAGCCCTGATAGCTGGCAAAAAACACCCCGGCAAGGCCTGCGGTCGATGCGCCAATCGTGAACGCCGACAGCTTGACCAGCACGTGATTGAGGCCCATCGAACGACAGGCGATCTCGTCCTCGCGCAAGGCTTCCCAGGCACGCCCGATCGGCATGCGGGTCAGGCGATGCTTGATGAACAGCACCGCCAGCACGACCAGAAACAGCACGGCGTAGATGAAGATGAATTTCAGGTCAGGGTTGTAATCGAAGCCGAAATATTCATGGATCGGCACCCCGCCATCCTTGGCGCGTCGGCCGAATTCCAGCCCCAGGAAGGTGGGCGCGGGCACCGGCACACCGTTCGGGCCGCCAGTGAACGACAGCCAGTTGTTCAGCACCAGACGAATGATCTCGCCGAACCCGAGGGTCACGATGGCCAGATAGTCACCATGCATGCGCAACACCGGGAAACCAAGAATGCATCCGGCCAGCGCCGCCGCAATCGCCGCCAGCGGTAACGCCGACCAGAAGCCCAGCCCCAGATACTGATAGCCCAGCGCCAGACCATAGGCACCGATGGCATAAAACGCCACGTAGCCAAGATCGAGCAGCCCCGCCAGACCGACCACGATGTTCAGCCCCAGGCCCAGCAGCACGTAGATCAGACCGAGGATGACCACAGTCAGAATGTACTTGTTGGCGAAAATCGGGAAGACGATGGCAATCACGATCAGCAGCGGAATGATCCAGTACAGGCGCGATCGATGATCCGGTTTGAGCACATGCACGCCGGAGTCGGAGCTTTCGAAGCTCTGGGAAACACGCAGGCCGCTGGGCGTCTGCAGAAACAGACTGATCAGGAAGCGACCGATCATGACCACGCCCACCAGCCAGGCCACGCGGGTCGGTTGCAGGTTGAAGCTGTAGCCATCGAGCACGATCCCGACGATGGGGCCGAACACAATCAGCGCCAGCAACCCGGCAACCACGGCATCGATCAGACTCTTCTTGATGTCGACAGGTTTGGAAACAGGAACAGCAACAGGAACGGACATACTTATACCTTCGCCACGAGTGGGCGACCCAGCAGGCCTTGGGGACGGAAAATCAGGATCAGCACCAGCAGGCCGAAACTGAACACGTCTTTGTAATCGGAGTTGATCAGACCGGAGAACTGCGACTCGGCAACCCCCAGGATCAAACCGCCCAGCATGGCACCCGGCAACGAGCCGATCCCGCCCAGCACGGCGGCAGTAAACGCCTTGATGCCGATGATGAAGCCGGCATAGAAGTCGAACGTGCCGTAATTCATGGTGATCAGCACACCGGCCAACGCCGCCATGGCCGCGCCGATGATGAACACATAGGAAATGACCCGGTCGGTGTTGATACCGAGAATCGAGGCCATCTTGCGGTCTTGCTGGGTGGCCCGGCACATGCGGCCCAGCTTGGTGTACTTGATGATGTAGGTCAGCACGCCCATGCCGACGAAGGCGGCAATGAGGATGAAGATCTTGGTGTAGGTGATCTGCACGAAGCCGCTGCCGACTTCAAAGCGCCACGCACCTTCGAGCAGTGTAGGCACGCCTTGCTGGCGCGCACCCTGGCTGATCTGTGCGTAGTTCTGCAGGATCAGGGAAATACCGATAGCGCTGATCAGCGGCGCCAGACGGGTCGAGTTGCGCAGTGGCTTGTACGCCACGCGCTCGATGACGAAGCCGTAAACACCGGTCACCACGATGGTGAAGATTAGCGTACCGAGAATCAGGAACGGAAAGGATTCCAGTCCGAAGAAAGACAGAACCGCGAGGCCGATGGCGGCCAGGTAGGCAGAAATCATGTACACGTCGCCATGGGCGAAGTTAATCATGCCGATGATGCCATAGACCATCGTATAGCCGATGGCGATGAGGCCATAGACAGACCCGAGGGTGAGTCCGTTGACCATTTGTTGCAGGAAGATTCCATCCATCACGCACGCTCACACAAAAAGGCAGCTCAGCACCCTGTCAGTCACGCCCTCGTGAGGCATGACCGACAGGTCCGAAAACGATAAAAGAGATGCAGGCTCGCTCCTGGGCGAGCCCATCATCGGATCAGCGCCTGACGCGCAGGGCCGACGCGAGGTCTATCTCACTTCTGTTTTTCGAGTTGCTTGTACTTGCCGGCGGCGTCCCACTGGTAAACCACGTAGTCGGAGACTTTCAGGTCACCCTTGGCATCCCAGGCTTTCTCGCCCATGACGGTCTTGACCGGGTTGGCCTTGAGCCACGTGGCGGCTGCGTCACCCTTGTTGGACTTGGCACCATTGAAACCGGCCGCCAGGGCCTGTACCGAAGCGTACGCGTAGAGGGTGTAGCCTTCAGGCTCGTAACCGGCCTTGCGGAACTGGTCCACGACAGCCTTGCTGTCCGGCAATGCGCGCGGGTCAGCGCCGAAGGTCATGTACACGCCATCGACGTACTGTGCACCACCTGCAGTGGTGACCAGCTCGTCGGTCACGACGCCATCATCGGACATGAACTTGACGTCCTTGAGGCCCTGCTCGCGCATCTGACGAACCAGCGGACCGGCTTCCGGGTGCAGACCACCGAAGTACACGACGTCAGCGCCTACCGAACGAATCTTCGTGACCAGCGCACTGAAATCTTTTTCGCCACGGGTCAGACCCTCTTCGAGGATCGGCTTGACGCCCCGCGCGGTCAGTTGCTTGGCCGTTGCGTCAGCGAGGCCCTTACCGTAAGTGTCCTTGTCGTTGATAACGGCGACTTTCTTGCCTTTGAGCACGTCGACGATGTAGTCACCCGCAACGACACCCTGCTGGTCGTCACGGCCGCACATGCGGAACATCTCTTTCAGGCCACGTTCGGTCACGGCCGGGTTGGTCGAGCCTGGCGTAATGGCAATAATGCCAGCGTCGCCGTAGATCTCCGAAGCAGGGATGGTCGACGACGAGCAGAAGTGACCGACGACACCAATCACTTTTTCCTGATCCACCAGACGGTTGGCAACCGCCACGGCCTGCTTGGGCTCACAGGCGTCATCGCCCGCGACCAGTACTATTTTCTCCCCGTTGACACCACCTGCCGCATTGATCGCGTCGGCTGCTGCCTGCGCGCCCTTCATGTATTGCTGACCAAACGACGCGTTCGCGCCGGTCATTGGGCCCGCTACGCCGATTTTCACGTCCGCCTGTGCAAACGAAGACACGCCCAATGCAGTAGCCACTGCGATTGCCAGAAAACCTTTCCTGTAAAACGTATGCGACATAAGTGGTGCTCCTGAGGATATTTTTTTAGTTGGCACTTTCATGATCAAACAGATACAGAGTTGCTCAGAGCAAGGCGCGTGCCATCGCTTTTTAGTTGAGGGAGATGTCGTGTTCTTCGTATCGATCCATCATGCAACGCCGCGCAATAGGGGCACTCTGGTTGCTTCGAGCACGCAAGGTGCAACCCCGGACGAAAAAAGAGCAACCCAAGCGTACTCGAGTAGCAACCGGCACATGCCGTGATGGGCAACCCACCTGTAACAGCACACGTCACCGAATTGCACACGCCCGGTGCGCGAACGCTACGAGACGCACCATTTGAGGCTAGCGGATTAAACGGGACCTGCTGCAGCCATCGTCAGATTCTGAAAAGCGCGTCACGCGGCGCCAGTAATAACCTCCCTGCATGCGCCCGACAAACGACCTTTAAGCGAGATATCATTCCGATAATTCATATTGCTTACGCCAGCCCCTTCGCGCCGCAAACAGAGAAGTCATCATGCTGAACAAACGTCATCTGCCCTCGATAGCCGCATTGCAATGCTTTGAGGCAGTGACCCGGCACCTGAGCTTCACGCGCGCGGCAGAAGAACTCAACCTGACCCAGAGCGCCGTCAGCAAGCAGGTCGCGCAACTCGAAGAGCTGGTTCAGCACCTGTTGTTCCAGCGCGTGCGCCGCCGTCTGCAACTGACGCCAGCCGGGGCGCTGTACCTGGCCGAAGTGCGCAAGATCCTGACCCAGATTGAGATGTCCACCCACTTCCTGCGCTCCTACGGCGGAGAAACCGAAGTACTGCGCGTCTCCACCCCGTCGACATTCGGCGCCCGCTGGCTGGTGCCGCGCCTCAAGGGCTGGCGCTTGCGTCACCCGCACATTCATCTGGACCTTATCAACGAGCAGGAATCCGATGATCTGATCAAAGGCCGTTGCGACGTGTCGTTCTATTTCGGCCAGGCCGCCACGCCCGGTGCAGAAAGCGTGAAGCTGTTCAGCGAGGAACTGGTGGCGGTGTGCGCCCCCGAAAGCCTGCCGGACGAGCCGCTCAGCGACCCGACCCAACTGAGCGAGCTGGTCCTGCTGCAGAATGCCTTCCGCCCCGAAGCCTGGCATGAATGGTTCGAAAGCCAGGGCTATCACACCGACCACAGCTATCACGGGCCGCGCTTTGAAACCTTCTATATGTGCATCCGCGCAGCCCAGGTTGGCTGCGGCGTTGCGCTGCTGCCACGCTTTCTGGTCGAGGAGGAACTGGCCGAGGGCAAACTGGTGATTGCCTGGGATTACGCATTGCCCAGCACTAACAGCGCCTACTACCTGTCCTATCCGGAACACACCGCCGACGTGCCCAAAATCCGGGTTTTTCTACAGTGGATGCTGGAACAGTTGGATCAACCCCCCGCTTAAGGGCGACAATGCACACCCATCCGGCCGTGAGCCTTCCATGGTGACAGACAGGAAGTCACGCGCCCCACTTTATCCGGCTGCTCTGGAGAGCCTGATTCAATGAGCGAGAGCGCCTTTTCCAATAGCATCGTGCAAAGCCTGCTCGATACCGATTTCTACAAGCTGACCATGATGCAGGCCGTCCTGCACAACTACCCGAACGTGGACGTCGAGTGGGAGTTCCGTTGCCGCAACGGGGAGGACCTTCGCCCCTATCTGGATGAAATCAAGCACCAGATCGAGCTGTTGTGCGAGCTGTCGCTGAGCCCTGAACATTTGGCTTTTCTGGAGCGCATCACCTTCATCAAACCGGATTTCCTGCGCTTTCTCGGGCTGTTCCGCTTCAATACCCGCTACGTGAAAACCACCATCGAGAATGACGAACTGTGCATTCGCCTGCATGGGCCGTGGCTGCATGTCATTTTGTTTGAAGTGCCGCTGCTGGCCATCGTCAGCGAAGTGCGCAACCGGCATCGTTACCCGGATACCCTGCTCAGTCAGGCGCGGGATCGTCTGTATGACAAGTTCGAATGGCTGACCACGCATGCCACGGCGGATGAACTGGCCGAGCTGAAAGTGGCGGACTTCGGCACGCGCAGGCGGTTTTCCTATCGTGTGCAGGAAGAAATGCTTGGTGTCCTGAAAAACGACTTTCCAGGTCAGTTCGTCGGCACCAGCAACGTTCATCTGGCCCGTCAGCTGGACCTGAAACCCTTGGGCACCATGGCTCACGAATGGATCATGGCCCATCAGCAGTTGGGACCGCGTCTGATCGACAGTCAGATCGCCGCGCTCGATTGCTGGGTCCGCGAATACCGCGGCCTGCTGGGGATCGCGCTGACCGACTGCATCACCACTGATGCCTTCCTGAACGACTTCGATCTGTACTTCGCCAAGCTGTTCGACGGTTTGCGCCATGATTCGGGCGACCCGGTGAAGTGGGCCGAAAAATGCATCTCGCATTACCAGAAGCTCGGTATCGACCCGATGAGCAAGACGCTGGTGTTTTCCGATGGGCTGAACCTGCCCAAGGCGCTCGATATCTTTCGTGCGTTGCGCGGACGCATCAATGTCAGCTTCGGTATCGGCACCAACCTGACGGCCGACATCCCCGGCATTGCGCCGATGAACATGGTATTGAAAATGACGGCTTGCGCCGGTCAGGCCGTGGCGAAAATCTCTGACGAGCCCGGCAAGACGCAGTGCAAGGATCCGAACTTTGTCGCCTACCTGCGGCATGTGTTCAAGGTGCCGGATTTGCCGAGCCCGGAAAAACCCGCTTGAATTGTCCTATTTACGAGGAGTGAATCATGCACGCCGTACAGCGCCAGATTGCTGAACAGCTCAAGGTCCAGCCACCTTTCGCGGACCAGAACGCGCTGCAGGCCGAGGTCGCCCGCCGCGTCAACTTCATCAAGGAGTGCCTGCAGAACGCACGGCTCAAGACCCTGGTGCTCGGTATCAGCGGCGGGGTCGACTCGCTGACGGCCGGCTTGCTCGCTCAGCGTGCGGTCAAGGAACTGCGTGAAAGCACGGGCGACAATGCTTATCGCTTCATCGCGGTGCGCCTGCCTTATGTGGTGCAGGCCGATGAGCACGAAGCCCAGGCCTCTGTCGATTTCATCGAGCCGGACGAGCGCCATACCATCAACATCGGCAGCAGCGTCAAGGCACTGGCCGCCGAGGTGAAGGCGTTCGATGGACTTCCGGCGACCTCGGTGGATTTCGTGCTCGGCAACACCAAGGCGCGCATGCGCATGGTCGCGCAGTACACCGTCGCCGGGGCCTATCATGGGCTGGTGATCGGCACTGATCACGCGGCCGAAGCGGTGATGGGCTTCTTCACCAAGTTCGGCGACGGCGCATGCGACCTGGCACCGTTGAGCGGTCTGGTGAAAAACCAGGTACGCGCCATCGCCCGCCATTTCGGCGCACCGGAATCATTGGTCGAGAAAGTACCGACTGCGGACCTGGAAGACCTGTCACCCGGCAAACCGGACGAAGCCTCGCACGGCGTGACCTACGCCGAGATCGACGCCTTCCTGCACGGCGAGCCGGTGCGCGAAGAAGCGTTCCGGATCATTTGCGAAACCTACGCCAAGACTCAGCACAAACGCGAATTGCCGTACGCGCCGTGAGAGGGTGCGGAACGAGAGAGCCGCAACACTATCGTGCCCATGCTCCGCGTGGGTACGCCTTTCTGGACGCTCTACGTCCTATCCGGAATGTACGGCGTGGCGCAGATCTGTGACGCAGAGCGTCACCCAAGGCATTCCCACGCTGGAGCGTGAGGAACGATGACCCCAAGTCGTGCGACGCTCCTCACCCGCCTCAAGGGACCTGTCGTTACTTCAGGGTCACAGCGCCTTTCATCATGCTGATGTGCCCGGGGAAGGTGCAGAAGAACTGGTATTCCTGTGCCGGGTCGAGCTTCGACACGTCAAACGTCACCGCGTCCTTTTCGCCAGCGCCGATGACTTTGGTGTGGGCGATGACGCGGCTGTCGTCCGGCTTCAAATAGTCCTTGTCGATGCCCGCCGCCATGCCGTCGGTGACGATTGCCTGGGTGTCGGCCTTTTTGCCCAGCACCCAGTTATGGCCCATGACATTCTTCGGCAGGCTGCCGGAGTGAGTCAGGTTGACGGTGAATTCCTTGCAGCTCTTGTCGATCTCAATGGCTTTGGTGTCGTACATCATTTGATCGGTCGAATCGACTGTGACCGAGCACTCGGCAGCCAGCAATTGACCACTGGCCAATGACAACAGCGAAATCGCTACAAGCGTGCGAATCATTTGAATCTCCAGGGCAGGACTTGATTAACGTAAAACTGATGTAAGAAGAGAGTGCCCGATCAGGGCCGGGGTTCCAAGAACGTGCGTCAAATGGTCCCGCGGACGCTCGCGACGGAGCGCCCTTCTGAAGAACGATTCACGGGAGCAGGTAATTAGGCGCTGACCGGCATCACCGTCACCCGCACCTCAGGATCATGCGTGCCGCCGCCCAGAATCACGCCACGCAACGGCGAGACATCAGAAAAATCGCGCCCCCAGGCCAGGCTGATGTGCTCCAGCGCAGGCTGCACATTGTTGGTAGGGTCGAAGTCCACCCAGCCAGAGGCCGGACAGAATACCGAGACCCAGGCGTGCGAGGCGTCGGCACCGATCAACCGGGGTTGGCCCGGTGGCGGCTGGGTCAGCAGATAGCCGCTCACATAGCGCGCCGCCAGGCCACGGGAGCGCAGACACGCCAGCATCAAATGGGCGAAGTCCTGACACACGCCTCGCCGCCGCTCCAGCACTTCCACCAGCGGCGTGGCGACCTGAGTGGCCTCTTCATCGAAGGTAAACTCCTCGAAGATCTTTTCCATCAAGGCCTGCACACACAGCAACAATGGACGGCCCGGCGGGAAACAGACCTGCGAGAACTCGACGAACGAGCGCTTCAGGTGAACGTAGGGGGATTCGAAACGATAGCGGCAGGCCTCCAGAATATCTTCGGTCATCGGCTTGGCGCTGTATGTCAGCGCGCTGCGGGTCACTTCCCATTCGGGCGACAGATTGAAGTCCAGAAACGGCTTCTCCATCACCTCGATACGCAACCGCGCATTGACCTGCAATTCATCATGTGGACGCTCGAAGGCCAGACGGGTCAGCGGGTTGCCGAATACATCCAGCTCATCGCGACGCGTGGTGGGTTCAGGAAGAATCTCCAGCGCCTGCTCGGTGCAACGCTGCCAGGGACTGCTGCGCGGCCACAGGTGCGCCAGTTGCTGGGCCAACGAGACCGGGCTGTCGTACTTGTAATGTGTGTCATGGAAAATCTGGTAGAAAGCGCTCATCAGACAGACACCGTACGTTGGCTGACATCATCGACGTGGGCAAAATGGCGCAACGCCAAGCGATCGGACGCCAGGCCACTGCTGTCGCCAATGCTCTGCAGCAGGTCCGCCAGCCCGTCGAGTAAGGCGTCGATACTGCTCTGGCCAAACAAAGGATTCTCCAGGCTGCCCAGGTCGAACGCGGCAAGACGCTGCGCCAACACCGTCAGGCTGCTGTCGCGTGGCGCATCGAACTCGTCGTTCAGGCGGCGCAACGAGCGCTGCACCAGCTTGAGCTGAAACAGCACCGCATGCGGGTTCTGCTCGTCGAGCAACAACAGGTCCAGCACCGGAATCAGATGCGGCACCGCCATGTACCGCGAGCGATAGGTGATGCTGCTGTTGCCCAGCTCCAGCAACCACTCCAGCCCGGCCTGTTCGAAAACCACCAGCCCGCGCAAAAACGCCGACAGGCTGGTACTGAGAAACTTCAGGCGCTCGATACGTCGCCCGATCATCAGGAAGCTCCAGCCTTCGTCGCGGGTCATGTCGTCCAGCGCAAAACCGGAGAGCGCTGCCAGCGACATCACCAGACGGTTGAGAAAATCCAGCAGTTCGCCGAAATCCGGCTCTTCGGTTTCCAGACTCAAGGCTTCGCGCTGCAACTCGACCAGCGCCTGCCAGTTTTCCTTGGATAACTTGCCACGCACTTGCGAAGCGGCCCACTGCAAACGCTGCAAATTGGCGCGCAGGCTGAACGGCCACTCGTCACCCATCAGCGCGACAAGCAGGCGATCCTTCAGCTCTTCGCCTTCCTGCGCCTCGGGCAGCATGCCCAGACTCTCGGCCAGCGCGACGGCGGCTTGCAGCGCAAGAGGGTCATCGTCGTCGACGTAGCGCGTCAGCATGATACGCAGCAGGCGTGCACTGTCGTCACAGCGCTCGCAGTAACGTCCGAACCAGAACAGGTTTTCCACCACCCGTGACGGCAGATAAGGGTCGCGACGAATCAGGTCGTAGACACCCAGCTTACGCTGGCCTTTCCACGGCTCGCCGAGGTGCGAGCGCTCACCCAGCACCCAAGTGTCCTTGCTCGCCCCGCCACGCTGCATCGATACCACGTCGGCGTCGGCTTCAGCGGCCACTCGGGTCAAGCCGCCCGGCAGCACACGATAGCCATCAAGACTGGCCACTGCATACACACGCATGCCAATGGCGCGCGGCTGTAAACCGGTGCCATCAGCCTGTAGCACCGGAGCATGGGACAACTGCGCCAGCTCCTGCGCGACGTAGGCATAGGGCCGCGACTGCATGCGCTGGGCAAGGACCAGACGCTGCTCCTCATTCAAATCACGGCCAAACACCGGCGCGAAATGTTGCGAGGGGAACGCCGGCTTGATCAACAGATCCGGCAGTTTTTCCAGCGCCTGGGCCAGCACCGGCGGCTCTCCGCACCACCAGGTCGCCACCGAGGGCAGGATCAGATCCTCGCCGAACAGGTATTGACTGATTTTCGGCAAAAAGCCCAGCAGCCCCGGAGACTCCAGCACACCACTGCCCAACGCATTGGCGACCAGCACGTTGCCCTGACGCACGGCCTCAAGCAGCCCCGGTACACCCAGCGCGGAGTCGGTACGCAATTCCAGAGGGTCGCAGAAGTCATCGTCCAGACGGCGCATGATGGCGTGAACCCGACGCAAGCCGCTGAGGGTTTTCAGGTAGACCGTGGCATCGCGCACCGTCAGATCACCACCCTCGACCAGCGGATAGCCCAGTTGTCGCGCCAGGTACAAATGTTCGAAGTAGCTTTCGTTGAAACGGCCCGGCGTCAGCAGGACGATCAGCGGTGCCTCGTTGCTGGTGGGCGCCTGACGGGCCAGCGTCTGCTGCAACGCGTCGAAGAAACCCGACAGGTGCCGGACCTGCAGGTCGCGATAGGTCTCCGGCAAGGCGCGCGCGACGCTTTGGCGGTTTTCGAGCGCATAACCGGCACCCGAAGGCGCCTGGGTACGGTCGGCAGTGACCCACCAGCGTCCGTCCGGGGTACGCGCCAGGTCGACGGCGTACATGTGCAGGAACGTGCCTTCAGGGGGCTTCACGCCCTGACACGGCCAGAGAAAGTTGTTGTGGCCAAACACCAGCTCGGCGGGCAGCAGGCCATTGGCGATCAGCGTCTGCGGGCCGTAAAGGTCCGCGAGCACTGCGTTGAGCAGCCGTGCACGCTGGGCAATCCCTGCCGCCACGTGCTGCCATTCATCCGCCGCAATGATGTGCGGCAACAGGTCCAGCTCCCACGGGCGATCGGCACCCTTGGGGTCGGCATAGACGTTGTAGGTGACACCGTTTTCCTGAATCTGCCGGGTCAGCAGGGCCTGGCGCTGGATCAGTTGCGCCGCGCTGCTGCGCCGCATGTGCTCGTACAGACGACGCCAGTGCGGGCGAACGGCTCCGTCGGCGTCGAGCATTTCGTGGTAAGTACCCTCGGACAGCGGGTAGTGGTCAAGCAGGTCGGGCATGGAAGGCTCGGCAGGCAACGTAAGGACTTCAGATTAGTGCAGTCAGATGTCACGTCCGTGTGCATCTGACGCACAGAGCCACTGTTTTTTTAATGCAGACGCATATCCAGCGTCATCGGCAGCTCGTCGTTAATGTTGAGCGACGGAACGTCCAGTTTGCCTGGGGTGTGGCCGATGCGGAAGAAACGTGACAGGCGACGGCTTTCCGCTTCGTTGGCGTTGACCGGCAAGGTTTCGTAGTTACGGCCGCCCGGATGGGCGACATGATACTCGCAGCCACCCAGAGAGCGGTGCATCCAGGTGTCGAGCAGATCGAAAACCAGTGGCGCATGCACGCCAATGGTCGGTTGCAGGCAATTGGCCGGCTGCCAGGCGCGATAACGCACACCCGCGACGAACTCACCGACCCGTCCGGTCGGCTGCAGGGGCACTGCGACACCGTTACAGGTCAACACGTAGCGTTGCGGTGGCAGCCCGCTGATATGCACTTGCAGACGCTCCAGCGATGAATCGACGTAGCGCACCGCGCCGCCGGCCGAGCCCTCTTCACCCAGGACATGCCAGGGCTCCAGCGCCTGACGCAGCTCCAGCTCGATGCCGTTGACGGCGTAATCGCCCACTTTCGGGAAGCGGAATTCCAGGTGCGCAGAGAACCAGTCGGCCTGCACCGGGTAGCCTGCCGCGTTGAGATCGGCGACCACATCGGCAAAATCCTGCTCGATGAAGTGCGGCAGCATGAAGCGGTCATGCAGTTGCGTGCCCCAGCGCGCCAGCTTCGCGGGTGCGTAGGGTTCACGCCAGAAGCGCGCCACCAGCGCCCGTAGCAGCAACTGTTGCGCCAGGCTCATGCGCGCATGCGGCGGCATCTCGAAGGCGCGCAGCTCGAGCAGCCCCAGGCGTCCGGTTGCGCCATCGGGCGAGTAAAGCTTGTCGATGCAGAACTCGGCACGGTGGGTATTGCCGGTGACGTCAATCAGCAGGTTACGCAGCAGACGGTCCACCACCCACGGCGCAACCTGCTCGCCTGGCTTCGGCATCTGTGCAAAAGCGATTTCCATCTCGTAGAGCGAATCATTGCGCGCTTCGTCGATGCGCGGTGCCTGAGACGTCGGGCCGATGAACAGGCCGGAAAACAGGTACGACAGCGAAGGATGGTTGTGCCAGTAGCTGATCAGGCTGCGCAGCAGGTCCGGACGCCGCAGAAACGGCGAATCTGCCGGCGTTGCGCCGCCCAGCACGAAATGGTTGCCCCCGCCGGTGCCAGTATGACGGCCGTCGATCATGAACTTCTCGGTGGTCAGACGCGTGAGGCGCGCCTGTTCATAGAGAAACTCGGTGCGCTCGACCAGTTCGTCCCAGCTCGCCGAAGGCTGCACGTTGACCTCGATCACACCGGGGTCCGGCGTGATCCGGAAATTGCACAGCCGCGGATCGCTCGGCGGTTCGTAGCCTTCCAGCAGGATCGGGCACTGCAGTTCCTCTGCAGTCGCCTCGATCACCGCCACCAGTTCAAGGTATTCCTCAAGCTTTTGCAGCGGCGGCATGAACAGGTACAGCCGCCCCTCGCGCGCTTCGGCACACAGCGCCGTGCGGGTCAGCCAGTCGGCCGACTCGTCGATCTTCGGCGGGCGCTCGGCGTCCGTGTCTGTGGACTTGAGCGCTGAGGTCAACGAGTCGCTGTCGGCCAGTTCGGGGAAGTCCTGGTTATGGTCGGTCGGATGAATGAACGGGTATTCCGCCGCCTTGACCCAAGGCTGCGACGCCAGCGGCAATCGATAGCCCAGCGCAGAATCCCCCGGCACCAGACGGCAATGCTCGTCACGCAAGTACCAGCGGCCACTCTGCCAGCTGTCACCGTCCGCGTTGCGAGCCAGCGGCAGAACCTGACCGATCATCTTGTCCAGCCCCTGAGCGAAGACCTTGCGCAGACGGGCCCGCTCCAGCTCGTCACCCAGCCGCGAATCTTCGGCGGTGACGTTGACCGGCAATGCGCCTTCGCGCCACAAGTAGTAGAAATTGTCTTCGTAAGCCGGGAAAACGAAGCGGGCCGGCAGCTTCAGGCGCTCGGCAACACTGGCGAGAAAACGCCCTGCCAGTTCGCCCGTAGCACCGTAGTCACGGGTTTCATCGGCGATCAGCGCATTATTGCGCCACACCGGCTGGCCGTCCTTGCGCCAGAAGCAGTTCAGCGACCAGCGCGGCAGTTGCTCACCTGGATACCATTTGCCTTGCCCGAAATGCACGATGCCCAGCGGCGCGTAATGCCCGCGCATGCGCTGGAACAGCTCGGCGGACAGCTCGCGCTTGCGCGGCCCCAGCGCGGCGGTGTTCCATTCGGCGCCATCGCGGTCGTCGATGGACACGAAGGTCGGCTCGCCGCCCATGGTCAGACGCACATCGTCGCGCAGCAGATCGGCGTCGATCTGTCGACCAAGCGCCTGAATGTCCTGCCATTGCGCTTCGGTGTAAGGCTTGGTGACGCGCGGCGCCTCCCAGATGCGTTCGACCGACATTTCGTGGCTGAAATCGGTTTCGCACGGCTCGACCAGACCACTGATCGGTGCTGCCGAGGAAGGCTCGGGGCTGCACGCCAGAGGAATGTGTCCTTCGCCAGCGAACAGGCCGGACGTGGCGTCCAGCCCGACCCAGCCTGCGCCCGGCAGATAGACCTCGCACCAGGCGTGCAGGTCGGTGAAGTCGACATCCGTACCGGACGGCCCGTCGAGCGCCTCGACATCGGCCTTGAGCTGAATGAGGTAGCCCGACACAAAGCGCGCCGCCATGCCCAGATGACGCAATAGCTGCACGAGCAGCCATGCGGAGTCGCGGCACGAGCCCGATGCGTTTTCCAGGGTGAATTCCGGGGTCTGAACGCCGGGTTCCATGCGGATCAGGTAGGCGACGTCCTGACTCAGGCGCTGGTTGAGGCCGACCAGGAAGTCGATGGCCGGAATCGGCTCGCGACTGATGCTGTCCAGATACGCCTGAAATCTCGGGGTCAGCGGCAGTTTTTCGAGGTACGGCGCCAGCTCGCGCTGCTCTTCGCTGGCGTAGGTGAACGGAATGTTCTCGGCGTAGGGCTCCAGGAAGAAGTCGAACGGATTGAACACCGCCATCTCGGCGACCAGATCGACTTCGACACGGAATTCGTCGGTCTTTTCCGGGAAGACCAGACGCGCGAGGTAATTGCCTTGAGGGTCCTGCTGCCAGTTGATGAAATGGTTTTCAGGCAGGACTTTCAGCGAATAAGACAGCACGCGTGTGCGGCTATGAGCGGCTGGACGCAGGCGAACGATCTGCGGACCCAGTTCGACCGCGCGGTCGTAGCGATAGTGCGTGACATGGTGCAAGGCAATATGAATCGACACGGCGTGCCTCCTGCGAGCCTGAACGGTAATTGAGCCGCGCAAGACTTATGCCATCCGGTCAAAGTCGTGCGCCAACGAGAGTGGCATTCCCCGCCTGAACAGGCGCAGCACCAAAATCGTGCCGGCCGAAGCCAACGGTGCAAGGGTCGCACAGTAATAAGGCAGACAGTGTGGCAGAGGGATTGAGTGGGGGGTGAAGAATTGTGAAGGCGTTTGGATACGCATGCGGCGCGTTGCAGGTGTAAGACGCGCAGCTTCACCCAAGGCATTCCCACCCCGTGGGAGCGAGCTTGCTCGCGAAGGCGTCATCACTGAACCACCGCTTTCGCGAGCAAGCTCGCTCCCACAAGGGATTGCAGGTGGGTTTTCAGCACTGCCCGACCCTACATTTCCGGCACTATCAGCACACGAGCACATGATAGGTACACCCACAGAACGAGGGACGATAATACCAACTATCGTGCGACGCTCTGCGTCTGCGCGGATACCTCGCCTTAGCGTGGCACTACTGGCTTGCGCTTGGGCGGTTTGGTGCCTTTGCCCTTGGCTGCATCCATGCGCTCCTTGGCGGCCTGCTTGTTGCGCGCGATGGCGGCAGCCTTGGCCTCTTCACGCTTGTCCCACGGCTTGCTGCCATCGCTTCCGCGTGGCGGCAGGCCGGTGTGCTGGGTCTGGATCAGCGTGGTCTTGGCATTTTTCGCAACCTTGTGGCTGCCCGCTGGCGTCGAGTTCTTGCGGCGCGCGCTCTGATAGCTGTCAGTAGCCGGCTGATGCAACGGGATCAGTTGATCCTTGCCCGGCCCGATCAGGTCGGCACGGCCCATGCGTTCCAGTGCCTCACGCAGCATCGGCCAGCCTTTCGGGTCGTGATAGCGCAGGAAAGCCTTGTGCAAACGACGCTGCGCTTCGCTTTTCACGATGGTGACCGCATCACTCTTGTAGGTGACCTTGCGCAGCGGGTTCTTGCCCGAGTGGTACATGGCGGTGGCCGTAGCCATCGGCGACGGGTAGAACGCCTGCACTTGGTCCGCGCGGAAACCATTGCCCTTGAGCCACAGCGCCAGGTTCATCATGTCTTCATCGGTGGTGCCCGGGTGGGCGGCGATGAAGTAAGGAATCAGGTACTGCTCCTTGCCGGCTTCCTTGGTGTACTTCTCGAACATGCGCTTGAACTTGTCATAGCTGCCAATGCCCGGCTTCATCATCTGGTTGAGCGGACCTTCCTCGGTGTGTTCCGGGGCGATCTTCAGGTAACCACCTACGTGGTGAGTAACCAGTTCCTTGACGTACTCCGGCGACTCGACCGCGAGGTCGTAGCGCAGGCCGGAGGCGATCAGGATCTTTTTCACGCCCGGCAAGGCGCGCGCGCTGCGATACAGCTGGATCAGCGACGAGTGATCGGTATTCAGGTTCGGGCAGATACCCGGGAATACGCAGGACGGCTTGCGGCAGGCCGACTCGATCTCCGGGCTTTTGCAGGCGATGCGATACATGTTCGCGGTCGGCCCGCCCAGGTCGGAAATAACCCCGGTAAAGCCCGGCACCTTGTCGCGGATTTCTTCGATTTCGCGAATGATCGACTCTTCGGAGCGGTTCTGAATAATCCGCCCTTCGTGCTCGGTGATCGAGCAGAAGGTGCAGCCGCCGAAGCAGCCACGCATGATGTTCACCGAGAAACGAATCATGTCGTAGGCAGGGATCTTTTCCTTGCCGTACGCAGGATGCGGGACGCGCGCGTAAGGCATGCCAAACACGTAGTCCATTTCTTCAGTGGTCATCGGAATGGGCGGCGGGTTGAACCAGACGTCCACGTCGCCATGTTTCTGCACCAGCGCGCGAGCGTTGCCCGGGTTGGTCTCCAGGTGCAACACGCGGTTGGCGTGGGCATACAGCACAGCGTCGTTACGGACCTTTTCCACCGATGGCAGGCGGATGACCGTCTTGTCGCGGGTCATGCGCGGGCTGGCGAGAATCTGCACCACCTTGGCTTCGTTGGGGTCCTCGACGTTGCCTTTTTCCTGCTCGATGGCGCAGGCCTGCGTGTCCTGGGTGTTGACGTACGGGTTGATGATCTTGTCGACCTTGCCCGGACGGTCGATACGCGTGGAGTCGACCTCATACCAGCCCTGCGGCGTGTCACGACGAATGAACGCCGTACCGCGCACGTCGGTGATGTCTTCGATCTTGTGGCCGTAGGACAGACGCTGGGCGACTTCGACGATCGCGCGTTCGGCATTGCCGTACAGCAGGATGTCGGCGCAGGCGTCAATCAGGATCGAGTTGCGAACCTTGTCCTGCCAATAGTCATAGTGCGCGATTCGGCGCAGCGAAGCCTCGATGCCGCCCAGCACGATCGGTACATGCTTGTAGGCTTCCTTGCAGCGCTGGCTGTAGACCAGACTTGCGCGGTCCGGACGCTTGCCAGCCATGCCGCCAGGGGTATAGGCGTCATCGGAGCGAATCTTCTTGTCCGCGGTATAGCGGTTGATCATCGAGTCCATGTTGCCGGCAGCGACACCGAAAAACAGATTCGGCTCGCCGAGCTTCATGAAGTCGTCCTTGGACTGCCAGTTGGGCTGCGCGATGATCCCGACCCGGAAGCCCTGGGATTCGAGCAGACGACCGATGATCGCCATGCCGAAAGACGGGTGATCCACGTACGCATCACCGGTAACAATGATGATGTCGCAGGAATCCCAGCCAAGCAGATCCATTTCTTCCCGGCTCATGGGCAGGAAAGGTGCTGGTCCGAAACATTCGGCCCAGTACTTGGGATAGTCAAATAACGGCTTGGCTGATTGCATGTTCAGGACCTACGTTTGCACGTTGGAAAAATCGCGGGCGCGGAATATAGCACATTTTTTGATCAAGTCCGACCACGGTGGTCGGATTTGATGGAGTCGACCCGAAGTCAATCGTCGTCGAAGTTGTAACTGCCCGGCGCCAGGTTCTCGAAGCGCGTGTATTTGCCGATGAACGCCAGACGCGTGGTGCCGATGGGGCCGTTACGCTGCTTGCCGATGATGATCTCGGCAATGCCCTTGTGCTCGGTTTCCGGGTGATACACCTCGTCCCGGTAAACGAACATGATGACGTCGGCATCCTGCTCGATCGCTCCGGATTCCCGGAGGTCGGAGTTGATCGGGCGCTTGTTGGGACGCTGCTCAAGAGAGCGGTTGAGCTGCGACAGGGCAATGACCGGGCAGTTGAATTCCTTGGCCAGCGCTTTCAACGAGCGCGAGATCTCGGAAATCTCGTTGGTACGGTTATCACCGCTGGAACCAGGGATCTGCATCAACTGCAGGTAGTCGATCATGATCATGGCGATGTCGCCATGCTCACGCACGATCCGCCGCGTCCGCGCGCGCATTTCAGACGGGCTGATACCGGCCGTATCGTCGATGAACAGCTTGCGGTCATTGAGCAGATTGACCGCCGATGTCAGACGCGGCCAGTCATCGTCATCAAGCTGGCCGGCCCGCACCTTGGTCTGGTCGATGCGCCCCAGCGACGACAACATACGCATGATCAGCGATTCGCCTGGCATCTCCAGCGAGTAGACCAGTACGACCTTGTCACTGCGCAGCACTGCGTTCTCGACCAGGTTCATGGCGAAGGTGGTCTTACCCATCGACGGACGTCCGGCAACGATGATCAGGTCGGCGGGTTGCAATCCGCTGGTTTTTTCATCGAGATCGGTATATCCGGTCGACAGACCGGTAATGGCGTTGTCGCTGTTGAACAGGGTATCGATACGGTCGATGGCCTTGGTCAGCAGGTCATTGACGCTGACCGGGCCGCCAGTCTTGGGGCGCGCTTCGGCGATCTGGAAGATCTGCCGTTCAGCCTCGTCAAGAATCTCTTCGGCGGTCCGGCCTTCGGGATTGAACGCACTGTCGGCGATTTCGGTACTGATGCCGATCAATTGCCGCAGCGTGGCCCGGGCCCGGACGATCTGCGCATAAGCCTTGATGTTGGCGACAGAAGGCGTGTTTTTCGCCAGCTCACTGAGGTAGCCCAGGCCGCCTACTTGCGAGGTCTGCCCTTCCTTGTCCAGCTGTTCAGCCAGCGTGACCACGTCAATCGGGCTGTTCTGGTCGGCCAAGCGGGCGATGGCGCGGAATATCAGGCGGTGGTCATGTCGATAGAAATCACCATCGGAAACTTGATCGAGCACCCGCTCCCAGGCGTTGTTGTCCAGCATCAAGCCACCGAGTACAGCCTGTTCGGCCTCGATGGAATGCGGCGGCACTTTCAGGGCAGCGGTTTGCAGATCGTATTGTTCGGGGGCGGAAATATCGTTCATGGCCACTTCAATTCGGGGTTTGCAGAATGGGGATGGCACAAAGACAAAGGGCACGACCTGTGAACAGGATCGTGCCCGATGTTAATCCTCTGACGTCAATGCCGCCAGACGATTACGTGTTGCTTAAGCAGCCACTACGACAACGCGTACGGTCGCTTCTACGTCGCTGTGCAGGTGCACGGCTACGTCGAATTCACCAACGTTGCGGATAGTGCCGTTCGGCAGACGAACTTCGCTTTTTGCAACTTCAACGCCAGAGGCGGTCAGTGCATCAGCGATGTCGTGGGTGCCGATCGAACCGAACAGCTTGCCTTCGTCACCAGCAGTGGCAGTGATAGTCACTTCCAGCTCAGCCAGTTGGGCAGCGCGAGTTTCGGCAGATGCTTTCTTGTCTGCAGCCAGTTTTTCCAGCTCGGCACGACGCTCTTCAAACGCAGCCACGTTGGCAGCGGTTGCAGCGGTTGCTTTGCCGTAAGGCAGCAGGTAGTTACGACCGTAGCCGGCCTTAACGTTTACTTTGTCGCCCAGGTTGCCCAGGTTGGCGACTTTTTCCAGAAGGATCAGTTGCATGTGGAAATCCTCTTAACTTTTAACCTTCACCGTTCGCAGGACCATTGCCGGGATCTTTCGAGCTCCGGCGACCGCGAAAATCAATCAGGCTGTCGACAATGGCAATTACCACGAGCAACGGATAAATCAGCTGCATGAACACCAGCAGCGTGATGTACATCCCCACCAGCCAGAACCTGGACAGACGCTTTTCAGCGACCAGTCCGTGAATCAGGGCCAGGCCCGCAAAGACCAGCGGTACGCTGCACAGCGGTGTAAGCATCGCTATCTGCGGACCGAAATTCGGCCCCACCAGCATGCACACCACCAGCACCAACGCCGGCACCAGCGGGAGTTTCACGGCGCGAAATTCGCGCCCGAAACCACCAGGGTTGTACAACATAGCTTGCCAGTACCGCCCAAGAATCAGGCACAGCACACTGACGATTTGCAGCACAGCCGCTATCAGGCCATTCAGGACGGGTGCAATCAGTGCCCCCAGACGCGCTCGCTCTTCTACGTTCAACTGCTCGTAGAGCCCGGCCAGCATTGTCGGCAGATGTTTCTGCAACTCCTGCGACATTGCTTCCAGAGGTTCGCGAAAAACCGTGCCCAGAATTACTGCATACACCACACCCAACGCCACGCTGACCAGCAGCACACGGACCCAGGACTCGCTGGCACGCAAAACCATTGCCAAACTCAGTGATCCCGCCAGCACCATGGCTGTACGAGGTTCACCGAAATACCACCAGACCAAAGCCGGCAGCAGAGCCCAGGACAGGACACCAACGGCATCACTGAACCCGCGTCGCAGGAGCACAAGGCACCCTGCGGCAGCACTCAACCAGAACAACAGCGGCAATGCCGCACATCCAGCCACTACGAGAGTGGCCTGCATACGGCCGCGCATGATGAATTCAGCCAGGGCACGCATGCTTTCTATCCTTTGTTACGTTTTGTCGACTACCTGGTCTCAGCGGCCGTGGCTGTCGGTGTAGGCCAGCAGGGCCAGGAAGCGGGCACGCTTGATAGCGGTGGCCAGCTGACGCTGATAACGTGCTTTGGTACCAGTGATACGGCTTGGAACGATTTTGCCGGTCTCGGATACGTAGGCTTTCAGAGTGTTGAGATCTTTGTAATCGATCTCTTTGACGTCTTCAGCGGTGAAGCGGCAGAATTTACGACGACGGAAGAAACGTGCCATGTAATTGGCTCCTCAAAAGGTCCGTGGATTACTCGTCAGCGTTATCGCTAACGTCGCTGTTGTCGCCGTCATCGCCATCGGCGCTGTCGGAGTGCTCAGGACGGTCACGACGCTCACGGCGCTCACTGCGGTTCTCTTCAGCCTTGAGCATCTCGGACTGGCCGGTTACGGCTTCGTCGCGACGGATGACCAGGTTACGGATCACAGCATCGTTGTAACGGAAGTTGTCTTCCAGCTCGGCCAGAGCCTTGCCAGTGCACTCAACGTTCAGCATCACGTAGTGAGCCTTGTGAACATTGTTGATTGCGTAAGCCAGTTGACGACGGCCCCAATCTTCCAGACGGTGGATTTTGCCGCCGTCTTCTTCGATCAGCTTGGTGTAACGCTCTACCATGCCGCCGACTTGCTCGCTTTGATCCGGGTGGACCAAAAAGATAATTTCGTAATGACGCATGAATGCTCCTTACGGGTTGTAGCCTGCCGCTCAAATAGCGGTCAGACAAGGAGTGAATGACACTGTTGGTCTTGCTCAGGGACAGGCACATGCGCGCCTGCCGTGACAGCAAGGGGCGCAATTGTAGAGAAGGGTCGGGGGAGGCGCAAGGCAATTGGTGAATTAATGAGCAGATCGCATGGCGCGACCTGCTCACTCTGGCCAGAAGCCGCAATCAGGCTTTTTTGCCGGCAGCCTTGACACTGCGCTGGCGCAGCGCTTCGAACAGACACACGCCAGTCGCGACCGACACGTTGAGGCTGCTGACGCTGCCCGCCATCGGCAGGCGCACCAGATAATCACAATGCTCACGGGTCAGGCGACGCATGCCCTTGCCTTCCGCGCCCATGATGATAATGGTCGGCCCGGTCAGGTCCTGCTGATACAGCTCGACCTCGGCCTCGCCCGCAGTACCGACCACCCACAATCCGCGCTGCTGCAGTTTTTCCAGGGTACGCGCCAGGTTGGTCACTGCCACGAGCGGAATGACCTCGGCTGCACCGCAGGCGACCTTGCGCACGGCTGGCGTCAGGGTTGCGGATTTGTCCTTGGGCACGATGACCGCCAGCGCACCTGCCGCATCGGCAGTACGCAGGCAGGCGCCAAGGTTGTGCGGATCGGTCACGCCGTCCAGCACCAACAGCAGCGGCGAGCCCTCACTGCGGTCCAGCAGCTCGTCGAGCATAGCCTCGCCCCAGACCTGACTCGGGCTCACATCGGCAACAACACCCTGATGCACGCCTTCGACCCAGGCATCCATTTCGCGGCGCTCGGCCTGCCCGATGGTGACGCGATTTTCGGCTGCCAGCGCCACCAGCGTCTGGACGCGAGGGTCGTTACGACCCTCGGCCAGCCAGATGTGCTTGACGCGTTTCGGATGATGACGAAGTAACGCTTCTACGGCGTGAACGCCGTAGATTTTTTCCAGCTGACTCATGACTTGGCCTTGGGTTTACGAGCGCCGCTGCTTTTCGCAGCTGGCGCGGAGCCCGTTTTTGACGAGCCTTTACGGTGTTTGCTGGCCGGTTTGCCCGATGAGGGCGCAGAACCCGACCTGTCAGACTTTCCCGACGATGCCTTGCTACCACCCTTCGCGTCTGCCAGAAGCGCTTTTTTCAGCTCGCGGCTTTTACGCACTTCTGCGTTTTTCGCGGCGGCATCGCTCGGGCGATACGCTTCGGTGCTGCTTTCCTTGGTCGAAGCGCTACGGCGTCCGGACTTGGCAGGCGCCCTATCCTTCTCAGCCGTGGTCGTGGTCGTGGCAGCAGGTGCCGCGGTGTCATGACCACGACGCTTGCGAGCCGTCGGCTTTGCAGCCGCTGCCGCTTCGGAGATCTCGAAATCGATCTTGCGCTCGTCCAGATCGACGCGCATGACGCGCACTTCAACGGTGTCGCCCAAGCGGAAGTTACGCCCGGTACGCTCGCCGGCAAGGCGGTGGTGCAGCGGATCGAAGTGGTAGTAGTCACCCGGCAAGGCGGTCACGTGGACCAGGCCCTCGACATAGATGTCGGTCAGCTCGACGAACAGACCAAAGCCGGTTACAGCGGTGATCACGCCCGGGAACGACTCGCCGACGCGATCCTTCATGTATTCGCACTTGAGCCAGTTGACCACGTCGCGCGTAGCCTCGTCGGCACGGCGTTCGCTCATCGAGCATTGTTCGCCCAACTGGTCGAGCAGCGCGTCGTCGTATGGGTAGATGCGCGCCTTCGGGATCGTGGCAGCGCCGGCACGACGAACGTGCGGCGTATCCTGCTTGGAGCGAATGACACTGCGAATCGCACGATGGGTCAGCAGGTCCGGATAACGACGGATCGGCGATGTGAAGTGCGTGTACGCTTCGTAATTCAGACCGAAGTGACCGTTGTTGTCCGAGCTGTAGACCGCCTGGCTCAACGAACGCAGCATCACAGTCTGGATCAGGTGGTAGTCAGGACGATCACGAACGGTTTCAAGCAGCGCCTGATAATCCTTCGGTGTCGGACCTTCCTTGCCTTTATGCAACGTCAGGCCCAGCTCACCGAGGAACGCACGCAGTTTTTCCAGGCGCTCCGGCGGCGGACCATCGTGGACGCGGTACAACGCAGGAATTTCGTGCTTCTTCAGGAACTGCGCGGTGGCCACGTTGGCGGCCAGCATGCATTCCTCGATCAGCTTGTGGGCATCATTGCGAGTGGTCGGACGGATTTCGGCAATCTTGCGCTCGGAACCGAAGATGATCCGGGTTTCCTGAGTTTCGAAATCGATCGCACCGCGCACATGACGCGCGCCCAGCAATACCTTGTACATGGCATAAAGCTGTTTGAGGTGCGGCACCACATCGCCGTATTCACCACGCAGGCTTTTGGCTTCAGCGGTTTTCGGCTGTTCCAGAATCGTGCTGACCTTGTTGTAGGTCAGGCGAGCGTGGGAGTGGATGATGCCTTCGTAGAACACGTAGTCAGTCATCTCGCCGGTCTTGGAGATGGTCATCTCGCAGACCATGGCCAGACGATCGACATGCGGGTTCAGCGAGCAGAGGCCGTTGGACAATTGCTCAGGCAGCATGGGCACGACGCGCTCGGGGAAATACACCGAGTTGCCGCGCACCTGGGACTCTGCATCCAGCGCCGAGCCGATCTTCACGTAGCTCGATACGTCGGCAATCGCCACGTAGAGCTTCCAGCCACCGGAGAACAAACGCAGCTTGCCCGGCTTGGCTTCGCAATAGACCGCATCGTCGAAGTCGCGAGCATCTTCACCGTCGATGGTCACGAACGGCAGATGGCGCAGATCGACGCGGTGTTCCTTGTCCTTCTCTTCGACTTCCGGCTTGAGCTTGGCAGCCTCTTTGAGCACTGCTTCGGGCCAAACATGCGGGATATCGTAGGTACGCAGCGCGACATCGATCTCCATACCGGGCGCCATGTAGTTGCCCACCACTTCGATCACGTCGCCTTGCGGCTGGAAGCGCGGCGTCGGCCAATGGGTGATTTTCACCTCGACAAACTGACCGATCTTGGCGCCGTTGTTGCGACCCGGCGTCACCAGCACTTCCTGCTGGATTTTCGGGTTGTCGGGTACAACAAAACCAATGCCGCTCTCTTCGAAGTAGCGACCAACGATGGTTTCGTGAGCACGCGAGATCACTTCGACAATAACGCCTTCGCGACGACCGCGACGGTCAAGGCCGGAAACACGCGCCAGCGCCCGGTCACCGTCGAATACCAGACGCATTTGCGCCGGGCTCATGAACAGGTCATCGGAACCGTCGTCTGGAACCAGAAAGCCGAAGCCATCGCGATGCCCGGAGATGCGACCCAGGATCAGGTCAAGCTTGTCTACCGGTGCATAAGTGCCGCGACGGGTGTAGATCAACTGGGCGTCACGCTCCATCGCCCGAAGGCGGCGGCGCAGAGCCTCGAATTGATCTTCGGTGGTCAGGCCGAACTCTTCGACCAGTTGCTCGCGACTGGCCGGCGAACCGCGCTCGGCAAGGTGCTGCAAGATCAGCTCGCGGCTGGGAATAGGGTTTTCGTATTTTTCCGCTTCACGAGCGGCCTCGGGATCGAGGGACTGCCAATCGGCCATTAGATAGTTTTCACCTTGTATATATAGGGGTTAGTTTGGCATAGACCTCATGAAACGGGAAATTTCACGCTCAAACCACTCGACAAAAAGCCTCCCTGACCACGCTGCAACACCCGAAACACACCGCCCGCGAATTTTTTCGAATTTTTTTCATCGCCGGGGTTTACAGCCTAAAAGGCGCTCCGTATAGTGCGCGCCATCGGCAGGTTGATGCCTTCCGATACTGCCCAGATGGTGAAATTGGTAGACACGCCAGCTTCAGGTGCTGGTGACCGCAAGGTCGTGGAAGTTCGAGTCTTCTTCTGGGCACCAATTCAGGCAACAGACTACAACAGTCTCAAGCCTCACAAAAACCCGCGAAAGCGGGTTTTTGCATTTTCAGGTTTTGATTATTAAATCAAAACAGGGGTTTACAGAGCAAAATGATCGCCGTATAGTGCGCCCCATCAACGGCGGAGACGCTGCTGATGCTGCCCAGATGGTGAAATTGGTAGACACGCCAGCTTCAGGTGCTGGTGACCGCAAGGTCGTGGAAGTTCGAGTCTTCTTCTGGGCACCAATTCAAACAAAACCGAGCCACTGGCTCGGTTTTGTGCTTTCAGTGGTTTGAACTTTCCGGGGTCTGAAAGTGTTATGACCCTGCGCGTGTACAGCGCCACATTAGGTGGCGCCCTACGAAAGCCTCAAGCCCTGAATTGCCCCAGGCTCGCCTTCAACTGCGCAGCCAGTCCGTTGAGCACTTTGCCACTGGCGGTTGTTTCCACCACAGCCTTGGCAGCACGCTCGGCCTGAGCATGGATCACCTCTACCCGACCGCGCACCGCCTGGGCACCTTCAGCCTGATGAACGGCCGCCTTGGTCGCCAGACCAATGGCCGCATGCACCTGCTCGACGGAGGCCTGCACGGTCTGCTGCCGCTTGGCGCTGTCGCGTAATACCTCCAGCCCTTCCTTGGCCTGTCGGCCAGCGATGCCGATGGCGGCCACCGCTTCTTTTGCACCGCGCTGTAAGGCCACGATGTGTTCCTGAATATCGCCCGTCGAGCTTTGCGTCTTGCTGGCCAGCGCCCGCACTTCGTCAGCCACCACGGCAAAGCCCCTGCCCGTTTCACCCGCGCGTGCGGCTTCAATGGCTGCGTTGAGTGCGAGCAAGTTGGTTTGCTCGGCAATACCGTGGATAACTTCCAGCACGACCTCGATCTGCTGGCTTTGCTGCGCCAGACGCTCAATGACCTGCGCACCGGTTTCAACCTGCCCGGCCAGCGCCTCGATCAAACCGCCGACCTGATTGGACGTGCGGGTGTTTTCATCGGTCGCTTGTTTGATATCGATCACCTGACGCAAGGCTGCCTGCATCGCCTGGCTTTCCGACTGCGCCTCGTCGGCCATCTGCTCCAGCGCTTTCAGACTGGCCGCCACTTGGTCCCGCTGCAATTCGGCCGCCGCATCGGCACCGGCGTTACGCTCGCTCATGACACCGATTTCCTGCCCGGTGCGCTGCGCCACCTCGCCCGCCTCACGAACGATAGGCTGCAACTTGTCGATGAAGCGGTTGACCGCCGCCGACATGTCGCCAATCTCGTCGTTGCTGTCCAGCTTGACGCGCTTGGTCAGATCGCCCTCGCCCGCCGCCAGATCATTGAGTGCCGCGATCAGCAGATGCAGCTTGCTGACGACCCGACGCCCGAGCACCACCGCCAGTAACAACAATACACCCAGGCCGACCAGGGCCAGCCCCATGCCGATTCTCCAGCGCAGCGTTTCGGCAGCTTCCTGAACCGCCACACGCGTGTTGGCGGTCATTGCCGCTCCCGCCGCCTGAGCCGACTGCAGGCGCGTGCGTAGCGCGGCAGAGCTGTCCTTCGAGGCACTGGCAAGGCTGTCAGACACCAACTGCTCACCACTGGTGATCAGAGTCGCGAAACGCTTGTCCAGGGCAGTAAGATTCTCTTCGACCGTTGCCGTGGACACACCCATGCGCACCTTGCCGATCTCTACGCCGTTAGGGCTGATGGATGCCTCGACGTAATACACCGAAGGGTCGCTTTTCGCCGCATTGAGGACCTTGTCCATCGCCCGCTCGCCTTCGCCCTTGGCCAAAAGAGCCTTGACCAGCGGATTGTCACGGTTCATGTAACGCGTGAGGTGCTCACCTGCAGCGTCGTCATAAACGACGAACAGTACGTTGGGATTGCGCTGGGCACGGCGTGCGAATTCGGAAAGCGTTGGCGTGTCGTTGTCCCACATGGCGCGCGGAGCAACGGCAGCCAGCAATTCGGCCATGTCGGTCGCGGACTCGCGCAGGTCTTTCTCCAGCGTGGCACGCAGTTGAGCCTGCTCTTCCTTCAGACGGGTAGAGAGCCCGACGCTCAGGCGCTGTCGAGTGCTGGCTGACAATGCATCGAGGCTCGATGTCACTTCGCTACTCGCCGACTCCAGCTCTGAGGACAGATGTTGCGAATCTACCCCCAGACGATTGGCGAGATCGGCCTCAAGCGCAGTGACTGTGCTCCGGGTAAGCGCAACCGCCACCACCACCTGCACCAAAAGAGCGATACCCAGCGCAATGAAGACCGGGCGCAGCAGACGGCTTTGCAATAGAGATAAGACAGCAGACACAGGAGAATCCCTCCACCCTCAGCGCCATTAAAATGATGGCACTTTTCTGTCATCTTTGTAGCAAGCGCCGTGCCGTGACACAAGTCTCACTTTTCTGAGCTTCCCTGCCGTCGGTGCGACAATAAAAAAGGGCCGCACATGCGACCCTTTTTGGCACAGCCCGGTGACGTATCAGCCGAACGGATGACGCAGCACGATGGTTTCGTTGCGGTCAGGACCGGTCGAAATGATGTCGATAGGCGCACCCACCAGCTCTTCAACACGCTTGATGTAAGCGCGAGCGGCAGCAGGCAGCTCTTCGAGGGTCTTGGCACCCAGCGTGGATTCGCTCCAGCCTGGCATCTGCTCGTAGACCGGACGCAGGCCCAGATAGCTGTCAGCGTCGGTAGGCGCGTCGATGACGGCACCCTCTTCGTTCTCGTAGCCCACACAGATGTTGATGGTTTCCAGACCGTCGAGCACGTCCAGCTTGGTCAGGCACAGGCCCGAGATGCTGTTGATTTCGATGGCGCGACGCAGGATGACGGCGTCGAACCAGCCGCAACGGCGTGCACGACCGGTGGTGGCACCGAACTCATGCCCACGCTTGGCCAGGAAGGCACCGACGTCATCGAACAGCTCAGTCGGGAAAGGACCCGAACCCACGCGCGTGGTGTAGGCCTTGGTGATACCCAGGATGTAATCCAGGTACATCGGACCAAAACCGGAACCGGTGGCAATGCCGCCCGCCGTGGTGTTGGAACTGGTGACGTACGGGTAGGTACCGTGGTCGATGTCCAGCAGCGAACCCTGGGCACCTTCGAACATGATGTCCTTGCCGTCGCGACGCATCTCATGCAGCGCAGCGGTGACGTCGAGCATCAGCGGCTTGAGCATGTCGGCGTATTCCATGCACTCGTCGAGCGTCTTCTGGAAGTCGATGGCAGGCTCTTTGTAGTAATTGACCAGCACGAAGTTGTGGTAGTCGAGCAGTTCGCCCAGCTTGGCGGCGAAGCGCTCACGATGGAACAGGTCGCCGATACGCAGACCGCGACGTGCGACCTTGTCTTCGTAGGCCGGGCCGATACCACGACCGGTGGTGCCGATCTTGAACTCGCCGCGGGCTTTTTCACGCGCCTGGTCGAGTGCCACGTGGTACGACAGGATCAGCGGGCAGGACGGGCTGATGCGCAGACGCTCACGCACCGGAATGCCTTTCTCTTCCAGCTTGACGATTTCGCGCAGGAGCGCGTCGGGAGCAACCACCACACCGTTACCGATCAGGCACTGCACGCCTTCGCGCAGCACACCGGACGGAATCAGGTGCAATACGGTTTTCTCACCGTCGATCACCAGTGTGTGGCCGGCGTTGTGGCCACCCTGATAGCGAACTACGGCGGTAGCATGTTCGGTCAGCAGATCAACGATCTTGCCTTTGCCCTCATCACCCCATTGAGTGCCCAGGACTACGACATTCTTACCCATAACACTTGTCCTCATTCACGCAAACTTGGTGCCGGCGGCGGCCGGCAGGAATACTCAAGAAGCCAGCGGCATTACCTGCCAGTGCTCGCCATGCTGAATCAATTGCCGGTCACAGTCGGCTTCACGCGCGGCGCTCGCCTGCTGCCCAGGCAACGCCTGAACCACACGCTGACCTTCACTGCGCAACTGGCAAACCATCTGCCAGAGTGCCGCATCCGTACTGTCCGGCACCCAGATGCCACCAGACGGTAAGACGATTTCTGCCTGCCCCAGGGTAACCAGGGTTTTCAGGTCGGTGGAAAAGCCGGTCGCCGGACGGGCACGACCGAAGTCGGCACCGATGTCATCGTAACGACCGCCCTGAGCGATCGACTGGCCCACGCCCGGCACGAACACCGCGAACACCACACCGGTGTGGTAGTGGTAACCGCGCAGCTCGCCGAGATCAAAGTACAGCGGCAGCTGCGGGAAACGCGCAGCCAGACGCTCGGCAATCGACAGCAGGTCGTCCAGAGCGGCCAGCACTGGCGCCGGTGCGCCGGCCAGACGATCGCGTGCGGCGTCCAGCACCTCACGACCACCGCACAGATCAACCAGTGCGCGCAGCATGGCGGCCAGCTCTGGCGGCAGATCGGCGGTGAGGGCAATCACTTCATCGATGGCCTTGCGCTGCAGTGCATCGAACAACTGCTGCTCGACTTCACCCGACAGGCCGGCGGCCCGCGCCAGACCGCGATAGATACCGACATGCCCGAGGTCCATGTGCACATCCGGCACATCGGCCAGTTGCAGCATGGCCAGCATCAGACTGATGACTTCAACATCGCTGCTCGGGCTCGCATCGCCGTAAAGTTCGGCACCCAGTTGTATCGGGCTGCGCGAGGACGACAGCGCGCGCGGCTGAGCGTGCAGAACGCTGCCCGCGTAGCACAGACGGCTCGGGCCTTCACGTTTCAGGGTGTGAGCATCGATACGTGCAACCTGTGGCGTGATGTCGGCGCGAAAGCCCATCTGCCGGCCCGATTGCGGGTCAATAACCTTGAAGGTACGCAGATCCAGATCCGAACCCGCGCCAGTCAGCAGCGACTCGAGATACTCGATATGCGGGGTGACGACAAACTCATAGCCCCAGCTCTGAAACAGATCCAACACCTGACGGCGCGCTACTTCAATGCGCGCCGCTTCCGGTGGCAGTACTTCTTCGATGCCATCTGGTAGCAGCCAGCGGTCGACCGTTGCCATTACGCCATTCCCCTGTGATCCAGGCGGCCAGCCTACAGGCCGACCTTGAGTGAAGCAGAAAGTGGTGCGCCGTATGACGGGCACGACAAATGCCCGAGACAGGCCTTGCAGACCACTTTCCTCGAAAAATCTTGCCGCGTTCCGATTCAGATACGGCCAATCAATCGTGCAGACGCAAAAAAGCCGGGAATTTCCCGGCTGCCGCATGATACACACGTTTCACCGTACGTTCACCCCACCGGGCGGTTTTGCCGCCCGGCGGGTGATTAATTACGGCTTGGCTTTTTCCATGTAGCGAAAGAATTCGCTGTTCGGATCAAGCACCATCACGTCGCTCTTGTTCGCAAAGCTTTCGCGGTAGGCACGCAGGCTGCGATAGAACGCATAGAACTCCTGGTCCTGACCATACGCCTTGGAGTAGATCGCGGCAGCCTGGGCATCACCATCACCACGCGCTTCTTCCGACTCGCGATAGGCTTCGGCCAGCAGCACACGACGCTGACGATCGGCGTCGGCACGGATGCCTTCAGCCAGCTCGTTACCCTTGGCACGGTGTTCGCGGGCTTCACGCTCACGCTCAGTGCTCATGCGTTCGAAAACGCTGCGATTCACTTCCTTCGGCAGATCGATGGCCTTGACCCGGACATCGACCACTTCGATACCCAGTTCTTTCTCGGCCATGCGGTTCAGCGAACCGGTGATGTCCGCCATCAGCGCGTCCCGCTCGCCCGACACGACTTCGTGCAGGGTGCGCTTGCCGAACTGGTCACGCAGGCCGGATTCCAGACGACGCGAAAGACGCTCGTCGGCAATCTGCTTGAGGCCGGAAGTCGCGGTGTAAAAACGCTCCGCATCCTTCACACGCCACTTGGCGTAGGCATCGACCATGACCGCTTTCTTTTCCAGCGTCAGGAAGCGCTGGGTCGGTGCATCGAGGGTCAGCAAACGACCGTCGAACTTGCGCACCTGGTTCACGTAAGGAACCTTCACATGCAGACCCGGCTGAACGTCAGCCTGGACCACACGACCGAATTGCAGCAGAACCGCGCGCTCGGTCTGGGACACTATGTAAAAGCTGTTCCAGGCGATGACCGCCAGTACCACGCCGACAATAAGGGTGATCAGTGATTTGTTACTCATCAGCGAGTCTCCCTGGTACGTACTTCACCACGCTGCTGAGCCTCATTCGCCCGGGCAGCGGCGGCAGCAGCGGCAGCATCATTGGCCGACTGCGATGGCGTACCTGAATTGGAGCCATTGCCGTTACTGCTGCGGCTGCTCTCGATCATCTTGTCGAGCGGAAGATAAAGCAGATTGTTCTGCCCCTTGTCGCCGGTCACGAGAACCTTGCTGGTATTGCTGAAGACTTCCTGCATGGTGTCCAGATACAGACGCTGGCGGGTAACTTCAGGAGCCTTGCGGTACTCGGCAACCAGCTTGGTAAAGCGATCCGCCTCACCCTTGGCGCGCGAAACCACTTCATCGCGGTAACCGTTGGCATCTTCGAGAATACGCTGAGCCTGACCACGGGCTTCCGGGATCACACCGTTGGCATAGCTTTCAGCCTGGTTACGCGCACGCTGCTCGTCTTCACGGGCGCGGATCACGTCATCGAAGGCTTCCTGAACTTCACGCGGCGCGGCAGCGCTCTGTACGTTGACCTGAGTGACGGTGATGCCGGTACGGTAGGTATCGAGGAAACGTTGCAGACGCTCCTTGATTTCGCTGGCCATCAGTTCACGGCCTTCAGTCAGCACCTGATCCATGGCCGTGGAACCCACGACATGGCGCAACGCACTTTCAGTCGCGTGCTGCAGGCTGATTTCAGGCTGGTCGACGTTCAGCACGAACGCCTGAAGGTCGCTGATCTTGTACTGCACGGTCAGCGGCACTTCGACGATGTTCTCGTCTTCGGTGAGCATCTGGCCTTGCTTGCTGTAAGCACGCTCGCGAGTCACGTTCTCCATGTACTTGCGATCGAACGGAGGGAAGTAGATGTTAAGGCCCGGGCCCACGGTCTCGTGGTACTGACCGAAACGCAGCACGACAGCCTGCTCTTGCTCGTCAACCACATAGATAGCGCTGTAAAGCCAGAAAGCGACCAGTACGACAAGCCCGATGCCGAGCAGGCCGAAGCCACCGCCCTTGCCCGAGCCGCCACCACTGCCACTGCTGCCGCCATCGCTGCCGCGTTTGTTACCGCCGCCGAACAACCCCTTCAGGCTTTCCTGCAGCTTACGGAAGGCCTCGTCGAGATCAGGTGGTCCCTTGCGGTCGCCGCCACGGCGTTTGCCACCCCAGGGATCTTGATTATTCGAGTTGCCACCCGGCTCATTCCAAGCCATAGCGCTCTCCATCTGATAAAGCAAAGACGCGCCCGCGGCGCGCCGACCAATGCTACAGAATGCTCGCGAAAGCCGTACAACGGCTTTCTCGTGCTTTTATTGCAAAGTGTGTTGCTCGATGAACTCCAGCGGCTGCAATCCTTCGCGACTCACCAGTCGATTGAGTTCAACGCGCGGCAGTCGTACGGCCAACACGCTGGCACCTTCCTCGTCATGCGTTTCGCTCTGCACCGCACCCAGCTCAAAGAACTGGGCACGCAGCCGGGCGAGACTTTGAGGCAGAAGCAGCGTGCCGACAAACAGGTCGTCGCCGAGCAATTCGGCGATAGCCTGCTTGAGCAGATCAAGCCCCCGACCATCACGGGCAGAAACCCAGACACGCTGCGGCTTGCCGTCGGCATCGCGCTGTATCTGAGGCTCTACGCCTTCAAGCAGATCGAGTTTGTTATAGACCTCGAGGATCGGCAAGCCCTCGGCTCCGATCTCGCCGAGCACGGCCATGACCTGCTCGATCTGCGACATGCGATCCGGCTCGTGGGAGTCGATCACATGCAGCAGCAAATCGGAGTTGCTCGATTCTTCAAGCGTCGCGCGAAAGGCCTCGACCAGTTTGTGTGGCAGATGGCGAATGAAGCCCACGGTATCGGCCAGCACGATCGGTCCCAGGTCATCGAGCTGCAGACGACGCAGGGTCGGATCGAGCGTGGCGAACAGTTGGTCTGCCGCGAACACATCCGAATCGGTTACCGAGTTGAACAGGGTCGATTTGCCGGCGTTGGTATAGCCCACCAATGAAACCGATGGAATATCCGCGCGACGACGCCCACGACGGGCCTGATCCCGCTGACTGCGAACCTTCTCCAGCCGTCCCTTGATCTGCCGCAGGCGAACCCGCAATAGACGTCGGTCGGTTTCGAGCTGGGTTTCACCCGGACCGCGCAGGCCGATACCACCTTTCTGTCGCTCAAGGTGAGTCCAGCCACGGACCAGACGGGTACTCATGTGCTCAAGCTGGGCCAGTTCGACCTGCAGCTTGCCTTCGTGAGTACGCGCCCGTTGCGCAAAGATATCGAGAATCAGACCGGTACGATCAAGCACACGACACTCGAAAACGCGTTCGAGGTTGCGTTCCTGACTGGGCGTGAGGGTGTGATTGAAGATGACCAGATCGGCCTGCTCGGCCTTGACCTGATCGCGAAGCTCCTCGACCTTGCCAGAGCCGATCAGGTACTTGGCCGAAGGCCGATGACGCGGAACGTTGATAAACGCAACGGTATCGGCACCGGCCGAGATGGCCAATTCCTGAAACTCCTGCGGATCTTCGCGCGCCTCAGGGTCCTGACCATCCAGATGAACGAGAATTGCACGTTCACCACCACTGTGGCGCTCAAAGAACAAGGCAGACTCCTATCAGGCGTTACCTGGCTCGGCGTCCGCGCCGTCAGCGTCTGTAGCGCTTGGCAGGCGGATCGGGCGAACCGGTACGACGGTGGAAATAGCGTGTTTGTAGACCATCTGGCTGACCGTGTTCTTCAGCAAAATGACGAACTGGTCGAAAGACTCGATCGTACCCTGCAGCTTGATACCGTTGACCAGATAGATCGATACCCCGACCTTCTCTTTACGCAAGGTATTCAGGTAAGGGTCTTGTAGCGAATGCCCTTTTGACATGTGCCGCACTCCTTTAAGGATCAATAAAATAATAAATCGAATTCGATTGGCTTACCGGCCACCCCCCAAGGATAGACGGCTATTGCAGGGACTCAGCTCAATATGGAGACCGATCCCAGGTATTTCAAGGCGCGCGACAGATTGTCGCTGGCCAGGCTGTCCAGCCAGTGCAAGTCGTCCCAGCTACGTAGCCAGGTGAACTGCCTTTTGGCCAGCTGGCGCGTCGCAATGATGCCGCGCTCCTGCATTTCATCCCGCGTCAGTTTCCCATCCAGGTGATCCCAGACCTGGCGATAACCGACAGCTCTTATCGATGGCAACCCTGAATGCAGATCACCTCTTGAGCGCAATGCCAGTACTTCGTCCAGAAACCCCTGATCCAGCATTTGCTCGAAACGTAGCGCGATGCGTTGGTGCAGCACCTTGCGATCAGCCGGAGCGATGGCAAGGTTCGCAACAGTATAGGGCAATTGCTGGCGCCCTGATGCGGCTGCTTCGGTACTTTGCGCAGTTTGTTGCTCGCGGTGTGCCGTCATGCTCATTCCGCTGACGCGATACACCTCGAGTGCCCTGATCAGCCGTTGCGGATCATTGGGGTGAATACGTGCCGCCGAAACGGGATCGACCACCGCCAGTTGATCGTGCAATGACTGCCAGCCGAAGGCCTTTGCATCCGCCTCAAGCTGCGCCCTGACCTGCGCATCGGCCGCCGGCATATCCGCCAGCCCGTCCAATAGAGCCTTGAAATACAACATAGTGCCGCCGACCAGCAAAGGAATATTTCCGCGCGCAGTAATTTCCGCCATGGCCGCCAGGGCGTCACTGCGAAAATCGGCGGCGGAGTAGCTTTGCGCCGGGTCGAGAATGTCGATCAGACGGTGAGGATATTCAGCCAGCTGAGCCTTCGACGGTTTGGCGGTACCGATGTCCATGCCGCGATAGACCAGCGCAGAGTCGACGCTGATCAGCTCGCAGGGCAGCACTTTGGTCAGTTCTATCGCAAGGTCGGTCTTGCCTGCAGCGGTAGGCCCCATGAGAAAGATGGCCGGAGGTAAAGCGTTCATTCATTGACCGCGCAGGAATAATTTATCCAGATCATTGAGACCCATCTGGGTCCAGGTAGGACGACCGTGGTTGCATTGCCCGCTGCGCTCGGTGTTTTCCATGTCACGCAGCAGGCCGTTCATTTCCGGGATGGCCAGACGCCGATTGGCGCGAATCGCGCCGTGGCAGGCCATGGTCCCGAGCAACTCGTTCATGTGCGCCTGCACCCGGTCGCTGGTGCCGTATTCCATGAGGTCGGCCAGCACATCGCTGACCAGCCGGTTGGCTTCGGCCTGCTTGAGCAACGCGGGGATCTGGCGGATCGCCAAGGTTTCCGGGCCGAGCCGTTGAAGCTCGAAGCCCAGGCGCTGGAAGGTCGCAAGATGCTCTTCGGCGCAGTCCGCTTCACGCTGGCTGACCGCAATGGACTCGGGCACCAGCAATGGCTGGCCGCTCAAACCTTCGTTGGCCATGGCTATTTTCAGTCGCTCGTACATGATCCGCTCGTGAGCGGCGTGCATGTCCACCAGCACCAGGCCGTGAGCGTTTTCAGCAAGGATGTAGATACCCTTGAGCTGCGCCAGCGCATAACCCAGCGGCGGAATATCCCCGGGCGATTCAGGCAGCGGCGCGGGCGCAGCACTGGGCAGCGGCGCGAAGAATTCACGATAAGCACTTTGCGCTTCGGCCACCGGCACGCCAGCGGTGGGCCGAGGCGTGTATTGATACTGATAACCGCTGCCAGCGCCGCCACCGGCAGCAGGCCGGGCAAACGACTCGCCCTGGGGCTGCTCCAGCACATTGTTGGCCAGACGCATTTCACCCTGCGGCCCGAATTCGCCCGCTTCAGGCCCGCTCGGGCGTGTCTCGGCGACAACCGGCACGCTGCCACCCAGCTGATTTTCAGGGCGCACATCGCCCAGCGCGCGGTAGAGGGTGCCATACAGAAAGTCGTGCACCATGCGCCCGTCGCGGAAGCGCACTTCGTGTTTGGTCGGGTGAACGTTGACGTCCACAGCGGCCGGATCGACCTCGAAGAACAGCACGAAGGTCGGATGACGGCCATTGAATAGCACGTCGCGATACGCTTGACGCACTGCGTGGGCGACCAGCTTGTCGCGCACTGCGCGGCCATTCACGAAGAAATATTGCAGGTCGGCCTGGCTGCGCGAAAAGGTCGGCAGCCCGACCCAGCCCCACAGATGCAGACCATTGCGCTCGATCTCGATGGGCAGCGCCTGCTCCAGAAAGCCAGGCCCGCAGATTGCCGAGACACGTCGCGCCCTGGCGGTGTCGTCATGCGCTTCATGCAGGCTCAGCACGGTCTTGCCGTTGTGACGCAGGTGGAAGGCCACGTCGAAACGCGCCAGCGCCATGCGCTTGATGACTTCCTGCAAATGATCGAATTCGGTTTTTTCGGCTTTCAGAAACTTGCGCCGGGCCGGCGTGTTGAAGAACAGGTCGCGCACTTCAACGGAGGTGCCTACCGGATGCGCGGCTGGCTGCACGCGCGGCGCCATGTCCCGACCTTCGGTTTCGACCTGCCATGCCTGATCGGCGTCGCGGGTGCGGGAGGTCAGCGTCAGGCGCGCTACGGAACTGATCGAAGCCAGCGCTTCGCCGCGAAACCCAAGGCTCATGACCCGCTCGAGGTCTTCCAGGTCGCGAATCTTGCTGGTCGCGTGACGTGCCAGCGCCAATGGCAGATCGTCCGAAGAGATACCGCTGCCATCGTCACGCACTTTCAACAATTTGATACCGGCCTGCTCGACGTCGACATCAATGCGCCGCGCGCCGGAATCGAGGCTGTTTTCCAGCAGCTCCTTGATCACGGAAGCCGGGCGCTCGACGACTTCGCCCGCCGCAATCTGGTTGGCCAGACGCGGACTGAGCAGTTCAATGCGCGCTGCGTTCAGGGCAGTCTGAGCGTTATCGGCTTCGGCGCCGTCGAGCAGGAGATCGGTCATTACTGAGTCGCCACCTCGGAACTTGGGATACGCAGGTCCTGGCCGATCTTCAATTCATCCGACTTCAGATTGTTGGCGCTGCGCAAGGTGGCGATGCTCATGTCATAGCGCGCAGCGAGCATGGCCAGGGTTTCGCCGGAACGAACGACATGATTGCGCGGCCCTTGGGCCAGCTTGCCGTTGTCACGTAGCCAAGCGATATAAGTGCCCTGCGGCGGGTTCTGCTGGAAGAACTGCTTGACGCCCGACGTGATCGAACGCGCCAACGCCTGTTGATGCGACGCCGAACCGAGCTTGTTGGCCTCGTTGGCATTGGAGATAAAGCCGGTTTCCACCAGGATCGACGGGATATCCGGCGACTTGAGCACCATGAAGCCCGCCTGCTCGACACGTGACTTGTGCAGCGAGGTCACGCGGCCAATATTGCTCAATACCTTCTGACCAACGTTCAGGCTCGACGACAGCGAAGCGGTCATGGACAAGTCCAGCAACACACCCGCTAGCATGCGGTCCTTGTCATCCAGGCTGACAGCGCCAGCACCACCGATAAGGTCGGAACGGTTTTCACTGTCCGCCAGCCAGCGTGCAGTTTCGGAAGTGGCACCGCGATCGGACAGGGCGAACACCGATGCGCCGAACGCCGCAGAGGACGGCGCGGCGTCGGCGTGGATCGACACGAACAGGTCGGCGCCCTTGGAACGGGCGATCTCGGTCCGTTTGCGCAGCGGAATAAAGTAGTCGCCGGTCCGCGTCAGTTCGGCGCGGTAGCCTTTCTCGGCATTGACCTGGCGCTGCAGCTCCTTGGCAATCGACAGCACCACGTTTTTCTCTTTCTGACCGGCACCGCCCGAGGCACCGGGGTCTTCCCCGCCGTGCCCGGCATCGATCACCACGACGATGTCGCGCTTGCCGTTCGGCACCGGGGTCAGCTTGATTTCAGGCTTGGCCGGGCTGACCGGGACAGCAGGCGCGGTGTTGGCGGCGGTATCCGGAATGACCGGTGTCGGATTGGCATCGGCGGCGTTGTCGTACAGGTCGACCACCAGACGGTTGCCGTATTGCTGATTCGGCGCCAGCGTGAAGCTCTTCGGGGTCACACCCTTTTTCAGGTCGATGACCACGCGCAGGTCGGTAGGCGTGCGCTGCGCAGAACGCATGCTGCTGATCGGCGTATTGGCCGTTGGTACGTTCAAGGGGCCGCCAAGCGTCGCACCATTGATATCGATCACCAGACGGTCAGGCGAAGTCAGGGTAAACAGGCTGTGCTGGACTGGCCCGGACAGGTCGAATACCAGACGCGTGTTGTCCGGTGCTCGCCATAAGCGGACACTTCGTACTTGCGTAGCGGCAACCGCCTCGACAGCCAGGGCCATCAACAGCAGACCAACTACAGTAACCAGCGCGCGCATGCGCATACCTAACCCCATATCTATTTGAATTCCAAAGCCAAAGTGGCACACCAACGTTCGCCACGCGAGCCCAGCGGGCTCAATATCACGGAACGACCTTCTCCGTGCGGCCCAATGGTAATGGTCAGGTCGGGCTTTGGCAAAAAGCCTGCACCACGCTGGGGCCATTCAATCAGACAAAGTGCGTCGCCGTCGAAGTAATCACGCACCCCCATGTACTCGAGCTCTTCCGGATCGACCAGCCGGTAAAGGTCAAAGTGAAACACCTTTATCGCGCCGATTTCGTAAGGTTCGACCAGCGTGAAAGTAGGACTCTTGACGGCCCCGACATGCCCGAAGCCGCGAATCAATCCCCGCGAAAGCGTGGTTTTTCCAGCGCCCAGATCGCCATCCAGAAAGATGACGCCAAGGCCTTCTGTCACCCTGGCCAGGCGTGCACCAAAATCCATCATTGCCTCTTCGCCAACCACATGCAGCGTTAAATCAGACACGGTTGCAGCTCCTCCAGTAACTGACGAATGGCAGGAATAATATCGCTGGCAGCCAGCCCGCGACCGCCCTCACCGGCTTTCTGACCGGCGCTTGCATGCAGCCACACGGCAAGACAGGCCGCGTCGAAAGGTTTGAGGTGCTGCGCCATCAACGCGCCGATCAATCCGGCCAGCACATCACCCAGTCCTGCGGTGGCCATGGCCGGATGGCCGCGGTCGCACAACGCCAGTTGCCCGTGTGCATCGGCAATCAGACTGCCAGAGCCCTTGAGCACACAAACCGTGTCGAATTTACGCGCCAACGCCCGCACCGCAGCGGCCCGGTCAGCCTGAACGTCCTTGATGCCCACACCCAGCAAGCGTGCCGCTTCGCCCGGATGCGGGGTGATGACACTGCCTTTGGGCAGGCTGACCAGCCCGGCGGACAGCATATTCAGCGCATCGGCGTCCCACACCTGCGGACGATCCGCGTTGGCGGCCGCCGACAGCAGGCTGCGCCCCCAGGCCGCCTGCCCCAGGCCGGGGCCGACCACCAACACGCTGGCCGGCTCGATCAAGCCCATCAGTTGGTTGGCCGAGTGGATCGCCGCGCTCATGATTTCCGGCATACGCGTCAGAGCAGCCGGAACATGCTCGGGCCGCGTTGCCAGCGTCAGCATGCCTGCACCGCTGCGCAGGGCGCTTTCGGCGCTGAGCAACGCTGCGCCGCCAAAACCGTGATCGCCACCGATAACCAGAACCCGGCCAAACAGGCCTTTATGGGCGGTTCGCGGGCGTGCTGCCAGTTGCGGCAGGTTATGTTTATCGAGGCGCTTCGCGCTGAACGGCACCTGCGCCACCAGCGCCGGGGCTGCGCGCAGGTCGTCGAACATCAGCTCACCCACCAGATCTGCCGCGTCGCCCGTCAACAAACCCAGTTTGAGGCCAATGAACGTAACGGTCACTTCGGCACGCACCGCGACACCCAGCGTCTGGCCAGTATCTGCGCTCAAGCCGGATGGAATATCCACCGCAACGACGGGCAGACCGCTGTCGTTGATAGCGTTGATGGCCGAGACGTAGGGCTCGCGCACCTCGCCATCGAGACCGGTGCCCAGCAAGGCATCCAGTACGATACCGGCCAGCGGCTGCCCGGCCCATGCCTGAATATGAATACCGAAAGCCGCAGCATGCGCCGCAGCAGCATCACCGGTCAGTGCGGCCGGATCGCCGACGGCCAGCACCCTGACCTGCCAGCCGGCCTTGTGCGCCATGGCAGCCACCAGATACCCGTCACCGGCGTTGTTGCCCCGCCCGGTCAATACGGTCAGTTCATTCGCCTCCGGCCAGCGCCGAAGTATCGTATGCCATAACGCCTGCGCAGCGCGCAGCATCAATTCCAGGCCGGGTGTGCCTGCAGCAACCAGCCGTGCATCGAGGTCGCGGACCTGCGCAGCACTGTACAGCGCGTCGGGTAAATGAGGTTTAGTGTCGAACATGCGTCTATGGGCTCCGATGTCTGGCAGAATTATACGCACCTTGGTCCCGGTTTCTCTCTGCGCATGTCCGCTATTAGTGCTGTACTTCCTAGTTCCGATGATCTCGCCGCCCTTGCCATCTCAATCAAGGCGTGGGGGCGTGAGCTGGGCTTTCAGGAAGTCGGGATCAGCGGCCTGGACCTGGCAGAGCACGAACAGCATCTGCAACGCTGGCTCGATGCAGGCTATCACGGGGAAATGGACTATATGGCAGCCCATGGCAGCAAACGTTCCCACCCCGATGAGCTGGTCCCGGGAACGTTGCGCGTGGTGTCGCTGCGCATGGATTATCTGCCGGGCGACACCGAAATGGCGCAGCGCCTGACCGAGCCGGAAAAAGCCTACGTCTCACGTTACGCGCTGGGCCGTGATTATCACAAACTCATCCGCAAGCGCCTGCAGCAACTGGCCGAGCGTATTCAGCAGGCCGTAGGGCCGTTTGGCTTTCGAGCCTTCGTGGACAGCGCGCCAGTGCTGGAAAAAGCCATCGCCGAACAGGCCGGGCTCGGCTGGATCGGCAAAAACACGCTGGTGCTCAACCGTAAGGCGGGCAGTTTCTTCTTTCTTGGCGAGCTGTTTGTCGATATCCCGTTGCCGGTCGACGCACCTCATGCAACCGAGCATTGCGGGCGCTGCACGGCCTGCCTGGACATCTGCCCGACGGCGGCGTTTATCGGGCCTTATGTGCTGGACGCGCGACGCTGCATTTCTTATCTGACCATCGAGCTGAAGACCGCGATCCCAGAAGAGCTGCGGCCACTGATCGGCAACCGGGTGTTCGGTTGCGACGATTGCCAGATCGCCTGCCCGTGGAACCGCTTCGCCCGGCCAACCGAGCAGAGCGACTTTCAGCCGCGCCACAATCTGGACAATGCAGGGCTGGCCGAACTGTTCCTGTGGGACGAAGAGAAATTCCTCGGCAGCACCGAAGGTTCACCACTGCGCCGGGCGGGTTATGAGCGCTGGCTACGCAACCTGGCCGTGGGGCTGGGCAACGCGCCCTCCACCATCCCGGTGATCGAAGCCCTGCACGCACGGCGCGACTATCCCTCGGAACTGGTCAGGGAGCATGTGGAATGGGCGCTGCAGAGGCATGGCGTGGCGCCGCTTTAAACCTGCAGGCGTGTGACGCGGAGCGTCACGAAAGGCATTCCCACGCTGGAGCGTGAGGAACGATAATTTTTCAACTATTGTGCCTGCGCCCTGCGTACGCCTCAGGGCTCGTCCTTGTAGACAAACTTGGGCATTTCCCAGCGGAAACGAATCGCCAGCAGGCGCAGCAGCAGGCCGCCGAACAGGGTGATCAGCACCGCTTGTTCGTTGGGCAGTTGCAGGTACTGACACAGCAGAAAACACCACGCTGCCAGAAAAGACACACTGGCGTACAGCTCGCGGCGGAAGATCAGCGGGATGTCGTTGCAAAAGATGTCGCGCAGGATGCCACCGAAGACCCCGGTGATCACGCCGCACACTGACGCGATCAGCAGACCGTGCCCGGCCTCGAGCGCGGTCATGCAGCCGATCAGGGTAAAGGCCACCAGCCCCAGTGCGTCGAGCACCAGAAACAGTGAGCGCAGGTGGCGCATCAGTGGCGCAATGAAGATCGTCACCAGCGCCGCCACACTGGTCAGGACCAGGTATTCCGGGTGCTTGACCCAGGTCAGCGGGTAATGACCGATCAGCACGTCGCGCACCGACCCGCCACCCAGCGCCGTGACGCAGGCGATCAGCACCACGCCGAACCAGTCCATCCCGCGCCGCCCCGCAGACAGGGCTCCCGTCATGGCTTCAGCAGTGATAGCGATCAGATAAAGCATCAGCAACATGGCGGCGACTCTGCGACAAAGGCGCGCAGTCTAACCAGCCGACCAACGCACTGAAAGAGTGCAGCGAAGATTATTCACTGCACGCGCGTCTCGCTCAGGCCTTGATGAAGTGCTCACGATAAAAGCGCAGCTCGGCAATCGACTCGCGGATGTCATCGAGCGCCAGGTGGGTGCTGCCTTTCTTGAATTTCAGCTCGGGGGACCAGCGCGCCGCCAGTTCCTTGAGGGTCGAGACATCCAGATTGCGGTAGTGGAAGTAGTTTTCCAGCGTCGGCATGTGGCGGTACAGGAAGCGGCGATCCTGGCAGATGCTGTTGCCGCAGATCGGCGAACTGCGCTCGGGGACCCACAGCTTGATGAACTCAAGGGTCTGCGTCTCGGCTTCAGCCATGCTGACGGTACTTTCCCGCACGCGCTGGGTCAGGCCCGAACCGCCGTGCTGGCGAGTGTTCCACTCATCCATCTTCGCCAACGTCTCGTCGCTCTGATGCACAGCGATCACCGGGCCTTCAGCCAGGGTGTTCAGCTCGCTATCGGTGATGATCGTGGCCATTTCGATAATGACATCGGTATCAGGGTCAAGACCGGTCATTTCCAGATCGATCCAGATCAGGTTCTGCTTGTTCTGCATGTGTCGACTCCTCAGCGTAGGCGCGCAGTTTAGCTCACCCTGCCGTGCTAGACTCCTGCCGATCCATCGTACTGCCTAATTCATCGGTTACATCACATCGGAACACCCATGGCCAAACGCCAACTCAATCGTCGTCAAAACTGGCGCATCGAAAAAATTCAGGGCGAGCGTGCTGCCCGCGCGGCAAAACGCGAGTCCGCTACGCTTGAAACACTCGAGGGTGGCGACCTCGGCCCCGAGCAGACGGGGCTGGTCATCGCTCACTTCGGCGTGCAAGTCGAAGTCGAGGCCCAGGAAGGCGAAGTGACCGGTCAGGTCTTCCGTTGCCACCTGCGCGCCAACCTGCCTGCACTGGTGACCGGTGATCGCGTCGTATGGCGCGCCGGCAATCAGGGCATTGGCGTCATCGTCGCGCAACTGCCCCGCACCACCGAACTGCGCCGCCCGGATTCACGCGGCCAGCTCAAGCCTGTGGCTGCCAACGTCGACCTGATCGTGATCGTCTTCGCGCCGATGCCCGAGCCGCATGCCAACCTGATCGACCGTTATCTGGTGGCCGCCGAGCATGCCGGGATTCGTCCTTTGCTGCTGCTCAACAAGGCAGACCTGATCGACGAGCAGAATGCGCCCGCGCTCAACGCCCTGCTGGCGGTCTACCGCACGCTGGGTTATCCAGTACTGGAAGTGTCCGCGCACCACGGTGACGGCATGCAGAGCCTGCAAAGCCAGCTTGACGGGCACATCAGCGTGTTCGTCGGCCAGTCCGGCGTCGGCAAGTCCTCGCTGGTCAACAGCCTGTTGCCGGAAACCGACACTCGGGTCGGCCCGCTGTCCGAAGTTTCCGGTCAGGGCACGCATACCACGACCACCGCACGCCTGTTCCACTTCCCGCGTGGCGGCGATCTGATCGACTCGCCGGGTATCCGTGAGTTCGGCCTGGGGCACGTCAGTCGTGCTGACGTAGAGGCAGGCTTCATCGAGTTCAACGACCTGATCGGCACCTGCCGCTTTCGTGACTGCAAGCATGACCGCGAACCGGGCTGCGCCCTGCTCAAGGGGCTTGAGGACGGCCGCGTGCAACAGCAGCGCATGAACAGCTATCGCTCGATCATTGCCAGCCTGCCGCAAGACAGTTACTGAGCACCGAACGCCACACGCAAAAACGCCGCGATGATCGCGGCGTTTTTGTATCGGTTGCAGCTCAGTTCTGGGCTGGCTCGACCCGCAACTTGCCATCGTCAAAGATATTCAGCTTCTGCCGGATCTCGCGCGGCTGGGCGTAGGCCTGCGGGTCTGGCGGCGCCGCTGTCGAAGCCCCCGGAGCAGCGGGCACGGCCGGTGCCGCCGGAGCTGGTGCGGGTGCTGCCGGCGCGCCAGGCGTGGCTGGCGTGGCTGGCGCGCCGCCGGAGTTCTGATCGCCCTCGATACGCTGCTGGGCTTTTTTGGTCAGCACCACGATATCGATGCGGCGATTGACCGGGTTGGTCGGGTTCTGGTGATCATAAAGAGCAGACGATGCGTACCCTACCACCCTGGCCACCTGTGAGTCCGGATAGGTCCCCGCTACCAGTGCGCGGCGTGCAGCATTGGCACGATTGGCCGACAGCTCCCAGTTGCCGAACCCGCCGCTGCCCACGAAAGGCGTTGCATCGGTATGACCGCTGATGCTGATCTTGTTCGGCACACTTTTGATGGTGTCAGCCAGAGCCAGCAGAATGTCTTCGAAATAAGGCTTGAGACGCGCGCTGCCCGAGTCGAACATCGGTCGATTTTCCGCATCCATGATCTGGATACGCAAGCCGTCCTGAGTGATCTCGAACAGAATCTGATCCTTGAATTTTTGCAGTTGCGGGTTTTCCTCGACCTTGTTCTGCAATTCCTGGAGCAGCATCTCCAGACGCTCCTGCTCTACCTCTTCAGCCTTGGTCTCGGCAGTTTCCGCCTCAAGCGGCACGGTGTCCGGCGAAGGCGTGGTCTTTACCTCGGGGTTCAGCGTCTGGTTCGGCGACATCTCCGGCGAACCGCCCAGATCGATCACATACGGCGAACCGCTGTCCGAAAAGCCGACAGGGTCCTTGAAATAACCGGCGACCGCGAGCAATTGCTCGGGGGTGGCGGACGACATCAGCCACAGCACCAGAAAGAACGCCATCATCGCCGTCGCGAAGTCGGCAAACGCGATTTTCCAGGCACCGCCATGATGTCCGCCACCAAAGCGCTTTACGCGCTTGATGATAATCGGCTGATTATTTTCCATGACTTAGCGACCGCGAACCGCTTGTTCCAGCTCGCTGAAGCTGGGGCGATGCAGCGGATAGAGAACCTTGCGGCCGAACTCGACAGCCAGCGAAGGCGGCATGCCGGAGGCCGAGGCCACCAGGGACGCCTTGATGGCCTCGTAAACGTTCATTTCTTCCTTGGCATCATGCGCAAGGCTGGTGGCCAGAGGACCGAAGAAACCGTAAGCCGCGAGAATACCGAAGAACGTACCGACCAGCGCCGCACCTACGTGCATACCGATCGCAGCCTTGTCGCCGGAACCCAGCGACGCCATGGTCACCACGATACCCAGTACCGCAGCCACGATACCGAAGCCGGGCATACCGTCGGCGATACCGGTAATGGCATGGGATGGATGCTCGAGGTCTTCTTTCATGCTCAGCAGTTCCATGTCGAACAGACCTTCCAGCTCGTGGGGAGCCATGTTGCCGGACGACATGATCCGCAGGTAGTCGCAGATGTACGCAGTCATGCGTTCATCCTTGAGGACACCCGGGTATTTGGCGAAGATCGGGCTGGAAGCAGCGTCTTCGATATCTCCTTCAATCGCCATCATGCCTTCACGGCGGCTCTTGTTGAGGATTTCATAAACCAGGCCCAGCACTTCGAGGTAATAGGCATGCGTGAAGCGCGAACCGAACATCTTCAGCGACTTCTTGAACACGTGCATGAACATGTAGCCAGGGTTGGCCTGAAGGAACGCGCCCAGTGCAGCACCGCCGATAATCAAGACCTCGTACGGTTGGAACAGCGCCATGACCTTGCCATGGGACAGCACATATCCGCCGATGACACTTGCGAGAACGACAATGATGCCGATGATTTTAGCCATAGGAAAAAATACTTTACTGAGTCGGGTTCAGGGACAGTCCGGAAGTTGTTGAATCTCTTCTTCTCCTTATCGGCCTAACTGGGCCAGACTATAGCCGGTTCTTTTGAAAAACCCATTTATGCGCCTCCATAAAAGGAGGAAACTGGCCTCAGCGCCCCGTACGCTGGCGGTTTTCCAGCTCAGATAATCAGCAGCACAGGCCCTCGAATGCCGACAGTACACGCAGCACATCACCTCGTTCCGAAGACGCTGGATGCCTGGGTCAAACTGCTTGACGGTATCGCGTTGCCGGTCCCTGCCGTCAATCATGGACACGTCCGCTCCGCCTTGAACGACAGTCGTCGCTCACTGCGTGAAATCGCTGAAATGATGCAGGAAAGTCCTGCGCTGGTGCTGAGCGTGATGCGCGAGGCCAATCACCACACGCACGGTTTGACCGAGCAGGCCGAGAGCCTTGAGATTGCGATCAATCGTCTGGGTCTGGCGCGCACCGAAGTCCTTCTGGGCCGTTTGCCGGCCAAGCCGCCTGAAGAAATTCCTGCGGCCTATCGCCAGCTGATTCTGGTCAGTCAGCACGCCACGCAACAGGCCAACGGCCTGTTTGCCAGCCGCCTTGCGCGACTCTGGCAGGACATCCACATGGGCAGCCTGCTGTTTCTGTCACCGCTCTGGCCGATGGCATTGGCCTATCCGAAGCTGCTCGAAGAACTGGAGCTGCGGGTTATCCACAAGGGCCATTCCAGCGTTGCAGTGGAAAAAGAGCTGTTCGGCGTCAACCTGCTGGAATTGTGCCTGGCACTCGCCGAGTTCTGGCGCCTGCCGATCTGGGTCACGCGCGGCTATAAACTGTTGATCAACGAGCGACGCGATCTGGCCAAGGCGCTGCGTATCGCCCGCGAAGAACACAGCCCACTGCACCAGCAACAACTCATGGACGACGACCCCAACCTGCGGCGCTGGCTGAACCAGCCCGCCAATACCGTGTTGCTGGGCAATGGCCTGGCGCTGGCGGCGCAAAATGCCTGGAACAGCCCGCACTGCCTGCGCTGGGAACGGCTGACCAGCCTTTACCTGCAACAGTCGATCGGCGAAGTACAACAACAGGCGCACCAGAATGCCGCCAGCAGCGCCCGCATCCATGCGGAAAAAGACCTCTGGCACCCGGCCGAATCGCTGATCTGGCCGTGGGACGCACGCCGCGTAAGGCGCGACAATGAACCTGCACCGCCGCCATCGGCAGACGCCCTGCAACTGTGGCGCAAGCAGTGTGCCGAGCTGCTGCAGGATCCCAGCCCGTTCATCAACGCCATGCACCTGACCACTTCGGCGCGCGATGCATTTATCTCGTGTGGCATGGAGCGGGTCATGCTGCTGATGCTGGACAAGACGTCAACGGTGCTGCGCGTCAATCAGACTGCCGGGCTGCCGAAGGACGCCGCAACCTTGCAGTTGTTCATCAAGGAAAGCACCGTACTGCAGCGTCTGCTCACACAGCCGACACAGTTGCGCATGACACCCGCCAACAGTGCGCAATTTGCCGCCCTGCTGCCCCCGCCGCTGAAAACCCTGTTCAGTGGTCAGCACTGGCTGATTCGCTCGCTGAGCAACAACGGCAAAGTCATGCTGCTGGTGGTCGCCGACCAGGGCGGCGGGGCCTTGTCGGAAATTTCCGTCCAGGCATTCGGAAAAACCGCGCAATGTATTGAACGGGCACTGGGCATCTTTAGTCATCGCAAAGCATGAGGCCTGGCGTACAATTCGCCCCTTTCCTTTCATCGGAGGCTGCAAATGTCCGCATTCACTGGCTTGTCGCTGGTCATCGAACCCAACGATCTGCTTGAGCGTCTAGACGCCCCGGAACTGATCCTCGTGGATCTGACCAGCAGCGCTCGCTACGAAGCCGGGCACATTCGCGGTGCCCGCTTCGTCGATCCGAAACGTACGCAACTGGGCAAGCCTCCGGCCCCCGGCCTGCTGCCCGACACTGCCAGCCTTGAGCAATTGTTCGGCGAACTGGGCCACAACCCCGATGCCGTGTATGTCGTCTACGATGACGAAGGCGGCGGCTGGGCCGGGCGTTTCATCTGGTTGCTGGATGTTATCGGCCACAGCCGTTATCACTATCTGGACGGTGGACTGCTGGCCTGGGAAGCGCAATTGCTGCCACTGAGCTCCGACGTTCCGCCTGCTGCCGATACCCCGGTAACGCTGACGCTGCACGACGAACCTACCGCCACACTCGAGTACCTGCAAAGCCGTCTGGGCGCCGCCGATCTGGCGATCTGGGATGCTCGTGCACCGACCGAGTATTCGGGCGAAAAAGTGGTCGCGGCCAAAGGCGGGCATATACCCGGCGCCGTCAATTTCGAGTGGACGGCGGGCATGGACAAGGCGCGCAACCTGCGTATTCGCCAGGACATGCCGGAGATCCTTCGCGACCTGGGCATCACGCCCGACAAGGAAATCATCACGCATTGCCAGACCCATCACCGCTCGGGCTTCACCTACCTGGTGGCCAAGGCGCTGGGCTACCCAAGGGTCAAGGCCTATGCCGGCTCGTGGGGTGAATGGGGCAATCACCCGGAGACACCGGTAGAACTTCCGGAATTGGCCACCGTGCCCGCCGAGTCAGTCGAGGTTGCGCAACCCGTCGCGCCTGCGCAGCCAGCACCAGCCGAAACCGTCGAACCTGTCCGCTCTAGCGAACCGCGACAGGCCTCGCAGAAATATTCAGGACACTCATCCTCAGGACCTTCAATGAAAGACCGCTTGTTCATCATCAGCCAGTACCTGCTGCCGCACCACCTGCTGTCCCGACTGGCAGGCTGCGTTGCCGAATGCCGCGTACGCTGGTTCAAAAACGCTTTCACCGCGTGGTTTGCCCGCCGTTATCAAGTGGACATGTCGCAGGCCCTGGTCGAAGACCTGACGTCCTACGAGCACTTCAATGCGTTCTTCACCCGCGCATTGAAGGCCGACGCCCGCCCGCTCGATACCACGCCGGGCGCGATTCTTTCGCCAGCCGACGGCGCCATCAGCCAGTTGGGCCCTATCGACCACGGCCGGATCTTCCAGGCCAAGGGCCACAGCTTCAGCGTACTGGAACTGCTCGGCGGTGACCCCAAGCTGTCAGCGCCCTTCATGGGCGGCGAGTTCGCAACCGTCTACCTGTCGCCGAAGGACTATCACCGCGTCCACATGCCACTGGCTGGCACGCTGCGTGAAATGGTCTACGTGCCGGGCCGCATCTTCTCGGTCAACCAGACCACGGCTGAAAACGTACCCGAGCTGTTCGCCCGTAACGAGCGAGTGGTCTGCCTGTTCGACACCGAGCGCGGACCAATGGCAGTGGTGCTGGTCGGCGCGATGATCGTGGCGTCTGTCGAAACGGTATGGGCCGGGCTGGTCACACCGCCCAAGCGTGAACTGAAAACGTTCAGCTACGACGAAGCGGCGCGCGCGCCGATCCACCTGGAAAAAGGTGCCGAAATGGGTCGGTTCAAGCTTGGCTCTACCGCCATCGTGCTGTTCGGTCCAGGTCAGGTGAAATGGGCCGAACAACTGACGGCGGGTTCCAAGGTTCAGATGGGACAGTCACTGGCTGTTCCGGCCCAGGCATGATCGCGGCCTGAGCCTCGCTGCATGAGCGTCCAATGATGGATATTGGCGCTCATGCAACGTGCCGCCGGACGGTAATGGCCTGAGGCCATAGTTGCTGCGGGGTGATGTCGATACTGGTAAAGTCGTTACATCGATGCTGTAGGATACTTCTCACTTTCATGGGCGTATGCTCGGCACATCGCGGGTGCGCGATAACCTCGGCCCCCATCTGAAGCCATCGTCCGCGCCAGTGAGTTGTTGGAGCTTGCCTGTCACATGAGTAATTTTAGCCTCCCTCTGCTATTGCGTGCCCCCACGCCGACGCAGTCGAGCCTGACATTCAGTGAAGCCAACCCCCGCGACCTCAAACGCTGGATCTCCAGATTGCCCAAGGCGAACCTCGGAGAAATGGCGCGCCAGCTCTATCAAGGGCTGACCGAGCTGAACCAGTTGATCACCCCGAGCGAGAACCGCCTGCAATTGCTTGAGTTGCTGCGGCCCGAGGTGTACTTCGTCTGCAAGCACCTTGAACGTCACTTTCTCAATCAGGCCATTGTGCTGGACGAGCGACCACGTAAGGTGGCCAACCTTTGCCAGGCGCTGCAAAACCATCTCGCAACCGGTTACAAGCAGATCATTCAGCAGGTCGCCCCGCGCTATACCCGAGACCAGGCCGGGCTGTTCAGCACTGCGCTGCAACGCGCACTGCATGGTCTCAACGGGCCACTGATACGCGCCAACCAGCTTTACTGTCCGGTTCAGGACGGCCTGTGGCTCGAGCTGCATCAGATCTACCAGATTGCCCGTCAGTACCAGTTGCACAACACGCCGGTCGAAGAGCCCCTGGCCCATCACAGCAAAGTGCTGAGCGTGGAACAGACCTACGTGATCGCGCTGCTGATGGGTTGCTCACGCTGCAACCAGATGCGTCAGTTGAACATCGGCAAACTGGCCGATGCGCTGGAGGCCTGGAGCCCTCTGGTAAAGCTGCAATTGCCGGTCACTGAAAGCAGCCTCTTCGCTCTGGACCCGACGGTCGACAAACCGCCGCTGTACCGCACCCTGTTCAGCGACGAACAATCTCCTCGGCTGCTGGGTATCAACACCTACGCGCTGGCTGAAGCGATCAATCAGTACCTGGCCCTGCCGGATGACCAGCGCACCCCTTCGCCGTTGCTGATTCCAACCGGTATCAACACCGACCTGCTGCAACATCTGGCGGTCGCCTGGGGTGATGTGGCCGAACGCACCTTTCAACGCACCCCCGGTCAGGGCACGCTGAAACTGTGCATCGGCATGAGCGCGCTGCATTTCTATGTCGCTGGCCAGAAGTCGTTCAGCGAGCTGTTGCAGTTGAACAGCGCCACCAGTGCAGCGAGCTTTTCGTTGAAGATGGCCAATGATGACGCGGACGATCCGTGGGCGTCTGCCTTCGACACTCAGCGCGGCAAGACTTCATCCGTTCTGCTGCCCTACGAAGAGATCGAATACCCGAAAAACGACGGCGACAGCGACTCGCTTTCCAACAACCAGCATACGTTTCCGACCTTCGACCTGAATATTGTCAACCACAGCCCGGGCGGATACTGCCTGGCGTGGCAGAAGGACGTACCTCAGCAGTTGCAGGCTGGCGAACTGGTGGGTATTCAGGATGACGCCGGCCAGGGCTGGAGCATTGCCATCGTGCGCTGGATCCGCCAGGTACGCAGCGGCGGCACACAGATGGGGATCGAACTGATCGCCCCGTTTGCCCAGCCATGCGGCATGCAGCTGATTCGCGAACAGCAGAACAGCCAGTACCTGCGAACCCTGATGCTGCCCGAAGTACGCGCCATGGAAAAACCGCCCACCGTGCTCGCACCGCGTCTGCCTTTTCAGGAGGGCAACAAGGTGATGATCAACGTCGCCGGTGAAGAACGCCGCGCGTCACTGAGCAACCGGCAGGTCAGTAGCGCCAGTTACAATCAGTTCGAGTATCAGATGTACGACGCCCCGAAAGCGACCGAAACCGAAAAGGCCAGGCCGGATCAGGAATTCGATTCCTTGTGGGGCACGCTGTAGCGATCACTGCGACAGCCGTCGCGATTGGCCCCTCGCAATCAGGGGCAAACCACCACGGCCTGAGCGTCAGCGCTTTCCTTCGCGGTCGCGGAAACCCAGCAGATACAGCACGCCATCGAGTCCCAGCGTCGAAATGGCCTGTTTGGCCGATTGCTTGACCAGTGGCTTGGCACGGAACGCTACACCCAGCCCGGCAATCGCCAGCATCGGCAGGTCATTGGCACCGTCGCCGACCGCGATGGTCTGCTCCAGGCTCAACCCTTCCTTGTGAGCCAGTTCGCGCAACAGGTCGGCCTTGCGCTGCGCATTGACAATCGGCTCGACTGCTACGCCGGTGACCTTGCCGTCAACCACTTCCAGTTCATTGGCAAAGACGTAATCGATGCCCAGCTTTGCTTGCAACTGCTTGGCGAAATAGGTGAAGCCACCCGACAGAATCGCCGTCTTGTAACCCAGCCGCTTGAGTTCGGAGAACAGCGTTTCAGCGCCTTCGGTCAAGCGCAGAGACGCGCCGATTTCATCCAGCACGCTCACATCGAGCCCCTTGAGCAGGGCCAGACGCTCTTTGAAGCTTTCGCTGAAATCCAGTTCGCCGCGCATGGCACGCTCGGTAATCTCGGAAACCTGCTCGCCGACGCCTGCTGCCTTGGCCAGTTCATCGATGACTTCGGCCTCGATGAGGGTCGAATCCATGTCGAACACCGCCAGGCGCCGGTTACGACGGAACAGCGAATCCTGCTGAAACGCGATATCGACGTTGAGATCCTGGGCAACCGCGAGAAATTCGGCCTGCATGGCTTTCGGGTCGGCAGGCTCGCCGCGCACGGTGAACTCGATGCAGCCCTTGCCTTTGTCGGCCGGGGTGTCGAGCGGCATACGACCGGACAACCGATCGATCTGATCGATATTCAGCCCGTACTTGGCAGTAATGGCGCTGACGCACTGCAATTGCTCGGCCGTGACCTTACGGGTCAGCAGCGTAACGATGTGACGCGCCTTGCCCTGGCCTTCGACCCAGTGTTGATAGTCGGTTTCGGACACCGCAGTGAAACGGACTTGCTGATCCAGTTCGTAGGCGGTGAACAGGATGTCCTTGAGCACCGAGGATCCCTGCACGGTATCCGGAATTTCAACCAGGATGCCGAACGACAGGGTGTCGTGGATCACCGCCTGACCAATATCGAGAATGTTCACGCCACCCTGGGCGAGGACGCCGGTGATGGCTGCAGTGAGACCGGGACGGTCGACACCAGTGATGTTAATCAGGACGATTTCGCGCAAGGCGCACCCCCGCAGTGGAAAAAAACCGCATTCTAACCACATTCAGTGACCACCGGGCACAGGCAGCGCTTTGCCGCCACTGGGTCGCTCGTTATACTGCGCGACAACTTCACCGAAAGAGCCGTGCTCTGTGAACCGGCCCACGCCCGTTAAAACCGATAATTTCTTCCTGCTCATCTTTCGTGCCCTGCGTCATCGCCGTGTACCGATCGCTTTGCGCATTGCCAGCCATAACGTGATCCTGGTCGCTTTGGCGCTGGTGATCTACGCCGGTGTCATGGGCCTGCAGTTCAAGCAGGCCATGCATGAACAGGCCGATGCGCTGGGGCAGGCCCTGACCACCCAGACCGCCACCTCGGCTACCGAGCTGTTGGTGTCCAACGACATCCTCAGTCTCAACGTGCTGCTGGGCAATCTGGTCAAGAACCCGCTGGTAGCGCATGCCGCTATCTACAGTGTGGATAACCGCATCCTCGCGGAGGCCGGCCAGCGTCCGAAAAACGGTCTGCTGGGGGAAGCTCAGGGTCTGTATGAAATCAAGATCACGTTCCAGGACGTGATGGCGGGCCATCTGCGCATCAGCCTCGACATGTCGCAGTTCCAGCAGCCGATGACCATCAGCCTGCAGAGCATGGGCATTCTGGCCGGTATCCTGCTGGCCCTGGCGCTGGCGCTGAGCCTGCGTCTTGGCCGCCACATCTCCACGCCACTGATGCAGATGCGTATCTGGCTGCGGGATATTGACCCGTATACACCAGCCACTGATCGCCAGGATGAAATCGGCGATCTGGCGCGCCAGCTGCGCACCTCGTTCGCGCCGCCGGTGCCGGAGCCAGAACCGCTGCCCGAGCCCGAGTATGACGGCGAGGAAGACGACAGCGAAGATCCTTATCTGGAGCCGGAAGAGAAGCCCGCACCGAAGGTTTCGGCACGCAGCAGCGAAGCAAAACCGCGCCTGCCGGCACCACCGGTGCAGCGCCGCATCGTTGCCGAGGAAGATGAAGACGACGATGAGGAGGATCCGTTCGCCGATCTGCGCGACCACTCGGACAACTCGCCAGCCGTTCGCCCGGCGGCTGCCTCGGTAGCGCCGGTCGAACCGCACAACAGTGCAGTGCTGGCCGTGCAACTGGGTGCGCAGGATCAATTGCGCCGCCTGCCGCGCGCACGCCTGACCGAATTGCTGCAACGCTACCGCGACTGCCTCGATCAGGCCGCCTCGCTGTATGAAAGCGAGCTGCACACGCTGAATGACGGCAGCACGCTGATGCTGTTCCACAGCCACGAAAGCGGTGATGACTACCTGACCAACGCGATCTGCTGCGGTGAGCTGTTGCGCGCACTCAGCCATGCCTTGCAGATCGAGGTGGCCGACAGCGGCATCACCTTGCAACTGCAACTGGGCCTGACGCTGGGCGAAGGCTTGAGCGGTCTGAGCCAGATCGATCTGTTGCTGACCGAAACCGCGCAGGATGCACTGGCGCTGTCTCAGCACAGCCGCAACCTGCTGCTGGTCGAACGCCGCATCAACGACGACCCGTTGATCCGTCAACGCGCCCGCATCCGCCCGATCGCCAGCCCTGAAGGTGCCTGCTGCGTAGAACGCCTGATGGAGCCTTACCCTTCGATGCTCGAACGCCAGTTGGCGCGCATGCACGAATCCAACAAGGCCTGATCTTCTCCTCCGCTCACTCTTCTCTCGTGCCCATGCTCTGCATGGGCACGCCGTTCTGGGCACTCGACGTCCGATCCTGACCGACCTGGTCCGGCGCAATCAGGTGACGCAGAGCGTCACGACCTGCATTCCCACGCGGAGCGTGAGGAACGATAGGTGCCCGCAAGACCACCATCGTACCCCTGCGCCAGCGCAGGTATGCCGTTCCGGAGCGTATGGCGTGATAGGCGTCCGCAAGATCACCATCGTGCCCATGCTCCAGCATGGGAATGCCGTTCTGGACGCTCTGCGTCCTATCCTGACTGTGCAGCGCTTCAGGAACGCCGGGGTGTGAGAACCAGATGAGCGCCCAACAAAAAGCCCGCATCGCTGCGGGCTTTTTGTTGGGCCGACCCTAGAAGCGGAACACTTCAAGATCGGTGCGTATAGGGGACGCCAGTGGAATTCTTGGCTTGTCCGGCTCTTTGGCCTTGGCGACAGGCGTTTTTTTCGGCTCGTCGAGCGCCTGCCAGGAAATCGGTTTGATCGCAGTGCTGACCTGATCAGCCAGGCGCTGCAACAGCACGCCCTGAGCCTTGACCTGATCGGCAGAGCTGCCGGCATGGACTTGTTCCAGGTGCACCAGCCGGCTGTCCCGGACGTGACCCTTGCGGTCCAGAAGTCGCCATTGCGCGTCCAGTACCGCGGGCTGTTTGGCACCGGAGTCCAGGCGGGTGATGGACAGCACGACCTGAACATCGGGCGTGAAGCTGGCCGTCGCAGGCGCCATGACGACGCGCTGGCTGTCCAGCTTCCAGGCCAGCTGACGCAAGAGCAACTGGTCGATATCCGAAGACAGGTTGCCCGCCCAGCGCCCATCGGACGAAGCGGTCAAGGTGCCGTCAGGCTGGCGTTGCAGCAGTGTTTCGCGTTGCAGATAGTCGGCCACCGAAACAGGACCCAGCAATACTGCCAGACCACTACTCTGTTTCGGCTGACCAGGCTCACCGCTATCGAGCTGATAAAGCGCGGTCGGCTGGCGCACACTGCAACCAGCCAGACCCAGAACGCCAGTCATCAGCAGGATCAAGGGAAGGCGTAGAAAATTCATCATCCCATCCAGGTGGCCGTCCAGAGACAGGCCACAGTATTAGTACTTTCAAGACCCATGCAGGCACTGAGCCACGCATGCACCCCAAGACCCCATATCATCCGTGAATATGCACCATGACTCCAGCGATTATGCATCGTACTTCATGGCAAAACGAAGAACCTTGGTGCCAGATCAATGTTTTCAGCTATTTTCCACCAATAATGCATCGACCCTCTGGAAGCCCCTTGGCAGTTTATTGCCACGTCTGCCACGCTCGCCCTTGTAATGTTCGAGGTCTTCAGGTTTCAGCGACAGCGTTCGTTTGCCCGCCTGAAGTACCAGCGTAGCGCCTTGCCCGATCACCGCAAGATCAGTCACATACTCTTCACGGCTGGCTACTCGCTCGCCCGGAATACCGATGATCTTGTTGCCCTTGCCTTTGCCCAACTGCGGCAGATCGCTGATCTTGAACACCAGCAGACGGCCTTCGGTGGTTACGGCTGCCAGCCAGTTCTGCTCACGATCAGGCACAGGGCGAGGCAGGATGACTTTCGCCCCGGCCGGCAGGCTCAGCAGCGCCTTGCCCGCCTTGTTCTTGGCTTGCAGGTCTTCGCCTTTGACGACAAAACCATAACCGGCATCCGACGCGATCACGTACAGCGCATCGTCTTCCGGCAACAATACGCACTCGAAGGTCGCACCCGGTGGCGGTTGCAGCTTGCCCGTCAGCGGCTCGCCCTGGCCTCGCGCGGAGGGCAGGGTGTGGGCGGCAACCGAATAGCTGCGCCCGGTCGAGTCGATGAACACGGCGAACTGATTGGAGCGGCCTATGGACGAGGTCTTGAAACCGTCCCCGGCTTTATAGGAAAGCCCGGTCGCATCGATGTCGTGCCCCTTGGCACAGCGTACCCAGCCTTTTTCCGACAGGACGACAGTCACCGGCTCGGTGGGCATTAGTTCATTTTCAGACAGCGCCTTGGCTTCGGCACGGGCAACGATGGGCGAACGACGGTCGTCGCCATAGGTTTCAGCGTCGGCAATCAGTTCGGCACGCACCAGCTTGCGCAGCTTGGACTCGCTGCTCAGCAGCGCCAGAAGCTTGGCCTGCTCTTTGCGCAAGGCATCCTGCTCGCTGCGCAGCTTCATCTCTTCCAGACGCGCCAACTGACGCAAACGGGTGTCGAGGATGTAATCGGCCTGAATTTCCGACAGATCGAAACGCGCGATCAGCTCCGCCTTCGGGTGCTCGGCGGTACGGATGATGTGAATCACTTCATCGAGGTTCAGGTACGCCGTGAGCAAACCGTCCAACAGGTGCAGACGGTGCTCGACCTTGTCCAGACGGAATTGCAGACGGCGACGTACCGTACCGATACGGAACGTCAGCCATTCGCCGAGCAATGTCTTGAGGTTTTTGAGCTGCGGCTTGCCATCCAGGCCGATGATGTTGATGTTCACCCGGTAACTGGATTCCAGCTCGGTGGTCGCGAACAGATGCTGCATCAGCTCGTCCAGCTCAACCCGGTTGGAGCGCGGGATGATCACGATACGGCAAGGGTTCTCGTGGTCCGACTCATCGCGCAGGTCGGCAACCATCGGCAGCTTCTTGGCCTGCATCTGCGCGGCGATCTGTTCCAGTACCTTGGCACCGGATACCTGATGCGCCAGTGAAGTGACGATAATGTCGCCATCTTCGATGCGGTAAACCGCGCGCATACGCACCGAGCCACGCCCGGTCTCGTAGATTTTCAGCAGGTCGGCACGCGGCGTGATGATTTCCGCTTCGGTCGGATAGTCCGGCCCCAGAATGTGCTCGCACAGCTCGGGAACCGTGGCCTTGGGATCGTCCAGCAGACGAACGCAGGCACTGGCGACTTCGCGCAGGTTATGCGGCGGCACATCGGTGGCCATACCGACGGCGATGCCGGTGGTGCCATTGAGCAGGATGTTCGGCAAACGTGCCGGCAACACCGCAGGTTCATCCAGGGTGCCGTCGAAGTTCGGCACCCAGTCAGCAGTGCCCTGGCCCAGCTCGCTGAGCAGGACCTCCGAGTAACGCGACAGGCGCGCCTCGGTGTAGCGCATGGCCGCAAAGGATTTGGGATCATCCGGCGCACCCCAGTTGCCCTGCCCGTCTACCAGCGTGTAGCGGTAGCTGAACGGCTGCGCCATCAGCACCATCGCCTCGTAACAGGCCGAGTCACCGTGCGGGTGGAACTTGCCGAGCACGTCGCCGACGGTACGCGCCGACTTCTTGTGCTTGGCGTCGGCACCCAGGCCCAGTTCGCTCATCGCGTAGATGATACGTCGCTGAACAGGCTTCAGGCCGTCACCGATATGCGGCAAGGCACGGTCCATGATCACGTACATGGAGTAGTTGAGGTAGGCCTGTTCGGTGAAGTCAGCCAATGATCGGCGTTCTACACCATCCAGGCTGAGGTCAAGGGAGTCGCTCATGCGGGCCTCATCATTTCGTTGACTGGCGCAACAGCAAATTGCCGCCACGCTGTGTGAATTCGAGTTGTTTCATTGCACTCATACCGAGCAGCACCTGCTCACCGTCCAGACCGGGTGCCACCAGGGCACGCACATTGGTCAGGACGATATCGCCCAGCTGCAAGCGGTCAAGCGTGGTCCGAAAACCCTGACTGTTGCCATTGGCCGTGCTGACCGTGACCGGATAGCCACGTTTGAGCCCCAGGCGGTCAGCCATGTCACCGGGTACGGCCACATCGGTCGCCCCGGTGTCGATCATGAATTCCACTGTCCGGCCGTTGATCTGGCCGGTCGTGACGAAGTGCCCCTGACGATTGCCTGCCAGCTGCACCTCTATATAGCCGTCACCGTGTTGCGAGGTGACCACGGTGTTGGGGTTCTGCTGCCGGTCTTCCCAATCGCCGAAAAAGCGCGTCGCGAGAAACAGACCGGCCGCCCAGGCCACGATCATCAGCACCTTACCGGCGCGCTTGCCGGGCTGCACGTCGCTCATTGCCCAGCACTCCAGCCCGCCTCAGGTGCAGCGAAGCGCCAGACGATCGGGCGTTTCTCACCGTCGGCGCGTGCACCGAAGTTATTGTCGATGCCGATCCATGCGCCCTTCTCGTCGACCACCAGTGCCTCGGTCAGGCCGTAGGGTTGATCGTAACGACGCGACGGCACCATCGCCTCTTTGGCGAACGACCAGCAACGCTCGACCTGCCCTGTCTCAAGATCACGCAGACAGATGCGGTACACCGCGCGTTCCAGCGTGAACAGCTTGCCGTTGTACAGCGACACATCGGAAAAATCCGTGGACACCTTTTTGCTGCCCTGCTCCGGCGGCAACGCGTCCAGACCGGACTCGGACAGCAGCACGCAGCTTTGCCCGCAGGTCCACTGCTGCTTGTCGCGTTGCACCACCAGCAAGCCACGCTTCTCGCGTTCGGCCGCCAGCCAGAGACGGTCGCCCGCAGGACTCACGGCAATCCCTTCGAAAATCGCGTTGAAGCGCTGCAACATGCCCTGAGCGCGCGCCTGATCCACCAGCGCTTGCGGCAAATCCAGCCAGACCGGTTTACCGCTGACCGGAACCTTGAGCACCGTGCCGTAGGCCTCGCTGACCAGGTAGCGATTGCCCGCGGCGTCACAGCTGACACCTTCGAAATCCAGACTGCCACCGCGTATCAGCGCGGAAAGACCCGCCATGAAACGCAACTTCAACGGCAGATAGCTTTGTGGCGCAGGTGCGTCAATGTGATGTGACTGAGCCTTCCAGGTGTCTTGCGACACATCCAGGCTGTACAGCACATCATCGTCACGGTCGGACACGGTCCACAGTTGGCCGTTGCACATCGCCAGACCTGACAGATTGCCACCGGCCATGTCGTCTACCGGGTGCTCGGATTGCAGCTTCAGGGCCTCGAGTGGCGCAGCGACAACCGGCGTGGCAACCAGGATCAGGGCGGCGAGCCAGGCTCGTATCAAGTCAGAACCTCGGCAAGGTTGCCCTTCGACTCGAGCCAGGACTTGCGATCACCTGCACGCTTCTTCGCCAGCAGCATGTCCATCATTTCCGAGGTGGCGGCGAAATCATCCAGCGTGAGTTGCACCAGACGACGCGTGTTCGGGTCCATGGTGGTTTCGCGCAACTGCGGCGGGTTCATCTCACCCAGGCCCTTGAATCGGGTGACCTGCGGCTTGCCACGTTTCTTTTCAGCGACCAGACGGTCCAGAATCCCGTCACGCTCGGCTTCGTCCAGCGCGTAGTAGATTTCCTTGCCCAGGTCGATCCGGTACAGCGGCGGCATGGCGACATACACATGCCCGGCGTCGACCAGCGGGCGGAAGTGCTGCACAAACAACGCACACAGCAGCGTTGCAATGTGCAGACCGTCCGAGTCAGCGTCAGCCAGGATGCAGATCTTGCCGTAACGCAACTGGCTGATATCGGCTGCGCCCGGGTCAACCCCGATGGCCACGGCAATGTTGTGGACTTCCTGACTGGCAAGCACTTCGCCGCCGTCCACTTCCCAGGTGTTGAGGATTTTGCCGCGCAGCGGCAGGATCGCCTGGAATTCCTTGTCGCGCGCCTGTTTGGCGGAACCACCGGCAGAATCACCCTCGACCAGAAACAGTTCGGAGCGCGCCGGGTCCTGCCCGGCACAGTCGGCCAGCTTGCCCGGCAACGCCGGCCCTTGAGTGATGCGCTTGCGCTCGACCTTTTTGCTCGCCTTGAGGCGCCGACCGGCGTTGTTGATCGCCAGATCGGCCAGTTGCAACCCCAGTTCGGAGTGCGTGTTGAGCCACAGGCTGAATGCGTCCTTGACCACACCGGAGACGAAGGCCGCCGCTTCACGGGACGACAGACGTTCTTTGGTCTGCCCGGAGAACTGCGGCTCCTGCATTTTCATCGACAGGACGAAGGCAATGCGTTCCCAGACGTCTTCCGGGGCCAGCTTCACACCACGCGGTAACAGGTTGCGGAACTCGCAGAACTCGCGCATGGCATCCAGCAGGCCCTGGCGCAAGCCGTTCACGTGGGTGCCGCCCTGCGCAGTCGGGATCAGGTTGACGTAACTTTCCTGAACGCTGTCGCCCCCTTCGGGCAGCCAGAGCAGCGCCCAGTCGACCGCTTCCTTGTTACCGGTGAAGCTGCCGCAGAACGGCTCGTCCGGCAGGCGCAGGAATTCGGTGACAGAGTCCTGCAGGTAGGAGCGCAGGCCGTCTTCGTAATGCCACTCGACTTTCTCGCCGCTGGATTTGTCTTCGAAGCTGACCAGTAGGCCCGGGCACAGAACCGCCTTGGCCTTGAGCACATGCTTGAGACGGCTGACGGAAAACTTCGGCGTATCGAAATACTTCGGATCGGGGGCGAAATAGACGCTGGTCCCGGTGTTGCGCTTGCCGACAGTGCCGACGACCGCCAGCTCGGTGGCCTTGTAGCCGTCAGCGAAGGTCATTTCATATTCGTTGCCATCACGCTTGACCCGCACCCGAACCTGGGTGGACAGCGCGTTGACGACGGAAATGCCCACGCCGTGCAGGCCGCCGGAGAACTGATAGTTCTTGTTGGAGAACTTGCCGCCTGCGTGAAGCTTGGTGAGGATCAGCTCGACGCCGGACACGCCTTCTTCCGGGTGGATGTCCACCGGCATGCCGCGGCCGTCGTCCGACACTTCGAGCGAATTGTCGGCATGAAGGATGACCTGTACCGAACGCGCGTGACCGGCCAGGGCTTCGTCGACGCTGTTGTCGATGACTTCCTGAGCCAGGTGGTTGGGCCGCGAGGTGTCGGTGTACATGCCCGGACGTTTGCGAACCGGATCGAGGCCCGAGAGGACTTCGATGGCGTCTGCGTTATAAGAGCTAGCGCTGGGATTGGCCATGGGTTCTCGTTATCAATCTTTCATGGAATTTCGGGGGTTCAATGTTCTTGCATTCATGTGACCGGACATCCATCACCTGCCGCACTTACAGCGCCGACAGGTCGATCTTCTGCAACAGATCGGGAGCAAATCCGGCAAACGTCAGCAGTGCCGGCATGCGCTCGGCAAAGCCCTGAAAACTGTGGTCGCCGCCCGCCTGAATGCGCAAGGCACAGGCCCGGTAAAACTTCTCGGCGCGACGGTAATCGAGCGTCTCGTCACCGGTCTGCAGCCACACCTGAAACTGCTGCGGGTCCTGTGGCGCGGGTACTTCCAGCTCGGCCAGCGCCCGAATATGGTCTTCGGTCAACTGCCACTGCTCGCCGGTGTACAGGTTCTGTTGCACGCCGAGAAACCCGTCGAACAGCTGATGCGGATTGACTGCCGGGTTGATCAGCACCGCCTTGAGGCCGTGCCGCTGCGCCAAATGAGTCGCATAGTAGCCGCCGAGGGAGCTGCCGACCAGTAATGGCCGTCCCAGCGCCGTGATAGCCGCTTCAAGCTGGAGCATGGCCTGGCGCGGATGGTGATGCAGTTCAGGGACTTGCAGACGATCAGCCAGACCCAGAGACTTCATCAGCGCACTCAACTGACAGGCCTTTCTCGACAGGGCCGAGCTGTTCAAGCCATGGATGTATAGCAGTGAAGGTGTGTCGCTCGTCACGCTGTCGCTCCCGAGTGCAAGGCAAAGCCGTGTAGTTTACAGGGACTTACGCTACAACACCTCACCGGAAACGTATCCGCCAGCCCAATCAATAACCGGTGCCGCCGTAATCGACCTCGAACTCCAGGCCGACCACTCGGGAAACAGCCGTTTCCAGCCGCCCGTCGTCATGCAGTCGTAGCCAGCGATAGCCCGGCGCTGCGGTGTCGACCTTGAAATCCACACTGCCCGGGGCGAACTGAATGCAGGTCGAAGGCGACGCCAGCAGGCGCACGCCGTTACGCATCTGATCGAATTCCTGATGCACATGGCCCCACAGTATCGCGCGAACCTGCGGAAAACGATCGAGCACGGCAAACAATGCATCGGCATTGCGCAAGCCGATCGGCGCCATCCACTCACAACCAATTGCCACCGGGTGATGGTGCAGGCAGATCAGGTGATGCCGCTCAGGCGCTTCACTCAGCGCCTGCTCCAGCAACTGCAATTGCGTAGCCGCGAGAAAACCAGGCACCGAACCGGGCACTGCCGAATCCAGCAGCGTCACCCGCCACTGGCCGATATCCACCACCGGGTCGAGCAACCCATTAGGCTGCGCAACCTGCTCCATCTGCGGCAGTTCGTCGTGATTACCGGCGAACCAGCGCGCAGGCGCGTCGATCCGCCCGCTTATCCGACGAAACGCTTCGTAAGACTCGACACTGCCGTCCTGCGAGATATCGCCGCTGGCGACCACAAGATCAATGTGCGGCTGCTCGGCCAGCACCTGATCAACGACTTTTTCCAGACTGTCCCGCGTGCTCATGCCCAACAACGCCTCGTCCGCCTCGGCGAACAGGTGACTGTCGGATATCTGCACCAGCAAAACTGACGATGAAAGGGCTGCGCTCGGCAAGACCGTCTCCCAGAGAGGATTCAGCGCGATTATGTGATGTGGCAACGGGCGGGTAAACCGGGAAAGTGCGTGCAGACGAGCATTTGGTCACATTTGCTGATTCGCTCGGTGCTTGAGCACAATCGAAGCAATAAGTCCGGCCGACACCATGCCTGCCAGTCCCGCACCCAAGAGATGGCTCAGCACCCGCTCATAAGGCATTCCAGGCCAGAGATATCCCGCCAACAAAAGCTCCAGTACAACGCCAAGAATCATTCCTGCCAATCCAGCCAGATGAACGATCCATGGCATGAGCCTCAAAGACAGAATACCGATGACCACTCCGGTAATGGCCGTATATAGAAAGTGTTCCCAGCGCAGAGCGCTGCCTGTCAGGGTTATCAGTCCGACATATAGGAGAAGGCCGAAGATGAGTCCAGTGAAACCACCAATCAAAGCCCGATAGATAATCATCGCCATCTCACTGGACAATTGGTAATCATGGATTCCCGAGAGCCGCCAGCATTGAAAATCTCTTCGACATAAGAAACACAATTATTGGGGATGCCAAACCAGTGCCACGGCTTGGCGCTAAGCTCCTCAAGCTTGCGCTGCGCCACATCGGGTTTGTTCAGAAGTACTCTTCGACGGAACAGCTCTGTTTTCGAGGATTCATTGAGATAACGCCCGTAATCAGTTTCACTCATGAAGTACGGCCGTTCGGTCAACCCGGCAATATGAAAATAAAACTCTCCCGCTTTCAACAAGGCATGCCCACAGATATTAGGACCGTCACCGCTTACCACTACAAGCCATGTGTCGTACCCGTTGAAAGGCACAGCCCGACAATGATTCAGATGGCTCCCTAAATAGCTCATTCGTTATGCCTGTAAATGAAAGTGATGACGAATGTAAGCCATGGAATTTCAAATTCAAGGACACGCTGCTCGCTTTGAATATATTCAGACACGACCTACATGCCTGAGGCATAAACACTGACGGCCAAAGTCATTTACAACTGAATAAACAAGTCATGAGGCCGGTTGAGATAAAAAATTCAGAATTGCGAATGGATCAGCGCACGGCCTCAAACTCATGCCCACACGCCAGGCAGTGGCTCAGCCATTCACCGAGAAACAGGTTGAGCTGGGCCTTTTCGTCTGGTTGGTGCATGTCGGCGTTGGGGTAGGGATAGATGCCCCGGAAGCGCCGCGCATGTTCGGCGCCGATGACTTCGGCCATGCGGGCGTCGTGGTAGACCTGTACTTCGAGCTTGGGCACCGGCAGCCAGGGCAGGCTGTGCTCCTGGCAGACCTGCAAGGTGGTGGTGTACGGGCAGTCGAGCAACACTTCGACTGCCAGCACGCCCAGCATCTGATCACCCTGGGTAACGGCGACGCGGCGTGAGCGCTGTTCGTTGCGCATGTCGGGCAGCAGGCGCATCAGGCGCGCGTAGTTGGCCTCGCACGCAGCCTGCAGTCCGGCAAGATCGACACGGTAGCGTTCGCGCACTGGATTCACGACCATAAACCCCTTATCTCTGCACGATTCAGCGCCAGCCATTGCAAGGCGATGATCGTCGATGCGTTCTTGATTGTTCCGTCTTTCATCGCCTGCAATGCGTCATCGAATGACCAGACTGTTACCCGGATGTCTTCACCTTCGGCCTCGAGCCCGTGCAATCCGCCCGCCCCTTCACTGCTGCAACGCCCCAGAAACAGGTGAACGAACTCGTCGCTGCCACCCGGCGAGGGAAAGTATTTGGTGATTGGCCACAATGCCTCGAACTTCAGCCCAGCTTCCTCTTCTGCCTCGCGATGAGCAACTTCTTCCGGCTGTTCATCCTTGTCGATCAGACCTGCGACCAGCTCGATCAGCCAGGGGTTGTTGGTCTTTTTCATGGCGCCTACGCGGAACTGCTCGATGAGCACGACTTCGTCACGTTTGGCGTCATAAGGCAGCACGCAGACGGCGTCGTGGCGAACGAACAGTTCGCGGCTGATTTCCTTGCTCATCCCGCCCGCGAACAATTCGTGGCGCACATGCAGCTTGTCCAGCTTATAGAAGCCCTTGAAGCAGTTTTCACGCTTTATGGTTTCAAAAGCGCTTGGTGCAGATCGTGTGGTCTGGGTCATGGGTTTCTCGCTTGCCGCCGTTTTTGACATCGGGCCATCCTAACGCGCATCGGCAGTCAGATGCAGCCCCCTTGAACATGCAGGGTAGACGGCCGGGGCTTAAAACAATTCTAATCTGCCATGATCGAACCGAAGACGTTGTTTACAGTCCAACCAGCCTGCATACGTACAACGCAACCGCCTTTACTGACACTGCCAAGGATCAACATGTCGTTATTGAGGATCACTTCACTGGCTTGCCTGGCCCTGTTGCTCGGCGCCTGCCAAAGCCTCTTCACGCCCAACATGCGCACACCGCTGCAAGTCCAGCGCGATGCTTCCGAGCTGATCAAGCCGGGCTGCACCACGGCCGACTGCCCGTTGGTAAACATCGATACCGTGCACTTCCCAGATGAGCCGCGACTGGACGCCATCGTTCAGAAGACGTTGCTGCAACTGACCGTTGCCGACAGCAGCGCATCGCCGCCTGCGTCGATCAAAGCCTATCAGGAAAAGTTCCTGAGCCAGGCCCAGGGTCGCAACAGCAGCTATCTGCAGGCCAAAGTACGCGAACAGCATGACGGTATCGTAGTGGTCGAACTGTCCAGCTATCTGGATACCGGCGGTGCCCACGGCAACCCTGGCCGGGCGTTCATCAACTATTCGCGTCAGCAGCAGAAAGTCCTGACCCTGGCTGACATGATCATCCCGGGCAAGGAAAGCGAGTTCTGGCAGAAAGCCCAACTGGCCCACCAGGGCTGGCTGGTATCGACCAAGATGAATGAAGACAGCGAGTTCATGAAGACCTGGCCGTTCAAGCGCACGCCGCATATTGCGCTGACCTACGGCGCAGTGATCCTCAAGTACTCGGTCGATACCATCGCGCCGTATTCGATGGGCCACATCGAGCTGAAGATTCCTTATCCTCAGCTAAATGGCATCCTCAAGCCGGAACTGTTCCCCGGCCGCGGCTGATCGCACCGCCGATCAGCAGCTGCAACACGCCAGCGACAATGAGCGCTGGCAGTGTTGCGCCCACTTCGGGATAAAGATTGGCCAGCAGATGATAGGTGCTGAGCCCGCCGAGCCACGCCAGCAGGCTCATCCAGCGCAAACCGCCCTCCGCCGCCTGACCACTGCGACCACGCAGAATGAAATGGTCAACCAGCACGACGCCGAACAGTGGCGCGAATACCGAGCCGATCAATAACAGAAAGTTCTGATACTGCGCCAGCGGTGCCAGACAGGCAATCAGCGTACAGATCACGCCAATCACCAACGCCAGATGCTCGACCTTGATGCGTGACAGCAGAGCAGTGGAGACCGCAGCCGAGTGAATATCGGCGAACGCGTTTTCCGTTTCGTCCAGCAGAATCAGCAGCAGCGGGATCCCCAGACCTGCGCCGGCCAGTGCCAGCAGCAAAGCATTGGCCTCACCGCTCGGGGCGAACGCCAGGGTGTAGGCGACGCCCAGGCTCATCAACCAGAAGTTGCCGATGAAAAAGCCTGCAGCCGTACCGCCGAAGACGCTTTTCGCGCGTTGCCCGAAACGTGAGTAGTCGGCAATCAGCGGCAGCCAGGACAGCGGCATGGCGATGGCAATGTCGAACCCCGAGGCAAACGGCAACGAACCATCGCCGGAGGTTGCCCACAGCGCGGTCAGATCAGCCTTGGCCAGCAGATTCCAGGTCAGCCATGCACACGCCGTCAGCAGTATCCACAGGCCCCACTTGCGCAGAAAACGGCGCACGAAGGTCAATGGCCCGCTGACTGCCAGCAGCGTGGCCAGTGCGCCGAATAACAGCGTCCAGAGCAGCGGACTGCTCCACGGGCTGCCCTCTGCAAAAGCCCGCGCGCCGAGCAGACTGGCTGCGTCGCGCATGACGATGATCTCGAACGAGCCCCAACCGATCAGTTGCAGCAGGTTCAATACCGCTGGCAGCGACGCGCCCTTGCTGCCCAGGCTGAGCTTGAGCGCGGCCATGGACGACAGGCCGGTATCGCTGCCGATCACACCAACGCTGGCGAGCAGCAAGACGCCCACCAGCGTGCCGAGGAAAATCGCCAGCATCGAGCCGGACATGCCCAGCCCCGGCGCCAGCAAGGCCCCGGTCTGCAACACCATCAGACCGATGCCGAGGGAAAACCACAGGGAAAACAGATCCCGCGCGCCGAACACCCGCTGGCTGGCGGGTACAGGGGTGTCAGGAGAATAGGTGCCGGGTGTGTTCACGTTTGTGTCTCGTATGGGGTGTTGATCGGTGATTCGGGATCGGACGCGGAGCTTCCAGAACAGCGCCACCACGCAGAGCGTGGGATCATCGCAATTATCGTGCGGCGCTCTGCGTCGCATGCCGTTCTGGACGCTCCGCGTCCTCTTGACGACGCAGAGCGTCGAGAACTTCATTCCCACGCTGGCGCGTGCGGAACGATAATCTCAACTATCGTGCGACGCTCCGAGTCGTAAAGCCCAATGCTGGAGCGTAGCGATAACCGCTAGCGGTGCTCTGTCGTGCACCTGTCGCCACCTACACCCTCTTGTACAACTGGCTGCCTTCCTGCTTGAAGCGCTCGGCCTGCTCGGCCAGGCCTTTAGCAACATCGACGTCTACCGCCTCGATGCGCTGATTGGCGGCGTACTCGCGGACTTCCTGAGTGATCTTCATCGAGCAGAATTTAGGCCCGCACATGGAGCAGAAATGCGCGACCTTGGCCGAATCCTTGGGCAGGGTTTCGTCGTGGTACGAACGCGCGGTGTCCGGGTCCAGGCCGAGGTTGAACTGGTCTTCCCAGCGGAACTCGAAACGCGCTTTGCTCAAGGCGTTGTCGCGGATCTGCGCACCCGGATGGCCTTTGGCAAGATCCGCCGCATGAGCCGCGATCTTGTAGGTGATGATCCCGGTTTTGACATCATCCTTGTTCGGCAGCCCCAGATGCTCCTTGGGCGTGACGTAACACAGCATGGCGCAGCCGAACCAGCCGATCATGGCGGCACCGATGCCCGAGGTGATGTGGTCGTAACCCGGCGCGATGTCGGTGGTCAGCGGGCCCAGTGTGTAGAACGGCGCTTCATCGCAGCACTCCAGTTGCTTGTCCATGTTCTCCTTGATCAACTGCATCGGCACATGGCCAGGGCCTTCGATCATGGTCTGCACATCATGCTTCCAGGCGATCTTGGTCAGTTCGCCCAGCGTTTCCAGCTCACCGAACTGCGCCGCATCGTTGGCATCGGCAATCGAGCCTGGACGCAGGCCGTCGCCCAGCGAGAAGCTGACGTCGTAGGCCTTCATGATTTCGCAGATTTCTTCGAAATGGGTGTAAAGGAAGTTTTCCTTGTGGTGCGCCAGGCACCATTTGGCCATGATCGAACCGCCACGGCTGACGATACCGGTGACACGCTTGGCGGTCAGCGGCACGTAACGCAGCAACACACCGGCGTGGATGGTGAAGTAATCGACGCCCTGCTCGGCCTGCTCGATCAACGTGTCGCGGAACAGCTCCCAGGTCAGGTCCTCGGCTGCACCGCCCACCTTTTCCAGCGCCTGATAGATCGGCACCGTACCGATCGGCACCGGCGAATTGCGGATGATCCACTCGCGGGTTTCGTGAATATGCTTGCCAGTGGACAGGTCCATGACCGTGTCCGAGCCCCAGCGGATACCCCAGGTCAGCTTGGCGACTTCTTCTTCGATGGAAGAACCCAATGCGCTGTTGCCGATGTTGCCGTTGATCTTCACCAGGAAGTTGCGGCCAATGATCATTGGCTCAAGCTCGACGTGGTTGATGTTGGCCGGGATGATCGCGCGGCCCCGGGCAATCTCTTCGCGCACGAACTCGGCAGTGATTTCCTTCGGGATGCTCGCGCCAAAGCTGTGCCCGGCATGTTGCTGGGTCAGCAGACCTGCGGCGCGGGCTTCCTGAAGCTTCATGTTCTCGCGGATGGCGACGTATTCCATCTCGGCGGTGATGATGCCCTGACGCGCGTAGTGCATCTGGCTGACGTTGGCGCCGGCCTTGGCCCGGCGCGGGTTGCGCACATGGGCAAAGCGCAGCGCGGTGAGTTCGGCGTCGCTCAGGCGTTGCTGGCCGAAGCTGGAACTCAGGCCCGGCAGACGCTCGGTGTCATTGCGCGAGTCGATCCATGGCGAACGCACGTCGGCCAGGCCTTTGCGCACGTCGATGATCACATTGGGGTCGGTGTAGGGGCCGGAGGTGTCATAGACCGTGACCGGGGCGTTGATCTCGCCGCCAAAGTCGGTCGGGGTGACGTCCAGGGTGATTTCGCGCATGGGCACGCGGATGTCCGGGCGCGAGCCCTGAACGTAGATTTTCTGCGAACGGGTAAACGGCTGTACCGATCCGGAGTCGACTTGCGCCGACTCGCTCAAATGGGCTGCGTTTTTTGCTTTTATACTCATCACGGCTCTCCAGACATCCAGTTGCGGATTTATTGTCGGAGTGACCTGACGTGACGGACGGGTGCACCAGTGCTGGTGCTGAGTATCGAAAGGAGGCGAAACTGTTCATTATTTGAACAATCGACCCCGGACGGCACTCAAGAGGACTCGCCGGGAGACGAGAAATCTTGTTCCCTACGCAGGCGCTAACCTGATCAGGTTCAACGGGATCCGGTTTAACCGATCTCAGCCTCATAGCAAGGCACCCCGACAAGAACGCCGCCAGTCTATGACGGGGTGCCGTCGCAACGCCAGCCTATTTGCACGGGGCTCGATAAATGGCGCAAATCGACGATTGTTGCCAAAAGCGTCTGGCTCTACACTCCCTAGCCCGGTTTCTCTTCAACCCGAACTGTAATTATTTTCTTCATGAACAGGGAATGCCTCATGTTGCGCAAACTTTCGTTGGTCGTGGCTGTTTCGTTTGCGTCCAGCGGGTTGACCTGGGCAGCCGAATTGCCAATGCCAACGCAGACAGGGCTGTTGAGCGTTTATCAGCAGGCTGTGGACAACAACGCCGACCTCGCAGCCTCACGCGCCGATTACGATGCGCGCAAGGAAGCCGTGCCGCAGGCCCGCGCCGGTTTGCTGCCGAATATTTCCGGCAGCGCCCAGAACAGCAGCACCCGCACCAGCATCGATCAGCCCAGAGCCGTGGCCACCCGCAGCGGCAACCTCTATCAGGCCACGCTGAGCCAGCCGATCTTCCGCGCTGACCGCTGGTTCCAGTTGCAGGCTGCCGAAGCGAGCAACGAACAGGCAGCACTGGAACTGTCGGCTACCGAGCAGAATCTGATCCTGCAATCGGCGCAAAGCTATTTCAGCGTATTGCGTGCACAGGACAATCTGGCCTCGACCAAAGCCGAGGAAGCGGCCTTCAAGCGCCAGCTGGATCAGGCCAACGAGCGCTTCGATGTCGGCCTGTCGGACAAGACCGATGTGCTGCAGGCGCAGGCCAGCTATGACACGTCACGCGCCAGCCGACTGATTGCCCAGCGTCAGGTCGACGACGCCTTTCAGGCGCTGGTGACGCTGACCAACCGCGAATACAACTCGATCGAAGGCATCGTGCATACCCTGCCGGTGCTGGCGCCGACGCCCAATGACGCCAAGGCCTGGGTCGATACTGCCGCGCAGCAGAACCTCAATCTGCTGGCCAGCAACTACGCAGTCAGTGCCGCCGAAGAAACCCTGCGTCAGCGCAAGGCCGGGCACGCGCCGACGCTCGATGCCGTGGCGACCTATCAGCGTGGCGATAACGATGCACTGGGTTTCAGCAACCCCAACTACACCGGCCGCAACTACGGCGGCGACGTCGAGCAGCGCAGCATCGGCGTGCAGCTGAATATCCCGATCTACAGCGGCGGCCTGACCAGTTCACAGGTACGCGAAGCCTATGCGCGCCTGAGCCAGAGCGAGCAGCGCCGTGAAAGCCTGCGTCGTCAGGTGGTGGAAAACACGCGCAACCTGCATCGCGCGGTGAATACCGATGTGGAGCAGGTCCAGGCCCGCAAGCAGTCGATCATCTCCAACCAGAGCGCGCTGGAAGCCACGGAAATCGGTTATCAGGTCGGCACCCGCAACATCGTCGACGTGCTGGATGCGCAACGCCAGCTGTATGCCTCGGTGCGTGACTACAACAACACGCGTTACGACTACATCCTCGACAACCTGCGTCTCAAGCAGGCAGCAGGCACCCTTAACCCGGGCGACCTGCAGGACCTGTCGCGCTACCTGAAGGCCGACTACAACCCGGACAAAGACTTCCTGCCGCCGGACCTGGCGACTGCCGCGCAGAAGAACTTCGAGCGACCTGCAAAGCGCTGAGATTGCTGACCGATCTGGATGCTCTGCGCCCGACTTCAAGTCATGCAGCGCGACGCAGATTTGTGACGCGGAGCGTCACCCAAGGCATTCCCACGCTGGAGCGTGAGGAACGATAGGCGTCTGGACGAGCTCAACTATCGTGCCGACGCTCTGCGTCGGTATGCCGTTCTGGACGCTATGCGTCCTCCGACTCAGCGCCTGCCCATCAACCGCCCGATCCCGTCGAGCAGGCGTTGCAGTGCGCCCTGATTGGCCTTCATCACCTCAAGCCCGGCATCGGCCATGTTGCGCGCCTGCTGCGGCTGGTCGAAAAGACCCTGCACGGCGATGGCCAGCGCTGCTGCATCGTTGACCTCTTGCAACGCACCGGCCTTGCGCAGCATGGCGGCGATCTCGAGGAAGTTGAACAGGTGCGGGCCGCTGAGCACCGGCTTGGCCAGTGCCGCAGGCTCCAGCAGGTTGTGTCCGCCATTGGGCACCAGGCTGCCGCCAACGAAAGCGATGTCAGCCAGTGCATAGAGAAACAGCAATTCCCCCATGGTATCGCCCATCAGCACCGAGACGTCAGACGTGACAGCCTGCGCGGATGAGCGCCTTACCGTCGCAAAGCCCTGCTGCTGACACAACGCATGCACACTGTCGAAACGCTCGGGGTGACGCGGCACCAGAATCAGCAGCGCATCGGGGTGACTGGTCAGTAACGTGCGATGAGCCGCCAGCACGCTTTCATCCTCGCCCGCATGTGTGCTGGCCGCGATCCAGACAGGCCGCTGCGTGGTCTGCCATTGTTCGCGCTGGTGGGCGGCACGCTGCAGAAGCTGCGGGTCGATGCTCAGGTCGAACTTGATCGAGCCGGTCACCGCCACGCACTCGGGACGCGCGCCCAGATCACGAAAGCGCTGCGCCTCAGCTTCAGTCTGCACCGCAAACCAGGCCATTTCCGCCAGCATCGGTCGCGTCAGCCCGGCAAAGCGTGCGTAACCCCGCGCCGAACGCTCCGACAGCCGGGCGTTGGCAAGCACCACAGGAATCCCGCGCAGGGAACACTGATGGATGTGGTTGGGCCACAGCTCGGTTTCCATGATGATCCCCAGCCGTGGCTGTACCTGATCGAGAAAACCAGCAGCCGCCCACGGCAGGTCGTAGGGCAGGTAGCAATGCTGAATTCGCGGCTCACTGGCGAACAGCGCCTTGATTCGCTCCGAACCTGTGGGCGTCATGCAAGTCACAGTGATCGGCAACTGCGGATATTGCACCAGCAGCGACCGAATCATGGGCGCTGCGGCGATGCTTTCACCCACCGACACCGCATGCACCCAGATACCGCCCCGCTGCATGACCGGCAAGCCGCGGGCGAAGCGCTCGCCGATGCGCTGGCGATACGCCGGAGCCTTGCGCGCACGCAACCACAGACGCAGGGCAACCAGCGGCAGGCCGAGATGAAACAGTACGGTATAAAGAGTTCTATTCATGGGCGCGGAGTTTATCAGCCCGCCATCACAAGCCGCTAGAATGCGCAGCCTGACGAAAAGGAATGCACCATGAACGCTTATTACCTGCTGGCTATCGCCGTTTGCGCGGAAGTCATCGCTACCACGTCCATGAAAGCCGTGAAGGGATTCAGTACCCCGCTGCCCCTGTTGCTACTGATTACCGGCTATGCGATCGCGTTCTGGATGCTGATTCTGGTAATGCGCACTATCCCGGTGGGCATCACCTACGCCATCTGGTCGGGCATGGGCATCGTCATGGTCAGCATCGCCGCGTTCTTCATCTACGGCCAGAAACTCGACCTGCCCGCGCTGCTGGGCATGGGCATGATCGTGGCAGGCGTGGCGGTCATTCAGCTGTTCTCGAAAACCGCCGGGCATTGAAAACCCGATCCTTTATAATGCTCGTACTTTTCGCTCACTGAGGTGCTCATGCCATCGGTTATTTCCACTGACGTGCTGATTGTCGGGGCTGGCGTCGCCGGTCTCTGGCTCAATGCCCGGTTGCGTCGTCAAGGGTTCTCGACAGTGCTGGTAGAAAGCGCCAGCCTGGGTGGCGGGCAAAGCCTCAAGTCTCAGGGGATCATCCACGGCGGCGCCAAGTACGCGCTGCACGGCGCGCTGTCCGGCGCCTCCGAAGCCATTGCCGACATGCCGCGTCGCTGGCGTGAGGCCCTCGATGGCAAGGGCGAGCTGGATCTTTCCGGTGTACGCCTGCTGTCCGAGGCCCATTACCTGTGGTCGCCAGGCACCATCGCCGGCAATCTCACCAGTTTCTTCGCCAGCAAGGCCGTGCGCGGTCGCGTGGATCAGGTCAAGGGCGAGCAACTGCCGCCAGCCCTGCAAAACCCCAAATTCAAAGGCAAGGTCTATCGGCTTGCCGAGCTGGTGGTCGATGTACCCAGTCTGATCGGGCGTCTCGCCGAACTGGCCGGTGACAGCCTGCTGGCCGGTCAGCACATCGAGCCGCTCTTCGAGGGCGATGAACTGATCGGTCTGCGCGTCGACGGTCGCGATATCCATGCGCAGCGCATCGTACTCAGTGCCGGCGGCGGTAATGCCGACCTGCTGAACGCGCTTGGCGTATCGCAACCGCAGATGCAGCGCCGCCCGTTGCACATGGTGCTGGTCAAGGGGCCGACCCTGAAGCCGCTGTTCGCTCACTGCCTGGGCGGCGGGCCAAAGCCACGCATCACCGTGACCACGCATCCGGCAGCAGATGGCCAGTGGGTGTGGTATCTGGGCGGCGACCTGGCCGAAGCCGATGGTGTGGCGCGCCAACCGGACGAGCAGATCGCCGTTGCGCGCAAAGAGCTCGAGGCGCTGCTGCCGTGGGTCGATCTGAGTCAGGCGCAGTGGGCGACCCTGCGTGTTGATCGTGCCGAGCCTGCTCAATCAGGACTGGTGCGCCCGGACAACGCCTTCCTCGACAGCCAACAACGTCTGATGATCGGCTGGCCGACCAAGCTGGCCCTGGCTCCGGACTTCGCCGACCGAGTCCTGTCGCAGCTGTCCAGAGACGGTATCCACCCGACCCCGCAAGCTCCGCTGAGCGATGTGCCACGGCCTCCAATGGCCATACCTGTCTGGGATGAGCTGCTGCCATGAGCCTGAAAACCCTGCACGATCTGCATCGCCCGCTGGGCAGTACCGGCCTGAACGTATCGCCGCTGGGGCTGGGCACCGTCAAACTGGGGCGCGACCAGGGCGTCAAATACCCCAGCGGCTTCAAGATTCCCGATGACCAGCAGGCGCAGATGCTGCTGCGCATGGCCCGCGACATGGGCATCAACCTGATCGACACGGCACCTGCCTATGGCACCAGCGAAGAGCGCCTGGGACCGCTGCTGCGCGGTCAGCGCCAGGACTGGGTGATCGTCAGCAAGGTTGGCGAGGAGTTCGTCAACGGCCAGTCTAGCCATGACTTCAGCGCGACCCATACACGCACATCGGTCGAGCGCAGCCTGAAACGTCTTGAAACCGACTTTCTCGATCTGGTCCTGGTGCATTCGGACGGCAACGATCTGGCGATTCTCAACGACGCCGAGGTGTACCAGACACTCGCTGATCTCAAGCGCGAAGGCAAGATTCGCGGCTTCGGCTTTTCCGGCAAGACCGTCGAAGGCGGCCTGCTGGCGCTGCGTGAGGGTGACTGCGCAATGGTCACTTACAATCTCAACGAACAGGATGAAAAGCCGGTACTGGATTACGCGCAGGCTCATGGCAAAGGCATTCTGGTGAAGAAGGCACTGGCCAGTGGTCATGTCTGCCTGACACCCGGCATGGATCCGGTCCACGCCAGTTTCCAGCTACTGTTTGAACATCCGGCGGTTGCCAGTGCTATTGTCGGCACCATCAACCCGTTGCACCTGGCACACAACGTTGCAACTGCCGCTGCCGTGATTTGCCGTCAAGCCTGATTAAGGCGGCCGACCCCAACGCAAGAAGGAGCCGTTATGCCGCGAACACTGATCCGGAAGAATCCCAGCAACTTCAAGACCCTGCCGCTGTTTGTCGAGGCCACTGCGGAAAGCCTGAGCTACCAGAGCGTCGGCATGCCGATGAACTTCGCGCAGACCTTGCAGCGGCGGCGCAAGATCGACGTGCCGGACACCGAACATTTCGCCACCGAGCTGGCCAATCTGGGGGTCTCCGTTCGCCTGACCGTCAGTTGGCAGAACCGCGACTACTGGGTGCTGGTCCGCCAGCGTCGTCAGGATCGCGGCGACGTCGTGCTCAAGCTGATCTCGGGTTATGTCCCGGCCCATGAGCTGACGCTGCCGCTGCACACCGCGATTCAGGAAGTGGCCGAAGAGTGCCTGATCGAAACACCGCAGGGCTGGCTCAGCGGGCTGTTCAAGGAGACCTGGCTGCCTGCGCCCTACGCCGCCGCGCTGCATTATCGCGAGGCCATGCCCTTTCGCCTGAGCCCCCTCTCCGGCGCCGCGAGACCGGTGCGAACCGGCAGCCTGACCCTGTTGGAACGTCCACGGGCCTATGTGCATTTGCCCACGGCGTCCTTGCAGCTGATTTACGACATGCGCCTGGAAATCCCCAAGGAAGCGCGCCCGGTCAGCCTTTTCCATGTCGACGAAGCTCTGGAAAACGATCAACTGGTCGCCCGCCTCAACCGTAGCAAACCTGACCTGTACCTGATGCCGCTGGAGAACGGCGCCCCTCTGCCCGAGCTGTACACGCTCAAGCGTGACAAGCTGAGTCCGGCCGGCACGAGAGGGCTGTACCTGGCCGAGAGCTTCGCTGCGCAGGATGGCTGGGTGGTGCGTGAAGAGCGGATTCGCTGGAAGGACTGGCTGCGTCAGCAGGGCATGGCCCCACCGGCGAAGAAGTCAGGGCTCAAACGCCTGACCGGCAAGGCCCGGGAGCTGCTGCAGATGGCGCGTGGCAGCCTGAGCAAGTAAGTCGGCCAGCGGCTGCAAGGCACTGAAACCTTGAGCGCGCCGGCATTCAAACGACAACGTTGCGGTTACTGGGCGCGAATCTTCTCGACAATCGCGGTGGTGGAGCTGTTTTCCACCAGCCCCAGCACACGTACCTCGCCGCCGTAAGCCTGAACGATATCGGCACCGACCACCTGATCGACACCATAATCACCGCCCTTGACCAGCACGTCGGGCTTGACGTGGGTCAGCAGGTTTTCCGGGGTTCCTTCCGGGAAGCTGATCACCCAGTCCACGGCCCCCAGACCTGCCAGTACCGCCATGCGCCGGTCAACGCTGTTGATCGGTCGGCCCGGCCCTTTCAGGCGGCTGACAGACGCATCGTCGTTGACCGCAACGATCAGGCGATCACCCAAGGCACGCGCCTGCTCCAGGTAGGTCACATGACCTGCGTGGAGAATGTCGAAGCAGCCATTGGTGAAGACGATCTTTTCCTTGTGCGCGCGCGCATCATCGACCGCCAGCAGCAGTTGCTCCAGCCCCAGCACGCCGCGCTCGGAGCCCTCTTCGCGCTGAATCGCCCGGCGCAGCTCCGGGGCGCTGATGGCCGCCGTGCCCAGCTTACCGACCACGATGCCCGCCGCCAGATTGGCCAGCGCCACCGCATGTGGCAGCTCCTCGCCGGCAGCAATCGCTGCCGCCAGGGTAGAGATCACCGTATCACCAGCGCCGGTCACATCGAACACTTCGCGGGCACGGGCCGGCAGGTGCAGCGCCTGCTGATCAGGACGCAACAGGGTCATGCCATGTTCGCCACGGGTCACCAGCAGCGCGCCGAGATCGAGCTCTTGCATCAACTGCGCACCCTTGGTGACCAGTTGTGCCTCATCGACACAATGACCGACGATGGCCTCGAATTCGCTGAGGTTCGGCGTGATCAGGCTCGCGCCGCGATAGATCGCGAAATCCTTGCCCTTGGGATCGGCCAGCACCGGAATGCCGCGCTTGCGGGCGGCCTGAATCAGCGCCTGATGGTTTTTCAGTGCGCCCTTGCCGTAGTCGGACAGGACCAGCACCTTGATGCCGTCCAGCAAGCTGTAAACCTCTGCGCTCAGGGCCAGCGGGTCGGTCCTGAACGGTTCTTCGAAATCGATGCGCAACAATTGCTGGTGGCGACTCATGACACGCAGTTTGACGATGGTCGGCTGATCGGCGATGCGCTGAAAGCGCGCCAGCACACCAGCAGCCTTCAGGCTGTTGGTCAGACTTTCAGCCGCCTCGTCATCCCCCGTCACACCGACCAGCGAAGCGGGGGCGCCCAGCGCAGCGATATTCAAGGCCACGTTGGCAGCACCGCCCGGACGGTCCTCGATCTGATCGACCTTGACCACAGGCACTGGCGCTTCGGGGGAAATACGCGAGGTACCACCATGCCAGTATCTGTCGAGCATGACATCGCCAACCACCAGGACAGGGGCCTGATCAAAGCGCGGCATGGATAGCTTCATGGAACAACCCGTACTTGAAAAATGGACAGGGGCGGAATCTTAGCACAGGGGTTTGCAACCGACAGGCTGTTGAATCACACCACCCAAAAGGCAGGCGGACCGCCTGGGTCCGCCCGGTGAACGTCAGGTCAGACAGCGCCGACAGGCGAAGGCTCGTCCAGCCCCATGGCATGCAGGCGGGCGTAATAGCCGTTCTGCGCCAGCAGCTCAGAGTGCGTACCGCGCTCGACGATCTGCCCGGCATCCATGACCAGAATCAGGTCGGCCTTCTCGATGGTCGAAAGGCGGTGGGCGATGACCAGCGTGGTACGGCCCTTCATGACGTGATCCAGCGCCGCCTGAATGTGCCGTTCGGACTCGGTGTCCAGCGCCGAGGTGGCTTCGTCGAGAATCAGCAAAGGAGCGTTCTTGAGCAGCGCGCGGGCAATGGCCAGACGCTGGCGTTGACCGCCGGACAGCAGCACCCCGTTTTCGCCCACCTGGGTATCGAAACCCTGCGGCAACTGGTCGATGAATTCCTTGGCGTACGCATCAGCGGCAGCCGCTTCGATGTCGGCACGCGGCGCGCCAGCCAGATCGCCGTAGGCAATGTTGTTGGCAATCGTGTCGTTGAACAGCGTGACGTTCTGATTGACCTGAGCAATGTGCCTGCGCAGGTTACGCAAGCGATAATCGTTGATTTCAACGCCATCGAGCAGGATGTTGCCCATGTCGTGCCCGTAGAAACGCGGGATCAGGTTGGCCAGGGTTGACTTGCCGCTGCCGGAACGCCCTACCAGGGCAATCATCTGCCCCGGCGCAGCGGAGAAACTGATGTCGTTCAACACCTGACGCGCAGTCTGCGGGTAGAAGAAGCTGAGGTTCTTCACCTCGAGGTGGCCGGTCACGCGATCACGCTCGATGGTGCCGGTATCGACTTCCTCTTCCACATCCAGCTGTTCGAAAATGCTCTCGGCACCAGCGACACCTTTCTGGATCGTCGAACTGACTTCCGACAGCTGACGAATCGGCTTGGGCAGCAGGCCCGCAGCGGTGATATAGGCAACCAGATCACCCGCAGTCGCGTCGCCACGCAGGAACAGCACCAGGAACATCAGCACCGCCATGGCGCTGTAGATCACCAGTTGCAGCATCGGCGTGTAGATGGCGCCGGTCTTGGTCATGCGCAGCTGCTTTTTGGTGTTGCTGTTGCTGGCCTGGGCAAAGCGCGCCTGCTCGTAGGACTCGCCACCGAAGCTGCGGACTACGCGATAGCCCTGAATGGTTTCCGAGGCAACATGCGTGACATCGCCCATCGCCACCTGGATCTTCTTGCTCTGCTTGCGGAATTTCTTGCTCGCGGTGCCGACCATGACGGCAATCAACGGCAGAATTGCGAGCATCACCAGCGTCAGCTTCCAGTTCATCATCAGCAGATAGATGAACAGGAACACCACGGTCAGGCCTTCGCGAATCACCACCTTGATGGCATCGGTGGCAGCGCCGGTCACCATCGTGACGTTGAAGGTGATGCGCGAGATCAGATGGCCGGAATTGGTCGTGTCGAAGTAGCGATTGGGCAGCACCAGCAGCTTGTTGAACAGCTCTACGCGCAAATCATGCACCAGCCCGAGGGAAACCTTGGCCAGGAAATAGTTGCCCAGAAACGAGCCCAGCCCCTGCCATGCGGCGATCAGCACGATCAGCAGCGGCACGGCCTGCAACAGCTGCAACTCGCGCAGATAAGGGACATTGGGAAACAGCACCGCTTCGGGATTGGTCAGACCGTCGACGAAATATTTCAGGATGCCGGCGAGCATCGGCTGGGTCGAGGCGAAGATCACGAAACCAATGATGCTGAGCAGGAAAATGCCCACATACGGACGCACATAAGACAACAGGCGGAAATAGATTTTCACGCTGGAGGTTGTGGACGATTCGGAGGTTGTCATGAGAATCCGTCGTGTTAAAAAGAGGCCGAATTGTATCACAGCAGTTTTCGCGGCTGCCTGCTGCGGTAACATAGGCGGCTCGTCCATTCCCCGGGGATTCTGATCGCTGCCTGAAGCCTGCACGTCTGGCTTCTGTATGACGACCAGGAACCCCTGGGGCGTAAAAACCGGAGTATCGATGCAAGCGTTTGACCACGCCCATTACCTTGAACTGGTTCAAGGTGCCGAAGTGCTTGAAGCCGACGGCACGGGCGACAAAGTACTCCGTCTGCGTGACGGCTCCATGTTGAAGTTGTTTCGGCGCAAACGCATTGTCAGCTCCGCAGCCTGGTACCCCTACGCGCAGCGCTTCGCAGACAACTGTGAAACGCTGATCAAACGCGGCATTCCCTGCCCGCGCATACGCTCGGTCAGCCGCATCGCCGAGATCGAGCGCGATGCCGTGCATTATGATCCGCTGGCTGGCTTCACCCTGCGTCAGCTGCTGGGCAGTGCGGTGGCCGACGACAAGCTGCGCAGGCAACTGGGAAGCTTCATTGCCGGGCTGCATGAAAAGGGCATCTACTTTCGCTCGGCCCATCTTGGCAACGTGATCCTCACGCCGGAAGGCAGCCTCGGCCTGATTGACATCGCCGACATGAAAACCTATCGCCGCGCCTTGCGCAAAAGCCTTCGCTTGCGCAACTTCAAACACATGCTGCGTTATCAGGAAGACCGCCAATGGCTGCTGGACAACGGCAACCCGGCTTTCCTCGATGGCTACATGAGCGCGCAGACCCTGTGCGACACCTCTGAACTGGCCCAGGCTGTTCAATAAACCTGCCCCATGAAAAATGGCCGCTTTCGAAGCGGCCATTTTTTGACGCTACTGCTGCTGCCTGAGCCGATGCGTCTGCACCACTCGCCCGAGCACCATGGTCGCCGGTAGCAGCACCAGCACCCAAAGCTCGTCTGGGTTGCCGACCAACTGGCCGCCGTCGAAGTTAAGCATGACCAGCGCACACACCAGGTAGAGACCCCAGGCATCGCCGTTGCGCACCGCGTCCCACAGTGTCATCGCCATCACGACCAGAAACATCACCAGCGAAGCGGCACCGGTATACAGCCCCAGCGACACGAAAATATTGTGCGGGTGCTGGATCGGTATGCCGCCCGTCAGGGTCTGGGTCGTGTAGAAATCGACACCACAGCCGAGCACCCAGCCGCAGCGACGCCATTCACCGGTCATGATTTCAAACAGCTCGATGCGGTAGGAATCCCCTCTGACCATCAGCAGGGCGACCCACTGTTCATCCTTGACGAACCAGAAGGCTGCCGCCGCCACGACGCCCAGCGCCAACAAGGCGACTATCGTGCGCAGTGGAAAACGGTACAGCGCATAGGCGGTGCAGACGGCGAACAGAACCGCGCAACCCACCAGCGCAGTGCGCGTCTGCACGACAAAGGCGGTTATCACCAGCGTGACAAGAAGGGCGCAGACGGCCTCGACCCAGCGCCGCTCTCTTGCCCACAGCGGCATGGCCAACGCCAGGCTGCAGACCAGCCAGGCACTGGCGTAGATCACGTTCTCCATTCGCCCCGGCAGAATCGCCACACGCTGGCCGAACTCGAACTGCCCGGTCACCCAGCTGTGAATGCTGCTGAGCAGGATGTACAGGCACAGCGCCCAGAACATGCTGCGCACGAATACACCGCGCCTGAAGAAACCGTTGTCGGTGATCCCGGCCACGATGAAGACAAACAGGCTGACGTAAATGATGTGCTTGTAATACTGGAACTCCTGCGCCTGCAGCGCGGGGACCAGAAAACAGGCCATGAACACCGCCCAGGCGATGCCCAGGGGCTTGGCAAACACGCCAGCGCCGCGGTACTTGATCAGGAAGAACAAGCCCGGCAGCGCCGTGAATGCATAAAACAGATTGTTGGTGATCTTGGCTGAGGGGTTGAGGATGAAACTCAGCAGGAAGATGACGATGGCAGCCGTAAAGTACTGCTGCACTTTGTTGCCGGGTACTCTTATCGGGTCAACTGACATTATTAAGCAACCAACCTGCTACTAGGCCAGCGAGCACTGCGACGATCAGCTTGATGCGATCCCGACGTTTGCGACGCTGTTTGTCAAGCCGCTCCTGCGGCACCTCCACGTGCTCACCAAACCCGGTGTGCAACACGGCATCATTTTCCAGAATCAGAGCGTAACGGTTTTGCGCGGCGAATAATTGTGAAAGTTTCTTCTCGCCACCGTGTTCGGCATAAGGCGCATGCTGCAGGTAATCAGCCAGGCGGCGCAGCCCCGGATTGAAGGAAAAACCCTGCCATTCCGGCTTATGCGAGCCCAGTTTGTAAAACGGGATACCCTCGACCACATCACGCTCGTTCAGGTAAACGTAAGGGCTGTGGATACGCAGATCATGATTGTAGCTGCGCAACCAGACCTGCAAGGCCTGAGGGTCGTGTTCCAGCAGCGTCATCGACTCTTCGATGAAGTGCGGACGGTAGAAATCCCAGTCGTCTTCGCAATGGAACACCCAGGACGTTTCGATCAGCGAATAGGCCGCATCGACAGAGCGCATCTGCCCCAGCTTGGGGTTGTTGATGATGAAGCGCGTATGGGGGTGCCAGTGCTCGGGAATGCACGCCTGGACCCGGGCATCGCCGGAGTCTTCAGTAATCAGCACATGGCGTATGGGCGCAGTGTTGAAATGGTCGAACGTTTCCAGAGTGCGCTTCAACAGGTCGAACCGACCACAACTGGTGACAACCAGCGTAATGTCGCTGTTTTCGCTGAATACCATCATTCGTTCCCAATCATTGAATATTCATAATTCCCTACCATCCCAATCGTGACCGCAGGCGGTCGACCCAATTCGCCGCCGGCATGCTGCGCAGTGGCGCACGCATGGCGTCCACGATGGCTTTTCCAAGGGCATGGAATGTAAAGCGTTCCTCGACCAAAGTCTGCCCATTACGGGATATTTCACTGGCCAGTGTGAAGTTATCGCGCAATTTCGCCAGCTTTTCGCGAAGTTCGGGAATGTCGCGATAGAGCACGATGTTGTGCATGTCGACAAAGCCCAGCGCGCGGTTTTCTTCAGCGCCCTGATCGAAGGCAAGCAGCACACAGCCGCATGCCATCGCCTCGAAATTCTTGATCATGTACTCGCCCATGCCCACGTCGGCACTGACGAAAAAACGGATGCGGTTCAGGGTGTCGCAATACTCTTCGCCGGACTTGGTCCGCGTGACGAGCAGATTCTCGACCTGGCCCAACTCGTCCAGCAACGCCTTGCGGCCGCTGTAGGCCACGCTGTTGGTGCTGCCCACGAAGGCCAGCTCAATGTCACGCTCGCGTGCCTGCAACTGCAGCAGGCTCTGGTCATAGCCCTTGGGCACGAACACCGCATCGAAGCCTTCCTGACGCAGACGCTCGCTGACCATGAACCCCGAACAGATCACCCGCGCCCAGGGCAGCTTGCGGTAGTGCGCGCTGAACTTGCCGGTGTATTTGCACGGAATGTAGTTCTGGTAGGCATCGTGTTCGAGGATGACCAGATTGGGAATCGTGCGGATGAAGCCGACCTGACGCACTTCCTGCTTGAAACGCAGGAAAAACACGATCCGGTCATAGCGGCTGACGTCCACCTCACGGCGGAAATAGCCACGCAGGTTGCGTTGCTCCGCAGAGCTCAGCCAGCGCACTTCGCATTCACAGTGTGCGGCGATGCCGTCATAGAGACGGTCCAGAATCGCACGCTGCTCTTTCTGGACCAGCAGTAGAACTTTCATGGTTTTCCTTGCAGTACTGCGCCTGCTGAATCAGAGATCACGGCTGCACCAGAACAACTCGTGTCGTCGCACCGCCTTGCGGAAGAATTCGTTTTCGCCCTCGGCCGGCCAGTGGCGACCGGCCAGAACGCGCTGCAGCGCACGGCGCACACGGCGCTTGAACGGCATCGGCGGCAGCAGGTCATGCATCATGCCCAACGCCATGGCCTTGTCGCGTTGCGCGGCGACCGACAATTGAAGGCTGTACGGCACCAGCGGCAGCGCGGCATCGAATACCGGTGGCAGGCTGATGCCGCTGTAGGCATCGCCCATCGGCCAACGGTCGTTGTCGTGCAGGTGGTTGGCATAACCGAGCACTACGTCCGGCTGCCATTCGAGCCCGAGCAGGGCTTCACGCACCGCAGCCTGGGCGCAGATGTGATCGGGATGGGGGTCGATGGCAGGATGCGGCATCACCACAACCTGCGGCCGGGCCTTGAGAATCAGCGCGCGCAGGTCGGCGAGCAGGTTGTTCCAGGTCGGCTGGCCGTCGTCGCCGGGCAGTGGCAGGGTATTGAATTGACGGAACAGGCGGGTATCGGTCAGATCCGCCTCCCGCGAGCCAATCGGCATATCCGGCGCAGCCTGCATGGCGGGAAGTTGCAGGCAGAAATAGCCCAATTGCACACACTGCGACTCGGGCACCCCGCCCCAGCGCGCCACGGCGATACTGTCCCAGGCCCGCAAGCGGCCCTTCATGCGCGCAGCTTCGGCGCGCTCCATGCCCATCTGCCGATAATGCTCGGCCTCGATCTCACCGGCGGTCAGCGTGATGATCCACGCCTCCTCGGCCTGGCTGTACAGTCCGAACGCGGCCAGTTCGGCATCATCGGCGTGCGGTGCGATGACCATGACACGCTGTTTTCGCGCATCCGGCTGGCGAAACAGCCAGAGCCGCGGCGTACCGGCCAGACGGCAGCAACGCCCGCGCAGTTTCAGCACACCTGCGGCCAGCGGCTCGCCCAGCCCGGTCAGGTTCAGATAACGCACACCACTGACGCCGCGCTCGAACGCCTGCCGGTCGCTCAGGCCCTGACCTTGCAACTCGACCACCGGATCGAGAAAACGTCCGAGCCAGGTGCTTTTGACCGTCAGCGCCAGTACCAGCGTCTCGTCGCCATTCAGTTGCAAGGCGGGGTCGATCAGCAACGTGCCGCCGTCCAGGCGGACGCCCGGCACTTCGCTGTCGGCAGCAAAGGTGTACTGATAGTCGTCAGACGGCGAATAAAACAGATGATCGGCAAACCAGGCCTCATGAGCGACCCAGGCACACACAGCCAGCAGCGGCGCCAGCCACCAGGCCACCAGCACGCCGACCGCAATCAACAGGAACAGACCACCCAGCAACGCCAGCCGCTTGTTACGGCGATGGCGTTTGAGTAGTTGCTGCTTGCGACTCAAATCTGGAACACCGGAACGGGGTTGCACCATCGGTCCTTGTACTCACGGTCGGCACGACCGAAGGAAAAACGCAGTGATTTGCCCAGTGCGCGGGCGTTCTCCCAGGCGGACTGGGTATTGACGAAGCTCAGCACGCTGCCCGGGCTGAAGTCCCGGGTTTCGGGATCGACACCGCCGTTGACGTACTCGATGCTGACCCACTGCGGCGCTTCGACGCGATACACCAGTTGAATGGCAATCGGCGCATCGTTGAGAAACACCACCGAACCGATCAGCAGTTCGCGCAACAGCTCGATGACCTCGGCCTTGTGCCGGGCACCGGTCGCTTCGAAGCCCCAGCGACGCTGAAACAGATCGCAGTACATATTCGCCAGTTCGGTGCTGCTGAACTCGCTGACAGGCCTTACCGTACCGCCAGCTTCTTCGAGCAGGCGAAGCTCACGACGCTGGTTGTAACGAAATTTCTTGGACAGCTCTTCAGGCGTGCGCGCCATCGCCAGGGATTCGGCCTGTGGCTTGAAGGTACTGATGCGGCCTTCGTTGAGCGAAGACACATAGCGGGCCCGATGGCGGACCGGCACCTGGATATCATCGGCCACCGGCAGAATCAGCTCGGCATTCCCCAGGTCAAACAGCCCTTTTTTGCCATGGCGCTTGAGTTCGTCCTTGGACAGCGCCAGCGAGCGATCCCAGGTGGCGATCGCGGCCTTTACTTCACCGCCCTGCTCCCAGGCCAGATAACGCACAGCGATGCCGGAAAAGGCCGACAGACGCGCAACCACCAACGGATGAGTGGCGACGCTGCCGCCAAACCGCTGCCAGGCCTGCTCGTAGGCAGCCGCATCGATCTGCACCCAGCCACGCTCGCGCCAGCCTTTGAATCGATTGAGCATCAGGCCCCCGCTGTCAGGCTGGAGACTTGTGGCAGACGCCAGAAAACATTACGCACAGCATGGTCGGAAAACCGCTCGCGCAAGCGCAACAGCATGCGCTCGGCACAGTCCTGACGTTGTTCGGCGTCGAGGCCGGCCATATGCACCAGGCCGTTTGCCAGGCTATGTACATCACCCAACGGGAACAGCAGGCCGACGTCTTCGACCACTTCCCTGGCACCGCCGCATGAGGTTGCAACCAGCGGGACACCGGCGACCATCGCTTCCAGCAGGACCATGCCGAACGGTTCGTGGTCCGAGCTCAGGGCGAACACGTCGAATGCCTTGAAGTAGCGGCGCGCATCAGGCACTTGGCCGAGGAAAAGCACCTGCGGGCCGATGCCCAGCTCCAGCGCCAGGGCCTTGAGGCTTTCTTCCAGGCGACCCTTGCCGAGAATCACCAGTTGGCTGTTCTCGGGAAGATCGGGCAGCGCCTCGGCAAAACCGCGCAACAGCGTGGCCTGATCCTTGTCGGGATGCAGGCGACCGACATTGGCGACAATCCAGGCCGATGCCGACAGACCCAGCTCTGCGCGGGCATCTTCAGCGGAAAACTGACTGCCCTGCAGTTGCTCGACATCGATCCGGTTGTACAACGTCTGAATGCGCTCGGCCGGCCACTTGGGCAGGCTGCTGCGCAGGTCGTCGCGAACCGCGTCGGAAACACCGAGCAGGCTCAGGCGCTTGCGAAACAGGTTGGCGAACAGCTTGCGACTGCGCCGGTGGTAATCGCCGAACGCATGATGCACACCGATCACCGGCAACTTCGTCGCCAACAGGGCGATGTACACCGGCTTGAAACGGTGCGCGATGCAAAAGCTGAACGAGCGCGTCGCGGCAATCTTGCGCAGGTCCCGAATGGCGCCCAGCTTCAGGCCACGAATGGCGCTGGAGCTGTATTCCATGAACAGCACTTCGTCCGAACCGCAGTCAGCGACGACATCCGGATCGGCGGCACCGGTCAGAAACACCGTCGTCACCCGATAGCCCTTGCCGGCGAACAGGCTGGCGTATTGCCGCGCGCAGTCCAGAAACGGCCCGTCATAGCCGTGACAGAACTGCAGTACGTGACGTTCAACCGAGCGTGTCATAAGCCTCGACGCCCTCTTTTACCACCAGGATGTCTTCCATGATCAGGTACTCAAGGTCCGAGCCGAAGAACATGTTCAGCGCATCGGTCGGCGAGCAGATCATCGGTTCGCCACGGCGGTTCAGCGAGGTGTTCAGGGACACGCCATTGCCGGTCAGGTTTTCCAGCGCTTTCATCATGTCGTAATAGCGCGGGTTGTATTCGCGCTTGAGCACCTGGGCTCGGGAGGTGCCGTCTTCATGGACGACTTCCGGAACGCGGGTTTTCCACTCTTCGGCCACTTCGAAGGTGAAGGTCATGAACGGTGCCGGGTGATCGATCTTGATCATCTGCGGGGCGACGGTGTCGAGCATCGACGGGCAGAAAGGCCTCCAGCGCTCACGGAACTTGATCTGATGGTTGATGCGGTCGGCCACGCCGGTGACGCTCGGGCAACCAATGATGGAACGACCGCCCAGTGCGCGCGGACCGAACTCCATGCGCCCCTGGAACCAGGCAACCGGGTTGCCCTTGACCATGATCTCGGCAATCCGCTCCGGCGTGTTGTCGATCTGGCGCCAGACCGGCTTGCTTGGGTGACGGGCACAGGCCGCGATTACATCTTCGTTGCTGTACGCAGGGCCGAGGTAGACGTGTTCCATCTTCTCGACCGGCACACCGCGGGCGTGCGATACGTAAGCCGCCGCGCCCACCGCCGTACCGGCATCGCCGGACGCAGGCTGCACGAACAGCTCTTTGACTTCAGGGCGGGCGATGATGCGCTGGTTCAATTTGACGTTCAGCGCACAGCCACCGGCGAAGGCGATCTTGCCGGTTTCCTTGAGGATGTCACCCAGGTAGTGATCCATCATCTGCAGCGCGAGCTTTTCGAACAGCGCCTGCATGCTCGCGGCGTAGTGAATGTAAGGTTCGTCGGCCACGTCACCCACGCGTTTCGGGCCGAGCCATTCGATCAGTTTCGGCGAGAAGTAGAAGCCCTTGCCGTTCTCTTTGTAGCGACGCAGGCCGATGACGTTGGCCAGCTCGGTATTGATGACCAGCTCGCCATTCTCGAAGGTCGCCAGACGCGAAAAATCATACTTGCTGGCATCGCCGTACGGTGCCATGCCCATGACCTTGAATTCGCCGTCGAGCATCTCGAAACCGAGGAACTCGGTAATCGCGCCGTACAGGCCGCCCAGCGAGTCCGGATCGAAGAATTCCTTGATCTTGTGGATCTTGCCGTTTTCACCGTAGCCGAAGAAGGTCGTGGCGTACTCGCCCTTGCCGTCGATGCCCATGATCGCGGTTTTCTCGGTGAAACCGGAACAATGGTAGGCACTGGAAGCATGGGCCAGATGGTGCTCGACCGGCTCGATCTTGATCTTTTTCGGATCGAAGCCCAGTTGCTCGAGGCACCAGACAATCTTGTTGCGATAGCGCTTGTAACGGCGATTACCCATCAGCAGCGCATCGAGGGCGCGATCCGGCGCGTACCAGTAACGCTTGGCGTAGTGCCAGCGGGCCTTGCCGAACAGGCTGATCGGGGCGAACGGAATCGCGACCACGTCGACATCCGAAGGCTTGATGCCTGCCTGTTCCAGACAGAACTTCGCCGACTCGTAGGGCATGCGGTTCTTTGCGTGCTTGTCACGAACGAAGCGCTCTTCTTCGGCCGCTGCTATCAGCTTGCCGTCGATGTAAAGCGCTGCGGAAGGATCATGGCTAAGGGCGCCGGACAGGCCAAGGATCGTCAATGCCACTAGTGTCTAGCCTCTTTAGTCTGCATGCAGGCGCAGGGCGCCCGAGAAAAGGTGTGCCCCCGCACAGCGGGCTGAGGGCAGCTAAAGGGCGGGATTATAGCGTAATGACCAACGATTGGCTCGACGCGCTGAAATGTCACTGAAGGCGGCCCGCCAGACGGTGTACGAAACGTCTCTTTCGCCATGCTGCATATTTATCTACGGCGTTGCTGCCCGTTGCATCTGATTAATTGAGGCCTTTAGTCGCAGCCCCCGAGGCCGCCGATCAAACCTCAGCGCATTGCGCAATGGAAAGCCTGTCATGACACAAACACCACCCTCTCTGGATTTCAACCTTTCAACGCCGAGCCCTGTACCGACGACGCCCGGCGATACCTGGCCTGAAGCGTCCGCAGCGCTGAAAAGGCTCGACGAACTGCGCACCCTTCTGGCCAGGGAACTGGACGCGCTGCCCAGGGCCGGCGAGGCCTTGCTGAGCGCCCTCGACAACGATGACGTGTCCGAACGCGAACCGGAGATCGTCAGCCTGTTGCAGCAGATCGACGACTACTGGACGGCCCCGGGCGAAACCGGTGAAAGCCGCCGTGATCGCCTCTTGCCAGCCCTGCAAAGGGCTGTGTATGACGAAGTCCACGTCAGGATTCACGAGCGCGATTTCGACAGTGGCTACCTGGCCTGCCTGCCCGAGGCGCCCGAGCAGGCGCAAGGCCCGGCACTCGCCTGTTCGACCGTGTGGGTGCAGCTGCACGATGACGAACAGATTGAAATGGCCGGCGTGCTGGTGATTTCTCAAGGTCAGGGGCGCACACTATTGATGCTGCCAGGGCTTGGTATCACCGCTTTTGCCACGCCGCCCATGATGGCCAAAACCCTTGCGCAGTGGCTCAACACGCCAACACTGCGCGATGCGCTGTTCAGCAGCGCGGAACGACAGCATCAGGACCGGCTGGCCGAGATAGCTCAGGACGCCGACCTGTACCTGGAACCGTTCACGGCTGCCGATGTGCAATTGCAGCCCGTTACCACGGCACCGTTCCTTCACGCGTTCGACAGGCTGCTGAACAAACAACGCAACGACATCCGTTATGCCTGCGAACAGCACGGCACGGCGGATCGGCTCACGCGTCAGTCGCAAATCCAGCAGGCCATCGACATGCCAGGCCTGCTAGGCCCCGCCGCCATGCTCGAGCTGCGGGAACTGACCAACAGACAACGTCAGTACCAGCGCAACTTGCCCGAATGGATGAAGATCGCCAGCGAGGCTGACCTGCAGACCTATGCCCGGCACCTGCAACGCTACGACGCGGCGCATGCCGCAATGCTGAGTGTGCTGGGCAGCGCAGCGTCGCCGGAGCGGTTTGCCGAAATGCAGTTGCGCGCGCGCCTGGCCAATGACCTGGGTCATGATCTGGACCCTCGGGCCTTGATCATCGACACCCGTCGCACGCTGCCAGCGACGAGCGAGACCTACCACGTGACGCTGCCACTGACCGAACTGGCGCTCTATGGCCTGCATCCGGGCGACGAGACAGCAGGCTCGGACTTCCTCGACCAGACGGTTATTACCCTCGATGGCCAGCCGCTGGACGCTGCGTACTCGACATTGAGCCCGACCTACCTTGCCGGGGTGATTGATGAACTCGACCTGCGCGCGGTGTTTGGCAATTTCCAGCGCGAGGCCTGTCAGCAGGAACACAACCAACGGATGCTGCGCGCACTGGCGCGGGTCCGAATGACCACGCTCGGCTGGGCGGCGAAGATGCAGGGGCATATCCAGCCCGATGATTTTGCCATTGTTGAAGCGCTGACCAGCACGGCGGCGAGTGCGCCTGATCCCACGGTACGCGTGCAGCAGATCAAACTGAACGACCGTAACGTGGTGGCCAGATTACTGGTGTTCCGCAAGCAGGATGCCCAAGGCCAGACGCAACGGCTGATCATGTTCGCCAGCGAGGCACCCGGGCAGCAGTATTTCAAGGCCTTCGACACCGACACCCAGCTGTTGCATGAAGTGGTCGGCTGGACCGCATCGCCCGCAATGATGGCCTGGCTGCTTGATCAGGTAGCGGTCGCAGCGCGTCCGGAACTGGCCGCGCAACTGACGGCCCTCAGCGAAAAACCCCAGCCCGCAAAGGACTTTCTGCAATTCATCGATCACCCCGACTGCGAGACGGCACTGCGCAGTTTTACCGACGAGCAGACCCGCGTATTGCTCTCAGAGCAGGCCCGCCATACCCCGGACTGGTACCTGCGCGCCAGCCGTGCCCAGCGCCGGGAATTACTGGCCCTTGAGCGCGCCATCGATGGCGCGCTCGGCAACTATCAGGCCCAGCCGCACACCAGGGTTCAGTCGTTCCAGGATTACGTACACCAGCGTGCCAGCCAGCAGATCGGCAAACTGCTGGGCGTCCCTGCAGGTACGGTAGACCCTGACCTGATCGTGATCACCAGCGAGCGCGAAACGCTGACCTACACCGACATGCTGCTCAACGGCTACAACGACAGCATCGACCCCTTGCGCACGTCGGCAGCCACCGACGCCACGTTCAGCGGCCCGCCGGGTATCGACCTGAGCGCACTGTCACCTGCGGCGGTCGCAGGCTCGGTGCGTGGCCAGTGGCTGGCCGACGAGTACATTGCGCTGATCAGAAACACCCTGCTGAACAGCGAAAACGATGGCTACGCCTACCGCCGCCAATGCAGCGTGATGATCACCCAACTGCAGATGAAGGCCGCTGCACTGCGCTGCCTTCTGAAAGGTCATATCGAGCGTACGCAGTATGTCTGGCTCAAGCAATCACTGGATAACGCGCACCTGAGCGACTCGGCTTCACGCGAGCGATACCCGCTCTATCCCCTGCAAATACATGTGGATAAACCGCTGATCGCCTCGGGCCTGACCGATGTCGATCAACTGGTTATCCCCGGCCCGCTGCTGACCCACATCGAAACCGTTCAGGGCTGCCTGGTCATTTTGCCGACGCAGATCCGACACGCCGCGCTGCTTTATACGCCGCAGGCACCTGACGGTATCGAATTCCGCCTGTTCAGCGACTTCGTGAGCTCGCTGGATAGCGAAGGGATGATCGATTACTACAAGGATCGCTGCCGCATCAAGGCACGCCGGACCCTGTCGTTCTTCCTGCGGGACATGCAGAAGGGCAATGCCAACAAGCCTCCGGTCATCCCCAAGGCATTTATCTCAGACGTTGCCGATACCTGTTTCAACCGGCCGCTGGAGCGCAGGTTGCGTGATGTGGAAGAAACCACCACGGGTCGCAACGACATGCTGGCGAAGCTGATCTGGGTCAGTGTCGAAATCATTGCCACGGCCCTGACCCTGCCCTTTCCGCCGGCAAGCTTTGCGGTGGGCAGCCTGATTTCATTGCATGACAGCGGGCAGGCACTGGTTGCGCTGAGCGCGGGCGACCGGGAGCGCGCCACGAGCTAAATGCTGTCGGCACTGCTCAACGGCCTCGGTGCAGGCAGCGATTTGCTGGTGGGCCTGAAAGGACTTGGCGGTGTGTTGCATCAACTTGAGAGCGGTCAGCATTCGACCCCGGTGCTACGTTCGTTCCAGCGCCAGCCTTCTCTGCCGCGTTACGAGGATCTGTACCCGGTAGAGCTGCAAGAGCAGGTATTGCTGCTCGGCACGCCCAACGTCCACGGGCATGCTGCGGTTTTCCAAGCGTCCCCTGTCGCCTCGGCACCCCCGCGGGCAACCGGTCAGTTCGCTGCACGCGAACTCGGTGGCGCCTGGCAGCCACTTCTCCCCCTGCCCCCAGCAGCGCAGCACGCACCATCCGGTTTGCGCCTCGACCTGGCCGTCGACATTTCGCTGGATAACGTGCCACGTATCGCTGATGGTCACGCAAAGGGCGTGCATGCGATCAATGGAAAACACTATATCCAGCTGTCAGACCGGGCCTTTGAGGTTCAATACGACGCACACGGGCGGTACTGGCAGATCATCGACCCCGCCAATCCGTTCGCCTTCTTCGGCAAACAGCCGGTTCGCCTGAATGACCAGGGCCTGTGGCAAGTCGTCCAACGGCAGCGCCTGGGCGGCGGCGGGCTGGACGATCCGGGCACTTATCGCCCGCTGCCTGAGGAAGCCAGCGCAAGCTCAAGCTCCCTGAATATCCTGAGCGACTATCAGATGCCTGGCGGCATGCGCGCGCATCTGGATGTCGTCATCAGCAAGGAAGCCTTCGATCCGACCGGCGCAGGCCTGGAAGTCTATTTCGAAACGTATTTCACCGAGGTGCGTCGGGCCTTCACTGCACGCCGGGAAAAGCTCTATCAGGACGCCCAGGCCTTTTTTGCCCGATTCACGCCTCCACCCAGGCCGCCCCTGCCCACCTATGAACTGCCCGGCAGTGTCGACACACTCATCAAGCACATCTTCAGTCACACTAACGGGCTGGTGTTCAGCGAAGCCCCGAAGTCGGTGGCCAGCAAGCGTCTGCTCCTGCTCAACATGCCCTTGCTCGCAGAGCAGCGTGTCGAGGTGCTGTACATCGAGCACCTGCTGATCGACAAACACCTTCGCAAGCTGGCCAGGTATCGCCAACTGGGTAAAAAGAGTCGCTCCGGCTCTCATGAACTCAAGTATTACCTGCAAGAGACCAATCGCGGCGCCTTGAACAACACAAGCACCGAATTCGATTACTACCACCTGATCAAGGCAGCCCACCGTTACGGGATCGAGGTGCGCCCGTTCAGTTCGTCGATCAGCTATCCGTTTCTCGGCCATACGGTGCTGAGCGCTGCCGATGACCCGGCAGCCGCCATGAAAATGAGCAATTTCTTCGGCCACAAGGTTATCAGCCACGACATCGAGCCGGCCTCTGCCAGACGCTGGGTAGCACTGCTCGACCAGAAGCTTGCCACGACCCACGATCAAGTGCCCGGCATCGCTGAAATGCAAGGGGCCGTCAGCGTGCATGTCCAGGACATACCCGCCGGACGACCGACACGCATCAGGCGAAGCGCGGACCTGATACATGAAAACACGCCGACTCACTATGACTTCAGCATAGCGTTTGCCGACCCGACGCTGCCCGCCCAACCGCTGCCGCCTGCCACTGCGCTGGATGACGTGCTGATCCGCGAGCTGGGCGACCCGGCCGCGATTGCCGGGGGTGAGCGCTGGACGGGTGATTACGGGTTTGTTCTGGACGAAAACGATACCTGGCTACGCGTGGAGCCCGATGACTGGAGCGTTGACAGGCCGATGACCGCCATCCAGCAATCGCTGACCGATGCCACCTACGAAATGCCGATGGAGACCAGAACAACGCTGCATGGCCTGGCGAACTTCGAAAAGAAGGGCCTTGATATGGAGTATTTTTTTGAAGACATCGAACTCGACACTGTGCGCAATACATTCGACCTGCGGCGCACGACGCTACGACAGGACGCCGCCCGGATCAGCGCGGCTCAACTGCCGCCTCGCCCGACGTTACCGGCGATCGAAGCGCAGACAAGCACTGCCGGACTGCTTGAAACCCTGTATCGCCATACCGAAGGCCTGGTTATTGGCGAGTCACACTCTTCGCTCGCCAGCAAAAAGCTGATCATCGACAACCTGCCGCTGCTGTCGCAGCAGAACGTCAAAACGCTGTACATGGAGCACCTGCTGAGCGATCTGCATCAGGCGGATCTGGATCATTTCCTTGAAACGGGGCAGATGAGTAAAACCTTGCTGTATGACCTGAAAACCCTGGACCGCGGGTATCACACCGATCCGGCCGGGATCTACACCTTCGAACGGCTGATCATCAGGGCACGGCAGCAAGGTCTGGAGATTCGCGCCATCGATTGCGCAAGCAGTTACCACCTCAAAGGCATCGCCGATCAAGAGTCCATTACCCGCCAGCAAATGATGAATTACTTTGCCTCGCGCACGATCCGCAGGCATCAGGACGTGATGGGCTCGCATAAATGGATCGCGCTGGTGGGCAACAGCCACTCCAATACCTATCAGGGCGTCGTGCCTGGCATTGCCGAACTGGAAGGCGGGATCGGCCTGCGGGTCGTCGATGTGGCTCCGGGGCATTCGAGGGGAATAACGCTGGATCCGGGGGAGCTCGTCTCGGGTGGCATAGCGGATGAAAAGGTCTACATCAAAGCTGATTATCGGGTGGAGATGGAGGTACTGCGCTCACAGCCGGTCAGGCTGCCAAGCATCGAGAAACGCCTTTCCAGGCCTGGAATGTTTCTGATACAGGAGGGTGAAGGCAATCTGCAAACCATCGTCCATCGCGCACGCGACACCTGGATTCACCACACACCGGTACTGCGCAATGCCGAAGGCAAACTGTACATCGAACGTCTGCGCTGGCCGCGCATCCACCTCAAACCCTTCGACGACATTGATGCACTGGTGGCAGCACTCGAAGCAATGAACCTCACACGCATCACCTGAGGATGCCGATGCTCCGCGTCACACAGAGGACGCGGAGCGTCCGGAACTGCATGCCAACGCGGAGCATTGGCACGATAATCTGCACCTACCGGTGAGCGCTCTGCGCTGGCACGAGAGTCAGCTGGGCTCAGTCTGTCACAAGCTTCGGCAAGCGCTGTTCCAGCACCTGGTGCAGCGCGCTCTGCGTCGGCCAGTTGCGCATGAAGCGAGCCCGGTCTCGGGCGTAGGCCGCGGCGAATGACGATTGCGAGCTGTGCTGCTGCATGGCGTCAAGGTCGATCATCGCCCAGCGATCGATGTGCCAGAACAGGTTATGCCCCTTGAAATCGCCATGGCTGATACGCGCCTGGATAAGCTGCGCGAAAAGCCGGTCCAGCGCCAACAGTTCGACCTCTGGTGCATCACCACTTTCCACATAGGGAGCGAAGCGTTCGATGATGTCCGGCCCATCGATGAACTCGGTCACCAGCCAGGCCTTGCTGCGTAAGCCGAGAAAGCGCTTTTCCTGCACTGCCAGCGGTTTGGGTGTGGCAATGCCAAGGAACATCAACCGGTTGCCTTCGCGCCATGAATGCCAGGCTCGGCTGGGGCGCCAGAAGCGCTTGAGCCAGTGGCTGAAATTCTTGATGTTGTAGCGCTTGATGACCAGCTGACGACCATTGACCTCAACCCGCCCGACACTCGCCGCGCCACCGGTCTTGTACAGATGCCCCTTGTCGAGCAAGGCATCCGCCTGACTCAGCACCGGCAGCATCGCAGGCTCTTCCTCGCGGCGAATGGCGCGGAACACCGAAGCGCTGTCCTCGACACTGAACAGACTGCAGTCGCGCACGGTCTTGCTCATGAAGTCCTTGAGCCGCCAACTGCGCACCTTGTCGATCTGCTTTTGCAGCGCTTCCATCGGCAAACCATGCTCGGCATTGCTCAACAGGTAATGCACCAGCAGCTCTTCGGTGAAAGGTTCGAAAGACCTGGGCAACTGGGCAAAAAACACACCGAGGTTTTCCAGCACTTTTTGCCGGGACAACGGCGTGCCAGCCTGTTCAGCACGAATCCCGGCGCCATCGATCAAATACAGCTGCCCGTTGTGGCGCAGCAGGTTGTCCAGGTGCAGGTCTTCCTGCCACAGGCCTTTAGCGTGCTGCCGGGCAATGGCCGACAGCGCGTCGCCGAGCACCGCTTGCTGCTCGTCTGCCAGCGGTGGCAGGTGCTGAACAGCGTTCCAGGCATCGCCCAGGCTCGGTGCCTGTTCCAGAAACTCGAACAACAGCCAGCCACCCTCGCCGTCCTGCAAACCGTCGGCCAGCAGCAGTGGTGTGGTCAGGCCCTGTTCGGCAAGCAGCCGTACCCCGGCCAGCTCACGCTGAAAGTGTCGGGCCGCCTTGTCGCCCACCAGCAATTTTGCCAGCACCGTTCGGCCTCGCCAGACACCGGCCCCGACATAGCGCTGCCCCGGCAATACGCGCAGCAGGGTCAGCAATTGCAGTTCAGCCGGTCCGGCAGCATCGGCCAGCGTCAGGCTCATCGGCAACTCGGGGGTACGTCCAGCGGTCTTGAGTTCAGACAAACGCATCAACGGGTCTCTTTATCATCGCGGTGTTGAATGTCTCGTTTGTGAGCGCCGCGCTTGCCCAGACGCGCACTCCAGGCGTCAACCAGCAGGCTGTTCGGCGTAGCTTGCAGATAAGCCGCCAGCAGCTCGCGCCGATCCGCGTCATTCCACATCGGCGCGCGGCGCAGCAGCGGTTCGAGGTCGCGGGCAAGGTCACGCTTGCCGAAGATCACCGGGCGGGTTTTTTCCAGGTCGATCAATTGCGCCTGATACCCCGTACCGGCTGCCTGAAGAAAAATATGCTTGGGATAGAAGCAGCCATGCACCTGTCCGGCGCCGTGCAGCGTGCGCGCCAGCTGCCCGCAGGCGTGCAGTATTGCCAGACGCTGAGCGGCCTCCATCTGGTTCCACTGCTGCAACAGTTCGTCGAGATCGGTCCAGCCGTCCAGCGCACGCGTCATCAGGATCGCCCGGCGCTCGCCGTCGACCTTGCGCTCGCCATAGAACACCGCTTGCAGTGCAGGAATCCCCAGCTTGCGATAGCGACTGATGTTACGAAACTCGCGCGAGAACGACGGTTCGCCAAACGGATGATGCAACGTGTGAGTCAGGTAATTGCTCTGACGCTTGAGGTAAAAACCCTGACCGTCCAGATCGAGGCGGAACACACTGCTCCAGCCGCCGCGCCCGGTATTGGGCTCATCGACCGCATCGAGTCTGATGTTCCAAAGCGATTCAAAATCAGCCAGGTTGTGACGCGCCAGTAAAGGCTGGTCGGCACTGGCAATAAAAACGCTCATTCACGGCCCTCGAAAAAGCTGACGATATGTCGGATACGTTTTTTGTCGGAGGCGTTCAAACGCGTTCGCTGGCGGTATTGCAGGTAGAAGCGCAGGCGCTGGGTGGCCGACAAGTGATACTTGGCGACCTTGTCCAGGCAGGCCAGATCCTTGGTGATCCGATAGCGCAGCATGAAGCTCCACCAGAATGCGCCGTTGGGGCAATCGATGAAAAACAGCTTGCCTTCGTTATCGACCAACAGGTTGCGCCATTTCAAATCATTATGTGTGAAATGGTTGTCGTGCATGATCCGGGTGAAGGCAGCCAGCTGGCGGCTGATCGCGTCGACCCAATGGCGGTCGGTCAGTCGCGGATCCTTGCGTTGCGCCAGTGCCGACAAGTCTTCGGTGTTCGGCAAGCCACGCGTGATCAGTGCGCCGCGATCATACGCCGCGCCGTTGCGCTCCAGCCCCCAGGCCACCACCTCTGCAGTCGGGATGCCCCATTTGGCGAAGCGCTTGAGGTTCTGCCATTCGGACTTGACCCTCGGCCTGCCCATATAACGGCGCAGGCCCTTGCCCGCACCCACGTAGCGCTTGACGTAGTAGTAGACACCGGCGCGCTCGACGCGGATGACGTCGGACAGCGGGTCGCGGGTCAACTGCTGGCCCTGCAGGGCAAACACGGCGTCCAGGCTACCGAATTCCGGCTCCAGGAAAGCGTACTCGGGCTCGAGCTTCCAGCCCGCCATCAGAGTGCATCTCCGTAGCGCACTTTGCGCTGATACAACTTGTCGGCTTTTTTATCCAGCCAGGTCAGCAATGCCGCTTCCTTGAGCAGGATTTCGCGCAACGGCTTCTGGAAATAGCCCTGGAGAAAACGCAGTTTGTCGCGGCGAGTAAGGCCAATGTCCAGCGCCGAAAAGTACAGCGCGGCCAGGTCCTTGTTACGCCAGCGCGGCGTGATCGCACGGCGGGTCTGGGCACGGTGCAGGTCGATGACCGACAGTTTGAAATCGTCAGCGGTCACCGGCTTGTCGGTGTGCAACAGAAAATGGCAGATGTAGCAGTCGCGATGATTGACGCCTGCGCGGTGCATCATGCCGACCATGCGGGCGACTTCGGTAATGAAGGCTCTCTTCAGACGCGGCTCGGGCGGCTCGTTGCGCCAGTTGAGGCTGACATCTTCGAGGCTGGTGGTCGGTGCCAGTTCTTCGGTGACGATGAACGAGTGCTGCGCGGCGGGGTTGCTGCCACGTTCACCATAGGCCACGGCCGTCATGGTCGGGACGCCGACTTCATGCAGACGCTCGATGGCGTCCCACTCCTTGCCCGCGCCAAGTACCGGCAGCTTGGCGGTTGCCAGGTTCTTGGCGATCTCGCCCCAGCCAATGCCGCGGTGGATCTTGACGAAGTAACCGCGCCCGTCGACCTCGGTGCGCAGCGTGCGGCGCCCTTCCAGTTCTCGGTAGACCTCGCCGCTCAGGCCTTCGACCTCGACGAACGCATCGCGCCCCGCCCACAGGCTCTTGAACGGCTCAGCAAGGAACAGCTTCATCAATAGTGCTCCGCCAGAATCACATCCGCAGCGTGTTGCGGCATGCTGTAAAGGTCCGCCGTGTCGGCAAAGGTCAGGCCATTGCGCGACCACGCGCTGCGTGCGGCATCGTCCTCAAGCATGTCCGACAGGTAGCGATTGAGCTGCGCCTGCTCGAACGGCTCGTCCAGCACCCGCCCGCAATCGGCCTCGGCTATATAGTGAGCGTAACCACAGACCGCGCTGACCAGGACCGGCAAACCGGCAACCAGCGCTTCGAGCAGCACGGTCCCGGTGTTTTCGTTGTAGGCCGGATGAATCAGCAGGTCGGCGCCCAGCAGAAAACGCGGAATGTCGCTGCGCCCTTTCATGAAGGTCACCTGATCACCCAGGCCGAGCGCCGCGCTCTGCAATTGGAATACTTTGGGGTCGTCCTGACCGATTACAAACAGCCGCGTGCGTTTCTTGAGCTCGGCGGGCAGAGCCGCGAGTGCCTTCAGGCTGCGATCCACGCCCTTGGTCTTGAAACCAGAGCCGATCTGCACCAATAGCAGGTCATCGTCGGCCAGGCCGAATTCCTTGCGAAAGCCTGCACGAATGTCAGGGGCATCCGGCGGCGCGCGGCGATCCTGGGAAATCCCCGGCGGCAGCAAATGGAAGCGCGACGGCGGGGTGTCGTAATGCTTGATGAACAGCGGCTGCTGCACTTCGGAAATCATCAACACCTGAGTTTTCGAGTCCTTGGCGAACACCGCGCGCTCGTAGTCAGCAAAGTGGCGATAACGGCCCCACTTGCGATACAGCGGGCTGCGCAGGTTCTGCGCCTTGTCCTCGAAGCAGCCGTCGGCGGCGTAATACACATCCAGACCGGGCATCTTGTTGAAACCGATCAGGCGGTCCACCGGGCGTTTGGCCAGGTCCGCCTCCATCCAGGCGCTGAGCTTTTCATTGCGCCGATGATTGAAGAACGCCTTGACCGGCGCCACCAGTACCTCGAAACCGGGTGGCACATCGCCTTCCCAGATCAGGGTATACACACGGATCTGATGGCCGCGCTGCTGGCACTCCAGCGCGATGCGCATGAAGTCGCGTTGCAGGCCGCCGAACGGGAAGTATTTGTAGAGTACAAAAGCCAGTTGCATCAGCCAGGTTCCTTTGCCAGCAACAGCGCGCCCAATTGGCTCGCTACTCGCTCGGGATTCAAGCGAGTGAAGCACATCGGCCACTCGCGCTTAAGGTCGAACCGGCGCTGATCGTCGGCGGTCGGTTGGTACGTGCATTTCTTTTGCAGGCACGGCGTGCAGCCCGGGTAGTCGCTGGCCAGATGCACCTGCGACTTGCCGTAGGCCCCGGTCAGGCCCGGATTGGTCGGGCCGAACAGGGAAATGGTCGGCACATCCAGTGCAGCGGCCAGGTGCCCGATGCCGGTGTCTACCGCGACGCACGCCTGCGCGCTGGCCAGCACCCGCGCAACGCCTGCCAGATTGAGCTTTGGCAGCACGTGGGCACTGCTCAGACCCTCGGCAATGCGCTCGGCGCGGGCCTTCTCTGCCGGGTTGCCCCACGGCAACTGCACTTGCAGGCCGCGTGCTGCCATCAATTCGGCCAGCTGTCGCCAGTACAGCTCAGGCCAGTGCTTGGTGTCCCAGGTCGTGCCATGCAGGAACAGCACGAACGGGGCCTGCAAATTGTCATCCAGAGTCGCCAGGGGCTTGAGACCGTAATCGCCCATGCCGGACGGCTGTGAATAACCCAGTGCCTGAGCGAACAACTGGCGCAACCGTTCGACCGCATGCTGCCCGCGTGCCACTGGAAAAGCGCGATCATAAAAGCGACTGGCGACCGGCTCGCGTGCCGAATCGCGGTCCAGACCGGCCACCGGTGCATCGACATAGCGTGTCAGCCAGGCACTTTTGAACAGGCCCTGCGCATCGATCACCAGATCATAGCGCTGTTCGCGCACCTGCTGTTTGAAGCGCCGCCATTCCCCGGACCTGAAGGTTTGCCAAAGGTGCTTGCGCCAGCGGCGAATCGCCACCGGGATCACCCTGTCGACCGCCGGATGCCAGGCGGGAATCTCCGCGAAGCCCTCCTCGACCACCCAGTCGAAGCGAATGCCGGGCAGCGCACGCGCCGCATCGGTCAGCGCGGGCAAGGCATGAATCACATCACCCAGTGAAGACGTCTTGATCAGCAGTACCCGCAAAATCAGGCAACCTCCACCGGCGTGCTACTCAGGCGGCTCAGCGCCTGAGTCACGGCGTCCGGCTCAAGCAGACGCATGCAGTTGTAATGGCCGAAACGGCAGGTGCGCTCAAAGCACGGGCTGCACTCGATGCCCAGACGCACCACCTCGACTGCGTCGGCCAGCGGCGGCGTGAAGCCCGGCGAGGTCGAACCGTAGACAGCCACCAGCGGACGGTTCAGCGCTGCGGCCACGTGCATCAGGCCGGAATCGTTGGACACCACGGCATCGGCGCACGACAGCAGGTCAATGGCTTCGGCCAGCGAGGTCTCGCCACTGAGGTTGACGGACTCCTCGCGCAGGCCGGGAATCAGCTCCTGACGAATGCTCTCACCGACCGGGTGATCTTTTTTCGAGCCGAACAGCCAGACCTGCCAGCCTTCGCGAATGCTCGCGTCGGCGACCTGTGCGTAATGCTCGGCGGGCCAGCGCTTGGACTCACCGAACTCCGCGCCGGGGCATAGCGCCAATACCGGGCGATCCAGGGTCAGACCGAATTTGCTCAGTGCGGCATCACGCGTGGTCGGGTCGATACGCAGGCTCGGCCGCGGGTAAGGACGCGGCAACTCGGTGCCCTTGTCGAAGGCCAGGGCCATGAAACGTTCGATCATCAGCGGGTAGCGCTGCTTGTCGAGGGTCCGCACGTCGTTGAGCAGGCCGTAGCGAAACTCGCCGCGCCAGCCGGTACGTTTCGGAATGCCGGCGAAAAACGGCACCAGTGCGGATTTCAGCGAATTGGGCAGCAGGATAGCCTGATCGTATTGGCCGGCCAGAGACTTGCCGATCCGGCGACGGGTCGCCAGTTCCAGGGCACCGTGCCCCAGCGGAAAACTCAGCGCAGCGCGAACCTCCGGCATGCGCTCCAGTATCGGACGGCTCCATTCAGGGGCCAGCACGTCGATTTCGCACTCGGGATGACGCTGTTTCAGACACTGGAACAGCGTTTGTGCCATCACCATGTCACCGACCCAGCTAGGCCCAACGATCAGAATTTTCATGTTCTATCCAAAAACGACCAGAAACGACCAGGGAGGCCGATCAGACTGCGTGACATTCCCACACAACCTGTCGCCTCCCTGTCATAGCTTTATAGAGTGTTGCAGTGGAATGTGGCGTGCCGTGAGGCTCAGCTCAACCCCATCTGCGTCCAGATCCGCATCACCTCACGCCGCTGGGCGTGAAACTGATCGCCGCTGACCACGCCCGCCTGCTTCTGCAAGGCCTGGCGATGTGCCGCCGAGCGATACGCCTTATAGGCTTCGCGCAACAGGCCGGCATCCGTATCCGGTAGCAGTCCGGCTTCTTCAAGCCCTTCGAGAATCCGGATGTTGTCGGTGTATTGCAGCAGCGCGGGATGCTCTCTGGACCACGCCAAGGCGGCGTATTGCACCATAAATTCGATATCGACGATACCTCCGGCGTCCTGCTTGAGGTCGAATGGCACCGCCGCCTCGAAGGCATTGGCCGCCCTGCCGGCCGCTGTCACGCGGGTACCGAGGTTGTCACGCATCTTGGCGCGCATTTCGCTGACTTCGGCGCGCAGCTTGTCCAGATCGCGTTCGCGCCCCAGCACATCGGCACGGACTTTCTCGAATTGCTCGCCCACATCCCGGCTGCCGGCCATGACCCGCGCACGAACCAGCGCCTGATGCTCCCAGGTCCAGGCTTCATTGGCCTGATAACGGGCGAAAGCCCCCACAGAGCTGACCAGCAGGCCGGATGCCCCCGAAGGCCGCAGGCGCATGTCGACGTCATACAGCTGACCGGAGTTGGTTTGCGTGGTCAGCAAATGGATCACCCGCTGCCCCAGCCGAGTGAAGAACTGCGCGGTGTCGATCGGTTTGGCACCGTCGGTCTCGGCCTCCAGATCGCCATCATGAATGAACACCAGATCCAGATCGGAGCCATGCCCCAGCTCGATGCCGCCGACCTTGCCGTAGCCGACGATCACGAAACCCGGATCGCACAACGTGCCGTCCGGACGTAAAGGCGTACCGTGCCGGGCCACGCTGTAGCGCCAGGCCAGCGCGAGCACCTGATCGAGAATCGCCTCGGCCAGCCAGGTCAGGTAATCACTGACTTTCATCAACGGCAGGCTGCCGGATATCTCGGAGGCCGCAACGCGCAGACTGTGCGCCAGCTTGAAATGCCGTAAGGCTTCCATCTGCTGCTCAAGGTCGTCCTCGGGGATACGAATCAGCCGCTCGCGCAGCTCGGCCTTCAGTTCCGGGGCCAGCGGCGGATTGAACAGGCGTCCCTCATTGAGCAACTCATCGAGCAACAACGGGAAACGCGCGATCTGCTCGGCAATCCACGGGCTCGCGGCACACAGGGTCAGCAGCTGTCGCAGCGCGTCGGGGTTTTCCGTGAGCAGCACCAGGTACGCCGAGCGCCGGGCGACCGCTTCTACCAGGGGCAGCACGCGCTCGAGTACCAGGTCGGGCTTCTCATGTTCCACCGCCTGAGCCAGCAGACGGGGGATGAACGCGTCCAGCCGCTCACGGCTCAGACGCTGCATCGAACGCAGGTTGGGGCTGCTGCGCAGGCTGGCCAGATTTTTCAGCGCCTTCTCGGCGTCAACAAAGCCGGCCTGCAACAGTTGGCGACCTGCGGCCTCTTCGTCCTGGGACTCTTCCCACAACGGCAGCCATTCGCCTCCCACCACCACTTCACCATCTTCTTCCTGCTCATCATCCGGGTCGGCGTCGGGGTCCGCAATGACCTGGCGGAAGTGCCAGGCCACACGGCCACGCCAGTGCATCAGTCGTTCGTGAAAGGCAGCCCAGTCAGCGAAGCCCATGATCAGCGCAACGCGCGCCTGATCCTGTTCGTTGTCCGGGAGCATCTGCGTCTGACGGTCGGCAATCGCCTGAATGGCGTGCTCGGTATAACGCAGAAACTCGTAGCCCTCGCGCAGCTCTTCGGTCACCGCCGAGGGCAGATAGCCCTGCCCCTCAAGAGTTTTCAGCACCTTGAACAACGGCCGCTGCTGCAGACTCAGGTCGCGGCCGCCGTGAATCAGTTGAAAGGCCTGGGCGATGAACTCCACCTCACGAATACCGCCGGCGCCCAGCTTGATGTTTTCCGCCATGCCCTTGCGCTTCACTTCCTGCTGAATGAGCTGCTTCATGGTGCGCAGCGCTTCAATGGCCGAGAAATCCAGATAGCGGCGGTACACGAACGGACGCAGCATCGCCAGCAATTCGGCACCGGCAGCCTGATCGCCCCCGACCACGCGCGCCTTGATCATCGCGTAACGTTCCCAATCCCGGCCCTGGTCCTGGTAATACTGTTCCAGCGCATTGAAGCTGAGCACCAGGGCGCCGGACGAACCGTAGGGGCGCAGACGCATGTCGACCCGGAATACGAAACCGTCGACGGTCACCGGGTCGAGCGCCTTGATCAGCCGCTGGCCCAGACGAATAAAGAACTCCTGATTGTCCAGCGCACGCTTGGTGCCGACGGTCTCGCCGCCCTCGGGGTAGCCGAAGATCAGGTCAATGTCCGAGGACAGGTTCAGTTCGACCGCACCGAGCTTGCCCATGCCCAGAATGACCATGTGCTGCGGCTGCCCGGAATGACGACCGGTCGGGGTGCCGAACTGCTGGCAGTGCCGGGGGTACAACCACCGGTAAGCCAGATCGATCGACGCATCGGCCATGTCCGACAGGTCACGGCAGGTTTCGATCAGGTTTGCCTGACGGGTCAGGTCGCGCCAGATAATCCGTACTTGCTGGCGTGCGCGCTGTCGACGTAGATTACGCCCCAATTCATCATCGCTGGCAGCGCTCGACAGCGCGTCGGCAATCTGCCCGCGCAATTGGCCGGCAGAGAAGCTACGCTCCAGCTCGCCCGAATCGGCCAGCTGCAGGAGCATCTGCGGATCACGGCAGACTTGTTCGGTTACAAAATCACTGGCAGCGCAGACCCGGTCGAATGCTGCCTGCCGCGCCTCGGGCCAGGCCTTGAATGAGGCCTGCGCGTCCTCGGACAGGACAGTGAGCGCGGCCTGAAACATCTGGCGAGCGCGGGTAATCGATGGCAGCAGAATGGCCGGAAATTCGGCCAGTAAAGGCAGGCTCATGGTCTATCCTTGATCGGCGTGCAGACGCCCGTCCGTCGTTATGGCGAGACGCGTCTGCCAGCACCGCTTGTCGAACAAAGGTTATAAATTGCTGGAAAAATCAAATTAGAAGCATAAAAATCCGCTTTTTCCCTGCAAGATATTCAATAGCGATCAACAGTAACGTTTTAAGCTACACGACAACAGGAGCGATTAAGACGCTTCTCTGTAGTTTTACTACTGGGTCCGATACTCGGAGGGCTGAAATCGTCGTCGATTTGTAGTAAAACTACACGCCGCCGGATCCCACCCTCCGGTAATCCAAGAATTTATGTCGTCTGCCCACAAGGCCAGTCGCAAACTCAGGCAACCGATTCTGGAAGCCTTTCCGCCCTGGAGCAAGCCATGCAAGACCTCGATCCCGTCGAAACCCAGGAATGGCTGGACGCCCTGGAATCGGTTCTCGACAAAGAAGGCGAAGACCGCGCTCACTACCTCATGACCCGTTTGGGCGAGCTGGCCACCCGTAGTGGTTCGCAGCTGCCGTACGCCATCACCACGCCATATCGCAACACCATTCCTGTCACCCACGAAGCACGCATGCCTGGCGACCTGTTCATGGAACGCCGCATTCGCTCGCTGGTGCGCTGGAACGCATTGGCCATGGTCGTCAAAACCAACCTGAACGACCCGGATCTGGGCGGCCACATCTCCAGCTTCGCCTCCAGCGCCACGCTGTACGACATCGGCTTCAACTATTTCTTCCAGGCCCCGACCGACGAACACGGCGGCGACCTGATCTACTTCCAGGGTCATGCATCGCCAGGCGTCTACGCCCGTGCGTTCCTCGAAGGCCGCATTACCGAAGACCAGATGAACAACTTCCGTCAGGAAGTCGACGGCAATGGCCTGTCCTCTTATCCACACCCGTGGCTGATGAAGGATTTCTGGCAGTTCCCGACTGTATCGATGGGCCTTGGCCCGATCCAGGCGATCTACCAGGCGCGCTTCATGAAGTACCTGGAGCACCGCGGTTACATTCCGGAAGGCAAGCAGAAAGTCTGGTGCTTCCTGGGTGACGGCGAGACCGACGAGCCGGAATCGCTGGGCGCCATCGCCCTGGCCGGTCGCGAGAAGCTCGACAACCTGATCTTCGTCGTCAACTGCAACCTGCAGCGCCTCGACGGCCCGGTTCGCGGCAACGCCAAGATCATCCAGGAACTCGAAGGCGTGTTCCGCGGCGCCCAATGGAACGTCACCAAAGTCATCTGGGGCCGTTTCTGGGACCCACTGCTGGCCAAGGACGTCGACGGTATCCTGCAACGTCGCATGGACGAAGTCATCGACGGCGAATACCAGAACTACAAGGCCAAGGACGGCGCGTTCGTCCGCGAGCACTTCTTCAACTCGCCTGAACTCAAGGCGATGGTTGCCGATCTGTCCGACGACGAGATCTGGAAACTCAACCGTGGCGGCCACGACCCGTACAAGGTTTATGCGGCCTACCACGAAGCCGTCAACCACAAGGGTCAACCGACCGTGGTTCTGGCCAAGACCATCAAGGGTTATGGCACCGGCGCAGGCGAAGCAAAAAACACTGCGCACAACACCAAGAAGGTCGATGTCGACAGCCTGCGTCACTTCCGTGACCGTTTCGACATCCCGGTCAAGGACTCCGAACTCGAAGCCCTGCCGTTCTACAAGCCGGAAGAAGGCAGCGCCGAAGCCCGTTACCTGAGCGAGCGTCGTGCTGCGCTGGGTGGCTTCGTGCCTCAGCGTCGCGCGCAGAGCTTCAACCTGCCGACGCCGCCACTCGACACCCTCAAGGCCATCCTTGACGGTTCGGGCGACCGTGAAATTTCCACCACCATGGCTTTCGTGCGCATCCTGGCGCAGTTGGTCAAGGACAAGGAAGTCGGTCAGCGCATCGTGCCGATCATCCCGGACGAAGCGCGTACCTTCGGTATGGAAGGCATGTTCCGCCAGCTGGGCATCTACTCGTCGGTCGGCCAGCTCTACGAGCCAGTCGATAAAGAACAAGTGATGTTCTATCGCGAAGACAAGAAAGGCCAGATCCTCGAAGAAGGCATCAACGAAGCGGGCGCCATGTCCTCCTTCATCGCTGCCGGTACTTCGTACTCCAGCCACAACCAGCCGATGATTCCGTTCTACATCTTCTACTCGATGTTCGGTTTCCAGCGCATCGGCGACCTGGCATGGGCCGCTGGCGACAGCCGCACCCGTGGCTTCCTGATCGGTGGCACCGCCGGCCGTACCACGCTGAACGGCGAAGGCCTGCAGCACGAAGACGGTCACAGCCACATCCTGGCATCGACCATCCCGAACTGCCGCACCTTCGACCCGACTTACGGTTACGAACTGGCAGTGATCATCCAGGACGGCATGCGCCGGATGTTCGAAGAGCAGCAGGACGTTTTCTACTACCTGACCGTGATGAACGAGTCCTACACCCAGCCAGCCATGCCGGCCGGTGTGGAAGAAGGCATCGTCAAGGGCATGTACCTGCTCGAAGAAGACACCAAGGAAGCGGCGCACCACGTCCAGTTGCTGGGCTCGGGCACCATCCTGCGTGAAGTTCGCGAAGCGGCGAAGATTCTCCGTGACGAGTTCAATATCGGCGCCGACGTCTGGAGTGTCACCAGCTTCAACGAGCTGCGTCGCGACGGTCTGGCTGCAGAGCGCAACAACCGCCTGCACCCTGGCCAGAAGCCGCAGCTGAGCTATGTCGAGGAGTGCCTCAACGGCCGCAAAGGTCCGGTCATCGCATCGACGGATTACATGAAGCTGTTCGCTGATCAGATTCGTCAGTGGGTTCCAACCAAGGAATACAAAGTCCTGGGCACCGACGGTTTCGGCCGTAGCGACAGCCGCAAGAAGCTGCGTCACTTCTTTGAAGTCGATCGTCACTTCGTGGTGCTGGCGGCCCTGGAAGCCTTGGCTGATCGTGGCGATATCGAACCCAAGGTCGTGGCTGAAGCCATCGCCAAGTTCGGCATCGATCCTGAAAAACGCAATCCACTGGACTGCTAAGAGTCTGCTTCAAGAGCGCTGATCAGAGCGTGAACAGCCGAGGATGCGGAATTTACTTGCCGTAAATGAGCATCCAACGCTGTTTCGTTGTAACTGAACCAGCGTATTCGTGAGTGAACAGGTTCTCCTAAGGAGAGACATAGTGAGTGAGTTAATTCGTGTACCCGACATCGGCAACGGTGAAGGCGAAGTCATTGAATTGATGGTCAAGGTCGGTGATCGCATCGAGGCCGACCAGAGCATTCTGACGCTTGAGTCGGACAAGGCGAGCATGGAAATCCCTGCTCCCAAGGCTGGCGTCATCAAGACCATGAAGGTCAAGCTGGGCGACCGCCTGAAAGAAGGCGACGAGCTGTTCGAACTGGAAGTGGAAGGCGAAGCGGCTGCGGCCCCGGCACCTGCTGCCGAACCTGCCGCGGCCCCGGCCGCCGCCGAAAAGCCGGCTGACGCCGCGCCCGCAGCCGCTGCGCCTGCTCCGGCAGCCAGCGCCAGCCTTCAGGACATCCACGTGCCGGACATCGGTTCGTCGGGCAAGGCCAAGATCATCGAACTGATGGTCAAGGTCGGTGACAGCATCCAGGCCGATCAGTCGCTGATTACCCTGGAATCCGACAAGGCCAGCATGGAGATCCCTTCTCCGGCCGCAGGCGTTGTCGAGAGCATTGAAGTCAAACTGGACCAGGAAGTCGGTACCGGCGACCTGATCCTGAAACTGAAAGTTGAAGGTGCCGCCCCTGCCGCTGCTCCGGCGCCTGCCGCCAGCGCACCCGCTGCTGCCCCTGCCAAGGCTGAAGCCGCGGCTCCTGCCGCCCCTGCTCCCAAGGCAGAAGCGGCACCTGCGCCGGCTGCTCCAGCGGCTCCGGCCAAAGACGGCGCCAAGGTTCATGCAGGCCCGGCCGTTCGTCAGCTGGCCCGCGAATTCGGCGTCGAGCTGAACGCGGTCAGTTCCACCGGCCCGCACGGCCGTGTGCTGAAAGAAGACGTTCAGGCTTACGTCAAAACCATGATGCAGAAGGCCAAGGAAGCGCCAGCTGGCGGCGCAAGCGGCGGCTCGGGCATCCCGCCAATTCCGGAAGTCGATTTCAGCCGTTTCGGCGAGATCGAAGAAGTGCCGATGACGCGTCTGATGCAACTCGGCGCTTCCGGTCTGCACCGCAGCTGGCTGAACATCCCGCACGTCACGCAATTCGACCAGGCCGACATTACCGACCTGGAAGCTTTCCGTGTGGCGCAGAAAGGCGCTGCCGAGAAAGCTGGCGTCAAGCTGACCGTTCTGCCACTGCTGCTCAAATCCTGCGCCCACCTGCTCAAGGAGCTGCCGGACTTCAACGCTTCGCTGGCACCTAGCGGCAAGGCCGTGATTCGCAAGAAGTACGTGCACATCGGCTTTGCCGTGGACACCCCGGACGGCCTGCTGGTCCCGGTCATCCGCGACGTCGACCAGAAGAGCCTGTTGCAACTGGCTGCCGAAGCCGCCGCACTGGCGGAAAAGGCGCGCAACAAGAAACTGACTGCGAACGACATGCAGGGCGCGTGCTTCACCATCTCCAGCCTCGGCCACATTGGCGGCACCGGCTTCACGCCGATCGTCAACGCGCCGGAAGTGGCGATCCTCGGTGTTTCCAAGGCAACCATCCAGCCCGTCTGGGACGGTAAAGCCTTCCAGCCGAAACTGATGCTGCCGCTGTCGCTGTCCTACGATCACCGCGTGATCAACGGCGCAGCTGCTGCTCGCTTCACCAAGCGCTTGAGCGAATTGCTGGCGGACATCCGCACAATCCTGCTGTAAGCCCTGCAGGCCCGTTCCCGGACGGGCCTTGCTGTACACCTTTGCGAGCTGCCACGCTCGAACCTCAACCCCGCCCTCCAGCGGGGATTTTTTTGTCTGGCTATCGCGCCCATGCTCCGCGCTGATTGCTGGATCCTGTGGGGGTGACCGGGGCGGCGATCCGCATTGCTCACGACCCATCTTCGGGGGTTGTACGGACCCCTTCGCGAGCAAGCTCGCTCCCACGACCTTTATCGCGGTGCCAGGTCTGACTGGCGGGTGATACACTACGCGACATTTTTGTTTTGCAGGTTCACCGTCGTGACTAACACCGCTTTCAATTCTCTGCCCCTGTCTGCTGCCATGCTGGCTAACCTGGAGTCGCTTGGTTATGCCGAAATGACACCGATTCAGGCGCAGAGCCTGCCGGTGATCCTCAAGGGCATGGACCTGATCGCGCAAGCCAAGACCGGCAGCGGCAAGACCGCTGCGTTCGGCATCGGCCTGCTCAACCCTATCAACCCGCGTTTCTTCGGTTGCCAGGCATTGGTCATGTGCCCGACCCGCGAACTGGCGGATCAGGTGGCCAAGGAAATCCGCCGTCTGGCGCGTTCCGAGGACAACATCAAGGTCCTGACCCTGTGTGGCGGCGTTTCATTCGGCCCGCAGATCGGCTCGCTGGAGCATGGCGCGCACATCATCGTCGGTACTCCGGGTCGCATACAGCAGCACTTGCGCAAGGGCTCGCTGGTCCTGGACGGCCTGAACACGCTGATTCTCGATGAAGCCGACCGCATGCTGGACATGGGTTTCTACGACGCCATCGCCGACATCATCGAGCAGACCCCGCTGCGCCGCCAGACGCTGCTGTTCTCGGCGACCTACCCGGTCGGTATCAAGCAGTTGTCCTCGAAATTCATGCGTGATCCACAGACCGTGAAAGTCGAAGCACTGCACGCCGACAGCCAGATCGAGCAGATTTTCTACGAGATCTCTCCGGAGCAGCGCCTGGAAGCAGTGGTCAAGGTACTCGGCCATTTCCGTCCGACGTCCTGCGTGGCGTTCTGCTTCACCAAGCAGCAGGTGCAGGAAGTAGTCGATCACCTGACCGCCAAGGGCATGTCTGCCGTCGGCCTGCATGGCGATCTCGAACAGCGTGACCGTGATCAGGTACTGGCGATGTTTGCCAACCGCAGCACCTCGGTACTGGTCGCCACTGACGTGGCCGCGCGCGGTCTGGACATCGACGCGCTGGATATGGTGATCAACGTCGAGCTGGCGCGTGATTCGGAAATCCACATTCACCGCGTCGGCCGTACCGGTCGCGCAGGCGAGAAAGGCATCGCGGTCAGCCTGGTGGCTCCGTCGGAAAGCCAACGCGCGCGTGCCATCGAAGAGTTGCAGAAAGCGCCGTTGAACTGGCAGCAATACGACAGACTGAGCATCAAGGAAGGCGGCAAGCTGCTGCCCGCCATGACCACCCTGTGCATCGGTTCGGGCCGCAAGGACAAGCTGCGTCCGGGCGATATCCTCGGCGCACTGACCGGCGAGGCAGGCATTCCGGGCACTCAGGTCGGCAAGATCGCGATTTTCGACTTCCAGGCCTACGTTGCCGTCGAGCGCAGCATGGCCAAACAGGCCCTGGAGCGCTTGAACAACGGCAAGATCAAGGGCAAGTCGCTGCGCGTGCGGATTTTGTAAAGTTTATCGTTGACCCTGATAGTCCCTACACGCCGCGCCGAGCGTCATATACAGGCCTTGAAGGTCCTGAAAACACGGTTTTCAGGCTTCTGCCCGCAGGGCGTAGGAGCGAACTTGTTCGCGAAGATGGTAGTTCAGACGATAAATCTTCGGAGAACATACCGGCCCTTTCGCGAACAAGTTCGCTCCCACGGCCTTCGGCCAGAATCAAAAACAGGCTTGTGCATAGCTTGGCGCGGAGCATGGGAACGATCGTGACCTGAAGATCGAGGAACCACGCTGTGCCCGTTACTGACGTTGTAATCATTGGCGCCGGCGCTGCCGGTCTGATGTGTGCGTTCACCGCTGCCGCTCGCGGGCGCAAGGTGATGTTGATCGACCATGCCAACAAACCCGGCAAGAAGATCCTGATGTCCGGTGGCGGGCGGTGCAACTTCACCAATATGTACACCGAGCCGGCCAACTTCCTGTCGCAGAACCCGCATTTCTGCAAATCGGCCCTGGCCCGCTACACCCAATGGGATTTCATCGCGATGGTCGCCAAGCATGGCGTGCCTTATCACGAGAAGAAGCTCGGCCAGCTGTTTTGCGACAACAAGTCCAGCGACATTCTGGAAATGCTTCTGGAAGAGTGCCGCGAGGCCGGTGTCAGCCTGCACATGGACACCTCCGTGCAGCAGATCGAAAAGACCGACGCCGGCTACAGCCTGCAGACCACGCTGGGCCCCCTGAACTGCCAGTCGCTGGTGATTGCCACGGGCGGGCTGTCGATTCCGACGCTGGGCGCTACAGGTTTTGGCTATCAGATTGGCAAGCAGTTCGGCCACACGCTGCTGCCGACCCGCGCCGGGCTGGTGCCGTTCACCATCACCGATCAGCTCAAGGAGCTGTGCACCGAGTTGTCAGGCACCTCGGTGGATTGTCTGGTGAGCTGCAACGACACCAGCTTCCGCGAAAACATCCTGTTCACCCACCGCGGCCTCAGTGGCCCGGCGATCCTGCAGATTTCCTCGTTCTGGCAGCCCGGTGACACGGTGGAAATCAACCTGCTGCCCGATCACGACGTGCCCGCCTGGCTCAACCAGCAGCAGGCCGAGCGCCCCAACAGTGAGCTGAAAACCCTGCTGGGCGAGATTTTCACCAAGAAGATGGCCAACCTGATCGCCGAACACTGGTTCGTTTCCAAACCGATGAAGCAGTACACCCACGCCGAGCTGGCCGATATCGCCGAAAAGCTGGCGAGCTGGCAGGTGGTGCCGGCGGGCACCGAGGGTTATCGCACGGCCGAAGTGACGCTGGGCGGTATAGACACCCGCGAAGTATCGTCCAAGACCATGGAATCGCTGAAATCCCCCGGTCTTTATTTTGTGGGCGAAGTGCTGGACGTGAGCGGTCATCTGGGCGGTTTCAACTTTCAGTGGGCCTGGGCGTCGGCCTATGCTGCCGCACACTACGTGTGACGTAGTCGCTGATACGCAACATCACGACACGACAAACCGGTATAAATTTTGCGAGGCGGATGTACAGCCAGTCATTTGGTCTGTACATATCCTCCTGCACGATCGATCAATTGCGAACAGGGCCGTCAAGCTAACCCATGGCATCGAAATCTCTCCGTCATACATTCCGTCGATTGTGGGCGCTGGATAAATTCAGCTATAGCGTTCGAGTCTTTATCGCACTGACCGGCAGCATGGCGCTGTGCTGGTATCAAAACGAAATGGCATTACTGATCCCGCTGTTTCTGGGGATTATTGCCTGCGCCCTGGCCGAGACTGACGACAGCTGGCAGGGCCGACTCAATGCCCTGGCCGTGACACTGGTGTGTTTCAGCATCGCCGCCCTCGCCGTCGAATTGCTCTTCCCCTACCCCATCCTGTTTGTCTGCTCGCTGGCGCTGGCCAGCTTCTGCCTGACCATGCTGGGCGCGCTGGGTGAGCGGTATGGCGCAATCGCCTACGGCACGTTGATCCTTTCGGTCTACACCATGATCGGCGTCGATCAACGTGGCGGTGAAGTGCTGGACTTCTGGCATGAACCGATGCTGCTGGTGGCGGGCGCGGCCTGGTACGGACTGCTGTCAGTGCTGTGGCAGATGCTGTTTTCCAACCAGCCGGTGCAACAGGCGCTGGCGCGACTGTTTCGTGAGCTGGGCCAGTACCTGAAACTCAAGTCGACCCTGTTTGAACCGATTCGTACGCTCAACGTGGAGGCACGTCGTCTGGAACTGGCGCAGCAGAACGGCAAAGTGGTCGCTGCGCTGAACTCCACCAAGGAAATCATTCTGCACCGCGTCGGCAGCGGCCGGCCCGGCTCCAAAGTCAGCCGCTACCTGAAGCTGTACTTCATCGCTCAGGACATCCACGAGCGCGCCAGCTCGTCGCATTACCCCTACAACTCACTGGCCGAAGCGTTTTTCCACAGCGACGTGCTGTTCCGCTGTCAGCGCCTGCTGCGTCAACAGGGCGTTGCCTGCCAGGCGCTGTCAGAATCCATCCAGCTGCGGCAGCCGTTCGTGTATGACCCCAGCTTCGCCGAAGCCATGGAAGACCTGCACGCATCCCTTGAGCATCTGCGCATCCAGAGCAACCCTGCCTGGCGCGGCCTGCTGCGTTCACTGCGCGCGCTGGCTGCCAACCTCGGCACCCTGGATCGTCTGATCAGCGACGCCAGCAACCCGGACGCCGTAGCCGATGCCACCGACAGCAGCCTGCTGGACCGCTCGCCGCGCAACCTCAAGGATGTCTGGACACGCCTGCGCCTGCAGATGACCCCGACCTCGCTGCTGTTTCGTCACGCCCTGCGCCTGCCGCTGGCATTAACCATCGGTTACGCGATGGTGCACCTGATTCACCCGTCACAGGGCTACTGGATCATCCTCACCACGGTGTTCGTCTGCCAGCCCAGCTACGGCGCCACCCGGCTCAAGCTCGGCCAGCGGATCATCGGCACCGCGATTGGCCTGACTGTCGGCTGGGTGCTGTTCGATCTGGTTACCAGTCCGATTCTGCAATCGATGTGCGCGGTGCTGGCCGGGGTGGTGTTCTTCGTCAACCGGACCACGCGCTACACCCTGTCGACCGCCGCCATCACAGTGATGGTGCTGTTCTGCTTCAATCAGGTCGGCGACGGTTACGGCCTGTTCCTGCCCCGGCTGTTCGATACCCTGCTGGGCAGCCTTATCGCCGGCCTCGCAGTGTTCCTGTTTCTGCCGGACTGGCAGGGGCGGCGCCTGAACAAGGTGCTGGCCAATACCCTGACCTGCAACAGCATCTACCTGCGGCAGATCATGCAACAGTATGCCAAGGGCAAGAGTGACGACCTGGCCTACCGACTGGCGCGGCGCAATGCCCACAACGCCGACGCGGCGCTGTCGACCACGCTGGCGAACATGCTCATGGAGCCCGGCCACTTCCGCAAGGAGGCCGACGTCGGCTTCCGCTTTCTGGTGCTGTCGCACACGCTGCTGAGCTACCTTTCAGGTCTCGGCGCGCACCGTGATACGCAGTTGCCGAGCGATGTCCGCGAACACCTGATCGATAACGTCGGCGCCACGCTGGCCGCCAGCATCGACGAAATCGCCGCAGGGCTGGCCGAGAAGAGGCCGGTTGCGGTACAGAGCGATGTCGAGGAAGGGCTGGCCGCGCAACTGGAGCAACTGCCCGAGGACATGGACGAGAGCCAGCGGCTGGTGCAGGCCCAACTGGCACTGATCTGCCGCCAACTGGCACCGCTGCGCACCCTCGCCGCGCACCTGATCAAAGCTCCGGAGACTGCTGTAACCCATGCAGTCTGAGCAATTCATCGTAAGTGCCGTCCGCTTTCATGGCGGCAATTTCGCGATCGAAGTCAGCAACGATCTTTTCGTGATGCGGATTTTTCAGACTGACCAGAATATGCAGGCTGTTATCGCTTAACGAACCCGGTAGAAACTCGACCCGGTCACGCACCTCGTCCGGTTCCATCGCCAGGTTGTAGCGAGCGACGTATTCGTCTTCCAGGGTCAGGTCGACACGCTCGGCAGCAAGCATGCGTATGGCGGTGGAGAAGTTTTGCACAGGAACTTTCTGCAACTCGGCGTCGTTGTCAAACGCAGGGGCATAAGCGTAACCGCGCACCACCGCGATCATGTACTTGTGCAATTGCTCATGGGTCAGGGTGCCAATGGGCGACTCCTTGCGCTTGATGAAACGCACCCGATTGAGCAGGTACTCCGCAGAAAACTGGCCAATTTTCGTGCGTTCCTCGCTGAACCAGGCATTGATCAGCACGTCATGACGCCCCTGGCTCAAGCCGAGCATCGCCCGCGCCCAGGGCACTTGCTCATACAGTGTGGTGTACCCGGCACGGCGCAGCGCCGTATTGACGATGTCGGTTGCCAACCCGCCGTTGAGCAGCAGCGCGTCGGTAAAAGGCGGCCAGGGGTCAGCGACAAGACGCAACTTTTCAGCTGCATTGGCGGGCGCCATCAGCATGAAGACCAGCAACCCCACCGCTCGAAGCAACTGCGACATGCTCAGGTTCCTGAAAGGGGCGGCGTGCCCGATTTAATCCTATCGGCAGGAAAACGCTCGCGCGTTAGGCTCTGTACGAAAAGTCGGCGAGCGAAGGTCAGGCGAGCCTGTTCCACTTTTCGTACAGAGCCTAGAGCACCTGCCGTTTTTAATTGAAGACCTGAAGCAGGCAGTAGACAAGCCGGGTGAGCAACATGCTCACCCGACGTAGCATTCATATCGTTGACGGCGTTTATTGGGAATGTCGCCGGATACGTTTAGACTTCGCTTCTGGTTTCCCTGCGAGTCTGCAACATGTCTATCAAATGGATCTGCAAACATCACACCGAGCTGAGCATCCAGCAGCTCTATGCCGTGCTGCAACTGCGTGCCGAGGTGTTTGTGGTCGAGCAGCAATGCGTGTATCTGGACGTCGACGGACAGGACCTGACGGGCGACACCTGCCACCTGATGGCCTGGCAGGAAGACAAGCTGGTCGCCTACCTGCGTTTGCTCGACCCCATCCAGCAAGGCGGCGACGTGACCATCGGCCGGGTGGTGACTGCGCCTTCGATTCGCAGTCGGGGTATCGGCCATGAACTGATGGAGCAGGCCCTGGAAAACGCCGAACGCAAATGGCCCGACCAGCCCATCTACCTATCGGCCCAGGCCCATTTGCAGGGCTATTACAGCCGCTATGGCTTCAATCCGGTGGGCGAGGTCTACCTGGAAGACGACATCCCGCATATCGGCATGCGTCGCGATCTGGACTGAAAACCGCTCAGGGATACTCCAGCACAGCCTTGATGCGTGGCAGATTGTCGGCAATCCAGCCCTTGTCAACGGCGCCCCAGTCACGGATCCGGTAGCTGCCGGCGTGATTGCGGCCACCTTCGAGCTGCTCGAAGTCGCACACAATGTCCAGATCGGCAAGCGCACTGATGGTGTCCTGAGCGGTACGACGAGGCATGCCGGTTGCCGTCATCAGCTCAGGGACACTGCTGGCGATCCGTGAATCGATCAGATACGCCACGTACAGGCGGCGATAGAAACTGCTTTTGGTCTTGCTGACCTGCATCGTCGAATCCTTTTTCAGTGCCTGGTTCAGCATGGCGCATGCGCGGCCTGCAGATCGCGGTACGTCAGGTACACGCGCAAATCGAACTCCAGCTGGTGATAACCAGGCAACATGTGCTCGCACAACTGGTAGAACGCCTTGTTATGGTCCGACTCACGAAAGTGGGCCAGCTCGTGCACCACGATCATTTTCAGAAACTCCGGCGGCGCTTCCTTGAACAGCGCTGCTACGCGAATCTCGTTGCTGGCCTTGAGCTTGCCACCCTGCACTCTGGATATCTTGGTATGCAGGCCCAGTGCGCGATGAGTCAGGTCAAGGCGATTATCGAACAGAACCTTCTTGATGGCTGGCGCATTGCGCAGGTGATCCTGCTTGAGCGCCAGCGCATAGGCGTAGAGGGCCTTGTCGCTCTGAATCTGATGCCGCGCGGGGTAGCGCTGCTGCAGGTAATCCGCCAGGCGATCGTCGGCAATCAACTGCTGCACCTGGTCCTGCAGGGCCTGCGGATAGGCCTGCAGGTATTTGAGCGGAGCATGGCTGGATGCAGTCATGGGGCCTTTGCATAAGATCGAAAAACGCCATTCTACAACAATCTCTTCTGTCTCAAGCCTGCCACGTCAAAGTGCCCGGGAAAGCGCAACGCCTCTTCCGGGCCCATCGGGTGAGCGATCAAAAAGCCCTGAATGACCTGACAACCGTTGTCGGCCAGCCATTGATATTGCTCAGCCGTCTCGACGCCTTCGGCGATGACCAGCATATCGAGGTTGCGGCTCAGGTCGATGATACTGCTGGCCATTGCCGCTTCGCGCTTTGATCCTGCGATGCTGGCCACAAAACGCCTGTCCAGCTTCAAAGTGTCGAGCTGAAGATTGCGCAAATGCGACAGCGAGCATTCGCCCGTACCAAAGTCGTCGAGCGCAATGCGCACACCGACGTCATGCAACAACTTCAGCTGTTTATGGCTGTGCGTGAGGTTATTCACCAGAGCGGTTTCAGTGATTTCCACTTCGATCTGCCCCGGTTTCAACTCGAAGCGATCCATGGCGCGCTTCAATTCCGAAGCCAGATTGGGCAGACAGAATTGCGTGGGGCTGACGCAGACACTCAGTACCATGTCGGGCGCAAAGATACGGCTCCATGCCTGACGCTGCTCGGCGCCCTGATCAAAGATCCAGCCGCCGAGCCGATTGATCAGCCTGGTCTCTTCCAGCAGCGGAATGAACAGCGCAGGCGGGACCTCTCCGACCGCAGGATGCTGCCAGCGCAGCAATGCCTCGAAACCACGCAGGCGACCATCCGCCATGTGAATCTGAGGCTGGTACACCACTGAAAAATCCCGGCCGTCGATGGCCGTGCGCACGCTTTCCTCAAGCATCAGTCGCGAGCGGGCGCGCCCGTTCATGTTCTGATCATAGAACCGGTATTGCTGCCGCCCGGCACGCTTGGCCTCGTACATGGCAATATCTGCCGCGCGCAGCAGACCGTCCAGATTCGAGCCGCAGTCCGGGAAGGTTGCAATGCCGACACTGGCACCCAGCGTGATCTCGACACCGTCGACCTGACGTCTTCCGGATACCCGCTCGATGAGCTTTTCAGCGATCTTGGCCGCCTGCTCGGGGTAATCGAGCCCGTCGATCACCACAGTGAATTCGTCGCCGCCGATGCGCGCCAGCACATCATAGGGGCGCATGCTGTCCTTGAACTGTTCGGCAACCCAGAGCAGTACCTGATCCCCTGCTTCATGGCCAAGCGCATCATTGATCTGCTTGAAGCCATCCAGATCCATGAACAGCACGACCAGGTATTTATCAGCCCGCTCGTTACGCAACAGCATGCTTTCAACCGCCTGATAAAGCCCGCGGCGATTGAGCAGGCCAGTCAATGCATCGGTGACGGCCTGTTTTTCAAGCTGCTGATAAAGATCACGGACCACCGACATATCGAGAACCGTCAGTACCATTGCCTTCTGTTCGGCAGGCAGCGCCGCGCAGGACAACGCCACGGGCAGTTGTGTGCCTTGCGCAGTGCGCAGAATGGCGTCATGCACCCGATAGGTATCGGACTTGCGATAGTGCTGATAAAAGCCCGAGTCCAGCCAGTGCCCCTCCTTCGGCTCGATGATGTAGTCCAGCACCTGAGTGCCGCGAAGCTGATCGACGGAGGTGTTCAATAACTGACAGATGGCCGGATTGGCAAAGCTGATGGTGCCTGCTTCGTCAACGACCAGAATGCCTTCGGCGACATTGGCCAGCACCGATGCATTAAACGCACGAGCCGATTCCAGCTCCAGCGACAGCTGTTGCAGCGCACGGCGATTACGCTGCTGTTCAAGCAAAGTCTGTACCTTGGGCTTGAGCACATTCGGGTCGAACGGTTTGAACAGATAATCCGTCGCACCATTCGCATAACCCTTCTGCACCGCATCCTGAGTCTGCTCATTGGCGGTGAGAAAAATAATCGGCGTAAGGCGGGTACGCTGACTGCCGCGCATCAGTCGCGCGACCTCGAAGCCGTCCATGCCCGGCATTTGCACATCCAGCAAAACCAGGTCGACTTCCTGCTCGAGAAGTACGGTCAATGCTTCGATTCCGGAACTTGCAGTCACAATGTGCCAGTCCGTTCTTTGCAGAACAGCACACATCGTCACCAGATTTTCCGGGTAATCGTCTACAACGAGTAAAACTGAAGAGCCATCATCTGGCTGGGTTGGCACGCGTTCCATGCTGCTTCTCTATGTGGGCATGACGCCTGAGACTCAGGACGACCGTCATACTTTGGAATAACTCTAGCCTCGTCTCGCCAAAAGCAGAAGCAAGGCGCCTGTTCCCTACTGTCAAAGTTCGATCTACCCGACTAACGGTCATTCGCTACACCCCTTACAGACTCTGCCCTGCAGAAGAAGTGACAGCACTTTGACGCCATCCGTTCGACATTTTTTTATTAACAAATTGTCCTACGAGCCGTATAAAACCCGCCTGAAGTCTCGCGCCAGAGGCTTTTTCTATGAGCGATATAAAGACATTTACGGACGGAGACAAAATGGTAGATCTTGGATCGTGGAATCTCAGCATCCCTGTGGGGTCGCCCCCCAAGACCATCGAAACCGCTCAGTTAGTAAAAGGCTATGACGGTAAATATTTCAAATCAAAAACCGACTCCATTGTGTTCTGGTCGCCCGTCACAGGCAGTAAAACCGAGAACGCAAAATATGCCCGCAGCGAACTTCGAGAAACGTGGTCCGATGGCTCGTTGCATAATTGGGTATACCCGGATGCCGACAACTATCTGAATGCCAAACTGGAAGTCGACCAAGTACCTTCCACTGGCAAGGTTGTCATCGGACAAATACACGCATACGAGAGCACAGAGCCGCTCCTGAAAGTCGAGTTTCAATACAAGGAAGACACCAAAACTGGCGATATCGTTGCAAAAGTCCGCAATCGCTATGACGACGATGAAAGCAAGGTTTACACCATCGTAGAAGGTGTGAAGCTGAATGAGACATTCAATTACGTCATTCACCTGAGCAAGGGCGGCAAACTGTCGGTCAGCGCCAAGGATCAGGACTGGAGCACGCGCATCAGTGAGACCTGGCGGGACAAGCCTCTGTACTTCAAGGCGGGGGTGTATACCCAGGACAACACCGGGTACACCTCGGAGGGCGGCAAGGCGACCTTCTACAACCTGGATATCGATCACAACCAGAGCTGAGCGGCACGCGCCTTAAGCCCACATACAAAACGGCCCGCGCTTCACGAAGAAGAACGGGCCGTTTCTGTTTCAGTCAGACACTGTCAGCGGTTGGCTTTGAAGTCCTGCTCGGCTGCCAGGAAACGGGTCTGCATGGACGCAGAAGCAGGCTTGCCGATCAGGCTGAACATCACGATGGCGAGGCTGGCGAAGATGAACCCGGGGATGATTTCATACAGCCCCATCGTACTGAATTGCTTCCAGAGCACCACGGTGGCCGCACCAACAATGACCCCGGCAAGTGCGCCGTTACGAGTCATGCCCTTCCACAGCACCGAAATCAGCACCACAGGGCCGAAGGCTGCGCCGAAACCGGCCCAGGCGTAACTCACCAGGCCCAGTACGCGGTTTTCAGGATTGGCCGCCAGCAGAATGGCAATGATCGCGATCAGCAGCACCATTGCCCGACCGACCCAGACCAGCTCGATCTGCGAAGCCCCCTTGCGCAGATAAGCCTTGTAGAAGTCCTCGGTCAACGCACTGGAGCACACCAGCAACTGGCAGCTCAGCGTACTCATGACCGCAGCCAGAATGGCCGATAGCAGCACGCCGGCAATCCAGGGGTTGAACAGCAGCTTGGCCAGCTCGATGAACACCCGCTCCGGGTTTTCAGTCACCGGCCCGGCAACATCCGGATGCGCCGAGAAATAGGCAATGCCGAAGAACCCGACCGCCACGGTGCCGCCCAGGCACAGGATCATCCAGGCCATGGAGATGCGTCGGGCGCTGGCAATCGACTTGACCGAATCGGCCGCCATGAAGCGCGCGAGGATGTGTGGCTGACCGAAATAACCCAGGCCCCAGCCGAGCAGGGAAATGATGCCGATGAAAGTCGTGTTCTTGAACATGTCGAAGCTGGTCGGATCTTTCGCTTCAATCGCCAGAAAGGTGGTGTCGACGCCGCCCGTTGCCAGCAGGACGATGATCGGCGTGAGGATCAGCGCGAAAATCATCAGCGTAGCCTGCACGGTGTCTGTCCAGCTCACTGCGAGGAAACCACCGACGAAAGTGTAGGCAATGGTCGCCGCAGCACCGGCCCACAAGGCGGTTTCGTAGGACATGCCGAAGGTGCTTTCAAACAGACGCGCCCCCGCAACGATGCCCGAGGCGCAATAGATGGTGAAAAACACCAGAATCACGATGGCCGAGATGATGCGCAGCAGGCCACTGTTGTCTTCGAAACGGCTGCTGAAGTAATCCGGCAGGGTCAGTGCGTCGCCATTGTGCTCTGTCTGCACACGCAGACGGCCGGCCACGAACAGCCAATTCAGGTAGGCACCGATGATAAGACCGATGGCGATCCAGCTTTCCGACAGGCCGGACATATAGATGGCACCGGGCAACCCCATCAACAGCCAGCCGCTCATGTCAGAGGCACCCGCTGAAAGAGCGGTCACCACGCTGCCCAAACTGCGTCCGCCGAGGATGTAATCCGAAAGGTTGTTGGTAGAGCGATAGGCCATCAGGCCGATCAATACCATTGCCGCTATATAGATCACGAACGTGATCAAGGTAGGGTTGCTGACACTCATGAGTTCTGCCTTGGCATTGTTTTTATGTTGGCACCCGATGCCAAAGGGAATAGCGACCGATATTCGGCACATCCCTGCTTTTGCACCCGACACCGCGTTGACTGATCGCTCCGCAAGGATCGGCAATCAATGACTGGCGGTTGCACCGCGGAAACGAATCCTATTAAACAAACCAAACAAGGTGCAACCCATTTCATCGCGCAAGTTGCACCTGTTACAAAAAACCTGACGCAGGTGCATTTACGCGCCATTTTAGGGCGCCTTTAATACTATTTACAAAAAATCGCGCACCAGCATTGCGCATAGCGCTGTTTTTATGAGCCGTTCGCCGGGCACATCACAAAATATTCTCCAAATCGGGTTGCACCCGGTTGCACCTCACCCCGTCCCGACGCTAATCTGCGCCAAAGCCGATGCCACTTCTGCGTGGCTATAAAGAGGACAACACATGGCCACCACCACTCTTGGCGTCAAACTTGACGACCCTACCCGCGAGCGATTGAAAGCCGCAGCCCACTCCATCGACCGCACGCCGCACTGGTTGATCAAGCAGGCGATTTTCAATTACCTGGAAAAGCTCGAGAGTGGTGCAACCCTGTTGGAACTCAACAGTGCCGCCGGCGCAAAGGACAACGAAGACCGCGGTGAGCTGGCAGAAGATGCCGGGCTGCAATGCTTTCTGGATTTTGCCGAAAGCATCCAGCCGCAGTCTGTATTACGAGCGGCCATCACCTCCGCCTACCGCCGCCCCGAGCAGGAAGTGGTGCCGATGCTGCTCGAGCAGGCCCGCCTGAGCGCCCCGGTTGCCGAAGCCACCAACAAGATGGCCGCGTCGATCGCGGAAAAACTGCGTAACCAGAAAAGCGCTGGCGGTCGCGCGGGCATCGTTCAAGGCCTGTTGCAGGAGTTTTCACTGTCCTCTCAGGAGGGCGTTGCGCTGATGTGCCTGGCCGAAGCACTGCTGCGTATTCCCGACAAGGGCACCCGCGATGCGTTGATTCGCGACAAGATCAGCAACGGCAACTGGCAGCCGCACCTGGGCAACAGCCCATCGCTGTTCGTCAACGCCGCCACCTGGGGCCTGCTGCTCACCGGCAGGCTGGTTGCCACTCACAATGAGGCAGGCCTCACGTCCTCGTTGAGCCGCATTATCGGCAAAAGTGGCGAACCGATGATCCGCAAGGGCGTCGACATGGCCATGCGCCTGATGGGCGAGCAGTTCGTCACCGGCGAAACCATCGGTGAAGCCCTCGCCAATGCCAGCCGCTTCGAAGCCAAGGGCTTCCGCTATTCCTACGACATGCTGGGTGAAGCGGCGCTGACCGAACATGACGCGCAGAAGTACCTCGCGTCCTACGAGCAGGCCATCCACTCCATCGGCAAAGCCTCCCACGGCCGCGGCATCTACGAAGGTCCGGGGATTTCCATCAAGCTGTCGGCACTGCATCCACGCTATAGCCGCGCCCAGTACGAGCGAGTGATGGATGAGCTGTACCCGCGCCTGCTGTCGCTGACCCTGCTGGCCAAGCAATACGACATCGGCCTGAACATCGACGCCGAAGAAGCCGATCGCCTGGAGCTGTCGCTGGATCTGCTCGAGCGCCTGTGTTTCGAACCACAGCTCACCGGCTGGAACGGTATCGGTTTCGTGATTCAGGCATACCAGAAGCGCTGCCCTTATGTGATCGATTACGTGATCGATCTGGCGCGCCGCAGCCGCCATCGCCTGATGATCCGTCTGGTCAAGGGCGCTTACTGGGACAGCGAGATCAAGCGCGCCCAGGTCGAAGGCCTGGAAGGCTATCCGGTGTACACGCGCAAGGTGTACACCGACGTGTCCTACATCGCCTGCGCGCGCAAGCTGCTCGCGGCACCGGAAGTCATCTATCCGCAATTCGCCACGCACAACGCCCATACCCTGGCGGCCATCTACCAGATCGCCGGTCAGAATTATTACCCCGGCCAGTATGAATTCCAGTGCCTGCACGGCATGGGCGAGCCGTTGTATGAACAGGTTGTAGGCAAAGTCGCCGACGGCAAACTGAATCGACCATGCCGCGTGTACGCCCCGGTTGGCACTCATGAAACGCTGCTGGCCTATCTGGTGCGTCGTCTGCTGGAAAACGGCGCCAATACGTCGTTTGTCAACCGGATTGCCGACCACTCGATCTCCATACAGGAACTGGTCGCCGATCCGGTCAGCCAGATCGAACGCATGGCCACCCAGGAAGGCGGTTTCGGCCTGCCGCATCCACGTATTCCGCTGCCGCGAGACCTCTACGGAACCGAACGCGCCAATTCCAGCGGCATCGACATGGCCAACGAGCATCGTCTGGCGTCGCTGTCTTCGGCCCTGCTGGCTACCGCGCACAACGACTGGAAAGCCGCCCCGATGCTGGGCTGTCCGGCCAGCGCAGGCACGTTGAGTGCTGCGTTGAATCCATCGGATCTGCGTGACGTGGTCGGTCATGTGCAGGAAGCGTCTCTGCAAGATGTCGATAACGCCATCCAGTGCGCCTTGAGCGCCGGTCCGATCTGGCAGGCCACCCCGCCTGTCGAGCGCGCCGCGATTCTGGAGCGTGCCGCTGACTTGATGGAGGCTGAAATCCAGCCGTTGATGGGCTTGTTGGTCCGTGAAGCGGGCAAGACCTTCGCCAACGCCATCGCCGAAGTGCGCGAAGCCGTGGACTTCCTGCGTTACTACGCCGTGCAGGCGCGCAACGACTTCACCAACGACGGTCACCGTCCGCTGGGGCCGGTGGTCTGTATCAGCCCGTGGAACTTCCCGCTGGCGATTTTCAGTGGTCAGGTGGCGGCTGCATTGGCCGCAGGTAACCCGGTGCTGGCCAAACCTGCCGAGCAGACACCACTGATCGCCGCGCAGGCCGTACGTCTGCTGCTTGAAGCGGGCATCCCGGAAGGCGTGGTGCAATTGCTGCCCGGTCGTGGCGAAACCGTAGGCGCCGGGCTGGTCGGCGACGAACGCGTCAAAGGTGTCATGTTCACCGGCTCGACCGAGGTCGCCCGCCTGCTGCAGCGCAACGTGGCAGGTCGCCTCGACTCGCAGGGTCGCCCCATTCCGCTGATCGCCGAAACCGGTGGCCAGAACGCAATGATTGTCGACTCTTCGGCGCTGACCGAACAGGTGGTGATCGACGTGGTGTCTTCGGCATTCGACAGCGCCGGTCAACGCTGCTCGGCACTGCGCGTGCTGTGCCTGCAGGAAGACTCTGCCGACCGCGTCATTGAAATGCTCAAGGGCGCGATGGCCGAGAACCGCCTCGGTAATCCGGAGCGCCTGTCCGTGGACATCGGCCCGGTCATCGACGCAGAGGCCAAGGCAGGTATCGAAAAACACATCCAGGCCATGCGCGACAAGGGCCGCACGGTTTACCAGGTGGCCATCGCCGACAGCGCCGAACTCAAGCGCGGCACTTATGTGATGCCGACCCTGATCGAGCTGGAAAGCTTCGATGAGCTGCAACGTGAAATCTTCGGTCCGGTGCTGCACGTGGTGCGCTACAAGCGCAAGGAGCTTGGCCTGCTGATCGATCAGATCAATGCCTCCGGTTATGGCCTGACCCTGGGCGTGCACACCCGCATCGACGAAACCATTGCCAAGGTCATCGACAACGTCAATGCCGGCAACGTCTATGTCAACCGCAACATCGTCGGCGCAGTGGTGGGTGTTCAGCCATTCGGCGGCGAAGGTCTGTCCGGCACCGGTCCCAAAGCAGGTGGCCCGTTGTACCTGTATCGCCTGCTGTCGACGCGCCCGCAGGATGCTATCGAGAAATCGTTCGTCCGCAGCGACGCGCTGTCTGCACCGGATACCCGTCTGCGTGAGGTCTTCGGCAAGCCGTTGCAGGCACTGAAAGCCTGGGCTGCCAGCAACCAGCAAAGCGATCTGGATGCCCTGTGCAGTCAATACGCCGAGCAATCACAAAGCGGCATCACCCGCCAGTTGGCTGGCCCGACCGGCGAACGCAACAGCTACGCGATCCTGCCGCGTGAGCACGTGCTTTGCCTAGCTGACGACGAGAACGACCTGATGATTCAACTGGCGGCCTTACTGGCGGTCGGCAGCTCTGCCGTGTGGCCGGAGACCGACATCAGCAAGTCACTACGCGCTCGCCTGCCGAAGGACGTTCAGGCGCGCATCAAACTGGTACCTGACTGGGCCAAGGACGACGTCAACTTCGACGCCGTCCTGCACCACGGCGACTCCGACCAGCTACGTGCCGTCTGCCAGCAGATCGCACAACGCAGTGGTGCCATCGTCGGCGTCAATGGCCTGTCCCACGGCGAAACCAACGTGCCGCTGGAACGTCTGGTGATCGAGCGGGCATTGAGCGTCAACACCGCGGCGGCGGGTGGCAATGCGAGCCTGATGACGATCGGCTGATGCCGCTCGGTAACAGATGACGCAGCGCGTCAAGAACGGCATTCCCATGCCGGAGCGTGCGGAACGAGAGGTGTCGGAAAGACACCGACCGTTCCCATGCTCTGGACGCTCCGCGTCCGCTCTCGATACCCACTGCACACGCTCGACCATCACCCGAATCAATCTTGCTACCCTCCCCCCTCAACCCGACCTAGACTTGAGCCATTCCAAGAACAGGTACGTCATCATGTCCGAGTCGCTGCTCAGTTCCCGAAATCTGGCTTTCGAGCTGTATGAAGTGCTGGACGCCGAAGGTCTGACGCGTCGCGAGCGCTTTGCCGAGCACTCGCGGGAAACCTTTGATGCGGCGCTGGGAACGGCGCGCGCCATTGCAGAAAAGTACTTTGCACCGCACAACCGCAAGGCTGACGAAAACGAGCCGCGCTATGAAAATGGCGAAGCGATCCTGATTCCTGAGGTCAAGCCCGCGATAAACGCGTTTCTCGAGGCCGGCTTTCTCAATGCATCACGCGATTTCGACGCAGGCGGCATGCAGTTGCCTACCCTGCTGTCGCAAGCCTGTTTTGCCCACTTTCAGGCGGCCAATGTCGGCACCACGTCGTATCCGTTTCTGACGATGGGCGCCGCCAATCTGATCGAGAGCTTTGCCGACGACGAGCAGAAGCAGCGTTTTCTGCAACCGATGATCGAAGGACGCTTCTTCGGCACCATGGCGCTCACCGAGCCACATGCAGGCTCGTCGCTGTCAGATATCCGCACACGCGCCGAGCCGGCAGGCGACGGCACTTATCGGCTGCGTGGCAACAAGATATTCATTTCCTGTGGGGATCATTCCCTGTCGGAGAACATTGTGCACATGGTCCTGGCGAAACTGCCGGACGCGCCGGGCGGGGTCAAAGGTATCTCGCTGTTCATCGTGCCCAAGTTTCTGGTCAACGATGACGGCAGCCTCGGCAAGCGCAACGATGTGCTGCTGGCAGGCCTGTTTCACAAGATGGGCTGGAAAGGTACTACCTCCACCGCGCTGAATTTCGGCGATAACGGTGAGTGTGTCGGCTATCTGGTGGGCAAACCTCATCACGGCCTGAATTACATGTTCCAGATGATGAACGAAGCGCGTATTGGCGTCGGGCTCGGTGCGGCAATGCTGGGTTATTCCGGCTACCTGTACTCATTGGAGTATGCCCGCGAGCGGCCGCAAGGACGCTTGCCGGACAGTAAAAGCCCGGACAGCAAGCCAGTATCCATCATTGAACATGCAGACGTGCGGCGCATGCTGCTGACCCAGAAAGCCTACGTGGAAGGCGCGTTTGACCTGTGCCTCTACGCCTCGCGACTGTTCGATGACACGCAGACCGGCGAAACCGAAGACGATCGCAAGCACGCGCACGAACTGCTGGACCTGCTGACCCCGGTGGTCAAGTCGTGGCCGTCGGAGTTCTGCCTTAACGCCAACGAACTGGCGATTCAAGTCCTGGGCGGCCACGGCTACACCCGCGAATACCCGGTCGAGCAGTATTACCGGGATAACCGCCTCAATGCGATCCATGAAGGCACTCACGGCATCCAGTCGCTCGACCTGCTTGGCCGCAAGCTGGCGCAGAATGGCGGCACCGGCCTCAAGCAACTGCTGCGCCTGATCTCGGCGACCTGCGAACGTGCCCAGACCCATCAAGCACTCGACGAATTGCGCCAGCCCCTGCAGCAACTGGTCGCACGCGTGCAGGCCGTCACACTCGGGCTGTTGACCGATCTGGCCCAGGGCAGAATTACCAGCACACTGGCCAATTCAGCGCTGTACCTCAAGGCATTCGGCCACACGGTAGTAGGTTGGCGATGGCTCGAACAGGCGATCCGTGCAGAAGAAGGCTTGATTAGCGGCAATCAGGCCGACAACGACTTTTACCGAGGCAAGCTGCAAGCCGCCCGATACTTCCTGACGCGGGAAGTACCGGGCTGCCATCATGAATTGGCCATTCTGGAAAACCGCGATGACACTTGCCTGGCAATGCGCGACGACTGGTTTTAAATAAACCCGGGCGCACGCTTGATCAATGAAGGCTAAACAGGTCAGTCAGCGGGTTTTGCGGAAAAAAACGGTCGACCAGTACCCTGGCGTCTGCGCCCAGCTTGCGCGCGTACTGCTCCCGACTGAAGGGCTCGCCCGTGCGCATGTCGTAAAGCCCGCGCCCCGGATGAGCGCGATCGACCTCCTGCATCTGGATTTTCATAATGCGGTAAAACTCGCCGCTCACCTCTTCGATGCTGTCGATCTGAAAGTAGCAGCCGGGCAAAAAGATCGATTCGGCCTCTTCGGGAGAGGCTGAAAACGGCGCAATCGGTGTCGCCCGCAGGTATCGGCCCTTGGGCAAAACGAAGACCACCGAGGTGTCATCGAAGGTTACCGGCCCGATCATGGCGTTAGCGGGTGCACCGGCCCGACTGCTGGCGAAGGCGCTGACCACGTAGGGATTTTCGCTGAACGAGGTGACATCAGTATTCACCAGCACATCACCGACCCTGATCTGACCGCTACGGAACACGGCACCCGAAGTCCCGCGATCACCGCTGCCGCCTCGGTACAACTCGACATCATTGTTGTACCCCACCACCTGAATGTCCTCGGCCAGTCGTTCGATGAGTCGCACCTGATTGGCCTTATTGCTCTCGCCCGTACGCAGGAACCGATTGAATTCAGAATCGTCCTGGGTATAAAGCATGATATTTCTGCCGCAGTAGTCGTCCTCACCAAGCTTGAAAACCCGATGTTTGCCATGCCAAGGGTCCTTGTACACCTCATCGCCTTCGGGTGAAGAATCCGACATGGCCGTATCTTCAGGGCCTGGCTCCCAAATCGTCATCACATCTTTCTGCCGGGCCAAGGCCATTTCGGCATAGTGTTGCTCATTGAACAGGTCCGTTTGCAGGTACGTGTCCCAAAACGCCGAATGCACGGTCACATAAGGCTTGCCCGTCGCGGCGGATGTACTGCTTGACGGCACCTGCACATCCATCGGGGCACCGCCCTGCAGACCAGGCGAGTCAAGTAACGTCCACTCCCCGCTGGTACTCAGGCGCACCGGCTTGCTGCCTGCGAACGCAAAAGGATTGTCCGGGTTGACGATAAACCAGCACTGCTGCAATTCGTTGAACATCACGCGATAAGGCAGTTGTGCAAGCTTGATCCAGGTTTCGCCATTACCCAGCGTGTAGATGCCACGAAACCGGCCCTCTGCGACTGAAGGCGTAAGGCTGTCGAGCAGCAGGTTACCCTCCATATTGTCCAGCGCATGGGCCGACGCGCTGCCGCCTTCAATTACCTCGCTGGAGACCGGCTGGCCTTCGGTTGCGGCCACCGGCACAGGCTGGGGGACCGCACGTATGGACATTAAAAGCGGCAGATTGAACAGCAGATAAATGATGTTGATGATCGCGCCCAGCACGCCCGCCTTGCGCTGTGCTACGGTTTTGCCATTGAGCGCCTGATCGATGTTCAAACCGGTATTGGCGAGGCTTGCGCCAACCAGCGTCAAGGCGATCGGCCAACCCAGCGGCGCGAGCCCGCCAAACGCCTGCATGAAAGCACCCAGGTAGCCGATCCACATCTGCTTGCGCAGATCAGCATTGGAGGTCAGCAGTTCACGCGCATCGGCGGCCATTCCCTGACGGGCGACGTCTCGCAGATACACGAAGGGGTCGCCCGCAATAGGCGCCTGCACCAGATTGACGAGTCGAACGTTGGCACGCCAATCGTGCGTGAGCAACTGGCTCACCGCACGAAAGAACCGCTCACCGTCCTTTGTCCGCGACGCCTCCCCACGCAGAAACTGGCGGGTTATCGCCTTGTCTGCGTGCTCGTCCATAAACCGGGTCTTGAGCCAGCGGTACACCGCACGCTCACTGTCGAACGCCATGAAAGGCTGCTCGGCATCAGGCCAGTAGATGATCTCTCGGCCAGCGGCGGTGACAATACGCAACATGTCATGGGCCTTGATGCCATCGATATCCAGCGTGTGTACCGCGACACCGGGGGTTGAGGGAAGCGGGCTCTGCAACGCCTTAAGCGTAGGGGTCTGCAAAGGGTCTGCGGTGATAACGCACGTAACGTGCTTGAAATCGTCGGCTGAAAGATGGCCCTTGCGCAGACAGTGACTGGCGGCAACCAGATAGCGTGCCTTGACCAGGGTGCAAAAGTTCTCGCTGTGCAGGCTCCAGAAACGCTCCATACGGCGGGTGTACTGCGCGCTGAAATCAAGCGTCCACATGTCTTTGAGCACGTCCTGAGGGAGCATGGGCACCTCATTGCGCTCGTCGAAAACCCCGTGATCCGGGCCATCGGTATAGAAACCGCCATACAAGGAAAGCTCGTCGCTGGCTTCCTGATCGTGGGCGCTGAAGTGCCGCATGAGCAGCTCGATAAAGGTCATCGACTGCTCCGGCGTTCCGGAATGCTGCCAGCCGGTAAACGTGCGCGGACTGCTGCTGGCACTGCTGAAACGATGCCAATACACCTGCTCCGGGGCGAACACGCGCTGGGTGTGCTGAAGAATGATCCTGCTGGCGGCGGTATGGGCCAGATCGTAAAGATCGGGATAATCGAGAACGAACTGCTGCGCACGTGCACGCAGCAGTTGCTGGTCGGTTTTGGATGTTTCCAGGGGGGTAGGTGCCATGACGTCTTCCTGTAAGAGAGAAGTCATGCACGTAATCATTCATAAGCGTGTTGGTGGCGCTAACTATCTATCACCCTCACCTGACGCTGCAAACACTGAAGCCTTACCAACCATTCTCGGAGCCCGGGGAAATTTTCGCCCTGCCCTTGAATGGAAAATAAAAGTCCACGGCCTCGTTCAGGTGTTCGATGTACAACACGGACAAGACCTCATCGACCGGCAAATAGGAACGCTCCAGCAGATCAAAATAGTCAGGTCGCAGCTTTCTCAAGACGTCTGACATGAGTTTGGGACCGGTCAGGTCGGAAATGCGCGTCATGTACGGTGTCATTCGGTCTCTAGAGGCGCTACGCAAGGCTTCGCTGCTGTGGTCGATGAAGGGTCTGCGTGTACTGAAGAACGCCTTGTTGGTCTGTTTTTCATTCTGGAAACGCGTATTTATTTCTTTCAGAATCCTCTTCAGGACCGGGTTGTCCGGGTGGCTGGCGAAATGGCTGTTACCCGGCCCGTTGTAACTTAATTGCGGCGCATCCAGACGCCTGCCCAGCAATACATCATTGGGCCCGGCCTTCAACGGAATGCCTGCAAAAGGGACATCAATGGTGTCATCGCAATCAAGATAAATGCCGCCGTATTCGTTGATCAGTCGATAACGCAGAATGTCCGAAGCGGCCGCATAATTACGATTATCCGAGTGCATGAAATAGTTGAAGGCTTCGCCATTTTCACCACTCAGGAACGTGGGAAAGAACGCTTCTTCCTTGAGCCTGGAAATCCGCATCTGTGGATGTGCGCTGAAGTAATCCAGCAATTGCTGATGCGCCGTCGGGTGGTTGATATCGATATGCAGTTCGAAGCGCAAGTCCGGGCTGGTGCGCATGTTGTCGAGCATCCGTTCCAGCAGGTTATCGCCCGGCATGCGTTCGCCCAGCCATATATGATGAATCACACGGCTGATGGGCTCGGCATCTGCAGGCAACCTGGGCACGCGGGGGAAAGAAAAGATCTCGAAGCGGCGGCTCTGTGGCAGTTTTGCCTCCACCTTCCTGAATGCATCCTCCGACCCGCTGTTCCAGACTCCGTTGCGGTCCAGCCAGACCAGGCCGTTTGAAGACGGATCAGTGCGCCAGCATGGAATATCGGCATCGTAATACACGTTCTTCCTGATCCCTCCGATCTGAATGAAGTACTTCTCTACGACCGTCCCTTTTGCCTGGCTCAGTACTTCCTCGACCATGATCTGATCCAGTGGCACCTCGACCTGCACCTTGGGGCCCCAGCGCTGAATCTCGACGGCTGGCTCTTCAGGCACGACCGCCACCACGGCGCTCTCTGCCTCACTGGCCGGCGGCAATCGCGAGCCGTCAAAGCTTTCCCCGCCACGCAACCCGAGCTTGAGGTCAAGATCCCAATAGCCGGTGTCAATAGTCTTCACGTAGGGTCCCCAGACACGCGGATCAGAATCAGAGCGAATCCGGTACTGTTTTTCCTGTGGCACCCACTCGACCCGAAAAGCCTGATCATGCAGTTCGATGTAACTTTTGCCTTGCAGCGGATAGATACCTGCCACTTCGCCCGACGCCAGTCCCGGCAGGTCTTGAGTCACTTCCAGCGCGCGCAACAGGCGGCGCATTTTGGCATTGAGCGAACGCAAGGCAGGCGGCTCTTCCCTGAATACCGGAAGCGGCCCGACTTCTATAGCCGGGTCGGTTGTTGAGGGGTCGAAAACCTCATAATCGCCTCGCGCCTCATCAATCAGTCCGGTTTCAGCGCCAGCCTCGACCGCAGTGCCCTCCTCGGCAAGGATCGGCAACGCGTTCAAAACGCCAAAGGCAATCCGCCCAAGCCCGGCCTGGCGCTCTTCGAGCGTGCGACCATTGACTGCCGCATCGACGCCAAGCCCCACCAGCGCGAGAGACAGTCCCGCAATCACGGGCATAAGCTCGGGAAAGACGATGGCGACGCCGCCGAGAACAGACACACACTCGCTCAAGCCACTGCTGACTTCCTCTTTCCAGTAGTCGTCGTGGTTGCGGATTTTTTGCAGCACATCGGTTTCGGACTTTGCCTTGACCCGATCCTTGAAGTGCGAGAACGGCCAGGGCTGCAGCGGTTCGCCAAACTGCACCAGTCTGCGCGGGTTCCACGCACCGGTCGCGGCGTCCAGCAGCTTCGGGTAGACAGCGAAGCCTCGGAGGGCGGTAGCAACACCACTGTAGAAAAAGCCATCGACGTCATCCGTGGCACTGAAATGCCCCTCTAAAGACCGGCGCTTGCCTGGATCCTTGCACATCAGCGCGACCCAGTCCTTGAGCGCATCGGCGTTGGCGAAGGTATGAATGGGTGACGAGTTGCCGGGGATGTAGAGCAGCACGGTTGGCGAATCGGCACTGCGGATGACCATGATGTCCACGGCGCTGTAGCCATGCACCTGCAATTCGGAAATTGTCACGCGAGTGGAAATCGGCGCGGCGACAAAAGCGTCGAAGCTCAGCTCTTTCCAACCCTGATCGGCGGGCAGCCCGAGCGCCTCCAGCACCATGTCCTTGTGCTCGGCCTTGAGCGTGTTTTCCTCAGCTTGCAGCCAGGCCGCCCTGAACAGACCGGCCTTGAGCATCAGGTTGTAGTCTTTGGCATGCGCCTGCCAGAACTGATTCAGGTAGGTGAGATAACCGGCTTGCAGGTTGTGATCCCAGATGTACTGCTTGAACGCCTCGGCAGTCAGGCGAAGTTGCGTCGTCGAATCGTAATGCTGCGGATCGGATTTGCGGTACACCGCTTCATAAGCGACGCAGTCATAGGGCGGCAGTTTTTTATCCACTATCTGACAGTCGAGACCGTCATCATGATGGGGCTGCAAATGCCCGAGGTGATCAAACCAGTCGCCATTGCCCTTTTGCTGCCAGTTGCGCAGCAGCGCCTCGGTCAGCGTCATCGAGTGAGCGACATTGGCGCGATGAGGGGCGGGATAGAGCTTAGGGTCTTCGATATACAGCGTGACGATCAGGGTGTCGTCCGGATCGATCTCGACACCCCATCTCGACTGGCATGCCTGGGCCACATCCCGCGCAGCAAGGGCGGCAGGTGACTGCAGGGCGATCGGGTTGAGGCGGAAGTAATCGCTGACCGAATAGTCATCGCGCACCCGCGCCCAGAACTCTGCTTCAGGGTCATCACCGTCATCCCTATTGTCATCGTCGAAGTCGTAATGTGCTGCAAACTCATCGTCCATGATGAAAAACCTGCTTGATGGTTGGAGCGCCTACAGTAGGGAGCAAGAAGGCCTGGTCTGCGGTATATAGGTATATGTCAGCCGCTGGACTGCAACCAATCGTGAGCCCGGGAATGCCGGTCTGGGTCAATCGCTCGAAATTGCTCTTTGACAGCCAAGCAATTCAACAGGTTAAATCCCTTGGCACGCGGACTGCATGGTCAGTTTTCGCCCCTCTCGCTTCAATTCAGTTTTCTACGGAGTACCGCCCTTGGACGCCACCACCATCAACAGCCTGTTCCTGATCGGCGCGTTGCTGGTAGCCGCAAGCATCCTGGTCAGTTCTCTTTCGTCGCGCCTCGGCATTCCTATCCTGGTCATCATCCTAGCGGTGGGCATGGTGGCAGGCGTCGATGGCGGCGGGATCATCTTCGACAACTACGCGACCGCTTACCTGGTCGGCAACCTTGCGCTGGCGGTGATCCTGCTCGATGGCGGGCTGCGAACGCGGGTGGCCAGTTTCCGGGTTGCGCTGTGGCCTGCCTTGTCGCTGGCAACGGTGGGCGTGCTGATCACCACCGTACTGACCGGCATGGTGGCTGCCTGGCTGTTCAATCTCAGCGTCATTCAGGGCCTGTTGATCGGCGCGATCGTCGGCTCCACAGACGCCGCGGCGGTGTTCTCCCTGCTGGGCGGCAAAGGTTTGAACGAGCGTGTTACCGCCAGCCTCGAAATCGAGTCGGGCAGCAACGACCCCATGGCGGTGTTCCTGACCGTTACCCTGATCGGCATGCTCGCCAGCGGGCAGACCGGGTTGCACTGGGGGCTGCTGGGGCACCTGATTCAGGAATTCGGTATCGGCAGCTTCATCGGCCTGGGCGGCGGCTGGATCCTGCTGCAACTGGTCAACCGCATCAATCTGGCGGCCGGCCTCTACCCAATTCTGGTGATTGCCGGCGGCCTGGCGATCTTCGCCCTGACCAACGCTATCCACGGCAGCGGTTTTCTCGCGGTCTACCTGTGCGGTCTGGTGCTCGGCAACCGGCCGATTCGCAGCCGCCACGGCATCCTGCATATGCTCGATGGCATGGCCTGGCTGGCGCAGATCGGCATGTTTCTGGTGCTGGGCCTGCTGGTCACGCCACACGATCTGCTGCCGATTGCGATTCCGGCGCTGGGCCTGGCGCTGTGGATGATTCTGGTGGCACGCCCGCTGTCGGTGATGGTCGGCCTGCTGCCGTTCAAGGCCTTCCATGGCCGCGAAAAAGCCTTTATCGCCTGGGTCGGCCTGCGCGGCGCGGTACCGATCATCCTCGCGGTGTTCCCGCTGATGGCCGGCCTGCCCAATGCGCAGCTGTACTTCAACCTGGCGTTCTTTATCGTACTGGTTTCGCTGTTGCTGCAAGGCACCAGCCTGCCGTGGATGGCCAAATTGCTGAAAGTGACGGTTCCGCCTGATCCCGCACCGATTTCCCGGGCTGCGCTGGAGGTACACGTCACCAGCGAATGGGAGCTGTTCGTCTACCGCCTGGGCGCCGAAAAGTGGTGCATCGGTGCAGCACTGCGCGAACTGAAGATGCCGGAAGGCACGCGTATCGCGGCACTGTTCCGCGGCCAGCAACTGCTCCATCCGTCCGGCAGTACGACACTGGAAGTGGGTGATCTGCTGTGTGTGATCGGCCACGAACACGACCTTCCGGCGCTGGGCAAATTGTTCAGCCAGGCACCGCAGCGTGGGCTGGACCTGCGTTTCTTCGGCGACTTCGTGCTCGAAGGCGACGCAAGGCTGGGTGAAGTGGCGGCCCTTTATGGCCTGAAACTCGACGGCATCGACCCAGGAATGCCACTCAGCCAGTTCATCGTGCAGAAGAACCGTGGCGAGCCGGTGGTGGGCGACCAGGTTGAATGGAATGGAACTATTTGGACCGTTGCCGTCATGGACGGGAACAAGATCCAGAAAGTGGGCGTCAAATTCCCCGAAGGAACCCGCCCGGGCCCCGGACTGTTCCTTTAAACTGCCAACCCACACGTATCATCATGCGACCGGTGTCTATGTTTTCCCTGCGTTCCTTTTGTGCTGCCGCACTGTTTGCGCTCTGCCTGTCTTCTTTCCCGGCGCTCGCCGCCGACCCGCCCAGCAGCGACGCTGTTCAGCAAAGCCTCGACAAGATTGCCGACCGCAAGCTGCCTGACGCCGAGCAAAAGGCACTGCAGCAGGTCCTTGAGCAGACACTGGCGTTTCTGAACAGCAAGCAGGACAGCGAGCAGAAGCTCGAAGCGCTCAAACAGCAGCTCGCCCAGGCGCCAAAACAGACTTCGGAAAACCAGCGTGAACTGGCCCGCCTGAAAGAAAGCAAAGTGGTGCCCGTGGCCCAGCGCTATGGCGGCCTCGACGTGCCGCAGCTGGAGCAACTGCTCAGTCAGCGCAGCACCCAGCAGAGTGATCTGCAGAGCGAACTCAACGACGCCAACAGTCTGGCCATTACCGCGCAGACCCGGCCTGAGCGCGCCCAGACTGAAATCAGCGCCAATCAGACGCGCATTCAGCAGATCAACGCCATCCTCAAGAATGGCAAGGACAACGGCAAGACCCTGAGCGCCGACCAGCGCAACCTGCTCAATGCAGAACTGGCCTCGATCAACGCCCTCAACCTGCTGCGCCGTCAGGAACTGGCCGGCAACAGCCAGTTGCAGGACCTGGGCAACAGCCAGCACGACTTGCTGACCGAGAAGGTGGCGCGTCAGGAGCAGGAAATTCAGGACCTGCAGACCCTGATCAACGACAAGCGTCGTGCCCAGTCGCAAAAAACGGTCGCCGATCTGTCTCTGGAAGCGCAAAAGTCCGGTGGCAGCAGCCTGCTGGCGACCGAAAGCGCCGCCAACCTCAAGCTGTCGGACTACCTGTTGCGCGGCACCGATCGCCTCAACGAGCTGACCCAGCAGAACCTCAAGACCAAGCAGCAACTGGACAACCTGACCCAGACCGATCAAGCCCTCAGCGAGCAGATCAACGTGCTGAGCGGCAGCCTGCTGCTGTCCAAGATTCTCTACAAGCAGAAGCAGGCGTTGCCGCATCTGGAGCTGGACAAGGGGCTGGCCGACGAAATCGCCAACATCCGTCTGTATCAGTTCGACATCAACCAGCAACGCGAACAGATGAGCACGCCGACCGCTTACGTCGAAAAGCTCCTGGCTACCCAGCCGCCTGAAAACGTCACCCCGCAACTGCGCCGGACGCTGCTGGACCTGGCCATCACTCGCAGTGACTTGCTTGAGCGCCTCAATCGCGAGCTGAGCGCGTTGCTCAACGAGTCCATCACGCTACAGCTGAACCAGAAGCAGCTGACCAGTACCGCTCAGGGGCTGCGCGCCACACTCGACGAGCAGATGTTCTGGATCCCCAGCAACAAGCCGCTGGACGTGGAATGGTTTCAGAATATCTGGCCGCGCCTGCAAAAGCAGGTCGCCACCCTGCCGTGGACGTCCAGCCTCAGCGAACTGTCAGACGGCTTGACCCAGCGGCCGCTGCTGTTCCTCCCCTTGCTGCTGTTGATCGGCATACTGACCTGGAGGCGCAAGGCGCTGTACCAGAAGCTTAATCGCCTGCATGCCGACATCGGCCACTTCAAACGTGACAGCCAATGGAAGACGCCACTGGCGCTGCTGATCAACGTGCTGCTGGCGATGCCCGTCGCGCTGGGGCTGGCGCTGTGCGGCTACGCGCTGCAGATCGACGCCCGCGGTCAAAACGCCAACCTCGGCGAGGCCTTGCTACAGATCGCCCTCGCCTGGCTGGTGTTCTACACCGCCTACCGCGTGCTCGCCCCGTCAGGTGTTGCGCAACTGCACTTCCGCTGGGAAACGGCGCAGGTCGAATTCCTGCGTGGCTGGGTGCGACGCCTGGGGCTGGTCGTTCTGGCCCTGGTGGCGGTGGTGGCCGTTGCTGAACACCAGCCTGCCGCACTGGCCGACGACGTGCTGGGGATCGGCGTGGTGCTGACCTGTTACGCCCTGATGACCTGGCTGCTCGGTCGCCTGCTGATCTCAAGCCCCACGCATCACAATGCCTCACTGTTCCGCAAAACCGTCGGCGTGGTGTTCACGGCATTGCCGGTCGCGCTCTTCCTGGCGGTTTGCTTTGGCTACTACTACACCGCGCTCAAGCTCAGCGACCGTCTGATCGACACTCTGTACCTGATGATGATCTGGCTGATGGTCGAGGCGACGTTCGTCCGCGGCCTGAGCGTGGCCGCCCGGCGTCTGGCCTATCAGCGCGCGCTGGCCAAGCGTCAGGCAGCCAGAGAAAACGGCGACAGCGACATTCCGGTCGAAGAACCCAAGCTGGACATCGAACAGGTCAACCAGCAGTCGCTGCGCCTGATTCGCCTGGCCCTGCTGGCCGGATTCGTCGGCGCGCTGTACCTGGTCTGGGCCGAGCTGATCACTGTGTTCGCCTATCTCGATAACATCATTCTCTACGAATACACCAGCGGCACCGGTGCCAACATGAGCATGGTGCCGATCAGCCTGAGCGACTTCCTCGGCGCTGGGGTGATCATCGTCATCACCTTCGTGCTCGCCGGCAACCTGCCCGGCCTGCTGGAAGTGCTGGTGCTGTCACGCATGAACCTCGCGCAGGGCAGTGCCTACGCGACGACCACGCTGCTGTCGTACACCATCGCCGGTGTCGGCTTCGTCACCACGCTGTCGACGCTGGGCGTGAGCTGGGACAAATTGCAGTGGCTGGTCGCAGCGCTGTCGGTGGGTCTGGGCTTCGGCATGCAGGAAATCTTCGCCAACTTCATCTCCGGCATCATGATCCTCTTCGAACGTCCGGTGCGGATCGGCGACACCATCACCATCGGCGCCCTGTCGGGGACGGTCAGCAAGATCCGCATCCGTGCCACGACCATCACCGACTTCGACCGCAAGGACATCATCGTTCCGAACAAGACTTTCATCACCGGCCAGCTCATCAACTGGTCGCTGACCGACACCGTTACCCGCGTAACCCTCAAGCTGGGCGTCGATTATGGCTCGGACCTGGACCTGGTGCGCTCCCTGCTGCTACAAGCCGCCCGGGAAAACCCTCGGGTGCTCAAGGAACCAGAGCCGATCGTCTACTTCCTGAACTTCGGCGAAAGTACCCTCGACCACGAACTGCGCATGCACGTACGCGACCTGGGCGACCGCAACCCGGTACTCGACGAGATCAACCGCTTCATCAATCGCGAGTTCAAGAAGCAGCACATCAACATTTCGTTCCGCCAGATGGAGATCTACCTCAAGAACACCCAGGGCCTGGAATACAAACTGGTGCCCGCAGAGCCAAGCGACAAGGGCGATGCGCCAACCGGAAAAACCACCCTGCAGCCGGTGAACACCACCGTAACCCCGGCGACCAAGGATGCGCCCGAGCCGCCGGAGTTGCGGCTGGATTGAGAAGACTGACAGTGGGTGTCGACCGCGGTCGACACCCACCAGCAATCAAATCAGGCCTCAACCCGCCCAATCACCACCTTCGCTTCCAGATACCCCCCAGGCTCCTTGCTGATTTGCACGGTTCCGGCACACGGTGCCAGTATCGATGTTTCCATCTTCATCGCCTCCATGATGGCGATCACCTGTCCCTTCTCTACCGTCGCACCGTCTTCAACCGCCCAGGCATGCAGGTTGCCCGCGACCGGCGTCAGTACTGCGTGCGGGTCCGGGGCGTCGGCAGCTGGCTGGCTGGCGTCAGCCGGTGCGGCAGCGTTCAGGCTCATGCCGGCCAGCAGCGCAGCAGGCAGGCCCAGTTCGTGGCGTTTGCCGTCGATTTCAACGAAGGTGCGCAGCACGCCCGGGTCGGCCGGTTCTGCGTTGCGCGGGGCGATGGTGACGTGCTCGGCGAAGTCGGTTTCGATCCAGCGGGTGTGGACGGCAAAGGTATTGGCCGCCGTGAAGTCGTCATGGTCCATGACCGCCCGATGGAACGGCAGCACGGTGGCCACGCCTTCCACCTTGAACTCGGCCAACGCACGGCGGGCGCGGCTGATGGCCTGTTCGCGGGTTGCGCCGGTGACGATCAGCTTGGCGATCATCGAGTCGAAGTTCGGTGAGACCCGTGAGCCTTCCGTCACGCCGGTGTCCAGACGCACGCCCGGGCCGGATGGCGGCTGGAATACCGCGATAGACCCCGGCGTCGGCAGAAAGCCGTTGCCCGCGTCTTCGGCATTGATGCGGAATTCAAAGCTGTGGCCGCGCGGCACAGGTGTACCGTCGAACGACAGCGGCAGGCCGTCGGCGACGCGAAGTTGTTCGATGACCAGATCCACACCGCTGGTTTCTTCCGTCACCGGGTGTTCGACCTGCAAGCGCGTGTTGACCTCCAGGAACGACAGGGTGCCATCACCGCTGAGCAGGAACTCCACTGTACCGGCACCGACATAGCCCGCTTCGGCGCAGACCGCGCGGGCCGACTCATGAATGCGCTGACGCAGCTCGTCGGTCAGGTAAGGGGCCGGGGCTTCCTCGATCAGCTTCTGGTTGCGACGCTGCAACGAGCAATCCCGGGTGCCGACCACAACCACCCGGCCATGCCGGTCGGCGATGATCTGCGCTTCAATGTGCCGTGGGCGGTCCAGAAAGCGTTCGACGAAGCACTCGCCACGACCGAACGCGGTCACCGCTTCACGCACCGCAGACTCGTACAACTCGCTGACTTCATCGAGCTTCCAGGCGACTTTCAGGCCGCGACCACCGCCGCCAAAGGCTGCCTTGATGGCAATCGGCAGGCCGTGCTGCTCGGCAAACGCGACCACCTCGGAGGCATCGTTCACCGGGTCTTCAGTACCGGCCACCAGCGGTGCGCCGACTTTCAGGGCTATACGCCGCGCCTGGACCTTGTCACCCAGTGCGTCGATGGTCGCAGGATCGGGGCCGATCCAGATCAGACCGGCATCGATCACAGCGCGGGCGAATTCGGCGCGCTCCGAGAGAAAGCCGTAGCCGGGGTGAACCGCGTCGGCACCGGCACGAGCGGCAACCGCCAGCAGCTTTTCGATATTCAGGTAGGTGTCGGTCGGGCGCTCGCCCTGCAACCCATAGGCTTCATCGGCCTGACGCACGTGCAGCGCGTCGATATCGGCATCGGCGTACACCGCCACCGAGGCGACTCCATAGTCACGGCAGGCACGGGCAATACGAACGGCAATTTCGCCACGATTGGCAATCAGAACCTTTTTCATCTGTTCTTGGTCTCGTCTGAAGTGGCGGGGCGCACTGGCTCGAAGGCGCTCAGCGGATTGAAGCGAATGCGGGCATTGACCGGAATCTGCCCGGCCTTGTCGAGGTGGTAAGTGGCGACTGCGCCGATGACCGGGTAACCGCCGGTCAACGGGTGATCGGCCAGAAACAGCACCGGCTGGCCACTGGGCGGCACCTGAATGGCGCCGACCGTGGTGCCCTCACTGGGCAACTCGCCATCGACGGCACGTTGCAGCGATTGCTCGCCCGCCAGGCGAATACCGATACGGTTGGATTGCGGCGTGACCCGCCAGGTCTGTTGCGCCAGCAGTTGCTGGGCTTCGGCGCTGAACCAGTCACTGCGCGGGCCCATGACCACATCCAGGGTGATGACCTCATCGCTACGCGGCATCTCGAAGGCCGGTTGTTCGGCAGTCGATACTGAAAGGCCGCCAGTTCTGCGCGTGAAGCCCAGCCGGTCACCCGCTGCCAGCGCGGCGGGCCCAACCTGGGCCAGCGTGTCAGTGGACAGGCTGCCAAGCACCGGCTCATGAATGAAACCGCCACGAACCGCCAGATAATTGCGCAGACCGGCGCTGGGCGAACCGATGCTCACCTGATCGCCGCTCTGCAAGGCCAGCGGTGCATACAACGGCGCCTGCAGCTTTTGTCCTTCGGCGGTCAGCACCTCGACGCTGACCTGGGCCCCGGTAATCGCCACAACAGTCTGCCCCTGACAGGTGAAGGTCAGCCCGCCCATGAGAACTTCCAGGCACGCGGTCGCCGGATCGTTGCCCACCGCGCGGTTGGCAGCACGCAAGGCGCCGCGATCCAGCGCGCCCGATGCGGACACACCCTGCCCTGCCCGACCTGGACGACCCAGGTCCTGAAACAGGGTCTGCAGACCTGGCGTTACGATCTGCAGATAGTCCTCGTTGACCGTCGTCGCCTGCGGCCGGACAGGTGCGGCAACCTGAACACGGGTCTCCGGGAGCGGACCGGCATCCTGGAAACGCACGCGATAGCCGGGCTGAAGCAAGGCGGGCTCGTCGCGGCCCAGATCCCACATGGTTGAGGGGGTCACCCCGATGATCTGCCAGCCGCCGGGGCTGGCCTGTGGATAAATACCACTGAAACCACCGGCCAGCGCCACTGCGCCAGCCGGAATACGCGTGCGCGGCGTGCTGCGTCGTGGGACCACGAAGCCGGCGCCGCCGCTGAGGTAGGCAAAACCGGGCGCAAAGCCGCAGAACGCAACGTTGTAGTCGCTGCCGGTGTGGCGCTTGATCACTTCCTCGACGCTGATGCCCAGCTCGCGGGCGACATCGGCCAGGTCTTCGCCGTTGTAATGCACAGGTATTTCGATCAGTTTGCCCGCCTCGCGTGCCTTGCCACGAATGTCGCGCGAGGCGATCTGTGTGGCGAGGGCTTCGAAGCCGATGGCGGCTGGTCGAAAATGCACCAGCAACGTCCGGGCAGCCGGAACGATTTCCTCCACGCCAGCGATGGGCATCTGCTGTAACGATTCGAACAGGGCCAGGGTCTCGTCCAGATTCGACAGTTCAACCAGGAGTGCATCCAGGTTGGCCGGGTAGAAACGCATGAGCCTCTCCTATACGTGGTAGTAGCTGTCCGGAATATCGGTAATGAACATGTGGCCCGGCGCATGAGAAATCGCAAACGGCACACGGGACGCCATGACCACCGCCTGCGGGGTCACACCGCAGGCCCAGAACACCGGAATCTCGCCGGGCCTGATCGTCACCGCATCACCAAAATCAGGGTTCGCCAGGTCGTCGATGCCGAGCAGTCCAGGCTCGCCGACGTGTACCGGCGCGCCGTGCACACCGGGATAGCGCCCGGTGATGCGCGCCGCTTCGGCCACCCGGTCCGCCGCGATCGGGCGCATCGACACCACCATGTTGCCCTGCAGGCGGCCGGCCGGGCGGCAGATCCGGTTGCTGCGGTACATCGGCACATTGCAGCCTTCACTGATGTGGCGCACATCGATGCCGGCGTGCATCAGGTCGGTTTCGAAGGTGAAACTGCAGCCGATCAGAAAGCTGACCAGATCAGTGTGCTGCGCCCAGATGTGGCTCACATCACTCAGCTCTTCGGCCAGCTGCCCATCGCGCCAGACCCGGTACAGCGGCAGGTCGGTGCGCAGATCAGCCTGTTCGGCCAACAGCGTGGTGTGGCTGCCGGGCTCGGTCACATCCAGCACCGGGCAGGCTTGCGGGTTGCGCTGCGCGAACAGCAGAAAGTCATACGCCCATTCACGCGGCAGCGTGATCATGTTGCACTGGGTCAGACCGGGCGCTTCGCCGGCGGTCGGCGCGACGAATCCCTGGCGATAACGGGCACGGGCGGCGCTGGCTGCCTCGCGGGCGAGTTGCAGTGAATTCATGATCAACCTCGATTGAATGCGCGGACAGTGACGCCTGCATCGTGCAAACGGTTTTTCAGGATGCGGGCGATGTTCACCGCGCCCGGGCTGTCGCCATGCACGCAGATCGAATCGGCCTGCAGGCTGATTTCGCGGCCGTCTTCAGCCTCGATGATGCCTTCGCGCACCAGGCGCAGCATGCGTTCGGCGATCAGTTCGGCGTCGTGCAGCACGGCACCGGGCCGCGAGCGCGAGACCAGCGTGCCTTCAGCGGTATAGGCGCGGTCGGCGAACGCTTCGGCGACGCAGGAAAGCCCGGCGTCGCGTGCCCAGTCGAGCAGCGGGGAATTAGCCAGGCACACCAGCTTCAACGCGGGGTCAATGCGCAGCAGCGCCTGAATGACTGCCGCGGCCTGACGCTGATCACCGGCAATGGTGTTGTACAGCGCGCCGTGAGGCTTGACGTAGCTCACGCGGGTCCCGGCGCTGCGGGCCAGGCCCTGAAGCGCGCCGATCTGATAAATGACGTCGGCGGTCAGTTGGTCGCTCGGGACGTCCATGTTGCGGCGGCCAAACCCTACCAGGTCCGGGTAGGCCACATGCGCGCCGATGGCAACGCCCCGGGCCGCCGCGGCCTCGAGGGTGCGCAGGATCCCGGCCGGGTCACCGGCATGGAAGCCGCAGGCCACATTGGCGCTGCTGACCACATCGAGAATCGCCTCGTCGTCGCCCATGCTCCAGGCGCCGAAGCTTTCACCGAGATCACTGTTGAGGTCTATTGCAGGCATTTTTATTCTCCGAAATCAGGCTGCATTGATGAAGGCAAAGATGGCTCCCGCCGATTTGAACGCCATGTACCACGACAGCAGACAGGTCAGCACGCCCAGCACCAATAGCCAGCGCGGGTAGTGGTAGCCGTCCATCATGTCGGACCGGCGCCAGCCGACGTACATGAAAATGCTAAGGCCCAGTGGCAGGATCAAACCGTTGAAGCCCCCGGCAAAGACCAGCAGCGCGGCCGGTGGTTTGCCCCACATGACGTATACGACCACGGTGATCAGGATAAAGCCGACAGTTGCCAGGTTGCGCACGCGCTCGGTGATGCGCTTGGAAAATACCGTGATGAACGACATCGAAGTATAGGACGCGCCGATCACGCTGCTGATGCCGGCCGCCCAGAGCACCAGGCCGAACATGATCAGGCCGAAGTTGCCAGCGGCAGCGGTGAACGCCTGGGCCGCAGGGTTTGCGCCCTGGCCGGATACATCGATGACGACGCCGCTGGCGACCACGCCGAGGATCGCCAGAAACAGTATGTAACGGACAACCCCGGTGACCAGAATACCGGTCAGCGCCGCCTTGGACACGACATCGATGTTCTCGACCCCGACGGTGCCGCGATCCAGCAAGCGGTGAGCACCGGCGTAAGTGATATAGCCACCGACCGTGCCGCCGACAATGGTGGTGATGGCCGCGAAATCGACCATGTCCGGCAGGATCGTCTGGCGCAGAGCCTCGCCCAGCGGCGGATGCGAGGCAAAGGCGGCGAAGAGGATCAGGCAGACCTTCAGGGTGCCCAGCACCATCATGATACGGTCCATGGCAATGCCGGCGCGGTGCGATGAGAAAATCGCGATGGCGATCAGCGCGCTCAAGGCGCCCCCCCATTTGGGGTCAAGACCGGTCAACGCATTCAAGCCCAGGCCCGCACCGGCGATGTTGCCCAGACTGAACACCAGGCCGCCGAAGATGACCAGTACCGCGAGCAGATAACCGCTGCCCGGGATTGCCGCGTTGGCCAGATCGGCCGCGCGCATTCTGGTCAGCGTCACGATGCGCCAGACATTCAACTGCACCACGAAGTCGATCAGGATCGAGGCCAGAATGCCGAAGGCGAACGCCGCTCCCAGAGTCGCGGTGAACGTGGCTGTCTGGGTCAGAAAACCAGGACCGATGGCAGACGTCGCCATCATGAAGATCGCGGCGATCAAAGAGGCGCGGCGCGCCTTGGTGAACTCATTGGCAGTCTGTGTCACGGCGGCATTCCTGAGATGAGGGGTATTCTGCCAGAGCAATGACCATGCCAAAGGTCATTCAAACGCGCCAAGTTGTAGATCCATAAAGATAATATTGTTGAACAATGTAGGTGATATGGATCAACTATGTGCACCATGTTGTTACGCGGGGACTCAGATGTGCTACCTGATGAAGCATATGCTGACCTTCGTCCTTGCCAGCCAATGAGCTGTCGTGGAATATCGACCTGGCTTTTCTTTCTCTGGACCCTTTATGAACGACGCTGCTTCTGCCCTCCCTCGCACCCTCGGAGAATCGATCACCACTGAGCTTCGCAGAATGCTGGTCGAGGGCGAGCTGGTACCCGGTCAGCGCCTCTCGGAAGCCGCGCTGGCCGAGAGTCTGGATATCTCCCGTAACACCCTCAGAGAAGCCTTCAGAGTGCTGACCCGCGAAGGACTGCTGACCCACGAACCCAATCGAGGGGTCACCGTGGCCAAGCCTGATATGGCTTCAATCATCGATATCTACCGAATTCGGCGCTTCATCGAATGCGGGGCGATTGCCCAGGCTTATCCACAGCATCCCGGTGTGCTGCACATGCGCAATGCGGTCGAGGCCGGCGTGCAGGCGCGTGAGGCCAAGGACTGGATTGCCGTGGGCACCGCCAACATGATGTTTCACAAGGCCATCGTCGAGCTGTCCGACAGCCCGCGACTGGCGGCGTTTTATGCGCAGATATCAGCAGAGTTGCGCCTGGCCTTCGGGCTGCTCAACGACCCGGAGCTGCTGCATTCGCCCTATCTGGACATGAATGCAGCGGTACTCGGGCGCCTTGACGCGGGCAAGACCGATGAGGCGACGCGCATGCTCGAGGATTATCTGGTGCAATCGGAACGAACGATTCTGGCCGCCTTCGAGCGAAGCCGGAACCGGTAGTCCGGGCGCAGGCCCGATCACCAGAACTACCACCCAGGGACCCGGTCTACGAGTTCTGACCGTTGCAACACGCCCGACGAGCCAGGCAGGCCGCCGCTTCGTTGAAAGCCTGAAATTCCCCTCTGGAGGCGATACGCTTTGAAAGCACTCGACGAACTCACTTTCGACAACCGCTTTGCCCGTCTGGGCGATGCGTTCTCCACTTCCGTACTGCCTGAACCCATCGATGCGCCGCAGCTTGTGGTTGCCAGCCAGTCAGCGCTGGCACTGCTGGACCTGGCGCCTGAACAAGCCGATCTGCCGCTGTTCGCGGAAATCTTCAGCGGCCACAAGCTGTGGTCCGAGGCAGAGCCGCGGGCAATGGTGTATTCCGGGCATCAGTTTGGCTCCTACAACCCGCGCCTGGGCGACGGTCGCGGGCTGTTGCTAGGCGAGGTGTACAACGACGCCGGCGAGCACTGGGACCTGCACCTCAAAGGCGCAGGCCGCACACCGTATTCACGGATGGGTGACGGGCGCGCCGTACTGCGCTCGTCGATCCGCGAGTTTCTGGCCTCCGAAGCCCTGCACGCGCTGGGCATCCCCAGCAGCCGAGCGGGGTGTGTGGTCAGCTCCAGCACGCCGGTGTGGCGCGAAACCCAGGAACATGCAGCCATGGTGCTGCGTCTGGCGCAGAGCCATGTGCGCTTCGGCAGTCTGGAATACTTTTTCTACACCAAACAGCCAGAGCAGTTGAAGACCCTCGCCGAGCATGTGCTGACGATGCATTACCCGCTCTGCCAGGAGCAGCCTGAGCCGTATCTGGCGATGTTCCGGGAAATCGTCGAGCGTAACGCCGAGCTGATTGCCAAGTGGCAGGCCTACGGCTTCTGTCATGGCGTGATGAACACCGACAACATGTCGATTCTGGGCATTACCTTCGATTTCGGACCGTTCGCGTTTCTGGAGGATTTCGATGAGCACTTCATCTGCAACCATTCCGATCACGAAGGTCGCTACTCCTTCAGCAATCAGGTGCCTATCGCGCAATGGAACCTCAGCGCGCTGGCACAGGCGCTGACCCCGTTCATCAGCGTGGAAGCGTTGCGCGAGGCCATCGGTTTGTTCCTGCCGCTGTATCAGGCGCACTACCTGGACCTGATGCGCCGCCGACTGGGCCTGACCGTTGCCCAGGAGCAGGACGAACAACTGGTCAGTCAGTTGCTGAAGCTGATGCAGAACAGTGGCGTGGATTACACCCTGTTCTTCCGCCGCCTGGGTGACCAGCCAGCCGCCGAGGCGTTGCGCACATTGCGTGACGACTTTGTCGATATCAAGGGCTTCGATGCCTGGGCAGAAGCGTATCAGACGCGTATTGCCGTCGAGGACAACGGCACCGAGCAGGAGCGTCAAACCCGCATGCATGCGGTCAATCCGCTGTACATCCTGCGCAACTACCTGGCGCAGAACGCCATCGCCGCAGCGGAAAAAGGCGACTACGAAGAAGTCCGCCGCCTGCATCAGGTGCTCTGCACACCCTTCACCGAACAGCCCGGCATGCAAGGCTACGCCCAACGCCCGCCGGACTGGGGCAAGCACCTGGAAATCAGCTGTTCGTCGTGAGGCATTTGTCCTCTATCGTGCCCATGCTGGAGCGTGAGGAACGATCATCTCAACTATCGTGCGGCGCTCCGCATCGCATGCCGTTCTGGACGCTCCGCGTCCTATCCGGAATGTGCGGTGCGGCACAGATTTGTGACGCGGAGCGTCACGCAAGGCATTCCCACGCTGGAGCGTGCGGAACGATCATCACACTATCGTGCGGCGCTCCGCGTCGCATGCCGTTCTGGACGCTCCGCGTCCTCTTTACCTATTACAGCCCTGCATCCACCAGCCATTGCTCCAGGCCTTCGAGGTCGGGAATGCGGGCTACGGTTTCGCCGATCTGTACGGCGGCCAGCTCCAGTTCGGCCAGCGGAACGTCGACGTAGCTCAACTGGCTGTCGACCTTGCACGAGCGCGGGATGCCCTGGGTCAGCAGGGCGATGAACCTGACATCGTTGCGTCCGCCCAGTGCATTGAGCACCACGATCCGGGCTCGACCGCCGACACGGGTGCGGCCTCCGCAGGCGGCTTCGAAGCTGAGCAGTGGCAAGGTCAGTTCGCGCCAGCTGATCGGTCCCAGGTACCACTCGGGGGCGCCCGGCTCTGCGCTGCAATCCTGGTAATCGATCAACTCGGCGACCGCGACGTTAGGCAGCAGCAGATGCCGGTCACTCAACGGCAGCAGCAGGCCGGTCAGACTGGTCAGCCGGCTGGTCTGGAACGTGCCTTCAGACATGCGCCTGGCTCCAGTAAGCGATGCTCTCCAGCAACACGGTTTCCTGATAGGGCTTGCTCAGGTACTCGTTGACGCCCACCGCCATCGCCCGATCGCGATGCTTCTGGCCCGAGCGAGAGGTGATCATGATGATAGGCAGTTCCTTGAGCTGTTCGTCCTGGCGGATCTGGCTGGCCACTTCAAAGCCGTCCATACGCGGCATTTCGATATCGAGCAGCATGATGTCAGGCGTGTGCTCCTGCAACAGGGTCATGGCATCGACACCGTCCTTGGCAGTCAGTACGTGCATGCCGTGGCGCTCCAGCAAGCGGCTGGTGACTTTGCGCACCGTCACCGAATCGTCCACCACCATCACCAGCAACGGTCTGGCGTGCTCGGCTTCGTGGTAGGCAGGCGCCAACCCTCTGAAAGGCAAGCCCTGCAAGGTACGGATCTGCGCCATCAGATCGAGAATCAGCACCACGCGGCCGTCACCCAGAATGGTCGCACCGGAAATGCCCTGCACCCTTGAGAACTGCGTACCAAGGCTCTTGACCACGATCTCGCGCGAGCCTGCCAGCGCATCGACCTGCACCGCCACCCACTGATCCTGCAGATGCACCAGCAACACCGGCAGCGGCTGCAATTGCCCGGCCAGTCTGGGCGGGCTGCTGCCCAGCAACTCGCCCAGATAGCGCAACTCGTAACTGCGTCCGCCATATTGATAGCGCGGCGGGGTGGTCTGGTAATAGCCGTCCAGCTCATTGGCCATGACACGCACGATGCCATCGACGGTATTGAGCGGTACCGCATACTGTTCTTCGCCGCACGTCACCATCAACGCCCGGTTGACCGACACCGAAATCGGCAGCCGGATACGGAAGCGCGTGCCCTTGCCCGGCACCGAGTCGATGACCATGGAACCGCCCAGTTGCTTGACCTCGGCGTGCACCACATCCATGCCCACACCACGGCCGGAAATCTGGGTGATGATCTCGCTGGTGGAAAACCCCGCCTGCAGAATGAACGGCAACACTTCATGGTCGGACAGATCGGCATCCGGGTGGATCATGCCGCGCTTGATGGCCTTGCGACGTACTGCAGCGAGGTCAACGCCAGAGCCATCATCGCTCAGTTCGATGACCATATCGCCGCCTTCGTACATTAGTTCCAGACTGATATGGCCCTGCTCCGGCTTGCCGGCGGCGATGCGTTTTTCGGTGCTTTCAAGCCCGTGATCGACGGCGTTGCGCAGCATGTGCTCCAGTGGCGCGACCATTCGCTCCAGCACGTTGCGGTCCATTTCACCGTCGGCATTGCCCACTTCGAAATGGACTTTCTTGTGCAGTTCCGACGCCACTTGGCGTACCACACGACGCAGGCGTGGCACCAATCGCTCGAACGGCACCATGCGCGTACGCATCAGGCCTTCCTGGAGCTGGGTGTTGACCCTGGCCTGTTGCGAGAGCAGCGTTTCTGCGTCGCGGGCGCGCGCACCGAGGGTTTCCTTGAGGTCCATCAGGTCGGACGCCGATTCGAACAAGGCGCGCGACAGTTGCTGTAACTGCGAATGACGGTCCATTTCCAGCGGGTCGAACTCTTCGTAACCCAGCCGCTCGGCCTGGACCTGCTCCCGGCTAAGGATGCGCCCCTGGGTTTCCATATCGAGACGACGCAATTGGTCGCGCATCCGCTCAATGGTGGTTTCCATCTCGACCAGAGCGATCTGAGAATCAATGATCTGCTGTTCGATGCGTCCACGGAAGATGGATGTTTCGCCGGCCAGGTTGACTAGGTCCTCCAGTTGCTCGGCAGGCACCTTGACCATTTCCGGGCCGCTGCGCTCGGCCTCCCCTTCGGCGACCGGGGCCACGGCGACGACTGACTCCGGACTGACTTCCGGGTCCTGCGCAGCCAGCGGTGCGCCCACCGGCTCATCGGTGGCCAGCCTGCGAATGCTCTCAATCAGCAAGGTGGCATCAGGCAACGGTTTTTCATTGCGCACGGCATCGAGCATGTCGGCCAGCACATCCTGACCGCTCTGCAACAGGCCGATCATCAACGGCGCGGGCTGCAGGCTTCCGGTGGAAAGCCCCTCGTAAAGCGTCTCCAGCTCGTGAGCGAGGTCGCCTATCGGAGCGATTTCCACCATCCGCGCGCCGCCCTTGAGGGTGTGCAGGTCGCGCAGCAGGTTTTCGACTTCCAGCATGTTATGCGGATCGGCCTGCCAGCGGGCCAATGCCGCGCCGGAGCTTTCCATGATGTCGAAACCTTCCTCGAGGAAGACTTCACGCAGCTCGGTGTCATGTTCGGGAAGATCTTCATTGGCCAGCGGCGAGGCCTGCACCTCGGGCCCGGTGCTCTCGAGCGTGCGGCAGCTGCGCAGGGCTTCGATCAAGGCCGAAGGGTCGCTGAGCGCTTCCTGCCTATACAGTTGCTCGAGCAGAATCGCCAGATGGTCGTGGCTCTCGTGCAGCAGCTCGGCCAGCGTCGGCGAATGGTTGAAGCGCCGGTCGATCAAGCCTTCGTAGAGGTTTTCCAGTTCGTGGGCCAGATCGCCCACCTCGCCCACCTCAGCCATCCGCGCACCGCCCTTGAGGGTGTGCAGGTCACGCTGCAACGAGGCCAGCGGCGCAGGGTTTTCTGGGTCGGCCAGCCAGCGCTGCAACGCTTGACCGGCACTGTCGAGGATATCGACGGCTTCCTCCAGAAATATCTCGACGATTTCGTCGTCCGGACCGGCAACGTCAGTGTCAGTGTGCCCGGCCTCGTTGGCCAGTTGCTCGGTGGCGGCGTTGAGCTCGGTAACGCTCAACGTGCGATGGCCGTCGCTCTTGACCAGCCCGGTCGCCGACGGGTCAAGCGCCTGATCCAGCAACTGGTTCAAGGCACGCACGCACTCGGGACGCGGCTCGACATCCTGGCCGGCAGCCACCTGATCAAGCATGTTGATCAGCGCTTCGTGAGCATTTTCTGCCACATCGAAAAACCGTTCGCTGACCGCCAGACTGCTTTCTTCGACCGCCCCGTAGAGGTCGAGCAAGGCTTCGCACAGTTCATCGACCTGCGGCAGGTCGGCCAGATGCGCGCCGTGACCGAGGGTGGTCAGCTCATCGAGCAGCGCGCTCAGTTCCTGACGTTCGCCGGGGTGCTGCCGCCAGCGCCGCAGGAGGTTTTCCGCATCCAGCACGATGTCCATGCCTTCAGCCAGAAAACTGGCGAGCAGCGTGGGGTTGCGCTTGATCCGCAGGCCGCTGTCCGACTCGCGCAGCACCACGGTGAGGCGCTCGTTGAGCATCGCCAGGGCGGCCTCGATCAGCGGCGCGGCACCCGGAATATCGGCCAGCGGCGTGCTGTCGAGTTGCTCGAGGCCCTTGTGCAGCAACGGCTCGGCGCGGCGCAGCAGGACGAGTTCCGGTGAGCCGATATCGATGAGGTTGGCCTTGTATTCACGCACCAGTTGATCGAGCGGGCTGGCCAGTTCGGCAATCGGCAGCACCCCGGCCATGTGCGCGCTGCCCTTGAGCGTATGCAGCGCACGCAGCACCGCGTCGCTGATCGCCGGCGACGCTGATTGTTCGGCGTTGTCGAGGAAGCGACCGAGGGTGTTCAGATGGCCGAGCGCTTCCTGACGGAAAATCTCCAGCAACTGTGGATCGAGCGCTTCGGCGGCAACAGGCTCGCCTGCCTCATGATCATCCGCGACCGGCAGCGTCGGCAGCTCCAGCCCATTGGCCAACGCATGGGCACGGGCCGCCAACAGGTCGACATCGTTACGCTGGCACTGTGCATCTTCGGCAAAGTCGCGGATGACCGACGGCAGCAGCGCCTGCACTTCGCTCATCAATTGCTGCACTTCGAGGCCCGGCAGTACGTCGCCTTCCAGCACCCGGTTGAGCAGGTTTTCCACCGCCCAGGCCAGTTCGCTGAGGATCAGTGCACGCACCATCCGGCCGCTGCCCTTGAGCGTATGAAACGCACGGCGTACCTCGGTCAGCGCCGTGCTGTCCCAATGGCCGTCGCTGCCAAGCGAGGTGAACCAGCGCGGCAGGTACTCGCGCAGCGCGTCGAGCACCTCGTCGGCCTCTTCGAGAAACACATCGCGCAACTCGTCGTCCACCGCCTCTTCTCCGGCCGCGGGCGGCAACAGGCTGGTGGGTACGTTACGGGCGGGAGGGTTGACGGCCGAGACCGGGCTGGCGAGGACCTGGGCAATGGTCTGCGTGGGGCTGACCAGCGCCTTGCGGTCATCCAGCTCCAGCAACTCGTCCTGAGTGATGATCTCTTCGAGCAACGGCACTTCGAGAGTGTCCGCAGCGGGCGTATAGCCCAGCCGTGCCAGGCTTTGCTGGGCTATGTCGAGCACTTGGTCGCCAGGCGCCTGATGGTCTTCGAGCATGCGCTCCAGGTAATACTCGATGCCGGTGATGGTGTCGGCCAGGCAATCGAGCTGAACCCAGGTGGGACGGGTTTCGTCCACCAGCAGGTGTTCCTGAATGTATTCGTTACAAGCGGCCAGCAGGCTGGCAGCACGGGCCAGCGGGATCATCGCCAGCGCACCCCGTACCTGCACGATCAGCGCGCACAGCGGATCGAGCCGCTGCCGGTCCCACTCGCCGTCGATGTAATCGAGGATCACGTCCTTGGCCTGCTGCAACACCGTGCGGGCTTCGCGAATCACCAGTTGATGAATCTGCGTCAGGTCGGTAGTCGGCAGGCGGCTTTCCTCGCGGCTGACCTGCTCGTGACTGCCGGCCATGCCGGCAAGGGTCGATTCGACGTAGAGCAAGGCACCCGCGACATCCATCAGCGCAGCGTCGCTGGGCTCGCGCTGCCCCTGCGCCAGACCGAGCACCACAGACAACTGATCGATGATCACCTTGCGCGGCTGGCCGAAACCCAGCACCGCCAGGGTATCGGCAATCTGCCGCAACGGCGGCAGCAGCGCGTTGAGCTCGCTGACATGCTGACGGTCGCCGCGCACGAACACGTCGAGCCGCTCCTTGACCCTGACCAGCCCTTCACACAAGGCCACGATCACCGAACGCATGGCGTCACGGTCCGGACCGGCCATGCGGGCGCGCTCTTCATTGACCACATCGTTGCCGGGCAAGGCATCGGCCAGCGCGTACTGGTCCTTGAGGTCGAGCATCTTCGGCGCCAGGCTGTCGGACTTGGCGATATAGAACAGCAGGCTTTTCAACAGCTCTTCGGGGGCGGGCTGGTTGATGCCGGTGACGCCCTGCTCGGCCAGACGCTTGAGTTCCTTGTCGGCGTCCTTCAGCAGACTGCGCAGCGCCGGGCTGTTGGTGAAGTTGCCATTGAGCATGGTTTCGACCAGTGCCGAGGCGATCCGCCAGAGCGCACCGAGCGGCGCGTCTTCGCACAACTGTTCAAGCCGGGCAAACACCTTGGCCATGTAGCCGAGCTGGGTCTGCACGCCCTGCTCGCGCATCAGGCCGGCCAGCGCCGCCTGCAGGGTCTGGCGCAGCTTGCGCAGCAGGTTGGGCAATTCCGGGGTATTGCGCCGCGCCAGCTCCTCGTCATCAAGCGGCGGCACGACGACCAGTTGCGGGGCGAACAGGCTGGTTTCCGAGAGCAGACTTTCCCCCCGCGCACTGCGCAGGTCATTGAGCAATGGCAAGACCACCAGCGGCAGGTCGCGGCGCGCGGAATGAATGCGTTCCAGGTAAACCGGCAACTGACTCATGGCCTGGATCAACAGTTGCTCGGACTCGATCGGATGGCTGACGCGGTTCTGCTGGACCGCCAGCGCCAGTTGCTCGATTTCCTCGGCCAGCAACGCGGCGCCGTAGAACTCGATCATCTGCAGGCTGCCGTGAACCTGATGCACCAGGTTCAGGCACTCGGCCATCGCTGCAGCGTTGGTCGGGTCTTCGATGAACGGGTCCAGCGCCTGTCGGGCCTGGCGCAGCGTTTCGGCGATCTCGCCCTTCAGCCACTCAAGAGCTACGTAATCGTGACGATCAGCCATGACGAGTACCGTCCGTTACCCAATCAAGGTTGTTCATGTGCGGTACATCATCCGGCTTTCTTCGATGACGGCAGGGCAAAGCCCGATACCGAGCGCCGCATTTCGCTGGCCATTTTCGCCAGGTTGCCGATGCTTTCGGCGGTGGCCGATGTGCCCGAGGTGGTCTGCGAAGTGGTCTGCTGAATGACGGTCATGATCTGCGAAATCTGCCCGGCAGAGTCGGCCTGTTGGTGGGCGGCATCGGTGATACTTTCGATCAGCTCGGCCAGCACTCTGGACACCCCTTCGATTTCGCCCAGCGCCACCCCGGCGTCCTGCGCCAGCCGGGCACCGCGCACCACTTCGCTGGTGGTCTGCTCCATGGAGATAACCGCCTCGTTGGTGTCGTTCTGGATGGCCCGGACCAGCGTTTCGATCTGCTTGGTCGCAGACGACGAACGCTCGGCCAGCCGTTGTACTTCGTCGGCTACCACGGCAAACCCTCGTCCGGCATCACCGGCCATCGACGCCTGAATGGCAGCGTTGAGGGCCAGAATATTGGTCTGGTCGGCAATGTCGTCGATCAGGCTAACGATGTCGCCAATCTCCTGTGACGACTCGCCCAGACGCTTGATGCGCTTGGAGGTGTCCTGAATCTGCTCGCGAATGTTGTCCATGCCATGAATGGTGTTTTGCACCACCTCGTTGCCTTTATTGGCTATCGTCACGGAGCGCTCCGCCACGGCCGAGGACTCCGAGGCGTTGGTCGAAACCTGATCGATGGACGCCGCCATGTCGTTGATCGCTGTCGACGCCGCACTGATCTGCAACGCCTGGTGCTCTGAAGCAGCCGACAATTGCATGGCCGTCGCCTGGGTTTCGGTCACCGCAGCCGCTACCTGCTCGGCAGTCAGGTTGATCGTCACCACCAGCTCGCGCAACTGGTCGATGGAGTAATTGATGGAGTCGGCAATCGCCCCGGTGAAGTCCTCGGTCACCGAGGCCGTGACCGTCAGGTCGCCATCGGCGAGGTTCTCGATCTCGTCCAGCAGACGCATGATCGCCGTCTGGTTGCGTTCGCTCTTCTGCGCAGTTTCGCGCAACTGGCGATTGGTCTCGCGCACCATGACCAAACCGATGAGGATGATCGACGCCAGCGCCAGCAAGCCCAGCACATAGCCGCCGACGGTGTTCATGGTGCGGCGCTTGGCAAGGTTTTCCAGGCTGTTGGCGAGTACCGAGGTTTCATCCAGCAGGGTCTGTGAGGTGTTGAAAATGTTGCCCGAGGCCTCGCGCACCTGATACAGCTCGGGCGAGGTTTCGAGAATCTCGTCCACCGAGCCGGAGACGAATTCGAACAGCTCGGCGATCTCTGCCAGCCGCGCGCGCGCATCGCGGTCCTCGACCTGGGAGATGCGCAGCGTGGCGTTGCCCTCCAGCATGCCGTTGAGCACACGACCAAACTGGCTGGCATCGCGGCCAAAGGCGTCGGCGGCCTGCACAGCCGTTTCATCACCGGCCAGCACGGTGTTGACCGAGCCGAGAATTCGTTCTGCGAGCAGCGCCTGGCGTTGCGCAACCACCACCTGTGCGGCGGGCGCACGGCTTTGCAGCAGGCTCTCGACGACTTTCTCGTATTCGGCCTGCAATTGCGGAATGGTTTCGGCCAGCGTTGCCGCCACCTGATGCAGCGACAGAACGGTCTGTTCGCTGGCCAGAATCACGTCGGTGCTCTTGCGCAGCCCTTCCCAGTCACGTTGCACGGTGCGCAATTCGTCGCGTATCAGGTCGGGGGCCGCAGGCAAGCCGGTGGCCGGGTCGCCCTTTCTCAGATAGCCCCAGCGCACGTCGAAATCATTGCGCGCATCGGCCAGCAACTTGAACGCCTGGGTTTTGCCGGCAGCCGCTTCGGTGGCGTTTTTCGCGATGCGTTGCGACAGGACGCGCAGCTCACCGGCATGCCCGATGTACTGTTTGTCGTAGTTGGACTGAGTGTTGAGGTAAGCGAAGTTGGCGAACAGCAACATGATGAAAACGATAAGCGCCACGAACAGCAGAATAATCTGCGTCCGGCTTCTTGCGCCTTCCCTTGACCGGTCTGTACTACTCATTAATCAGGCCCCCGCCTGGATCAATTGTGAAACACACCAGGCCCGACATGCTAGGAAGCCAGGTCCATGAACTCCGCAGACTGCACCAGCGCCCACGGGCTGAAGATCTGCCACGCCTGTTCGCGGATAAACTGTCCGCGCAGGAACGGCACCATACGCTGATCCATGTCCTGCGGGGTCTGGGGTATGAGGCTCAACTGACTGAAACGTTGCATGCCGAACACCTCATCGACCAGCAGACCGGCAAATACATCATGGTGCTCGACCACCAGCACCCGTCGCTGTTTGCGCACCGGCACCAGTTCGTGGCCGAAAAACCCGCACAGATCCATGAGTGGCAACAAGCGACCGCGCAGGTTGGCGATACCCGCCACCCAGAACTTCACACCGGGCATTACCGCATGATGGGGTTCGTGAAGGATTTCGGCGATCTCGCCGATCGGCGCTACAAACCGTTGCTCGCCCATGCGAAAGCCGATACCGACCCAGTCCTGCTGATGGGCTTCCTGCAGCGGCAGGCCCGCCGCCAGCGAACGACAGCGTCGATCCATATCCAGAAGCAGTTCAAAAGCGGTGCGCGGCTCGGCCATGGCGATTCCGGCAATCAGCCGGCCAGCACCGCATTCAGGGTTTTCATCAGGGTTTCTTCGTCCACCGGCTTGGTCAGGTAATCGCGTGCGCCCTGACGTTTGCCCCAGACCTTGTCGGTCTCCTGATCCTTGGTGGTAATCATGATCACCGGGATCATGCTGGTGTCGGCATCCTTGGTCAGCTGACGCGTGGCCTGAAAGCCGTTGAGCCCCGGCATGACGATGTCCATCAGCACGGCATCGGGCTTTTCCTGACGGGCCAGGGCCACGCCATCAGCTCCGTTTTCGGCCTTGAGCACTTCATGACCGTGCTTTTCCAGCATGCCGGTGAGTTTGTACATTTCAGTCGGCGAGTCATCGACGATCAATATTCGAGCCATGGGTGTTCCCCGTCAGATTACGAGCGCGCTACATCAGGCGCGGGCGTCATGGTATGTGTTGTTCTGCTGCAACGAAGCCCGGCACATGAGCCTTGATCGCGCTGAGCAGTTCTTCCTTGCTGAAAGGCTTGGTCAAAAACTGATCGGAACCGACAATCCGCCCCTTGGCCTTGTCGAACAGGCCGTCCTTGGAGGACAGCATGATGACCGGCGTCGACTTGAATGCCCGGTTGTTCTTGATCAGCGCGCAGGTCTGATAACCGTCCAGACGCGGCATCATGATATCGACGAATATGATTCGCGGGTGGTTATCGGCAATCTTGGCCAGCGCGTCGAAACCGTCTATCGCAGTGATGACTTCACAGCCTGCGTTCTTGAGCAGTGTTTCGGCGGTGCGGCGGATGGTCTTCGAATCATCGATGACCATGACTTTCAGGGCGGAGGCGTGTTGTTCCATAGCTGCTCTTCCATCGCCGCAGCGAATTTTTGCGCATTCTGCGAGGCACTGGGAGCCTGACGGTATCGCTTCGTTGATCCACTGGGACCGAAGACCGGATGCCGAGCCTTTTTAGCACACTCTCCAGACGCAATCCATAAAGTGCACCTTGGCGCATCGCGGCAGGCCTGCCCCTTGACCGGGAGCAATCGGAGCGCCACCCTGATGCCAATTTTACGGCCGTTGCGGCCCTTACCGATCAGAGGATATTGCCCATGAGCGTTCGCCTAGGGATTGTCATGGACCCCATTGAGCGCATTTCCTATAAAAAGGACAGCTCGCTGGCCATGCTGCTTGCCGCCCAGGAACGCGGCTGGTCACTGTTCTATATGGAACAGAAAGACCTGTATCAGAACGCCGGCCAGGCCCGTGCACGCATGAAGCCGCTCAAGGTGTTTGCCGATCCGGCCAAGTGGTTCGAGTTCGAAGCCGAAGTCGACGCAGGTCTTGACGATCTGGACGTGATCCTGATGCGCAAGGATCCGCCGTTCGACATGGAGTTCGTCTACGCCACCTACCTGCTGGAGCAGGCCGAGCGTGCCGGCGTCCTGGTGGTCAACAAGCCGCAGAGCCTGCGTGACTGCAACGAGAAGCTGTTCGCCACGCTGTTCCCGCAGTGCACACCGCCGACACTGGTCAGCCGCCGCGCGGACATCATCCGTGAATTCGCCGAACAGCACGGCGACGTGATCCTCAAGCCGCTGGACGGCATGGGCGGTGCGTCGATCTTCCGCCATCGTGCGGGCGATCCGAACCTGTCAGTGATCCTCGAAACCCTGACCGCCCACGGCACGCAGCAAATCATGGCGCAGGGCTACCTGCCCGCCATCAAGGACGGCGACAAACGCATTCTGATGGTCGATGGCGAACCGGTCCCGTATTGCCTGGCGCGCATCCCGGCAGCCGGCGAAACGCGTGGCAACCTGGCGGCAGGCGGGCGTGGCGAGGCCCGTCCGTTGAGCGACAAGGACCGCTGGATCGCCGAACAGATCGGCCCGACCCTGCGTGAAAAAGGCCTGCTGTTCGTCGGCCTCGACGTGATCGGTGAGCACCTGACCGAAATCAACGTCACCAGCCCGACCTGCATCCGCGAGATCGACAACGCCTTCGGCACCAACATTGGTGGCCTGCTGATGGACGCGATCGAGAAGAAGCTGCAAGCACGCAAGGGCTGATCAGCCACTGACGCCGCCGGCCACGGTCAACACCGTGCGCCACGGCGTCAGATCGATTCCCTTCGTCCGATCCGCAGCAGAGCGGCGCGGCACATTGCGTTATCATGCGCCACCTGTAACACGACACGGATTTTGACATGCAGGCTGACGAGATGCTGAACCGCCAATGACATCCATGGCCAAAAACGACCTCCCCCTGGAACTCGCCAACGCCGGTGTGCGTCCTGCCGATCGCCTGGGCTTTACCATGATGATCGCGGCGCTGATTCACCTCGCGGTGATCCTTGGCGTGGGGTTCACCTATGTAAAGCCGGAGCAGATCTCGCAGACGCTGGAAATCACCCTGGCCACCTTCAAAAGCGAAGAAAAGCCCAAGCAGGCTGACTTTCTGGCGCAAGACGATCAGCAGGGCAGCGGCACCCTGGACAAGGCCGAAACGCTCAAGACCACTGAACTGGCGCCCTATCAGGACACCAAGGTCAACAAGGTCACGCCGCCCCCGGCCAGCAAGCCGGTGGTCAAACAGGAAGCGCCGAAGACCGCCGTCGCGACTACCGCGCCCAGCCAGCAGAAAACCGTTGCCAAACGCGATGAGGTCAAGCCCGAGCCCGCCACCAAGGCTGCACCGACCTTCGACAGCTCGGAACTGAGCAACGAAATCGCCAGCCTGGAAGCCGAACTGTCGACCGAACAGCAGCTTTACGCCAAGCGCCCGAAGATCCACCGCCTCAATGCGGCGTCGACCATGCGCGACAAAGGCGCCTGGTACAAGGATGACTGGCGCAAGAAGGTCGAGCGGGTCGGAAACCTGAACTATCCTGAGGAAGCACGACGCAAGCAGATCTACGGTAATTTACGACTTCTTGTGTCAATCAATCGGGACGGCTCGTTGTATGAAGTGCTGGTGCTTGAATCTTCAGGGCAGCCTTTGCTGGATCAGGCCGCACAGCGAATCGTGCGTCTGGCGGCGCCTTTTGCGCCGTTCACCGGCGATCTGGCGGATATCGATCGACTGGAGATCATCCGCACCTGGAAATTTGCACGCGGAGACAAGCTGTCAAGCAACTGAACTTTTTGCCCGCTGACGCTCGACACCCACACGTGTCAGTTGTCAGCCGCGCAAGGCAACGCCAAACTAGGGCTCATGAAAAAAGTCTCTCCGAGTTATCTCAAGCATCAGTTCCTCATCGCCATGCCTCACATGCACGATGAGAACTTTGCTCAGACCTTGACCTACATTGTCGAGCACAACGCCAATGGCGCCATGGGGCTGGTGATCAACCGCCCGCAAAGCCTGACCCTGGCCGATGTACTCGAACAACTGCGACCGGAGCTTCCGGCACCGAGACACTGCCAGGACATCGTCATTCATACCGGCGGGCCGGTGCAGACCGATCGCGGCTTTGTCCTGCATCCCAGCGGCCAGACCTTTCAGGCGACGGTCAATCTTCCGGGCGGAATTTCCTTGTCGACTTCTCAGGATGTGCTGTTCTCCATCGCCGATGGCTACGGACCTGATCAAAATGTGATCACCCTGGGTTATGCGGGATGGGATGCCGGTCAACTGGATGCTGAAATGGCCGACAATGCCTGGCTGACCTGTTCGTTCGACCCGGCCATCCTGTTCGATGTGGACAGCGAGCAGCGTCTGGACGCCGCCGCCAGACGTCTGGGCATCAATCTCAACCTGATCTCGACCCAGGCAGGGCACGCTTGATGGCCGCCTTACGGCTGCTGCTGGGCATTGATTACGGCACCAAACAGATCGGCGTTGCGGTCGGCCAGGCGATTACCGGCCAGGCACGTGAACTCTGCACGCTCAAGGCGCAGAATGGCGTGCCGGACTGGGACAAGGTCCAGGCGCTGATCAACGAGTGGAAACCTGATGCGATCGTGGTGGGTCTGCCGTTGAACATGGACGGCACGCCCAGCGACATGAGCGCGCGCGCGGAAAAATTCTCGCGCAAGCTCAACGGACGCTTTGGTGTAACGGTCTACACCCATGATGAACGCCTGACCACCTTCGAAGCCAAGGGCGAGCGCATGGCGCGCGGCGGCCAGAAGGGCAGCTATCGCGACAATCCGGTGGATGCCATTGCCGCTGCGCTATTGCTGCAAGGCTGGCTGGACGAGCACCCCGAACTGTTGAATGTGTGACTTTTTCTGCCTTTATCGCTTCGAGATACCCGGATTCCACGTTATCGCTTGAGCATCGCGCCACGGACCAGACTGTGTAAAAACGTCACGAGCGAAGGCAAGACAAGGCAAAAAAAAGCGGAGTTTAGGTGTTCTGAATGAGCATTTTTCGCCTGTTTTTAACGCAGTATTGCCAAGCGCAGTAGTTTTTACACAGTCAGGAAAGGACGCTGCCCGAGCCTCAAAGGAGCAACCATGAGCCTGCCCGATCCCGCCGAACTGATTCGTCAGATGGCCACTGACCTGAACGCTCACCTGAGCAAGCGCGGCATCAGCGACCCTCGTTTCATCGGCATCCGCACTGGCGGTGTCTGGGTTGCCCAGACGCTGCTCAAGGCACTGAACAACCCCGCTCCGCTGGGCACGCTGGACGTTTCGTTCTATCGCGATGATTTCAGCCAGAACGGCCTGCACCCTCAGGTGCGCCCTTCTGAACTGCCGTTCGAGATCGAAGGCCAGCACCTGGTGCTGATCGATGACGTGCTGATGAGCGGCCGCACCGTCCGCGCCGCGCTCAACGAACTGTTCGATTACGGCCGCCCGGCCAGTGTCACGCTGGTCTGCCTGCTGGACCTGGACGCCGGTGAACTGCCGGTGCGTCCGAACGTGGTCGGCGCCACCCTGTCGCTGGCACCGAATGAACGCATCAAGCTGTCCGGCCCCGAGCCGCTGGCGCTCGAACTTCAAGACCTCTCCACCGCCCTTTAAGAGTCCATTGCGATGACGCCTCTCGACGCCAAGCGCCCGCTGCAGCTCAACCACTTGGGCCAGCTGCGCCATTTCCTGTCTCTGGACGGCTTGCCCCGCGAGCTGCTTACCGAAATTCTCGACACGGCCGACTCGTTCCTTGAAGTCGGCGCCCGGGCGGTCAAGAAAGTCCCGTTGTTGCGCGGCAAGACGGTGTGCAACGTGTTCTTCGAGAACTCCACGCGCACCCGCACCACCTTTGAGCTGGCAGCCCAGCGCCTGTCAGCCGACGTGATCACGCTGAACGTCTCGACCTCGTCCACCAGCAAGGGGGAAACGCTGTTCGACACCTTGCGCAACCTCGAAGCGATGGCCGCCGACATGTTCGTCGTGCGCCACGCCGACTCGGGTGCGGCGCACTTCATTGCCGAGCACGTATGCCCGGACGTCGCGATCATCAACGGCGGCGACGGACGCCATGCCCACCCGACCCAGGGCATGCTTGACATGCTGACCATCCGCCGTCACAAGGGCGGTTTCGAGAACCTGTCGGTGGCCATCGTCGGTGACATCCTGCATTCACGGGTCGCACGCTCCAATATGCTTGCGCTCAAGGCGCTGGGCTGCCCGGATATACGCGTGATCGGGCCGAAAACCCTGCTGCCGGTAGGCGTCGAGCAATACGGGGTCAAGGTCTACACCGACCTCAACGAAGGTTTGAAGGACGTGGACGTGGTCATCATGCTGCGTCTGCAGCGTGAACGCATGACCGGCGGCCTGCTGCCCAGCGAAGGCGAGTTCTACCGCCTGTTCGGCCTGACCACCGCGCGCCTGGCGGCTGCGAAGCCGGATGCGATTGTCATGCACCCCGGCCCGATCAACCGCGGCGTGGAAATCGAATCGGCAGTGGCCGACGGCGCGCATTCGGTGATTCTCAATCAAGTGACTTACGGTATCGCGATCCGCATGGCGGTGCTGTCCATGGCCATGAGCGGACAAAACGCACAACGCCAATTCGAACAGGAGAACGCCCAGTGAAGCTCAGCATCCTCGGCGCTCGCGTCATCGACCCGGTCAGCGGGCTGGATCAAATCACTGACCTGCACCTTGAAGCAGGCAAACTCAGCGCCATCGGTTCGGCCCCGGCGGGTTTCGAGCCCACTCAGACCATCGACGCTACCGGGCTGGTCGCAGCACCGGGCCTGGTCGACCTCAATGTGTCCTTGCGCGAACCTGGCTACAGTCGCAAGGGCAGCATCGCCAGCGAAACCCGCGCAGCGGTGGCAGGCGGCGTGACCAGCCTGTGCTGCCCGCCACGTACCAAACCGGTGCTCGACACCTCGGCAGTGGCCGAGCTGATCCTCGACCGCGCCCGTGAGGCCGGGTTCAGCAAGGTGTTCCCCATCGGGGCGCTGAGCAAGGGCCTGGAAGGCGAACAGCTGGCAGAACTGATCGCCCTGCGCGACGCAGGTTGCGTGGCCTTCGGCAATGGTCTGAGCAGCTTCAGCAACACCCGCACGCTGTGCCGGGCACTGGAATATGCGGCGACCTTCGACCTGACGGTGATTTTCAACTCGCAGGATCGTGATCTGGCCGAAGGCGGTCTGGCACACGATGGTCCGACGGCCAGTTTCCTGGGTCTGGCGGGCATTCCCGAGACGGCCGAAACCGTAGCGATGGCTCGCGACCTGTTGCTGGTCGAACAGAGCGGTGTACGTGCGCACTTCAGCCAACTGACCAGTGCCCGTGGCGCGGCGCTGATCGCCCAGGCACAGGCGCGTGGTCTGCCGGTGACGGCGGATGTGGCGTTGTATCAGTTGATTCTGACTGACGAGGCGCTGATCGACTTCTCCAGCCTCTATCACGTCCAGCCGCCGCTGCGCACCCGCGCTGACCGCGATGGTCTGCGTGAAGCGGTGAAGAGCGGTGTCATTCAGGCGATTTCCAGCCATCACCAGCCGCACGAACGCGATGCCAAGCTGGCGCCGTTTGGCGCTACGGAGCCGGGCATCAGCAGCGTCGAACTGTTGCTGCCACTGGCCATGACCCTGGTGGATGACGGTCTTCTGGACCTGCCGACCCTGATCGCCCGCCTGAGCAGCGGCCCTGCCGCCGCGCTGCGCCTGCCAGCCGGCAAGCTGAGCGCAGGGGCACCCGCCGACATCGTCCTGTTCGACCCTGCCGCCTCGACGGTTGCCGGCGAGACCTGGCTGTCAAAAGGCGAAAACTGCCCCTTCATCGGTCACTGCCTGCCCGGTTCGGTACGCTACACACTGGTGGATGGACGGATCAGCTACAGCCGTTGAGCCCGCTCCGGGCTCTCGCTCCCACGTTCCTCGTTGCATCATTGTGGGAGCGAGCCGGGCGACGCTCTGCGTCAGCCCCTCTGCCCAAGCTTTACCCGCGTCGGGCGTTCTTCATCGAGATCTGGTCATTCAATGTCCAGAAGTCATAGAGGATGCCCACCAGAAACAGCCCGCCGGTAAACAGGTAGATAATCCCGGTAATCCACTTGCCCTGGTACATGCGGTGCACGCCGAACAGGCCGAGGAAGGTCAGCAGCACCCACGCCACGCTATAGTCGGTGGAGCCGGGGGTAAAGCGCAGGTCGGCGTCACGGTCCATCGACGGGATCAGGAACAGGTCGATCAGCCAGCCAATGCCAAGCAGACCGAACGTGAAGAACCAGATGGTCCCGGTGACCGGTTTGCCGTAGTAGAAGCGATGCGCTCCCAGGAAGCCGAAAATCCACATCAGGTAACCCATGACCTTGCTGTGTGTGTCTGAACGATAGGCGTTCATTTTTGCCCTCTTTGCGCTGATAGAAAAAAATACATAACAAAATTGTGACTTGGTTTCCCTATTCCGACGTATGGCACATGAGGCGGTTTAATGCCGCCAAGCCCTTGTCGCTAAAGGGATTAGCCCGAAAAAAGAAAGAGTCTGTCGCATAAAACGCAATGATGCCACTGTGATGCGCTCGACAAATGGGGTCAGTTTTTTTGAAAAAGCTGTTATAAAGTTGCGCGCTGACCACCATGAGCCCTGCCGAATGCGTCCTTTTTTCAAGACATGGCTAACCATTTGCCTATTTATGCCACTGGCCGCCCACGCCACCAATCGTGAGCAACAACTTCCTGCGAGCTTCACGGGCTACACCGCCAAAAGCCACTCTTCACCGGCACTCGCGACTCGCAATGCACCCAAGGAAGCCACCACCACCCGAACTCAGTACGGCGCTACCAGCGCCGTCCAGAAGCCGCTTTCACGCAAGAACGCCAAAAAAATCGCGGCCTTGCAGGCTTCTGCCCCTGCCAAGCAAGGCAGCGCCGTTGTAAAACGCGCCTTGCAGGCTGTGGGCACGCCTTATCGCTGGGGCGGCACCACGCCCGGCAAAGGCCTGGACTGCAGCGGACTGGTCAAATACGCCTACACGGATGTCCGTGAGGTCGACCTGCCACGCACCTCCAATGCCATGGCCCAGGGTCATGGTCAGACGGTGGATCGCAAGGATCTGAAACCCGGTGACCTGCTGTTCTTCAATATCAAGAGCCGCAACATCAACCACGTCGCCATTTACCTGGGCGACAACAAGTTCGTTCATGCGCCGCGCCGTGGCAAGGCCGTAACTGTCGATACGCTGAACAAACCGTATTGGAACAGTCACTACAAGATCGCCAAGCGCGTGCTGCCCAAGCAACCCGGACAGATGCGTGTGGTTCAGCGCTGATCCTGATGTGAATCCGCGGTCCGCAAGCCGCATCTGAAAAAAAGGGGTCTTGAACGCTTTCAAGACCCCTTTTTCGTTCCTGCAGCCTCCCTGCGATCAGAAGTTATCCGGCACCTTGGCACGTTCGCGCGCGCTTTCACGGGTGATCAGCCCCTTCTTCACCAGATCGGCCAGGCACATGTCCAGCGTCTGCATGCCCATCGAGCCGCCCGTCTGGATCGACGAATACATCTGCGCCACCTTGTCCTCGCGGATCAGGTTACGGATCGCCGGGGTGCCCATCATGATTTCGTGCGCCGCCACGCGTCCGCCGCCGACCTTCTTGAGCAACGCCTGCGAAACCACGGCGTGCAGCGATTCGGAGAGCATCGAGCGAATCATCGATTTTTCCTGAGCCGGAAACACATCGACGATCCGGTCGATGGTCTTGGCTGCTGATGTGGTGTGCAGCGTGCCGAATACCAGGTGGCCGGTTTCAGCCGCGGTCAGCGCCAGGCGGATGGTCTCCAGGTCACGCATCTCCCCGACCAGAATCACGTCCGGGTCTTCACGCAACGCCGAGCGCAGCGCCTCCGAGAAGCCCAGTGTGTCGCGGTGCACCTCGCGCTGGTTGACCAGGCACTTCTTCGACTCGTGGACGAATTCGATCGGGTCCTCGATGGTCAGAATGTGGTGATGCTTGTTGTTATTCAGGTAGTCGATCATCGCCGCCAGGGTGGTCGACTTGCCTGAGCCGGTCGGACCGGTGACCAGAATCAGGCCACGCGCCACGTCGGTAATCTTCCGAAACACACTGCCCATGCCCAAGTCTTCCATGCTCAGGATTTTCGAAGGGATGGTCCGGAAGACCGCGCCAGCACCGCGGTTCTGGTTGAAAGCGTTGACCCGAAACCGCGCCACGCCCGGCACTTCGAAGGAAAAGTCGGTTTCCAGCCGTTCTTCGAAGTCCTGGCGTTGCTTGTCGTTCATGATGTCGTAGATCAGCGCCTTGACCTCCTTCGCGTCCAGCGGAGGCAGGTTGATACGCCGTACATCGCCGTCGACGCGGATCATTGGCGGCAGACCTGCAGAGAGGTGCAAATCCGACGCGCCCTGTTTGGCACTGAAGGCCAGCAGCTCGGTAATATCCATACAGCTCCTCAATCACATAGAATGCCGCAGACTTTAGCCCTGCTGGCGCAAATCAATGTCCACGATAGCAGCGAACATTTCAACGCTCGAACAGCGAATTCGCGACGCAGCGCTTGCTGCTGAGCGCGATCCAGCGTCCGTCGGCCTGCTGGCGGTGAGTAAAACCAAGCCCGCCAGTGACCTGCGTGAAGCTTACACCGCAGGTTTGCGCGATTTTGGCGAAAATTATTTACAGGAAGCACTGGGCAAACAGCTCGAACTGAGCGACCTGCCCTTGTGCTGGCACTTTATTGGCCCCATTCAATCGAACAAGACGCGAGCTATCGCCGAGAACTTCGACTGGGTACATTCCGTGGACCGCCTGAAAATCGCTCAACGCCTGTCCGAGCAACGCCCCGAAGCGCTTGAACCGCTGAACATCTGCATTCAGGTGAACGTCAGTGGCGAAGCCAGCAAATCGGGCTGTACGCCTCAGGACCTGCCTGCGCTGGCCGCAGCCATCAGCGCCCTGCCGCGACTCAGGTTGCGCGGCCTGATGGCCATCCCCGAGCCTACAGACGATCCTGCGGCGCAGAACGCATCCTTCGCCGCAGTGCGCACGCTGCAGGAGCAATTGCACCTGCCGCTCGACACACTTTCCATGGGCATGAGCCACGACCTGGAAGCCGCCGTTGCACAAGGCGCGACCTGGGTGCGCATCGGCACCGCTCTTTTTGGCGCCCGCGACTATGGCCAGCCATAACCTCTTCACAAGGACCCCTTCATGAGCAAGACCCGTATTGCCTTCGTTGGTGCCGGAAACATGGCCGCCAGCCTGATCGGCGGCCTGCGCGCCCAGGGCGTGGAGGCGGCACTGATCAGTGCCAGTGCGCCGGGTGCCGAAACCCGCGAGCGCATCGCCAACGATCACGGCATCCAGGTATTCGCCGACAACGCCGACGCGATCAATGGCGCCGACGTGGTGGTACTGGCGGTCAAGCCGCAGATGATGAAAAACGTCTGCCAGGCCTTGAAGCCCAGTCTCGAACCTCACCAGCTGATTGTTTCGGTCGCGGCCGGCATCACCTGCGCCAGCCTGACGCAGTGGCTGGGCGAGCAGCCGGTGGTGCGCTGCATGCCCAATACGCCCTCACTGCTGCGTCAGGGTGCCAGCGGGTTGTACGCGACCGACAACGTCACGCCAGAGCAGCGTGAGCAGGCCGAGGCGTTGCTGGCCGCAGTCGGCATCGCGGTCTGGGTCGAGCAGGAAAAACACATGGACGCTGTCACGGCAGTGTCCGGCAGTGGCCCGGCGTATTTCTTTCTGATGATGGAAGCGATGACTGCGGCAGGCGTGAAACTGGGTCTGCCGGAGGACATTGCTAAAAAGCTGACCCTGCAGACAGCGCTGGGCTCGGCCTTGATCGCGACTGGCAGTGATGCAGGCGCTGGCGAGCTGCGTCGTCGCGTTACATCGCCGGGCGGGACCACCGAGGCGGCCATCAAGGCATTTCAGGCGGGCGGATTCGAGGCACTGGTGGAAACGGCACTGACCGCCGCAGACCATCGTGCAGCCGAGCTGGCTGAACAACTGGGCAAATAATTTTCGGGTTTTCTGGAGCAGATCGATGATCGGATTGAACACCGCTGCAATTTACGTCCTGCAGACGCTTGGCAGTCTTTACCTGCTGATCGTGCTGTTGCGCTTTGTCCTGCAACTGGTACGGGCCAACTTCTACAACCCGCTGTGCCAGTTCATCGTGCGCGCCACCCAGCCGCTGCTCAAGCCGCTGCGACGCATCATCCCCAGCCTGTTCGGGCTGGACATGTCGTCGCTGGTGCTGGCGATCATCGTGCAGATGATCCTGATGGCCCTGACCCTGCTGCTGATGTTCGGCACCACGGGCGACCCGCTGCACCTGCTGCTGTGGTCGATCATCGGCGTGACCGCACTGTTCCTGAAGATCTTCTTCTTTGCCCTGATCATCAGCGTGATTCTGTCGTGGGTCGCACCGGGCAGCCACAACCCTGGCGCGGAACTGGTCAACCAGATCTGCGAACCGGCACTGGCACCGTTCCGCAGGATCGTCCCGAACCTGGGCGGCCTGGACATCTCGCCGATCCTCGCATTCCTGGTGCTCAAGCTGCTGGACATGCTGGTCATCAACAACCTCGCCGCCATGAGCGGCATGCCGGATGTGCTGCGGCTGTTGATGTAAGCACTCTTGTTCCCGCGCTAGAGGTTCCCGCGCTGGAGCGTGACGTTCGAAAGAACGCCTATCGTGCCCATGCTCCGCGTGGGCATGCCGTTCTGGACGCTCCGCGTCCTATCCGGAGCATGCGGCACGGCGCAGATCTGTGACGCGGAGCGTCACCCTAGGCATTCCCGCGCTGGAGCGTGAGGAACGATCACCTCGTAACTATCGTGCCGTTGATTTACGTCTCACAATATCCCTTATTGCCGCTGCACCCCGCGGTCTTTAGACTTACGCCTCATTTATGCGAGAGCAGGGTCGATGCCCACGGTATTCCCTCACGATTCTGTCGGACTGGTCACACCGCAAACGGCGCATTTCAGCGAGCCTCTGGCGCTGGCCTGTGGTCGTTCGTTGCCAGCCTATGACCTGATTTACGAAACCTACGGTCAACTCAACGCCGCACGCAGCAATGCCGTGCTGATCTGTCATGCGCTGTCCGGGCATCACCATGCCGCAGGCTTCCACAGTGCCGATGACCGCAAACCCGGTTGGTGGGACAGCTGTATCGGTCCCGGCAAGCCTATCGACACCAACAAGTTCTTCGTCGTCAGCCTTAACAATCTGGGCGGCTGCAATGGCTCCACCGGGCCGAGCAGCATTGACCCGGACACCGGCAAGCCGTTCGGTGCCAATTTCCCGGTGGTGACCGTAGAAGACTGGGTCAACAGTCAGGCCCGGCTGGCGGATCTGCTGGGTATCGACACCTGGGCTGCGGTGATTGGCGGCAGCCTGGGCGGCATGCAGGCGCTGCAATGGACCATCAGCTACCCGGATCGCGTGCGCCATTGCCTGGCGATCGCCTCTGCCCCCAAGCTGTCGGCACAGAACATCGCGTTCAACGAGGTGGCGCGTCAGGCTATTCTCACCGACCCCGAATTCCACGGTGGTTCGTTCCAGGAACGCGGAGTGATTCCCAAACGCGGCCTGATGCTGGCGCGGATGGTCGGGCACATCACCTACCTGTCGGATGACTCGATGGGCGAGAAATTCGGCCGTGGCCTGAAGAGCGAAAAACTCAACTACGACTTCCACAGCGTCGAGTTTCAGGTCGAGAGCTACCTGCGTTATCAGGGTGAAGAATTTTCCGGGCGTTTCGACGCCAATACCTACCTGTTGATGACCAAGGCACTGGATTACTTCGACCCTGCGGCGAACTTCAACGACGACCTGGCCAAGACATTCGCCAACGCCACCGCCAAATTCTGCGTGATGTCGTTCACCACCGACTGGCGCTTCTCGCCAGCCCGCTCGCGGGAACTGGTGGACGCGCTGATGGCCGCGCGCAAGGACGTCTGCTACCTGGAAATCGACGCACCTCAAGGCCACGACGCCTTTCTGATCCCGATTCCGCGCTACTTGCAGGCTTTCGGTAATTACATGAACCGAATTTCGTTGTGAGGACGCCATGAGAGCCGATCTGGAAATCATTCAGGAATGGATTCCCGCGGGCAGCCGCGTGCTCGACCTGGGTTGTGGCGACGGCGAATTGCTGACCTGGCTGCGTGACCACAAGCAGGTCACCGGCTACGGGCTGGAAAACGACGCCGCCAACATTGCCGAGTGTGTCGCCAAGGGCATCAACGTCATCGAGCAGGACCTCGACAAGGGGCTGGGCAACTTTGCCAGCAACAGCTTCGACGTCGTGGTCATGACCCAGGCCCTGCAAGCGGTACATTACCCGGACCGAATCCTCGACGAGATGCTGCGCGTCGGTCGCCAGTGCATCATCACCTTCCCGAACTTCGGTCACTGGCGCTGCCGCTGGTACCTGGCGAGCAAGGGCCGCATGCCGGTGTCCGAATTCCTGCCGTATACCTGGTACAACACGCCGAACATTCACTTCTGCACCTTCGGCGACTTCGAAGAGCTGTGCCGCGAGCGCGATGCGCAGGTGCTCGACAGGCTGGCGGTCGATCAGCAGCATCGTCATGGCTGGGCCAGCAAACTCTGGCCCAATCTGCTCGGCGAGATCGGCATCTACCGCGTCACCAGCCCTGGGCTGACGGACCACAGGATTGCCGTTTAACCGACCGTTTCCAAGCACCACGACAGGCCAACCATGAACCTCACACAACTCGTACTGGCCAGCCACAATGGCGGCAAACTCAAGGAACTCCAAGCCATGCTCGGCGGCAGTGTAACGCTGCGCTCGGTCAGCGAGTTCAGTCTGGTGGAGCCGGAAGAAACCGGCCTGTCATTCGTCGAGAATGCAATCCTCAAGGCACGCAACGCCGCGCGTCTGTCCGGTCTGCCTGCGCTGGCCGACGACTCAGGGCTGGCGGTGGACTTTCTCGGCGGTGCGCCGGGTATCTATTCCGCACGCTACGCCGATGGCCAGGGCGATGCCGCCAACAACGCCAAGCTGCTGGAAGCGCTCAAAGACGTGCCGGACGACCAGCGTGGTGCACAGTTCGTCTGCGTATTGGCGCTGGTGCGCCACGCCGACGATCCATTGCCGATCCTCTGTGAAGGGCTGTGGCACGGGCGCATCCTGCACGCCGCCAGCGGTGAACACGGCTTCGGCTATGACCCGCTATTCTGGGTGCCGGAGCGCAACTGCTCGAGTGCCGAACTGGGCCCGACCGAGAAGAACCAGCTCAGCCACCGCGCCCGCGCGATGGTCCTGTTGCGGCAACGCCTGGGTCTGCAATGACCCACGATTCGCCTGCGCAGCCGCTGTTTCTCGGCGAGAGCGGCTTCTCGTCAGAGAGCCCGCGCCCTGCACTGCCGCACCTGCCGCCGTTGTCGCTGTACATCCATATTCCGTGGTGCGTGCGCAAATGCCCGTACTGCGACTTCAACTCGCACACTGCCAGCCCGGTGCTGCCGGAACAGGAATACGTCGACGCCCTGCTCGCCGACCTGGACCTGGACCTGCCGCACGTCTACGGCCGCGAGCTGCAATCGATCTTCTTTGGTGGCGGTACGCCGAGCCTGTTCAGCGCCGATGCGCTGGGGCGCCTGCTGCAGGGCGTCGAACAGCGCATCCGCTTTGCCAGCGATATCGAGATCACGCTGGAAGCCAACCCGGGCACCTTCGAGCAGGTCAAGTTCAGCGCCTATCGCGGCCTGGGCATCAATCGACTGTCGATCGGCATTCAGAGCTTTCAGGAATCCAAACTCAAGGCGCTGGGCCGCATTCACAACGGCGACGAAGCAATTCGTGCCGCCGATATGGCGCGTCAGGCCGGTTTCGACAACTTCAACCTGGACCTGATGCACGGCCTGCCGGATCAGTCCCAGGACGAGGCGCTGGCCGATCTGCGCCAGGCCATTGCCCTCGCGCCGACCCACCTGTCCTGGTATCAACTGACCCTGGAGCCCAACACGGTGTTCTGGAATCAGCCACCGGTGCTGCCCGAAGACGACATTCTTTGGGACATTCAGGAAACCGGACAGCAGTTGCTGGCCACTCATGGCTACGCGCAATACGAAGTGTCGGCTTATGCACAGCCCGGAAAACCGGCGCGGCATAACCTCAACTATTGGGCGTTCGGTGATTTCATCGGCATCGGCGCAGGTGCACACGGCAAGCTGAGCCACCCGGACGGGCGCATCATGCGCACCTGGAAAACCCGGCTGCCCAAGGATTACCTGAACCCGGACAAGCCGTTTCAGGCCGGTTCCAAGCTGTTGCCGCTGGATGAATTGCCGTTCGAATTCCTGATGAACGCACTGCGACTGACAAATGGTGTGGACGCTGCGTTATTTCGCGAAAGAACCGGTCTAAGCCTCGATTCGCTGGCCGAGGCGCGTCGACAGGCTGAACAAAAGGGGTTGCTGCACCAGGACCCGACACGCCTGATCGCCACGCCACAAGGCCAGCTGTTCCTCAACGACCTGCTGCAATACTTTCTGATCTAAGGACCCTGCATGGATTTCGTACTCGATTTGCTCGCCACCGTCTCGCGCTGGAGCCGCAGCAATCTCTCGGAAATCGCGCTCGCGCTGGTGGGCTGTCTGCTGGTGCTGTTCGGCTCGGACATCAAAGGCTGGCTGGAACAGCGAATCAGCGGCATCACAGGCGCTCTGCGCATCCCGCTCATCGCCCTTCTGTGCGCCGTGGGCAGCGGCGCGGCGCTGATCTATGCCACGCCTTGGGTAGTGCGCGGCCTCAGCCAGTTCAACAACTACAGCCTGGCGCCGGTGCTGTTGGTGGTGCTGGTGCTGATCGGGGTAATTGCGGACCGCAAGTAAGCGCTGCTTTTTCAAACGCAGCAAAAAGCCCGGCATCTCTGCCGGGCTTTTTAGTGTTGCCGATGCAGATCAAGGCACCAGTTTGTCCAGCAACGCCTTGTCACGCACCGCGCCCTTGTCAGCGCTGGTCGCCAGCAGGGCGTAGGCCTTGAGGGCGGTGGTCACTTTGCGTGGACGCGACTCGACAGGTTTCCAGCCTTTCTTGTCCTGTTCGGTGCGACGCTCGGCCATCTCGGCATCGTCGATCAGCAGGTTGATCGAGCGATTGGGGATGTCGATCAGCACCTTGTCACCGTCGCGCACCAGACCGATCGCTCCGCCTGCCGCCGCTTCCGGTGAGGCGTGGCCGATGGACAGGCCGGACGTACCGCCCGAGAAGCGACCATCAGTCAGCAGTGCGCAATCCTTGCCCAGCCCCTTGGACTTCAGGTAGGACGTCGGGTAGAGCATTTCCTGCATGCCCGGGCCGCCTTTCGGGCCTTCGTAGCGGATGATGACAATGTCGCCCGCTTTGACTTCGTCAGCGAGAATCCCGCGCACCGCGCTGTCCTGGCTTTCGAAGATCTTCGCGTTGCCTTCGAAGACGTGGATCGACTCGTCGACGCCAGCGGTTTTCACCACGCAGCCGTCCAGTGCGATGTTGCCGTACAGCACGGCCAGGCCACCTTCTTGCGAATAGGCGTGCTGGACGCTACGAATGCAGCCGTTTTCACGGTCAGCATCCAGGCTGTCCCAGCGGGTCGACTGGCTGAACGCGGTCTGCGTCGGGATGCCCGCCGGGCCTGCCTTGAAGAAGGTGTGCACGGCCTCGTCGTCAGTCTGGGTGATGTCCCATTTGGCGATGCCTTCAGCTAGGGTCTTGCTGTGTACGGTCGGCAGGTCGGTGTGCAGCAGGCCGCCACGGGCCAGCTCGCCGAGGATGCTGAAGATCCCGCCCGCGCGGTGCACGTCTTCCATGTGGTACTTCTGGATGTTCGGCGCGACCTTGCACAGCTGCGGCACCTTGCGCGACAGGCGGTCGATGTGGCGCAGGTCGAAGTCGATCTCGGCTTCCTGAGCAGCGGCCAGCAAGTGCAGGATGGTGTTGGTCGAACCGCCCATGGCGATGTCCAGCGTCATGGCGTTCTCGAACGCCTTGAAGTTGGCGATGTTGCGCGGCAACACCGAGTCATCGTTTTCCTTGTAGTACTGACGGCACAGGTCAACGATGGTGCGGCCGGCCTGCAGGAAGAGCTGCTCGCGGTCGCTGTGGGTGGCGAGTGCGGAACCGTTGCCCGGCAGGGCCAGACCCAGTGCTTCGGTCAGGCAGTTCATCGAGTTGGCGGTGAACATGCCGGAACACGACCCGCAGGTCGGACAGGCGCTGCGCTCGTACTCGGCGACTTTTTCGTCACTGGCTGTCGAGTCGGCGGCGATGACCATCGCATCGACCAGATCCAGGCCGTGGCTGGCCAGTTTGGTCTTGCCCGCTTCCATTGGCCCGCCGGAGACGAAGATCACCGGAATGTTCAGGCGCAACGACGCCATCAGCATGCCCGGGGTGATCTTGTCGCAGTTGGAAATGCACACGATGGCGTCGGCGCAATGCGCATTGACCATGTACTCGACCGAGTCGGCAATGATCTCGCGGCTCGGCAGCGAATAGAGCATGCCGTCGTGGCCCATGGCGATGCCATCGTCGACCGCAATGGTGTTGAATTCCTTGGCCACGCCACCGGCGCGCTCGACTTCACGCGCGACCAGCTGGCCCATGTCCTTGAGGTGGACGTGGCCGGGTACGAACTGGGTGAAGGAGTTGGCGATGGCGATGATCGGTTTCTTGAAGTCTTCGTCCTTCATGCCCGTGGCGCGCCACAGGGCACGAGCGCCGGCCATGTTACGGCCGTGGGTGGACGTTTTCGAGCGGTAATCAGGCATTGAAACACTCCGGCAAAAATAAGGCTGATCAGGAAGGGAGTGAGCTTCTATTGACGTCGCGAACGAGCGGCAGTGACCGCAGGCAGCGAAGAAACCGAACACCACGGGATCACCGTGTATTCGGCCTGAGCTCATAAACCCGCCGGGGATGACTGGCGATGAATAGCGCCGATTCTACACCGCCGGGTGGTTTGGTGGGGTCCGAATATCGGTCTTGGCACGGCGTTGCAAATCCCGATGGACAAAAGGCTGTCAGCCCATCTATCTTCCTCGGCAGGCCGCCTCCTGTGGCCACGTCGCTCGGACGGTTCCGGGCGCTTACGTACGCGAGATACTCATGGCAGACCAAGGTTCGCCGCGCCGCTTTGCGCGCATCGATCGACTCCCCCCTTACGTGTTCAACATCACCGCCGAGCTGAAAATGGCTGCTCGTCGTCGCGGTGAGGACATTATCGACCTGAGCATGGGCAACCCCGACGGGGCCACACCGCCGCACATTGTCGAAAAACTGATCACCGTCGCCCAGCGCGAAGACACCCACGGCTACTCCACCTCGCGCGGCATTCCACGCCTGCGTCGGGCGATTTCCAACTGGTACAAGAAGCGCTACGAGGTCGACATCGACCCTGAAAGCGAAGCGATCGTGACCATTGGTTCCAAGGAAGGCCTGGCCCACCTGATGCTCGCCACGCTGGATCAGGGTGACACGGTGCTGGTGCCCAACCCCAGTTACCCGATCCACATCTACGGTGCCGTGATTGCCGGCGCCCAGGTGCGATCGGTGCCGCTGGTGCCAGGCGTGGACTTCTTCGACGAGCTGGAAAAAGCCATTCGCGGCTCGATTCCCAAGCCGAAGATGATGATTCTGGGCTTTCCGTCCAACCCGACTGCGCAATGTGTGGAGCTGGATTTCTTCGAGCGCGTGGTGGCTCTGGCCAAACAGTACGACGTGCTGGTGGTGCATGACCTGGCGTACGCCGACATCGTCTACGATGGCTGGAAAGCCCCGTCGATCATGCAGGTGCCGGGCGCCAAGGACATTGCCGTGGAGTTCTTCACCTTGTCCAAGAGCTACAACATGGCAGGCTGGCGGATTGGCTTCATGGTCGGCAACCCCGAACTGGTGAATGCACTGGCGCGGATCAAGAGTTACCACGACTACGGTACCTTCACGCCACTGCAAGTGGCGGCGATTGCCGCGCTGGAAGGCGATCAGCAGTGCGTGCTCGACATTGCCGAGCAGTATCGCCAGCGCCGTAACGTGCTGGTCAAGGGCTTGCACGAGCTGGGCTGGATGGTCGAGAACCCCAAGGCCTCTATGTACGTCTGGGCGAAGATTCCACAGGCTTATGCGCACTTGGGTTCGCTGGAGTTCGCCAAGAAGCTGCTGGCCGAAGCCAAGGTGTGTGTCTCGCCGGGCATCGGTTTCGGTGAGTACGGCGACGATCATGTGCGCTTCGCCCTGATTGAGAACCAAGACCGCATCCGCCAGGCCGTTCGTGGCATCCGCAGCATGTTCAGGGCCGACGACAAGCTCAAGTCCTGAGTTCCTTCTGAGACACCGCGCCTGCTGACCGACTGCGCTCGGCAGGCGTGGACGCTGCAACCAACCGCCTCTCCACACCTGACCGACAGTCGCCTCGGCAATTTTTGATTTCTGCAAATCGCTGCAGACCGGTATGATCGCGCGCCCCGATACACCCGGAAGCCTGACCTGAAATGAAACCCACCTTGATCGCCGCCGCAGAACTCGATCGCATCGACACCTGGGCCAAATACTCCAGCCACATGTGCGGGGGCTGCGTGTCCAGTTGCTGCACGTTGCCGGTAGAAGTGAAGATCAAGGACCTGATCCGCATCGGCATCGTCGATGAGTTCGAACGCGGCGACCCGGCCAAGAACATCGCCAAGCGTCTGCAGAAAGAAGGCATCGTCGAGCGCTACAACCAGAAGTCCGAGATCTTCACCTTGCAGCGCATGAGCAACAATGACTGCCTGTACCTGGACCGCAAAAGCCGCCTGTGTACCATCTATGACAAGCGCCCGGACACCTGCCGCAACCACCCGAAAGTCGGGCCGCGCCCCGGTTATTGCGCGTACAAGCCCAAAGAAGTCGTGCGTCAGGAAAGCGGTTCACTGAGAAACGCCACGAGCGCGCCAGTGCCAAAATTCTGATTCGTGAAAGGCGGCGCAGCACGCCGGACATCATCGTTATCAATCAAGCCCCGCACAGGGGCTTTTTTGTGCGCGATGGAAAAAGCCTATCGATGTTAATTTTTGTGAAAAATAAAAATACTTCACATTATTTACTCATTGATTCACTATCAGATTCACAGATCAGAACAATAACGTCCGAATGTCGGCTTCACAGGCATCGGCACTGACTTCGAGGATTACTGCATGACTGGCAAAAACGTTGGCGTTATCGGCCTGGGTGCGATGGGTCTGGGCATTGCCCGCTCGTTGCTGCGTAGCGGCTTCACTGTGCATGCCTGTGATGTGCGCACCAGCGTGACCGAAGCATTCGCCCAGGAAGGCGGGGTTGCCTGTGATTCTCCGGCCAGCATGGCCGCTGCCTGCGATGTGATCATCACAGTCGTAGTCAACGCCGAGCAGACCGAAACCGTGCTGTTTGGCGAAAACGGCGCTATTGCCGCCCTGCGTCCAGGCTGCCTGGTCATCGGTTGCGCCACCGTCGCGCCCACCTTCGCCGTCGAACTGGGCGAGCGTCTGGCCGCACAAAACCTGCTGTACCTCGATGCGCCTATCTCCGGCGGTGCCGCCAAGGCTGCCGCAGGTCAGATGACCATGATGACCTCCGGCCCTGCCGAGTCCTACGCCAAGGCAGAAGCCATCCTCAACGGCATGGCCGGCAAGGTCTATCGCCTGGGCGACGTCCACGGTCTGGGTTCGAAAGTCAAAATCATCAATCAGTTGCTCGCGGGTGTACACATCGCCGCCAGTGCCGAAGCCATGGCCCTCGGCCTGCGCGAAGGTGTCGATGCTGACGCACTGTATGAAGTGATCACCAACAGTGCCGGTAACTCGTGGATGTTCGAAAACCGCGTGCCGCACATCCTCAATGCCGATTACACGCCGCTGTCGGCCGTGGACATCTTCGTCAAGGACCTGGGTCTGGTGCTGGATACCGCACGCAGCAGCAAATTCCCGCTGCCGCTCTCGGCCACCGCGCACCAGATGTTCATGCAGGCATCCAGCGCCGGCTTCGGTCGCGAGGATGACTCGGCCGTGATCAAGATTTTCCCGGGCATCGAGTTGCCGAAAGCCAAGCCAGAAAAAGCCTGAGGAGCGACTGATGAGCCTGAATAACGCTCGCCCGCTGCTGGGCTGCATTGCCGATGACTTCACCGGCGCCACCGACCTGGCCAACATGCTGGTGCGGGGCGGCATGCGCACCGTGCAGAGCATTGGCATCCCCAGCGCCGAGATGGCTGCCGGTCTCGACGCCGACGCGATTGTCATCGCGCTGAAATCGCGTACCACGCCCAGCGCCGACGCGGTGGCTGAATCCCTGGCGGCTCTGGAGTGGCTGCGCGAGCGCGGCTGCGAGCAGATCTTCTTCAAATACTGCTCGACGTTCGATTCCACCGCCGCGGGTAACATCGGCCAGGTCAGCGAAGCACTGCTGGAGCAACTGGGCAGCGATTTCACCCTCGCCTGCCCCGCCTTCCCGGAAAACGGCCGCACGATTTTCCGTGGTCATCTGTTCGTACAGGACCAGTTACTCAGTGAATCGGGCATGCAGAACCACCCGCTGACGCCCATGACCGACGCCAATCTGGTGCGTGTGCTGCAAGCGCAGACCCGCCACAAGGTCGGCCTGTTGCGCTATGACAGCATTGCCCAGGGCGTCGAAGGCGTGCGCAACAGAATTGCCGAGCTGCGCGCCGAAGGTGTGAGCATGGCGATCGCCGATGCCCTGTCGGATGCAGATTTGTATACCCTGGGCGAAGCCTGCGCCGACTTGCCGCTGCTGACCGGTGGCTCGGGTCTGGCGCTGGGCCTGCCGGGTAACTTCCGCAAGGCAGGCAAGCTGCGCGATATCGATGCCGCCAAACAGGTCGCCATCAGTGGCGGCGAAGTGGTACTGGCGGGTAGCGCATCAGTCGCCACCAACGGTCAGGTTGCGGCCTGGCTGGAAGCCGATCGCCCTGCGCTGCGCATCAATCCGCTGGACCTGGCCGCTGGCAAGCCAGTGGTCGAGCAGGCGCTGGCCTTCGCCAGAGATGCCGGGCAGACCGTATTGATCTACGCCACCAGCACACCGGATGAAGTCAAAGCCGTGCAGAAAGAACTGGGCGTCGAACGCTCCGGAGCCATGGTCGAAGCCGCACTCGGCGAAATCGCCAAAGGGCTGCTGGACGCAGGCGTACGGCGTTTCGTGGTTGCCGGTGGCGAAACTTCCGGTGCCGTGGTTCAGGCACTGGGCGTGCAGTTGCTGCAGATCGGCGCACAGATTGATCCGGGCGTTCCGGCCACGGTGAGCAGGGGCGCACAACCGCTGGCTCTGGCCCTCAAATCCGGCAATTTCGGTGCGCGCGACTTCTTCGCCAAGGCGCTCAAGCAACTGGCGGGGGCGGCCTGATGATCGACGAAAACGCACTGCGTCAGGAAATCTGCGACGTCGGCCGTTTGCTGTATGGCCGTGGCTATACGGTGGGCAGCGCCGGCAACATCAGCGCACGACTCGACGACGGCTGGCTGATTACCCCGACCGACGCCTGCCTGGGCCGCATGGACCCGGCCGATATCGCCAAGGTCAATCTGGCCGGTGAATGGGTGTCCGGCAGCAAGCCGTCCAAGACCCTGGCCCTGCACCGCGAAGTCTACGACCGCAACCCGCAGGTCGGCGGCGTGGTGCATACGCACTCGACGCATCTGGTCGCCCTGACCCTGGCCGGAGTGTGGCAGGAGGACGACATTCTGCCGCCGCTGACGCCGTATCAGGTCATGAAGGTCGGGCATATCCCCTTGATCCCTTACGAACGTCCCGGCTCACCGAAAGTCGCCGAGCGCGTGGCGGAATTGGCCAACAGCGTGCGCGGCGTGATGCTGGAGCGCCTCGGTCCAGTGGTCTGGGAAAGCTCGGTGGCCAAGGCCTGCTATGCCCTGGAGGAGCTGGAAGAGACTGCCCGTCTGTGGCTGATGAGCAACCCCAAACCTGCACCGCTGGACCCGGCGGCGCTTGAAGAGCTGCGTCAGGTGTTCGGCGCCAGGTGGTAACGAGCACACGGTGATCGGGGAGCGCATTGCGCCTCCCGGTCGAAAAACAATAACAACAGGAATCGAGAGCATGACTCACCCCTACCCCGCTGTTTCGTTGTCAGTCTTTACCACCATTGACCGGAGTGCACGGGCATGACGCCGCTCATGTTGATGGTCGTGGCCGGTGCGGGCATCGCACTGCTGTTGTTTCTGGTGCTCAAGTACAAATTCCAGCCCTTCGTCGCCCTGATGCTGGTCAGCATTATCGTGGCGCTGGTCGCCGGTGTTAAACCGGCCGATCTGGTTGCCACCATCGAAGGCGGCATGGGCAAGACGCTCGGCCATATCGCGATCATCATCGCTTTGGGCGCGATGATCGGGCGTATCATCGAGCTGTCCGGCGGGGCCGAAGCACTGGCCAAGACCCTGATCAACCGCTTCGGCAACAAGCGCACGCCTCTGGCGCTGACCGTTGCGGGTTTCATGGTCGGTATTCCGGTGTTCTTCGAGGTCGGTGTGATCATCCTCATGCCGCTGGCTTACGGTGTGGCGCGTGCAGCACGCAAACCGCTGCTGATTTTCGCGCTGCCGATGTGCGCCGCACTGCTCGCCGTGCATGCGTTTCTGCCGCCGCACCCTGGCGCTGTTGCCGCTGCCAGCCAGTTGGGCGCGGACCTGGGCCGGGTGCTGATGCTGGGTATTCCGATCGTTGCCGTGCTGTGCATGATCGGCTACTTCGTCGCGGGCCGCATGACCCGCAAGACCTACCCGATGACCGATGACATCCGCGCCGAAGTCTATGGTCCGCACGTCACCAACGAAGACCTGGAAGCCTGGGCCCGTAACGATTATTCCGCTGCGCGTGAAGCGACCGAAACCCGAACAATGGGCGTCGAAGAAAGCGCCAGCAGCCTGGCAAGCAAGCTGCCGCCTGCGCCCGCACCGGGTTTCGGACTGATCATCGCGCTGATCCTGCTGCCGATCGTGCTGATTCTGATGGGCACACTGGCCACCACCATGCTGCCAGCCACGTCCACGCTGCGCGCAGTGCTGACCGTACTGGGTGCCCCCTTGGTTGCGCTGCTGATCGATACCCTGCTGTGCGCCTGGCTGCTGGGCTCGCGTCGCGGCTGGAGCCGTACTCAGGTGTCCGATGTGATCGGCTCGGCCTTGCCGGGTGTGGCGATGGTGATCCTGATTGCCGGCGCCGGTGGCGTATTCGGCAAGGTGCTGGTCGACACCGGCATTGGTGCCGTGGTCTCCGAGGCGCTGCGCAACACCGGTCTGCCGGTACTCGCGCTGGGCTTCCTGCTGACCCTTCTGCTGCGCGCCGTCCAGGGCTCGACCACCGTTGCACTGGTCACTACTGCAGGCATTCTCAGCCCGCTGATCGCCACACTGGACCTGAGCGCCAACCACCTGGCCCTGCTGTGTCTGGCCATGGGCGGTGGCGGTCTGGCCATGTCGCACATCAACGATGCCGGTTACTGGATGTTCACCAAGCTGGCGGGCCTCAACGTCGCCGACGGCTTGCGCACCTGGACCGTACTGGTCACGCTGCTCGGCACACTGGGCTTCGTGATCACCCTGCTGCTTTGGCCATTCGTCTGACCCTTTGAAGACTGGAGTTAACATGCCTCGTTTTGCCGCCAACCTCAGCATGCTGTACCCGCAGCATGATTTTCTTGAGCGCTTCGCCGCAGCCGCTGCCGATGGTTTCGGCGCGGTCGAGTACCTGTTCCCTTACGCCTACGGCACTCAGGAACTCAAGCAGCGCCTGAACGACAACGGTCTGGTGCAGGCGCTGTTCAACGCTCCGCCGGGCGACTGGGAGGCAGGCGAGCGAGGCATTGCAACGCTGCCGGGCCGTGAAGCAGAATTTCGCAGCGGTATCGAGCAGGCCTTGGAATATGCGCAGGTGCTGGGCAATGACCGAGTGCATGTCATGGCTGGCTTGCTGGCCGATGAAAGCTTGCGTGAGCGTCATCAGGCGGTCTATCTGGAAAACCTCGCGTTCGCGGCTGAGCAAGCCAAGGGCGCAGGGGTCACGATTCTGATCGAGCCGATCAACACCCGCGACATGCCGGGCTTCTTCCTCAACCGTCAGGATCAGGCACAGAACATCTGCAAGCTGGTGGGTGCCGACAACCTGAAGGTGCAGTTCGACTGCTACCACTGCCAGATCGTCGAAGGTGACCTGACCAGCAAGCTGCGTCGCGACTTTGCAGGCATTGGTCATATTCAGATCGCCGGGGTACCGGATCGCCATGAGCCGGACCTGGGTGAACTGAACTACGAGCACCTGTTCAACGTCATCGACGAACTGGGCTACAGCGGCTGGATCGGCTGCGAATACCGTCCGAAAGGCGATACCAGCGTGGGTCTGGCGTGGTTGCGCGAGTTACAAGCCAGGGGCTGAAACCAGCAGGATGGACGACGCGGAGCGTCGTGAACGGCATTCCCACGCGGAGCGTGAGGAACGATCATTCTGTAACTGTCGTGCCCGGGAAAACACTATCGTGCGACGCTCCGCGTCGCATGCCGTTCTGGACGCTCCGCGTCCGATCTTGAAGAGGTATCAGTCCTCTACGTCGAACTGGTCCTTGATGTAGCGGATTTCAGTCCGCCCATGCGGCGCAGGCTGACCGTCTTCGTCGAGGTTGACGAAGACAATCTTGTCGACGGTCAGAATGCTCTTGCGGGTGATCTTGTTGCGCACCTGGCATTTTAGGGTGATCGAGGTACGACCGAAATCCGTGGCGGTGATGCCCAGTTCGATGATGTCGCCCTGACGCGAGGCACTGACGAAGTTGATTTCAGAGATGTACTTGGTGACCACCCGCTGATTACCCAGTTGAACGATCGCGTAGATCGCCGCCTCTTCATCGATCCAGCGCAGCAGGCTGCCGCCGAACAACGTGCCGTTGGGGTTGAGGTCTTCGGGCTTTACCCACTTGCGGGTGTGGAAATTCATGGTCACTCCTGAGCGTCTGGCCGATGGATAGCTGCATGATGGCAGAGCCGGCGACCCGCGCCCATGCCTGCGTGATAGCGACTGTGCATCGACCCTATTACAGACAGATGGCAATTGGATGGCCTTTAAACCGACAGAAAGCCTTGGGTAGAATCGCGAGCACCGCTATACTGCCAAACGTTTCAAAACGGTCATCTACGCTTGATACCGTTCCCGCCACCTGTCCGAGGGGCGCTGCAGCAGGTTTTCCCTGTCAGGCTCGGATGGGGCGTTGTTTGCCAGGACGATCCTCGACCGGCAAACCTTAAACGCACAACGGCGCCCATTCGCATTTTTATGGAATGGAGACTCTCAATGAGTGCTGTAATGACGCCCGCAGAATTCAATGACTACAAGGTTGCCGATATTTCCCTGGCCGCCTGGGGTCGCCGCGAAACCATCATCGCCGAATCCGAAATGCCTGCCCTGATGGGTCTGCGTCGCAAATACGCTGGTGATCAGCCGCTGAAAGGCGCGAAGATTCTCGGCTGCATCCACATGACCATTCAGACCGCCGTACTGATCGAAACCCTGGTTGCCCTGGGTGCCGAAGTTCGCTGGTCGTCGTGCAACATTTTCTCCACTCAGGACCAGGCTGCTGCGGCCATCGCTGCTGCCGGCATTCCTGTGTTCGCCTGGAAAGGCGAAACCGAAGAAGAATACGAGTGGTGCATCGAGCAGACCATCCTCAAGGATGGCCAGCCATGGGACGCCAACATGATCCTCGACGACGGCGGCGACCTGACCGAGATCATCCACAAGAAATACCCGGCGATGCTGGACAAGATCCACGGCGTCACCGAAGAAACCACCACTGGCGTTCACCGCCTGCTGGACATGCTGGCCAAGGGTGAGTTGAAAATCCCGGCCATCAACGTCAACGACTCGGTGACCAAGAGCAAGAACGACAACAAGTACGGCTGCCGTCACAGCCTGAACGACGCCATCAAGCGCGGCACCGACCACTTGCTGTCCGGCAAGCAGGCGCTGGTGATCGGCTACGGTGACGTGGGCAAGGGCTCGGCCCAGTCCCTGCGTCAGGAAGGCATGATCGTCAAAGTGACCGAAGTTGACCCGATCTGCGCCATGCAGGCCTGCATGGACGGTTTCGAGCTGGTTTCGCCGTTCATCGACGGTGAGAACGACGGCACCGAAGCGAGCATCGACAAGGCACTGTTGGGCAAGATCGACCTGATCGTGACCACCACCGGTAACGTCAACGTTTGCGACTCCAACATGCTCAAGGCGCTGAAAAAGCGCGCTGTGGTGTGCAACATCGGTCACTTCGACAACGAAATCGACACCGCTTTCATGCGCAAGAACTGGGCATGGGAAGAAGTGAAGCCACAGGTTCACAAGATCCATCGTACCGGCCCAGGCTCGTTCGACGCACAGAACGACGACTACCTGATCCTGCTGGCCGAAGGCCGTCTGGTAAACCTGGGTAACGCCACTGGCCACCCAAGCCGCATCATGGATGGCTCGTTCGCCAACCAGGTTCTGGCGCAGATCTTCCTCTTCGAGCAGAAGTACGCCGACCTGGCACCGACCAAGAAAGCCGAGCGTCTGACCGTTGAAGTGCTGCCGAAGAAACTCGACGAAGAAGTGGCCCTGGAAATGGTCCGCGGCTTCGGCGGCGTTGTGACCAAGCTGACCAAGACCCAGGCCGATTACATCGGCGTGACCGTCGAAGGTCCGTTCAAGCCGCACGCGTATCGCTACTGATTGAGCAGGCTCGGTCCGCCTCTTACGCAGAAGCGGATCGAGCGTGATCAGCCATCACCGGCAGCACTCGCTGCCCCGATGACGCTCAGTATCTGAAGGCCGTTCCGGCCTTTTCGCGAACAAGTTCGCTCCTACGACGAGATCGGCTCCATGTCTCAAGAACGCCGCTTCAGCTTCGAGTTCTTTCCTACCAAGACCGACGCTGGACATGAAAAGCTGCTGACCGTTGCTCGTCAGCTCGCTACGTACAACCCCGATTTTTTCTCCTGCACCTATGGTGCCGGTGGCTCGACCCGCGACCGCACGCTCAATACCGTGCTGCAGCTGGAAAACGAGATCAAAGTCCCTGCTGCACCGCATTTGTCCTGCGTGGGCGACAGCAAGGACGACCTGCGCAACCTGTTGGCGCAGTACAAGGATGCGGGCATCAAACGCATCGTGGCACTGCGCGGCGACCTGCCTTCCGGCATGGGCATGGCCAGCGGTGAGCTGCGTCACGCCAATGACCTGGTGAGCTTCATTCGCCAGGAAAGCGGCAGCCATTTCCACATCGAAGTCGCCGCCTACCCGGAAATGCATCCACAGGCGCGCAATTTCGAAGACGACCTCAAGCACTTCGTCAACAAGGCCAACGCCGGCGCCGACAGTGCGATCACGCAGTACTTCTTCAACGCCGACAGCTATTTCAACTTCGTCGAGCGGGTCGAGAAGATGGGCGTCAGCATTCCGATCGTGCCGGGCATCATGCCGATCACCAACTACAGCAAGCTGGCGCGTTTCTCGGATGCCTGCGGTGCGGAAATCCCGCGCTGGATCCGCAAACAGCTGGAAGCCTACGGCGATGACGTGCAAAGCATCCAGGCGTTTGGCGAAGAAGTCATCACGCAGATGTGCGAACGACTGCTGCAAGGCGGCGCCCCCGGCCTGCATTTCTACACGCTGAACCAGGCAGAACCGAGCCTGGCGGTGTGGAACAACCTGCAACTGCCACGCTGAATACGGCTGCGGCACCGCGGTCCGACCGGTGATTTCCGGGGGATCGCGGCCTCATACACCGTTGGGCAGCAGGAAAGCGGCGTATTGCGCTCGCTCTGTTATACTCCAGCCTTCCCGCCAGGCTTACGCCCGGACGCCCGGTCTTGCAATCGTCATCCGTTCACGCCAACAGCGCAATTTTCATCAAGCGCAGACGTCACGGAATGCACTGAAGACCCGGCAGGACCGGACGGGATCGCGTTGTCTTTACACGCCATTCGCGCCAGGCAAGACATCCCTTGAGCTTAAGCTCCAACAGAACAGGATTACTCATGTCCTTTGCTTCCCTCGGTCTCTCCGAGGCTTTAGTCCGCGCCATCGAGGCAGCGGGCTATACCCAGCCTACCCCCGTGCAACAGCGGGCCATTCCCGCCGTGTTGCAAGGTCGCGACCTGATGGTTGCGGCACAGACCGGTACTGGTAAAACCGGTGGTTTCGCCCTCCCTATTCTGGAGCGGCTGTTTCCCAATGGTGTTCCGGACAAATCCCAGCGTCACGGCCCGCGTCAACCACGCGTTCTGGTCCTGACCCCGACCCGCGAACTGGCCGCACAGGTGCACGAGAGCTTCAAGCTCTATGCCCGCGACCTGAAATTCGTCAGCGCCTGCATCTTCGGCGGCGTCGGCATGAACCCTCAGGTTCAGGCCATGTCCCGTGGTGTGGACGTCCTGGTGGCCTGCCCTGGCCGCCTGCTCGACCTGGCCGGTCAAGGCAGTGTCGACCTGTCCCACGTCGAAATCCTGGTGCTCGATGAAGCAGACCGGATGCTCGACATGGGCTTCGTGCATGACGTCAAGAAGGTCCTCGCGCGGCTGCCGGCCAAGCGCCAGAACCTGCTGTTCTCGGCTACCTTCTCCAATGACATCACGTCGTTGGCCGGCAAGCTGCTGCACAACCCAGAGCGCATCGAAGTCACGCCGCCGAACACCACGGTCGAGCGTATCGAGCAACGGGTTTTCCGCCTGGCAGCCAACCACAAGCGTTCGCTGCTCGCGCATTTGATCACTGTCGGCGCCTGGGAACAGGTGCTGGTCTTCACCCGCACCAAGCACGGTGCCAACCGTCTGGCCGAGTACCTGGACAAGCACGGCCTTGCGGCTGTCGCGATCCACGGCAACAAGAGCCAGAACGCCCGTACCAAGGCTCTGGCCGACTTCAAGGCGGGTGATGTCCGCATCATGGTTGCGACCGATATCGCCGCACGCGGCCTGGATATCGATCAGTTGCCGCATGTCGTCAACTTCGAGCTGCCCAACGTCGACGAAGACTACGTTCACCGTATCGGTCGTACCGGCCGTGCCGGTCGCTCCGGTGAGGCCATTTCGCTGGTTGCGCCGGACGAAGAGAAGCTGCTCAAAAGCATCGAGCGCATGACCAAGCAGAAGATCGCCGACGGCGACCTGATGGGCTTCGACATCACAGCAGTCGAGGCTGAGAAGCCGGAAGTGCGTGAGCGTCCGGATGTTCGCAACTCGCGTGGCGCACGCCCTGCACGTGGCGATGGTGACAAGAACAACGGTGGTCGTCGCGACAAGGGCAAGGATAAAGGCAAGGAAAAACCTGCCGCTGCATCCGCTACTGGCGAACGCCCTGCAAGGCAGCCACGCGAAAAAAAACCTCGTGAGGGCACGCCTCGCAGCGAACAGCGTGCATCGCAACCCGCCATACCGCGTCCGGCAGCCGATCGTGCGCCAGACGAGTTTCGCGACGACGAAGTAGACAACTTCGGCAATCGCGCTGACTACGTGAGTCCTTATCAGGGCAAAGGTCAGAACCGTGGTCGTCGCCCTGCTGCCGCGCCTGGTGCAGCCGCACCGGCCGCTGGCGGCGCAGCTCGCCCGGCCAACCAGGGTCGTCCTGCCGGTGGCGCTCGTAACGGCTCCGGCAGCGGCGCACCAAAGCGCAACGGCTCGGGTTCATCGGCACCACGCTCGCGTGATGGTCAGCCACGTGGCCGTCGTCCGGCACGTGAAGACCAGCCTTTGCCACGTGAAGGTCAGGAGCCAGCCGCACGCGCACCACGCGACGGCCAGCCTCAGCCGAAGATCGTGCACAAGGAATCCAAGATCGACCGTTTCCCGTCTGCCGAGCAACTGGACCAGTTGCCGAGCCGCCCACGCGGTGAAAAACCGGCCCTGCTGACCCGCAACCGCGACAGCTGACAGCCACGCAACACTAAAAACGCCCCGACCTGTTCGGGGCGTTTTTGTTTGTGGGCCCGGAGGATGTTGATCATCGCTCCCACGCTCCGCGTGGTAGCGAAGCCCTGGACGCTCCGCGTCCGATCTTAAGCGGGTGGCGCAGCGCCGATCTGTGACGCAGAGCGTCACGAAATGCATGCCAACGCGGAGCATTGGCACGATAGTCATCTCAGGAAGTTTCATCGCACCCACAAAAACGCCGACCCAAGGGTCGGCGTTCTGTCGATCAAGCGTGCAATTACTTCTTCTGTACGCCTTCGAAGCTGATGTCCAGATCCAGCGTCTGCGACGTCGGGCCTGGGCCCTTGATGCCGAAGTCGTTCAGGTTCAGCGTCGAAGTACCGTTGAAGCCGGCACGGTAGCCGCCCCACGGATCCTTGCCTTCGCCGTTGAAGGTTGCCTTGATGACGATTGGCTTGGTCACGCCGTGCAGGGTCAGGTCGCCAGTGACGTCAGCCGTTTTCTCGCCAGTCGATTTGACTGCGGTGGAAACGAATTTGGCTTCCGGGTATTTGGCAACGTCCAGGAAATCCTTGCTGGAGATGTGCTTGTCGCGCTCGGCGTGGTTGGTGAACAGGCTGGCGGTTTTCAGCTCGACATTGATTTTGCTGGCTTCAGGCTTGGCAGCGTCGAAGCTGAACGTGCCGTCCCAGTCCTTGAAGGTACCGTGAATGAAGCTGTAGCCCAGGTGGCTGATCTTGAAGTCAACGAATGCGTGTTGACCTTCCTTGTCGATAACGTAGTCGGCGGCCATGGCCTGGCCAGCAGACAACAGTGCGGTACCCAGAGCCAGAGCGGCGAGAGACTTCTTCAACATGCTTTTATTCCCGTTTTGGTTGAACAATCAATTACGACCCAGCATGCGCTTGAGGGTCACATCGCGATCGATGAAGTGGTGTTTCAATGCAGCAAGACCATGGAGCCCCGCGAATATCACGATGACCCAGGCCAGATACAGGTGAATCCAGCCCGCCGTTTCTGCCTGATCAGGAAGGCCCGACACCAGCGCGGGCACATCGAACAGGCCGAATACCGGAATTCCCACGCCGTCGGCGGTGGAAATGAGATACCCGGCGAACATCACGGCAAACAGTGCGACGTACAAAAACAGATGGCCGAATGCAGCACCGATGCGCGTCAACTTACTGTAGCTGGTCAACGGCGGCGGTGGCGGACTGAGCAGACGCCAGACCACGCGGATCAGCATGATCGCAAACAGCGTGATGCCGATGCTCTTGTGCAGATCAGGGCCCGCCTTGCGCCACGTATCGTAGTAATCCAGCCCGACCATCCACAGCCCCAGCGCAAACATTCCAAACACGACAGCAGCCACACCCCAGTGCAGCACCATGCTGACCAGACCGTAGCGAGAGGATGAATTACGTAGCTGCATTACCAGTACCTTGTCAGAAGTGTTACCAGACTAGCTTTTTATCTATCGAATGAAAGCGCAAAATTTCGCTCGGACGTATCGAACAATACGATAGGTCTGGTGGGCAGTTCGTACCTCGATTCTTTTGCTTCCCTCAACACCTGAACCACTGTTCAGCCGTGTCAGGCTGTCCGCGCTGCAGCAGCATCCCGATAATTTGCCGTCAGTAACACTTTGCAATGACCATCGGCCTTTCGATGCCGATGAACGGCACCATCAGGCCTGAGCACAGGGATAGAACGAATCGAGCACGCATAAAAAAAGGGATGCGGTATGAACCGCATCCCTTTCAGTCAGCCATCGGACGGTCAGTTATTGGCGTCTGCAGGCGCTGCTTCAGCAGGGGTCTTGGCGGGAGCCGGTTTGCTCTGAGCCTTTTTCGCGGCCTCTTTTTTGGCCGCTTCCTTCTTCGCAGCCTCTTTTTTAGCCGCTTCTTTCCTGGCCGCTTCCTTGCTCTGCACTTTCTTCGCAGGCTCGGCCTTGGTCGCCGGCTTCTTCGCTGGCTCGGCTTTTACCGATGGCTTGGCAGGCTGGACAACCGGCGCAACCACGGGTGCCGGAGCGGCAGCCGGTGCAGGCGCTGGAGCAGGCTCTACAGCCTTCTCTACCGGAGCAGGGGCCGGGGCCGGAGCTTCATCACCACCGAAAAGGCGCGAGAAGAAGCCTGGCTTGTCAGCCTGCGGCTTGGCGGGTTCGGCCGGCTTGTCGGAGGAACCACCGAACAGATTGCTGAAGAAATTGCCTTCGGACTTCTGCGAAGCCGGGGCCGGTGCTTTCGGCGGTGCAACCTTGACCGGTTCGAACGACTTGCCAGCGGCCAGATCCTGCACCTGACCGGCTGCACGCTGACCACTGCGCAGGGCGCCTTCCAGAGTGCCGGGGTACAAGGTGTCGGTGTGCTCGCCAGCAAAGGCTACACGCAGAATCGGCCGTTCCCACAGACGCCAGTATTTGCTGATCTGACCGGGGCCGAACGCCAGGTAAGAACCGCCAGTGGACGGATCGACGCTGTAGCGGCGGATTTCATAGCCGGTGTACGCACCGCGTGCTTCAGGGTAGAACGCATGCAGACGGATCAGCACCTGATCGACCATCTGCTTGTCGCCGAAGGCCTGCATGATGCGCGCGTTGTCGCCCGACAGGTTGATCACCACGTTGGCGCCACCTTTAAGCGCCGGCTCTACCCACAACATGCCCAGACCGGTGTTACTGAACACTTCACCGGACATGCGCGCCTTGCTGTCCCAGACCGGGGTCTTGAACTTGAGCATGATCTGGTCGCGCCAGCCGTAGTTGGTGCTCTTGATCGCGCCCATGTGCTGAGCGTCCAGCGCAGGCGTCATCTGAATCTTGCCCAGCGAACGCAACGGCACGGCCATGACCACGTAATCCGCCGTGTAGCTGGTCGCGCCAGCCTTGACGGTGACCTTGTCCTTCTCCTGGACGACTGCCGTCACCGGCGAGTTGGTCTTGACGGTCTTGAGTTGCTTGACGAACGCCTGGGTCAGCACCGCACTGCCTCCGGGCAGGCGCGCAGCACGCAAGTCACGCTCGTCGACCGAGCGATAAACCCGCGATTGCTGGGCGAGGTACAGCAACGACAGGCGCGAAGGCTCGTCGTAGCGGGTACGGATCTGCTGATTGATCAACTGACGCGCCGTAGCAGGCAGGTTCAGACGGTCCAGCCAGTTGGCGACGTTGATCTGGTCCAGCGCAAACAGCGTGCTGTTGGACGCCGGGTTTTCCGGGTCGTCAACCGAACGCGCGAGGTTGTCCAGCGTGTCGTTGTAGCGCTTGATGGCTTCGGCGGTCGCCGGCTGTTTGACGGCCAGGTCAGCCTGGGTGAAGTACACGCCGTCGATCAGGTAGCTGGGCGTGCGCACGAATTCAGGCGCGGGCACGGTCGCCAGCTTGAAGCTGTCCAGGTAGCGGTTCAGCACAGGCTGAGCCTTGGTGTTGCCGATCCACTCGCTGGTCGCCAGACCGGAGCGTCCACCCAGACTCGGCTTGGCTTCCAGCACCGTCACCTGCCAGCCTTTGGCCTGCAGTTCATAGGCAGCAGTCAAACCTGCCAGACCACCACCGACGACAATGGCGGTTCGTTGTTTTTCATCGGCGAGCGTCGAAACGCTGACCAACCCTGCCACTATCAGCGCACAGGCGCGCAGCCAACCAGAAAGCATTCGGCGAACTCCAGAAAACATAGGGAAGATAGGGCAAGTCAGCCCGACACATCGACTCGCTGCGCAGGATACGCGAGCCATCAAATAGCCGCCAGCAATGTCCATCGCCCGTTAAAACTGCATCAAAGGTTGTTCCGCAGCCGGGCATTGCATAGGCTTGCGCGATTGTTCGTCCTCGCATCAGGCGAGTCGCTACCCGGAGATTGAAAATGGGCCTCAATGACCAGTGGATGCAGCGTGACCTGAAGGTCCTGTGGCACCCCTGCACCCAGATGAAAGACCACGAAAATCTGCCGTTGATACCGATCAAGCGTGGTGAAGGCGTATGGCTTGAAGACTTCGAGGGCAAGCGTTATCTGGACGCTGTCAGCTCTTGGTGGGTCAACGTTTTCGGACACGCCAACCCGCGCATCAATCAGCGCATCAAGGATCAGGTCGACCAGCTGGAGCATGTGATCCTCGCCGGCTTCAGCCATCAGCCAGTGATCGAACTGTCCGAACGGCTGGTCAAACTCACGCCCGAGGGCCTGACCCGCTGCTTCTACGCCGATAACGGCTCGTCTTGCATCGAAGTCGCGCTGAAAATGAGCTTTCATTACTGGCTCAATCGCGGCCAGCCGGACAAGAAACGCTTCGTCACCCTCACCAACAGCTACCACGGCGAGACCATGGCGGCGATGTCGGTCGGTGACGTACCGCTGTTCACCGAAACCTACAAGGCGTTGCTGCTCGATACCATCAAAGTGCCGAGCCCCGATTGCTACCACCGCCCGGACGGCATGAGCTGGGAAGAGCATTCGCGCAACATGTTCGTCGCCATGGAGCAGACCCTTACCGAACACCACGCCAGCGTTGCGGCGGTGATCGTCGAACCGCTGATCCAGGGCGCGGGCGGCATGCGCATGTATCACCCGATCTACCTCAAGCTGCTGCGCGACGCCTGCGACCGCTATGGCGTGCACCTGATCCACGATGAAATCGCTGTCGGTTTCGGCCGTACCGGGACCATGTTCGCCTGCGAACAGGCCGGCATCCGTCCGGATTTCCTATGCCTGTCCAAGGCACTGACCGGTGGCTACCTGCCGCTGGCGGCCTGCCTGACCACCGATGATGTGTACGACGCGTTCTACGACGACTACCCGACCCTGCGTGCGTTTCTGCACTCGCACAGCTACACCGGCAACCCGCTGGCCTGTGCGGCGGCGCTGGCGACCCTGGATATCTTCGAGCAGGACAACGTCATCGAAAACAACAAGGCCCTGGCGCAACGCATGGCGACGGCCACCGCGCACCTGGCCGATCATCCGCATGTCGCGGAAGTGCGTCAGACCGGCATGGCCATCGCCATCGAAATGGTTCAGGACAAGGCGAGCAAAACCGCCTACCCGTGGCAGGAACGCCGCGGCATGAAAGTCTTCCAGCATGCGCTGGAGCGTGGCGCACTGCTGCGGCCACTGGGCAGCGTGGTGTATTTCCTGCCGCCCTATGTGATTACGCCGGAGCAAATCGACTTCCTCGCCGAAGTGGCCAGCGAAGGCATTGATATCGCAACACGTAGCAGCGTCAGCGTTGCCGTGCGCGAGAACTTTCATCCGGACTTCAGGGATCCGGGTTAAAGGCTGGAATTAAATGCAGCCGGACTGGCGCCTTCGCGAGCAAGCTCGCTCCCACTGGCGGTGGCCTGTCCGGGCGACCTTCATTTGCTCGCGAATGCGTCATCACAAAACGAACACCAGAACCGAGACACACCATGAGACTGTCCCGCTTTTTTACTGAAACGCCGCTGAGTCTGGGCGAGCATGAACTGCCTGAGGCCCAGGCGCATTACATCAGCCGCGTGCTGCGCATGACCGAAGGTGACGCGCTGCAACTGTTCGACGGTTCGGGCCAGGAGTTTCGCGGCACCTTGCTGGAAGTCGGCAAGAAGCGCGTGCATGTGCAGCTCACCGAAAGCTTTGCCGGGCAGCAAGAGTCAGGCCTGCGCATTCATCTCGGTCAGGGCCTGTCGCGCGGCGAGCGGATGGACTGGGCCATTCAAAAGGCCACCGAACTGGGCGTCAGCGAAATTACGCCGATTGTCAGCGAACGCTGCGAGGTGCGCCTGAAGGACGAACGTGCCGAGAAGCGTCAGGCGCATTGGCAGCAGATCGCAATCAGCGCCTGCGAGCAATGTGGCCGCTCCGTGGTGCCGGTGATTCATGCGCCGATGCCGCTGGCCGAGTGGATCAAGCACACCGAGGCCGACCTGAAACTGGTCCTGCACCCGGTGGCTGAACCTCTGACCAGTCATGACAAGCCTGCCAGCCTGGCCTTTCTGATTGGTCCGGAAGGCGGTCTGAACGATGCGGAAGTCGATCAGGCGCAAGACGCCGGCTTCCACGCCGCACGCCTCGGCCCGCGCGTGCTGCGCACTGAAACCGCTCCCGTGGTCGCGCTCAGCGTGGCGCAACAGCTGTGGGGCGATTTTTGATCATTTGATGAGTCCTCAAACGCGCTGCACGCTCAGAATCAGACACCGGCTCGCTCCCACAAGGATTTGCATTTACCCAGCCATTGAGGCCTGAACCTGGCCACTTTCACAGCACATAAAAACAAATCGCCACGAAGTGCATCAAACTGCCGCCGATGACGAACAGGTGCCAGATACCGTGAAAGTGGCGGATCTGGTCGTAGGCGAAGAACAGGATGCCGACGGTATACAGCACGCCGCCTCCGGCCAGCCAGATGAACCCCGATACACCGAGTGCAGCCATCAGTGGCTTGACGGCCACCAGCACGATCCAGCCCATCACGGCGTAGATCACGATGGACATGATTCGCGCTTCGGAGCGCGGTTTTATCTCTTGCAGGATGCCGATCAGCGCCAGCCCCCAGACAATTCCGAACAGGGTCCAGCCCCATGCGCCGCGCAATGTCACCAGACAGAACGGGGTGTAGCTGCCGGCAATCATCAGGTAGATCGAAAAGTGGTCGACCTTCTGCATGATCGATTTCGAGCGTCCCTTGACGCTGTGGTAGACCGTCGAGACGCTGTACAGCGTCACCAGACACGCACCATAGATGGCCATGCTGACCACTTTCCAGACATCGCCATGCAGGCTGGCCATGACCAATAGCCAGATCGCACCGACGGCTGCCAGCACAGCGCCGACCAAGTGCGACCAGGCATTGAATTTTTCTCCGTAGTACATCCGCTCGATACCCTCTTGTGGCGAAAACACTGGAAACAGAGACTCCGGGTTATTGAAACAAACCGCAACACCCGTGTCAGTGACGGATATTTTAAGCAGCTATCGACGCATGAGTTGTGCACAATCAGCGCACCTCAACCATAAGCGCCACGACATGCAGATCGATGACGAACTGACGCTCAAGAAACTGGAAATATTCCTGGCCTTCATGCGCACCGGCAATCTGGCACGTGCAGCGGAGGAGCTGCAGACCAGTAACGTCAGCGTGCACCGCGCCATTCATTCGCTGGAAAGTGCGTTGCGTTGCCCGCTGTTCAAGCATGAGGGCCGCAACCTGACGCCGCTGGAAAGCGCGTATGTACTTGAAGAGCGTGCGCAGAAGCTGGTCCAGGACGTGCTCGCCACGGTAGAACTGACCCGTCAGGCGGCAGGCTTCTCAGCGGCGCGGTTTCGCTTGGGGGCGTTGTATTCGCTGACCGTCAAGACCGTGCCGCAGTTGATCATGGGCCTGAAGATCCGCCGCAGCGAGCTGAATATCGACCTGATTCTGGGCTCGAACATGGACCTGCTCTACAAGCTCAAGAACATGGAAGTCGATGCGATGCTGGTGTCACTGGATGAGAGCACCAACGACCCGGACTGCGAGCATCTGGCGCTGTTTTCCGACGACATCTTTCTCGCCGTCCCCACCGACTCGCCGTTCGCCGAACACCCTGAAGTGGACCTGGGCGATCTGCGCGAAGCGACGTTCATCACCCTGACCCAAGGCTTTGCCACACACCGCGACGGGATCCGCGTGTTCCGGCAGGCCGGTTTCGAGCCCAAGGTGGCGATGCAGGTCAATGACATCTTCACCCTGCTGAGCATGGTCAGCTCCGGCGTCGGCTATGCACTGCTGCCGGGAAGAATCGCCGCGGTCTATGAAAACCGCGTGCGCCTGATCCCGTTGCAGAGCCGCTACCGGATGCAGCAGCACATCGGCATTGTTTTTCTCAAGTCCAAACAGCGCGATCCCAACCTGCTCGCGCTGTTGGCCGAGTGCCGGATGTACACCAACCGGCTGCTGGAACAGATGACCTGACCTAGGCTCTGTACGAAAAGTCGGCGAACGAAGCATCACCGAGCGCAGCCACTTTTAGTACAGCGCCTAGCCGACGATGGCGCGCACGATGAAGTACAGCACCGATGGCCCGAGCAGGCAGCCCAGACCGGTGTGGAACGTAGCGGTCAGCGCGCCATAAGGCACCAGACGCCGGTCGGTTGCCGCCAGCCCTGCGGTAACGCCGCTGACAGTACCCGCCAGACCACCGAAAACCATCGCTGAGCGCGGATTGTCCAGCCCCATCCAGCGCGCCGCCATGGGCGTGCCGACCATCACCAGAATCGCCTTGATCAGGCCGGTGGCAATCGACAGCGCCATCACATCGGAGGTGGCACCCAGCGCAGCACCGGTCACCGGGCCGACAATGTAGGTCACCGCCCCGGCACCGATAGTGGTCATGCTGATCGCGTCCCGATAACCGAACAGCCAGGCAATGCTCGCGCCGACGATAAACGGCAGAATCGTGCCCAGCAGCAAGGCGATGGCGCCGATCAGCCCGGCCTTGCGCGCTTCGGTGGCCTGCACTTCAAAAGCCGTCGCCACGATAGCGAAGTCACGCAGCATCGCCCCGCCCATCAGGCCGATACCGGAAAACAGCGTGATATCCGCCAGCCCTTTCTGGCCGCCGGTCAAGGTGCCGCCGACCCAGGCCAGAATCAGCCCGATGACGATCGCAATGGCCGAACCATGCACCCGGCCGAACGTCAGGCGTTTGGACAGCACCACAGACACCCACATGATGATGCCGACGAAAGCGAATGCGGTGATCAGGCCGTTATGTTCAAGTCCCTTCTCGATGAGATCCCACATATCAGCGACCTCCAGCCGGGGCGATTTCAGGCGTCAGCAGCGGCTCTTCCTTGGGTAACGGCTCGCCGCGATTGGTACGACTGATCACTGCGATGGTGCAGGCACACAGCACCACCGAACCCACAGCGGCCAACACCGCCACCGGCCCGCCCTTGAGTGCGGTTACAACGTTTTGTTGTGCGGCCATCGCCACCACCACCGGGATGTACAGCGCGCCCCAGAAACCCACGCCCATTTCGCAGTCCTTGCTCATGCCGCCGTGTTTTTCCATCCACAGGCGCGCGCAGATCAACAGGATCATGGCGATCCCGACCCCGCCCACATTGGATTTCACGCCCAGCAGAACGCCGAGCATATCGCCGAGAATCACGCCCGCAAGCGTGCAGATGGCCAGTAGTGCAACACCATAGATAATCATTGTTGTTATTCCTCTGTTTGCATTGCTGAAGTTGTTGTTTTTGTCCTTCGTAGCAGCTGCACGGCGGCTCTATGGGGTGCGGCGACCCTCCTCGCGCGACAGCGCAACCAGGCTGTCCAGGCGCGCAGCCTGAAAAGCCAGCGCGGTGCCCTGCTGGAATACCTTGCGCGCCAGCCCGGTCAGCACGCTGCCGGGCGGCAATTCGATGTGCAGGCGCACGCCCCGCTCCCAGGCGGTTTCCACGGTGCTGCGCCAGTCGATGACCCGACACATGTTGAACGCCAGGTCGTCACGCAGCTTCTCGGCATTGCGCACAGGTCGCGCCGTGCTGCCGCTCAGGTAACGTATTCTGGGTGCCGTTAGCGCGACCCTTGAAAAGGCCTCGGCCAGTTGTTGCGCGGGAGCGTCCAGCAAGGCGCAATGTGACGGCACGCTGACCGCAAGACGCTTGACCGCTGCCGCTCCGGCAGCCTTGGCCAGTTGACCGACCTGATGCATCGCCTCGGCACTGCCGGAGATCACCATCTGGTTGTCGGCGTTGATATTGGCGAGAAATACCGGTGCCTTCGCGCTGTGTACCTGCGCGATCAGCGCTTCTACCTGCGTCTGGTCCAGACCGATGAGCGCGGTCATGCCGTAACCCTGCGGCCAGGCGCCTTGCATCAGCTCGCCACGCAGCGCGACCAGGCGCACGGCGTCGTCAAAAGCCAGCGCCCCCGAAATCACCGCAGCCGGATAAGCGCCGATGGACAGCCCTGCCAGGTAGTCCGGCACACACTCACGCGCCTGCAGCACGCGCGCGCATGCGACGCCAGCGATCAGCAAGCAAAGCTGAACGGCACGGGTGGCTTGCAGTGCCTCGGCGGTGTCCAGCGCAAGCACGTCTTCGCCCAGTGCATCGGCCGCCTCCTGCAGGCAATCGCGCACCACGGCCTCGTCCGGCAACTGATGCAGCATGCCGGCTTGCTGGGCGCCCTGGCCGGGAAACACCCACAGGCTGCTCATGCGCACACCTGAGCCAGGTGCCAAGGGTCTGTAACCAGCCGCGCGCCGCTAACGGTCTTGAGCAGCACCCGCCCCGTTGGCCGCGCCCACTCACGCAGCGCCACGGCACCGTGTTCGAGTTGCAGCTGGACGTCGACCCGACAGACCGAGGTTTCCAGCGCCTCGACCAGCTCGGCGGCGCAGCGGCGACTCAGGCGCCCCGGGGTGCGCAGAATCAGGTCCAGATCGCTGTCCTGATGCAACGCCGCAATACCGCTGGCCAGCTCGAATCCGGCACTGCCGCCGACGCCCCAGTCCAGCTCCAGCGCCTCCATGACCGGACGGATCTGGCGCAACGCCTGCAACGCCGGCCATTGCTGAAGACTCTCGGTCGGGGCTTCGATCAACTGCTCGGGCATGACCCTTCGGCAGACGTCGGCCAACGACATGCTTGCGGCATAGCGTTGCTCCCGACCGCGACCGCGCAAGCCCACCGCCACCTGCCCGGCGGGCATTGCCTGACGCCGGACCACCACCGGTTGCCCGGCCAGCACGGCCTCGACCGCCCATTTGGGCGCGTCGTCAGGCAACGCAGACAGCGGCATGCCCCACAACAAATCATGGGGCAGCACTGCGCCAGTGTTGCTGATCACCATTGCGCCCGCAGCAACTGACGCACATTGGCCGACGCCGCACGGTTGCTCGCACCCAGACGGCTGCTCAGATCGACGCCGCGGGCCTGCACGTCCTTGATCGCACTGCTCAGCACGTTGCGCACCTGAATCAGGTCATCTGCAGCGGGCTGTTCGATCTGGCTGACCGCCAGGGTTTCCCACAGCAGACCGAGACTGGCGTAACTGTCGATGTCGTAAGCCATCGGCGGGATGCTGGCGGCGAGCTTTTCCAGGTCCTCGACGCTGCGCAGGGTTACGCGGGCTGCCGAGGCTTTGCCCATCGCATGCACCATCACGCCGGGATCACGCAGCGCGATCAATCGATTGGCCTGATAGCCGTGGGCCAGGAATGCGCCGGACATGGCTTTGCCCACCAATAGACCGATCACCGGATGTCCCGCCAGACGCGCTCGCGCGTAACTGTCCACAGCTCCGGCCAATGCCTGATGGATACCGAGCGCCTCCTCGCGACGCCCGTAGGCCTGGCTCGGCACGTCGACGATGGCAATCAATGCACGTTTTTCGGCGCGGTCGCGATCCTGCTCGATGGCCTCGTCCACCGCCTTGGCCAGGCCCCAGCCTTCCAGCAGGCCGACTTCGCCCTGACGCGCCCGGGGAAAGCGGTTGTCGGTATCGGCAATCACTGCAACAAAACGCACCGCCTGCTCGCCGAGAAAACCGTCGGCGACCTTGAGTGAGGCAGGCAGGCCAGTGACCTCACGGGCGCCTGCGCTCAAGGCGTTGAACCAGTTCAAACCCCGCTGTGAATGACTCATGACCGGGCTCCTTGATAGAGAGTGCGCACGCTTTGCGGATCAATTTGCGGCTCAGTGTCGAGGCTTGCCAGTCGCTGCAGGAACAGTGGGTACTGACTGCTGCGATGCGTGTCGGGCACGCCCTGTTTGAGCCAGCCGCTGACCTGCTGGCGGACATCGGCGACATCATCGGCAGCAAAACCATCCACCAGAGCGCTGGCAAAGCGTTGCTCGCCACCGGTCAGGCTCCAGATGAACGGACGGTCGCGGGAGTCGTATTCTTCGATGCCGGCTTCCTGCTCGATCACCTGCGGACCGTTCAGGCCCAGACGTGCCTCCTGAGTCACCAGCAGGTAACTGCACAGCCCTGCGGCGATGGACATCCCGCCAAAGCAGCCAACGCTGCCTGCCACCACACCGATCACCGGCTGGTACTGACGCAGATCGACTATCGCGGCATGAATCTCGGCAATCGCGGCCAGGCCCAGATTGGCTTCCTGCAAACGCACACCACCGGTTTCCAGCAGCACGATCGCGGCGGTGGGAATGCCGTTGCGGTTGTCTTCGGCAGCCAGTTCCAGCGCGCCGGCCATTTTCGCGCCGCCGACTTCGCCCATGCTGCCGCCCTGAAACGAGCCTTCGATGGCGGCGATGACCACTGGCCGACCATCGACAGTGCCTTTGGCGACCACCACGCCGTCATCCGCCTGAGGCACCACGCCCTGCATGGCCAGCCACGGCGACATGACCCGATCGAACGGCCCCAGCAGTTCGCGGAAGCTGCCTGCATCCAGCAAGGCGCGGGCGCGCTGTCGGGCACCCAATTCGATGAAACTGTGCTGATTCAGCAAACGTGCGCTATCAGTCATGACCGATCTCCTCGAAGCCTTGCTCCAGGCGCAAACGCACGACGCCGGGCGTCGCGCCGAAGTCATGAATATCGATGCTCAGCGCAGGCGGGGTCTGCCCCTCGAACATGCGCTCGAACAGGTGTTGCCAGCGCAGCGAGGCACCGTTGACCGACGTCACCACCTGAATCGACAAGGTGCCCGGTTTACCGGGTTCCAGCAGCACCTCCAGATCACCGGAGCCCACCACACCCACCAGCGCACGCCCCCTCGGCGGCTGTCCGGCAGGAAATTCAAAAGACAGGGTTTCCATTTCAGGCACTCCTCGAAACAGGGCCGAGCGCAGGCTCAAGGCCATCGATGAACAGGCAGGCAGCCAGCAGATCCGCCGCGCCACCGGGCGAAGCATTGAGGGCCAGCAAGTGCTGATCAAGCTCGTTCAGTGCGCGGCGGCCCGCCAGACTGGCGCTGCCTCCGGCGTCGAGCACGCGCTGTGCCCCGTGCTGCATGGCATTCAGCCCTTCGATGCCGGCGCGATGCAGCACACAGGTGTCGTCCAGCGTAGTCATGATCGCCAACAGCGCATCCAACCGAGCGTTCTGTTCGCCGCTGCCTGCCGCACGGCTGCGTTGCAGTTGTGGCAAGGCGAACAGCCTGACCGCCGGGAACCCTTGCTGCGCCTGCTCTCTGGCGCCCATGACACCGTAACGCCGAACTACCTGATCACCGTGGCTATTCTGCGTGAGCACCTGGCGGTCCTTGATCTGGGCCAAAGCGGCAGCGCGCGCGCAGATGGCATCGGGCGCACAATCCCGAGCCTCCAGCGCGGCAGCGGTCACCAGCAGACCCAGCGCCCAGATCGCGCCGCGATGCGTATTCACCCCGCTGGTGGTGCGCAGCATGGTGGCTTCGCCTTCACGGCCAAGCCTGCCCAGTGCCTCACGCAATGGCCGGTCCACAACAGCGAACTGCGTGGCGGCGTCAGCCATCAACTTGAAAGTCGGCCACAATGACAACGCCGAGGAATGCATCAGCCCCAGGTGCAAATCGCTGTGCGCGCCGCTGCCACGCCGGTCCACCAGGGCCGGTTTGGGCGACAGGTCGGCTTCGTCGATCAAGGCGTCGACGGCCAGATCGGCCAGTCGTACTGCCAGCGAGGCCGATTGCGGTGCCAATTGAAGTGCGCTCATTACCAGCTCCTGAATTTGGCAGGCGGGTTGTAGAGGCCACCGGACCACTGAACCAGGTCGGCAATGCTCTTGGCGGCGAGCAGTTCACGACTGGCGTCGGTGCGGCGAATGCCGAGGTCTTCGGGCAGCGCGATCAGCCCTTCACGGCGCATGCGCGCGGTGTCCTTGGGGTTGTGGCGCAAACCGATCACAGTCACGCCCGCCACTGCCGCGATCATCGCCTGGCGTTCCTCAAGGCTGCGCGCCTTGTAGAGATAGGCGATGCCTTCTTCGGTCAGCAGGTGGGTCACGTCGTCGCCGTAGATCATGATCGGCGCCAGCGGCATGCCGCTTTTCTTCGCCACTTCGACCGCGTCCAGGGTTTCGACGAAGGTCGGTTTGCCGCCTTCCTGAAACGTTTCGACCATCTGCACCACCAACTTCTTGCCGCGCTCCAGGTAGGCAGCCGGGCCGTCATCGTGCTGCTGACGCATATCGAGCCAGGCGGGCGTGGCGTGACGCCGGCCGCGTGGGTCATGGCCCATGTTCGGCGCGCCGCCAAAGCCGGCCAGACGACCACGGGTGACTGTCGAGGAGTGCCCGTCGCCATCGACCTGCAGGGTTGCGCCGATGAACAGGTCCACGGCGTATTGCCCGGCCAGCTGGCAGAGCTGGCGGTTGGAACGCAGCGAGCCATCGCGTCCGGTGAAGAACACATCCGGGCGGGCAGCAATGTAGTTCTCCATGCCCAGCTCGGTGCCGAAACAATGCACGCTCTCGACCCAGCCGCTTTCGATGGCCGGGATCAATGTCGGGTGCGGATTGAGTGTCCAGTTGCGGCAGATCTTGCCCTTCAGGCCCAGCGACTCGCCGTAGGTCGGCAGAATCAGCTCAATGGCGGCGGTATTGAAACCGATGCCGTGGTTCAGCGACTGGACATTGTGTTTCTCGTAGATGCCGCGAATCGCCATCATTGCCATCAGCACATGCACCGGCTTGATGTGGCGCGGGTCGCGGGTGAACAGCGGCTCGATGTAGAACGGCTTGTCGGCGACCACCACAAAGTCGACCCACGAGGCCGGGATATCCACCCGTGGCAGCTCGCTGACGTCATCGACCAGCTGATTGACCTGGACGATAACGATGCCGTCGCTGAATGCCGCCGGTTCGATGAGTGCGGGGGTGTCTTCGGTACTGGGCCCGGTGTAGATGTTGCCGGCGCGGTCGGCCATGAAGCCTGCCGCCAGCACCACGTTGGGGATGAGGTCCACCACCAGCCGTGAATAGAGTTCGATGTAGGTGTGGATCGCGCCGATTTCCAGCAGGCCGTCTTCCAGCAACTGACTGATGCGCAGGCTTTGCGTGCCGGCAAACGAGAAGTCCAGCTTGCGCGCGATGCCTTGTTCGAACAGGTCAAGGTGCTCGGCGCGGCCGACGCTCGGCATGATCATGTGCAGGTCATGCACCTTGCCCGGATCGACTTTGGCCAGCGCGCGGGAGAGGAAGTCAGCCTGCTTCTGATTGTTGCCTTCAAGCACCACGCGGTCGCCGGAAACCAGCAGGGCCTCCAGCGCGGCGACGATATTGCCGGTCGGCAACACCACACCATCGGCCAACGCCCGCACTTGCTCCAGACGCCGCTGCTTCTCGCTGCGACGACGTGTCCAGCGTGCGTCGGGGGAAGTTGTTGTTGTCATGATCGCTCCACGATTTTGCTGTCGTCGGCCACCTTAGGAGCGATAGCGGTCAGGCATCAATCAAGCAGCGCGTCGAATCATTACGGCTGGAGTAACGATGGGGAAACGGACGTTTCGCCGGGTGCGTCGTCGCGCATGCAACATGCTCGAAACACCCGGCTGGTAATTGCGTAGGACCGGTCTTTAAAGGGCTCGGGGTGCTATCGGAATCCGTGTTTGCGCCTAGCCTTGAGGTTTTCCGTAAACCAGAGGCAGTAGCGCAATGTCATTTATAGTCAGGGAAGGCGATCTCACTACCACCGGCGGCTTCGTGCTGGCCGCATCGGCAAGCGAAGTCATCGAACTGCGTCGTGTGGCGCGCATGGGTGACCCGGTGTGGTGCCCGGCCTGCAGGCAGATTGGCTTCATCGCCCAGGGAAACCCCACCTACATCGACGAACTTGTGGCGGTCGCTACTCAGGGTCATGAGGTGCAGTGTGGCTGCGCACCCGGCAGCAACACGCTGACCACCTCGCAGGAGCACGTCCGGGCCGACATGGACGCAACCGTCGCCATCCCCGAAGAACTGGCCTCGACAGCGCGACTCTATGCCGAACATCTGGCGCGCTCATTGAGAGACGGCAGCTATACGCCCGAAGTACTCAGGCCTCTTTCGCAGCCATGTTGAGTTGCGAATCTCGTGCCCATGCTCCGTATTCAGCATACACATGCTTTGTGGGAGTGAGCTTGCTCACGAATGCGCTGGTTTAAACGCCCTGCTATCGGGGTCTGTACCGGCCCCTTCGCGAGCAAGCCCGCTCCCACATGACTTGCGTTTCAACTCTAGCGCCAAGGCTCCGTATAGGTATGCCCATCACGGATGGGCGTTGGTCTCGAGCAAGTGATGCAGTTCCATGAACTGCTGCGTCAGTTTGTGCCGTGGGTCGAGGTGGATCAGCGGCAGGTTGGCCTGATGCGACTCGCGCATTTTTACCGAGGCGTTGAGATAGACCGGCAGCACCGGCAGGCCTTCGGCAATCAGTTCGTCGAGCATCTGCTGCGGCAGGCTGGCTCTGGGCTGGAACTGGTTGACGATGATGCCTTCAACCTGAAGATCTTCGTTGTGGTCCTCTTTCAACTCCTCGATCTCGCGCATCAACCCATACAGCGCCTGTCGCGAGAAGCTGTCGCAGTCGAAAGGGATCAGCACCCGATCAGAGGCGATCAACGCCGAAACCGCATAAAAATTCAGTGCTGGCGGCGTATCCAGATAGATACGCTCGTAATCTTCGCTCAACTCGTCGAGCAGTTTGCGCAGCTTGTTGATCTTGTGCTTGGCCTCGAGCTTGGGCTGCAGGTCAGCAAGCTCTGCAGTCGCCGTGATCACGTGCAGGTTGTCGAACGGTGTTTCGTAGATATCGACGTGGTTCTTTTTGGCGACCGGTGAGCCGGACAGCGTGTTCTTGAAGAACTCGGCAATCCCCATCGGAATGTCCTGACCGGTCAGGCCGGTGAGGTACTGAGTCGAGTTGGCCTGGGCATCGAGATCGATCAATAACGTCCGATAGCCTTCGTGAGCGCTGACTGCAGCCAGATTGCAGGCGATGCTCGATTTGCCGACACCGCCCTTCTGATTGAATACCACGCGACGCATGCTTTGGATTCCTTGAAAGATGAAGAAACAGCAGGAGTGGCCGATAACGACCGTAAGAGGAAATCGAGTCTAGACAGTGCATGTGACAACGGTGAGCTTAACGCAAAACAGTTGCTGGCCGGTTGTCATACAGAAAAACGACTTCAACCTTAAAATACACGCCTGTAAACGGTTTTTATGTAACAAATTTGCTAGTAATGAGCCCCATCAGGATAATGCGCGCACTCGGTCAATTACCGCACCCAGGCTGATATCGACCTGATATCGATGTAGCGAGAAACAAGCCCGCAGGGGCGGGAAGAGAAGCCTTGATCACCTTCAACATTGCACGATGGCAAGCCTGGGCGCCGGGCCTGGCGAGCGCGGAAGACTGGCAGCGATGGAGCCTCGATCCGACGCTGCTGGAAACCAGTGATGCAGCGCCAGACGTGTCTTTTCTTCCTGCGATGCAACGCCGCCGCCTGGGCCGCATGGCGAGAATGGCGTTTGCCGTCGGCTGGCCATTGACTGAAGGGCTGGAGCGCGTCCCGCTGGTGTTTGTCTCGCGCCACGGAGAAACCCCGAGGACCTTTGAAATCCTGCGTGATCTGGCCGCCAACGAGCCGCTTTCACCGACCCAGTTCAGCCTTTCAGTGCATAACGCCATCATTGGTCTGTGGTCGATCATGCGCGGTGAAACAAGTGAGATGACAGCCCTGGCCGCCACAGGCGACGGGCTGGAGTATGGAGCATTCGAGGCCGCAGCGTTGCTGGCCGAGGGAGCAGAAGCAGTATTGCTTGTGGTGACTGAAGAACAGCCGCCGCAAGCCTATGCCCAATGGATTGATGACGTGCCCTTTCCCTACGCGGTCGGCTTGCTGCTGACGCCGGGGAATGAGTGGCAACTGTCTCTGAACACCGATACGCAAGGCACCAAGCGCACTCAGTGGCCCCATGCCCTGAACCTGCTGCGGGCCTTGCACACTGATCAATCCGTCTGCCTGCACCCTTGGAATAACCGGTTATGGAACTGGCAACGCAGTCACTGAAAAAAGGTCGGGACGCCTATTACTGGCGTCTGCTGGCAACAGGCATCAGCTTTGCCCTGTTCGGGTTGAGCGGTTTATGCCTGCGGTTGTTCGTTTTTCCAGTATTAAGTTGCCTGCCTGGCAGTGTGGCCAGCCATCAGCGCCGCGCGCGGCGGACCATCAGCCGCCTGTTCTGGCTGTTCATCCGCATCATGGCGCGCATGCGGGTGCTGACCTATGACGTGCAAGGCGCCGAAAAGCTTGGTCGCCCAGGGCAGATGATCATCGCCAACCACCCGTCACTGATCGATGTCGTGTTTCTGATCGGGCTGGTGCGTGACGCCAACTGCGTGGTCAAACGCAGCCTGTGGGAGAACCCGTTCACCCGCGGCCCTGTGCGCTCCACCGGTTACATCAGCAACGACGGCAGCATGGACATGCTCGACGCCGCCGTAGAGCGCCTGCAAAGCGGCCAGACACTGATCATTTTCCCGGAAGGCACGCGCACCCAGCCAGGCCAGCCGCCGGTCTTTCACCGCGGCGCGGCCGCCATTGCGCTGCGTGGCGCAAGCGTCATCACCCCGGTGACGATCAAGGTCCAGCCGACCACCCTGACCAAGGCAGAGCCCTGGTATCGCATTCCGCAACGCCGCGTGCACTTCACTTTGCGCGTTGGTGCCGATATAGAACCAACCGCCTTCAGTGCGCTAGGCCCACCGCCCCTGGCGTCCCGCAAGCTCAACGATTACCTGCATGACTATTTCACCAAGGAGCTCGCCTCAGATGAGCGATCTGCACCAGGACATTAAATTGTTGATCATCGATGCCCTGGGCCTCGAAGACATCACCCCGGAAGATATCGGCAACGATATGACGCTGTTTGGCGAAGGACTGGGACTGGACTCGGTGGATGCGCTCGAATTGGGCCTGGCCATCCAGAAGCGTTATGGCATCAGGATCGATGCCGATGCAAAGGACACCCGTAACCATTTCGCCAGCGTCGACAGCCTTGCGGCCTTCGTCAGCGCCAGACAACCGGCCTGAGAATTGAACATGCAAACCCGTGAAGACATCTTCGAAATCCTGCGCACCGCAATGGTGGAACTGTTCGAACTGGAGCCTGAGCGAGTCACGCTTGAAGCCAACCTGTATCAGGACCTGGAAATCGACAGTATCGATGCCGTGGACCTGATCGATCACATCAAACGCAAGACCGGCAAAAAGATTGCGGCTGAAGAGTTCAAGTCGGTGAGGACCGTGAATGACGTGGTAGAGGCCGTCTACAAACTGGTCAACACCGCCGAATGAAGCGGCTGATTGGCCTGATTCTGGTGCTGGCCGGCGTGCTCTATCCATTCGCCGTCTATTGGGGGACCGAGCATTTCGCCCCTTGGCAGTTCGCGCTGCTACTGGGCAGCCTGTGGCTGGCGCGCGCCCTGACCGGAGAGCGCAGGCAAGGCAGCCTGGCGATGGCGATTGTAGCGCTGATCTTTTGCGCGGTGCTCGGCGCCCTCGACAGTCACATGATGCTGCGCTGGTACCCGGTACTGGTCAGCACCTTCATGCTCGGCCTGTTCGGCTCAAGCCTGGTCTACGGCCCGCCGATCGTGGAAAAGATGGCGCGCCTGAACCGTCCCGATCTGCCTGAGGCGGGTATCCGCTATACACGTAAAGTCACGCAGATTTGGTGCCTGTTCTTTCTCGTCAACGGCCTCACGTCAGCCATCCTGACACTGTGGGCACCGTTGTCATGGTGGACGCTGTACACCGGCCTGATTTCCTACGGCCTGATGGGCGTGCTATTCGCTGTTGAATGGATCGTCCGCCCACCCTCAGCGGGCGGCAAATGAAATGGATCGCATGAACTGGTTGAACCTGGAACACCTGCTGCTCGATGCGCTGCCCGACCGGCTGCTGACGCTGGCCCCGACCCTCGACCACGCGCAGTTTCGTGATCAGGCGCTCGGCGTGGCTGCGGGGCTGAACGCGCGCGGCATCACACGCCTTGCAGTGCACCTCGAGGATGCCGCCGACCTGGCCATTGCGTTGTTCGCGGCCTGGCGCGCAGGTGTGCACGTGTTGCTGCCCGCCGACTTGCAGGGCCAGACCCGCGAGCGCTGGGCGAATCAGGTCGACCTGTGGCTGACTGACCTGCCGGGTGACACCCACCTGAGCGACCTGCATGCCGCGCCTCTCCCCGCGGCAGCGCTGGACCTCGACCAGTGCCGGCTGAGCCTGTGCACCTCCGGCTCCAGCGGCGAGCCCAAACTGATCGAAAAACACCTGCGGCAACTGGCCAACGAAGTCTGCGGGCTGGAACAGCTGTGGGGCGCGGAGCTCGGCGCGGCATGCATGATCGGCAGCGTGGCGACGCAACATATTTACGGGCTGCTGTTTCGTTTGCTCTGGCCGCTGTGCGCGGCACGCCCGTTCGTGCGCCGTCAGTTGCCGTTCGCCGAAGACCTGCAACGCGCCAGCCGTGAATACCCGTCATTCGCCTGGGTCGCCAGCCCTGCGCTGCTCAAGCGCATGGGCGACAATCTCGACTGGCCGGGTCTTGCCGCCGTGCGCCGGGTGTTCTCTTCCGGCGGCGCATTGCCGGCCGAAGCCGCACAGAGCCTGCAGCAACGCCTCGGTCAGTGGCCGACGGAAATTCTCGGCAGCTCGGAAACCGGCGGCATCGCCTGGCGTCAGGGCGGGCAACGCTGGCAGGCCTTCGACGGCGTAGAGCTGAGTCAGGATGCGCAAGGGGCGCTGCGCATCAGCTCGCCCTATCTGCCGCCCGGCCATGTCGAGCAGACCGCCGATGCGGCGCTGATCGGTGCAGACGGGCGCTTCGAACTGCTGGGCAGGCTCGACCGCATCGTCAAACTCGAAGAGAAGCGCGTGTCCTTGCCGCTGATCGAGCAGGCCCTCGCGGCTCACCCGTGGGTGAGTGAAGCGCGCCTTGGCGTGGTGCAGGCAAACCGTGCCTCGCTGGGCGCGCTGCTGGTGCTGAGCGACGCGGGCTTGCTGGTCCTGCGCAATCAGGGCCGTCGGGCGCTCACCGAAGCCTTGCGGCAGTACCTGCAACCGCACTGCGAAACCATCGCCCTGCCGCGTCGCTGGCGTCTGCTGCGGCAGATGCCGCTCAACGCCCAGGGCAAGCTGCCTCAGGCAGAGGTCGAGGCGCTGCTGCTGGCGCCACGCTCGAAACAGCCGGAAGTGCTTGAGCAACAGAACGTCGAAGGCGAGCTGCACCTGCAATTGAGCGTCCCGCCCGATCTGGCGTTTTTCAGCGGCCACTTTCCCAAGGCGCCGATTTTGCCGGGCGTGGTGCAAGTCGACTGGGCGATCAGCCTGGGCCAGCGACTGCTCGACCTGCCATGCGGATTTGCCGGTATGGAGGTGCTCAAATTTCAGCAACTGGTGCGTCCCGGTGATCGCCTCACGCTGACACTGCGCTTCGATGCGACACGCTCCAAGCTGCACTTCGCCTTTCGCAACGCCGACAACGCGCCCTGCTCCAGTGGCCGCATCCTCCTGGAGGACGACCATGCATAAGCCTTGCGTGATCATTCCGGTGTTTGACCACGAGCTGGCCGTGCCCAACGTGGTCAAGGCCGTGCGCAACGCCGGGTTGCCGTGCATTCTGGTGGACGATGCCAGCAGTCCGGCCTGCGAAGCCGTGTTACAGCAGTTGGCGCAGGGTGAGGCTATCCACCTGCTGCGCCTGCCGGTCAATCAGGGCAAGGGCGGCGCGGTAATGGCCGGCTTTCGCGAGGCGATCCGGCTGGGTTTCAGCCATGCGTTGCAGGTCGATGCCGATGGCCAGCATGATCTGAGTGATATTCCGGTGTTTCTGGAGCAGTCGCGCCAGCATCCGGATGCGCTGATCTGCGGTTATCCGCAGTTTGACGAGAGCGTGCCCAAAGGCCGTCTGTATGCACGCTACCTGACCCACGTCTGGGTGTGGATCAATACCTTGTCGTTGCACATTCGCGATTCCATGTGCGGCTTTCGCCTCTATCCACTGGCCCCGGTCCTGGCGCTGATCGACAGCGTGCAGATCGGCAGACGCATGGATTTCGACTCGGAAATGCTCGTGCGCCTGTCCTGGCGCGGCCAGCCGATGCGCTGGCTGCCGACCCGCGTTCATTACCCGCAGGACGGCCTGTCGCATTTCCGCCTGTTTCATGACAACGCCCTGATTTCGAAAATGCACGCCAAGCTGTTCTTCGGCATGCTGCTACGCCTGCCAATGCTCCTGTGGCGACGGTGGCGGCCATGAGCATCGACAAGTCGCCCAAGGAGCATTGGGCCAGTCATCAGGAGCGCGGCAGCTTCATGCTCATGAAACTCACCGCCTGGGGCATGCGGGTGCTCGGTCGGCGCCTGCTCAGCCCGGTGCTGTATGGCATCGTCCTGTATTTCCTTGTCTTCGGCCGACGTGCCCGGCACAGCATCTGGCAATACCAGCAGCACCTGGCGGACTGGAGCGGCAAACCCGAACTGCGGCCCAGCCAGCGCCGGGTGTTCGGGCAGTTCATGGCATTCGCCGATGCCTTGCTCGACAAGCTCGACGTGTGGAACGGCAGGCTGGGTATCGATCAGATCGAGATCGTCGACCAGGCCTTGCTGCGCCAGAACCTGCGTGGCCAACGCGGACAGATGCTGGTCGGTGCGCACCTGGGCAACCTTGAAGTGTGCCGAGCGCTGGCCGAACTCGGCGAAAAGGTCACCATGAACGTGCTGGTGCACACCAAACATGCCGAACGCTTCAATCGCCTGCTCGGTGAAGCCGGCGCGACCCATCTGCGCCTGATTCAGGTCAGCGAGCTGGACCCGGCCATCATGCTGCAATTAAGCCAGCGTCTGGACGAAGGCGAGTGGCTGGCCATCGCCGGTGACCGCGTCGCGCTGCATGGCGGGCGCAATGTGCAGGTCGACTTTCTCGGTCAGCCGGCCAACTTCCCGCAAGGCCCCTGGCTGCTGGCCGGGCTGCTCAAGTGCCCGGTCAACCTGTTCTTCTGCCTCAAGGGTGCGAAGGGCTATCGGGTGATTCTCGAACCGTTCGCCGACGCCATCGAGTGGCGGCGCAGCGACCGTGCCCAGGTCATCGAGCAGTGGGCCACGTGTTATGCCGAGCGTCTTGGGCACTATTGCCTGGAAGCGCCGCAGCAGTGGTTCAATTTCTACCCATTCTGGAAGTCTGCCGATGAATCAGGCTCATGAGCTGATCGCGCTCGGCGGTCATGTGCTGCGTTGTAAAATCAGCGCGGATCGCCACAGGAGGTTACATGCGCAGTAAGGGTTTCCTGCACATCGACACTGAAATCGTCGTGCCGTTTTTCGACGTCGACATGATGAACATCGTCTGGCACGGGCACTACGTGAAGTACCTCGAAGTGGCGCGCTGCGCGCTGCTCGATCATATCGGCCATAACTACATGCAGATGCTCGAATCCGGTTATGGTTGGCCGGTGATCGATCTGCAATTGCGCTATGTGCGCAGCGCCGTGTTCGGTCAGACACTGAACGTGCGCGCCAGTCTGGTGGAGTGGGAGAACCGTCTGAAGATCAATTACCTGATCACCGATGCACACACCGGTGAGCGCCTGACCCGCGCCAGCACTGTGCAGGTCGCCGTCGACAGCCAGAGCCGGGAAATGCAACTGGCCTCGCCGCAGGTGTTCATCGATGCCGTCGAAACTGCCCTTGAGAGCACAATAGAGAGCGCCTCGCCATGAACCGCCCGCTTCGTACCTTGATTCTGCTGGGTCTGCTGTGCCTTTCTTCTCTGGCGCAGGCGTTCGATCTGCAACAACTGAGCGATCAGCTCGCCAAGCCTGCCGTGGTGCAGGGTCGTTTCGTTCAGGAAAAACACCTGCGCGCCCTGCCGCAACCGCTGCTCAGCAAGGGCCGCTTCGTGCTCGCCAGGGATTTCGGGCTGCTCTGGCTGCTGGAAACACCGCTCAAACAGGATTACCGCATCAATGCCGACGGTATTGCCCGTCGTGAAGCCGATGGCAATGTCAGCACCTGGAAGCCGGTGCCGAACAAGAACGCCGGCGCCGAGCAGAACCGTCTGTTCCTGGCGGTCTTGCAAGGCGACAGCAGCGGTCTGCAGCGGGATTTCGACTTGCAGCTCAAGGGCGAGGCGAATGCCTGGCACCTCACCCTGACGCCGCGTTCGATGCTGCTGCAACAAGTGTTCAAACAGATCAACATCGACGGTGGCGAACTGGTGCAGCGTATCGAGCTGCTGGAAACCCAGGGCGACAGCACGGTCCTGAAAATGATCGACAGCAGCAGTGCCCCGACCCTGACCGATGCGCAGCGTAATGACTTCAAAGACTGAGCGGCTGTTGCCGCGACTGTTCCTGCTGATTCTGGCGGGCGTATTGGCGCTCGCGGGCTGGCAGTGGCACGACCGCTCGCCGCTGTCGGCCAACCTGATGGAGCTGGTGCCGGGCACCGATAACGACGAACTGGTCGTGAGCGCCGAAAAGCGCATGCAGGAACCGCTCAACCGCGAAATGCTGGTGCTGGTGGGCCACAGCGATCGGCAGAAGGCCGTCGAACTGGCACGCAATCTGGCTGAACAATGGCAGTCGACCGGCCTGTTCGAGAAGGTCCAGTGGTCGCTGCAGGCCGATCTGCCCGCGTTGCGCACCCAGTTGCTGCAAGGGCGCATCGCCATGCTGCCGACAGCGGACCGCACACTGCTGATCGACGACCCGAAAACCTTCATCGAACAGCGCGTACAGACGCTGTTCGACCCGTTTGCCGGGTTCAGCCTGGTGCCTGGCCAGGATGACTGGCTGGGGCTGACCGGACGTATCCAGAACGGCCTGCCGAAGCAGGGCTCGGTCGAGGCGGACCTGGCCAGTGGCGCGCTGGTGGCCAGCGCCGAGGGTAAAAGCTGGGTACTGCTGCGTTCGCGAACCCGAACCGATGCCTTCGACATGCACCTGCCCGGCCAGGTCGCGGACCTGCTGGCGCAAGCGCGGGTGCAGGCCAGTCAGGCGGGTGGTCAATTGCTCGCGGCCAGCGGGCTGCTTTACGCTGCCGACGGGCAGAAGCAGGCCAGCCGGGAAATCACCTGGGTCGGCGGTGGCGCAACGGTCGGTATCCTGTTGTTGCTGTTACTCGCCTTCCGCCGCTGGAGCGTGCTGCTGGCATTCGTGCCGGTGGTGGTCGGCATGCTCTTCGGCGCGGTGGCCTGCGTTGCGATATTCGGCAGCATGCACGTCATGACGCTGGTGCTGGGCTCGAGCCTGATCGGGGTGGCGGTGGATTACCCGCTGCATTACCTGTCCAAGAGCTGGAGCCTCAAACCCTGGCGCAGCTGGCCCGTCTTGCGCCTGACCCTGCCGGGCCTGAGCCTGAGCCTGATCACCAGTTGCATCGGCTACCTGGCGCTGGCCTGGACGCCGTTTCCGGCACTCACGCAAATTGCGGTGTTCTCGGCGGCCGGCCTGATCGGCGCCTACCTGACGGCGGTGTGCCTGCTGCCCGCGCTGCTCGCAAAAGTCGAGATCAGCCCTGCCCAGTGGCCGCTGAAAATGGCGCAATTGATGCTCGATTGCCGCGCCGCCTTGCTGCTGCGCATCAGCACACCGATCCTGCTGGTGCTGCTGTTGGTCTTCTGTGGCGGCGGACTCTGGCACCTGACCACCAAGAACGATATCCGCCAATGGGTGGCAGCACCTCAGGCGTTGACCGATGAAGCCCAGGCCATCGCACGGATCACCGGTTATCAGCCCACCAGCCAGTTTTTTCTGGTGCGCGGCAAGGACCAACAGCAGTTGCTGGATCGGCAGTCCGAACTGACCCAACGGCTCGAACAGCTGGTCAGCATGGACAAGCTGCAGGGCTACATGGCACTCAACCAGTTGCTGGATTCGCCTGCCGAGCAGCAACTGACCCGTGATGCACTGGGCAAATTGCCGCAACACTGGGAGCCATTGGTACAGCTTGGCGTTCCGGCCAACGCACTGAAAACCGAACTCGCGCAATTGCAGGCACTGCCAACGCAAGACATTGATCAGGCGCTTCAAGGCCCGCTCAGCGAACCGTGGCGCACGCTCTGGCTGGGCGCCAGCGAAGATGCCGAAGGCGACGCTCAGGTAGCCAGCATCGTCAGCCTGCGTGGCATGAACAGCATGGCGTTGCTGCGCGTGCAGGCCATAGGACTGGAGGGCGTGCAACTGGTCGACCGCCTGGGTGAGCTCAACGAGGTGTTTGCCCACACGCAGATCAGCGCAGCGGAATTGAAGCTGGCATCGTGCGTACTGATCGTCCTGCTGCTGATCGCTCCGTTTGGCTTCGGCGGTGCGTTGCGCATCGTCGCCCTGCCCCTGCTGGCGGCCCTGTGCAGCCTCGCCAGCCTGGGCTGGCTCGGTCAGCCGCTGACTCTGTTCAGCCTGTTCGGCCTGTTGCTGGTCACGGCGATCAGCGTCGATTACGCCATCCTGATGCGCGAGCAGATAGGCGGCGCGGCAGTCAGCCTGCTGGGCACGCTGCTGGCAGCGGTCACCACTTGGCTGTCGTTCGGCCTGCTGGCCGTTTCCAGCACACCGGCGATCAGCAACTTCGGCCTGTCGGTCAGTCTGGGGCTGGCGTTCAGCTTCCTGCTGGCGCCCTGGGCCAGCCCGCGTAAAGCGCTTCATTCGCCAGCCAATGCTGAAGGGCCACACGCATGAGTCTTGCAGCGTTGTCGTCACTCCCAGCCACCGCCCAACCGAAAAGGAATACCTGTGCCCATCACTGATAGGGAAATTCGTCAGGTCGTCATCATCGGTGCCGGCCCGGCCGGTTCAATAGCGGCTGCCCTGCTCAAACGCCAGGGCCATGACGTGCTGATCATCGAGCGCCAGCTGTTTCCGCGCTTCTCCATCGGTGAAAGCCTGCTGTGCCACTGCCTGGACTTCGTCGAAGAAGCCGGGATGCTGGAGGCCGTGCAGGCCGCCGGTTTCCAGCCCAAAAATGGCGCAGCTTTCGCGCGTGGCGAGCAATACAGCGATTTCGACTTCAGCGATACGTTCAGCAACGGCAAGCCGACGACCTTTCAGGTGCAGCGCAGCGAGTTCGACAAACTGCTCGCCGATCAGGCTGCGCTGCAAGGCGTGGACATCCGCTATCAGGAAGAGATCGTCAGCGCCGACTTCGATGGTCCGCAGCCGGTTTTGCGTGTGAGGCGTGAGGACGGCAGCGAATACAGCGTGCAGGCCAGCTTCGTACTCGACGCCAGCGGCTATGGCCGTGTGCTGCCGCGCTTGCTGGATCTGGAAGCGCCGTCGGGTTTTCCGGTGCGCCAGGCGGTGTTCACCCATATCGAAGACCGCATCGAAAGCCCGCCCTTCGACCGCCGCAAGATTCTCGTCAGCATCCATCCGCAGCACAGCGATGTGTGGTTCTGGTCGATCCCGTTCAGCGAAGGCCGCTGTTCGATAGGCGTGGTCGCCTCGGCTGAACGCTTCAAGGACAAGCCCGAGGATCTGGATGCCTGCCTGCGCGCCTTTATCGATGAAACAACGCAACTGGCCAGCGTGCTGAAAAACGCAGTCTGGGATACGCCAGCGAGAACCATCGGTGGCTACTCGGCCAACGTCAAGACCCTGCACGGCAAAGGCTTTGCGCTGTTGGGCAATGCGGCGGAATTCCTCGACCCGGTGTTTTCGTCAGGCGTGACCATCGCCATGCGTTCGGCGAGCATGGCGGCTGGCGTGCTGAGCCGCCAGTTGCAGGGCGAAAACGTGGATTGGGAAAGCGAGTTCGCGGTGCCATTGAAACGTGGCGTCGACACCTTTCGTGCCTATGTCGAGGGCTGGTATGACGGTACGTTCCAGAGCGTGATTTTCTACCCCGGCAGCGCTCCGGACATCCGCCGCATGATCAGCTCGATTCTGGCCGGTTATGCCTGGGACGAACGCAATCCGTTTGTCAGCGAGCCCAAGCGCCGCCTGCGCACACTTTCGGAAATCTGCGCGGACGGTGGTTCATGAGTCGACCGTTCCTGAGTGACAGTTATGTCGAGGAAACCCGCTTCGGCCTGTGGTTTCTGCGCAGCAACATCTGGCAGTACCGCGTGCTGCGCGTGGCGATAGATGACTTGCGCAGCCTGTTCGCCAGCCCGCCGCCGGTTGCGCCGGTGTTGCTCGACGCCGGGTGCGGGCAAGGCCGCTCGTTCCAGCATCTGAACAAGGTTTTTCAGCCGTCCAGGCTCATCGGTGTCGACGCCGATCCGCACAGCCTCGAGATGAGTCGCGAAGAGGCGCGGGCCAGAGGCGTAGAGGTCGAGCTGATCGGCAGCGACTGCGCAGCTCTGCCAGTACCCGACGCCAGCGTCGATTTGCTGTTCTGCCACCAGACTTTCCATCATCTGGTGGAGCAGGAACAAGCGCTGGCCGAGTTTTACCGGGTACTCAAACCGGGCGGCTACCTGCTGTTTGCCGAGTCGACCGAAGCGTACATCGACACCTGGGTGATTCGCTGGCTGTTCCGCCATCCGATGCACGTTCAGAAAAGCGCGGCGCAGTATCTGCAGATGATCCGCGACCAGGGTTTCGAGTTCGATGCACCGAATGTTTCGTACCCTTACCTGTGGTGGAGCCGTGCCAGGGACTTCGGCCTGCTCGAAGTCTTGAAACTGCAAAAGCCCAGGCCGTTCGGGCAACGTGAGGAAACGCTGGTCAATGTCGTGGCCCGCAAACCCCTGGAAGTAGAAGCATCATGATTCGCATACTGTTTTTAGCCTTCCTGCTGCTCGGCGGCTGTGCGGCACAAGCCCCGCTGCCGACCAGCGCACCGACCCTGCAATTGCCGATGCAGCTGCACATCGAGCGTCGCCAGGCCGATCAGCATCAGGACTGGCTGCTGATCATCCAGCGCGAAAACGGCGGATTGCGCTGGTCGATGATGGACCCGCTGGGCATTCCCCAGGCGCGCCAGTTGCTGATCGACGGCAAATGGCAAGCCGACGGTTTGCTGCCGCCCAATCCCGAAGCTCGCGAGCTGTTCGCTGCGCTGATGTTCGCCATGACCCCGGACCTGGAAATGCATGGCCGCTACCCGACGGCTTACCGCCAGGGCATGCAGCGACGCCTGGACGATCGCTGGCTGGTCGAATATCAGTCGGCCAACGCATTCACTATCCGCCTCAAGGACAGGCTGAGCTACAAGGTCACACCGCTGAACAACGAGAGCCTGCCATGACCGCCTATCTCAACGCGCTGGGCGTGATCTGCTCGCTGGGCGACAGCCGTGAAGAGGTGTCGCGCAGGCTTTTCGCAGGTGACAGCTCGGGCATGGTGTTCGAAAGCGGCTGGGTACCGGAACGTGCGTTGCCGGTCGGTGCGGTCAAATCCGCACTGCCGCCCATTCCGCCGGCCGTGCATTTGCATCGCAGCCGCAATAACCAGCTGCTGCTGGCCGCCGCCCTGCAGATTGAGGAGGACATCAGCCAGGCCATCACCCGCTTCGGCGCCGGGCGGATTGGCGTGATCATCGGCACAAGCACCTCGGGCATCGATGAAGCGAGCGAGAGCATGGCCGTCTGGCTGCGCGAGCGGACCTTCCCCGACGATTACGATTATCGGCAGCAGGAACTGGGCGCACCGGCAAATTTTCTCGCCGCCTGGCTGCAATTGAGCGGCCCGGCCTACGTCATCTCGACAGCCTGCACCTCCAGCTCGCGGGCATTGCTCAGTGCGCGGCGGGCGCTGGACATGGGCCTGTGCGATGCCGTGCTGTGCGGCGGCGTCGACAGCCTGTGCAGGCTGACCCTGCAGGGGTTCTCGGCACTCGAGGCCATGTCGCCGCAGCTCTGCAATCCGTTCTCCAGCAACCGCAACGGGATCAATATCGGCGAGGCGGCCGCACTGTTCCTGATGACTCGCGAAGCCGACAGCAGGCACTCGATTGCCCTGCTGGGTGCAGGTGCCAGCTGCGACGCTCACCACATCTCGGCCCCCGAACCCACCGGCCGTGGTGCGCGCGATGCAATGTTGCAAGCGTTGCGCAATGCGCGACTCGAGGCGGAGCAGATCAGTTATCTGAACCTGCATGGCACCGCCACGCCGCACAACGACGCGATGGAGAGCCTGGCCGTGCAGGGCGTATTTCCGAACGGCGTGCCCTGCTCCTCGACCAAACCGCTCAGCGGCCACACCCTGGGCGCAGCGGGCGCGCTGGAAGCGGCGTTTTGCTGGCTGAGCCTGGCACCGCAGAATGCCGAACGGGCCCTGCCCCCGCACCTGTGGGACAGCGAGGCCGATCCACTGCTGCCTGCGCTGCAATGGACACACGCAGGCTCGCGCCTGACACCTGAAAACGCTCGTTACATGATGAGCAATTCGTTTGCCTTCGGTGGCAACAACATCAGCCTGATTATCGGAGATGCCCCATGACCGAGTGGCCGCTCGCCGAACTCATCCCCCATGCCGGCGACATGATCCTTATCGATCAGGTGCTGAGCTTTGACGAAGAACAGATTCGAACCTGCCTGACCGTACGCGCCGACGGCCTGTTCAATCAAGCCGACGGCAGCCTGCCCGCATGGCTGGGCATAGAGCTGATGGCGCAGAGCGTCGCGGCCTATGCCGGTTGCAAGGCGCGCAACAACGGCGAAGCGGTCAAGCTGGGTTTTCTGCTTGGCAGCCGCAAGTTCGATTGCAACGTGACACGCTTCCCACTGGGCAGTGAACTGCACATCCATGCCGTGCGCTCCCTGCAGGACGACAACGGCATGGGCATGTTCGAATGCACCCTCACCGGCCCGGGTATCGAGGCTTTTGCCCGACTCAATGTATATTGCCCGCCCAACACTGCTGACTACCTGGCTGAAGGAGCCCCGGCATGACTGAATCGATACTGGTCACCGGCTCCAGCCGTGGCATCGGCCGCGCCATCGCCCTGCGTCTGGCGCAGGCCGGATACGACCTGATCCTGCATTGCCGCACTGGCCGCAGCGAAGCCGAAGCCGTGCAGGCCGAAGTCGTTGCGCTGGGCCGTCAGGCACGCGTGCTGCAATTCGATGTCTCGGACCGTGCCGCCTGCAAGGCAATTCTGGAACAGGATGTGGAGACGCATGGCGCCTATTACGGCGTGGTACTCAACGCCGGGCTGACCCGCGACGGCGCGTTTCCGGCGCTGAGCGACGATGACTGGGATCAGGTGCTGCGTACTAACCTGGACGGTTTCTATAATGTCCTGCACCCGTTGACGATGCCGATGATTCGCCGTCGTGCAGCAGGGCGCATCGTCTGCATCACCTCGGTTTCAGGGCTGATCGGCAATCGCGGCCAGGTCAATTACAGCGCTTCCAAGGCAGGGCTGATCGGTGCCGCCAAGGCGCTGGCCATCGAACTGGGCAAACGCAAGATCACCGTCAACTGCGTCGCGCCGGGGCTGATCGATACGGCCATGCTCGACGAGAACGTGCCCGTTGACGAACTGATGAAAATGATTCCGGCACAACGCATGGGCACGCCCGAGGAAGTGGCGGGGGCCGTGAATTTTCTGATGTCGGCCGAAGCGAGCTACATCACTCGTCAGGTTCTGGCCGTCAATGGGGGACTGTGTTGATGAAGCGTGTGGTAGTGACCGGCATGTCCGGCATCACTTCGGTGGGCAGCGACTGGCCGACTATCGATGCCAGCTTCACGGCCAATCGCAGCGGCATTCGCCGGATGGACGAGTGGAACCGTTTTGCCGAGCTCAATACCCGCCTGGCTGGCCCCATCGACGATTTCGTCGTGCCGGGGCACTGGACGCGCAAGCAACTGCGCAGCATGGGCCGCGTGTCCCGTCTGGCCGTGGCGGCTGCGGAGCAGGCCCTGATCGACGCCGGGCTGCTGAATGACCCGATCATTCGCGACGGCCGCATGGGCACGGCCTGCGGCTCGTCCACCGGCAGCACCGACGAGATCAAGGCTTTCGGCAACATGTTGATCAACTCGGTGGCTGTGGGCCTGAACGCCAACTCCTACGTGCGGATGATGCCGCACACCACCGCTGCCAACATCAGCATTTTCTTCGGCCTGACCGGACGCCTGATTCCGACCTCCAGCGCCTGTACCAGTGGCAGTCAGGGCATCGGCTATGCCTACGAGGCGATCAAGTTCGGCCGTCTGCCGCTGATGCTGGCGGGCGGGGCTGAAGAGCTGTGCCCGACCGAGGCCATGGTGTTCGACGCGCTGTACGCCACCAGCCTCAAGAATGATGCGCCCCACAGCACGCCACGCCCCTACGACAGCGGACGCGACGGCCTGGTGATCGGCGAAGGCGGCGGCATGCTGGTGCTTGAAGAGCTTGAGCATGCCCAGGCACGTGGCGCGCACATCTACGCCGAGATCGTCGGCTTCGGCAGCAACGCCGACGGCGCGCACAGCACTCGCCCCGAGCAGGCCACCATGCGCCGCGCGATGGAGCTGGCCCTCGAAGACGCCAACCTGCCGCCCGACGCCATCGGTTACGTCAACGGCCACGGCACCGCCACCGAACAGGGCGACATCGCCGAGACCCTGGCCACCAGCAGCCTGTTCGGCCCGCGCATGCCGCTCAGCTCGCAGAAAAGCTTCCTCGGCCACACGCTGGGAGCGTGCGGCGCGCTGGAGTCATGGTTCAGCATCGAAATGCTCAACAGCGATCGCTATATCCATACGCTCAACCTGGTCGACATCGACCCACAGTGCGGTGAACTGGACTACATCGTCGGCGAACCAAGGCACATGAGCAACGAATACGTGATGAACAACAACTTCGCATTTGGCGGCGTGAACACCTCGCTGATCTTCAGGCGTTGGCGCTAAGGGTGTTCTCTGAGACGCCTGCCGCTCCTCATGCTCCAGTCCACACACTTGTCGTTCCCACCCTCCTGCGTGGGAATGCAGTTCTGGTCGCTCTGCGTCCGATCTTTAGGTATCAACATGCCTACAAGAGAGGGCTGCTGCCCGCAGGACGTTCGGGAGGTTATGACCGGCTGAGAAGCGGCCCGGCCATGCCTGATGCACCGCATACACCGGTCCTGCTGCCGGTTCCCGGCAGATCGCGAGCAAGCTCGCTCCCACGGCCTGCGGCCAGAATCTCAACTATCGTGCGGCGCTCCGCTTCGTATGCCGTTCTGGACGCTCAGCGGCCCGGCCCACCGCATGCACCGGTCTTGCTGCCGGTTCCCGGCAGATCGCGAGCAAGCTCGCTCCCACGGCCTGCGGCCAGAATCTCAACCATCGTGCGGCGCTCTGCGTCGTATGCCGTTCTGGACGCTCAGCGGCCCACCGCATGCACCGGTCCTGCTGCCGGTTCTCGGCAGATTGCGAGCAAGCTCGCTCCCACGGCCTGCGGCCAAAATCTCAACTATCGTGCGGCGCTCCGCTTCGTATGCCGTTCTGGACGCTCAGCGGCCCGGCCCACCGCATTCACCGGTCTTGCTGCCGGTTCCCGGCAGATCGCGAGCAAGCTCGCTCCCACGGCCTGCGGCCAGAATCTCAACTATCGTGCGGCGCTCTGCGTCGCATGCCGTTCTGGACGCTCTGCGTCCTATCATCAGCACCTTTGAATCACCCCACATTGCGCGTTAACAGCTCGGTGAACGCCTTGGCCATGGGCGATTGTTCGTCCTTGCGTTGCACCAGCCACACCGCGCTGGTTGCGCCGGGGTCGAGGACGTTGCGGTAGACCACGCCGTCGATGCGCATTCGCCGGTAGGACGCAGGCAGTACGGTGACGCCCAATCCTGCTGCAACCAGGCCGATGATGGTCATCACTTCGCCCGCTTCCTGGGTGATCAGCGGGCTGAACCCTGCGGCGCGCGCCAGGCTCAGGACTTGCGCGTAGATGCCGCTGCCGTAGGTGCGCGGGAAGAACACGAACGGCTCGGCGGCCAACGCTGCCATGTAGATCCCCTCCTCGCTTTCTGCCGCCAGAGGATGGTCGGCACGCATGATCGCCACCAGCGGTTCACTGAGCAATTCGAACACCACCAGTGAATCGGGCAATGCCAGCGGGCGCATGATGCCGACCTGAATGGTTTTGTCTTCAAGACCTGCCGCCACTTCCTGACTGGTGATCTCGGTCAGGGTCAGGTGCACGTCCGGGTAGGCCTGGCGGAAAGCAAAAATCGCCTGCGGAATGCTCGACGTAAACGGCGCAGACGAGGTAAAGCCGATCTTCAGCTCGCCGATCTCACCCAATTGCGCACGCCGCGCCACGTCAGTGGCCTTGTCGACCTGCGCCAGCACCAGCCGTGCTTCGTCGAGAAACAGCCGCCCGGATTCGCTCAACTCGACGCGCCGGTTGGTGCGCTCGAACAAGCGCGTGCCCAGTTCCTGCTCCAGCGTCTGAATCTGCTGGCTGAGCGGCGGTTGCGAAATACCCAGCGCCTGCGCGGCGCGGCCAAAATGCAGCTCTTCGGCAACCGCGATGAAGTAACGCAGATGACGCAATTCCATGCGGCCTCCATTAAGTCGTTTTACCTATCAAACAGGTCGAACAATATATTGGATGGAATGATTAGCGAGCTATATGATTTTTTCATCGCCTGCTCAATCGTGCCCTGAGGTCTTTGTGAACCCTGCCGTCGCCCCGCCCACCCCAGACCTGAACACCCCGTCCGTACAGTCGTCGACACTGCCCGGCGATACCTACATCGAAAAGAACACGCCGCTTTTCAAACGCACTGCTCTGGCGCTGTTCGCTGGCGGGTTTTCGACCTTTACCCTGCTGTACTGCGTTCAGCCGATGATGCCGACGCTGTCCAACGAGTTCTCCCTGACGGCGGCACAAAGCAGCCTGATCCTGTCCGTCGCCACGGCAATGCTCGCCATCGGCCTGCTGATCACCGGGCCGATATCCGATCGGCTGGGGCGCAAGCCGGTGATGGTCATGGCGCTGTTCTGTGCGTCGCTGTTCACCATCGCCAGCGCCTTGATGCCCAGTTGGGAGGGCGTACTGATTACCCGCGCCCTGGTAGGCCTGTCACTGAGCGGCCTGGCCGCAGTGGCGATGACCTACCTGAGCGAGGAGATCCACCCCACCCATCTGGGTCTGGCGATGGGGCTGTATATCGGCGGCAGCGCCGTCGGTGGTATGAGCGGAAGGCTGATCGTCGGGGTGATGATCGACTATGTCAGCTGGCATGCGGCAATGCTGGTAGTTGGCGGGCTGGCGCTGATCGCCGCAGCGGTGTTCTGGAGGATCCTGCCGGCCTCGCGCAACTTCCGCCCGCGCTCGCTGCACCCTCGCAGTCTGCTCGACGGGTTTGTGGTGCAGTTTCGCGATGCAGGCTTGCCGCTGTTGTTTCTGACCGGCTTTCTGCTGATGGGCGCATTCGTCACGCTGTTCAACTACATCGCCTACCGCTTTCTGAGCGCACCCTACAACCTGAGCCAGGCCGTGGTCGGGGTGTTTTCCGTGGTGTACCTGTCGGGCATCTACAGCTCGGCAAAGATCGGCTCGCTGGCTGACCGCCTTGGCCGCCGACAGGTGCTCTGGGCCGTGATCGTGATGATGCTGGCCGGCCTGCTGCTGACCCTGTTCACCCCGCTGCCGCTGGTGATCGTCGGCGTACTGATCTTCACTTTCGGCTTCTTCGGCGCACATTCGGTGGCCAGCAGCTGGGTCGGACGCAGGGCCACCACCGCCAGAGGCCAGGCCGCGTCCCTGTACCTGTTCTGTTACTACGCAGGCTCGAGCGTAGCCGGAACCGGCGGCGGCGTGTTCTGGCACTACGCGGGATGGAACGGCATCGGGCTGTTTATCGGCGTGTTGCTGCTGATCGCCCTCGGGGTAGCGCTGCGGCTGGCAAGGTTGCAGCCGCTGGGGGCGAAGGTTTAGTCACCCGGCAGACGCAGGCGGATGGGGGGGACGCAATGGCACTCCCATCAGCCACCTAACCCCTTCCAAGAAATTTATTTTCATATATTTGTTTATATTTCGTTTTCGTGTAATTTATTTTCATCACGAAAGCAGAGATAAAAACAATGAATACCTGTGATCGCCCTGAAACGCCCCTGCTCCACCTTATTGCGTCATCCCTGCCGAGTACCCCCGAGTCGCCTTCAGGCTGACGGCTTCAGCTGTCGGTATTGCGCTCTCGCCTACCCATTCTGCAAGGAACCGCCGCTATGTCGCCGTCTCCCGGTATTTCGCTGTTGGTCTACGCCGCTGTCGCCATCATCGCCTTGATCGTGCTGATCGCGCGTTACCGCCTCAATCCGTTTATCGTCATTACGCTTGTTTCGGTCGGTCTGGCCCTGGTCGCGGGAATGCCGGCCAGTGGCGTGGTCGCCTCCTATGAAGCGGGGGTTGGCAAGACGCTGGGGCATATCGCGCTGGTCGTGGCGCTGGGCACCATGCTTGGCAAGATGATGGCCGAGTCTGGCGGCGCCGAGCAGGTGGCGCGCACTCTGATCGACCGCTTTGGCGAACGTAACGCGCACTGGGCCATGGTCTGCATTGCGTTTCTGGTGGGCTTGCCACTGTTCTTCGAAGTCGGCTTCGTTCTGCTGGTGCCGATTGCCTTTACCGTGGCCCGGCGTGTCGGGGTGTCGATTCTGATGGTCGGCCTGCCGATGGTCGCCGGTCTCTCGGTGGTGCATGCGCTGGTGCCGCCACACCCTGCTGCGATGCTCGCGGTGCAGGCGTATCAGGCGTCGGTGGGGCAAACGCTCTTCTACGCCATCCTGATCGGCATCCCCACGGCGATCATCGCCGGTCCGGTGTATGCCAAATTCATTGTGCCGCGCATCCACTTGCCAGCTGAAAACCCGCTGGCCAAGCAGTTTCTCGACCGCGAACCACGCCAGAAGCTGCCCAGCTTCGGCCTGACCATGGCCACGATTCTGCTGCCGGTGGTGCTGATGCTGCTGGGTGGCTGGGCCAACCTGATCAGCACACCGGGCAGTGCGTTCAATGGCTTTTTGCTGTTCATCGGCAACTCGGTGATCGCCCTGCTGCTGGCCACCCTGTTGAGTTTCTGGACGCTGGGCATCGCTCAGGGTTTCAACCGCGACTCGATCCTGAAATTCACCAATGAGTGCCTGGCACCGACCGCCAGCATCACGTTGCTGGTCGGTGCCGGTGGCGGTTTGAACCGTATTCTGGTCGACAGCGGCGTGACCAACGAGATTGTTGGTCTGGCGCAGGACTTTCATCTCTCACCCCTGCTGATGGGCTGGTTGTTTGCGGCACTGATGCGCGTTGCAACGGGCTCGGCGACGGTGGCGATGACCACGGCGTCGGGCATTGTTGCGCCTGTCGCGCTGGGGCTGGGTTACCCGCACCCCGAATTGCTGGTGCTGGCGACGGGCGCAGGCTCGGTGATCTTTTCCCACGTCAACGACGGTGGTTTCTGGCTTATCAAGGAGTATTTCAACATGACCGTCGCGCAAACGTTCAAGACCTGGACGGTCTTGGAGACGCTGATTTCTGTCGTCGCTTTTGCCCTGACGCTGGGCCTGGCGCAGGTGCTTTGAGTGGACATTCTGTACCAGATACGTGCCCGTCAGGATTCCCTCAGCGCGGGAGAGGGACGAATCGCCAGGCTGTTGCTCAGCGATATCGCCTTCGCGGCCAGTGCCAGTCTGGATGAGCTGGCCAGCCGCGCCGAGGTCAGCAGTGCGACGCTGTCACGCTTCGCACGCAGCATCGGTTGTCGGGATCTGCGCGATTTGCGCCTGCAACTGGCCCAGGCCAGCGGCGTCGGCAGCCGCTTCCTTCATCCTGAACCGGCGCCGGAGCAGTCGGCGTTTTTCACCCGGATCGTCGACGACATCGAAGCGACCCTGCGCCAGCACTTGGCAGGCTTCGATGCAACACGCTTTGCCGCCGCCATCGCCTGTGTCGCCGACGCACGCATGATTCACACATTCGGCATGGGCGGTTGCTCCAGCCTGTGCAGCGAGGAACTGCAAACCCGGCTGGTGCGCCTGGGTTACCCGGTGGCCGCCTGCCGCGACCCGGTGATGATGCGCATGGTCGCCGCTACGCTTGGCCCGCAACACAGCCTGATTGTCTGCTCGCTCAGCGGGCGTACACCGGAACTGCTCGACGCCGTGACCCTGGCCCGCAGCTATGGTGCCCGCGTGTTGGCCATCACGCTGCCTGACTCACCGTTGGCACAACTGGCCGAGGTCGTGCTGCCGCTGCAAATTGCTGAAACCAATTTCATCTATAAACCTACCGCAGCGCGTTACGGCATGCTGCTGACCATCGATGTGCTGGCCACTGAACTGGCGCTGGCGAGCCCTGAAGACAATCAGGAGCGGCTGCGCCGGATCAAGCTTGCGCTGGATGAATACCGTGGCGGTGAAGATGGCCTGCCGCTGGGAGACTGAACCATGCTTTATGACCTGATCATTCGCAACGCACTGGTCATCGACGGCAGTGACACGCCGGGGGTACGCGCCGATGTGGCGATCAGCGAGGGGCGCATCCAGCGCATCGGCAGTCTGACCGGTGCCAGTGCCCGGGAAGAAATCGATGCGGCCGGTCGCGTGCTGGCCCCCGGATTTATCGATGTGCACACCCACGACGATACGGTGGTCATCCGCAAACCCGAGATGCTGCCGAAAATCAGCCAGGGCGTGACGACCGTCATCGTCGGCAACTGCGGGATCAGCGCGGCGCCGGTCTCGCTGAGCGGCAATCCGCCCGACCCGATGAACCTGCTGGGCGACGCCGCGGCGTTCGTCTATCCACGTTTCACCGACTACCGCGCGGCGGTTGAAAACGCCCGGCCCGCCGTTAACGTGGCGGCCCTGATCGGCCATACCGCCTTGCGCAGCAACCACATGGATGACTTGTTGCGCAGCGCCAGCCCGGAAGAAATCGCCGCGATGCGCGAGCAGTTGCGCGACAGCCTGGAAGCGGGCGCGCTGGGGTTGTCGACCGGCCTTGCCTACGCTTCGGCGTTCTCGGCCGAAACCAGCGAGGTCAAACAACTGGCTGAGGAACTCAGCGCGTTCGGCGCGATTTACACCACCCACCTGCGCAGCGAATTCGAGCCGGTGCTTGAGGCTATGGCAGAAGCATTCGATATAGGTCGCCATGCGCGCTCACCGGTCATCATCTCGCACATGAAATGCGCCGGTGCCGGCAACTGGGGACGCAGCCCGCAACTGCTGACGGCCCTGGAAGAGGCCGCGCAGAACCATCCGGTAGGCTGCGACTGCTATCCCTATGCGGCCAGTTCTTCAACGCTGGACCTTAAACAGGTGACTGACGCATTTCGCATTACCATCACCTGGTCTACGCCACACCCGGATCAGGGCGGCAGGGATCTGCAGGACATTGCCGCCGACTGGGGGCTGTCATTGCTGGACGCCGCACGCAAGTTACAGCCTGCGGGTGCGGTGTACTACGGCATGGATGAGGGCGACGTCGAACGCATCATGTCTCACCCGCTGGCGATGATCGGCTCCGATGGCCTTCCGGAAGACCCGTTTCCTCATCCGCGCCTGTGGGGCGCGTTCCCAAGGGTGCTTGGGCATTTCAGCCGCGACAAGGGGCTGTTTGCGTTGCACACCGCCGTACACAAAATGACCGGGCTGTCAGCCGCGCGCTTCGCCTTGCACGAACGCGGCCTTATTCGCGAGGGTTACTGGGCGGATCTGGTGTTGTTCAACCCGCAAACCGTGCGCGACGTGGCGGATTTCAAAGACCCTCAGCGAGCGGCGCAGGGCATCGACGGTGTCTGGGTCAACGGTCGCCTGAGCTACGCAGAAGGCAAGGCGCAAGGCGAGCGCCAAGGTAGATTCCTGCCACGCAGCGGTTCGCTGCGGCAGGGCTTTGCGGATGCAAAAGCGCCGACGTAGTCGTCGGCGCTTAAATCAATCGATGCGTCTTGAGGCATCGACGCCTCGTTGGCTCGGCAATTACTGGTGATACTGCGCCGACAACTCGTGCACCGCATTGATGAACGCGCCGGCATTGGCCGGGTCGACTTCAGGGGTGATGCCGTGGCCGAGGTTGAAGACGTGCCCGGTGCCGCTGCCGTAGCTGGCAAGGATGCGTGCGACTTCCTGGCGGATGGCTTCCGGGCGGGCGTACAGCACGGTCGGGTCCATGTTGCCTTGCAGCGAAACCTTGCTGCCGACACGCTGACGCGCTTCGCCGATGTCACAGGTCCAGTCCAGCCCGAGGGTGTCCGCACCGATGTCGGCAATGCTTTCCAGCCACAGACCGCCACCTTTGGTGAACACGATCACTGGCACCTTGCGCCCGTCGTTTTCGCGAATCAGGCCGTTGACGATCTTGCGCATGTAGGCCAGCGAGAACTCCTGATACGCCGCCGAAGACAGGCTGCCGCCCCAGCTGTCGAAGATCTGCACGGCTTGCGCACCGGCCAGAATCTGGCCATTGAGGTAGGAGGTCACTGACTGCGCCAGCTTGTCGAGCAGCAGGTGCATCGCTTGCGGGTTGTCGTAGAGCATGGCCTTGGATTTGCGGAAGTCTTTTGACGAACCGCCCTCGACCATGTAGGTCGCCAGCGTCCACGGGCTGCCGGCGAAACCGATCAGCGGTACGCGACCGTTGAGTTCGCGGCGAATGGTGCTGACCGCATCCATCACGTAGCCCAGGTCCTGCTGCGCATCGGGGATCGGCAACGCTTCGATGTCAGCCAGCGTGCTGACGGTTTTCCTGAAGCGCGGGCCTTCGCCGGTTTCGAAGTACAGCCCCTGACCCATCGCATCGGGAATGGTCAGGATGTCGGAGAACAGAATCGCCGCGTCCAGCGGGTAGCGATCCAGCGGCTGCAAAGTGACTTCACAGGCGAACTGCGGGTTCTTGCACAGGCTCATGAAGTCCCCGGCACTGGCGCGGCTGGCGCGGTATTCCGGCAGGTAGCGACCTGCCTGACGCATCATCCATACCGGCGTGACGTCTACGGGTTGCTTGAGCAAAGCGCGAAGGAAACGGTCGTTCTTCAGGGCAGTCATGTCGGCATCCGCAATAAAAGTGCCGGCATTTTCTCAGAGCTCGACGCAAAAGGCACGGCGAGAGCCGTGCCTTTTGTCTATCGTGCCGATTTGCTGTCGTTATGCACGGGCATGCGCCTTCAGAACCGGCTGATTTCCGTCACATTTGCTTATGGTTGAGGATATCGAAAGGCTCGAGCAGGCCTTTTTCCACACGCTTGAGCACCAGACGCCAATCCCCTCTCCCGGTGCTATCGCCAATGGAGGGCAAGTCCAGGAAAAAAAACTTTGCGTTTTTATCCAGTTTATTTTTTGCAGTGGGTTTCCATCTATGCAGGTGAGCAGCGCCATCAAGAACGTACTTCTCAACAGCATTCCTGACTGAGGCTTCCAGGTCTTTGGCCTGTATCTCCTTATCCGCTCTTTTGAATTCGGCAGCGTTGAAAAAATCACTCATGTGTATTTTGTACCTGAGTTTTCCAGCACTCTTGCCCGGTGTATCCGTACCGTTCCCTGTTTCCGTGGGCAGCTTGGTTATCCGGTGTCTGCCGCCACCGCGCAAACCGGCCGACGCGTGTACCCAGACACCTTGATCGTCGAGCTGGATCGGCAGTTGGTAATACGCATCCGGTCGCCGCGAATCAATAACCCGCCATGCCGCACAATCTGAGTCGTATCTGACGGCATAGACTTTTTCCTGTTGCACGGCGTAAAAGCGACTCGGTACACCTTCTTGAGCCTTCTCATGGATACCCCGGTAAATCCCGTCACTGCGCGCTTTCAGCCCGACAGGCGTTTTGGATACCGCTGTTTTCGGATCGAGCACAGAGCGGCCAACTGTTGCCGTAGAAGATGTTCTGACCCGCCGCCCTTTTGACAACGTCAGCCCATCGGCCAGCAACAATGCCGCCTGAACCAAATACAACGGGGCACTCCCCTGTTCGCTGGACTTCTTTCCAACGCCCTGCCAGATAGCGTAAAAACTGCGAAGGGCAGCGATCGGCAGTTGCACTTTAAAAGGTGTGAAGGTGAGGAGGATGTCGCCAACGGTTTGGGTGATTTCCCAGGCACTTTCCCAATAGGTTTCCCAGTTGGTATTGGTCTGTTCATCGACAGCAGAAATGACCCGCGCGACTTCAGACTCATAGACCACCTCAAGAAAACTCCCGGTACACGGCTGCAGTTCCATGAACAGCGTGTCACGGCCAGCGGTCAGTACCTGCCTGACATCGGCCTGTGAGGCCAAAGGTGCCCTGCCCACCAGGTAGTTCAGCAATTCGGGCTCAAGCAATATCCGCTGCCGGAACTCCTGCGTATCGCTCATTTCCCGGAAGCACATGCCGTCAGGAGCCTGCGGGGTAAAAACCACCACGTTGGCGACGCTGGAGCGCGACTCGGTGCCGATCACCAATACACCGCTCAATGACACACCATTGATGGATAACTGGCTGACCTGAATACGATGCCCCTCCACCGTCGCGCGATCATCACTGTCAACTGGGTGATCGAGCACAGCGGCAACCCATTTGTAGCCTCTGTTCGCCAGCTCGGGAGGAAGCCCGCCATCGCCCAGAAAGTCTCCCGCCATTTTCGCCTCGATCGCGTCGAGGCGCATTTGTGCGCGCATGACGCGTGCATAACACTCACGGTGCCATTGTCCTGCCGCCGACGTGGACAGGACTATGCTGAGATACCTTGAGTAATCTTCACCAATGTTCAGCTCACGAATCAGGCCGAACAGATAACCGGCGTTGAGGAAACTGAGCAGTTGCCCCTGATCGTCAAACGCGCGACCGGTGAGTAGAAAGTTGATATTGGTGAGTGCAATGTTTTCCAGCGACAGATCTGTAAGGCTGCGCTCTTGCGTTTCGTAATGCGGCTCCAGCTCGGAAGGGCCGACATATTCATAATCGATATCAATGCCGATGCCCGGATCAATCTCGACGCTGGTGGTATGAACGCTGATGCGGTCAGGATCCACTGTAATGCCGTGGTCGAGCAAAATTCGCTCTTGTAGCTTTCCCCGCGCGTAGTTACGCAACCGGTCAGGCTGTCCGTAAACGGAAGGATCCGGCAGGTCAGGTGCCTGGGCTTCGAGCAACGCCTGGCTGTAGTCCTGCACCGCCACTTTCCAGCTTTGTTTTTCGACATCGGTCGCGTTCGCGAACCAGTCAGGCAGACAATCGTTTTCGATTTCAGTGGGTTGCTCAGGGTCGAACCAGCCGCGATTTTTCTCAATGGCACGCCGGGTCAGAACGTCGCGAATGCCTTTCACATCCTGCTCGAACTGCATGCCCAGCGCAAAACGCTCTTCGGCTTTCAATTGCGAACTGATCGCAAGATAGAAGCTGTCGGTACCCGGCTTGAATGAGAAAAACCCGCCGCTTTCGGTGTCCCGAGCACTGTAGTTGCCGTAGCCGTCATGCAGCAGAACGATACGGGTATCGTCAGGGTCTTCCGGAAAATACTCGCTCTCGCCGGGTTCGAAGATCACCAGCTCTCGCCCCGATTCGGCAGTCAGCAACTCTCTGATGATCTTGCGGGCCAGCTCATCCGTGTAGGTATTGAAGCTCCGCGTTCGCGACAGGCCGTCGATAGCCAGACTGCTGCTCCACTCATCCAGAGAAATGCTCATCGCCTCGTCGAAAGACTCCGGCAGAACAACATTATCCAGAAAGTCAGCTTCTTCCTGCTCTGTCAGCGGCATCTGCTCCAACAGTCCTTCGAGACGACCGGCCGGAACATCCGGGTATAAAGCGCATAGCTCGCTCAGGACCGCAGAAAGCAGAGTCTGCTGACGAACCCACAGTGGCAGGAAAGGATTGCGTGTGCGGGTATCCAGTTGCCCCTTCGAGGCGCCCTCATCGGCCGCCACCAGTGCATCGAATAACAGCGGCCTTTGGTCATTTGCCAGACCCGCTATTTGCTCGCGCAGGGTAACGATTCGTCCGTCATCACTGTGACTGCCGGGAAAGTTGCCACCCATGCCGACACTGGAACCTGCCGGCAACTGACTGAACACCCAGTGCAGCAACGGCTCATCATTGGAGACCGGAACATCATCCGGAACGATATAGGCATCGGCGTTTTGCATCAGGACGATGCTGCCTTGAACGGCGCTTTCATCGCTGCCTTTCAAAAAGACCGCGAGCACTTCGTCGTTTTCGTTGTGAATCCTGATAGACAGGTCGGCAGGCCAGTCAGGCAACTGAACCAGCAAGGCGAATAACGCATCTTCACCGCCTTCAGGGAAAAAGTTCTTCTCTGTAAAGCGCCCGATGAATTGGTCGATTATCCGGTCCGCGCGTTCTCGAGCCCGGTGTTCGCGTACGGCAACCGTACTGGGCGTGAACCTGTCCGGACCGAGAAGTTTCTGTTCTTTGGATAGAGCAAGTTTGCCCATGGGGGCGGCTTTCAACATGGCTATTTCCTTATAGCGACATGGATGGCGGGAGTGCCTGCACGGCAATTGGCATCCCGATGAAAGCGCAACAGCGTAACGCCTTCCGAAAGCAGAAACCGAGGGCAGAAACAAGGCGTTAACAATCGAGTATCGCGCCCCTTACGAACAGGTCGTGATCGGAGAATCGGGGTTGTTTCAGAAGATCTCAAACCCGCCACGTCGAGCGCACACGCGCCTGACGCATTCAAAGCGCAGGAAACAGGCAAAAACGACTATTCATCACTGCATTCCCCGGTGGAAGCGCTCTTCCTGAGCGAGTTACACCGAGTCCAGAGAGTAAGTGCCGGGCGGGATGTCAGAGACATTGGCACAGTGCATACGAAGGGTAGACGCTTGTTGTCGGGGTGCGCGTCAGTAACGACACACCCCGGCAACACCAGACTCAGACGCCCAGGTAATCCAGAATCCCTTCAGCCGCATTACGGCCTTCGAAGATAGCGGTCACCACCAGGTCGGAGCCGCGCACCATGTCGCCACCGGCGAATATCTTCGGGTTGCTGGTCTGGTGCTTGTACTGCGCCTGTTCCGGGGCCACGACACGGCCCTGGCTGTCGGTGCTGATGGTGAACTGCTCGAACCATGGCGCCGGGCTTGGGCGGAAGCCGAAGGCGATGACCACGGCTTCTGCCGGGATGATCTCTTCGGAGCCAGGAATCGGCTCGGGACTGCGACGACCACGGGCATCCGGTTCGCCCAGGCGCGTCTCGACCACTTTCACGCCTTCAACCTTGCCCTCGCCGATGATGGCGATAGGCTGACGGTTGTAGAGGAACTTCACGCCTTCTTCCTTGGCGTTTTTCACTTCCTTGCGCGAGCCAGGCATGTTTTCTTCGTCGCGGCGGTAGGCGCAGGTCACTGACTTGGCGCCCTGGCGGATCGAGGTGCGGTTGCAGTCCATCGCCGTGTCACCACCACCCAGAACCACGACCCGCTTGCCCTTCATGTCGACGAAGTCTTCCGGCGCCTTTTCGAAACCCAGGTTGCGGTTGACGTTGGCGATCAGGAAGTCGAGCGCATCGTGCACACCCGGCAGATCCTCACCGGGGAAGCCGCCTTTCATGTAGGTGTAGGTGCCCATACCCATGAACACCGCATCGTATTCTTCGAGCAGTTGATCGATGGTGACATCCTTGCCGACTTCGGTATTTAGCCGGAATTCGATGCCCATGCCGGTGAACACTTCACGGCGATGGCTCAGCACGGATTTCTCCAGCTTGAATTCCGGGATGCCGAAGGTCAGCAGACCGCCGATTTCCGGGTTCTTGTCGAACACCACCGGGGTCACGCCGCCACGCACCAGCACGTCGGCACAGCCCAGGCCCGCAGGCCCTGCGCCGATGATCGCGACGCGCTTGCCGGTGGGCACGACTTTGGACATGTCCGGACGCCAGCCCATGGCGAAAGCAGTGTCGGTGATGTACTTCTCGACCGAACCGATGGTCACCGCACCAAAACCGTCGTTCAGTGTGCAGGCACCTTCACACAGGCGATCCTGCGGGCACACGCGGCCGCAGACTTCCGGCAGGGTGTTGGTCTGGTGCGACAACTCCGCAGCCGCGAGGATATTGCCCTCGGCGACCAGCTTGAGCCAGTTGGGAATGAAGTTGTGCACCGGGCACTTCCATTCGCAGTACGGGTTGCCGCAGCCCAGGCAGCGGTGCGCCTGATCGGCAGACTGCTGGGGCTTGAAAGGCTCGTAGATTTCCACGAACTCTTTCTTGCGTTGACGCAGCAGTTTCTTCTTCGGGTCTTTACGTCCGACGTCGATGAACTGGAAGTCGTTACTGAGACGTTCAGCCATTCTCTGGAGCCTCTTTGCAGCAGCTTCAGGTTACAAGCCTGAAGCTGCGGGAATCATGATCGCAGGCAATTGGCGCACTGCTGTTAACGTGCGGCGTGAAGCTCGCCGCTCGCAGCTGCTGTTATTGCGGGTTGGCCCGAGTGCTGGAGAGCAGCGATTTCAGGTTGGCAGCCTTGGGCTTGACCAGCCAGAAACGACGCAGGTAATCGTCCAGGTTTTCCGCGATATTACGGCCCCATTCGCTGTCGGTTTCCGCGACGTACTCATTCAGGACGCTTTGCAGGTGAGTGCGGTAAGCCTCCATCGATTCGCCGCTGATACGCTGGATCTCGACCAGTTCATGGTTGACGAGGTCAACGAAGGTGTTGTCCAGGTCGAGCACGTAGGCGAAACCACCGGTCATGCCGGAACCGAAGTTGTAGCCGGTCTTGCCCAGTACGCAGACGAAACCACCCGTCATGTATTCGCAGCAATGATCGCCAGTGCCTTCAACGACAGTGTGGGCACCGGAGTTACGCACAGCGAAACGCTCGCCAGCCGTGCCCGCTGCAAACAGCTTGCCGCCAGTTGCACCGTACAGGCAGGTATTACCGATAATCGCGCTTTCATTGGTCTTGAACGGGCTGCCCTTGGGCGGCACGATCACCAGCTTGCCAGCGGTCATGCCCTTGCCGACGTAGTCGTTGGCATCGCCTTCCAGATACATGTTCAGGCCACCGGCGTTCCACACCCCGAAGCTCTGGCCGGCAGTGCCCTTGAAGCGGAAGGTGACAGGTGCCTTGTTCATGCCCTGGTTGCCATGCAGTCTGGCGATTTCGCCGGAGATGCGCGCGCCGATCGAACGGTCGCAGTTGCAGATCTCCAGTTCGTAGTCGCCGCCGCTGAGCGACTCGATGGCCGGCCTGGCCATCTCCACCATCTTCTCGGCCAGCAGGCCCTTGTCGAACGGCGGGTTGCGATCCACCAGGCTGAACTGAGGCTTGTCGGCCGGAATATGGTCGCTGCCCAGCAAGGGTGTCAGGTCCAGATGCTGCTGCTTCTCGGTTTCGCCCGGCAGGATGTTCAGCAGGTCGGTACGGCCGATCAGCTCTTCCAGCGAGCGAACACCCAGCCTGGCCAGCCATTCGCGGGTTTCTTCTGCCACGTAGGTGAAGAAGTTGATCACCATGTCGACGGTGCCGATGTAGTGGTCCTTGCGCAGCTTTTCGTTCTGGGTCGCTACCCCGGTGGCGCAGTTGTTCAAGTGGCAGATACGCAGGTATTTGCAGCCCAGCGCGATCATCGGCGCGGTGCCGAAGCCGAAGCTTTCGGCCCCGAGGATGGCAGCCTTGATCACGTCCAGGCCGGTTTTCAGACCACCGTCCGTTTGTACCCGAACCTTGCCGCGCAGGTCGTTGCCGCGCAGGGTCTGGTGAGTTTCGGCCAGCCCGAGCTCCCACGGTGCGCCGGCGTATTTGATCGAGGTCAGTGGCGATGCACCGGTGCCACCGTCGTAACCGGAAATGGTGATCAGGTCGGCGTAGGCCTTGGCGACACCGGCGGCAATGGTGCCGACGCCCGCTTCTGCCACCAGCTTGACCGACACCAGCGCCGCCGGGTTGACCTGTTTCAGGTCAAAAATCAGCTGCGACAAGTCTTCGATGGAATAGATGTCGTGGTGCGGTGGCGGCGAAATCAGCGTCACACCCGGCACCGCATAACGCAGCTTGGCGATCAGCCCATTGACCTTGCCGCCCGGCAATTGCCCGCCCTCGCCCGGCTTGGCGCCCTGCGCAACCTTGATCTGCAGCACATCGGCATTGACCAGGTACTCGGGCGTCACGCCAAAGCGGCCCGTCGCGATCTGCTTGATCTTGGAGCTGCGGACCGTGCCGTAACGAGCCGGGTCTTCGCCACCCTCACCGGAGTTGGAGCGCGCGCCCAGACGGTTCATCGCCTCGGCCAGCGCTTCGTGGGCCTCGGGCGACAAGGCACCCAGCGAAATACCGGCCGAGTCGAAGCGCTTGAGGATTTCGCTCAGCGGCTCGATTTCGTCGATGTTCAAGGGCTGATCGAGTGTCTTGACCTGCAGCAGGTCGCGAATCATCGACACCGGACGCTGGTCCACCAGCGAGGTGTATTCCTTGAACTTGCTGTAGTCGCCTTGCTGCACGGCAGCCTGCAGAGTGCTGACCACGTCCGGGTTGTAGGCGTGGTATTCGCCACCAAACACGAACTTGAGCAGGCCGCCTTGCTGGATCGGCTTGCGCGGGCTCCAGGCTTCGGCAGCCAGCGCCTTCTGTTCGGCTTCGATGTCGACGAAGCGCGCGCCCTTCAGGCGGCTCGGCACACCGCGGAAGCTGACATCGCAGACTTCCCCGGACAGGCCGATGGCTTCAAACAACTGCGCGCCACGGTAGGACGCAACGGTCGAGATGCCCATCTTCGAGAGGATCTTGAGCAGGCCCTTGGTGATGCCTTTGCGATAGTTCTTGAAGACTTCGTACAGATCGCCCAGCACTTCGCCGGTACGGATCAGGTCGCCCAGCACTTCGTAAGCCAGGAACGGATAGACCGCCGAGGCGCCGAAGCCGATCAGCACGGCGAAATGGTGCGGGTCACGCGCCGTCGCGGTTTCGACCAGAATGTTACTGTCGCAGCGCAGGCCCTGTTCGGTCAGACGGTGGTGAACCGCGCCGACCGCCAGTGAAGCGTGCACCGGCAGTTTGCCCGGTGCGATGTGTCGGTCGCTCAACACGATCAGCGTATGACCGGAACGCACGGCCTCTTCGGCCTGGTCGGCAACGCTGCGCACAGCGGCTTCAAGACCCAGGCTTTCATCGTAGTTCAGGTCAATGATATGACGCTCGAAGCCCGGACGCTCCAGGTTCATCAGCGACCGCCACTTGGCTGGCGAAATGACCGGCGAACTGAGGATCACGCGCGAGGCGTGCTCCGGCGATTCCTGGAAGATGTTGCGCTCGGCACCGAGGCAGATTTCCAGCGACATGACGATGGCTTCGCGCAGCGGGTCGATCGGCGGGTTGGTCACCTGCGCGAACTGCTGGCGGAAGTAGTCGTAAGGCGAACGCACACGACGCGACAGCACGGCCATTGGCGTGTCATCACCCATCGAGCCTACGGCTTCCTGGCCCTGCTCACCCAGCGGACGCAGCACCTGATCACGCTCTTCGAACGTGACCTGATACATCTTCATGTACTGCTTGAGCTGCTCGCTGTCGTAAAAAGCCGAACCGTGGTCGTTGTCTTCCATGGTGGCCTGAATGCGCAGGGCATTCTTGCGCAGCCATTGCTTGTACGGATGACGCGACTTGAGGCGGTTGTCGATGGCGTCGGTGTCGAGGATCTGACCGGTTTCGGTGTCCACGGCAAAGATCTGCCCAGGGCCGACGCGGCCCTTGGCGATGACGTCTTCAGGCTTGTAGTCCCATACGCCGATTTCCGACGCCAGGGTGATGTAGCCGTTCTTGGTGGTGACCCAGCGCGCCGGGCGCAGGCCGTTGCGGTCGAGCAGGCAGACCGCATGACGACCTTCGGTCATGACCACGCCCGCAGGGCCGTCCCACGGCTCCATGTGCATGGAGTTGTACTCATAGAACGCCCGCAGGTCCGGGTCCATGGTCTCGACGTTCTGCCACGCAGGCGGAATGATCATGCGCACGCCACGGAGCAGGTCGATGCCGCCGGTGACCATCAGCTCGAGCATGTTGTCCATGCTCGACGAGTCAGAACCCACGCGGTTGACCAGCGGGCCCAGCTCGTCCAGGTCCATCAGATCGTTGGTGAACTTGGTGCGTCGCGCCTGCGCCCAGTTGCGGTTGCCGGTAATGGTGTTGATCTCGCCGTTGTGGGCGAGGAAGCGGAACGGCTGCGCCAGCGGCCATTTCGGCAGGGTATTGGTGGAAAAACGCTGGTGGAACACGCAGATAGCGGTCTGCAGACGCTCGTCGCTCAGGTCCGGGAAGAAGGCCGTGAGGTCGGCCGGCATCATCAGGCCTTTATAAATGATGGTCTTGTGCGAAAAGCTGCAGATGTAGTGATCGGTATCTGCGGCGTTGGACACCGACGAGCGGCGACGCGCACTGAACAGCTTAATGGCGAATTCCTGATCGCTCAGGCCTTCACCGCCAATGAATACCTGCTCGATTTTCGGCAGGCGCTCCAGCGCCAGACGACCCAGAACGCTGGTATCGATCGGCACCTGACGCCAGCCCACCAGATCCAGGCCCTCGGCGAGGATTTCACGGTTCATGTTTTCGCGTGCGGCGTCGGCCTTGGCGTCGTCCTGATTGAGGAACACCATGCCCACAGCGTATTGGCGGGGCAGATCGACGGCGAAGTGTTCCTTGGCGATCGCACGCAGGAAGCCGTCGGGCTTCTGAATCAACAGACCGCAACCGTCGCCGGTCTTGCCGTCGGCGTTGATACCGCCACGGTGGGTCATGCAGGTCAGGGCCTGAACGGCCGTCTGCAACAGGTGATGACTGGGCTCGCCCTGCATATGAGCGATCAGGCCGAAGCCGCAGTTATCCTTGAATTCATCTGGTTGGTACAGACCTGCTTTCATAGACACTTTCTCACCAGGCTGCCTCTATTCGAGGCAAATTTCCTTTTAATTCAACCAATTACCTGTCACGCCGAACGTGCGCCAGCTTCGGACAGGCAAAACGGAGGTCATTGTACACAGCGACACAAGGGCTAACAAATTTAACGACGACTGGCTGATAATCAATGTCGCAATTATGAAAGTTTTAAAACGGGTCGCTGTGCTAGTCAAAGTATTTCTTCGTGAATCTGACTGACGCGACGGGAGACTGTAAGGCGCTTGTAACGCAGACGCCGCAAGGCGCGCCGACATGCGGCGCGCTCAGGCGGGTTAAGTCAGGTAGGTCGGCGGGCGGCCCGTGTAGGGCCGCTGCGACTTCAACGAGTGGCGCCGAGCTCTTGTTGGACGCTGGCGACAGTACGAGGCCAAGGTTTACCAGCCTGAACCTTGGCTGGCAATACCTTGATGGCTGCCAGGGCGGCAGCACGGTCAGGAAAGTTGCCGTACGTCACGACGTACAGCGGCTTGCCCTGCAGGGTTTTCTTGAAATAACGATACTCGCCACCCTGCTCTGCAACGTAGGCCTGAGCCGTCGCTTCGGAGCTGGTGCCGAGGATCTGGACCACGTAGTGACCGGGTGCCTGGCTGCTGTACCAGCTACCGCCGGCAGCCGGTTTGGCCGCCGCCGCTGCCGGTTTTTCAGCAGGCTTGGCAGCCGGAGCCGGAGTCGGGGCAGGCTTGGCTGTTGCGACCTGAGTCTGCGCAGGGGCCGGCTTGGCGGCTGGCGCAGGCGCAGGGGTCGGTGCAGGGATGGACGAGCGAGGCGTCTGTGCTGCGGCCTGACCTGCCGGTACACCCGCTGGCGGCGCCGTAGTGGTGACGGTCGGCGGCTGTGCAGGCGAACCTGTCGGCACTGCGTCTTCGTCGGAATCACTGGACCCGGCAGCCTCGGCCAGAGGACCGCGCATCACCGGCTGAGAGCCATTCATCGGTAGCGGCATCGGCTGGGAGTTACCAGCGAATTCGATGGCCGGGCTGCCGTTATTCGATTGTTGAGCAGTTGGCTTGCCTTCACCCAGCGGCAGTTGCGCCTGAGCGGAAGCCGGGGCATTGGCGGGTGTACCCGTCTTGTCGCCGCGACCCGGGATCAGCACGGCTGCTGCCACGGCCACTATGACAACGGCACCCAAGGCCAATACGTGTTTTTTCGGCATTTTGAACCCCACACTTGGACGCTTGACCGCGGAACGACTCGCGATCATCGCCTCGATCATTGAATCGCGGGCTACCTGGTTGATTGCGCCAGGCCAGCCATCGGACTGTTCATGAATATCGGTGATCTGGTCGGCGGTGAACAACGCGATTCCCTGCCCTGCACCCTCCAGACGCTGAGCCAGATACTCCCGGGTTTCCTCTTCCGTATAGGGTTGCAGCTCGATGACGTGAAAGCGTTCGCCTTCGACATCACCCTGCAGGTCGGCACACATCTGATCGAGACGATCGAGCAGCGATGGCTCTCCGAACAGGAATACATGCGGACGCCCTTCAGGCGTTCCCGCAGCAAGACCCAGCAACGCTTCGAGCGCCGAATCGCCAAGTTGTTCCGCATCGTCAACCAGCAGGTAGACTTCCTGGCCGGTCAGCCCGAGCTGCACGACCTGCGACAGGATCGACTGCATTTCAGCCTGCGCGACGCTCAGCGCCTGCGCGACCTGCTGCAGCACGCCTGCCGCATCACCTGCACCGCGCGCAGAAATCACGACACTTTGCACCGACTGCTTGTTGGTGCTCGCCACCAGCGCCTGGCGCAGCAGGGTCTTGCCGCTGCCCTGAGGCCCGGTGACCGCCAGCAGCAGCTGGCTGTAGCGTGCCAGATGATGAAGCTGACCCAGCACAGGCTTGCGTTGGGCAGGAAAGAATTTGAAGCCAGGTACCCGCGCAGCAAAGGGGTCATGACTCAACTGATAATGGCCGAGGAAGGCCTCGTCGGCATGCAAACTAGTCATGGGGTTTCCGTTAACCTCTGAGCTGATCCACCAGGGCGCGATAATCCGCAACCAGGGTGGCCTGTAATACTTCTTTTGGATAATCGTCCGTGATGACCGCTTCACCCATCCGGCGCAACAGCACCAGACGCAGGCGACCGTCGATGACTTTCTTGTCGATCGCCATGTGTTCGAGGAAATTGTCTTCCGTCATGTCCTGCGGTGGCACGACCGGCAGCCCGGCACGCTGAAACAGACGAATGCCGCGATCCCGCTCCTGCGTGCTGATCCAGCCCAGGCGCGAGGACATTTCCAGCGCCATGACCGTACCGGCAGCAACCGCCTCGCCATGCAGCCAGACACCATAGCCCATATGCGTCTCGATGGCGTGCCCGAATGTGTGACCCAGGTTCAATGTCGCACGAACGCCGGACTCGCGCTCATCGGCGCCGACCACCAGCGCCTTGGCGGCGCAGGAACGTTCGATGGCTACGGTCAGCGCCGCCTGGTCCAGGCCGCGCAGTGCATCGACATGCTCTTCGAGCCAGGTCAGGAAGGGCTCGTCGCAGATCAGGCCATATTTGATGACTTCGGCCAGCCCGGCGGACAGTTCACGCTCGGGCAGAGTATTGAGCGAAGCGGTATCGATCAGCACCACGCTCGGCTGATAGAAGGCACCCACCATGTTCTTGCCCAGCGGATGATTGATACCGGTCTTGCCGCCGACCGATGAGTCCACCTGAGACAGCAGCGTGGTCGGGATCTGGATGAAGTTCACGCCGCGCTGATAACAGGCGGCGGCAAACCCGGCCATGTCGCCGATCACCCCGCCGCCCAGAGCGATGACCGTGGTGCGACGGTCATGGCGAGCGGTCAGCAAGCCATCGAAAATGGTCTGCAGGGTTTCCCAGTTCTTGAACGCCTCGCCATCGGGCAGAACAATCGGCAGAACGTTGTAACCGGCCAGGGTTTGCGTCAGGCGCTCCAGGTACAGAGGTGCCACTGTCGTGTTGGAAACGATAGCCACCTGACGCCCGACGATATGCGGGGTCAGGAGCTCTGGCTGATCCAGCAGGCCTTCGCCAATATGGATCGGGTAGCTACGCTCACCAAGCTCGACCTTAAGTGTCTGCATGTGTCCCCACATTGATTACCGATTGGACGGTTTGTGCTTCAGCAGGTCATGACGCAAGGCCATGAACCGACGCTGTTTTGCTGGTCGACGAGAATAGCGCATTTTCGCCTGCGCTTTAACGGGGAGGAAGCTCTGCCAGTCGCGCCAGTATCTCGAGAACCACCATTCGGGGAGGCCGCTCATCGGTTTCAATCACGATATCGGCGATTTCCCGATAGAACGGGTCGCGGATGGCCAGCAGCTCGCTCAGTACCCGGGCAGGATCGGCGGTACGCAGCAAAGGACGATTGCGATCACGCGCGGTGCGCCCCACCTGTTGCTCGATCGAGGCATGCAGATACACCACGCGCCCGCCGGCCCGCAGTGCCTGGCGATTTTCGCCGCGCATGACCGCGCCACCGCCGGTCGCCAGAACCACGCCATCGGCGTCGCACAGTTCGGCAATCATGGCCTGCTCGCGATCACGAAAACCCGGTTCGCCTTCCTTGTCGAAGATCCAGGGAATGTTGGCGCCCGTACGCAGCTCGATTTCCTTGTCGGAATCCTTGAACGGCAGTCGCAATTCTTTGGCAAGCAAACGGCCGATGGTGCTCTTGCCAGCACCCATCGGCCCCACAAGTATTAAATTTCGCACAAAATCAACGACTCACAGAAATCGCCTGGTTGTTCATGATACGCGGAGTCAGAAATACCAACAGCTCGGATTTGGACTCGGATACCACATCGCGCCTGAAAAGCCGGCCAAGATACGGTACATCGCCAAGAAATGGCACTTTATCGACAACTTTACTTTGCGTATTCGAGAACACACCACCGATGACGATGGTTTCGCCGTCGGAAATCAGCACCTTGGCGTTGACCTCGTTTTTCTTGATCGGCGGTACGCCCAGCACCGCATTCAGGTAGTCCGGCTCGTCCTTGGTAACCTTCACTTCCATGATGATGCGGTTGTCCGGCGTGATCTGCGGCGTTACCTCAAGCGACAGGGAGGCCTCCTTGAAGCTCACGGTGGTCGCACCGCTGGAGCTGGATTCCTGATACGGGATCTCCGTACCCTTGAGGATCTTGGCGGTTTCCTTGTCGGAGGTGACCACCTTGGGCTGGGAGACGATTTCACCGTTACCGGTTTTCTCCATGGCACTCAGCTCAAGGTCCAGCAGCGTGTTATTGGTCACGAAGCCCAGGCCGATACCGGTCGTCGCATCAGCGGCGCCCAGGTCCACGAACGGCACGTTGGAGGTAGTACTGCTGCCAGTGTTACCGGCCTCGTCACCGTTATTATCCAGCCCGTAGGTTGTCCATTTGCCGCTGCCGCTGGTGTTGGTAGAACCGCCCCAGCGAACCCCGAGTTGCTTGTTGTAATCGACGTTGGCCTCGACGATGCGCGCCTCGATCATCACCTGGCGTACCGGGATATCCAGTTGCGACACGATACGACGCAGCTCGTCGAGGCGCTCCTGGGTCTGGTAGGCAATGATGTTGTTGGTCCGGTCGTCCACCGTGATCGAACCGCGCTCGTCGGCCTTGGACTCGGCACTGGTCACGGACTGGAACAGCTTGGCGATGTCGGCAGCCTTGGCGTAATTGACTTGCAGCAGCTCACGGCGCAGGGGCGCCAGCTCGGCGATCTGCTTGAGCGACTCCAGCTCCTGACGCTCGCGGGCGGCAATTTCATCGGCTGGCGCAACCAGCAGCACGTTGCCGACCTTGCGCTTGTCCAGGCCCTTGGTTTTCAGCACCAGGTCCAGCGCCTGATCCCATGGCACATTCTGCAGACGCAGGGTGATACCGCCCTGGACCGTATCACTGGCCACCAGATTGAGGTTGGTGAAGTCGGCAATCAGCTGCAGCACCGAACGCACATCAATGTCCTGGAAGTTAAGCGACAGCTTTTCACCGGTGTACACCGGTTTGTCGGCGGCGCGGCGGTCCAGATCCTCATTGGTCAACGGCCGCACACTGATCGTCAGCTTGTTTTCGGTCTGGAACGCCGAGTAGTCGAAGGCGCCCGACGGCTCGATCAAAATGCTGGCCTTGTCACCCGACGCCGAAGCACTGACGAACTGTACCGGCGTGGCGAAGTCCTTTACGTCCAGCCGGACGCGCAGCGGTTCGGGCAGCTGGGTCTTGGCGAAGTCCACGCGGATCTTGCCGCCCTGCTCCTGAATATCCGGGGCAATGCTGGGGTTGCTCAGGTCGATGACCACATTGCCCTCACCCAACTCGCCACGCTGGAAGTCGACATTGCGGATGGCCTTGACGCCTGCGGGGATGAACGGTTTGGCGGATGCAGGCGTGGGCGGTGGCACCGCGACCCGTTGCGCACCCATTGCGGTGGTCGGTTGGGAAGCTTGCGCGGCGCCGGCACCCTGGCCGATGACCACGAACAGGTTGTTGCCATCGACGCGGGAGCTGTACGGCGAAAGCGTGGTCAGGTTGATGATCACCCGGGTGCGGTCCTGAGCCTGTACCACAACCACACTGCGCGCATTACCGGTGCCCAGGTCACGACTTTTGGTTGCCAACTGGCTGGTAACACCCGGCAGATCCAGCGCAATGCGCGCTGGTTGCGACGTGGTGTAACCGCGCGGTGCCGGCACCGGGGCGTCGAATGCCAGCTTAAGCTCGATGCGGTCACCCGGCAGGGCGGCGACATCCAGGGTCTTGAGGTTGGCAGCCTGGAGAACCGGCGCCAGCACCGCGATGCATAACGACACGCCGATAATCGAGAGAATCCGGGTCATGATCAATTTCCGTTGAGCGCTACTGTGCATACTTGGCCTTGCCCACTTCATGAGCGTTCTTTGAGGGCGATAGTGCGCGGCCTTTCCAGCCACGCCCCCTCTCCATCAGGAACAATTTCGATGACATCAACCTGCGCGTCGCCGATCGACACTACCCGGCCGTTGTTACGCCCCAGATAATCGCCCACCTTGACGCGATGAACACCTCCGGCACCGCGCAGCAGGGCAAACGTCCCCGACTCGTTGCCAATCGTGCCGACCATCTCGAACGACTCGATATTGAAACCTTCAAGAAACTGCCTGACCCGGTGTTCGTCCGGCGCCACCAGCCGTGAACCCTTCTGGCGGTTGAGCAAGTCGATCTTGACCGGCGGCTGGAAAGGACTGCGCAGTGTGGAGGCGTTGTAGGTGAACGCCTCATACGGCCGAAACTTGGGTAAAGGTTCGATGTTGCCACTCGGGCGGGCTCTGGCCTGATCCATGAATTCGGACAGATCGGCAAAATCATTGTCATTACCGCAACCGGCCAGCCCTGCCAGAACCACACTGACGCACAGCAATCGCGCCGCCCTCATTTCTTCAGCCCTTCATCGTTGTAGCGGTAGGTCTTGGCCAGAATGCTCATGCGCAACTTGGTCGGCACTTTGGGATCGACCGGCTTGATCTCGAAATCATGCAGCGTGACGATGCGCGGCAGGCTGGCTACACCGCTGACGAAGGTCGCCAGGTCGTGATAACCACCGACCACGGTGATCTGTATCGGCAGCTCGATGTAGAACTGCTGGACCGCCTCGGGCAGCAGCTTGATTTCCTCGAACTCAAGCCCGCTTCCCAGCCCGGTGCGGGTGATGTCCTCAAGCAGGCCGGGCACTTCGGTGTCGCTGGGCAATTGCCGCAGCAGGGCGCCGAAGGTGTTTTCCATCTCTTCCATCTGCTTCTTGTACGGCTCGAGGTTGGCCGCCTGGAAGGCCTTGTTGGAGAACTGCTCCTTGAGCGTCACCTCGCTGTTCTGAGCGCTTTCCAGTTGGGTTTCCAGGTCCTGGATAAAGAAGAAATAGCCCAGTGCGAAAATCATGACCGCAACCAGGAGCCCGGCAATGGCCTTGACCGCTGCGGGCCATGAGCCCAGGTTGTTCAGGTCCAGCTCGCTCAGATCGACCTTGCGCAGCCCTTCCAGCCATTCGGACATATTCATGGCTTGGCTCCTGGGGCAGCGGCAACCGGAGGCTGGGTCTGGCGTACGGTCAGCTGAAAGACATTGGCCTGATCCACGGCACCGGCCGTGGTGGCCTTGACCTCGGTCAGGCTCGGCGCTTCCAGCCAGTCAGAGGCTTCAAGATTACGCATCAGGTCGGAAACCCGGTTGTTCGACTCGGCAGCGCCATTGATGGCAATCAGCTTGTCGGTCATTTTGACCTGTGAGTAGTAGACGCCGTCCGGCAGGGTCCGCGCCAGTTGATCGAAGACGCGCCCGGTGATCGGGCGGTTGCCTTGCAGGTCCTGAATGATCTTCATGCGCTCGAGCAGCTGTTTGCGCCGGGCTTTGAGATCACTGATCTCCTTGATGCGGATATCGAGCTGGGCAATCTGCGTCTGCAGAAAGGCATTGCGCGCCATCTGATGCTCGATGGCATTGCTGACGTAACGATCGATCAGAAACAGAATGCCGACTGACACCACCAGCACGCCGACCAGTGCGGTCAGGAAGCGTTTCTTTCGTTCTTCGCGAAGCTCTTCGCGCCACGGTAATAAGTTGATCCGCGCCATCAGTCGAAGCTCCTCAACGCCAGGCCACAGGCGATCATCAGGGCTGGCGCGTCACTGGCCAGGGCCCCGGCATTGACCTTGGCGCTCAGGGCCATGTCGGCAAACGGGTTGGCGACCATGGTCGGAGTGCCGATGCGTCGCTGGATCAGATGCTCCAGCCCTGAAATCGAAGCCGTGCCGCCTGCCAGCATGATGTGATCCACAGAGTTGTATTGACCGGCCGCGAAGAAGAACTGCAGGGAGCGGGAAACCTGCTGCACCAGCGCTTCCTTGAAGGGGTCGAGCACTTCGCTGACGTAGTCGTCGGGCAAGCCGCCCTGCTTCTTGGCAAGCCCGGCTTCCTCCATGGAGAGCCCATAGCGGCGCTGGATTTCGTCAGTCAGCTGGCGCCCGCCAAACAGCTGCTCGCGGGTATAGATGATCCGGCCGTGATGCAGCACGCTCAGGGTGGTCATGGTGGCGCCGATATCGACCACGGCCACCGTCAGTTCGTCATGGCCGTTGCCCAGTTGCGCAGCCAGCAACCCGAACGAGCGCTCAAGGGCGTAGGCCTCGACATCGACGACGCGCGCGGTCAGCCCGGCCAGTGCCAGCGCGGCCTCGCGTACTTCGACGTTCTCCTTGCGGCAGGCAGCCAGCAACACCTCGACGCGCTCGGGGTTGCGCACCGAGTAGCCCTGCACTTCGAAATCGATGGCGACTTCTTCCAGTGGATAGGGGATGTACTGGTCAGCCTCAAGCTTGAGCTGGTTTTCCATGTCATCGTCGGAAAGACCGGCGTCCATCTCGATGGTCTTGGTGATCACCGCCGAACCGGCCACGGCAACCGCCACGATCTTGACGCTGGTCTTGGCCTTGACGAGTACGCGTGACAACGCCTGCCCGACCCCTTCGAGTTCGGCAATGTTCTTTTCGACGACAGCGTTGGCCGGCAAGGGCTCTACTGCGTAAGACTCGACCTTGTAACGGGTGCCGGAACGACTCAATTCCAGGAGTTTTACCGAGGTGGAGCTAATATCGATCCCTAGAAGGGTGTTGGCCTTCTTACTGAAGAGTTCGAACACAACCTGATTCCTATGAGTTTCCGTCACTTACGGAGTTATTTCGGGCCAACGTCACTGTCGACAGCCTTGACAGTAGCGCAAATCACGCTTGGGGACGAAAAATGCTTATAATGCCCAGCGTTTTTTTCATTTAACAAAGCTTCAAGGCGTGTTCATTTGTAAATGCCTGCGCTTAACCCATTATTTTTTCTGGAAATCCAAAAGCCTTGATACGCCTGCTGAAGTTTTTCTGGTGGTCCCTCGTCGCGGTATTCTGCTCGCTGTTGCTTGGCCTGAGCGGCGCGTTTCTTTACCTGAGCCCGACCCTGCCATCCGTTGACGCGCTGCGAAGCATTCAACTGCAAATCCCCCTGAGGGTGTTCACCAGCGACGGCAAGCTGATTGCCGAGTTCGGTGAAATGCGCCGCACGCCGATTCGCTTCGCGGAAATCCCGCCCAATTTCATCAACGCACTTCTGTCGGCCGAAGACGACAACTTCGCCAACCACTATGGCGTCGACCCGGGCAGCCTGATGCGCGCCGCCACTCAGCTGGTCAAGAGCGGCCATATCCAGTCAGGCGGCAGTACCATCACCATGCAGGTCGCGAAAAACTTCTTCCTGACCAGCGAGCGCAGCTTTTCGCGCAAAACCACCGAGATTCTGTTGGCCTTGCAAATCGAGCGCCAACTTACCAAGGACGAGATTCTCGAGCTGTACGTCAACAAGATTTATCTGGGTAACCGCGCCTACGGGATCGAGGCGGCGGCGCAAGTCTACTATGGCAAGTCGATCCGTGATGTAAGCCTTGCGCAAATGGCCATGATTGCCGGTCTGCCCAAGGCACCGTCACGTTTCAACCCACTGGCCAACCCGACCCGCGCCAAGGAACGTCGCGACTGGATCCTGGGCCGCATGTATCGCTTGGGCAAGATCGACCAAACGGCTTATCAGGCCGCTTTGAATGAGCCGCTCAATGCCAGCTATCACGTGCCGACGCCGGAAGTGAATGCACCGTACATCGCTGAAATGGCGCGGGCTGAAATGGTCGGCCGTTATGGCAGCGAGGCCTATACAGAAGGCTTCCGCGTTACCACCACCGTGCCGAGCGACCTTCAGGAACACGCCAACAAGTCCATTCAGCAGGGCTTGATCGATTACGACCAGCGCCACGGCTACCGTGGTCCGGAAAGCCGCTTCCCGGGCATGACCCGCGCCAACTGGGTACAGGAACTGACCAAGCAGCGCATGATCAACGGCCTCGAGCCCGGCATCGTGACGCAGGTCGACAAGACCGGTCTACGCGTTCTGACCCGCAACGGCGAGAAGGAAGAAACCGTCGACTGGGCCACCATGAAGTGGGCGCGCCCTTACCTGAATACCAACAGCCTGGGCGCCAATCCGAAGCAGCCGGCTGACGTTGCCAAGGTCGGCGACCTCGTTCGTCTGCTGCGCCAGGACGATGGCTCGTTGAAATTCAGTCAAATTCCCGTCGCGCAGAGCGCACTGGTGTCGCTTGATCCGCAAAACGGTGCCATTCGCGCACTGGTCGGCGGCTTTGCGTTCGAGCAGAGCAACTACAACCGCGCCATGCAGGCCAAACGTCAACCGGGCTCCAGCTTCAAGCCGTTCATCTACAGCGCTGCGCTCGATAACGGTTACACCGCTTCCAGCCTGGTGAACGACGCGCCTATCGTGTTCGTCGACGAATACCTGGACAAGGTATGGCGTCCGAAAAATGACACTAACACCTTCCTTGGGCCGATCCGCCTGCGCGAGGCGCTGTACAAGTCTCGTAACCTGGTATCGATCCGCCTGCTCCAGGCCCTCGGCATCGACAGCACCATCGACTACATCACCCGCTTCGGCTTCTCCAAGCAGGATTTGCCGCGCAACCTGTCGCTGGCACTGGGTACGGCGACGTTGACCCCGATGGAAATCGCCACCGGCTGGGCGACCTTCGCCAACGGCGGTTACAAGGTCAGCCCTTATCTGATCCAGACCATCGAGAACCGTGACGGCCAGACCCTGTTTGTCGCCAACCCGCCAAGCGTCCCGGCCAATGACGTCAATACCGCGCCCAACACCTCGACCTTTGCGGTACATGACAGCCCGAGCGTGGTCACCGGCGAGCCAGGGGCACCTGCTCAGCCTCAGGCGCCCGCAGTGGCAGAGCGTGTGGTCGATGCGCGCACCACGTACATTCTGAACAGCATGCTGCAGGACGTGATCAAGCGCGGCACCGGGCGCCGCGCACTGTCCATGAACAGACCGGACATCGCTGGCAAGACCGGTACCACCAATGATTCCAAGGATGCCTGGTTCTCCGGGTATAACGCGGACTACGTGACCACGGTGTGGAGTGGTTTCGATCAGCCTGAAAGTCTTGGCCGTCACGAATTCGGTGGCACGGTCTCGCTGCCGATCTGGATGGACTACATGAGCGCCGCGCTCAAGGACAAGCCGCCGCATCAGCAGGCCGAACCGCCAGGCATTCTCAGCCTGCGCGTCGACCCATTGAGTGGCCGCGCCGCCACGCCAAGCACGCCGAACGCATTCTTCGAGCTGTTCAAAAGCGAAGACACACCGCCAAGCGTCAACGAACTGGGCGGCAGCAGCGCACCGGGCAGCCCGTTGCCGGCAGATGAGTCAGCGCCGATCGATTTGTTCTGATAGCACAGACTTAATGGATCAGTAGATTTTCAGCGGCTGCACAGGTCTCTTCGTGAGCAAGCTCACTCCCACGGAATCGGGGACTTCCAGGATGATCCGGGGCTATGTGGGAGCGAGCTTGCTCGCGAAGGCGTATTAGTGGGTCAGTAGTTTTTCAGCGGCTGCACAGGCCTCTTCGTGAGCAAGCTCACTCCCACGGATTCGTGGACTTTCAGGATGATCCGAAGCTTTGTGGGAGCGAGTTGCTCGCGAAGGCGTATTAGTGGGTCAGTAGATTTTCAGCGGCTGCACAGGTCTCTTCGTGAGCAAGCTCACTCCCACGGACTCGGGGACTTTCAGGATGATCCGAAGCTTTGTGGGAGCGAGCTTGCTCGCGAAGGCGTATTAGTGGTCAGTAGATTTTCAGCGACTGCACAGGTCTCTTCGTGAGCAAGCTCACTCCCACGGAATCGGGGACTTCCAGGATGATCCGGGGCTATGTGGGAGCGAGCTTGCTCGCGAAGGCGTATTAGTGGGTCAGTAGTTTTTCAGCGGCTGCACAGGCCTCTTCGTGAGCAAGCTCACTCCCACGGATTCGTGGACTTTCAGGATGATCCGAAGCTTTGTGGGAGCGAGTTGCTCGCGAAGGCGTATTAGTGGGTCAGTAGTTTTTCAGCGGCTGCACAGGCCTCTTCGTGAGCAAGCTCACTCCCACGGATTCGTGGACTTTCAGGATGATCCGAAGCTTTGTGGGAGCGAGTTGCTCGCGAAGGCGTATTAGTGGGTCAGTAGATTTTCAGCGGCTGCACAGGTCTCTTCGTGAGCAAGCTCACTCCCACGGACTCGGGGACTTTCAGGATGATCCGAAGCTTTGTGGGAGCGAGCTTGCTCGCGAAGGCGTATTAGTGGTCAGTAGATTTTCAGCGACTGCACAGGTCTCTTCGTGAGCAAGCTCACTCCCACGGAATCGGGGACTTCCAGGATGATCCGGGGCTATGTGGGAGCGAGCTTGCTCGCGAAGGCGTATTAGTGGGTCAGTAGTTTTTCAGCGGCTGCACAGGCCTCTTCGTGAGCAAGCTCACTCCCACGGATTCGTGGACTTTCAGGATGATCCGAAGCTTTGTGGGAGCGAGTTGCTCGCGAAGGCGTATTAGTGGGTCAGTAGTTTTTCAGCGGCTGCACAGGCCTCTTCGTGAGCAAGCTCACTCCCACGGATTCGTGGACTTTCAGGACGATCCGAAGCTTTGTGGGAGCGAGCTTGCTCGCGAAGAGGCTAGTTCAATCCCTTAAAATGCCCCACAAGAGCAGGGCATCCAAGGCATAAAAAAACCCCTGCATCGCTGCAGGGGTTTTTTATTGGGTCAGGGATCAGCCCTTGAACACATCATCCACGCTGGTCAGCGGGTAGTGCTTCGGATACGGCAGGGTGGCAACGCCGCTTTCGATAGCGGCCTTGGCCACTGCATCGGCGATCAGGCCCAGCAGGCGGGTGTCCATTGGCTTCGGAATGATGTACTCACGACCGAATTCCAGTTTGATGCCGCCGTAGGCGTCGCTGACTTCCTGTGGCACAGGCAGCTTGGCCAGTTCGCGCAGGGCGTTGGCCGCGGCGATTTTCATTTCTTCGTTGATGCGCTTGGCGCGAACGTCCAGAGCACCGCGGAAGATGAACGGGAAGCCCAGTACGTTGTTGACCTGGTTCGGGTAGTCCGAACGGCCAGTGGCCATGATCACGTCACTGCGCGTGGCGTGAGCCAGTTCCGGGGAGATTTCCGGATCAGGGTTCGAGCAGGCGAACACGATCGGGTCCTTGGCCATCAGCTTGAGGTTTTCAGCGCTCAGCAGGTTAGGACCGGACAGGCCTACAAATACGTCAGCGCCATCCAGCGCGTCAGTCAGCGAGCGCTTCTCGGTAGCGTGAGCGAACGCGGCCTTGTACTGATTAAGGTCGGTACGGCCGGAGTGGACAACGCCAGTACGGTCGACCATGAAGATGTTTTCGATCTTCGCGCCCATGCTCACCAGCAGCTTCATGCAGGAGATGGCCGCAGCGCCAGCGCCCAGGCAGACGATCTTCGCCGAATCGAGGGTCTTGCCGACGATTTCCAGCGCGTTGATCATGCCGGCCGCTGTCACGATAGCGGTGCCGTGCTGGTCATCGTGGAAAACCGGGATGTCGCACTGTTCGATCAGCGCTTTCTCGATTTCAAAGCACTCAGGTGCCTTGATGTCTTCCAGGTTGATGCCACCGAAGGTGATGGAGATACGTTTTACGGTGTCGATGAAGGCCTGTGGGCTTTCGGAATCGACTTCGATATCGAAAACGTCGATACCGGCGAAGCGCTTGAACAGAACGCCTTTACCTTCCATGACCGGCTTGGAAGCCAACGGACCCAGATCGCCGAGGCCGAGAATCGCGGTGCCATCGGAAATAACTGCTACCAGGTTGCCTTTGCCGGTGTACTTGTAAGCCAGCTCGGGGTCACGGGCAATTTCACGCACGGGTTCAGCAACGCCAGGGCTGTAGGCCAGAGCCAGGTCACGAGCGGTTGCGGTCGGCTTGGTGAGTTCGACGCTCAGCTTCCCCGGACGAGGATTGGCATGGTATTCGAGCGCGGCAGTTTTCAGATCTGACATGTATTGGATTCCGCTTTTTTTACTGTGGGACAGACGGACCGCCGAGGATACGCAAGATGCATAGTCCTAACAAGACTGACCAGTCACTGCTGTCAATAGGCTCGGGCTTAGACTTTACGCTTAGAGACCTGAAACGTGAACACTCGGTCACGCTCGTCAGATCACCGGTTTGAAGGCCGCGTCTAGCGACGTGAAACGTCCAGCATTGCCGGATGGGTCAGTGGCAGCAGCCAGCGGGACTGCCCCGCTTCAAGGCCTCCGCGTCGGGAGCGATCGACGACCCAGCCACGCGCTTCGACCTGCTGCCCTTCGAGGCGCTGGAGCATCGCCGTATCGAAGGCACTCAGGTGGTCAGGCGCGACACGCAAGACCAGCGAGCCCTGCAACTCGATCCAGATACCACCGCGGTTGCGCTGCACACGCCTGACCTGACCGGACACAATCGCGAACCCGCTTTTATTCAGCCGGGTCGAGGACTGCACTGGCGAATTACGCCATACACCCAGACGCGCCTGACGTGCCTGACGCTCCGCGCCCTGCTGGCAAGCGACCAGCCTGACATTGGGCGCAACGGCCACCAGATAGCCCAGCCCTTCGCTGAGCAACTGCGCCTCAAGGTTGGCGCCTTTACGGTCATAGACGTTGGCCAGCGTGCGACCGTAATGATCCTTGCCCTGCTGACCGATACGCAGACCAACCTTGCCGCCGCTTTCATTCACCAGCGCCTGCAAGCGCTTTTTGGCAGCCTCGGCAAACGGTTCGGCAGACCGGCCTTTCCTGCCGGTTTCAGGCGTATTGAGCCCGATCATCCGCACGCTGCGGCCATCGATCAGCTTCAAGGTGTCGCCGTCGACTACACGCTGTACCTGTGCGACCGGCAACGAGGCAGGTGCCGGGCAGAAGGCCTGCGCGCCGGACACCCAAATCGCGGGCATAAAAAAGACGCCCACAAGGAGCGCCTTTTCAAGCAGTCTGGAGATGCCCATAGGGCAGCCAGTCTTACTTCGCTTTGGTAGCGCCGAACGCACCGAAACGGGATTTGAACTTGTCGACACGGCCGCCAACGTCAAGCGTCTTCTGCTTGCCGGTGTAGAACGGGTGGCACTCGTTGCACACGTCCAGGCTCAGAGGAGCGGCCAGGGTGGAACGGGTCTTGATGACATTGCCGCAGCTGCAGGTAGCGTCAATGGCTTCGTAAACTGGATGGATATCAGCTTTCATCGGTACTTCCTCGGTCTAACGCGCCGCCACTCAACACTATTGTTGAATACCGCACGGAAATAGGCTGCGGATAGTACCAGACAATTGCAACGACGCAAGCGAACCTTCACACCGGTCGTCTGCTAAGATCGCGCCTCCGTCATCACTTATCACCACAGGGAAACACCGCGTGCCCGACGCCATCCTGCGCCTTGCCCTGCCCTCGCCGCTTCGCCGCCTGTTCGACTACCGCGCCCCAGCGGGCGTGTCGCGCAGCGCCTTGCAGCCGGGCATGCGTCTGCGAGTGCCGTTCGGACGCCGGGAAATGATCGGCATTCTGGTGGAAGTGGTCGATCACAGCGAAGTGCCCGCCGACAAGCTCAAGCCGGCAATCGCCCTGCTCGACAGCGAAGCGCCGCTGCCACCTGCGCTGTTCAAACTGTGCCTGTGGACCTCGCAGTATTACCAGCACAGCCTGGGCGACACGCTGAGCTGGGCCTTACCGGTGTTGCTGCGTCAGGGCGAACTGGCCGAAAGCCGCCAGGAACGCTTCTGGCACGTTGCACCGGGTGCCAGCGTCGACGATCCGCGCATCGCCCGCGCGCCCAAGCAGCGCGAGGCCCTGACCACCCTTGCCCAGCACCCGCACGGGGTGGCGCATCAACTGCTCAGCAAGCTGATGCTCAACAAGGACAGCCTCAACCTGTTGCTGGCCAAGGAGCTGGTGTACGTCGAGGTCCGCAGCCATGCGCCCAGCGCACGCCATGAACACTGGCTGGCCCAGCCTGAATTGCCGCTCAACACCGAACAACGCGCCGCTTACGAAGCGATCCGCGCCGGGTTCGACAGCTTTCATGCGTTCCTGCTGGCCGGCGTCACCGGCAGCGGCAAGACCGAAGTCTATCTGCAACTGATCCGCGAGACCCTCGAGGCGGGCAAGCAGGCGCTGGTGCTGATCCCGGAAATCAACCTCGGCCCGCAGACCCTGGCGCGCTTCGAGCAGCGCTTCAATGCGCGCATTGCGCTGGTCCACTCGGCGGTCAACGACCGCGAACGGCTGGATGCCTGGCTGGCGGCTCGCGATGGCGAGGCGGACATCATCATCGGCACGCGTTCGGCGCTGTTCACGCCGATGAAAAACCCCGGGCTGATCATCATCGACGAGGAACACGACGGCTCCTATAAACAGCAGGAAGGTCTGCGCTATCACGCCCGCGATCTGGCCCTGGTGCGGGCGCGTCAGGAAAACATTCCGATTGTCCTGGGCTCGGCCACTCCGTCCCTGGAAAGCCTGCATAACGCCTACACTGGCCGCTACGGCCTGCTGCGCCTGAATCAGCGCGCGGGCGGCGCACAGCAGCCGCGTTTCATGCGCCTGGACGTCAAGAGCCGACCGCTGGACAGCGGCATCTCCGGGCCCATGCAGCAGGCCATCGGTCAGACGCTCGCGGCAGGCCAGCAGGTCTTGGTGTTCCTCAACCGTCGCGGCTTTGCACCCACCTTGCTGTGCCACGACTGCGGGTGGATGTCCGGCTGCCAGCGCTGCGATGCACGCATGACCGTGCACCAGCGCTCGGGCGAACTGCGCTGCCATCACTGCGGGTATGTCGAGCGTGTACCGCGCCAGTGCCCGTCGTGCGGCAAGGTGGATTTGCGCCCGGTAGGCGCGGGCACCGAGCGCGCCGAAGAGCGCCTGGCGATTCTGTTTCCGGACTACCCCGTGCTGCGTGTCGACCGCGACAGCACGTCGCGCAAGGACGCCATGAACCAGCTGTTCATGACGATCCAGCGCGGCCAGCCATGCATTCTGGTCGGCACGCAAATGCTCGCCAAGGGCCATCACTTTCCCCGGGTCACGCTGGTATCGATTCTGGACGCCGACGGCGGGCTGTTTTCCGGCGACTTCCGCGCCAGCGAGCGCATGGCGCAACTGATCGTTCAGGTGGCAGGCCGTGCCGGGCGCGCCGAAGAACCTGGCAAGGTGATCATCCAGACCCACCTGGCCGACCATCCACTGCTGATTCAGCTGACCGAGCAGGGTTATTTCGCCTTTGCCGAACAGGCCTTGAGCGAGCGCCGTTCGGCGGGTCTGCCACCGTTTTCACACCTCGCACTGCTGCGCGCCGAAGCGCACAAGCCGGGACAGGCCGAGGCCTTTCTCGATCAGGCCTGCAGCGATGCGGAGCAACTGGTTACGCAGATGGCGCTGGGCGGCATTGAGCTGCTGGGCCCGGTTCCGGCACCGATGGAACGCCGCGCCGGACGTTATCGCGCGCAATTGCTGGTGCAGTCCAGCGCCCGTGCGCCCTTGCATAAATTGCTTGCCACCTGGCTGCTCGCGCTGGAGCAAATGCCCAGCGGCCGGCAGGTCAGATGGTCGCTGGATGTGGATCCTGTGGATCTTTATTAAGTCACGCCGTTGGCAAGCAGGCTTGAGCAACGGATAATGCAGAGTTTTTCCACCCGCGCATCGAAGCGCCACCGCGCTTGCGGTCGAAGAGAGCACCATGAAAGACACGATTCGCCAGCTGATTCAACAAGCCCTGACCCGTCTCGTCACCGAGGGCGTCTTGCCAGAAGGGCTGACGCCGGCGATTCAGGTGGAAAACGCCCGCGACAAGACGCACGGCGACTTCGCCAGCAATATCGCGATGATGCTCGCCAAGCCTGCCGGCATGAAACCGCGCGATCTGGCTGAAAAGCTGATCGCCGCACTGCCGGCCGACGAGCAAGTCAGCAAGGTCGAAATCGCCGGGCCGGGCTTCCTGAACTTCTTCCAGAACACTGCCGCGCTGGCCGCACGCCTCGACGCTGCACTGGCCGACGCGCACCTGTCAGTCCGCAAGGCGGGCGCTGCACAGCGCGTGGTCGTCGATCTGTCGGCACCGAATCTGGCCAAGGAAATGCACGTTGGCCATTTGCGCTCGACCATCATTGGCGACGGCGTGGCGAACGTCCTGACGTTTCTCGGCGACACGGTCATTCGTCAGAACCACGTGGGCGACTGGGGCACCCAGTTCGGCATGCTGCTGGCCTATCTGCAGGAAAAGCCAGCGACCAGCGACGAGCTGTCCGACCTGGAAAACTTCTACCGCGCCGCCAAGCAGCGCTTTGACGAGTCCGAAGAGTTCGCCGAGCGTGCTCGTGGTCTGGTGGTCAAGCTGCAGGCCGGCGATGCCGAGTGCCTGGCGCTTTGGACGCGCTTCAAGGACATCTCGCTGTCGCACTGCCAGGAGACCTACGAGCGCCTTAACGTCAAGCTGACCCCGGCCGACGTGATGGGCGAAAGCGCCTATAACGATGACCTGGCCAATGTGGTCAACGACCTGAAAGCCACAGGCCTGCTGGTCGAGAGCAATGGCGCACAATGCGTGTTCCTCGAAGAATTCCGCACCGCCGATGACACGCCATTGCCGGTCATCGTGCAGAAGGCCGGTGGCGGTTATCTCTACGCCACCACCGACCTGGCAGCGATCCGCTATCGCAGCAAGGTGCTCAAGGCCGACCGCGTGCTGTATTTCGTCGACCAGCGTCAGGCCCTGCACTTCCAGCAGGTGTTCGAAGTGGCGCGCCGCGCCGGTTTCGTGCATGACGGCATGCAGCTCGAACACATGGGCTTCGGCACCATGAACGGCGCCGATGGCCGCCCGTTCAAGACCCGCGACGGCGGCACGGTCAAACTCATCGACCTGCTCGATGAAGCCGAAGAACGTGCATACACGCTGGTGAAGGAAAAGAACCCGGAAGTCGCTGAAGCAGAATTGCGCAGCATTGCCAAGGCCGTGGGCATCAGTGCGGTGAAATACGCCGACCTGTCCAAGCACCGCGCCAGCGATTACAGCTTCAACTTCGATCAGATGCTCAGTTTCGAGGGCAACACCGCGCCCTACCTGCTGTACGCCTACACCCGTGTGGCGGGCGTGTTCCGCAAGCTGGGCAGCGCGTTTGACGCCAGCAAGGGCCAGATTGTCCTCGCAGCGCCGCAGGAACAGGAACTGGCCGCACGTCTGGCGCAATTCACCGAAACACTGAACAACGTCGCAGAAAAAGGCACACCGCACGTACTTTGTGCTTACCTGTATGACCTTGCGGGTCTGTTTTCGAGCTTTTACGAAAACTGCCCGATCCTTGGTGCGGAAAACCCCGATCAGCAACAGAGCCGTCTGCGTCTGGCTGCCCTGACCGGCCGCACCCTAAAGCAAGGCCTGGACCTGTTGGGTCTGGAAACTCTGGAGCGTATGTAAGTTGGCAGTTGCGAAGAAGAAACCGGCACCCAAGCGGGGCGCCAGCCGTTATCAGGCACCCGCGAAGAAGCCGATTCCAGGATGGTTGTGGCTGGCGATTGGCTTGACCGTGGGCGCATTCGTGGTCTTTTTGATGAAGCTTGAGCCCGGTGGCGATGACGTCAAGCGGGTCAAGGCGGACGCCAAGGCCGCGAAGATCGCCGAGGCGAATAAAACACCACCGAGCCCTACGGCGCCGGTCAAGCCGAAGTACGACTTCTACACATTGCTGCCGGAATCGGAAGTGATCGTGCCGAACGAAGCCGTGCCGGAGAAGACCCCGCCGCCAGTGGCACCGACAGCACCGGTCTCGCCGGAACAGGCAGCCAAGATCGACACTGCACGTGCCCAGGCAGCCCTCAGCGGCCTGACGCCTCCGCCAGCGCCACCGGTTGCGACCACCAAGCCGGCCGCGGTGACGACGTTCTTCCTGCAGGCGGGCTCGTTCCGCAAACAGGCTGACGCCGAGAAAGTCCGTGCGCAAATCATCCTGCTGGGCCAGACGTCTACCGTCGAGTCAGGCACTGTGAAGGATGAAACCTGGTACCGCGTACTGGTCGGCCCGTTCAGCAACCGCGAACAACTGACCACCGCCCAGAAACAACTGGCAAGCGGCGGATTTAGTAACCTGTTGTTGCAACAGCGTCAGAGCCGCTAGCTGAAACAGAGCGCGAAAAGCGCTCTGCGCTATAGGTGGGAGTGAGCCTGCTCACGAAGAGGCCGTTACAACTGCCGGAGATTTATGCCTCCGGCAGTCAGCTGCCAGTTATCCCCGCTGTTCATCCTCAAGGTTGAAATACTCACCCACACCCCCATATGAGTTTGCATCAGGGCATTTTCGCCCCGCAGTGTGGAGACTCTCCCTTGACCACCATCGTTTCAGTGCGCCGCCACGGTAAAGTCGTCATGGCTGGCGACGGCCAGGTTTCTCTGGGCAACACCGTCATGAAAGGCAACGCCAAAAAGGTACGCCGCCTGTATCACGGTGAAGTGATCGCCGGCTTCGCTGGCGCGACCGCCGATGCATTCACGCTGTTCGAACGCTTCGAGGCCCAACTGGAAAAACACCAGGGGCATCTGGTTCGTGCAGCCGTCGAACTGGCCAAGGACTGGCGCACCGATCGCTCACTGAGCCGTCTTGAAGCCATGCTGGCCGTCGCCAACAAGGACGCCTCGCTGATCATCACCGGCAACGGTGACGTGGTCGAGCCCGAGGACGGCCTGATCGCCATGGGCTCCGGCGGCGCATTCGCTCAGGCCGCAGCACGCGCCCTGCTGCTCAAGACCGACCTGTCGGCCCGCGAAATTGCCGAGACTTCCCTGCATATCGCCGGCGACATCTGCGTGTTCACCAACCACAACATCACCATTGAGGAGCAGGACCTCGCTGGCTAAGCCGCTGCCGGGCCGCACACCCTGTGGCCCCATCGACTTGCCCGCAACAGAGGACCGTGAATAACCATGTCAATGACTCCCCGCGAAATCGTCCATGAACTCAATCGCCATATCATCGGCCAGGACGATGCCAAGCGCGCCGTGGCCATTGCCCTGCGCAATCGCTGGCGCCGCATGCAGTTGCCTGAAGAACTGCGTGTCGAAGTAACCCCCAAGAACATTCTGATGATCGGCCCGACCGGTGTCGGCAAGACCGAAATCGCCCGCCGTCTGGCCAAGCTCGCCAACGCACCGTTCATCAAGGTCGAAGCCACCAAATTCACCGAAGTGGGTTACGTGGGTCGTGATGTAGAGTCGATCATCCGTGATCTGGCCGATGCTGCGATCAAGCTGCTGCGTGAACAGGAAATCGTCAAGGTGCGTCACCGCGCCGAAGATGCCGCCGAAGAGCGCATTCTCGACGCCCTGCTGCCACCGGCCCGGGTCGGCTTCAACGAAGACCCGGCGCAGAGCAGCGATTCCAATACCCGTCAGCTGTTCCGCAAGCGCCTGCGCGAAGGCCAGCTGGATGACAAGGAAATTGAAATCGAGGTCAACGAAGCCGTTGGTGTCGATATCTCCGCGCCGCCTGGCATGGAAGAGATGACCAATCAGTTACAGAGCCTGTTTGCCAACATGGGCAAAGGCAAGACCAAGAGCCGCAAGCTCAAGGTCAAGGAAGCGCTCAAGCTGGTACGCGAAGAAGAAGCTGGCCGCCTGGTCAACGAAGAAGAGCTGAAAGCCAAGGCACTGGAAGCGGTCGAGCAGCACGGCATCGTGTTCATCGACGAAATCGACAAGGTTGCCAAGCGCGGTAATTCGGGCGGTGTCGACGTGTCCCGTGAGGGCGTGCAGCGCGACCTGCTGCCGCTGATCGAAGGTTGCACCGTGAACACCAAACTGGGCATGGTCAAGACCGACCACATCCTGTTTATTGCGTCGGGCGCATTCCATTTGAGCAAACCGAGCGATCTGGTCCCCGAGCTGCAGGGCCGCCTGCCGATTCGCGTTGAACTCAAGGCGCTGTCGCCACAGGACTTCGAGCGCATCCTCAGCGAGCCGCATGCGTCGTTGACCGAACAGTATCGCGAGCTGCTCAAGACCGAAGGTCTGAAGATCGAGTTCAAGCCTGAAGGCATCAAGCGTCTGGCCGAGATTGCCTGGCAGGTCAACGAGAAGACCGAGAACATCGGTGCCCGCCGCCTGCATACGCTGCTTGAGCGCCTGCTTGAGGAAGTCTCGTTCAGCGCCGGAGACCTGGCCATCAACCCTGACGCAGCGCCGATCGAGATCGACGCGGAATACGTCAATAGTCACCTGGGTGATCTGGCAGAAAACGAAGACCTGTCGCGTTATATTCTCTAAGCCACACGCGGTTGGCATTTCAGGCTGCAAGAGGTTGTTCACTCTTGCAGCTTTTTGCTTCTGCCCGACGCTTAAAACCCGAGACTGCAGCCATGCCCGCTCTGCCCACTGCCATCCAGTTGCACAAGGCCTCCAAGACCCTGACGCTGAAATACGCGCCGGATGAGGAATACCATTTGCCCGCCGAATTTCTGCGGGTGCATTCCCCTTCTGCGGAAGTTCAGGGCCACGGACGGCCGATCCTGCAATTCGGCAAACTGGGAGTCGGCCTGACCAAGGTCGAGCCTGCCGGGCAATATGCGCTTAAGCTGACCTTCGATGACGGCCATGACAGCGGCCTGTTTACCTGGGAATACCTGTACGAACTGGCCACACGCCAGGCTTCGCTGTGGGAAGACTACTTGCAGGAGCTCGAGAAAGCCGGCAAATCCCGCGACCCTTCCGAACACGTCATCAAACTGATGCTCTGACCCCGCCTTACAGGTGTCCGTAAGAACACCATCGTGCCCATGTTCCGCGTGGGTATGCCGTTCTGAACGCTCTGCGTCATCCCTGAACACGGTTGCGGCGTAGATCTGTGACGCAGAGCGTCACCCACTGCATTCCCACGCTGGAGCGTGAGGAACGATAGTCGTCCGTAAGAACACCATCGTGCCCATGCTCCGCGTGGGTATGCCGCTCTGGACGCTCTGCGTCATCCCTGAACACGGTTGCGGCGTAGATCTGTGACGCAGAGCGTCACCCACTGCATTCCCACGCTGGAGCGTGAGGGACGATAGTCGCCCGTAAGAACACCATCGTGCCCATGCTCCGCGTGGGTATGCCGCTCTGGACGCTCTGCGTCATCCCTGAACACGGTTGCGGCGTAGATCTGTGACGCAGAGCGTCACCCACTGCATTCCCACGCTGGAGCGTGAGGGACGATAGTCGCCCGTAAGAACACCATCGTGCCCATGCTCCGCGTGGGTATGCCGTTCTGGACGCTCTGCGTCCTCCCTGTACACGGTTGCGGCGTAGATCTGTGACGCAGAGCGTCACCCACTGCATTCCCACGCTGGAGCGTGAGGAACGATAGTCGTCCGCAAGAACACCATCGTGCCCATGCTCCGCGTGGGTATGCCGCTCTGGACGCTCTGCGTCATCCCTGAACACGGTTGCGGCGTAGATCTGTGACGCAGAGCATCACCCACTGCATTCCCACGCTGGAGCGTGAGGAACGATAGTCGCCCGTAAGAACACCATCGTACCCATGCTCCGCGTGGGTATGCCGTTCTGGACGCTCTGCGTCCGGTCTTCTTTGTTGCAGCCGGGTATCAGGACTGAATCGCGGGTTTTTCCGATGCGGCCGGCGTAGAAGGCTTGGCCGCAGGTTTGGCGGCTGGCTTTCTTACCGCTGGTTTTTTCGCTGCGGCAGGCTTTTTGGCAGCCTCGACGGGCTTGGCCGTTACTTTCTTGACGGCTGGCTTGGCCGCTACATTCTTGTCCGCCACTTTGGCGACAGGTTTGGCAGCAGCCTTGACCAACGGTTTTGCCGCGCTCTTCGCCGCTGCCGGTTTGGCCACCACAGTGCGCGAGGCAGCCGGTTTGGCTTTCGCGCCCACCAATAGCTCGATCTGTCGGCTCAGCTGGTCGACCTTGCTGTGCAGCGCCTGCACCTCAGTGCGACTCGGCACACCCAAGCGTGAAATCGCGCCATTCAGGCGCTTGTCGAAAGCCTCTTCCAGCTCGTTCCACTTGCCAACCGCAAGGTCTTTCACGTCGTCCGCACGGGACTTGGCCGACTTGCTGGTGCTCTTGACGTCATCGAGCTGCTTCTGCGCTTCTGCCTTGGTCAGCTTCTCGGCTTTTTCGCCGTCCTTCACCAGGGTCTCGAAAAGCTTGCTGCCATCATTGCTGATCTTGGAATACGCGCCCAAACCAGCCAGCCAGATCTGACGAGAGTACTTCTCAACCTCGCCCATCCAGGAGCTGCCATCTTTGTCGGTTTTTTTCTTGCCAGCCATCCTGTTCTCCTTATCGTCCAGACTTGGAACACCCGAGTCGTTTCGGCACGCAGCGTTCGAGCTTTTATCGGCCCGACACGCTCGAGCAATGCCGTCAGCTCATCGAGCCTGGCAAAGAGCGTGTCTACATCATGTTTAGACGGGATACCGACCCGGTTCAAGGCCTTTGCGACTCTAAGGTCGAAAGCACGCTCGATTCTGTCGATTTGCGCTCACAAAAGAGCGCATGGGCATACGGCGGCGAAGAAAAAAATGGGCTGCGTACAACGCTCAGGCAGCGAGCGCCTTGTCCAGAACGCGCTCGACTTCTGTCTTGATCGAACCGCTCATGGCCGACAGGATGAAGTTCAGCTCGATGTTGACGCGGATCAAAGCCTCTTCGACCTCGACCTCACCCTTGGCTCCCTTGCCCTCCAGTTTTACGGTATCGCCAGCCCATTCGTGAGCCAGTCCGTATCGGGTGGACAGCTTCTCGACCAGTTGCTCGGCCTTTTCGCGAGCCTTCTCAAGGCCCAGGGCGTGCGGGCGTTCAACGGTTATCTTGGCCATCGGAGGCTTCCTTGATCGTCATATGAAATGCGGCGCAACTATATACACCCGCCCGCATCCAAGAAAGCGTTGCAGGTGAGCCTTGTCAAGACAAAGCCGGCCTTGGCGATTAGAATGACCCGCACTCTATTCCGGTGAAGCGATATGAACGATCAGCGCAAAGGCAGCGATGCCGAACCTACGACTCACTTCGGTTACAAAAATGTACCGGAAAGCCAGAAGGCAGAAAAAGTCGCTGAGGTTTTCCATTCGGTAGCGGCCAAGTACGACCTGATGAACGACCTGCTGTCCGGCGGTATGCATCGCCTGTGGAAGCGTTTCGCAATCGAGCTGTCCGGCGTCCGCACCGGCAACCGCGTGCTGGATATTGCTGGCGGTACGGGCGACCTGACCCGCAAATTCTCCAACCTGGTCGGTCCGACCGGCCAGGTGGTACTGGCTGATATCAACGCCTCCATGCTCAAGGTCGGCCGTGACCGCCTGCTGGACCTGGGTGTGTCGGGCAACGTCGAGTTCGTCCAGGCAGACGCCGAAAAGCTGCCATTCCCGGACAACCATTTCGACTGCGTGACCATCGCGTTCGGCCTGCGCAACGTGACGCACAAGGAAGACGCCCTGCGTTCCATGCTGCGCGTGCTCAAGCCGGGTGGTCGTCTGCTGGTACTGGAGTTTTCCAAGCCGACCAACAAGCTGATGTCCAAGGCCTACGACGCCTACTCGTTCGCGTTCATGCCGTTGATGGGCAAGCTGGTCACCAATGACTCGGAAAGCTACCGTTATCTGGCCGAATCGATCCGCATGCACCCCAACCAGGAAACCCTCAAGTCGATGATGGTAGAAGCCGGTTTTGACCGCGTGACGTATCACAACATGACTGCCGGCGTCGTGGCCCTGCATCGCGGTATCAAACCCTGATGTTGCTCCGGGGGCTGCTCGCCAGCATCGAGCACGGCATCAATCGGGTGCTGCGCCTGGACAGCACCGCGCTGCCACGCATGGCGCGTCTGTCCGGACGTGTCATTGCGGTGGACTGTCGCGATCCGTCCCTGAAGCTGTTCATCCTGCCCAGCGACGAAGGCTTGCTGCTCGCCGCTGACTGGGCTGCCGAGGCTGACTGCACCCTGCGCGCGCCGGCTTCCAGCCTGGTGCGCCTGGCCCTGAGCAAAGACAAAACCGCTGTGTTGCACGGCCCGGATGTAGAACTCGACGGTGACAGCGGCGCGCTGCTGGAACTGGTCGGCATTCTTCAGGACTTGGAGCTGGACTGGGAACACGAACTGTCCAACTGGATCGGCCCGGTGGCCAGCCAGTTGTTCAGCAGCCACCTGCGCAACAGTGGGCGCTGGACGCGGGAAAGCTTCAACAGCCTCAGCCAGAACGTTGCCGACTACCTCAGCGAAGAATCGCGCACGCTGGTGGGCAAACACGAAGCCGAAGCACGATTCGCCGAACTCGACCAGATCAAGCTCGATCTGGAACGCCTCGAGGCGCGCTTTGCCCGCCTTGCCCACTCCCTCAATACCAGCGATAACGCATGAAGCTGCTTGCCGTCCGCCGTCTGTTTCGCATTCAACGTGTCGTTATCCGCTATCGCCTCGATGACCTGTTGTTCGCCCTGCCCCTGCCGTGGTGGATGCTCGCGCTGCGTTTCGTGCTGCCCTGGCGCTGGCTGCCACGGCGCAAATCCGAGCTGAGCCGGGGCGTACGCTTTCGTCTGGCGCTGCAGGACCTGGGGCCTATTTTCATCAAGTTCGGGCAATTGCTGTCCACCCGGCGCGACCTGTTGCCCGAGGACATCGCCGACGAACTGATGCTGCTGCAGGACCGCGTGCCGCCGTTCGATCAGCAACTGGCGATCAAGCTGATCGAAGAACAGCTCGGCGCGCGCATCTGTGACGTGTTCAGCCGCTTTGACGAGAAGCCTTTGGCATCCGCTTCGGTCGCTCAGGTGCATGCCGCCTGCCTGAAGACCGGCGAAGAAGTCGTGGTCAAAGTGGTACGCCCCGGCCTCAAGCCGATCATCGGCCAGGATCTGGCGTGGCTGTTCATTCTCGCCCGCACCGCCGAACGCGTCTCCGCCGATGCCCGCCTGCTGCACCCGGTGCAGGTGGTGATGGATTATGAAAAGACCATCTACGACGAACTCGACCTGCTGCGTGAAGCGGCCAACGCCAGCCAGTTGCGGCGCAATTTCGAAGGCTCCGACCTGCTTTACGTGCCACAAGTCTACTGGGACTGGTGCCGCCCGAAAGTGCTGGTCATGGAGCGTATCTACGGGCTTCAGGTAACCGATCTGGCCGCGCTGGCCGATCAGCGCACCGACATGAAACTGCTCGCCGAGCGCGGTGTGGAGATTTTCTTCACGCAGATATTTCGCGACAGTTTCTTCCACGCCGACATGCACCCTGGCAACATTTTCGTCAGCACGGTCAACCCGTGGGCGCCGAAGTACATTGCCATCGACTGCGGTATCGTCGGCAGTCTGACCCCGGAAGATCAGGATTATCTGGCGCGTAACCTGTTTGCCTTTTTCAAACGAGATTATCGTCGCGTTGCGCAACTGCACATCGATTCGGGCTGGGTGCCGGCAGAGACCAAGCTCAATGAATTCGAAGCGGCCATCCGCACGGTCTGCGAGCCGATTTTCGAGAAGCCGCTCAAGGATATTTCCTTCGGCCAGGTGCTGATGCGTCTGTTCCAGACCGCGCGCCGCTTCAATATGGAAGTCCAGCCGCAACTGGTTCTGCTGCAAAAGACCCTGCTCAACATCGAAGGCTTGGGTCGTCAGTTGTACCCTGATCTGGACCTGTGGAGCACCGCGCAGCCTTATCTGGAGCGCTGGATGCGTGAACGGGTCAGCCCGAAGACCCTGCTGGGCAATCTGCAATCACAGGTCGAGCAACTGCCGCACATCGCGGGCATGACCCGTGACCTGCTGGAGCGCATGTCCCGCCCGCACGCCTCGGATCCGCCGCGCCCGTGGCACGATCGCAAGGACGAGCCGGTCCTGCGGCTGATCGGCGCGGCATTGCTGGTCGGCGGCGCGATACAGGGCTGGGTGATGAGCGAGGCCGCTACCCAGTTGCTGACGCTCACCGCGTGGCCGGCGGCGATCATGCTCATCGCCGGGCTGTATCTGATCGTTCGCCGATAGCCAGCAGCGGATGGCGCTGGCACACTGTTCAATCCGCCGGGCATGAACGCCGGCTGCCGGAGTAGATATGAAAGACTGGCTGGACGAGATTCACTGGAACAGCGACGGTCTGGTGCCTGCAATTGCTCAGGATCACAAGACCGGCCGGGTATTGATGATGGCCTGGATGAACCGCGAGGCCCTGAGCCTGACGGCGTCCGAGAACCGTGCCATCTATTGGTCGCGTTCGCGTGGCAAACTCTGGCGCAAAGGTGAAGAATCGGGTCATGTGCAAAAGCTGCATGAACTGCGCCTGGACTGTGACGCCGACGTCATTATCCTGATGGTCGAGCAGATCGGTGGCATCGCTTGCCATACCGGCCGCGAAAGTTGCTTCTACCGAGTGTATGAAAATTCAGGCTGGAAGACCGTAGACCCGGTTCTGAAAGATCCTGATGCTATTTACCAGGCAGGCCATTGAACATGACTGATACGTTGTCCCGTCTGGCCGAAGTGCTGGAATCACGCAAGGACGCCGCTGCCGACAGCTCCTATGTCGCAAGCCTGTATCACAAGGGCCTGAACAAGATTCTGGAAAAGCTCGGCGAAGAGTCGATCGAGACCATCATCGCTGCCAAGGACGCTGCGGTCAGCGGTGATTGCAGTGACGTGATTTATGAAACCGCTGACCTGTGGTTCCACAGCATGGTGATGCTCGCCGCGCTGGGTCAGCACCCGCAGGCCGTGCTCGATGAACTGGACCGCCGATTCGGCTTGTCCGGCCACGCGGAAAAAGCCGCTCGCACGGCAGAGTAACGCTCTCCCCTTTCAAGCTTGAAATCTTTTACGAGGACTGTTTCATGGGTATTTTTGACTGGAAACACTGGATCGTCATCCTGATCGTCGTTGTACTGGTTTTCGGGACCAAGAAACTCAAGGGCCTGGGCAGCGACGTCGGCGAATCGATCAAGGGCTTTCGCAAGGCGATGAATGACGACGACAAGCCAGCCGAACAGCCTGCACCTCAACCCCAGCAGGCCCAGCCAGCGCCACAGGGCTCGCCGCTGAATCAGCCACACACTATTGACGCTCAGGCGCACAAAGTCGACGAGCCGATCCGCAAAGACCAGGTTTAAGCCCATGTTCGGTATCAGCTTCTCTGAACTGCTGCTCGTTGGCCTGGTTGCCTTGCTGGTACTGGGTCCCGAGCGCCTGCCGGGTGCTGCACGCACCGCAGGCTTATGGATCGGTCGGTTGAAGCGCAGCTTCAATGCGATCAAACAGGAAGTTGAACGTGAAATCGGGGCTGACGAGATTCGTCGGCAGTTGCACAACGAGCACATTCTTTCGCTGGAAGACGAAGCGCGCAAAATGTTCGCGCCCAATCAGCCGCCCGAGAACGGCTCCGAGCCGGTAAACCCGTCGCCCGCACCGGCAGCAGCCGAAGCGGCAAGCCCCGCGCACGATGAAGCCGCACACCACGAAATCGGCCCGGCACAACCTGCGGCGCCGAAGACCGAGCTGTCGCTGGAGAAAACCGCGAAACCGGCTGACGCCGGCACACCGGTCCCGACGCCTCCCGCCCACGATTCGTCATTGCCACCGCGAGCACCATGAGCGCTGATATCCCGGAAAACGATCAGCAAATGCCGCTGATCTCGCACCTCACCGAGTTGCGTACACGTCTGTTGCGTTGTGTTGCGGCAGTGTTCCTGATTTTTGCCGGCCTGTTCTACTTCACGCAGAAGATCTACACACTGGTCTCGGCGCCGCTGCGAGTCTATCTGCCTGAAGGCGCAACGATGATCGCCACCGATGTGGCCTCGCCGTTCATCACGCCGTTCAAGCTGACCATGATGGTCGCGCTGTTTCTGTCCATGCCGGTCATCCTGCATCAGATCTGGGGCTTTATCGCGCCAGGCCTGTACAAGCACGAGAAGCGCGTCGCGGTGCCCCTGCTGGTGTCGAGTATCATCCTGTTCTACGCAGGCATGGCGTTTGCCTACTTTCTGGTCTTCCCGCTGATTTTCCACTTCTTCGCCAGCGTAACGCCGGAAGGCGTTTCGATGATGACCGACATCGCCAGTTACCTGGACTTCGTGATGACGTTGTTCTTCGCCTTTGGCGTGGCCTTCGAAATCCCGGTGGCCGTGGTGTTGCTGGTGTGGATCGGCATCGTCGACGTCAAATACCTGAAGAAAATCCGCCCTTACGTGATCATCGGCTGCTTCGTGGTCGGCATGATCCTGACGCCGCCGGACATCTTCTCGCAGACGCTGCTGGCAGTGCCAATGTGGCTGCTCTTCGAGCTGGGCGTACTGTGCAGCACGATGATCAAGAAGCGTGGCGAACATCCGGACGATGAGACCGAGGACGCTGACAAGCAGGACCAGCCGCCCGCGACCACACCGTGAACCTGCTGCTGCTTGAGGAAGCCGATTTCATTGCGGCTGACCGGGTGGTCCTGCGTGATCGTCGTCTGAAGCACATGCAGGAGGTGCACCGCGCAGAGGTCGGCGACAGTGTGCGGGTGGGCCGCGTCAACGGCCTGCTGGGCAATGCCGAACTGCTGCGCCTTGAACCCCATGAGGCAGAGCTGCGTGTCGAACTGCAGAGTGCTCCGCCGGCAAAACTGCCGCTCACCCTGCTGCTGGCGTTGCCACGCCCCAAGATGTTACGCCGGGTGTTTCAGACCGTCGCGACCATGGGCGTGCCGAAAGTCATCCTGCTGAACAGCTACAGGGTGGAAAAAAGCTTCTGGCAGACGCCGTTTCTAGAGCCTGAAGCCATCCGCGAGCAACTGATTCTGGGCCTGGAACAGGCGCGCGATTCGGTGCTGCCTGAGATTGTGATCGAAAAGCGCTTCAAGCCTTTCGTTGAAGATCGCTTGCCGCAGATCGCGCTCGACACACTGGGCCTGGTTGGCCATCCCGGTGATTTCCCCGCCTGCCCTCGTGCGGTCACAGAGCAAGTCACGCTGGCCATCGGCCCTGAAGGGGGCTGGATACCCTACGAAATCGATCTGTTGCGTCAGTCGGGTTTGCAGCCCGTGCAATTGGGCGAACGTATCCTGCGCGTCGAAACCGCTGTAACGGCCCTTCTCGCCCGCTTGTTCTAAGCTGTCAGTGTCGACTCAATCGCTTCAGTTAACCGATAACTGGCCGATGCAATTGCATACTTAGAGCAAAAGACGTCAAGGAGTGATCATGTCTCGTGGGTTATCCAAAAGCCTCGCCAATGCGAGTGTCAGCCTGAAATTGGCGATCGGCTTTGGCCTGGTGCTGTTGATGACGCTGATGATTTCGGCCACCGGCTGGTTCAGCAATCAGGCTCTGATCGATCGAGGGGACCGTGTTACTGCGATTGCGCAGATCAATGAGCTGACCCTTCAGTTGCGCATCAACCGTATGAGCTACGAGGCGCTGTACAACGCAGAGACCGCAGCGAAGGTCAGAAGTACACTCGATCAGCTGGACGCCGCGCTGCAAAGCGCCAGGAACCTGCTGCGATCCCCCGAGAACCTGCAGTTGCTGGATGCCCAGATTCAGGCCACCCGCGACTATCGCCAGTCGTTTGAGGACATGAGCAAGGCGATCGAAACCCGCGAAGCGAGCCGCAGCCAGATGGGCGAAAACGCCGACAAAGCGGTGGATCAGGCCGACAGGATCGAAGCCGAACTGCTCAAGGAAGATAACATCCTGGCATTCAATGGCATCGTCGGCGTCAGCAAGCTGATTCAGCAGGCGCGTTTTCAGGTACGTGGTTACACCTACAGCGGCCGTCCCGATTTCGAAAAGGACGCCAATAAGGCCATCGATGACGCGGTGACCGGGATCAACACGCTGGCTGGCGACATTTCTTCCACTTATTCGCCCATGCTGCAACAGGCCATCGCCGGGCTCAATGGCTACCGCGCGGCTGTGGGCCGCTACCGCGATGCCCAGGCCGCCTCCAAGGCCGCACTGGATAAAATGACCACGTTGGGCGTCAGCATGCTCGACACCAGCAACGACCTGATCATCCGGCAGAACAAGAGCCGTGACGCAGACAGCGCCAAGTCGGTCACGATGATCGCTGCCGCTACGGCGTTGGCGCTGATGCTGAGCATTCTCGCGGCGTGGGTCATCACTCGCCAGATCACCACCCCGTTGCAGGAGACCCTCGAAGTAGTGGAGCGGGTGGCCTCGGGCGACCTGAGTCGCAACCTCAAGGTTGATCGCAAGGACGAACTGGGCAAACTGCAGGCCACGATTCAACGTATGACGGTGAGCCTGCGTGAGCTGGTCGGCGGGATTCGCGATGGCGTCACCCAGATCGCCAGCGCGGCGGAAGAGCTGTCAGCGGTCACCGAGCAGACCAGCGCCGGAGTCAACAGCCAGAAGGTCGAAACCGATCAGGTCGCCACCGCCATGCATGAAATGACGGCAACGGTTCAGGAGGTTGCGCGCAACGCCGAGGAAGCCTCGGAAGCAGCAGTGGCGGCAGACCGTCAGGCCCGTGATGGCGAACGAGTGGTCAACGAGGCCATTGCGCAAATCGAACGTCTTGCCTCCGCGGTGGGCAACTCCAGCGAAGCGATGGGCGCGCTGAAACAGGAAAGCGACAAGATCGGCAGCGTGCTGGACGTCATAAAATCGGTCGCCGAACAGACCAACCTGCTGGCCTTGAACGCCGCTATCGAGGCAGCCCGCGCCGGTGAGGCCGGCCGGGGCTTTGCTGTGGTTGCCGATGAGGTGCGCAGCCTGGCGCAGCGCACGCAGAAATCCACCGAAGAGATCGAAGCACTGATTGCCGGCCTGCAAAGCGGCACACAGCAGGCCACAACGGTCATGGACAGCAGTCGCGAGCTGAGCACCAGCAGCGTGGAACTGACACGTCGGGCCGGAGGATCGCTGGAAAGCATCACCAAAACCGTCTCGGCGATCCAGGCGATGAATCAGCAGATCGCCGCCGCCGCCGAAGAACAGAGCGCCACCGCCGAAGAGATCAACCGCAGCATCATCAACGTCCGCGACGTGTCCGAGCAGACATCTGCGGCCAGTGAAGAAACCGCGGCTTCCAGCGTAGAACTCGCAAGACTGGGCAACCACCTTCAGGTGCTGGTGAGCCGCTTCACCGTCTGACCTGTCAGCACACAGCCCGCGCCCGCACTCGGCGCGGGCCATTTTCCCCAACTAAATGTGACAGCGTTCACCCCTCCTTCGTACTCGGAAATCTCCTACGACCTTCTCAGGTCACGCAATGAGTCACCACGCCGATGCGCTCACAACGCACGTCCCGACGGGTTCGGAACGTGCTTTTGTTCGCTCATTGCAGGAGATTCCAATGTTCCGACTGATCAATCAAGCGCTCGGCAACATGAACGTCAGATTCAAGCTGTCCCTGGGTTTCGGCCTGGTGCTGCTATTGACGCTGATCATCACACTGACCGGCTGGCATGGCCTGTACACCATGATCGACCGCTCGGAGTCGCTCTCGGACATCGCCCAGCTCAACGGTCTGACCAAAGACCTGCGCGCCGAGCGAATCACCGACCGCGTCGAAAAAACGCCGGAGAGCACCGCGCTGGTCACAGAAAAGCTCAATGAAATGAAAGCCCAACTCACCCTGCTGCACACACAGAGTGAGGAGGAGGCAACCATCAAGCTGCTAAACGGCCAGTTCGAGATGCTGAACAGGCTGGAAAAGACCTTCGCGGACGTTCGCACCAACCGACAAACCCGCAACCAGATACGCGCGCGCCTGGAGCAGACGTCCGAACAGGCCTTGCAGGCCATCGCGCAGGTTGAGGTAGAGGTACTCAAAAGCGTCAGCCAGGAACAGGACAGCAGCGAGCGGATGGAGGAGTTCACCAACATTTCCCAGCTGAGGCAGCAGGTGCAGACCGCTCGTTATCAGGTGCAGGCGTATACCTTCACCACCCGCGACGCGGATGAGCACGCGGCCATTGCGGCCATCGACGAAGCGCTCAAGGAGATCGGGCAGATCGCTCAGGATCAGGGCAATGAAAGCCTTCAGGGCCTGACCCCGGCGACCGCCGCCTTGCAGAGTTATCGGGAACGGCTTGGCGAGTTCAAGCAGATACAGACCAAGGCCGAAGCGGATCAGGAAATCATGGAAGGTCTTGGCGAAACGCTGCTGGACTCCGTCGCGGCGCTGAACCGCCTGCAGACTGCCCAGCGTGACAGCGAGGCGGCCAACTCCAGCGCCATGCTGAGCAGTGTTGCAGGCCTGGCATTGCTGATCGGATTGCTTGCCGCCTGGATCATGACCCGGCAGATCACCGTGCCGTTGCAGCAGACTCTGGGGGCCGCAACACGCATCGCCCAGGGCGACCTGAGTCGGGACATATCGGTCACACGCCGTGACGAAATGGGTCAGTTGCAACGCAGCATGCAGACCATGACCATCAGCCTGCGCGAACTGGTTGGCGGCATCAGCGAGGGCGTATCGCAGATCGCCAGCGCAGCCGAGCAGTTGTCAGCAGTGACCAGGCAGACCTGCATCGGGGTCACCAGTCAGAAAGACGAAACCGATCAGGTGGCCACGGCCATGAATGAAATGGCCGCAACCGTGCAGGAAGTCGCGCGCAATGCGCAGGAAGCGTCGCAGGCGGCCGCTCAGGCGGATCAACAGGCGCGCAGTGGCGATGAAGTGGTCGGGCAGGCGATCAGTCAGATCGAGCAACTGGCTCGCGAGGTGCTGAACTCCACGCAGTCAATGAGCGCGCTCAAGCAGGAAAGCAACAAGATCGTTGGCGTTCTGGATGTGATCAAGTCTGTTTCACAGCAGACCAACCTGTTGGCCCTCAATGCGGCCATCGAGGCAGCCCGCGCGGGAGAGGCCGGGCGCGGCTTCGCGGTGGTTGCCGATGAAGTCCGTGGTCTGGCGCAACGTACGCAAAAGTCCACCGAGGAAATCGAAGAGCTGATCGCCGCCCTGCAAACCGGCACCCAACAAGTCGCAACCACCCTGGATAACAGCCGCACCCTGACCGACAACACGGTTGAGCTGAGCCGTCGCGCGGGTGGCGCACTGGAGCAGATCACCCGCACCGTTGCGACGATCCAGCACATGAACGAACAGATCGCTACCGCCAGCGAGGAACAGAGCGTAGTCGCCGAACAGATCAACCGTAACGTCATCAGCGTACGCGACATCTCCGAACAGACCGCTGCAGCCAGCGAGCAAACCGCAACCTCCAGCGTCGAACTCGCCAGACTGGGAACGCACCTGCAGACACTGGTGGGGCGATTCAGGGTGGGTTGAACCCATGCCATCACGCCGGTAGACGTCCGGACAACGCCATCGTGCCCATGCTCCAGCGTGGGCATGCCGGTCTCGGCGCTCCACGTCCTCTTGCGACGCAGAGCGTCGTGAACTGCATTCCCACGCCGGAGCGTGAGGAACGATCGTCGGCAGGAATAACACTATCGTACCCATGCTCCGCGTGGGTACGCCGGTCTGGACGCTCCGCGTCTTCTTGCGACGCAGAGCGTCGTGAACTGCATTCCCACGCCGGAGCGTGAGGAACGATCGTCGGCAGGGGTAACACCATCGTGCCCATGTTCCAGCGTGGGCATGCCGGTCTGGGCGCTCCACGTCCTCTTGCGACGCAGAGCGTCGTGAACTGCATTCCCACGCCGGAGCGTGAGGAACGATCGTCGGCAGGAATAACACTATCGTACCCATGCTCCGCGTGGGTATGCCGGTCTGGACGCTCCGCGTCCTCTTGCGACGCAGAGCGTCGTGAACTGCATTCCCACGCTGGAGCGTGAGGAACGATAGTCGGCAGGGATAACACCATCGTGCCCAGGCTCCAGCGTGGGCATGCCGGTCTGGACGCTCTGCGTCCTCTTGCGACGCGATGCGTCGTGAACTGCATTCCCACGCTGGAGCGTGAGGAACGATCGTCGTCAGGAATAACACTATCGTACCCATGCTCCGCGTGGGTATGCCGGTCTGGACGCTCTGCGTCCTCTTGCGACGCGGAGCTTCGTGAACCGCATTCCCACGCTGGAGCGTGAGGAACGATCGGGGTTCTGGAGAACCGGTCTTGACCATGTCCTGTGCATGTATGTGCCACAAAGCCCAATAAAAAAGCCCCCGACGCGCTAGGCGTCAGGGGCTCTTTTCGTAGCCGGGCGGTTTTAGACCGGGACCGGCTCCGATGCTTTACCTACAGGCTGCAAAGGCAGCAAAGGCGCGTGCGGATCGGCTTCGATGGAAGCTCTCCACGCGGCCAGCCACTCTTCGTGACCTTCGCTCCAGACGCGCTCGTGCAAGCGGCCAAGGGCGACCGGGTCGCTCAGCAGCATCAGGCGTTCCTGATTGCCGAGTTTTGCCGGGCCGACCTTGAGTGCCTGATCAACACGTTCCATACGCACCACTTCAATCGGCTGAGCCTGACGGTGACGCGACGTCGCCAGGGCGCAAGCCAAAGCGTTCTGTCGCGGGTCGACCACAGCCCGAATGAAGCCCTGCTTCAGCGCATGCCAGCGGTTCTCGTAGGTGTACTGATCCGTCGAGATCAGCTCTTGCGGCGGCTCGAACTCTTCAGGAATCAGGAAGAACTTCTCGTCACGCGCCTTGACGCCCAGATTGGTACGGCTGGAAATCACCGACACCGGAATCGACAGCATCAACGACACCACGATCGGCGCAAGCCACCACAGGAAGCTTGGGTTCAACCAGAACACCAGCAAGGCCCAGCACGCGCCCAACAGGGTTTGCGGACCGTGGCGCTTCACTGCTTCGATCCACGGCGTGGAGTCATCGTCGCGTTGCGGCGAGTTCCAGGTCGCGGCCCAGCCCAGGAAAGCGGCCAGTACGAAGCGGGTGTGGAACAGCATGCGCACCGGAGCAAGCAGCACCGAGAAGAGCATTTCCAGCAGCATCGAAATGGTGACCTTGAACTTGCCACCAAAGCCTTTCGCGCCCTTGGCCCAGATCAGAATGACGCTGAGCAGTTTAGGCAGGAACAGCAGGACGATGGTCGTCGAGAACAACGCGACGGCTTTTTCCGGGTGCCATTGTGGCCACAGCGGATACAGCTGACGCGGTTCAAGGAAGTAGGTCGGCTCCATCAGCGTGTTCACCGCCAGCAGGGCCGTGGATAGCACGAGGAAGAAGAACCACAACGGTGCCGACAGATAAGACATCACACCGGTCAGGAACACCGCACGGTGAACCGGGTGCATGCCCTTGACCAGGAACAGCCTGAAGTTCATCAGGTTGCCGTGGCACCAGCGACGGTCACGCTTGAGTTCGTCCAGCAGGTTGGGCGGCAACTCTTCATAACTGCCTGGCAGGTCGTAAGCAATCCACACGCCCCAGCCTGCACGGCGCATCAGCGCAGCTTCGACGAAGTCGTGGGAGAGGATCGCACCGGCGAACGCGCCCTTGCCGGGCAACGGCGCCAGGGCGCAGTGCTCGATGAAGGGTTTCATGCGGATGATCGCGTTGTGACCCCAATAGTGGGATTCACCCAACTGCCAGAAGTGCAGACCGGCGGTGAACAACGGGCCATAGACCCGGGTAGCGAACTGCTGCATGCGTGCATACAGCGTGTCCATACCCGACGCACGTGGCGCGGTCTGGATGATACCGGCGTCCGGCGTGGCTTCCATCAGGCGAACCAGGCTGGTCAGACACTCACCGCTCATGACGCTGTCGGCGTCCAGCACGACCATGTAGCGGTATTCACCGCCCCAGCGACGGCAGAAGTCGTCGAGGTTGCCGCTTTTGCGTTTTACGCGGCGGCGACGGCGACGATAGAAGATCTTGCCGAAACCTTTGGTCTCGCGGCACACGTCCAGCCACGCCTGTTGCTCGGCAACGGCGATGTCGGTTTCGTTGGTGTCGCTGAGCACGAAGAAATCGAAACGATCCAGGTCACCCGTGGCAACTACCGACTCGAACGTAGCGCGCAGACCGGCGAAAACCCGAGGCACGTCCTCGTTGCAGATCGGCATGACCAGCGCAGTACGTGCGCCCTTTTCGATCGGCTCGTTGCCAGCACTGGCACCCGAGATGCGATATTTGTCGCGACCGGTGAGCAGCTCAAGGAACCCCATCAGCGCGGTCCAGAAACCGGCCGATACCCAGCAGAACAAAATCCCGAACAGCAACAGGATACTGGTCTGCAAGGCATAAGGCATGACCTGCAAGGCGGTCTGCACGAAGGTCTGACGGGTGATTTCGTCGAGCGAAACCAGCGACCAGCCCTGATACGGCAGGATGCCCTTCATGTACCAGCCAGCCACGATCGTCTGGCCCAGCATGAGGATCAGCAGGATGTAGCGACGGATCGAGCCGACGGTGCGCCAGCGCGCCTTCGGCAGATCCCGCGGCAGATCATCATGCGCGGGCTTGGGCGGGTTGGTCTTGCCGGTCAGACGACGCCAGCCGCGCACCAGAATGTTGGTGCGCCATGGCTCTGGCACGACCTTGGTCCGGCGAATCGGCGGTGTGGCCTTCAGGCACAGGCGACCGCTGGCATCGACGCCGAGCATCTCGGCGTCCTCCAACTGATCTGCAGTGGTCAGCGTCAGACGGCGACCCACCGAAGCCTGAGCGGCCTCGGCAGGGTCAGTGACCGGCTGCGCGGAAAGTCGCTCATGCAATTCGGCGAAGGTCGTGCAGCTGGCAAGTTCTGCCCGCTGCTCGTCGCTCATCGGTAAATGCGCCAGGTACTCGTTCAGAGACATTGGCACCGGTAGAGAATTACTCATCGCTCGGCAACTGATAGCTCCAGGTCTCGGTCATGACTTGCAACGTCTTGGCCGGTTCCGGATGGGTGGGCGCTGCCTCGGTTTCAGGCTGCTGAATTTCTTTACCGTCTTTATCCTTGGCTACTTCAGCCTTGGATGCGTCGGCTTTGCTTGCGTCGGCCTTGGCGACTTCGCCTTTGCCTTTGGCTGCGTCAGCTTTTGCTGCGTCAGCCTTGCCAGCTTCAGACTTGGCAGTCTCAGGCTTGGCAGCTTCGGCCTTCGGCGCATCGGCCTTGGCGATTTCTACCTGGTCGTTGGCGGACTCCTTGGCGACTGCCGGCTTGGCAGCTTCCTTGGCGGCAGCCTTCTTCTCTTCGGCCTTGTCAGCCACGAGCAGCGCAGGCTCCTTGCCTGGCTCGGCAGGGATTTCACGCAACAGGTAGGCGCGCATTTCGGTCGGCTTGCTGGAGTCCTTGACCTTCACCCGCAGGGTCAGGCGGTAGCCTTTGGTGACCGGGTTGTAGCGCAGGTTGTTTTCCACCAGTTCGACGTTGTCGTCAGTGGTCACCTGGCTGCGAATGGTCTTGTCTTCCGGCAGTGCGGCGAGAACCGGGCCCACGAAGTCGACCAGGAAGGCAAGGCTGCCGTCCGGCTGACGGATCAGGTTGGACTGACGCACGTCACCGATGGAGCGTTGGGTCTGCTTGACCCAGCCCAGATCCGGCGAGTGGATCGAGTTTTCCTGCATGGTCCAGTGCAAACGGTAGTCGAACGCCATTTCCTGGCCAGGTTCTGCCAGAGTTTCAGGCTTCCAGTAGGCCACGATGTTGTCGTTGGTCTCGTCGGCAGTCGGGATTTCGACCAGCTCGACAGTCCCTTTACCCCAATCGCCCTTCGGCTCGATCCAGGCACTTGGGCGCTTGTCGTAGCGGTCATCCAGGTCTTCGTACTGGCTGAAGTCGCGGCCGCGTTGCAGCAGACCAAAACCACGCGGGTTCTCGACCGAGAAGCTGCTGATGGACAGATGTTTAGGGTTGTTCAGCGGACGCCACAGCCACTCACCGTTGGCCGCTTGGATCGACAGACCGCTGGAATCGTGCAGTTCACGACGGTAGTTAGGCACACGCGAAGGCTGGTTGGCGCCGAACAGGAACATACTGGTCAGCGGAGCAACGCCCAGCTTGTTGACCTTGTCACGCAGGAACATGCGCGACTTCACGTCAACCAGGGTGTTGGTACCCGGACGCAGGGTCAGCTGATAGGCGCCAGTGGCACGCGGCGAGTCGAGCAGTGCGAAGATCACCAGATGGTTGTCATCCGGGCCCGGCTTCTCGATCCAGAATTCCTTGAAGCGCGGAAATTCTTCACCGGACGGCGAGGCAGTGTCGATCGCCATGCCGCGCGCGGACAGGCCATAAACCTGACCCTTGCCGATCACGCGGAAGTAGCTCGCGCCCAGCATGGTCATGATTTCGTCCTGCTTGTCATCCTTGTTGATCGGATACAGGACACGGAAACCGGCATAACCCAGTTTCTCGGTGGATTTTGGGTCGATCTTCAGATCGCCGAAGTCAAAACGACTCGGGTCGTATTTGATCTCGTCGACGCTGGTCGCGGTCACTTCGTTGATCTTGACCGGCGTGTCGAAGTGCATGCCCTGGTGGTAGAAAGACACTTTGAACGGAGTCTTTTCGCCCGCCCATTCGGCCTTGTCATCACGGAAGCGGATCTTCTGATAATCGGCGAACTTCATGTCGCGCAGCTCGTTCGGCAGATTGCTCCTCGGAGCCTCGAACTTCTGCCCGGCCATTTCTTTGGCCTTCGCCGCTACATCATCAAGGTTGAACGCCCACAGCTGACCTGCACTGAACAGGCATACAAGGGCCGAGCTTGCCAGAAGTGCACTACGCAACCGCTTGACAGGTGTCTTTGGAGCATCACAGGGACTAACAATCACGAGCAACCCTCGCCGAAAAACAGATGAAAAAACCAACGGCCAGCTATCAATGCCGGGTTGGCGAGCATTGTTCCGACTCCGAATGGGCTTAATGATTCCCCAACCCGGTGTCAGAACCGCTTTTGTCATACCAAATGGACCAACAGTGTCGATCCCCGTAGCGCGCGATTATCCAGTAGCACGCGCCACAACGCATCAGGTATGACAAAGAAATTTATTCCCGCAAGACAGATGAATTCAGGGGGACAAAGTGAAATCGTAGCTTATGTATCAAACAAAAATGTCACGGGGCCATCATTTATCAGGTGCACCTGCATGTCTGCACCAAACTGGCCCGCCGCTACCGTGGGATGCGCGATTCTGGCCTGGCTCAACAGATAGTCGAACAACTCGGCACCCAGCGCTGGAGGCGCGGCTTTCGAGAAGCCCGCGCGCAACCCGCTTTTGGTGTCTGCAGCCAGCGTGAACTGGGAAACCAGCAACAAGCCGCCACTCACCTCGCGCAAAGACAGATTCATCTTGCCCTCGGCATCGCTGAACACTCGATAATTGAGCAACTTGTGCAGCAACTTATCGGCACTGGCGCGGGTGTCTTGAGGCTCTATTCCCACCAACACCAGTAGGCCCTGTTCAATCGCACCCACGACCTCAGTGCCGACTTCGACGCGCGCACTTCGCACGCGCTGCAACAAACCTTTCATAGATGCCTTTCCAGACTCAAAACCAATACCGGATCACTGTCACGCTTCTTCGGGCGGCAGGTCGAGCAGGTTGCGCGCAACCTCTGCAGCAGCCCGCACCAGTGCGTCGGCGATACCGGGTTCGGCTGCCGAGTGCCCGGCCTCGCGAATCACCTGCAGCTCGCTGCCAGGCCAGTTCTGGTGCAGCTCCCACGCATTGTCCAGCGGACAGATGACATCGTAACGACCGTGGACAATGATTGCCGGCAGGTGCGCGATCTTCGGCATGTCGCGAATCAGCTGGTTGTCTTCCAGAAAGGCGTTGTTCATGAAGTAGTGGCATTCGATGCGCGCAATGGACAACGCACGGTGCGGCTCGGCGAAGCGATCGACCACTTGCGGATTGGGCCGCAAGGTGGCGCAACGCCCCTCCCAGGTCGACCAGGCCTTGGCGGCATGCATCTGGGCAATCTGATCCGGCCCGGTGAGCCGCTTGTGGAAGGCAGCCAGAATGTTGTCACGCTCGTCCAGCGGAATCGGCGCGACATAATCCTGCCAATAATCCGGGAACAGACGGCTGGCACCTGCCTGGTAGAACCAGTCGATTTCCTGCTGACGGGCAAGGAATACGCCACGCAGGATCAGCGCGTGCACGCGGTCGGGATGGGTCTGAGCATACGCCAGGGCAAGGGTCGAGCCCCACGAACCGCCGAACAACACCCATTTGTCGATCCCGAGGTGCTCGCGGATCGCTTCAAGGTCTTCCACCAGTTTCCAGGTGGTGTTGTTTTCAAGGCTGGCATGCGGAGTGGAACGACCGCAGCCGCGCTGGTCGAACGTAACGATGCGGTACAGGTTGGGATCGAAATAGCAGCGACTGTGCGCATCGCATCCCGAACCCGGGCCGCCGTGGATGAACACCACCGGCAACCCTTCTGGCGAGCCACTTTCATCGACGTAAAGCACATGCGGTTGTTCCACGGCCAGATCGTGCCGGGCGTAGGGTTTGATCTGCGGGTACAAAGTCTGCATAAGTGCTCCATAAGTCCAATTTAGAGGCTTCTATTATTCTGCCGTGGGGCATCATAAACCCGAAACGAAGAATCAGCATGCTGCACGTCATCGATCAGGATGGAACGAACGATGCAAGCGTTTTGCCAATTTCAACGGTGCGCGAACCAGAGCCGTTGCGCTGGGTCGAAGCGAGAGCTGTGCCGTCAATTATTTCTCTTTTTTTCAGGAAATAATTGACGACACGCCTACAGTCTAAGAATCCCGTTTTCCATTCGTCAGACTACTTGAGGTTTTACCGATGTCTCAGGAACCACTTGTTCGTGACGCTGATGTGGCCGCTTTTCGCGCCGCTGTGCTCGCCAAACTCACCTACTCGGTGGGCAAGGACCCCGACCATGCGTTTGAGCATGACTGGTTTGAAGCTGTTGCCCTTGCCGCCCGCGACCACATGGTCGAACACTGGATGGACCACACGCGGCAGATCTATCGCAAGGTTCAGAAACGCGTTTACTACCTGTCTCTCGAATTCCTGATAGGCAGGCTGCTGTACGACAGCCTCAGTAACCTCGGCCTGCTCGAAGTCGCTCGCGAGGCGCTGACCGAACTGGGTGTGGACATCGAGCGCATCCGCCTGCTTGAACCGGATGCGGCACTGGGTAACGGCGGCCTGGGTCGTCTGGCGGCGTGCTTCATGGAAAGCATGTCGACCCTGGGTATCGCGGGTCATGGTTACGGCATTCGTTACGAGCACGGCCTGTTTCGTCAGGGCATCGTCGATGGCTGGCAGCAGGAACAAACCGAGAACTGGCTGGACTTCGGTAACCCATGGGAATTCGAACGCCCTGAGGTGGTTTACTCCATTGGCTTCGGCGGCAGCGTCGACACGGTCCCGACCGAAGCAGGCGACTCGCGTCAGGTATGGCGTCCGGGCGAGACCGTTCGGGCCATCGCCTATGACACCCCGGTGGTAGGCTGGCGTGGCAAGAGCGTCAACACGCTGCGCTTGTGGCGCGCCCGTGCAGTAGAAGACCTGCACCTGGAACGCTTCAACGCCGGCGATCACTTCGGCGCGGTTGCCGAAGTGGTGCGCGCCGAAAGCATTTCCCGCGTGCTTTACCCGAACGATGCAACCGAAGCGGGTCAGGAACTGCGTCTGCGTCAGGAATACTTTTTCGTCTCCGCGTCGCTGCAGGACTTGCTGCGCCGCCATCTGAACCAACACGCCACGCTGACGGATCTGTCCGAGCACGCGGCGATTCAGATGAACGACACGCACCCCTCGATCGCAGTGGCCGAGCTGATGCGTCAGTTGATCGACAACCACAACATCCCGTGGGACACCGCGTGGAAAATCACCGTCGGCACCCTCGGCTACACCAACCACACCCTGCTGCCTGAAGCGCTGGAAACCTGGTCGGTCGGTCTGATGGAGCGGATGCTGCCGCGCCACATGCAGATCATCTACCTGATCAACGCGCAGCACATTGACACACTGCGCGCCAAAGGCGTCGACGACGTCAACGTACTGCGTGCCGTATCGCTGATCGAAGAAGACAACGGTCGTCGGGTACGCATGGGCAACCTGGCGTTCCTCGGCTCGCACAGCGTCAACGGCGTTTCGGCGCTGCACACCCAGCTGATGCGCAAGACCGTGTTCGCCGAGCTGCACAAGATCTACCCGGAGCGGATCAACAACAAGACCAACGGCATCACCTTCCGCCGCTGGCTGTTCCAGGCCAACCCGAAGCTGACCGAGATGCTTGTCGAGTCACTCGGCGAGGATGTTCTGGACAACGCCGAGACGCGCCTCAAAGAGCTCGAGCCGTTCGCCGAGAAGTCGTCGTTCCGCAAGCAGATGGCCGATCAACGCCTGCACAGCAAGCGTGCGCTGGCCGCGATCATTCACGAGCGCCTGGGCATTGCCGTCAATCCTGCCGCGATGTTTGACGTTCAGGTCAAGCGGATTCACGAATACAAACGCCAGTTGCTGAACCTGTTCCACACGGTTGCTCTGTATCAGGCCATTCGCGCCGAGCCGGGTACCGATTGGGTGCCACGGGTGAAGATCTTCGCCGGCAAGGCGGCGGCCAGTTATCACTCGGCCAAGCTGATCATCAAGCTGACCAACGACATCGCGCGGACCGTGAACAACGATCCGACGGTGCGCGGTCTGCTGAAAGTGGTGTTCATGCCCAACTACAACGTCAGCCTGGCGGAGAGCATCATCCCGGCGGCCGACCTGTCCGAGCAGATTTCCACCGCGGGCCTGGAGGCATCCGGCACCAGCAACATGAAGTTCGGCCTCAACGGCGCACTGACCATCGGTACTCTGGACGGTGCCAACGTGGAGATGAGCGAGCAGGTCGGGCTGGAACACATGTTCATCTTCGGCATGTCCTCGCAACAGGTCGAAGCCCGCAAGCGTGCAGGTGAATTCAGCGCGCATGACGATGTGGCCGCCTCCGGACGCTTGAACGATGTCCTGCAGGCGATCCGTGGCGGTGTGTTCTCGCCGGATGATCCGAACCGTTATGTGGGGCTGATCGATCAGTTGCTGGCGTATGACCGCTTCCTGGTCTGCGCTGACTTCGACTCGTATTGGGCGGCCCAGGCCAAGGTCGAAGAGCGCTGGCACGACTCCAAGGAATGGTGGCGCTCGGCGGTCCTCAACACCGCACGCATGGGCTGGTTCTCCTCAGACCGGACCATCCGCGAGTACGCCGGAGACATTTGGAAGGCGCTGGACTGACGTCAGAGCCTGAAAAGACTCACAACCCCAGTGGGAGCGAGCCGGGCGACGCTTCGCTTGCTCGCGAAGAGGCCATTAAGGTCTCCGCAAAGAAGGCGCTCGAAACGACGCCTTCGTGAGCAAGCTCACTCCCACAAGCGCCACGAGGATCTGTCTCAGTCCTGCAGAGACTCTGGTGCCCCCGGCATAAAACATTACAAACGATGTCCGCCCGCCCCTATATACTGCGCTCGATGAACCTTCACACATCGAAAAGGATGTCGTCGCGTGCTTTGGATTTGTCTGGTGTTGGGCGGCGCTGCGCTGGGCTATTCGCTGAGTTATGACGAGTGGGCCGGTGCACTGATTGGTGCAGTCATGGGCTGGGCCGTGTGGGCCGGCATTCGCGTGCGCGTGCTTGGCAGGCAATCGGCTGATCAGCAGCAACAACTGCTCGCAAACCGCAAATCCCTCGACGCCCTTCAACAGCGCCTGAGCGCACTCGAACGTCAGTCCGCGCCTGGCGTACCGCCTGCGCAGGACGCTGCGCCGCTTCCACTCGATGCGATCATTGTCGAAGCACCCGGCGACGGCCCCGAGCTGATCTGGGACCTGCCGGACGAAGCGCCGCAGGTAACAACACCTGTCGAGCCCGCCCCGCCGATACACGAGCCAACCAACACAGCAAAAACCAACCCGCTGGACAGCGCGATCAACGCCGCAAAAGACTGGCTGTTGGGCGGGAATACAGTGCTGCGCGTGGGTGTCGTGGTGCTGTTCCTCGGCCTGGCGTTTTTGCTGCGCTATGCCACTGAGGGCATGGTCGTGCCGCTTGAAGCACGCTACGCCGCAGTCGCCGCCAGTGCGCTGGCCCTGCTCGGTCTGGGCTGGTGGCTGCGCAGGCGCAACGGTCCTTACGCCTTGATGCTGCAAGGCGCAGGCGTTGGGGTGCTGTACCTGACCGTGTTCGCCGCGATGAAACTGCACACCCTGCTGGACCCGACGCTGGGCTTCGCGCTGCTGGTCGCAATCACCAGCTTCTCAGCCATTCTGGCGCTGACGCAGGATTCGCTGGCACTCGCCTGCGCTGGCGCGCTCGGCGGCTTCGCGGCACCGTTGCTGGCCTCGACCGGGCAAGGTAGCCATATCTCGCTGTTCAGTTACTTTGCCCTGCTCAATGCGGGCATCATCGCCATCGCCTGGTTCAAGGCCTGGCGCACGCTCAACCTGATCGGCTTCTTCGGCACTTTCGGCATCGGCTTCGCCTGGGGCCTGCAGGCTTACACTCCGGCATTGTTCTGGAGCACCGAGCCCTTTCTGATGGTGTTCTTCCTGATGTATCTGGCCATCGGCCTGCTGTTTGCCCGCCGCAAACTGCTCGAACTGGACAGCGCGCCACCTGACCATACTCGCGAAGCCATGCTGCGCTGGGCTGCGCGTCAGGGCGATTACGTCGACGGCACGTTGTTGCTGGGCACGCCGATAGTCGGCTTCGGCCTGCAATATGCGCTCGTCGAGCATTTGGAATTCGGCGCTGCGTTCAGCGCGCTTGGGTTGGGCTTGATCTACATGGCGCTGGCACGCTGGCTGGCAGCACGTGCACCGGGCCAAACCGCCTTGCTGATGGAAACCTGCCTGGCGCTGGGCGTGGTGTTTGCCACACTGGCGATCCCGTTGGGCCTGGGTTCTCAGTGGACGACGAGCGCGTGGGCCGTGGAAGGCGCGGCGATTTTCTGGCTGGGTTTGCGGCAGCAGCGCAAGCTGGCACAGGCTTTCGGCCTGCTGCTGCAACTGTGCGCCAGCGTGATGTTGATCAATGCGTCAGGCAGCGCCGACTCGGCTGACGACTACTGGACGCCGATGATCCTGGCCATCGGTGCGCTGGTCAGTGCCTGGAGTGCGTACCGCTTCAACACCCTGACCCTTATCGATCAAAAAGTCGCCAGAACCGTACTGACCGTATGGGGTGCGATCTGGTGGTCGGTTTCATTGATCAGCGTCGTGCAGTTGTACGTTCCCATTGGAGTGCAGACGTCTGTGCTGTTGATCGCCGCCGCGCTCAGCGTGGCAATCTGGACAGTGCTGTCCGTACGCTTGCGCTGGCCAGACCTCGCCGCGCTGTGCAGCACGCTTACGCCCGTCAGCGCAGCATTACTGTTGGGTTCGCTGAGTGAGCATTACCACCCCGCCGCCCACTGGGGCTGGCTGGCCTGGATGGTGGTGTTCGCCGTGCACCTGCTGACTCTGCGCTATCTGGCAGACCGGCAGCCCATCCTCGCACGACGTGTCGCTCACACCGCGGGCTGCCTGCTGATCATCGCCGTGCTGGCCCTGGAACTGCGCTTCGGCCTGCTGCAACTGTCAGAACATTACAACGCCTGGCGATGGCTGGGCTGGGCGATTCTGCCGAGCCTGTTCCTGCTGGCGATGAGCTCGGCGCGCCAATGGCCGTGGCCGGTAAAAGCCTGCCCCGAAGCCTATCACCTCGGTGCCGCTGCGCCGCTGGCGGTGTTGATGCTGGCGTGGTTCTGGCTGGCGAATACCTTGAGCGACGGCGCAGCGGAACCACTGCCGTATATCCCGCTGTTCAACCCGCTGGAAATCGGTTTGCTATTGTCACTGGCAGGGGTCTGCCTGTGGCTGCGCAAACAGGTCATGCGCCTTGGTAACGCTGCCTTGCTGGTGGCTGGCGCCTCGCTGTTCGCGCTGGTCACGGCAATGGTCATGCGCACGGCGCATCATTGGGCTGATGTGCCATGGAACACCGGGTTGCTGCTCGACTCGATGCGCGTCCAGGCCGGGTTGTCGATAGTCTGGACGCTGATGGCACTGGCCCTGATGATCGGCGGTCACATGCGCTCCAACCGCCAGCTGTGGCTGGGCGGAGCAGCGTTGATCGGGATGGTGGTGGTCAAGCTGTTCTTCGTCGAGCTGAGCAATCGTGGCGGCATGGAGCGCATCGTCTCGTTCATCGGTGTTGGCATTTTGCTATTGGTGGTGGGATATTTCGCACCATTACCGCCGAAACACTCTGCCACAGAGGCCGGCGAAGAACCCGGCCCAGGCTCGACTGCCGCGCCGGACACGCTATGAGGAAACCGTTCTTGAGTCATCCTGCCATGAAGATCGCCGTGCTTGGCCTGGCCTTGTGCACGGCGATAACCGCCCTCGCTCAGGACAAACCGGCGGACTTTGCCAGCCAGACGCCGCTGAGCCTGAGCGGCGAAGGGCCGTGGTATCGCATCGAGTTGCCGCTTGCCGTCCAGTTGAATGCCCGGCAGACCGATCTGAGCGATGTACGTGTGTTCAATGCCGAGGGCCAGACGCAGGCTTACTCGATCACGCCGCGCCAACCCGCCCCCGAACAAGAGCCGGTGCCGATTGAGGTCAACTGGTTCGCCCTGTACAGCACACAGGAATCAGCCGACGCCGCGCCGGTCATCCGTATCGAGCGCTCCAGCAACGGCAGCGTGATCGAGGTCCAGCCACAAAGCGATATCGAAGCGGGCGAAGAAGTGCTGCGCGGCTGGTTGCTGGACACCAGCGCAATCAAGGCACCGCTGGAGCAGTTGGTTATCGACTGGAGCACCGAGCGGGAGGGCTTCCAGAACTTCAGCATCGAAGCCAGTGATGACCTGCAGCACTGGCGCAACTGGGGCGAGGGACAGGTTGCACGGCTGTCGTTTGCCGACGAAGTGGTCGAACAGCGCGAAGTCGGCCTGCCCGGCCAGAGCGCGCGCTATCTGCGCCTGCTGTGGCATTCCCCGCACAGTGCGCCGCTGCTGATCTCTGCGCACCTGCTGAGTGCCAGCAGCGACACTCCAGCCACGCCGCTGACCTGGTCGCCACCGGTCAAGGGCAGCGTCGAAAGCCCCAACGAGTATGTCTGGCAACTGCCCACCGGCTTGCCGATAGGCCGCGTCAGGATCGACATCACCCAGCCCAACAGCCTGGCACCGGCGACGCTCTACGGCCGGCTCGATGCCGGGCAGCCCTGGCAGCCAATCAGCAGCGGCCTGCTGTATCGGTTGTCGCAGAACAACAGCGATGTCCTGCAGGACCAGTTGCAATTGTCCGGACGCATCGTTCGGCAGCTCAAGCTGGTGGTGGATGATCGCGGCGGCGGACTGGGCAGTGAAGCGCCGCAGTTGAGTGTGGCCGTGCCTGCCACGGAGGTGGTGTTCCTGGCGCGCGGTAACGGGCCCTTCACCCTGGCAATCGGCAACCCAAGCGTCAAGGCTGCCAACCTGTCGCTGGCCACGCTGATTCCCGACCTGAGCCCGGAGAAGCTCGCGACTCTCGGCACAGCAAGCCCGGCCACGGCTACCGTGGCCAACATGGCCGCTGCGCCGATCGCCGTGCAACAAACTACTGACTTCAAACGCCTGGGGCTTTGGGCCCTTCTGCTGCTTGGCGTGGTGTTCCTTGGCTGGATGGCATTCAGCACGCTGCGCGCTGCAAAACGCTAAAACGGGCGGCCTGTCAGGTGCGGTTCGCCTGACATCTGAACTGAAACAGTCTTAAGCCAGTCTCATAGCAGTATTACGTCGCCACTCGCGTTAAACTGCGCGGGTTTTCATACCCCCTATTTTCGGAGCTATCCATGTCCCGCGTTACACTAAGTCGTTACTTGATTGAGCAGACTCGCAGCAACAACACCCCTGCCGATCTGCGCTTCCTGATCGAAGTTGTGGCGCGCGCATGCAAGGAAATCAGCCACGCCGTCTCCAAGGGCGCGCTGGGTGGCGTACTGGGCAGCATGGGCACCGAAAACGTGCAGGGCGAAGTGCAGAAAAAGCTCGATGTGATCTCCAACGAGATTCTGCTCGAAGCCAACGAATGGGGCGGTCACCTGGCCGGCATGGCTTCCGAAGAAATGGACAACGCCTACCAGATCCCGGGCAAATACCCGAAGGGTGCCTACCTGCTGGTTTTCGACCCATTGGACGGCTCGTCGAACATCGACATCAACGCACCGGTCGGCACGATCTTCTCGGTACTGCGCTGCCCGAACGAATACCTGAGCCAGAACGAAGCGCTGAATGAAAAGGCCTTCCTGCAGCCAGGCACCGAACAGGTCGCCGCCGGTTACGCCATCTACGGTCCGCAAACCATGCTGGTCCTGACCCTGGGCGATGGCGTGAAAGGCTTCACCCTGGACCGTGAAATGGGCAGCTTCGTGCTGACTCACGAAGACATCACCATCCCGGAGTCCACTCAGGAGTTCGCGGTCAACATGTCCAACCAGCGTCACTGGGAAGCCCCGGTACAGCGCTACGTGAGCGAGCTGCTGGCCGGTGAAGACGGTCCGCTGAAAAAGAACTACAACATGCGCTGGGTCGCGGCGATGGTTGCCGACGTGCACCGTATTCTGACCCGTGGCGGCCTGTTCATGTACCCGCGCGACAGCCGCGAGCCTTCCAAGCCGGGCAAGCTGCGCCTGATGTACGAAGCCAACCCGATGTCCTTCCTGGTAGAACAGGCTGGCGGCGCGTCCACCGACGGCCATCAGCGCATTCTCGACATTCAGCCTGAAGGCCTGCACCAGCGCGTAGCGGTGTACCTGGGTTCCAAGGAAGAAGTCGAGCGCGCCACCGCGTATCACAAGGCGTAAGACGCCTTCTGCACCGGCAGTGATCGGGCCATGCTCGATCACTGCCGAGTGAGCCAATGCTCGGAAACACGAGCAGTCAGCCATTCGCTCAGCGCCGTCTGCGGGCCAACTATCTGATCCTCGGCACAAATCCTTGCGCCGTCCGGGAACCAGAGTCCCTTTTTCTCTTCTAAGCTTGCGGTACTGCGCCAGCGCCAGACTGCACAGGCTTGCACTGCGACGCGACCCCCTTCCGTTCAGGAGCTACATCCATGTCCTTGCGTTCTGTCGCGTTACTCTCGTTCTGCGTCCTGCTGGCTGCCTGCAGCAAGATCACTCAGGAAAACTATTCCAAACTGTCCGCTGGCATGCCCAAGGCTCAAGTCGAGTCCTTGCTGGGCAGCCCGACGGAATGTTCCGGTGCCTTGGGCATGTCGAGCTGCACCTGGGGCGACCAGAACACCTTTATCAGCGTGCAGTACGCAGCGGACAAGGTGGTGCTGTTCTCGGGTCAGGGTCTGAAATAACCCATGATCAAGGTACTGGTACGTTTTGGAATTTGTGTCATGGCCAGCTTTTTGGCCATCGGTTTTGCCCACTCGGCTGACAACCTCGAGCCAAAGACTGTAGGTAGCGTCGACCTCAAGCAGTATCAGGGTACCTGGTACGAGATCGCCCGCTTGCCGATGTTTTTCCAGCGCAAGTGCGCTCAGTCCGAGGCGCGTTACACGCTCAAGGACGACGGCAACATCGCAGTGACCAACCGCTGCCGCACGATTGAAGGCAAGTGGGAAGAAGCAACGGGTACGGCTTCGCCGCAGGTTGCGGGCAAGACCGACAAGCTGTGGGTTGTGTTCGACAACTGGTTCTCGCGCCTGCTGCCCAGCGTCGCCAAGGGTGATTACTGGATTCTGGACGTCAGCGAAGGCTACCGTACCGCCGTGGTCGGCAACCCGGATCGCAAATACCTGTGGCTGCTGTCGCGTACACCGACCGTCTCCGCATCGGTCAGGGAAGACATGCTGAGCAAGGCCCGCCAGCAAGGCTACGACACCTCACGCCTGATCTGGCGCGAGGATGACTCGAAGATCGGCAAGGGCGAGAAGTAACCAGGCTGGAACAAGCGTCCGCAAGAACACTATCGTGCCCATGCTCCGCGTGGGCACGCCGTTCTGGACGCTCTGCGTCCTCTCTTGCATCAGCCGAGCAATTCCCTCAACACCTGCGCGAACTCGCGGTTGCTTTGTTGTTCTGCGGCGTGTCGCCCCTCACGTATGACCCATCGCCCGTTGACCGCCACGTCGCGGATCTGCCGGTCGCTGCCGGCGAACAGCCAGCGATTGAGGATGGCGTCTTCCGAGGCCGTGGCGATGTACGGGTCATTGCCATCCAGCACCAGCCAGTCGGCGCGTTGACCCACTTGCAGCGTACCAATCTGCTGCCCCAATGCCTGCGCGCCACCGGCAAGTGCAGCGTCATATAGCGTGCGGCCAACCATGGGCTGATCGCTGCGATACAGCCGGTTGCGGCGCTGATCGCGCAGACGCTGGCCGTATTCCAGCCAGCGCAGTTCCTCGACCACACTGAGCGAGACGTGACTGTCCGAGCCGATTCCCCAGCGACCGCCCTGAGCAATGTAGTCCACCGCCGGAAAGATCCCGTCGCCGAGGTTGGCCTCGGTGGTCAGGCATAACCCGGCCACCGCGCCGCTTTGCGCCATCAGAGCCACTTCATCCGCCTCGGCATGGGTCGCATGGACCAGGCACCAGCGGTTATCCACAGGCACGTTTTCATACAGCCATTGCAACGGGCGCCGACCGCTCCAGCTCAGGCAGTCATCGACTTCCTTCTGCTGCTCCGCGATATGAATATGCACCGGACACTGCCGGTCGCTGGCCGCCAGCACCTCACTGATCTGCTGCGGCGTCACCGCGCGCAGCGAGTGGAAGCAAAGACCGAGTTGCTGGGCAGGCTGAGCCGCCAGAACCGGACGCAGACGAGCCTGCACATCCAGATAGCTGTCGGTACTGTGGATAAAACGCCGCTGGCCTTCGTTGGGTGCCTGCCCGCCAAAGCCGGAATGGCTGTACAGCACCGGCAGCAAGGTCAGGCCGATACCGACCGAACCGGCCGCCTGGCTGATCTGCAGCGCGAGCTCGGCAGGATCGGCATAGGGCTTGCCGTCACTGTCCTGATGCACGTAATGAAATTCGGCCACCGAGGTGTAGCCGCCCTTGAGCATCTCGATGTACAGCTGACGAGCGATAACGCCCAACTGCTGCGGGCTGATGCGCCCCACCAGGCGATACATGAGATCGCGCCAGGTCCAGAAACTGTCGTTGGGGTTGCCGGCCACTTCCGCAAGCCCGGCCATTGCACGCTGGAACGCGTGGGAGTGCAGGTTAGGCATGCCAGGCAGCAAAGGCCCGCTGACTTTCTCGGCGCCCTGCTGAGCGGCATCGGCCTCGACGCGGGTCAAAATACCGTCCTGACTGACCTCCAGACGCACATTGCTGGCCCAGCCGTCGGGGAGTAACGCGCGCTCGGCAAAGAAGGCTGACATTGACTTCACACCTCATCACTGTAATTTGTATATACATATACAGACGTTTCAGCGACCGGTAAACCGCCTGCACGCTTGCCGAGCAGCAGGTTAATGGTTAGCGTGAGCGCTTTGCAGCGTCTGAATGCGCTCGAAAACACCGTCTCGAACAACAAGGACTCCCACGTGTCGACTCCGCCCGCCGCTTCTTCCCTGGCAGCCCAGATGGGCGAAAGTCCCGCACCCTTGTACGCCCGCGTGAAACAGATGATCGCTCTGCAGATTCAGAACGGCACCTGGCCGCCGCATCATCGTGTGCCGTCCGAAAGCGAACTGGTGACGCAACTGGGCTTCAGCCGCATGACCATAAACCGGGCACTGCGCGAGCTGACCGCCGAGGGCCTGCTGGTGCGCATGCAGGGCGTCGGCACCTTTGTCGCCGAGCCCAAGAGCCAGTCGGCGCTGTTCGAAGTGCATAACATTGCCGACGAGATTGCCGCGCGCGGCCATCGCCACACGTGCAAGGTCATGGTCCTCAAGGAGGAAGCCGCTGGCTCCGAGCGCGCCCTGGCGCTGGACATGCGCGAAGGCCAGCGGGTTTTCCACTCGCTGATCGTGCATTACGAGAACGACATCCCGGTGCAGATCGAGGACCGCTTCGTGAACGCCCAAGTCGCTCCGGACTACCTCCGGCAGGACTTTACCCTGCAGACGCCTTACGCCTACCTCTCGCAGGTTGCGCCGCTCACCGAAGGCGAGCATGTGGTCGAGGCGATTCTCGCCGAAGCCGATGAATGCAGGCTGTTGCAGATTGAGGCGGGGGAGCCCTGCCTGCTGATTCGCCGTCGGACCTGGTCTGGTCGTCAGCCGGTTACCGCTGCGCGCCTGATCCACCCCGGCTCCCGTCATCGCCTGGAAGGACGCTTTACCAAATGAACCAGACCCGCATTTTGCGCGCCGTCGACTACCCGCGCATGCCGTGGAAAAACGGCGGTGGCAGCACGGAAGAGATCGCTCGCGACGCCGGCCAGGATCTGGACGGTTTCGGTTGGCGGCTGTCGATTGCCGACATCGAAACCTCGGGCGGCTTTTCGGTGTTCGCCGGTTATCAACGCATCATCACCGTCCTGCAGGGCACGGGCATGACGCTGGACGTGGATGGTCTGAGCAGTCGTCCGCTGCTGCCATCGGACCCGTTCGCATTCAGCGGTGACAGCCAGGTCAATTGCACCTTGCTGGACGGGCCGATTCGCGATTTCAACCTGATCTACGCCCCACACCGCTACACTGCACGTCTGCACTGGATAGACGTGCGTCACCCGCAACGCTTGTTCAGCTCTGCCAGCACCCTGGTGCTGTTCAGTATGGCCGAGCAAGTGGCGATCAGCGTCGACAACCAGCCGTGGGAAATTCTTGGCAAACACGATTGCGCTCAGGTGGACAATGCTGGCGGTCTGCTCGAAGTCGAACTGCAATCGCCTCGCGCCAGCCGTTGCTGCCTGATCGAGCTCACTGCCACAGGCCAGTAACCGCATTCCTGGCATTACGATAAAAAAGTGCTTCGTTTCAAGGACAACCATGACTCAAGTTCCGAACCGGGAAACGCCCAGAGGCATTGCCGTCCTCGCACGCTTCCTCGCCTCCGAATCAGCTGGCGGCATCGTGTTGATGGCCGCTGCGCTGGCGGCATTGATCGTTGCCAACTCGCCTCTTTCTGCCGGCTATTTCTCGATCCTGCACAGCGTCTGGCTGGGCCTCTCGGTCGAGCTGTGGATCAACGACGGGCTGATGGCGATCTTCTTCCTGATGGTCGGCCTGGAGATCAAACGTGAAGTCCTCGCCGGTGGTCTGGCGACCTGGGGGCAACGAGCCCTGCCCGGCTTTGCAGCGGCAGGCGGCATGCTCGTGCCTGCGCTGATCTACATCGCGATCAATTGGGGCAATCCGCAGACCCTGAGCGGCTGGGCGATCCCGGCAGCCACCGACATCGCCTTTGCTCTCGGCGTGCTGTCGCTGCTCGGCAATCGGGTGCCGACCTCGCTGAAGGTGTTTCTGGCCGCGCTGGCGATCCTCGACGATCTGGGCGCCGTGACGATCATCGCCTTCTTCTACAGCTCCGGTCTGAACCTGCCGATGCTGGCTGCCGCTTTCGTGACCTTGGCGGTGCTGATCGTCATGAATCGTTTGAACGTGCGCCGTCTGTTGCCTTATCTGCTGCTCGGCGCGCTGCTGTGGTTCTTCGTCCTGCAATCGGGTGTGCATGCCACGCTGGCCGGTGTCGCCCTGGCGCTATGCATCCCGATGGGCAAGCCCGAGGAAGAAGCCCGCTCGCCACTGCTGTTCCTCGAAGAAAAGATGCACTACTGGGTGGCCTTCGCCGTGGTGCCGATCTTTGGTTTTGCCAATGCGGGCGTGTCGCTGGCCGGCATTACCCTGGGCAACCTGGTCGATCCTGTGCCGCTGGGCGTTGCGCTGGGGCTGTTCGTGGGCAAGCAGATCGGCGTGTTTCTCGCCGCTGTGCTGGCCATACGCGCCGGGCTGGCGGTGTTGCCGGAGGGCAGCAACTGGGTGCAACTGTACGGCGTGGCGATTCTGTGCGGCATCGGTTTCACCATGAGCCTGTTCATCGGCAACCTGGCGTTCCCCGGCTCGCAACACCTGATCGACGAGGTGAAGGTCGGCGTACTGATCGGCTCGGGTCTGGCCGCGATTGCCGGGATTGTGCTGCTGCGCAGCCGTTTCAGCCGGCGCTGAAAAAATATTTTCAAATCACTGCATCCAGATGGGTTTCTCGCGGGTAGTACATTCAGCAGCCACTTCGAGTTGCTGAGCGCGGTTAAACCTTCTGGAGATTTCTGCATGAACGCAAAACGCTTGCTCTGCCTTGCTGGTACTACTCTGGCCTTCACTTGCCTGTCGTCCGTTGCCATGGCTCAGACCGACCTCCCCGAAAGCGTCCGTGTGCCGGCTGGCAACAAGGTCGGCATGCAAACCACCGGGGTTGGCGAGATCACCTACGAGTGCCGCGCCAAGGCCAACATGCCCAACGAAATGGAGTGGGCGTTCGTCGGTCCCAAAGCAGTGCTCAACGACAAGAGCGGCAAACAGGTCGGCACCTACTACGGCCCACCTGCCACCTGGGAAGCCAAAGACGGTTCCAAAATAACCGGCACTCAAGTCGCCGTGGCCCCTTCGAGCGCTGGCAACCTGCCGTACCAGCTGGTCAAGGCCAACCCGGCCGAAGGCAAAGGCGCCATGACTGGCGTCACGTACATTCAGCGTGTAGCCCTGAAAGGCGGCGTTGCCCCGGCCAAAGCCTGCGCAGAGAGCAACAAGGGCGCGAAGGAAGTGGTCAAGTATCAGGCCGACTACCTGTTCTGGACCGCGAGCTGATAGCCATCATTCACCGGGTGACTGCGCAGCCAGTGGTCTATGCTGCTGCGCGGGAGCCTCGTGATGTCAACGAGGCAGTAGTCTTGCATTGATGGCGGATCATCTTGTCTTCGCACGAATCTCTCTTTGATTACGAAGCGACGTTGCAGGCCTGCGCTCGCGGTGAAAAGCAGGCCTTGCAGCGTCTCTATCAACAGGAAAGCGCCCGGTTGCTCGGCGTCGCTCAGCGCTTGGTGCGTGACCGCGCGCTGGCCGAAGACATCGTGCATGACGCGTTCCTGAAAATCTGGTCCCACGCGGCCAGCTTCGATGCCTCGCGTGGTTCGGCACGTGGCTGGATCTTCAGCGTGACCCGCCACCTGGCGCTCAACACATTGCGCAACACGGCTCGCGAAGTGCGTGTCGAGGACGACGGCAGTGAAGATCATCATGAACAGGCGACACTGGAAGGCTGGCAGGAAATCGGCGATGCCTTCGATTGGCAGGTCAATCCAGGACGGATCACGTCATGCCTGGAGCAGCTGGAGCCGGTAAGACGCAACTGTGTTTTTCACGCGTACGTGGACGGTTATTCGCATCAGGAAATCGCGCAGAAAATTGGCGCGCCATTGGGGACGGTCAAAGCCTGGATCAAGCGTAGCCTGACGGCTTTGCGGGAGTGCATGGGATGACCCGGCCTTTAGACGACAACATTCACGAGCTGGCGGGCGAGTATGTACTCGGCACGCTCTCGGCGCAGAAGCGGCTCGACGTACAGCGTCGCCTGTCGCGCGAGCCCGACCTGCAGGCCGCCGTCGATGCCTGGGAACAGCGTCTGCTGCCCCTGACCGAACTGGCCGAACCGGTGATGCCCTCGCCCGGCCTGTGGGATCGTATCGAACGTAACCTGCTGGACATGACCGCGCCTGCCAGCACGCCGCAAAGACCGCGCGTTCGCTGGTGGGACAACCTGTCGATCTGGCGTGGCCTGGCCGGAGCAGGCCTGGCTGCTTCACTGGTACTGGGCATGACGCTGCTGACCCGCGCACCGGCGCAACCGTCTTATCTGGTGGTCCTCGTAGGACCGCAGGACAAGGCTCCCGGCTGGGTCGTGCAGGCCAGTAACCCGCAGGAAATACAGCTTATCCCGCTGGGCGTGTTCGAGGTTCCGACCGACAAGGCGCTGGAGTTCTGGACCAAGGGTGACGACTGGCAAGGCCCGGTTTCGCTTGGGCTGGTCAAGCCGGGAGAGAGCCTGCATGTGCCGCTGGATAAACTGCCGCCGCTGCAACCCAACCAGTTGTTCGAGCTGACACTGGAGAAATCCACTGGCTCGCCAATCGGCAAACCCACCGGGCCGATTCAGTTCATCGGCCGGGCGGTGAAGGTGATCTGACGCGAAGGTCGCCTACTTGCGGCTGCAGTCGTCCTGTTGCAGCAGGTTGGCCTGGGTCAGGTTGCAGTCTGCCGGTACGCTGCGCGTCAGCCAGACATTGCCGCCGATGGTCGAACCCTTGCCGATGGTGATGCGACCCAGAATGGTCGCACCCGCATAGATCACCACGTCGTCTTCAACGATTGGATGCCGTGCGTGGCCTTTCTGCAACTGACCGTCCTCGTCCGACGGGAAGCGCTTGGCGCCCAGGGTCACGGCCTGATAGATCCGCACCCGCTCGCCGATGATCGCGGTTTCGCCAATCACCACGCCTGTTCCGTGATCGATAAAGAAGCTCGGGCCGATCTGCGCACCCGGATGAATATCGATACCGGTCGCCGAATGGGCGATTTCCGAGCTGATACGCGCCAGCAACGGCAAGCCGGCGCGATAAAGATAATGCGCCAGCCGATGGTGGATCACCGCCAGAATGCCGGGATAGCACAGCAGCACTTCATCGACACTGCGCGCCGCAGGGTCGCCGTGATAGGCGGCCAGCACGTCGGTGTCCAGCAACAGACGAATACCCGGCAGGGCCATGGCGAAACCCTGGATCAGCTCGAGTGCTCGCGCATCGATGCCCTTCAGGTCACCGCCCTGCTGATGGGCCACATAGCGCAATTCAAGCCGGGCCTGAGCCAGCAGTGCGTTGAGCGCCACATCCAGCGTATGGCCGACATAGAAGTCCTCGCTTTCCTCACGCAGGTCCACCGGGCCCAGGCGCATCGGGAACAGTGCGCCGCTCAAGGCTTCAAGAATCTCGCCCATGGCCGCACGCGAAGGCAGCTCACGCCCACCGTGTTCACCGCTCACTCGCCTGTTGCGAGCCCGCCAGTCTTCACGCGCGCTGCGCAACTGGCTGACGATGCGCTGCAACTGCCAGTGGCTGGAGCGGCCGTCGGCGGACGCTTCTGGAATATCGCTCACGCTTGACTCTCCTTGATGTGAAGGGTGGCGACCGACAGTACGGGCCGCTGCTGTTGCCACTCTACGGCAAACATTCAGACGAAAAAAACAACAATTTCTGTCGGAATACGCGAAGAGAGCCGTGCGCACAGATAAGTTGCCGTGCGAGAAACGTCTGCCTATAGTCCGCTGACTCTTTACACGGCTTATCGACCACCATGATCAAAAATCAGCTTGCCCGCTTCAATCGCCTGGACCTGATCAGCGCGCCAACGGCTCTGGAAAAGCTCGAGCGCCTGTCGGTCTGGGCAGATCGTGATATCTACATCAAGCGGGATGACACCACGACGCTGGCCCTGGGCGGCAACAAGGTGCGCAAACTCGAGTACCTGGCCGCCGATGCGCTGGCCCAGGGTGCCGACACACTGATCACCGCCGGGGCCATCCAGTCCAACCATGTCCGCCAGACCGCAGCGCTGGCCGCGCGCCTGGGCCTGGGCTGTGTGGCGCTGCTGGAAAACCCCATCGGCACCGAAGACCCCAGTTACCTGAAAAACGGCAACCGCCTGCTGCTGGAGCTGTTCGATGCCAAGGTCGAGCTGGTGGAAAACCTCGACAACGCCGACGAGCAACTGCACGCCCTGGCAGCACGCCTGCGTTCCAGCGGCAAAAAGCCTTATCTGGTGCCCATCGGTGGCTCGAGCCCGGTGGGGGCGCTGGGTTATGTGCGCGCGGGGCTGGAACTGGCCGAGCAGATCAAGCAGACCGGCATCGAGTTTGCGGCCGTCGTTCTGGCCTCCGGCAGTGCCGGCACGCACAGCGGTCTGGCGCTGGCTCTGGCTCACGAGCTGCCGCAATTGCCGGTCATCGGCGTGACCGTGTCGCGCAGTGAAGAAGCACAGTTGCCCAAGGTTCAGGGCCTGGCCGAGCGCACCGCAGAGTTGCTCGGCGCTCCGTTGCCCCAACACTTCAAGGTCGAACTGTGGGATGAGTATTTCGCGCCACGGTATGGCGAACCGAATGCCGGCACGCTGTCAGCCATCAAGCTGGTGGCCAGCCACGAAGGGCTGTTGCTCGACCCGGTCTACACCGGCAAGGCCATGTCCGGTCTGCTCGATGGTATCGGTCGTCAACGCTTTAACGACGGCCCACTGATCTTTCTGCACACCGGCGGTGCGCCAGCGCTGTTTGCCTATCCGGATGCGTTCGACCAGTGACGTTTCAGCCAACGGGTCCTTTATGCTTTTGTGGAGGGAAAATAACTTTTTTTGTTATTTTTCCTCATAAGCTGATGGCTATATAGTCGCGCCCGGCAGACCACAACGCTTAACCTTACACCTGACGTAACTGCCTGAAAAAAAGCTGAATAATCAGCACGAAGTTGCTTGAGTCGGGTCAGAAAATGGCCAGACACTTCCATACCAACAAGGGGCTTGCATGAACATTTCCGCTATTCGTCGTACGTTTCTTTTCTCGGCAATGGGCTTGATGCTCAATGCCGGTATCGCCGGGCAAGCCATGGCTGGCGAGCAACTGCAGAAAATCAAGGACAGCGGTACGCTCAATGTAGGCCTGGAAGGCACTTACCCACCGTTCAGCTTCGTCGATGAGAGCGGCAAGCTCACCGGCTTCGAAGTCGAGTTTTCCGAAGCGCTGGCCAAGGAACTGGGCGTGAAGGCCAAGATCCAGCCGTCGAAATGGGATGGCATCCTGGCCGCTCTGGACTCCAAGCGTCTGGACGTGGTGATCAACCAGGTGACCATCTCCGACGAGCGCAAGAAGAAGTACGACTTCTCCGAACCCTACACCGTGTCCGGCATTCAGGCGCTGGTTCTGAAGACGAACGAAGACAAGATCAAGACAGCCACAGACCTGACCGGCAAGAAGGTCGGTGTGGGCCTGGGCACCAACTACGAGGAATGGCTCAAGGCGAACGTTCCGGGCGCGATCGTCAAAACCTATGACGATGACCCGAGCAAGATCCAGGACCTGAGTGTAGGTCGTATCGATGCGATCCTCGTTGACCGTCTGGCCGCCCTGGAAATGGCTGCCAAAACGAAAAACAAACTCGTCCCTGCAGGCGACGCATTCTCCCGCCAGGAATCGGGCATTGCCCTGCGCAAAGGCGAGCCTGAATTGCTGGCGGCCATCGACAAGGCCATCGACAAGCTGCGTGCCGACGGTACGCTGAAGAAATTGTCGGAAAAGTACTTCAACGCTGACGTCACCAAATGATTGAAGAGAGCCTTCAGCTCGCGCTGGACTCCGCGCCCTTCCTCCTCAAGGGCGCGTACTACACCGTCTTCCTCAGTATTGGCGGGATGTTTTTCGGTTTGCTGCTGGGCTTCGGCCTGGCCTTGATGCGCCTCTCGCGCATCAAACCGGTGAACTGGATAGCACGCATCTACGTGTCGTTCTTTCGCGGCACGCCCTTGCTGGTGCAGCTGTTCGTGATTTATTACGGCCTGCCGGAGCTGGGTATCCAGCTCGAACCGCTGAGCGCTGCGCTGATCGGTTTTTCCCTGAACATGGCCGCTTACGCCTGCGAAATCCTGCGCGCGGCCATCAGTTCGGTGGAGCGCGGCCAGTGGGAAGCCGCGGCCAGTATCGGCATGACCCGCTGGCAGACCATGCGTCGGGCGATCCTCCCGCAGGCCGCACGCACCGCATTGCCGCCACTGGGCAACAGCTTCATCTCGCTGGTCAAGGACACGGCGCTGGCAGCCACCATCCAGGTGCCGGAGCTGTTCCGTCAGGCGCAGTTGATCACCGCACGCACCTTCGAAATTTTCACCATGTACCTGGCCGCTGCACTGATCTACTGGATCCTTGCCACGGCGCTCTCGCACCTGCAAAACAAGCTGGAAGCCAGGGTCAACCGGCACGATCTGGAGACCTGACACATGATAGTGGTTGAAAAACTCACCAAGGCATTCAAGGGCAATGAGGTGCTCAAGGGCATCGATCTGCGTATCGAAGCCGGGGAAGTGGTGGCCATCATCGGGCCCAGCGGCTCGGGCAAGACCACCCTGCTGCGCTGCCTGAATCTGCTGGAAACGCCTGACAGCGGCAGGATCAAGGTCGGTGACATCGAGATTGATGGCACCCGCTCCATGAACCAGCAACAGGGGTTGATCCGCCAGTTGCGTCAGCAGGTCGGGTTCGTGTTTCAGAACTTCAATCTGTTTCCGCATCGCACCGCACTGGAAAATGTCATCGAAGGTCCGGTGGTGGTCAAGAAGGTGGCCCGCGAAGCCGCCGAGGCGCTGGGCAGAAAGCTGCTCGCCAAGGTCGGCCTGAGCGGCAAGGAAGACGCTTACCCGCGACGCCTTTCCGGCGGGCAGCAACAGCGCGTGGCGATTGCACGGGCGCTGGCGATGGAGCCGCAAGTGATCCTGTTCGACGAGCCGACCTCGGCTCTGGACCCGGAGCTGGTCGGCGAGGTGCTGACCACCATCCGCGCGCTGGCTGAAGAGAACCGCACCATGGTCATCGTCACTCACGAGATGAGCTTTGCCCGGGACGTCGCCAACCGGGTGATCTTCATCGACAAGGGAGTGATCGTGGAGCAAGGCGAAGCCAAGGCGCTGTTCGCCGACCCGAAAGAAGAACGCACCAGGCAGTTTCTTGAGCGTACCCGCTCCTGATCAGGACGATCAGCATCTGCAAAAAGCAGCGTCCATCCAGCGGCGCTGCTTTTTTCTTACATTTCCGGAAGGATTAATCGTTCAATATCCTTGCTGAATTCCCGCGTAATTTCCCGAAAAATCATCGAAATAATAAAATTAGCCCACGTTCTTCCTGCTCCTTGATTCGTAGCCGGGCGCGCCACTGCGCGTCCGTGTTGCCAGACTTTCCCTTCCGGACACTCTGCTGTCGGTTACGGCCTGTTGCCATTGATACTTTGTGGTAGGACGGTTGTTTCGTGAGGAGTCAACGGTTCCAAACACACAGCGTAGGAAGTATCCGGTTTTCAAGTAAACAGTCCTTAAATGCACTTCGCACATTGACAAGTTCCCGCAAAGCCCATTAGCTCACCTACTTCACGCATTTCAGTGGGGCAGTAAAGTTTCAAGCACACCTTTAATACCGTTTGTAATGTTTGCCATAGCTTGGATATTTAAGGTAATTATCCCCCTGCCTGAAACGCACACTTCATTACTTGAACATGACAACTTATGACGATTCTTTACTTGAACCATTGATTATCTGGAGTACCCCGACATGCGTCAAAATACTTGCAACGCCAGCCCCTTGGGCTTGCCTATCCCTTCTGTTCCGCTGGCCAGCCGACATGGCATAGGCGTGAGGAACGCCTCTCAACTCGTTGTTCATGTTGAACCCTATGGCAGCATGGAAGAGGGCGATCTGATCGAACTGTTCTGGGACGGCTGTTACGTCGCGTCAACAATTTTGAAGGCATCCGACGTCGGCAAGCCTGTCGTCCTACGTGTGCCGGAAAGTTTTCTGCAGAATGGCAAGGCGAGAACTTACTACCGGGTCATGAAGATAGGCGGAGTGCCTGTGACCTCGCCCTGCCGCAAGCTATGGGTCAAGCTGAACGCACCGGGAGGGCGGCTGGTCAGCGCCAACACGGAAGAAAACCAGGGGCTGGCGCCACTCTATGTTGCGCCATCGGTCATACGCCACGGACTCTCGCGCAGGCACCTGGAAGGCGGCTTGCCGATGACCATCGAGCCTTATCTGAACATGGCTGTTCACGACGAGATCACCGTGCGCTGGGGTGATCTGCGCATGGACATGCCGCCGCTCACTGCCGACGATATCGGTGAGCCGGTCGACCTGGTCGTACCGCCTGAGTTGATACGCGAAGGCGGAGACGAACAACGGCTGGAAGTGAGTTACTGTGTTATCGACCGGGTGGGCAACAACTCGCTCTGGGCGCCACCCCGAATAATAAGGATCCAACCGCTGGGCCATTGAATGCCTGACGACGGCAAGTCGGACAAACCGCATCACTCGACAATACTGTTCAATGGACAACACCGCACGGACCATTCTAAAAACGAAGCGTTAGTTATTCACGCTCATTACCTGCATTAAACATTGGCCACGCGTGTAAGAAAGTTCAACGTCGCTCCGGCATACGCCGTGTTTCATCCGTACTTGGCTCTGCGCAGACGTCTAACATCGTGCGTTACGCGAGGTGAGGATATGAAGCGGCATTGGCGACTGACAATAACTGTCTATGCTTATTCCAAAAAGCACGTTTTAAAAACTTTTATACACGCTTAGGGTATATGCACCGGACCACCGGACATCGTGATGTTTTCCAGCCGCACCTGATGCGGCCTACTGCTACGAGGTTCCGATGGTCCCTTTCACAACTACCCCTGTGGATAAACCCAGGGTCGTATCGATTGACGGTGAGCGACGCGAGTCTGATCCGGCGACGGTAGCGACCCAACGCGTCGAGGCTTCACAAGAGCCTGACGCTGCTCCCCGCCTGCTGAAGGCCACCGTGTTGCAAAACGACGCGCAAGCCATTGCAGCAGCCCATGAACTGGCCGCAGCCGCACAGATCAATGCTGCCAATCGTGACAGACAACGTGCCTTGCCATGGGCTGAAATCGAACAGTTCACTCGCAGCGGACTGGGCAGTATTTCCGTCCCGCGCGCATACGGCGGCCCGCAAGTATCGTTCGTCACAGTGGCTGAAGTCTTCCGGATCATTTCTGCTGCCGACCCGGCACTGGGACAAATTCCGCAAAACCAGTTCGGCATTCTGCATCTGCTGCAGGGCAGCGCCACCGAGCAACAGAAGAAAACACTGTTCCAGAGCGTGCTGGACGGTTGGCGCATCGGCAACGCCGGGCCCGAGCGCGGCACCAAAAACACGCTGGAACTCAAGGCACGGATCACCGCCAATGGCGACCGCCTGGCCATCACCGGACAGAATTTCTACTCCACCGGCGCGTTGTTCGCGCATTGGGTTGCCGTCAAGGCGCTGGATGACCAGGGGCGGCAGATCATGGCCTTCGTCCAGCGTGGCACACCGGGCCTGCGCATCGTTGATGACTGGTCGGGCTTTGGCCAGCGCACCACCGCCAGCGGCACGGTGCTGCTCGACAATGTTCCGGTGGACGCCGGGCTGGTGGTCGATAACTGGCGCCTGTCCCTGACGCCGAACATTCAGGGTGCCGTTTCGCAACTGATCCAGGCCGCCATCGATGCGGGCATAGCGCGCGGGGCCATCGACGATGCGATAGCTTTTGTACGCGAGAAATCCCGTCCGTGGATCGACGCCAACGTCGAGCGCGCCAGCGATGACCTCTATGTGATCGCCGACATCGGCAAGCTGAAACTCGAACTGCACGCCGCAGAAGCGCTGCTGCGCAAGGCGGGCCAGGAACTCGACGAAATCAGCGCTGCGCCTATCGATGAGCAATCGGCAGCCCGCGCCTCCATTGCAGTGGCGCGGGCCAAAGTCCTGACCACCGAGATCTCGCTGCTGGCCAGCGAGAAGCTGTTCGAACTGGCCGGTAGCCGCGCGACCCTGGCCGAGTTCAATCTCGACCGCCACTGGCGCAACGCGCGCGTCCACACCCTGCATGACCCGGTGCGCTGGAAATACCACGCGGTCGGCACGTGGCATTTGAACGGCACCCTGCCTGCTCGCCATTCCTGGATCTGAACCAGACCACTGGAGAACACCCTTCATGAGTTTCAACCCAAAAGCGCGCGCTAACGCAGCGCTGATCACCAGTGACGCTCAGGCCCTGCACACAGCCCGCGAACTGGCCCTGCAATTGAAAACCGACAGCGCGCAACGCGATCGCGAACGCCGTTTGCCGCATGCCGAACTGGACCTGTTCAGCCAGTCCGGTCTGTGGGGCATCAGTGTGCCGCAAGCCTTCGGCGGCGCGGGTGTTTCCAATGTCACGCTGGCCAAGGTGATCCAGCTGATTTCCGAAGCCGATGGCTCGCTGGGCCAGATTCCGCAAAACCACTTTTACGCCCTGGAAGTGCTGCGCGTGAACGGCAGTCCGGAACAACAGGCGCGCTTGTACGCCGAGGCACTGGCGGGCGTACGCTTCGGCAATGCGCTGGCCGAACTGGGGACCAGAACCGCACATGACCGCACCACTCGCCTGAGCCGCGACGGGGACGGTTATCGCATCAACGGCCGCAAGTTCTACGCCACCGGCGCGCTGTACGCGCAACGCATTCCCACCTCGGTGATTGACGACGAGGGTGTGCAGCAACTGGTGTTCGTGCCGCATGACAGCGAGGGGCTCAGCGTCATCGACGACTGGAGCGGTTTCGGGCAGCGCACCACGGGCAGCGGCTCGGTGGTGTTCGACAATGTGTATGTCAGCGCCCGCGATGTGGTGCCGTTCCAGAGCGCCTTCCAGCGCCCCACCACGGTCGGGCCACTGGCGCAGATTCTCCATGCGGCGATCGACACCGGCATTGCCCGCGCAGCCTTCGAGGACGCCCTGACGTTCGTGCGGACGCGTACCCGGCCATGGATCGATTCGGGTATTGAAAAGGCCGTGGATGACCCGCTGACGCTGCACAGCTTCGGCAAGCTGGGTATTCGCCTGCACGCCGCCGAAGCACTGCTCGAGCGCGCCGGAGAGTTTCTCGATGTCGCTCAGGCCGACAGCAATGACGAAACCGTCGCCGCGGCCTCGATAGCCGTGGCCGAAGCGCGCGCCATCAGCACGGAGATTTCCCTGGCCGCCGGCAGCACGCTGTTCGAACTGGCGGGCAGTCAATCCACGCTGGCGGAACACGGCCTGGATCGCCACTGGCGCAACGCGCGCGTTCATACGCTGCACGACCCGGTACGCTGGAAGTTTCACGCCATCGGCAATTACTACCTCAACGACACTAATCCTCCCCTGCGGGGGACGATCTGATGGCGCGTAAAAAGATCCTCCTCAACGCGTTCAACATGAACTGCATCGGCCATATCAACCATGGCCTGTGGACCCATCCACGGGACACCTCGACGCAATTCAACAGCCTGGAGTACTGGACTTACCTGGCGAAACTGCTCGAACGCGGGTTGTTCGACGGCCTGTTCATCGCCGACATCGTGGGCGTGTATGACGTGTATCAGAACTCGGTGGACGTTACCCTCAAGGAGGCGATCCAGTTGCCGGTCAACGACCCACTGCTGCTGGTCTCGGCGATGGCAGGGGTCACGAAACACCTGGGCTTCGGCCTGACCGCCAACCTGACCTACGACGCGCCCTATCTGTTCGCCAGGCGCATGTCGACGCTGGATCACCTGAGCCGTGGCCGGGTGGGCTGGAACATTGTCACCGGCTACCTCGACAGCGCGGCGCGGGCCATGGGCCTCAGCGAGCAGAACGAGCATGACCGCCGTTATGATCAGGCCGACGAGTACCTGGAGGTGCTGTACAAGCTCTGGGAAGGCAGTTGGGAAGACGATGCCGTGATCAATGATCGCGAGCAGCGCGTCTACGCCCAGCCGGGCAAGGTGCATAAGGTCCGGCACCAGGGCGAGTTCTATCAGGTCGAGGGTTATCACCTCTGCGAACCGTCGCCGCAACGCACGCCGGTGCTGTTTCAGGCCGGCAGTTCGGAGCGCGGCCTGCAGTTTGCGGGACAGAACGCCGAATGCGTTTTCATCAGCGGGCAGAACAAGGCAGCGACCCGCGAGCAGGTCGACAAGGTGCGCGCCAGTGCCGTGCAGGCCGGGCGCAACCCGGACGACATCAAAGTGTTCATGGGCCTGAACGTGATCGTCGCGGCCACCGAAGCACTGGCTCGGGAGAAGCACGCCGAATACCGCCGCCATGCCAGCGCCGAAGCCGGCGTGGCGCACTTCGCCGCGTCCACGGGCATCGATTTTTCTGAGTATGAACTCGACGAACCCATTCAGTACGTGAAAAACAACGCCATTCAATCGGCGACCAGGAACCTGAAAAACAACGACTGGACGCGCCAGAAACTGCTCGACCAGCACGCCTTGGGCGGCCGTTACATCACCTTGATCGGCTCGCCCGAACAGGTCGCCGACGAACTGGAGTCCTGGATCGCCGAAACCGGCCTGGACGGCTTCAACCTGACCCGCATCGTCACCCCGGAAAGTTACGAGGACTTCATTGATCTGGTGATCCCGGAGCTGCAACGCCGCGGCTCATACAAGACCGCTTACGAAGAAGGCAGCCTGCGCAAAAAACTGTTTCCGGAAGGCACCGACCGTTTACCGCAACGGCATGGGGGAGCGGCACACCGGCCTATTTGATGAAGACATGCGCGCCCACGCTAAAGCGCTTGGCGTTATACACAAGTCTCGTGGGAGCGAGCTTGCTCGCGAAAGCGATTGCCCAGACGCCCTGTTCTCTGCGGCTGCACTGGCCTATTCGCGAGCAAGCTCGCTCCCACAGGGCCGGTGCGCTGCGGGGGATGCACACCGACCTATTTGATGACGACATGCGCCCCATGCTGAAGCACTTGACGTTGTACACAGTTTTTGTGGGAGCGAGCTTGCTCGCGAAAGCGATTGGCCAGACGCCCTGTTTTCTGCGGCTGCACTGGCCTATTCGCGAGCAAGCTCGCTCCCACAGGGCCGATGCGCTACGGGGGATGCACACCGGCGTAATTGATGACGACATGCGCGCCCACGCTAAAGCGCTTGGCGTTGTACACAGATTTTGTGGGGGCGAGCTTGCTCGCGAAAGCGATTGGCCAGACGCCCTGTTTTCTGCGGCTGCACTGGCCTATTCGCGAGCAAGCTCGCTCCCACAGGGCCTATGCGCTAAGTGGGATGCACACCGGCGTAGTTGATGATGACATGCGCGCCCACGCTGAAGCGCCTGGCGTTGTACACAGATTTTGTGGGAGCGAGCTTGCTCGCGAAAGCGATTGCCCAGACGCCCTGTTTTCTGCGGCTGCACTGGCCTATTCGCGAGCAAGCTCGCTCCCACAGGGCCTATGCGCTAAGTGGGATGCACACCGGCGTAGTTGATGATGACATGCGCGCCCACGCTGAAGCGCCTGGCGTTGTACACAGATTTTGTGGGAGCGAGCTTGCTCGCGAAAGCGATTGCCCAGACGCCTTGTTTTCTGCGGCTGCACTGGCCTATTCGGGAGCAAGCTCGCTCCCACAGGACCGATGCGCTGCGGGGGGATGCACACCAGCGTAATTGGTGACGACATGCGCACCCACGCTGAAGCGCTTGGCGTTGTACACAGATTTTGTGGGAGCGAGCTTGCTCGCGAAAGCGATTGGCCAGACGCCCTGCTCTCTGTGGCTGCACTGGCCTATTCGCGAGCAAGCTCGCTCCCACAGGATCGATAAGCGCAAGACGTGGGAACGAGACTTAGGGATTTTTAAAAGGACCACATCATGAGCAAAACCCTCGCTGCACTGGCCATCGGCCTGTTGACCCTGACCGCTTACGCTGACGATAAACCCCTGAAAGTCGGGACCACGGCAGCCTTCGCGATACCGCTGGAAGCCGCTGCCGAAGAGGCTGGCAAGCAGGGCCTGAAGGTCGAGCTGGTCGAGTTCACCGACTGGATCGCGCCCAACGTCAGCCTCGCTGCCGGCGATATCGACGTGAATTACTTTCAGCACATCCCGTTCCTGACCAATGCCAACGAAGCCGCTGGCTTCGGTTTGGTGCCTTACGCACCGGGGATCATCAACAACGTAGGTCTGTACTCGAAAAAGTACAAAAGCTTCGATGAGCTGCCGACCGGCGCCACCGTGGCCATCGCCAATGACCCGATCAACAGCGGACGCGGCCTGCAACTGCTGGCCAAGGCCGGGCTGATCACGCTCAAGGAAGGTGTTGGTTACAAGGCCACCGAAGAAGACATCACGGCCAACCCGAAAAAACTCAAGCTCATACAGGTCGAAGCCGTGCAACTGGTGCGAGCCTACGACGATGCCGATCTGGTGCAGGGCTACCCCGCCTACATCCGTCTGGCCAAGACCTTTCCCGCTGACTCGGCGATCCTGTTCGACGGCCTGGACCACCCGGAATACGTGATTCAGTTCGTGATCAAGCCTGATCACAAGGATGACCCGCGGCTGGCGAAATTCGTCGACATTTACCAGCACTCGCCGGTCGTCCGCGCTTCGCTGGACAAGGTCAACGGCAAGCTTTATCAGGCCGGGTGGAAAGAATGACTGCGACCGCGCAACGCCAACGGCCACTCGACACTGCGGGCGCAGGTCAACGGGCGCAACAGGCCGAGCTGCACCCGGAGCTGAATCGCGCGCATGTGCGCTTCATCAACCTGGGCAAGACCTATCACGGCAAGCAAGGCACGGTGGAGGCGCTGGGCAATATCGATCTGGCCGTCCAGCGCGGCGAGATCTTCGGCATTATCGGCCGCAGCGGCGCAGGCAAATCCTCGTTGATCCGCACCATCAATCGCCTGGAACAACCGAGCAGCGGTCGCGTATTGATCGATCAGGTGGACATCGGCGAGTTCGACGAAGACAAGCTGGTGGAGCTACGCCGACGCATCGGCATGATCTTCCAGCACTTCAATCTGATGTCGGCCAAGACCGTCTGGCAGAACGTCGAACTGCCGCTCAAGGTCGCCGGTGTGCCCAAGGAGCAACGCGCGCGCAAGGTCGCGCAGTTGCTGGAACTGGTGGGTTTGCAGGACAAGCACAAGGCGTACCCCGCGCAACTGTCCGGCGGGCAGAAACAGCGTGTCGGCATCGCCCGCGCGCTGGTACACGACCCGGCGATTCTGTTGTGCGACGAAGCCACTTCGGCGCTGGACCCGGAAACCACCCAGTCGATCCTCGGCCTGCTGCGCGAGATCAACCAGCGCCTGGGCCTGACCGTCGTGCTGATCACCCATGAAATGGCGGTTATCCGTGATATCTGCCACCGCGTGGTGGTGCTGGAACAGGGGCGAGTCGTCGAGCAGGGGCCGGTATGGCAGGTGTTTGGCGACCCGCAGCACGACGTCAGCAAAACCTTGCTGGCTCCGCTGCAAACCGGGCTGCCGAAAGAGTGGGCAGAGCGCCTGAGCGATCAGCCGCAACGATCCGATGCGGCCCTGCTGCTGGACGTGCATTTCACCGGTGTCAGTGACGAAGGGCCGGATCTGGCCGCGCTGTTTGCCGCGCTGGGCGGCAAGGTGCAATTGCTGCAGGGCGGCGTCGAGCGGATTCAGGAACGGCCCATCGGGCATCTCATTCTGTCGGTTGCCGGCTCGCCACACAGCCGGGAAGAACTGCTGGCGCGCGCCCGCACACTGGCGCCACGCGCGGAGGTATTGGGTTATGTGGGTTGATCGCTTGCTGCAAGGCACCCTCGACACGTTTCTGATGGTCGGTGTGTCGTCATTGATCGCACTGCTGCTGGGCATTCCGCTGGCAGTGATTCTGGTCACCAGTTCCAAAGGCGGCATCTACGAAGCACCGGGGATCAACCGGGTGCTGGGTGGCTTCGTGAACCTGTTTCGTTCGATTCCGTTTCTGATCCTGATGGTCGCGCTGATTCCGTTCACGCGGATGATCGTCGGCACCACGTATGGCGTATGGGCAGCCGTCGTGCCGCTGACCATTGCCGCCACGCCATTCTTTGCGCGGGTCGCTGAAGTGAGCCTGCGGGAGGTCGATCATGGTCTGGTCGAGGCCGCGCAAGCGATGGGCTGTCGGCGCTGGCATATCATCTGGCATGTGCTGCTGCCGGAGGCGCGTCCCGGTATCGTCGGCGGCTTTACGATCACGCTGGTGACCATGATCAACTCATCGGCCATGGCCGGTGCCATCGGCGCAGGCGGGCTGGGCGATATTGCCTATCGCTATGGCTATCAGCGCTTCGACACGCAGGTGATGTTGACAGTAATTGTCTTGCTGGTAGCGGTCGTCGCGCTGGTGCAGCTGGGCGGGGACAGGCTGGCACGCAGCTTCGACAGGCGCTGAGCAGCCGCAACGCAGCGAGGGTATATTGGCGGTCTTCCTTTACCGGACCGCCCTTGATGAAACTCGATCCACAGACCCTTGCGCAGATCACCTCCGCGACCCTCGACAATTACAACCGCGTGGCCGACGACTTTCGCGAAGGCACCCGCGACCACGACGTCAGCCAGAATATCGACGCCCTGCTGCGGCATATCGAAGGACCGGCACCCTGGCAGATTCTCGATTTCGGCTGCGGGCCGGGCCGCGACCTGAAAACGTTTACCGCGATGGGCCATGTGGCGGTCGGGCTCGACGGGTCCGAACGTTTCGCCGAGATGGCCCGTGCCGAGACCGGATGCGAAGTGCTGCAACAAAACTTCCTCGGACTCGACCTGCCGCACGGCCGCTTCGATGGCGTTTTCGCCAACGCGGTGCTGTTTCACATCCCCAAACAGGAGCTGCCGCGCGTCCTGCGTCAGTTGCATGACGCGCTCAAGCCGGGCGGCGTGCTGTTCAGCTCCAACCCCCGTGGTGAGAATCAGGAAGGCTGGAACGGCGAGCGTTACGGCGCTTATCACGACCTGGAATCATGGCGCACATTGCTGACCGAAGCCGGCTTTATCGAACTGGAGCATTACTACCGCCCCGCCGGATTGCCGAGAGAGCAGCAGCCGTGGCTGGCGAGTGTCTGGCGGCGTCAGTGATGTCCGGCGCTGTGCAGTCCGCGTGCTGTTACTTCTGACAGTATCGGCAAATACTCACGCGCCTTAGGATGGACTCCCATCCGCCTACGCAGGCGGCTGGCAATGGAATCCATTTGAACCGATCAAAGGAACTGATCATGGCGACCGAATTCGTGAAAAACGGCAACTTCAGCGACGATCTCAAGTACTGGGCAGCACCGGAGGGCTTTGATCCTGACTTCAAGCCTTGGCCCGCAGGGGATGGGCAGAGCATCAAACTGGATGCGACTGGAGTGACCGTAAGCCAATTTATCAATGCGCTGCCTGACTCTACCCTGCATATCGAGTTCGATGTGCATAGCGCAGACCTGAAATTAGACGAGGCGCTCTTTGTTATAGCCGTGGGAGGTTACAACAAAGAGGGCGCGCTGAATCTGACACCGGTCATTGGCCTCGCCACTGAAGAGTGGGAACATTTTTCAGGCGACGTTACGTTCGGAGAAGCGCTTGAAAAATGCTTCGTGAATCTGTCGGCGCCTTCGAACACGTTCCGCTTCTCGCTCTCAAACTCAAGGCTGGCTTCACCGTACGGCCCGGTACGGTTCGCCAACCTCAGCCTGTCCACGATCGACGTCAAAGACGCAGACGAGACCGACTGATGCCGGGTTGGCAGCCCTGCCCCGCGTCACAGGCGGCAGGGCACGCCGACCTCAATGCGCTGGCTGCGCGTGCTCGCCGTCATCCTTGTCAGCCGCTTCGCGACGCTGTTCGTCGGTAGGTTCCTTGATGCGATACCAGGCCACGTACAACGCTGGCAGGAACAGCAAGGTCAGCAGCGTGGCGATGATGATGCCGCCGATCATGGCGTAGGCCATCGGCCCCCAGAACACCTCACGGGCAATTGGAATCATGCCCAGGCTGGCCGCTGCCGCCGTCAACAGGATCGGACGACGGCGATGCTCGGTGGCTTCGACCACAGCGTCCCATGGTAGATACCCACTGCTCTCATAGGCATCGATCTGGGTCACCAGAATCACCGAGTTGCGGATGATGATGCCGATCAGCGCCAGCACCCCGAGAATTGCCACGAACCCCAGTGGCGTCCCCGTCGGGATCAGCGCCAGCACCACACCAATTAGCCCCAGAGGCGCGACACTGGCCACCAGAAACATCTTCTGAATGCTGTGCAACTGAATCATCAGGAACGTCGCCATGAGGAACAGCATCAGCGGCGCAACGCTGGCAATCGGCCCCTGCGCCTTGCTGCTTTCTTCGACCGTACCGCCGGTTGCAACCTTGTAGCCGACCGGCAGACCTGCGGCAAACTTGTCGATTTCCGGTTGCAGCTGCTTGACCAGATCGGTCGGCTGAATTGCATCGCGAACGGCGCCTTTCACCGTGATGGTCGGCTTGCGATCGCGGCGCCAGACCAATGGCTGCTCCAGCTCGTAACCGACCGTGGCGAACGCCAGCAGCGGGATCGACGTGCCGGTCGGCGTCACGATCTGCAGGTTCTGCAGGGTTTCCGGTGTGCCGCGCTCGGCATCTTCAGCACGCCCGATCACGTTGATCAGGTAGATATCATCGCGCACCTGGGTCACGGTAGAACCACTGACCACGCTGTTCATCAGCTTGGCGACGTCTTCCGACGACAGACCCAACTGTCGGGCCTTGTCCTGGTTGATGTCGATGCGCAGGACCTTGCCCGGCTCGTTCCAGTCGTAGATCACTTCGCCCACATGCGGGTTGTGATCGAGCAGCGTAGCCAGTTCGATAGCGTGCTGGCGTACCTTGTCGATGTTCTCGCCGCTGACGCGATACTGCAACGGACGACCCACCGGCGGGCCCATTTCCAGCGCCTGCACATAGGACCCGATGCCGACGAAGTCATCACGCAGGCGTTTTTGCAGACGGGCAGTCAACGCGCCACGCTCCTCCAGGCCTTTACTGACAATCACCAGCTGGGCGTAGAACGGATTTTCCAGCTGCTGATCGAGCGGCAGGTAGAAACGCAACGCGCCCTGGCCGATGTAGGTGCTCCAGCGCTCGATGTCCGGATCGTCCTTGAGGCTCGCTTCAAAACGATCCACTACCTTGCGCGTCTCGTTGATCGAGGCGTTCTGCGGCAGGTTCAGGTCGACCAGTATTTCCGGGCGGTCCGAAGACGGGAAGAACTGGTTCTGCACGAACTGCATGGAGAACAGCGACGCGGCGAACAACCCTACCGTGATGGCAATCGCCAGCCAGCGATGACGCATGGCCCAGAGCATGCTGCCGTTGAATGCCCGGCCTATGCGGCCCGGCTCTTCGGATTTGGGCTTGATGTTGGCGCTCAGAATGTGCACGCCGATCACCGGCGCAAACAGCACGGCAACCACCCACGACACCAGCATCGCCACGGCAATCACGGCAAAAAGTGTGAATGTGTATTCCCCCGCCGAGCTGTTGTTCAGTCCGATCGGCACAAAGCCAGCCACAGTCACCAGCGTACCGGTGAGCATCGGGAACGCTGTCGAGGTGTAGGCGTACGTCGCGGCCTGCTCCTTGGATTCGCCCATTTCCAGCCGTGTGACCATCATTTCCACGGTAATCATGGCGTCATCCACCAGCAGGCCGAGGGCGATGATCAGCGCGCCGAGGGAAATCCGTTGCATGGTGATGCCGCTGTATTCCATGAACACGAACACCATCGCCAGTACCAGCGGAATCGAACACGCAACCACCAACCCTGCGCGAAACCCAAGACTGACGAAGCTGACCAACAGCACGATAATTACCGCCTCGAACAACGCGCTGGTGAAGCCGCCCACAGCCTTGTTCACCACCTCGGCCTGATCCGAGACCTTGTGCACACCAATGCCGACTGGCAGCTCCGCTGTGGTAGCGTCCATACGTTCGTGCAGCGCCTTGCCGAAGGACTGGATGTTGCCGCCCTTCTGCATCGCGATGGCCAGGCCGATCGCCGGTTTGCCATCGAAGCGGAACAGTGGCTTGGGCGGATCGGTGTAGCCGCGGGTGATGTCAGCAATGTCGCTCAGACGGTAAAAACGGTCATTGATGCGCAGATTGACCGCAGCCAGATCCTTCTCGGACGCGAACTGCCCGGAGGTGCGTACCGAGATCCGCTCCGGCCCGGCTTCGATAACACCGGCAGGCGTCACCGCGTTCTGCGATTGCAGGCTTTGCACCACCTGGCTCTGGTCGATGCCCAATGCTGCGAGTTTGCGTGTCGAGAAGTTCAGGTACACCACTTCGTCCTGCTGACCGATCATCTCGACCTTGCCCAGGCCAGGCACGTCGCGGATGTCGGCGCGAACCTTCTCGACGTAGTCCCGCAACTGACGCATCGAGAAACCGTCTGCGGTAAACGCATAGATCGAGCCGTATACATCGCCGAACTCGTCGTTGAACGACGGGCCTTGCAGCCCCTGCGGGAACTGGCCACGAATGTCATCGACCTTCTTGCGCACCTGATACCAGATTTCCGGTATCGCCTTGGCACTGGTGGTGTCACGCAGGTACACGAAGACTGTGGACTCGCCCGGTCGTGTGTAGCTCTTCACGTAGTCCAGCGAGTCCAGTTCTTCGAGCTTCTTCTCGATGCGGTCGGTGACCTGCTCGAGGGTCTCGTCCACCGTCGCGCCCGGCCAGCGGGTCTGGATAATCATGGTCTTGATGGTGAAGGACGGGTCTTCCTCGCGCCCAAGCTTCATGTAGGAAAACACGCCCATCAACAGCGCGACGAACATCAGGTACCAGACGAACGACTGATGCTTGATGGCCCACTCGGATAAATTGAAATTCCCTTTCATCGCGGGCTTTCCTCATCGACTTTGACTTTCTGGCCCGGCTTGAGGCTGTTGACGCCCGCGCTCACCACTTTTTCACCCGCTTTGACGCCATCGGTCAGCACGAAAGAGTCGCTATCACGGCTGGCAATAGTGACGGCTCTGGGGTTAACCGTCTGGCTCTGCGAATCGACGATCCAGATCTGGCGTTTGCCATCGACTTCCTGCAGGGCATTGATCGGCAGGCGCATGCGCGGTGTGATGGTCGAACTGAGCGTCACGCTGATGGCCGTGCCCAGGCGGAACGCCGCTGGCGTTTGCGCCAGCGACAGACGCGCACGACGAGTACGCGTCGTGCGGTCGGCCTGGGGTTCGATTTCACGAAGGGTGGCGGTGGTGTTCACTTCCGGATTCAGCTGACTGGCGACGGTGAATACCACGTCGGACGGCAATTGGTCGGCCAGTGTATCGGGCAGGTCGATCACCGCTTCCTTGATGTCCGGCCGCGCCAGGGTCACGACCTCCTGACCGGCTGTCACCACCTGCCCGGCTTCGACTTTCCATTCGGTGACCACTGCGTCGTGATCACTGCGCAGCTCGCTGTAACTCAATTGGTCGCGGGCCTGTTGAGCCGCGGCCTTGGCCTGTTCCTGCGACGAGCTGGCGGTCTTCAGATCGGTCAGGGCGATGTCCAGTTGCGCCTGGGCACCGACACCGCGATCGAACAGTTCCTGCTGGCGGCGAGCATTGGCCTGGGCGTTGATGTACTGCGCCTGAACATTGGCCAGATCGCCCTGCCGGGCACGCACTGTATTCTGTTGATCGGTCGGATCGAGGGTTGCGAGCAAATCGCCTTTCCTGACTTCAGCGCCGACGTCGACGTCGCGCCGGGCGATGCGCCCCGCGACCCGAAAGCCCAGCACACTTTGATAACGCGCCTGGATATTGCCGGCAAAGCGCCCGAAATCCTGGACGGACTCAGGTCGGGCTTCGACAAAGACGACAGGACGCACCGGTTCAGGAGGTGTTTCATCCTTGCCACAACCGCTCAATAGTAAGCCGCTCAACAAAAGGCTGCCCAGCGCTACGCATGACAGACGCTTCATGGCTGCACCTGTGCGTTCTGCTGCTTGGGCTGTTCGGCAATGTCGACCTGCATGTCCGGGTGTAACAACTGTCCGCCTGCCACCACGACTTTCTCTCCACTCTTGAGCCCGTCGCCGATGATGACTTTGGCGGTCAGGTAACGGGTGACGGTGACCTTGCGCAGATTGACCTTGCCCTGCTCGTCCACCACCCACACGGCAGGCTTGCCCAACTGCTCGCCGAGGTCCTTGGTCAGCGCCGCCCATGGCAACTCGACACTGGCATTGGCCGGTGCGCTCAGTGCCACGCTGACCACCGAGCCGAGGTCCATGCCTTCAGGCAGCGGGTCCAGCGCGATCTTGACCTGCAAGGTGCCGGTTTGCGCCGACACCGCCGGGGTCACCTCACGCACTTTGCCGCTGACCTTGATAGTCGGGTTATCGAGCAACGTGACCTGCACGGCCTGATCGGTGGGCGGCTTGACGAACAGGGACTCGTAGACGTTGAACACCGCATCGCGATCACCGTCGCGCGCCAGATCGAAAATCGGCATGGTGGCCTGCACCACTTGCCCGACTTCAGCCTGACGCGCGGTGATCACACCCGGTGCGTCAGCGACCAGAGCGGTGTAACCCAGTTGTTCACGGGCATTGGCCAATTGCGCCTGCGCCGCCTTCAACGAACTTTCACTGCCGCGCAAGGCGGCCTGTGCAGAGTCATACTCGCTGCGGCTGGTATAGCCCTTGGGCAACAATTTTTGTTGTCGGACGAAAGCAGCGCTGGCCTGATTCACGCGGGCCTGCTCGGCGGCCACAGCAGCAGCGGCCGAGTCGACATTGACCTGCAGATCCTTGGGGTCGAGCCGCGCCAGCACCTGCCGGGCAGTGACCCGGTCGCCCACATCGACATTACGCTGAATGATCTTGCCATTGACTCGGAATGAAAGCCGGGTCTGCACCCGCGCCTGAACATCACCGGTCAGGGCGACACTGGCGGCGAAGTCGGCACTTTTTACCGTCTGCACATAAACCCTGGGCAGTTCGGGCGCCGCCGGTTTTTCCTCGCCACAACCGGCCAGCGCCGCCAATGCAGCAGCCAGACCGAACGTAACCAGTCTTGAAATACGAACGGGCATGCAGACTCCTTGTGCAACTGCCGGATGCGGGCGTGATCAGGGCGAGAGAATAGCGTGAGTATGCGACTGTGTGCGAGAGGGAGGGTTCATTGGGGCTTGCGTTGTAGAAGCGCCGGGAGACGGCTTGAGCGAGTGGCGTCAGCGAAGAAACGTGGTCCGGCGGGTCGTAAGTGTATCGGCAGAGGAGAGCCGTGATCGATCCCTGATGATGGAGTAAAGGCTTCAGCCTGAACCGATTCGGGATGAGGGGCTACTGCCAGAAAGGTCAGTATCGGGGGGAAGGTGCCTGACAAGTGGTAGCAAATATCACAAGGCCGTTCGGATGACCGAAGCATTACTAATGTTCGACGCATTACTTGAGCGTCTCATAGCAGGGCCTTTAAGAAGCACAGGCACTTCTTTCTGGACCCGTTTGTCCATTATGGAACGAGCAATTGACCAGCCACGCAGCCCAGCCGTCGGGTAAGCAATAAGGATAGCGGCAATCCTCAGTGGGCGAATTGCTGGCGATTCAGGGTCAGTTTTTGTCAGAACGAAGGAAGTGGCCCATGCCGAAGTGGCAACCAGTGCAGACACTCCGGTGAATGCCGAGATTTTTTCCGCTGTATTCGCCGGTCTTCTTGTCTCCTGAACGGGAAAAGCCAGGTTATTGCTGGCGACAGCCTGAGGCTTCACTTTGACACCTTTTAGTACAGCTCTTATAGGTGCACGGACCGCCAGCAAACCAATAATGCCGCTCAGAATTGCAGCACCGATGTAGAGGGAAGTTTCCACATCCTCAAGAAAGCCATGCCCCGTCGGATCAGATCGATTGACCGGATCCCCCGCACAATACGCATAGGCATTTATTCCACCCTTGCCAAACGGACTCAGGCTGTCGGGACTGTTGAAGCGCATCAGAACAGGGTTATAGGCGCGATAGCCGTTGCCCAGCAGATAATGACCGGTCAATGGGTCGGGTCGCTCACCGTTGAAGCCTGGCAGTTGGTTCAACGCTTGCCCATGCCCATAGGGGGTGTAAGCGATAGGGTCAGACAAGCTGGCCGATACGGTGTGGAGCACGCTGTGCTGTTGGTCCGAGCCGATCAACAGCGTGGCGAGCGCTGACTGCGTGGCCAGCAACTGACGGTCGCGATGCAGGAAACGAAGGTGTTCTGCACCCTGAATCTCGCTGACCAAGGTGTCGGACTGATAGTACGAGCGGACAAGGGTCCCTGCCGCAGGCGTGCGAGTCGCGAGCCGGTCAAGCGCGTCGTAGCGGTAACGGCACAGAGTAGTTTGCTGGCACATGGCGAGTAACCGGAGTGGTCTTGATTAGCGAGACAGGCCTCTTCAAGCACACAATGCATTGCAGGGACCGCAGCGGCTACTCGTAGAACTGCTAGGTTGCATCAGGGATGTCAGGGGTTCTGGACGCATTCCAGCGAGCGCTCCAGCTCGGCCTTGGCCATATTGATCAGATGCCTGCTGCTAAACAAACAAGGGTGGCGACTTTGACGCGGGTTAGCAGACCGGTAGAGAACACAGACCCGGCGCACTCGAAAGTGCCCCACGCAAAGCCGCCATAAAACGGTAATTGCGCTGCGTGTCTCTGGACAGGCTGCTAAACCCGATCGCTGAAAAACCAGCGACCGACGCAGCCTAGTGTGCGGATTTGGCAGGCGCAAGGGCCCGGGATTTTCTAGGAAAGGTCATACGCAGGAAAGAGAAAAGACTGAAAGAAAGGTCCTGCAGGACAGGTTTTTCGTGAGCGGAAGTCACCTGATTTGTTCAGAAGAGGACGCAGAGCGTCCAGAACGGCATTCCCACGCTGGAGCGTGAGGAACGATAGGCGCCCGGGAGATCTTCTATCGTTCCTCACGCTCCGCGTGGGAATGCCCTTCATGACGCTCCGCGTCATCTTCAAAACGCGTCGATCAACTGCCCTCGGTGCCGTGCGCTTCTTCGAAGAAGTAGTCCTTCCAGCTCGCCGCCTTGTTTTTCAACACGCCCAGCTCATGCAGTTTCTCGGCGTAGATAAAGGTGCGCTGCGGCGTGACGGTGAAGTCGATTTCCGGGTCGGCGACGATTTTCTCTACCAGTGGCAACGGCAGCTTCGATTGCTCGACGCGGATGTAGGTCTGCGCGGCAGCAGGCTTGTCGGCTTTGATGATCTTCTCGGCTTCGGCCAACGCGTCGTAGAACGCCTTGTAGGTCTTGGGGTTTTCGTCGTGGAATTTCTCGGTGGTGTAGAGCACGTTGAACGTCGCCTGGCCGCCCAGCACGTCATAGGAACTGAGCACCTTATGCACGTTGGGGTTCTCCAGTTCCTGGTACTGGAACGGCGGGCTGGAGAAGTGCGAGTTGATTTCCGAACCACCGGCAATCAGCGCGGAGGTCGCGTCCGGGTGCGCGAGGCTGACCGAGATGTTGTCGAATTTCTTGTAGTTGTCGTTACCGAACAGCTTGGCGGTTTCGATCTGCAATGTGCGCGACTGGAAGCCCACGCCCGCAGCCGGTACGGCGATGCGGTCCTTTTCGGTGAAGTCCTTGAGGGTCTTGACGCTGGGGTTGTTGGTCAGCAGGTAATTGGGCATCGAACCCAGCGAGGCAATCGCCTTGACGTTCTGCTTGCCCTTGGTGCGGTCCCAGACGGTCAGCATCGGCGGCACGCCTGCCGACACCACGTCAAGCGCGCCGGCCAGCAGCGCTTCGTTCATCGCCGTGGCACCGGAGATGCTGTTCCAGTCGACCTTGATATCCAGACCCTGCTCCTTGCCGTGTTTCTCGATCAGCTTCTGATCGCGCACCACGTCGAGGATCAGGTAGCCGATGCCGAATTGCTGAGCGATGCTGATCTTGCCTTCAGCCTGAGCGCCGCCACTGAGCAGCGCGCCAAACAAGCCAAGCGTCGCCGCCAGCACAGTCAGTGCCGGGCGTTGAAATGCAGTGTTCATGTGGTTCCCACCCTGATTATTCAAAAAAAGACGGCGTTTCAACGCTGCATGCCCCAGCGCTTGACGGTCAGGCGCTCGATGTTGGCGAACAGCAGGTTCTCGACCAGCAGGCCGATGAGGATCACCGCTGCCAGACCGGCAAAGACCTTGTCGGTATACAACTCGTTACGGTTCTGGAAGATGTACCAGCCCAGACCGCCCTTGCCGGAGGACGCGCCAAACACCAGCTCGGCGGCGATCAGCGTGCGCCAGGCAAAGGCCCAGCCGATTTTCAGACCGGCGAGAATCGATGGCAGCGCAGCAGGAATCAGGATGTGCCAGACAAAGCGCAGGCCTTTGAGACCATAGTTGCGCCCGGCCATGCGCTGGGTTTCCGAGACACCGAGAAAGCCCGCATAAGTATTGAGCGCCAGCGCCCACAGCACCGAATGCACCAGCACGAAGATCAGGCTGTTCTGGCCCAGCCCGAACCACAGCAGCGCCAGCGGCAACAGGGCAATGGCCGGCAGCGGATTGAACATCGCAGTCAGCGTGCCGAGCAGGTCGCGGCCCAGTTGGGTGGACACTGCCAGGGTGGTCAGGGCGAACGCCAGCACGATGCCGATCAGGTAGCCCTGAATCAGTACGGTCAGGGAAATCCACACCTTGCCTGGAAGCTCGCCAGAGATCAGCCCGTCATAAAAGGCGGCCGCCGTTTGCAGAAAGCTCGGCAACAGCAGGTCGTTGTTCTGCAGACGTGCAGCCAGTTCCCAGATCACCGCCAGGGCGATCATGATGACGCATTTGCGCACCCAGCCCAGTTGCCAGATGCGCTGTGCCAGGGGCAGGTCGCGGGCCAGGTCTTCCTGAGTGAAAGGCTCCAGCGTGATTTCATATTCTTCGCGAGCGGGAGGTGCGAGGCTCATGATTCGGGTTTCCCGGTAATCGTGTAGAGAGGACGCGGAGCGTCCTGAAAGGCATTACCACGCGGAGCGTGGGAACGATCAAGGCAGTCGCCTAGTAAGCAATCCGGATGTCCTGAAAATTCAGATCCTGCTCCACCGGCCCGGCCTCGCCCTCATCGAACAACAAACGATGAATACGCTGCGCGGTCTGCTGAAAGCCAACGCCGCCCAGGCTTTTCAGGTCGTATTGATGGCTGTTGATTTCCGCCCGTACGCGGCCCGGATGCGGTGACAGCAGCAGGATGCGGTTACCGACCACCAGCGCTTCTTCGATGGAGTGCGTGACGAACAGCAACGTAAAGCGCACCTCTTCCCACAGCTCAAGCAGCTCTTCCTGCATCTTGCGTCGGGTCAGTGCATCGAGCGCGGCAAACGGCTCATCCATCAGCAGGATTTTCGGCTGCATGGCCAAGGCCCGGGCAATCGCCACGCGGGCTTTCATGCCACCGGACAAGGTGTGCGGGTAGGCATCGGCAAACGCACTGAGGCCGACCTTTTCCAGGTAGTAACGTGCACGCTCCAGCGCTTCGGGACGCTTCAGGGTGCGCGATGCCAGCAGCGGAAACATGACGTTCTCGATCACGGTTTTCCACGGCGGCAACTGGTCGAATTCCTGAAACACCACGATGCGGTCCGGGCCAGGTTCGGTGACCTGATGACCCGCCAGACGAATCTCGCCCTCGCTGGGCCGGATGAACCCGGCTACGGCTTTGAGCAATGTGGACTTGCCGCAACCGGATGGGCCGAGCAGCACGAAACGATCGGCCGGATCGACTTCGAAACTGACCTGATGCGTCGCCCGCACCACACGTTCTGGTGTGCGGTATTCGAGGCTGACGCCGCGAACTTGCAGCAAGGCTTCAGCAGTCGGCTGTTCAGCCGGTTGCGGTTGGGTGCTGGTGCTGGCCGTGTGGCCTTGCGCGACAGCATTCATGAACGGCTCTCCTGGATCAAAATGGTGCGGTGCCTTGAATGGTCGTGCGATGCAGTTTGCGACGCAGGTGCGCCGGGCAGCCGGCAGCCAGATGGATCAGGGAACGGTTGTCCCAGAACACCATGTCGTCGGCCTGCCACTGGTGCCGATAGATGTGCTCGGGCTTCACGCTGTGGGCGTAAATCTCGTTGAGAATCTGACGGCTCTCGTCTTCCGGCAGACCGAGGATGCGCGTCGTGAAACCCTCGCTGACGAACAGCGCCTTGCGCCCGTTTTCAGGGTGGGTGCGAACGATCGGGTGGCTGACTTCCACCACCTGAGCCAGTTGCTCGGCGGTCAGGGTCGGACGCCAGTTGGCGGCGTTATGGCCCTCGGCGTAGCGTGCCGTGTAACTGTGCACCGCCGAGCGCCCTGCGACTGCATCGCGCAGGTGTTGCGGCAACGTTTCCCACGCCAGGTGCATGTCTGCAAACAGCGTATCGCCGCCTTCACTTGGCAGCTCCTGGGCGTAAAGCATCGAGCCCAGGCTCGGCAGCTCTTTGTAAGACAGGTCCGAATGCCAGTACTTGCCGGCATCGCCCAGGCCCACAGGCTTATCGTTCTCGACAACGTTGGAGACGATCAGGATTTCCGGATGGTTGGCCAACAGAAACTGCTTGAGCACATGGATCTGCAGCACCCCAAAACGCCGGCTGAAATCGATCTGCTGTTGCGGCGTGATCTGCTGATCGCGAAACACCACGACATGGTGATCCAGATGTGCCTGATGCACACGAGCGAAGTCGGCATCGTTCAACGGCCTGGACAGATCCAGCCCAACGATTTCAGCGCCCACCTTTTCGGTGAATGGACGCACTTCGAAGGATTGCGAAGCAGGTTGAGCGGACGATGAAGCGAGGGAGGCTGCTGGCATGAGAACTCCGACTCCAGGACTGTGTGACTGAAAGACGAAACTCTATAGGTATAAGAAAGATAATTTAAATACCGTTAAGGAATATCCATAGTGCTGATTTTTTCACTGCCTCGCTGTGTAGCGTCAGCCAGCATAAATGTGTCACGACAGATACATCCAAGTGTAAGACCGCCTTGCTAGGGTCGGCGCCTCATCCGAATCGAGTGAAGCGCCCGCTATGCGATCCAATAAACCGGTTGCCCATGTAATGGTGTCGTCATTGATACTTTCGCTGCTTGCCGTCTCGGTTCAGGCAGCGAGCCGTGCCAATGACAATCGTATAAACGGTGTCGACCTGCTCTCCGGGTTCAACACCCTGTGGACGACCGGTGCGACCTGGGACACCGGCACGCCGACTGCCCTCGGTCAGAGCCTGCTGCGACGCAACCTGCAGATCGTGGTCGACCGCGCCAACTCGCGCACGCTGGCGCAGGAAACCGCCGCCTACTTCGATGACCGCCGCGACCAGAGCTACAGCGCCATCAGCGGCCTGGGCTCGCTGAGCGATGCTTACAAAGCCGGCGCGGGCGCGTTCACGACGATCACGCAATTCGACGACAGCAACAAAACCGTCAGGTACGACGACAAGGGCAATGGCGCAGGCAGTTCGTCCTCGGCGCTGGGCAAGGTGGTGGATCTGGTCGGTGCCGTGCGTAACGATGCCTCCACAACCCCGGCCAAGTCCCACTATCTGTATCCACGGCCATGGCGGCAGAACCTCGACGGACAGAGCCTGGCATTCGTCGTCGCGCCGTCCCTGCGCCCGGCCGAAAGCACCACGCCGGCCAGTGACTCGGGCTTCCCCAGCGGGCACACCAACGCTGCCTACCTGTCAGCCTACGCATTGGCCTACGCGATCCCCGAGCGGTTCAGCGAGTTGATGCTGCGTGCTTCGGAAATCGGCGACAACCGCATCGAAGCGGGCATGCACTCGCCCTTCGACGTGATGGGCGGGCGAATCACCGCGACCTATTTCGCCATCGACAACCTGTCCAATTCCGCCAACACGCAATTGCGCGCCGATGCTCGCGCGCAGGCGCTGGCCTACTTCACCGCTCAGTGCGGCGGCGACGTCAACAATTGCATGACGGCCATCGACCCGGCCACCGATCGCACTTCCCAGCATGCGCAGGACAAGGCGCTGTATACCGCGCGCATGACTTACGGCTTCGACCCGGTCGGCCCGACCAATCTCGCGCCGGTCGTGCCGACCAACGCTGAAGTGCTGCTGGAAACACGCTTCCCGTACCTGGACGCCAGCCAGCGCCGCGAGATTCTGGCGACCACTGAGCTGTCGTCGGGCTACGCAGTGATCGATCAGTCAGGTGGCTACGGTCGCTTGAACCTGTATGCCGCAGGCGATGGTTACGGCGCGTTCAATTCCAACGTCACCGTCAACATGAACGCCAGCCTGGGCGGCTATAACGCCATCGACGCCTGGCGCAACGACATCAGCGGCAGCGGTGCGCTGATCAAGAACGGCACGGGCAACCTGATCCTGACCGGCAACAACACCTACTCGGGCGGCACGCTGATCAACGGCGGCACCCTGACCGGTCATGCCCAGGCCTTCGGCAGCGGCACGATCACCGACAACGCAACGCTGGTGGTCGATCAGTCCACCAACGACACCCTCGCCAACACCCTGACCGGCAACGGCGCGTTGATCAAACGCGGCGTCGGTTCACTGAACCTGACCGGCAACAGCAGCCTGTCCGGCGCGACCACCGTGCAGGCCGGTCGCCTGGCAGTGAATGGCAACCTCGGCAACTCCATCGTCAGCGTGCAGCAAGGCGCGACGCTGGGTGGCAACGGCACCGTCGGCGGCATCAACGTCGCTCAGGGCGGCGTGGTCGCACCGGGTAATTCGGTCGGGCAGCTGAACGTCAATGGTGACGTCAACCTGGCTCAGGGTTCGGTTTATCAAGTGGAATCGGACGCCAATGGCAATGCCGACCGCATCGTCGCCAGCGGCCGCGCGACGATCAATAACAGCACGCTGTCGCTGGTCGAAGGCGGTAACTGGCTGGCCGCCAGCCGTTACTCGATCATTTCCGCAGCCGGTGGCGTGAGCGGTGCATTTGCCGCCGTGCAAACCAACTTCGCGTTCCTTACCCCGACGCTGAACTACACCGCGACCGACGTAGGGCTGACGCTGGATCGCAACGCACAAACCTTCGCCAGCCTGGCGACCACGCGCAACGCCAAGGCGGTCGCGCAGGGTCTGGACAGCGCGGGCGCAGGCAACGCGCTATGGCGTCAGGTGGTGCAGGACGACGCCTCGACGGCGCAGGCCACGTTCAGCGCGCTGTCCAACGAGCTGCACGCATCGACTCAATCTGCGCTGATCGAAGACAGCCGGCTGGTGCGCAATGCCATGAACGATCGCATGCAACAAGCGCAGTCCGCGCAGTCATTCGGCAGCACAACACAAACCCTGGCCGGTGATGCCTCGCGTGGCCTGGTGTGGACCCAGGCCATCGGCGCGACCGGCCAGACCGACAGCAGCCGCGACGCCTCGGGCCTGGAAACCCGCACCAGCGGCCTGTTGTTCGGCGCCGACGTACCGCTCGACGACACCTGGCGTGTGGGTGCATTGGCAGGCTTCAGCAACAGCAGCTTCGACCTGCGCCACGCGTCTGGCTCGACCGACAGCGACAACTATCATCTGGGTGTCTACGGCGGCGCGAAATGGGGCCAACTGGGCCTGCGCCTCGGCGCGGTACGCACCTGGCATGAGCTGACCGCCAAGCGTACGCTGGACCTGCCGGGCTCGTCCGAGCACTTCAAGGAAGACTACAAGGCAGCGACCAATCAGGTCTTCGGCGAGCTGGGCTACTCCATCGAAATGGGCAATGCGCTGCTTGAACCCTTCGCCAACCTCGCCCATGTGCGCCTCGACACCGACGCCTTCGACGAGAACAGCAACGCCATCAGCCTGCAGAACAAATCCCAGGACAACCACATCACCTTCAGTACCCTGGGCCTGCGTGCAGCGACCCGCCTGAACGCTGGCAGCGTCGTGATCAAACCCAACGCCACACTGGGCTGGCGTCGCGCCTACGGTGACGTCACCCCGGAAAGCCGCTCAGCCTTCAGCGGCGGCAGCACCTTCGAACTCTCCGGCGCACTGATCGCCCGCAGCGCCGCCGTGCTCGGCGCAGGCGTCGACCTGGGGTTGAGCGATACGCTGAGCGTGGGCCTGAGTTACGACGGTCAGGTGAGTAACGATGCTTCGGATCAGTCGCTGAATGCTCGGGTGACGTTGGCGTTTTAAGGCTGAAGCGGCGGCTGCTCTCTGTAGGGGCGGAGAGTAGCCTGCAGGATTTCTAGACTCGGCATGTAGGACCCATCAGAAAATCCCGGGCTACTTTGACTTCATTATCGGCCTTCCCTATGGTGCAGCTACCAACCGGGGCAGTCAGGGAGACACCCAATGCAGCTATCGGGCATTGTGCCGTCGTGGCTCGATATAGAACGACGCATCAGCCGAAGCATGGGCTACCAGCCTGGAGCCAGCTTCCAGCGCAGACTCAACAATGAGCCGGTTTCAACATTACAGCTCAACCTCCGACGCGTCGGTAATATCAGAAGCGCGTTCAACCGCGCCGAACTGGAAGCGGCCCGCCGGCTTGGGCGGCGTTTCCTGGATATCGACATCGCCAGCATCATCAACGACCTGATAGACGTGGTCACCCAAATGGCCATGATCGTCGCGGGCAGCACGCTCGCAGGGGGCGCGATAGGTGCGGGAGTCGGCAGCTTTTTCTTTGGTGCAGGCGCGGTGCCCATGGGCATGGCGGGTGCCGCAATAGGCCTGGAGCTCAGCACTTGGATCCTGGGCATTCTCGGCCTGGCGTCCATTGCCGAATTCTTCGTCGACGGCCTTCCGCGGATTGTCGACTATTACGTGCGTGGCATCACTGTCGCCTGGGAAGGCACCCGTGGCGAGCCAGGCCTCAACCCCTTCGGCGGCGACGATCCGCAGGTTGTAGACCGCGCAGCACACCACATCGCCCAAGGCCACGAAGAAGTGGTGGTACTGCTACTGGGCGCCATCGTCGCCTACCTGACGCGCGGCAGAGGCAGCGCAAGCGTACTTGCCAATGAAATGCAAGCCAGCAAAAAAGGTGCGAAGCTCGGCCAATGGATGCTCCAGCACGAAGACGCCCTGACAAGACACCCCGACCTGCAACATGCCGGCCCTCGTAAAAGTGCACTGGACAAACAGGAACCGCCGCCTCCGCCTCCGCCGCCCAATCGACGTGCGGACGAGCCCGAACCGAAAAGAGCGTCGGGCATGGCGGAGCATGAGGTGCCATGTTTTAGATTAAGTGAAAAGCACCGCAACCTTGCTAAAGAGTTTGATGACCAGCTAGAAGCTCAGCAAAATGGGTTGAATGACTTGACGGTGAATGATTATCTGAAAGGGCGGAAAGCTTTTACGGATGGGGACGTTGTGCGAGACCCTCAGTTGGCTGCAAAGGCGCGCGAGGAATTTCGCAATGAACTAGAGGAAAAAATGCAAGACGAACTAATCTCGGGCGGAGCTATGCCCGAGTGGGCAGAAGCAACAGCCAAAAAAATGGCCTCAGAAAAAATGGCAACTCTGGCCGCACTGCATAATCCTGATTTATTTGCTGGAGGGAAAGACATAATTGGTGGTTTTGGTGATCGGAGGATCAACTCTAGCTTGGGTGCACAATGGCCAAGCCGTATTACAGGCTTGGATAGTGCCGCACAGGAGGTGCCAGAGGCGTTGCGTAGGTCTACCAATATGAATGCCAAACTTAAAAAATGTGAATAGAGGGAAAATTATGGACGAGCACTATGCTTTTTTTCTCAAAAAGTTCGGCCCGGCGATGGAACGCCGTGAAGTACCCGCATCAAGCATTGCCAAGTATAAACACAGACTCCCTGATCAGCTACTTGATTACTGGGCTGATCACGGCTGGAGCGGGTATGCGGAGGGACTTTTCTGGACGGTAAACCCTCAAGATTATGAAGAAATACTTGACCAATGGCTTTCAGACACCAAATTCTGCAGCCAAGACAATTACCACGTTATAGCTCGAAGTGCGTTTGGAAAACTTTACGTATGGGGTGAGAAAAACGGATTTAGCTTAACTATAACCAGCTCTATGGCACGTTATGTAGAACGGGAATCCAAGTTTAAAGGCGACGCACTCGATTTGGGAATAAGAGCATTTTTCTCTACAAAAAGCCCGAAGACCAATGGTTTTGAAGAACTATTCCTCCCCGCTCTTGAAACTCTCGGCTTACTTAAAGCGGATGAAATGTACGGCTTCGTTCCTGCTCTTGCCCTGGGAGGACCGATGGAACTGAAAAACTTGAAAAAAGTGAAAACTATCGAGCACTTAACATTCCTGTCTCAGCTCTCGCCACTTCAGGACTGGGGGTTTCCAGATGTCTAAATCCGGAAACCAGAGATTACCCTTCTTCATGACGCTGTCAGTTCGGACTGCATGATGGACGAAGACTTTGCTTTCTTTCTAGAAAAATTTGGCCCTGCGATTGAGCGAGATGAAGTTCTGAAGTCAAGCATCATCAGATATAAAAACAAACTGCCTGACCAACTACTGACGTATTGGATAGATCATGGCTGGTGCGGATATGCAGATGGGATTTTCTGGACCGTGAACCCTCAAGATTATGAAGAAATACTTGAACACTGGCTTACTGACACAGATATCCATGGATTGGATAATTACCATGTTATCGCACGCAGCGCTTTCGGAAAGCTTTACGTATGGGGTGAAAGGAAAGGTAGCTGCTTGACTATTAACAGCTATGTAGCCAGATACACTCCTCGTACCTCTAAATTTACAGGCGAAAAACTCGATTTCGGAATAAAAGTTTTTTTCTCGTCAAAAAAACCTAATGAAAGCGACTTAGATGATCTATTCAAACCGGCTCTCGAAAAACTCGGGCCACTCAAAAGTGACGAAATGTACGGCTTCGTCCCAGCCCTGGCACTCGGCGGTCCGATGGAACTTAAAAATCTACAAAAAGTAAAAACCATCGAGCATCTAACTTTTCTGTCTCAACTCTCCCCACTTCAGGATTGGGGATTTCCCGATCTTTGAATACAGCAATGAAATCAATTCTTCACCGCGCTCTTAGCATTGCATCGTGGACAAGCACAATGCCTTTCCTCAAAAGCCCTGACTCTATCCAGATTCAGCGAAACGGACTCAGCTCCATTTTCATTTCCCGACCTCCCGATCAGCCTCAGCAATCGAGGTCGGGAATGGGCTGCGTGCCTTTGCAAACCACCACAGGGCACCCGTCCCGATAACGCTCGTCAGCATGGCCAAACTCAGGATGACCTGGCGAATGCCCAAAGGCGCTGCGAGCAGTGCCACCAGCAAACCCGCCAGAGGCTGCGACAGGTTGTTGAGCAACGTGATCACGCCCACCGTCTTGCCGAAGTCCTGAGGCGGTATCACCCGCTGCCGGAGGGTGCGCATGTAGACGTTGAACATCTTGTCGAAGCCGACGATCAACAGAAACCCCAGCGCATAGCCAATCAGGTTCGGGCTCAGGGCGCTGATAAATGCCCCGATCGCGATCATTGAATACCCGACACCGCCCAGCACCCGCAAAGGCAGCACCACACGGGCCAGGAAGAACAGGATCACGATAGTGGTCACTGCCCCCGCCGCCTGCAGCACTGCATAGTTATCCTTGCCTGCGCTGTACTCGCCGATGACCATGGCTGCCGAGGTCGCCAGCGTGACGCCGACAATCAGGTTGACCCCTACTGCCAGCGTGATGATCTTTTTCAACTCTGCCAGGCCACGGATATGCCCGAACGCAATCCGCAAGGGCTGCAGCCAGATGTCTTGATGCTGCTCGAACACTTCCAGCTTAAAACGGCCAAGACGTTGCCAAGCCAACATGCAGAGGTCTGCCAGCATGAATAGTCCGGCGGTCAACAGTACGACCCAGTACCAGGCCCACACCTCAAGTATCAGTGCCGCGACCAAGGGCCCGAGAACCAGCCCTGACTGGTCGGCGATCTGGGAATAGGACAACGTTTTGGTGTAGCTGTAGTGCTGAAAGATATGCGGCATGAGCACTTCGCGCGCCATGATGCCTTGCGTGGTCAGCACCCCGCACAATGCCGAGAGAACCACGAGCCATCCAATGCCACCAAAGAGTGCGTAGAACACCATCGCCAGCACGCAGAGCAATGCCCGGTAGACCTGGCTGATGTGCAGAATTCTGATAGGCGAATACTTGTCGCACAACGCGCCGCACAACGGAAACGCGAGAAACCTCGGTAACGATTCGACGAAAAACGCCAGCCCCGCCCATGAAGCGCTGTTGGTGGTCTGGAACACCACCAGCGGCACAATAAACAACAGGATCTGATCCGCCAGCCTGGACAGGAAAAGCGAGATGAAGAAAGCGAGGTAATCCTTGCGCATGAAGAACTCCGTTCAGTACTGGCAGCGCGTGCGTCAGTTATCATCGCTCAGGTCATAATCGGCTTGATACATCGATGCTGATGCGCTCTCTCCTGTCAGCTTGTGGAGAAATACCGATGAACTCATCGCCAAGGTATTCGGCCGTTCTGGCCACTCTGTTGATGGTCCTGCTCGCAGCTTGCAGCGCAGTGCCAGGCACTTCCATGAAAACTGTCGCCGTTGCCCAGTCAGACCCGGGCGAAGGCGGTGTTCCCGCATTTTACACATGGCCGGATAAAGTGCCGTCGACACCGGGCCAACTGCTGCGCTCGGAGCCGCTGACGGCCACGCAGAGCCTTGAGAGTGCCGGACAGAATGTCCGCATCCTGTACACCTCGACAGACGGGCTCAACAACCAGCCAGTCGCAGTGTCAGGAGCCTTGTTCATGCCCAAGGGTGAGCCGCCAAAGGGCGGATGGCCGCTGATGGCGTGGGCGCATGGCACGGTTGGTAGCGCGGACATCTGTGCGCCTTCCTTTGCCGGGCGCAGTGATCGCGACACGCGCTATCTGAATGAATGGCTCGGGCGTGGCTATGCGATTGTGGCTACTGATTACCAGGGTTTGGGCACGCCGGGGCTGCACCCGTTCGGGCTGAGCAGTCCGCTGGCGTATGGTGTGCTCGACAGCGTTCGTGCGGTTCAGAAGGCGGACTTCAATCTGTCTTCGCGGGTGGTTGTGTTCGGGCAGTCGCAAGGTGGCCGTGCCGCTTTCGCAACGGCCGTCTACCAGAAGACTTATGCGCCCGAATTGAACATTGTCGGAGTGGTTGCGACCGGGACGCCGTATCCGATGGCTCAATCGCATGAGAAACATGCCGGACCGGACACCTTCCGCGATCAGGTCAAGCCATCGCTGGCCTATAACCTGTTGCGACTGAGTACTGCCGCGCTGATCGACCCGTCGCTGCATCCTGCCGATTACCTGAGCGACCGCGCAAAGCTCGCGTTCGAAACCAGTCAGCGTGAATGCCTGCAAGCCATCGAGCGCAAGGTGGTCGCGGATGGACTGACATTCAACAACAGCTTCAAACGCTCACCCGATAAGGCACTTGATCAGGTCAATCGCCAATCGGACTACCCGACGTTAAAGTCGGACATTCCGGTTTTTATCGGTACGGGAGGCAAGGATGTCATTTCACCTGTTCGCAGCCAGATCGCGCTGGTGAAAGACGCGTGCAAGGTCGGCGACCGCATCGAGTGGCATTACTACCCGCAGCTGGATCACTCGGGAGCGGTGAATGGGTCTCTGCCGGACTCGACGCGCTTTGTCGAGAAAGCGTTTTCGGGGGAGTTTATGGCGGGGAATTGTGGGGCGACGCAGAGCGTCGCACGACAGTGAGATGATCGTTCCTCACGCTCCAGCGCAGGAATGCCTTGCGTGACGCTCCGCGTCACAGGTCTGCGCCGCGCCATATGCTCAAAAGAGGACGCAAAGCGTCCAGAACGGCATGCGACGCGGAGCGTCGCACGATAGTGATGTTATCGTTCCTCACGCTCCAGCGCAGGAATGCCTTGCGTGACGCTCTGCGTCACAGATCTGTGCCGCGCCACATGCTCAAAAGAGGACGCAAAGCGTCCAGAACGGCATGCGACGCGGAGCGTCGCACGATAGTTAGATTACGCACGACACTCAGAGGGTCAGAACGCAGGCAGTACCGCGCCGTCGTACTTCTTGTTGATGAAGTCTTTGACTTCCTGGCTGGTCAACGCTTTCGACAGCTTTTCGATGGCGTCGGTGTGAGCGTTGTCTTCGCGGGTGACGAGGAAGTTCACGTACGGCGAATCGGCACCTTCGATGATCAGCGCGTCTTTCTTCGGATTGAGCTTGGCTTCCAGCGCGTAGTTGGTGTTGATCAAGGCAAGGTCAACCTGCTTCAACGCACGTGGCAGTACAGCCGATTCGAGTTCGCGAAATTTGAATTTCTTCGGGTTGGTTGCGATGTCTTTCGGCGTGGACAGGGCGTTGGTCGGATCCTTCAGGGTGATGAGGCCACCTTTTTGCAACAGCAGCAGTGCGCGGCCTGCGTTGCTGCCTTCGTTTGGAATGGCGATGGTTGCGCCTTCAGGCAAATCAGCCAGCGTCTTGTACTTGCTGGAGTAGCCGCCGAACGGTTCGACGTGTACGCCCACGCCAGTCACCAGATTGGTGCCTTTGCCCTTATTGAAGCCATCCAGATAAGGCTTGGTTTGAAAATAGTTGGCATCCAGGCGCTTTTCGCTCAATTGAACGTTTGGCTGCACGTAGTCAGTGAAGACCTTGATTTCCAGGTCCACGCCTTCTTTGGCCAGGGTCGGCTTGATCAGCTCAAGGATTTCCGCGTGCGGTACTGGCGTCGCGCCGACGACCAGCTTTTCACCTGCGTGAGCCAGGCCAATGGAGAACACAGCCGCCAGAGCGGTCAGCAAAAACGTCTTTTTCATGCAATGTCCTTAACGAAAATCCGAGAGCGTCATCCAGAAATGACACCTTATTATTCAATGGTTTGTCACAGCTATCCGAACCCTGCGACATCACGCTGACATTACCGGTGTTTTATATTCCGATAAAATACTTTTTAATCGAGTGCTTATGCTTTTTTGCATCAGCATCTACTCTACCTCATCAGGACCGTGCTGGGGCGCGCTCAAGCAGGACGCCGCGCCAGCTCTGAGGTGACTGTTTCAAGCAGTTGCCTGAGCGCGGACAGCTGCCTGCGATCACCACCATCGAGCAATAGCTGCGTCTGGCGCTCGATCAGCGTGAACGGATCGGCGATGTCCGGCAGATTGATATCTTCAGCCCGAATTTCATCACCGCTGCTGACCAGCAAGGCAAAGTGAATGACGTTCTCCAGTTCACGGGTATTACCGGGCCAGCTGTGAGCCTCCAGCGTGCGCTGCGCATCCTCGCTGATCAATTGCACCGGCAGATTCAGACGCTGGCTGTAGATCCCGACAAAATATTCGGCCAGCGGCAGGATGTTGCCCGGCTGCTCGCGCAACGCCGGCAGTTCAAGACGCCCCTCGCTCAGGTAGTGATAAAGCCGCTCGTGGAATTTGCCGGCAGCCACGGCCTGCGCCAGATCGATACTGGTGGCTGCGACCAGACGCACATCGACCGGGCTCGGCTGCTGCGCACCCACTCGCGTGACTTCGTGATTCTCAAGCGCCGCGAGCAGCTTGACCTGAATCGGCAACGGCAGGTCGCCGATTTCATCCAGATACAAAGTGCCTCCGTTGGCCGAGCCAAACCAGCCTGCGCGGCTGCTGACCGTCCCACTGTGGGCTCCGGCGGCGTAGCCGAACAATTCGGCGTCGGCATAGGTCGGGCTGATCGCACCGCAGTTCACTGAAACGAACAAGCCCGAGCGATCACTGCCGCGATGAATATGCCGGGCCAGCAACTCCTTGCCGGTCCCGGACTCGCCACGGATCAGTACCGGTAGAGAACGGGGAGCCAGTTGCTCCATTTCTTCACGCAATCGGCGCGAGCGTGGGTCAATGAACACCAGCGCCTTGGCGCGAATGCTCAGTGGGCTTTTTTCCGCATCGGGAAAGGTCAGCAGCGGCTGGCCGAAGTTTTCGTGAAGGCTCATGACACACTCCCGCCTGAGCCCTTGCGATGGCTCAAGCGTTTAAAAAGACGGGACCCGGTGAGTCCGATAAACAGGCTGCCCGGTCATGCGCGACGACGCGCGTGTTGCTCCAGACGGTTTTGCAGGCGGTACAGGTAGGCGAACCCCTGCTCCCAGCGCTGATGACCGGACTTGACGTTGATATGCCCGGCCTGACTCAGAAACCCGACTTCTGCGCCCCAGTGACGGGCCATTTCCATGGCGCGCTGGGAGCTGACCGCAGGGTCGTTGTCAGAGCTGACAATCTGCGTCGGAAACGGCAACAGATCAGCAGGGATCGGCGCGAAATTACGCAACGCAGGCGGGCAATTCGGACGCTCGACGTCCGCCGGTGCCACCAGTAGCGCGCCCTGCACCTGACGCAAGGTTTCCAGCGGCGCGAGTTGAGCCCAATGCGCGACGGTGACGCAACCCAGGCTATGAGCGATCAGGATCACGGGGGTGTCGTGCGCGGCAATCGTGCGCTGCAACTCGCCGACCCAGTCTTCACGACGAGGCTTGAGCCAGTCGGCCTGTTCCACGCGTGTGCTGTTGGGCAGGCTGTTCTGCCAGTGGGTCTGCCAATGATCATCAGGAGACCCCTGCCAGCCTGGCACGATCAGATACCGGATCGACTCGTTATGCATGGATTCGCCTCCTGCATGTATGCGTTCATGAGACGAGTATAGGGATGGAAGTTATATTCGCTAAGGAATAAGAAGCTATTTGTTAATTCCCAAAACGAATATCAGCCAATAGACAAAAAAAGAGGCCACTCCCTGCCTTCGAGGAACGGCCTCTAATAAAAATCACTTTCAGGGCAAAGACTATCCGTACTTCGTTACAGGATTACGACGGCCTCAGGTTGCAGGCACAGTACGCGGGCCCTGCTCGCCCGCAGGCAGCGGTACCGGCTCGTCGTACTGCGGGACTTCACGGGCAACGTTCCACACCACGATCGCAGCGACGATGTCGAAGATTGCCAGCACCACGAACAGCGGGCTGTAGCCGATTTTGGTGACCAGCACGCCGAACACCATGGTGAACGCCGCCGCCCCGAAAAAGCCGAACATTCCGCCCATCCCGGTCGCTGTGGCCACCTCGTTCTTGCCGAATGAATCCGAGGTGATCGAATACAGCGCGCCCGACAGGGTCTGGTGGGCAAAACCGCCGATGCACAGCAAGGCAATGGCGGTGTAGGGGCTTTCGACCAGCCCGATGCACGCCGGCCCGATCATGCAGGAGCAGCCGAACAGCATGACCATCTTGCGCGAGGTGAACAGCGACACCTTGCAGTACTTGTGGAACAGCGGGCTGAGGTAGCCGCCCAGTACGCAGCCAATGTCAGCCGCCAGAAACGGCAGCCAGGCGAACATCGCGACTTCCTTGATGTTCATGTGGCGTTCGGTCATCAGGTACAGCGGGATCCACGCATTGAAGGTCTGCCAGGCAGGCTCAGAGAGGATTCGCGCCGAAGCAATCGCGTAGAAATTACGGTTTTTGAACAGTCGCTTCCAACTGCCTTTCCGGGCAGGTGCATCCTTCAGACGCGCTTCCTGGCCGCTGAGGATGTAGTCGCGTTCGGCATCGCCCAGACGCTTCTGATCGCGCGGATGCTTGTACAACAGCAGCCACAGGCCGCTCCACACAATGCCCAGACCGCCAACAATCAGGAACGCCAGCTCCCAGCCACTCTGCAGAATGGCCCAGACCACCAGCGGGGGTGCAAGCAATGCGCCGAACGACGAGCCAATGTTGAACCAGCCGATGGCGACCGAGCGCTCTTTGGCTGGAAACCATTCGGTGGTCGCCTTGACGCCTGCCGGCAGCCCCGCGGCTTCGGTCAGGCCGAGCATGCCGCGGAAGATCGCCAGACTCTGCCAGCCGGTTGCGAATGCGGCGGCAGCGCAGGCGGCAGACCAGGCGATGGCGAAAATCGCAAAGCCCATCTTGGTGCCGATCGCGTCGATGATGTAGCCCGCAACGGGCTGCATGATGGCATAGCACAATTGCCAGGCGACCACGATGTGCGCGTACTGCTCGGTGGAGATGCTCAGCTCGCTCATGAGCGTCGGTGCTGCGACAGACAGCGTATTGCGTGCCAGGTAGTTGACGACCAGGCCGGCCGTGACCAGCCCCACCATCCACCACCGAATGCCTTTTATCTTCATCTCTTCACCCTGTTTATTTTTAGATTGGCGATGAGCGTCCCGCGGCCAAGGCCGTGAGGCGGCTGGTTTTATGTAACTTCAGGTTACGGTTTCTTCAGAAGACTTTTAGGCGCTTTCTGCCGACGATCATGCGTAAAAACGGATTTTTCGCACGAGGAGCATGCCTTTATGGCCTGAGAATTCAGACTGATCATGAGGTTGTTACTCTTTGAATTATTTTTGTGGTTGTAATTTTATTCGAGTCTTATGTTGTCGTACAACATGGAGAACTTATAGTCATTTGCCATTCCAGTGTCAAATGACAGAAACGCTCTGACCTTCATCAGCATGGGCTGGCGACGTGTTGAGAAGGGAAGGAGCGTTTTCGCGTTATACGACGACTGCGCAATTGGCGACTGCTGATAGCTCGTTTGGGCCTATGGGGCACTGCTCAGCGATTAGAGCGCGAACTATTTTCTGTGTGACGGCAAGAAACGCGTCCTGGCACTTGCACAACTGTCACAAATGCTCTCATTCTTGGTGACGGCGTCAGGCAATGGAGTTGCCCGGTGGTGCCTTGTCGGCACCGGCCTGCTGCCGAAGTCACTTTATGCCAGGAAGAGGCGTCCGCATGCCTGAGCCAAGCAGTCTCGCCAGCTGGACCCCCGCTCTGCGCAAGCAGCTCATTGCCTTGGGTATGGACAGCGATGCGTTGTGCCGAAGCGCGGGTATTGACCTGAACAGGCTGAGTGAACCCGATGCGCAATTCTCGCCGGATGTCACCGCCGCGCTCTGGCAACGCGCAGTGCAAGCCAGCCTTGACCCAGCCCTGGGTTTGCGTGTTTCACGCTTTGTCAGCCCGACGGCGTTTCATGCGCTGGGCTACACGCTTGTCGCCAGCGGCTCGTTGCGCGAGGTTTTCGAGCGCATCGTACGTTACCGCTCGATGGCCGAGGACTCTCTGGAGCTGGATTTCAGAACAGTCGGCGAGCGTTATGAATTCCGCTTCGGTACGCCGCCATCCTGTCAGTCACCGGTTCATGAGCTGCTGGATGCATTTGCCGCCATTTACGTACGCACCTGCCGCAATCGGCTAGGCCGGGGCTATGCGCCGCTCGCCGTGCACCTGCAACGTCCGGCACCCGAGGATCCGCAGCCCTGGCACGACCTGTTTCGTTCACCGGTCACGTTTGCGGCGCAGGAGAACCTGCTGGAGTTTGGCGGTGATCAATTCGACAGCCATCTGGATGACGGGCCGGTACAGCTGAACGGCCAGGAATCCCAAGGAGATCCGTTACCGTCACTGATCTGGGAACAGCGCGTACGCTCGGCCATCGAAACCCTGCTGCCGGACGGCGAGCCCACCGCCCAAAGCATCGCCGAAGCCCTGCACCTGAGCACGCGCAGCCTGCAGCGCCATCTGGCCGACGAGGGCTGCTGCTATGACCTGCTGCTCAATCAATGCCGCCAGAACCTGGCGCTGCTGCACATGAACGATCAGCAAAGCTCGCTGAGCGAAATCGCCTACCTGCTGGGCTTTTCCGACACCGACTGCCTGAGCCGCGCCTTCAAACGCTGGACCGGACTGACGCCAGAACAGTACCGCAGCGGCGTGGTGCGTTGAGCATTGTCAGGGACACACCATCGTGCCCATGCTGCGCGTCCACTCTTGATCAAGCGGCGCAGCGCAGATCCATGATGCAGAGCGTCACGACAGGCATTCACACGCTGGAGCGTGAGGAACGATAGGTGTCTGGGGGATCGCGAGCGTAACGTGCCCGGAAGAACACCATCGTACCCATGCTCCGAGCAGGTATGTATTGGCTTCTAGTGTGCTTCGATCCGCGCCAGCTCGGGCAGGTCCCCCGACAACCCCAGCGCCTCGCGCACGAACAGCGATTTGGCTTCGGGCATGCGGTTGACCATTTTCAGGCCGGTATTGCGCAACCAGCGCAAGGGCAGCGGGTCGGCCTGGAACAGGCGTTCGAAGCCTTCCATCGCGGCCATCAGCGCGAGGTTGTGCGGCATGCGGCGGCGCTCGTAACGGCCCAGCACACGCAGGTCAGACCAGCGCTCGCCACGCTTTGCAGAATGGGTCAGTACTTCCGCCAGCACTGCGGCGTCGAGGAAACCGAGGTTCACGCCCTGCCCGGCCAGCGGGTGAATGGTGTGTGCCGCATCGCCAATCAACGCCAATCCGCTGGCAACGTAACGCTTGGCGTGACGCTGACGCAGCGGCACGCACAGGCGGCTATCGGCAGACAGCACCTGGCCCAGTCGCCCTTCGAATGCCTGCTCCAGTTCGCGGCAGAACAGGTCATCCTCCAGCACCATCAGGCGCTCGGCTTCGGCAGGTGTGACTGACCAGACGATGGAGCACCAGTGCTCGTCCTCGCGTTCCAGCGGCAGAAAGGCCAGCGGCCCGTCATCGGTGAAACGCTGCCAGGCGGTTTTTCTGTGGGGATCGGCGGTACGCACACTGGTGACGATGGCGTGATGCAGGTAATCCCATTCACGCGTCGGCGTTTCGGTCAGGCGGCGCACAGCGGAATTCGCACCGTCGGCGGCCACCACCAGCGGTGCGCGCAGCTGACGACCATCGGCCAGGGTCAGCAGCCAGTCATCGCCGGAGTGACGCATCTGTTCAAGCCGCGCATTGGCCAGCAGACCGATGTCGCTGGCATGCAGGCGGTCGAGCAGCGCGTCCTGCACCACACGATTTTCGATGATATGGCCCAGCACGTCGGCATGCACGCTGGAGGCCGAGAAGTGAATATGCCCGGTGCCGCTGCCGTCCCAGACGTGCATATGCGCATACGGGCTGATGCGCCGGGCTACGATGCCTTCCCACACACCCAGACGCTGAAGGATTCGCTGGCTGGCCGCCGACAGGGCGCTGACCCGCGGCTCGAAGCCCGACTGTTGATCAAATGGCTCGACGCTCAGCGGTCCACCGTCGACCACCAGCACATCAAGGCCGCTGCCCTGCAATGCCAAGGCAAGGGCACTGCCGACCATTCCGGCTCCGACAATCAGCACATCTGCGCGCGTTTCCATGGTCAAACCGTTCTCGCTTGCGGCCGAAGCCCTGTGTTTAAAGTGTGTGATTCACACATCGGATCGAGTCCCCAACCCCATGGCCTGGCGGGCAAACCAGCGCTTGGCGGCGGGCAGCAGGTCGAGGCCGAGCAACCCGACGTTACGCCCGGTGGCAACCGCCGACCGGGAGCTGCCGAACAGGCGTGTCACCTTGTCGGAGAAGCCCACGGTCAATTGCTGATCCTGACGCTGACGCTCACGGTAGAGCTGCAGAGTCGACAACTCACCGGGCGGCGCGGCGCTGTCCAGCAGCGTCCCGGCCAGTGCATCGGCGTCACGCAAGGACAGATTGAACCCCTGCCCGGCGACCGGATGCAGGCTGTGCGCCGCATTACCCAGAATCACCAGATGCGAACGCACCTGCTCTTCGGCCTCGATCAGCGCCAGGGGGTAGACATGCCGTGCACCGACCTGACGCAGCGTGCCCAGGCGATAGCCAAACACGCCCTGCAGCTCTTCCAGAAAACTGCGGTCGTCCAGCTCGGCCAGGCGCTGGGTATCGTTGCCCGGACGCGTCCAGACCAGCGCACAGCGGTTTTCCGGCAATGGCAGCAGCGCCATCGGCCCGTCCTCGGTGAAACGTTCGAACGCCTGCCCGCAGTGAGCTTCGCTCGGCGTGATATTGGCAATCAGCGCATGCTGATCGTAGGGCCGTTGCCGCACCCCGATACCCAGCTGCTCGCGCAGACTGGAGCGGCCGCCGTCGGCCAGCACCGCCAGGTCACAGTCCAGCTCGCTGTCGTCACTCAGGCTCAGGCGATAACCGTCGGCCAATGGCTGCATGTGTTTGACCTCGGCCGGCACACGCCAACTGACCACATCACGATCCAGCCCGGCCCACAGAGCCTGACCGAGCCAGGCGTTTTCGACTACGTAGCCGAGCGCCGGAACGCCCTCTTCAATCGCAGACAGGCGAGTGGCGCCGAAGCGACCACGGTCCGACACCTGGATTTGCAGGATCGGCTCGGCGCGTCGGGAAATCTGCTGCCAGAGGCCAAGCCGTTCATAGATGCGTCGCGAGCCGAACGACAGTGCCGAAGAACGCGCATCGTAACTGGGCTGCCAGGCCTCACCCGGCGCGAAGGGTTCGATGAGCACGATTTTCCAGCCGCGCGCCTTGGCACCAGCCTGCAGCGACAACGCAAGGCTTGCACCGACCAGCCCGCCGCCGACGATGGCGATATTGAAGCGGCTCATGCGACCTGTTCCTGTGCAGCCGCCATCAGCGCCTCGATCTCGGCGACGGTCTTGGGCACGCCGCCGGACAGAATTTCACACCCCTGCCTGGTCACAACCACGTCATCCTCGATTCGCACACCAATACCTCGCCATTTCTTCGCGACTTCCAGGTTGTCGGGGGATATGTAAATCCCGGGTTCAACGGTCAGCGTCATGCCGACCTCCAGTACGCGCCACTCGCCGCCGACCTTGTATTCGCCTACGTCGTGCACATCCATGCCCAGCCAGTGCCCGGCACGGTGCATGTAAAACATTTTGTAGGCTTCGCTTTCGATCAGCTCGCCAACGTCGCCGCGCAGCAGGCCCAGTTCGACCAGCCCGGCGGTAATGACCTTGACCGTCGCCTCGTGTGCCTGGTTCCAGTGCTTGTCGGGGCCGATGGCCTCGAAGGCCGCATGCTGGGCCTTGAGCACCACCTCGTAAATGGCTTTCTGCTCGGGGGAAAACCTGCCGCTCACCGGAAAGGTACGGGTGATGTCGCTGGCATAGCAGTCGATTTCGCAGCCGGCGTCGATCAACACCAGATCACCGTCCCTGAGCACCGCGTCGTTCTGCTGATAATGCAGGATGCAACCGTTGCGCCCCGAGGCAACGATCGAGCCGTAGGCAGGCATCTTCGAACCGCCCTTGCGAAACTCGTAGTCCAGTTCGGCTTCCAGGCTGAACTCGTGCAGCCCGGCGCGGCAGGCCTGCATCGCACGCACGTGAGCCCGCGCCGAAATATCTGCCGCGCAACGCATGACTTTGATTTCCGCAGCGGACTTGTACAGGCGCATGTCGTGCAGCAGATGGTCCAGCGCCACGAACTCCTTGGGCGGCTCGGCACCGAGGTGCGCTTTGGAGCGAATCACGTTGATCCAGTCCATCAGGTGCCGGTCGAATTCGGGATTGCTGCCCATCGCCGAATACACCCGATCCCGGCCTTCGATCAGGCCGGGCAGGATTTCATCGATGTCATTGATGGGAAACGCATCGTCTGCACCGTACTCACGGATCGCGCCTTCCTGGCCTGCGCGCAGACCTTCCCACAACTCGCGCTCGGGATTGCGCTCGCGGCAGAACAAGACGTACTCGCCGTATTCACGACCGGGGATCAGCACCACCACCGCTTCCGGCTCGGGAAAGCCGCTCAGGTACTGAAAGTCACTGTCCTGCCGGTAGACGTGCTCGACGTCACGATTGCGAATGGCAACCGCAGCGGCCGGCAGGATGGCAATGCTGTCCGGCTCCATCTGAGCCATCAGAGCCTTGCGGCGGCGGGCGTATTCGGACTTAGGGATCTGAATCATGGGCAGCAGCGTCCTGATGGAGTCCACCGGCTCGCGCTATGGCACGCGCAGGCCGGTGTCGCAGTGATCGGCTATCAGTGCAGTGAAGGCTTGGGTTGCGGCGCGGACGGCTCGTTGAATTCAGTGAACAGCAGCAGCGGCGCTACGCGCATGTACTCCATGACTTCCATGTAGTCGGTTTCGCCGTCTTCGGACTCTTCCAGCGCGTCCTGAACCTGCGCAATCGCCGCCAGATCCTCAAGAACGGCCTTGGCCTCTGTACCCAGCGGCTTGTCACCGATGTTCAGACCGAAGCCTGTCAAAAATCCCTGACACCATTGGCCCAGCGCAGCAGCGCGCTCGGTCAGTGGTTCGTCGTCGCCCGGCAGCAACAGCACAACGGTCATGTCGTCGCCGGTGAGCTCGCCCTTGACCATCTCTTGCAGACCGATGAGCGCCTGACGGATATTGTCTTGCGGCTCGGTTTCCAGCAGTTGCGACGCGTCGGCGAACCAGCCTTCGTTGTCGAAACCGGCAGCTGCGCAACTGCGCCCCAGCAACAGGCCATGCAGCTCGGCAGGAGATACCTGGTGACCGCCACTGTTGAGCAGAGTGGCGAACGCTTTGTACGGAGAATTCTGAATGGGCATGGGTAGCTAGTCGCCAAACGGCGCAATGTCTAGAATGAAGGCCTTGTATCCTAGACTATCCGCGCGACAAGATCACCCGGACGGTGGTTCGAGCTTGAGCACAAGCATCGCTCCCCCTGCCATTCATCAGAAAGTATTCAGTGGAAAACAATGGAAGACACCGACCTGCAAGCGCTGATGAAACGTGTGGAGCTGCTCCTGAAGTATGCCGAGCAACTTAAAGGCCAAAACGCACTCTTATTAGCTCAGGAAAAGACCTGGCGCGAGGAACGTGCCCAACTGATTGAAAAAAACGAAATCGCCCGGCAGAAGGTCGAGTCAATGATTTCGCGCCTTAAAGCCCTGGAGCAAGACTCATGAGCAATGGCAACAGCGTTACCGTTCAGATCCTGGACAAGGAATATTCGATCATCTGCCCTCAGGAAGAGCGCACCAACCTGGTCAGCGCCGCCCGCTACCTGGATGGCAAGATGCGTGAAATCCGCAGCAGCGGTAAAGTCATCGGCGCCGATCGCATCGCCGTGATGGCCGCTCTCAACATCACTCACGATCTGCTGCACAAGGAACATCTGCCTGACGTACAGACCAGCGGTTCAACCCGCGAACAGGTCCGCGATCTGCTCGACAAGGTCGATCTGGTGCTGGCGACAGACACGCCCGGCACACCGGATTCAACTCGGGGCTGATTATTGCGGGGCATTTCTGTATACTCGCGCTGCTCCCTGGAGTGCTTGCCAGTCGGTCATGTCCCTGAGCCGATACGCACAACCACGGGGGTTGCACGTTGGGGTTGGTGTGCATGTCCGCTCGACGGAAAGCCTTAAAACCTCCTGCAATCTCCACCTTGAACTTTCGGGTTCAAGGGCTAAACCGACAGCGGTTCGTCGGGGAGTCCATATTCGGTCAGTTGCCAGCCCCGTTGTCTGGCAACGACGACCCCGCTCAAGCTTCAACCTCCTTTCCGGATCAGCCTGCATGACCTCCTGCTCATGATCAGCGCCCAGTCACTTACACGTCCGCAATTGCGCCGCCAGCTACGCAAGGCACGCAAAGCCTTGAGCCGCAGCCAGCAACGCGAAGCCGCACGGGATATTTACCGTCAACTGGCGCAGCACCCACTGTTTCGACGTGCCCGACATGTTTCGCTGTACCTGCCGATGGATGGTGAGATCGACCCGCGGCTGTTGCTGCGCGAAGCCCAGCGCCGCGGCAAGGCAACCTATCTGCCGGTGCTCAACGCATGGCCGCGCACCCGCATGGTTTTTCAGCGCGTGCGTCCCGGCGAGACATTCATCCCCAACCGTTTCCGCATCCCCGAGCCGCGCATTGACCGGGCAAAACAGCGCACTATATGGGCGCTCGACCTGATTCTGATGCCGCTGGTAGGTTTCGATGACGAAGGCGGTCGCCTCGGCATGGGCGGAGGTTTCTACGACCGCAGCCTGGCGTACCTGGCGCGCAGAAAGACCTGGCGCAAACCGGTGTTACTGGGACTGGCTCACGAGTGTCAGAAAGTGGATCGACTGGCGCAGGCCAGTTGGGATGTACCGCTGCAAGGCACGGTATCGGATAAAGGCTGGTATGTGACGCAGACACTCTGATCGTTCAGCCAACAGGGCAATCAACGATCAGAGTACAAGCAGGGCTCAATGCCTGCCGGGGACTTTTTGCTGCTGCTGAGTGATCTCGACTGGAGCGTCATCCTTGGTGGACCACAAGCTCTGTGCATAACCGGTTGTCACGACACCCAAGCCAAACAAAATAACCAGAATCCAGAGTAAATCAGGCTTGCGTTTCATTGACTGCCCTCCTTAGGCAAATCAATACGATGTCAGCATCGGTTTTTGTATAGGCCGTGCAGCAGCGTGGAACTTTAAAGGGCGGCATTTTGCGGTAACGTGAACCAGTACGCAAATAGTGGCGCGAACCGATTGTCGGTTTGTCATCAAGCCATTCGAAATACCGTGAACTTTTTGTCTGTGGAGTGAGCACAATGGCCTATTGGCTGATGAAGTCCGAGCCTGATGAATTCTCGATCAGCGACCTGCAACGACTGGGCAACGCTCGCTGGGACGGGGTGCGCAACTATCAGGCGCGTAATTTTCTGAGAGCCATGACCGAGGGCGACGCGTTCTTTTTCTACCACTCCAGTTGCCCGGAGCCGGGAATCGCCGGCATCGCCAAAATCGCCAGGTCAGCCTATCCGGACCCCACCGCACTGGACCCCGAGAGCCACTATCACGACGCCAAGGCCACAGAGGAAAAGAATCCGTGGAGTGCCATCGACGTCGAGTTCGTGGAGAACTTCAAGCGCGTGCTGGGGCTGGGCTATCTCAAGCAACAAAGCCAGCTGGAGCAACTGCCTCTGGTACAGAAAGGCAGCCGGCTCTCGGTGATGCCGGTCACCGCCGAGCAATGGGCGGCGATACTGGCACTGCGCTGACGGACGTTATTGAACGATGAAGTTATTGAACAGCAGGTCTTCGACAATCGGCTTGCCTTCTTCATCGTTCATAACGCGCTGAACCTGCTTGAGTGCCTCCTGACGAATGTTTTCCTTCGCTTCGGCGCTGCTCATGGAATCAACGGTCTGCTGAGTGAACAGCGAAACCAGTTGATTGCGGATCAGTGCATCATTGCGCTTCACGGCGGCCTCGGCGTCGGCACCGGTCACACGCAAGGAAATGTCAGCCTTGTAGACACGCAGCTTGGGGCCGCCATCGAGCGCGTAGTTACCCACGAACGGAGGCGTCAGCGAGACATAAGCCGCCTTGGGCGCACCACCTTCTTCCTTGGCTTCCTCTTGCGCCATGACAGGCAATGACAAGGCCAGCAACATCAGAATCCACGCTTTCACAGTTCACTCCTTAATACGGTTTGCCACGTAGCTTACAGCTTATGTGTGCTTATCAGGCAGGGCCATGCTTGTTGACCCGGGAACCCGCTTAACTGACTTTATCGGCCATTACCGGAAAAGGAATAGCCCGATGAAAGCCCTGTTATGCAAAGCCTTCGGTCCTGCCAGCACACTGGTGCTCGAAGACGTCCCCGGCCCCGCGATCAAAAAGAACGAAATTCTGCTTGAAGTGCGCGCCGCCGGGGTCAACTTTCCCGACACCTTGATTATCGAGGGCAAATACCAGTTCAAGCCCCCCTTCCCGTTCTCACCGGGTGGTGAGGCCGCAGGCGTGATAGCCGCCGTCGGGGAAAACGTCAGCCACCTGAAACCCGGAGACCGTGTCATGGCGCTCACCGGCTGGGGCAGCTTTGCCGAACAGGTCGCCGTTCCCCACTACAACGTACTGCCGATTCCGCAGGGCATGGACTTCACCACGGCGGCCGCATTCAGCATGACCTACGGCACCTCCATGCACGCGCTCAAACAACGCGCCAACCTGCAAGCGGGAGAAACCCTGCTGGTGCTCGGCGCATCCGGCGGCGTCGGCCTGGCCGCCGTGGAAATTGGCAAAGCCCTCGGCGCCCGCGTCATCGCCGCCGCCAGTAGCGCGGAAAAACTTGAAGTCGCCAAAAACGCAGGCGCAGACGAACTGATCAATTACAGCGAAACCAGCCTCAAGGACGAAGTAAAACGTCTCACCAACGGCAACGGCGCCGACGTGATCTACGACCCGGTCGGCGGCGACCTTTTCGACCAGGCCATCCGCGCCATCGCCTGGAACGGTCGCCTGCTGGTCGTCGGCTTCGCCAGCGGCCGCATTCCGGAACTGCCCGTCAACCTGACCCTGCTCAAGGGCGCCTCGGTGGTCGGCGTGTTCTGGGGCTCGTTTGCGCAGCGACAACCGCAGGACAATGCGGCGAACTTCAAGCAGCTGTTTGCGTGGTTTGAAGAAGGGAAATTGAAGCCGCTGGTGTCGACGGTTTATCCGCTGGAAAGGGCTGGGGAGGCGATTGATTTGTTGGGGGGGCGCAGGGCTGTGGGGAAGGTGGTGGTGTTGGTTGGCAAAGCCTGAAACTCACGCAAATACACGCGAGATTCCCTGACATGGGGATGCGATCCAAGCGAAGCTTCGCTTGCTCGCGAAGGCGTATTCACAGGGCAACAAACATTTTCGTTGCCATGCTCGCTCACGCTTCTCTGGAGACTCCGCGTCCAATCTTGAATGTGCATCATGGAGCGAATGGTGACGCGGAGCCTTACGAAAGGCATTCCCGCTGACGCGTGCGAGACGAGAGATATCCGTCGGCTGTACCGACGTCTTCGTGAGCAAGCTCACTCCCACAAGTACGCGGCACTCACGCTGTCCGTGACTGAAGCTTTGTACGCACCGAGAAGAAATCCTCACACTGCTCGCATAGCCTTCTTTATTAGAAGGTAAACGCGAAAATATATAAACCACTAAGGCAGCATCTTCAAATAATCACAGTGACTTTAGTGCAGGCAGTAAATTTGCGAGCTTACTAAACACTATAAATCAGGAAGTTGGCACATCACCCATACATAATTATGGCTTTTCAGAAAAAAGCCTTTGTTAGCCTATCGTCATACAAAAAAAAGGAAATTGTATGAGCGAAAATAACAGTAACGATGACCCTCCGGAAAAAAACATCCTGGTAGACCGTGGTATTCCAATGCGCCCGGATTCGGATTTATCAAAAAACTTTCATATCGGTGCGGAAAGCAACGGCAGCAATTCCGGTTGGAACATTGGAGTCGTTGGTAGCGGCAATGGACCCAGCACTACCGGCCTAGGCCCAGGCCGCGGTCGCCGAAGAGGTATCACTAATAAACAGCTGAGACGTCTATTAAGGCAACAAGAGGCAGAGGCGCATGCGTTGGCACAGCGGCAAGCAGCAGAACACGCGGCTCATCTCGCACGAGTAGAAGCCGAGGCGCATGCTCGGGCAATGGCGGAAGCCGCCGAGCGAGAGCGCGTTGAAGCGCAGGTGCGCGCACAGGCCGAAAAAGATCAGGCACATCGACAGGCTCTTGAAACGCTGACAGCGTCCTATCCCTCGTTACAATCTGGATTGGCACAAAACTACTTACTGGCTTCTGCATCGCTGCCGAATGATCTTCAAAAAGAAATAGCGTCAGGTCATGATCTAAATGCTGATCCCCCACGCGACGAGCAGGCTCTTGAGCTTATACTTCAGAAAAAAACCAGGGTTAACTATTTACTTGCAATCAAACAACCGTTACTGGACGAGCGTCGCGCTCAGGCTCTGAGTCTCACCGGTCAAGAACTTGACCATGCTACACAAAAAGACCACCTGAACTATCTGGTGTACTACAGCCAGGGTGATCCGCCACGTGTGCAGCAGGCCCATGAAGCGTGGGTAAACGCTTTATCTCAAACCTACGAAGCAAAGCTTCTTGCCGAGTCGGTCACGCTGCTCAATGAACAATCAGCAGCGCTTTCCATGCGCCATGCTGAACTGTCGCTGGCCAATAAACCGGCGAGTCAGGAAGCACGACAGGCCGCTGGCATCGACAAGTTGTGGTCAGTTATTGCCCCCGCGTCAACCACCACCGCAGCACCAGGCATCAGAACCGTTGCGACCAACATCGCGAAGGATCAACTCATCAGGATTGCGACCAGAACATTGGGCAGCAATCTGGTTACGTTGCTGGCGATGTATCCACAACCGTTGGGCGACGCAGAACTGCCGCCCGCCGTTATCGCCACACCTCTGTCGCAGCTCAACCTGCCGCCGCATATCGATCTGCACTACCTTGCCAGCGTCAAGGGCACGCTGGATGTCCCTCATCGACTGACATCCGATGAAGCTGGCACAAGCGGCGCTACACGCTGGGTAGCTACGGACGGTGTGAAAGTTGGTACCAAGGTTCGCGTAAGAACTTTCACCTATAACGCACAGAACAATTCCTACGAGTTTATCCGTGACGGGGAATCGACACCGGCACTGATATGGACGCCAATAGCACGACCGGCGGACAGCTCGACAAGCTCACCCGCAGGACCACCCGCTTTGCCGGTAAATCCAGGCAACGTGGTAACACCTTTTGTACCCGAGCTTGAAGCTTACCCGGCGATTGATCGAGATGATCCTGATGATTACATTCTCATATCGCCGATTGATTCAGGGCTGCCGAATAGCTACCTGCTGTTCAAGGACCCGAGGTCGATTCCGGGGGTTGCGAGTGGGTTTGGCGAGGCGGTGACAGCTACCTGGCTGAGAGGGCCGACGGCAAGCCAACCAGCGCCGATTCCTTCCAGTGTTGCGGAAAAGCTGAGTGGGCGACCATTCGCAAGCTTTGCCAAGTTAAGGGAAGCGATCTGGTTAGAGGTATCAAAAGACCCGGAGTTGAGCGGACATCTTGGAGAGTTAAACCTTCAGGAGCTATCAAACAAACGTGCACCTCGTGCCCCGCTAGCAGATCGAGTCGGCAAGCGCGTGAAATATGAAATCCATCACAAACACCGGGTCAGTGAAGGGGGATCAGTTTATGATCTGGACAACCTTATAATTATGACCCCTAAAGACCACATCCAGACTCACAGGAGTAACCAATGAAACTGAAATCCAAACTGAGCGATTACACCGAAGCTGAGTTCATGGAAATTCTAAGTGAGCTTTTCACTGGCGTAAGCGAAACGAGAGAAGATGCCGAAGAGTACGTGAACAGCCTTGTCGACCACATTACAGAAGTGACAGAGCATCCGGAAAAATCGGACCTCCTGTATTACCCGCTCGAAGGCAGAGAGGATAGCGCCGCAGGGGTTATGAAAGAAATTAAAGAATGGCGAGCTAAAAATGGCAAGCCTGGATTCAAAAGTTAAGTACTCCACAAACTAATAGTTCAAACACTATAAAAAGGAAATCATCCATGGAAGAACTACATCATCACCTACGGCAATTACCTGGTTTTCTGCAAGCCGAGATTGCGGCTTACGTCGGCGACTGGAGCGGGATGAATTATATCGAAATAACCGACAAACACATACAGGCCGTCAACCATCTGATAAATAGTAAACGAGCGCCCCTGCAGCCGATCAATATCGAGTATGCCCATACACTTTGGGGTGACCAGCGCTCAACCAAAGAAGATATGGAAATGAGCGCACACCTACGAACTCTTCCTGGTGACGGCCGTATGGATTTAATTGCCGAAGCCAGATTCTTCATGGAAAGTATCCTGTTCCTAGAGAATTTCAAACGCAGCATCGAAGACTTACTTACTCGGCTATTGGAACTTGGTCGCCAACACGCAGAGCGCATGGCCCAAGAAGCCGCACAACGCCAAGCCGAAGAAGAAGCGCGCGCGCGAGCCGAGGCGGAAGAGGCGGCTCGCCGACTCGCGGAAGAACATGCTGCGCAGCAGCGAGCTATAGAGGCAGCGTTCCAGCTTGCACAGCGTCAGGTCGAAGAAGCCGAGCACGCATTGGCCCTACGCAACGCCGAGGAAGCTCGCGCTAAAGAGGCCGAATCCAACCGAGCGATAGAGATGACGTTCGGGCCTGAGGCGTCGCGAGAAATCGATAATGCGATCAAGGTGCTGAGGGGCACTATCGAAATCGCGATCACCGACTTCTCGAATACGATCAGCGCTCACGGGGCGTTCGACATGAGTCAGCTTGAAGCGATTCAAAATATGAGCGCGACTCACTAACCGCTCACCAACAGTGCGGGGACCAAGGCAATAATGCTTTGGTCCCCGCATTTCGCTAATGCGCCCTCCCTTACAACGCCTTCCTCACATTCTCCGGCAAATAATCAACATACCTGCGCATCGGATTTTTTTGGCATTGAGCGACAATACCCGGCGTCGCTTCCAGCAGCTCAAGAACCAGGGCCTGGCGCTCGTCCAGAGTGAGAAACTGCTCTACGACCGGACTGCTCGACAGGTACAGTTCTGTGCGCATCAGCGCATCCGGCTTGACGTCCTTGCGCCATTTGCGTCCCTCGAACATTTCCGTATTCAGCTGCCAGCACAACACCTGCTTCAGCTCGACATTGGCTGTCAGCGGCGGGTTGACATGTGGCCGCCCTGTGAAATTGAACGTGACCGTAACTGCTTCGCCCTCGGGGTGAGAGGCCGGCGGCTGCCAAGGTTCGAAGACCCACTGTTCGACAGCACTTCGGGTCAGGCTGATGAGCCTCGGATCGGGCGCCCCCAGCACTTCCAGGAAGCGCACGCCTCCATCGGCCTGAATGAAAACCCTGATGCTGACACTGCGTTTTACGGAGGAACGAAGCATTGATGTCGGATAGCCCGGCTCAGGCATATGCAACGGCACCGGATACGACGGCAACGCCTGTGCTCCCCCCGCCCAAAGCAACCCTGTAATCATCATGCAACCCAGCACGCGGCTCATTCGCTGCCCTCCGCTTGCTCGGCCAACCCGACCATCAATACCTTGACCGGCCCAGGCAGGTAATCCCCATACAGATGATCCGGATTGCTTCTGCAGTTGCTCACTACCGCAGGTATCGACGCTCCGAGCAATTCAAGCAACGCCTTCCGCTGGGGCTCGCTGCGCTGATGGGCAACATGGCTGCCGAACAGTGCCTGCCCGGTGTGCCAGAACACGTCGACCTTGCTCAGCGGTTCCTTGGGATAGTACTGGCGGGCGGATTTCACTTCGTCGTTCAGGTAGCCGCAGCGGATGTTGCCCAGGCCCACGGTCACTTCGGTATTGAAGCGCCGATAGCCGTGGGAATCAAAAATGACGGGCACGGTGATCGTGGTCATGGGCGGTGCGCCGACTGTTCCGACCCAGGGTTTATAGCGCCATTGGCGGAGTGCCTGCTCCACTGCTGCGGCGAGCTGCGGATGCCCGCTCTCGATCGCCCTAGCTTCACGAACCTGCCCGTCGGATTTGATCCACAGCTGGGCGCGGACCTTGCCTGCGTAGCGGGTCTTGACCAGCTCAGGCGGAAAAACCGGTGTCGGCGTGTATATCGGCACCAGAAATGGCTCTGCAGCGCCTACGTGAGGGGCCAGTGATGCGGCAATCATGAACGCGGTCATTCTCATTGTTGTAGGGGCTCATCGTCGTGGTGCACCTCCAGGGCGCAGTGATGACGATGGTAAGAACCTGCCGACATATCAGTCAGCACACGACTTCCGGTACGCCTGTAGGACCCATCCCAAATACTTGAAACACCTTTAAACATTTGCGCAATGTTCGTAAAAGAACAGCCGATCGCCTGCATTTCCTACAAGGAATCAGCCCGAAGGCACTGCTTTTTTCTGTAATGAAAATGTAATATTCGCATTCGCAAAAACAACAATAATCAGGAGCTTCTCCATGTTTGGGTTTTTCCGCCCTGCCAGGCATCAGGCACCCCTTCCCGAAGAAAAGGTAGACAGTACCTATCGCCGTCTGCGCTGGCAGATCTTCGCAGGCATCTTTATCGGTTACGCGGGTTACTACCTGCTGCGCAAGAATTTCTCGCTGGCGATGCCGTATCTGATCGACGAAGGCTATACGCGTGGCCAGCTGGGCGTGGCGATGTCTGCCATTGCAATTGCCTACGGCTTGTCGAAATTCCTCATGGGCATCGTTTCGGATCGCTCCAACCCGCGTTACTTCCTGCCGTTCGGCCTGCTGGTCTCTGCGGGGATCATGTTCATCTTCGGCTTCGCGCCGTGGGCGACGTCCAGTGTCACGATCATGTTCGTGCTGCTGTTCATCAATGGCTGGGCACAGGGCATGGGCTGGCCGCCGAGCGGGCGGACGATGGTCCACTGGTGGTCGCAGAAAGAGCGCGGCGGTGTGGTGTCGGTGTGGAACGTGGCGCACAACGTCGGCGGCGGTTTGATCGGCCCACTGTTCCTGCTCGGCATGGGCTGGACCAACGACTGGCATGCGGCGTTTTACGTGCCGGCGGCGGTTGCATTGCTGGTCGCGGTGTTCGCCTTCGCGACCATGCGTGACACACCGCAATCGGTCGGCCTGCCGCCTATCGAGCACTACAAGAACGATTATCCGGAAGGCTACGATGCCAGCCACGAAGAAGAATTCAGCGCCAGGGAAATCTTCATCAAGTACGTGCTGCGCAACAAATTCCTGTGGTACATCGCCATGGCCAACGTGTTCGTTTACCTGCTGCGCTACGGCGTGCTGGACTGGGCACCGACCTATCTGAAAGAAGCCAAGCACTTCACGGTCGACAAGACCTCATGGGCCTATTTCCTCTACGAGTGGGCGGGCATTCCGGGCACGCTGCTGTGCGGCTGGATGTCGGACAAGATCTTCAAGGGCAATCGCGGCCTGACCGGCATGGTGTTCATGCTTCTGGTGACCATCGCCACGCTGGTGTACTGGCTGAACCCTGAAGGCAATCCGACCGTCGACATGATCGCCCTGGTGTCCATCGGCTTCCTGATCTACGGCCCGGTGATGCTGATCGGCCTGCAGGCGCTGGAACTGGCGCCGAAGAAGGCAGCAGGCACGGCGGCAGGTTTTACCGGGCTGTTCGGCTATCTGGGCGGGTCGGTCGCGGCCAGCGCGGCAATGGGCTACACGGTTGACCACTTCGGCTGGGATGGCGGCTTCGTGCTGTTGATCGGCGCGTGCATTCTGGCGATGGTGTTCCTTGCGCCGACGCTGCGGCACAAGCAGGTCGCCAGCACGTCCCGCGACATCAAAGGCTGATCAGGCAGTCTCTGACTTGCAGCGCTTGAGCCGCGCCTCCAGATTCAGGTCTGGCATGGCGTGGCTACGCAGGGCCTTGGCGGTCTGCTCCACGTACTCGCGGGTGGTTCCATAGCGTCCTCTGGCGCTGGCGAGCACCTGGCTCAGCACGCTGTCCGGCAGGTTGCCTGCGTAGCTGGGCAGATGCCGCTCGAGCACGAAGCCCAGCGCCTGCACCTTCCGGCCATCTTCAAGGCGGCAATTGAGCCAGTGCGGGCGATACGAGGGGTACGGCATCTCGCGCTCCCACAAGGCCAGCAGCGATTTTTCCAGGCATTCATCCGGCAGACGATAGGCAAAGCCGGTGCATGAACCGCCACGATCCAGACCAAATACCAGCCCCGGTACTTCAGGCGTGCCACGGTGTTCGTGCGACCAGAGGTAAAGCCCGCGGTGGTAACCGTGCACTCGGGCGCGCTGGCTCTCCACGGCGGTGCACTCGGGACGCCAGATCAGTGAGCCGTAAGCGAACAGCCAGACCGGGCCGCCCTTGTGACGACGCATGGTGGCGTTCATGGATGCGAGCAACTGCTCGCGGGTAAGCTGTGGGCCCATATCGATAACGGGCGGGTACGTCAGGCCAAGGCCGTCATGCACTGCAACGGCCAACTCGTTGATTGGGTTCTCCATTTGCCTCCCTGACAGTCTGACTGTCAGTTTTTACCGAGCCCCGCCGACTCGCTCGTGGTTGAGCGGCATCAGGGTGTCGTGGTTCGGTTGTTGCCACAGGCCAAGGGCCTGCCGTTACTAAAGTTTGCCTGGCGACGAACAGGCGTCGCCATCGGTTGTAATCAGTTAAAGCAATTTACACTCCACTCATGCAGCCGTCAGTCCGGCATTACGGACGCGGTGCGTAGGCGAATACGTCTGCGCGCATCTGATGGGCATCCATTCCGGCGTCGACCAGAGCGTCCAGCGTTCCGTAGATCATCGCTGGAGAGCCGCTGGCGTAGACGTGGACGGCCGACAGGTCCTTGATGTCCTCGCAAACCGCCTCGTGCAGCAGACCGCAACGCCCCTCCCAGCCGCACAGGTCGCTGACAACCTTGTGCAGGAACAGGTTCGGCAGTTTCGCCCACTCATCCCAATGGCTGACCTGGTAGAAATCTTCGGGACGACGCACGCCCCAGTAAAGGTGCACGGGATGACTGAAGCCTGTGGAGCGACAGTGTTCCAACAAACTGTTCATTTGCGCCATGCCCGTACCGGCCGCGATCAGCACCAGCGGCCCGTCCGGCAGCTCTGCAAGGTGGGTGTCGCCAAAGGGCAGCTCGACCCGTGCCATGCGGTTGCGTTGCAGCTGCTCGATCAGACTGCGCGCACTGTCTTCACGAGCCAGCACGTGCAGCTCCAGGTCGCGACCGCTGTGCGGCGCCGATGCGATGGAAAACGCCGACTTCTCGCCGTTCTCGCGCTCGATCATCAGGTACTGCCCGGCGTGATAACGCGGTGGCTTGCCAGCCGGCGCGCGCAGGCCGACCCGCCAGACATCACCACCCACCTCGACACATTCGCTCAACTGGCAGGCAAAGCTGCGCACCGGCAGTTCACCCTTGGCCAGCACGCCATCCCACAGCACCACACACTCAGTCAGCGGCTCGGCCACACAGGTGTGAATTTCGCCGTGATCGAGCGTCTGCCCCGACTGCATCACACGGCCCTCGACCAGCAGAGCCGAACAGACATGGCAGTTGCCATTGCGACAACTCTGCGGGCACTCGTAACCCAGACGCTGTGCAGCATCGAGTATCCGCTCGCCCGGCAGGGTTTCCAGCACCGCACCTGATGGCTGCAAGGTTACGCGCATCAATCTATTCCCAACTGAGTCCAGATTTCATCCACCCGGCGTGTGGTGGCTTCGTCCTTGACGATCGCCCTGCCCCACTCGCGACTGGTCTCACCTGGCCATTTGTTCGTGGCATCCAACCCCATTTTCGATCCCAGGCCGGACACCGGCGAGGCGAAATCGAGGTAATCGATGGGCGTGTTGTCGATCATGACCGTGTCGCGCTTGGGGTCCATGCGCGTGGTGATGGCCCAGATCACGTCATTCCAGTCCCGTGCATTGATATCGTCGTCGGTGACGATCACGAACTTGGTGTACATGAACTGGCGCAAGAACGACCAGACGCCCAGCATCACGCGCTTGGCATGGCCGGGATACTGCTTCTTGATGGTCACCACCGCCATGCGGTACGAGCAACCCTCGGGCGGCAGGTAGAAATCGACGATTTCCGGGAACTGCTTTTGCAGAATCGGCACGAACACTTCGTTCAGCGCGACGCCCAGAATCGCCGGCTCATCAGGCGGACGACCGGTGTAGGTGCTGTGGTAAATCGGCTTGATGCGGTGCGTGATGCGCTCGACGGTCAGCACCGGAAAGCTGTCGACTTCGTTGTAATAGCCGGTGTGGTCGCCGTAAGGCCCCTCGTCGGCCATCTCGCCCGGATGAATCACCCCTTCGAGCACGATCTCGGCGCTGGCCGGGACTTGCAGATTGCTGCCACGGCACTTGATCAGCTCGGTGCGCGAGCCACGCAGCAGCCCGGCAAAGGCATATTCGGACAAGCTGTCCGGTACCGGCGTCACCGCACCAAGAATGGTCGCCGGGTCCGCGCCCAGTGCGACGGCGACCGGATAAGGCTCGCCAGGATGCTTGACGCACCAGTCGCGGAAGTCCAGCGCACCACCGCGATGGCTGAGCCAGCGCATGATGATCTTGTTGCGACCGATGACCTGCTGGCGATAGATGCCGAGGTTCTGGCGCTCCTTGTTCGGACCTTTGGTGACGGTCAGGCCCCAGGTGATCAGCGGCGCGACATCACCCGGCCAGCAGGTCTGCACGGGCAGCATGCCGAGGTCGACGTCATCGCCTTCGATGACGACCTCCTGGCACGGTGCATCCTTGACGACCTTTGGTGCCATGGCGATGACCTTGCGGAAGATCGGCAGCTTGGACCAGGCGTCCTTCAAACCCTTGGGTGGCTCAGGCTCTTTGAGAAACGCCAGCAGCTTGCCGATTTCACGCAGCTCACTGACCGCTTCGGCGCCCATGCCCATGGCTACGCGCTCTGGCGTGCCGAACAGGTTGCCCAGTACCGGGATATCAAAACCGACCGGTTTTTCGAACAGCAGGGCTGGGCCCTTGGCACGCAAGGTACGGTCACAGATTTCAGTCATTTCCAGCACAGGCGAGATCGGCATCTGGATGCGTTTCAACTCTCCGCGCTGCTCAAGCTGCTGCACGAAATCCCTAAGATCTTTGAATTTCATTAACCCGGCCATTTATCCAATAGACGCACATCGTACCTGCTCCAGCCCTTCAAGGCAGCTAATCGGCGGCATGCAGGCAAAAAAAATGGTGCCCCGAAGGGCACCATTTTTTGTTTCAGCCTGCCCGTTACTTGCGTTTCATGGACAGGAAGAACTCGTCGTTGGTCTTGGTCTGCTTGAGCTTGTCGATCAGGAACTCGATAGCCGCGACTTCGTCCATCGGGTGCAGCAGCTTGCGCAGAATCCACATGCGCTGCAGCTCGTCATCAGCGGTCAACAGCTCTTCACGGCGTGTGCCGGAGCGGTTGATGTTGATGGCCGGGAACACGCGCTTCTCTGCGATCTTGCGATCCAGAGGCAGCTCCATGTTGCCAGTACCCTTGAACTCTTCGTAGATCACTTCATCCATCTTCGAACCGGTTTCAACCAGTGCGGTGGCGATGATGGTCAACGAGCCGCCTTCTTCGATGTTACGCGCAGCACCGAAGAAACGCTTTGGCTTCTCGAGTGCATGAGCGTCGACACCACCGGTCAATACCTTGCCGGAGCTCGGGATGACGGTGTTGTAGGCACGAGCCAGACGGGTGATGGAGTCGAGCAGGATAACGACGTCTTTCTTGTGCTCGACCAGGCGCTTGGCCTTCTCGATCACCATTTCGGCAACCTGTACGTGACGGGTTGGCGGTTCGTCGAATGTCGAGGCAACCACTTCGCCGCGCACGGTGCGCTGCATCTCGGTCACTTCTTCCGGGCGCTCGTCGATCAGCAGAACGATCAGATGCACTTCCGGGTTGTTACGCGTGATGTTCGACGCGATGTTCTGCAGCATGATGGTCTTGCCCGCCTTCGGCGGAGCAACGATCAGACCACGCTGGCCTTTACCGATCGGTGCGCACAGATCGATCACACGACCGGTCAGGTCTTCGGTGGAGCCGTTACCGGCTTCCATCTTCATGCGGATCGTCGGGAACAACGGCGTCAGGTTTTCGAACAGAATCTTGTTCTTGGCGTTTTCCGGACGGTCGTAGTTGATCGTGTCGACCTTGAGCAGAGCGAAATAACGCTCGCCTTCCTTGGGTGGACGGATCTTGCCAACGATGGTGTCGCCGGTACGCAGGTTGAAGCGGCGGATCTGGCTGGGGGAGACATAGATGTCATCCGGGCCGGCCAGGTAGGAAGCGTCTGCAGAGCGCAGGAAACCGAAGCCGTCCTGGAGAATCTCCAGCACGCCATCACCGGATATTTCCTCGCCACTTTTGGCGTGCCGTTTGAGCAGGGAGAAAATGACGTCCTGCTTGCGCGAACGGGCCATATTCTCAATGCCAGCCTGTTCGGCCATTTCGAGCAATTCGGTAATCGGCTTTTGCTTGAGTTCAGTCAGGTTCATATGGGGAATGACGTAATCATGTATGGAGGGGGAAATTAAGCTTTTGGCTTAATGAGGCCGCGCCGCAGAGAAGGCGACAGGATCGCGTACTAAATCGAAAGGAGAGCGTCGGCGACGGCTAGCAGGGGGCAACGGAGAAGCCGTTGCGGGGCCGAATGTACCACCTGATTTTCCAGGCGTCTAGTACGACACCCGAAAAAAACCCCGCGATTTGCGGGGCTTTGAAACGCCTCAGATGTTGGCGTCGAGGAACGCAGCCAGCTGCGACTTCGACAGGGCGCCGACTTTGGTCGCTTCAACATTGCCGTTCTTGAACAGCATCAGCGTAGGGATACCGCGAACACCATGCTTGGCAGGAGTGTCCTGGTTTTCATCGATGTTCAACTTGGCAACAGTCAGCTTGCCTTCGTAGGTGCTGGCGATTTCGTCCAGAACCGGGGCAATCATTTTGCAAGGGCCACACCATTCAGCCCAATAGTCAACAAGCACAGGACCCTGAGCCTTGAGTACTTCGGCTTCAAAGGTGGCGTCGGTGACGTGTTTGATAAGGTCGCTACTCATGGAAGTCTCCGAGTTCATAGGCTAAAAACGACGCTCATCATAGCGGGCCTCAGGTGATTCAGGAAGCGAAGGTTCATTGAGTCTGACTATGATGAGCCATGACTGCAGTTATGGCCGGCGTTCAGTTGGCGGGCGAAACGAACACGATACCGGTGCGCAGTGCCGCGCCACGAATATGGTCCTGCATGGCCTTTTGCGCAGGCCCTGACGCATGTCGGGCCAGCGCGCGAAGGATCTTGCGGTGCTCCTGCCAGGTTTCCATGACCCTGGCCGCCCGGATGAACGGCATCTTCTGGCTTTCCAGAAAGATGTCGGCCCCGGCAGTCACGATCCCGAGCATCGCCTGATTGCCGCTGGCGACCAGAATGTGCCGATGAAACTCGAAGTCGAGCCGCGCCGCAGCCTCGAAGTCACCGGCACGCAGCTCCAGGCGCATGGCTTCGACGTTGTCCTCCAGCACATCCCGCTCGTCGGCGGTCAGGGTCACCGCTGCCATTCCCGCAGCAAAACCTTCCAGTGCATAGCGCAACTGAAAGGTGTCGGCCGGGGAAACCTTAGCTTCATAAGGCCAGGAAAAACCACCTGTGCGCTGTTCTGGTTCAGAAATCGACTGCACGAAGACGCCTTTGCCGGGCTGGACACTGACCACTCCGAGTGCGCTGAGCGATGACAAGGCTTCACGCAAGGACGCCCGACTGACCCCCAGCAAAACCGCCAGATCGCGTTGCGACGGCAGGCTCTCGCCGGGCTTGTACCCTTGCTCGGCGATCAATTTGCGAATGGCCCGGAGGGCTGATTCGGGTACTGCGAGTGAAGTGTGCGGCATCACTGTTCAGGCCAGTCAGTCCAGTAAAAATCCCTTTTATCGCCATCTCGAACATTCGGCAAGCGACGCCCAGCACTGGGGCAGCAAGGCTTTAAAGCGCGCCAAAGCAGGGCGAGGCCTCCTCCAACTGGTCAGACCAGTAAGACCATAAATGCGCTGCAAACCTTGATTCATGGCAGGTAATGACCGAATGGCATGCGCTGTGCACTGGAGACAGGCCAACACCTTTCGTTTCGCCCGGAGACTTCATATGACCAAGCGTTACAGCGCCCTGCTTACTGCACTGTTTGCCAGTCTGATGCTGAGCCAGACACCCGCCCACGCCAACGGCCTGGACGACGTTGTAGCGCGCGGCACCCTCAAGGTGGCCGTTCCGCAGGACTTCCCGCCATTCGGCTCAGTCGGCCCCGACATGAAACCGCGCGGCCTGGACATCGACACCGCACAACTGCTGGCCGACAAGCTGAAGGTCAAGCTGGAACTGACCCCGGTCAACAGCACCAACCGCATTCCGTTCCTGACCACCGGCAAGGTCGACCTGGTGATCTCCAGCCTGGGCAAGAACCCGGACCGCGAAAAAGTCATCGACTTCTCACGCGCCTATGCACCGTTCTACCTGGCGGTATTCGGTCCACCTGATTCGCCGGTCAAGGACATCGCTGACCTGAAAGGCAAGACCATCAGCGTCACCCGTGGTGCTATCGAAGATATCGAGCTGTCGAAAGTGGCTCCGGAAGGCGCGGTCATCAAGCGCTTCGAAGACAACAACTCCACCATCGCAGCCTATCTGGCCGGTCAGACCGACCTGATTGCCAGCGGCAACGTGGTGATGGTCGCGATCAGCGAGCGCAATCCCAAGCGCATCCCGGCACTGAAAGTGAAACTCAAGGACTCGCCCGTGTATGTCGGCGTGAACAAGGGTCAGCCGGAACTGTTGGGCAAGGTCGATGAGATTCTGAATGCCGCCAAGGCTGACGGCTCGCTGGAAAATGCTTCCCAGAAATGGCTGAAGCAACCGCTGCCTGCCGATCTCTGATCACTGCTTTCCGGTAACAGGATTCACCAATGGCTTATCACTTCGACTTTACACCGGTCCTGCAGAGCATCGATCTGCTGTTGCGCGGGGCTTTGTTCACGCTGGAACTGACGGCCATTGGCACCCTGCTGGGCGTCAGTCTCGGTATTGTCGGTGCCGTCGTGAGGGCCTGGAAGATTCAGCCTTTTGCGACGATCTTTGCCATCTATGTCGAGCTGATCCGCAACACACCGTTTCTGGTCCAGCTGTTCTTCATTTTCTTCGGTCTGCCGTCGCTGGGCGTGCAGATCACGGAATGGCAGGCAGCGGTGCTGGCGATGGTCATCAACCTGGGTGCCTACTCGACCGAAATCGTGCGGGCGGGTATCCAGGCGATTCCCAAGGGTCAGCTTGAAGCGTCGGCTGCGCTGGCAATGAACCGTTACGAAGCCTTTCGCCACGTAGTGCTGGTTCCGGCGCTGGGCAAGGTCTGGCCGGCACTGAGCAGCCAGATCATCATCGTCATGCTGGGCTCGTCGGTCTGCTCGCAGATTGCCACTGAAGAACTGAGCTTCTTTGCCAACTTCATTCAGTCACGCAACTTCCGCTCGTTCGAAACCTACATTGTGACCACGCTGATCTACCTGGCCATGGCGCTGCTGATCCGGCAACTGCTGGCCTGGATCGGGCGTCGCTACATCTCGAGGAACAGCTGATGGATTTCACCCTCTGGGACATCGTGCGCAATCTGCTGATCGGCCTGCAATGGACCGTGGCCTTGTCGCTGGTGGCCTTCATCGGCGGCGGGCTGATCGGCTTGCTGATCATGGGCATGCGCACCTCGGAGAAATCCGGCCCGCGCGTGACCGCGAAACTCTATATAGAACTGTTTCAGGGCACGCCGCTGTTGATGCAGTTGTTCCTGGTGTTCTTCGGCGTCGCCCTGATGGGCATGAACATTTCGCCCTGGGCTGCGGCGGCACTGGCCTTGACGCTGTTTACCAGCGCCTACCTTGCGGAAATCTGGCGTGGCTGCGTCGAATCGATTTCCAAGGGCCAGTGGGAAGCATCCGCGAGCCTGGCGCTAACCCCATTCGAGCAGATGCGTTACGTGATTCTGCCGCAGGCGTTGCGCATCGCGGTCGCGCCGACGGTCGGCTTTTCCGTGCAGGTGGTCAAAGGCACTGCAGTGACGTCGATCATCGGTTTCACCGAACTGACCAAGACCGGCAGCATGCTGGCCAACGCTACGTTCGAACCTTTCATGGTCTATGGCTTCGTTGCTCTGGGCTACTTCATCCTGTGCTACCCCTTGTCGCTGTGCGCGCGCCATCTGGAAAGGAGACTGCATGCCTCTGCTTAGAATTTCCGCCCTGCATAAATACTATGGCGATCATCACGTACTCAAAGGCATCGATCTGTCGGTCGAAGAAGGCCAGGTCGTGGCGATCATCGGTCGCAGCGGCTCGGGCAAAAGCACCCTGTTGCGCACGCTGAACGGTCTGGAGTCGATCAACGATGGTGTTATCGAGGTCGATGGCGAATACCTGGACGCCGCGCGCGCCGACCTGCGCACGCTGCGCCAGAAGGTCGGCATGGTGTTCCAGCAGTTCAACCTGTTCCCGCACCTGAGCGTGGGTGAGAACGTCATGCTTGCGCCGCAGGTCGTGCAGAAAGTACCGAAGGCCGAGGCCGCCAAACTGGCGAGGAAGATGCTCGAACGTGTCGGGCTGGGCGAGAAGTTCGACGCCTTCCCGGATCGCCTGTCCGGTGGTCAACAACAACGCGTAGCGATTGCCCGCGCGCTGGCGATGTCGCCCAAGGTATTGCTGTGCGACGAAATCACCTCGGCACTGGACCCGGAGCTGGTCAACGAAGTGCTCAGCGTGGTGCGCCAGTTGGCAGCCGATGGCATGACCCTGATCATGGTCACCCACGAAATGCGCTTCGCGCGTGAAGTGGGCGACAAGCTGGTGTTCATGCACCAGGGCAAGGTGCACGAAGTGGGCGATCCGAAAGAACTCTTCGCCAACCCGAAAACCCCGGAACTGGCGAACTTCATCGGCACAGTGGAGCACGCCTGAGGCTGGACCTGGAAGCAGAGCGTCCGGAACGGCATGCGCACGCGGTGCATCGATAGTGGTCTTGCGCGCACCTATCGTTCCTCACGCTCCGCGTGGGAATGCAGTTCGTGACGCTCTGCGTCACAGCTACATGCTGTATCGGACTGGACAGAAATCTTGGTGGGAGTGAGCTTGCTCACGAAGACTTTGGTCCAAACGCCATATCTCCGGGGGCTGCACCGGCCTCTTCGCGAGCAAGCTCGCTCCCACGAAGACTGTGTATTACGCTGAGCGCGGAGCATGTTGCGGGCACTTATCGTTCCTCACGCTCCGCGTGGGAATGCATTTCGTGACGCTCCGCGTCACAGCTACATGCTGTATCGGGCTGGACAGAAATCTTGGTGGGAGTGAGCTTGCTCACGAAGACTTTGGTCCAAACGCCATATTTTCAGGGGCTGCACCGGCCTCTTCGCGAGCAAGCTCGCTCCCACGAAGACTGTGTATTACGCTGAGCGCGGCGCATAGACACGATGGCGTTCTTAGGGATACCTCTCGTTCCGCACGCTTTAGCGTGGCAATGCATTTTGGTGAAGCTCTGCGTCACATGGCATTGATAGCCATACGCCACGCGCGCGAGTAATACCGGGTATTTCCGGTGCCTGAACAGCTTCGCGTTGGCGGCAAGCATGGATCGTGGCACGATGGTCCGGTTATCGAACCGGATTTCCTGACCATGCCGCACTCAACACCCAAGAATTTTTCACTGATCGCCGCTATCGACCTGGGCTCCAACAGCTTTCATATGGTTGTGGCAAAAGCCAATCAGGGCGAGATTCGCATTCTTGAGCGCCTGGGCGAGAAGGTGCAGTTGGCCGCTGGCATCGACGAAGAGCGCCAGCTGACCGAAGAATCCATGCAACGCGGTCTCGACTGCCTGAAACGTTTCGCCCAGTTGATCAACGGGCTGCCGCTCGGTGCGGTACGCATCGTGGGCACCAATGCCCTGCGCGAGGCGCGTAACCGCAACGACTTCATTCACCGCGCCGAAGAAATCCTCGGCCACCCGGTGGAAGTGATTTCCGGCCGCGAGGAAGCGCGCCTCATTTATCTGGGCGTCTCCCACACGCTGGCCGATACCCCAGGCAAACGTCTGGTCGCCGACATCGGCGGCGGCAGTACCGAATTCATCATCGGCCAGCGCTTCGAGCCGCTGCTGCGTGAAAGCCTGCAGATGGGCTGCGTGAGTTTTACCCAGCGCTACTTCCGCGACGGCAAGGTGACACCGGCCCGTTATGCTCAGGCCTACACCGCTGCCCGTCTGGAAATCATGAGCATCGAACACGCACTGCATCGCCTCAAGTGGGATGAAGCGATTGGTTCGTCAGGCACCATTCGTGCTATCGGCCTGGCGCTCAAGGCCAATGGTTACGGCGCTGGCGAGGTCAACGCCGAAGGGCTGGCCTGGCTCAAGCGCAAGCTGTTCAAGCTGGGTGATGTGGAAAAGATCGACTTCGACGGCATCAAGCCCGACCGTCGCGCCATTTTCCCCGCAGGCCTGGCGATTCTCGAAGCCATCTTCGACGCCCTCGAACTCAAGCGCATGGATCACTGCGAAGGTGCCCTGCGTGAAGGCGTGCTGTATGACCTGATGGGCCGCCATCATCATGAAGACGTCCGTGAGCGTACGCTCAGCTCGCTGATGGAGCGTTATCACGTCGATCTGGAACAGGCGGCACGCGTCGAAGCCAAGGCGCTGCATACACTGGAGCAAGTCGCCGAGAGCTGGGAATTACAGCACGAGAGCTACGCCGAACTGCTGAGCTGGGCGGCCAAGGTGCACGAAATCGGCCTGGACATCGCCCACTATCACTACCACAAGCACGGCGCGTACCTGATCGAGCACTCCGACCTGGCCGGTTTCTCACGCGAAGACCAGCAAATGCTCGCACTGCTGGTGCGCGGTCATCGCCGTAATATTCCCAAGGACAAGTTCGCCGATTTCGGCGACGAAGGCATCAAGCTGATTCGCTTGTGCGTGCTGTTGCGCTTTGCGATTCTGTTTCACCACATTCGCGGCACCCAAGAGATGCCACGTGTGGTGTTGCGTGCCGACGGCCCGAATCTGGACGCCGAATTCCCGAAAGGCTGGCTGGACAACAACCAGCTGACTCAGGCCGACTTCGCCCTGGAAGCGGAGTGGCTGACCCGAGTCGGCATCGTCTTCAGCGTACGCTGAGGACCGGGTTGCTCAGGCGCTCCAAAAGGGTCGCCTGGGCGCTTCGCGGGTTCTGATTACCGGTCGGCGTGCTGCGCACGTAACGCCCGTCCGGCTGCAACAGCCAGCTGTGGGTGTTGTCGGTCAGATAGCTTTCCAGTTCCTTTTTCACACGCAGAATCAACTTCTTGCCTTCCACCGGGAAGCAGGTCTCGACGCGCTTGTCGAGGTTGCGCTCCATCCAGTCGGCACTCGACAGGAACATCTGCTCGTCGCCGCCGTTGAGGAAGTAGAACACTCGCGTGTGTTCCAGGAAGCGGCCGATGATCGAGCGCACATGGATATTGTGCGAAACCCCGGCGATGCCCGGACGCAGGCAGCACATGCCGCGCACCACCAGATCGATGCGCACACCGGACTGGCTGGCCTTGTACAACGCCCGGATGATCTTCGGATCGGTCAGCGAGTTGAACTTGGCGATGATGTGCGCAGGCTTGCCGTCGAGCGCAAATTGCGTCTCGCGGGCGATCATGTCGAGCATGCCTTTCTTGAGCGTGAACGGCGCGTGCAGCAGCTTCTTCATGCGCAGCGTCTTGCCCATGCCGATCAACTGGCTGAACAGTTTACCGACGTCTTCGCACAACGCGTCATCGGAGGTCAGCAAGCTGTAGTCGGTATACAGACGTGCGTTACCGGCGTGGTAGTTGCCGGTCCCGAGATGCGCATAACGCACGATCTCGCCCGCTTCGCGACGCAGAATCAACATCATCTTGGCATGGGTCTTGAAGCCGACCACGCCGTAGATCACCACTGCACCGGCGGCCTGCAGACGGCTGGCCAGTTGCAGGTTGGACTCTTCGTCGAAACGCGCACGCAGCTCGATCACCGCAGTGACTTCCTTGCCGTTACGCGCGGCATCGACCAGCGCATCGACGATTTCCGAGTTCGCGCCGCTGCGATACAGCGTCTGGCGTACCGCAAGCACGTGCGGGTCTTTTGCCGCCTGGCGCAGCAGGTCGACCACTGGCGTGAAGGACTCGAAAGGGTGCAGCAACAGGATGTCCTGTTTGCTGACCACGCTGAAAACGTTTTCGCTGTTCTGCAGCAGCTTGGGAATGGCTGGCGTGAACGGCGGGTATTGCAATTCGGGGTGGCTGTCCAGGCCGGTGATACTGAACAGACGCGTCAGGTTGACCGGACCATTCACCTGATACAGCTCGGACTCGTTCAGGTTGAACTGCTTGAGCAGGTAGTCCGACAGGTGTTTCGGGCAGGTATCCGCCACTTCCAGACGTACCGCATCACCATAGCGACGCGAGAACAACTCGCCACGCAGGGCGCGCGCCAAGTCTTCCACATCTTCGGAGTCCAGCGCCAGGTCAGCGTTTCGGGTCAGGCGGAACTGGTAGCAGCCCTTGACCTTCATGCCCTGAAACAGATCGTCAGCGTGGGCGTGGATCATCGACGACAGGAACACGAAGTTGTCGCCAGGCCCGCAGACATCTTCCGGCACTTTGATCACACGCGGCAGCAGACGCGGCGCGGGAATGATCGCAAGACCGGAGTCGCGCCCGAAGGCATCGATACCTTCAAGCTCGACGATGAAGTTCAGGCTCTTGTTGACCAGCAACGGGAACGGGTGCGTCGGATCGAGACCGATCGGAGTGATGATCGGCGCGATCTCGTCGCGGAAATAGCGTCGTACCCAGGCCTTGAGCTTGGCCGTCCAGTGACGGCGGCGAATGAAGCGGACCTGATGTTTCTCCAGCTCCGGCAGCAGAATGTCGTTGAGAATCGCGTACTGACGATCCACGTGACCGTGTACCAGTTCGCTGATCCTGGCCAGCGCCTGATGCGGCTGCAGACCATCGGCGCCCGCCTGTTCACGGGCAAAGGTGATCTGTTTCTTCAGGCCCGCAACACGAATCTCGAAGAACTCATCGAGGTTGCTGGAGAAGATCAGCAGAAACTTCAGCCGCTCCAGCAATGGGTAGGACTCATCGAGCGCCTGTTCCAGAACCCGGATATTGAACTGCAGTTGCGACAGTTCACGGTGGATATACAGGCTGCTGTCGTCCAGGTTCGGGGCGACGATAGCGGGCACCGCAGCGGCGGGTGCCTCGATGGCCGGGATTACTTCGATGTCAGGTTCGACCACGGGCGTTGCCTCCGGGACATCGACTTGAACAGCGGCTTCGATGAGTGCTTCGGTATTCATGAATGTTCCTGTGAGGCTATTGCCCCTTCAACAGTTGAGCGGCGCGGACAGCAAAGTAGGTAAGGATGCCGTCGGCACCGGCGCGTTTGAAGGCAGTGAGGGATTCGAGAATCACCCCTTCACTCAGCCAACCGTTCTGGATTGCGGCCATGTGCATCGCGTATTCACCGCTGACCTGATAAACAAAGGTCGGCACTTTGAACTCATCCTTGACCCTGTACAGAATGTCCAGATAAGGCATGCCAGGCTTGACCATGACCATGTCGGCGCCTTCGGCAAGGTCGGCTGCCACTTCGTGCAGGGCCTCGCTGCTGTTGGCCGGGTCCATCTGATAAGAGGCCTTGTTGGCCTTGCCCAGATTCAGCGAAGAACCCACCGCGTCACGGAACGGACCGTAGTAGGCACTGGCGTACTTGGCCGAATAGGCCATGATCCTGACATTCACATGCCCGGCCAGCTCCAGAGACTCGCGGATGGCCTGAATGCGACCGTCCATCATGTCCGACGGCGCGACCACCTGAGCACCGGCATCCGCGTGCGACAGCGCCTGCTTCACCAGCGCGTCGACGGTGATGTCGTTCTGAACATAGCCCTCTTCGTCGAGGATGCCGTCCTGACCATGGGTGGTGAACGGGTCCAGCGCCACATCAGTGATGACGCCCAGCTCCGGGAAACGGTCACGCAGGGCGCGGGTCGCGCGCTGGGCGATGCCGTCCGGGTTCCAGGCTTCGGCACCGTCGAGGGATTTCTTTTCCGGCGGTGTCACCGGGAACAGCGCCAGCGCAGGGATACCCAACGCGACCCAGTGTTCGGCTTCCTTGAGCAACAGATCCACACTCAAGCGCTCGACGCCGGGCATCGAGGCGATGGATTCACGACGGTTTTCACCATCGAGGACAAATACGGGAAGAATCAGATCGTCGACAGTGACAACGTTTTCACGCACCAGCCTACGGGAAAAGTCGTCGCGGCGATTACGGCGCAGACGAGTAAGAGGAAACAGGCGGTTGGCGGGGGTAAAGCTCACGGCGAGACTCCTGAGCCCGCTTACGCGGGCAAGCGCGACAGTTATAAGCCGCCATTATGACCAATGTGTGACAGTCATGGTTCGACCTGCGACTGCACGTCGCGGTCACGGCCTTCAAGGGGATACGACCATTGTGGTTGCAAGAATCTTTAACGTCGAGACACATATGGACACTTTCATGATTGCCTTGGGCGCGTTAGGCTGCGCGTTCATTTCGCCAGCATCCAGACAATGCTCCAGAATTTCTTGAACGAATTCGGCTACTTTGCCCTGTTCCTCGGCACCTTTTTTGAAGGCGAGACCATTCTGGTTCTTGCCGGATTCCTGGCGTTTCGCGGATACATGGACCTCAACATCGTCATCCTCGTGGCCTTTTGTGGCAGTTATGCGGGTGACCAGTTGTGGTATTTCATGGGGCGCAAGCACGGCCGCAAGCTCCTGGCGCGCAAGCCTCGCTGGCAACTCATGGGCGACAAGGCCCTGCGGCTGGTCCGCAAGCACCCGGATATCTGGGTATTGAGCTTCCGCTTCGTGTACGGGCTGCGAACGGTCATGCCCGTGGCCATCGGCCTGTCAGGTTATCCACCCGGGCGTTATCTTCTGCTGAACGGTATCGGCGCAGCTGTCTGGGCTGCGGCGCTGGGTTCGGCTGCTTACCACTTCGGCGCGGTTCTCGAAGGCTTGCTGGGCAACGTCAAGAAATATGAACTCTGGGTGCTGGGCGCGCTGGTACTGCTGGGGCTGGCCCTGTGGATACGCAGACGCATCAAGAACGCCCGCATCGCCCGTGAAGAGCGTGCAGAAAAGAGCCGCTTCTGCGCATCGGCAGCGGCCTCCGACCTGGAAACGCCGGTCACCGTGCCCGTCGATCTGACGAAAAAGTCCGACGAATAAACTCCCCCGTACCTCTCCCGAGCGCAGGCTGACAGGCCTCGCTCGGCGACAGCGCACAGACGCTGCAGACCTCGCGACCACCACCCTCCCCATGCACCTTGTGCGCAGCCAGCAATCCCTCAACTGAACACTCGGCCCGCAAAGCGATCAACTGAACAGACAAATTAAAAGAAGCCTTAGGTTGCTCAAGCACAAGGAGCCGAAATCGATGCAGAAAAAAGTGGCTGTAATCCTCTCCGGCTGTGGCGTCTACGACGGTGCCGAGATTCACGAAAGCGTTCTTACCCTGTTGCGCCTGGATCAGCGCGGTGCGCAGGTTCAGTGCTTCGCGCCTGACATCACTCAGCATCACGTCATCAATCACCTGAGCGGTGAGGAAATGCCCGAGTCGCGCAATGTACTGGTCGAGTCTGCGCGCATTGCACGGGGCGAAGTGAAAGACATCCGCGAGGCGAATGCCGAAGACTTTGACGCCCTGATCATCCCGGGCGGTTTCGGCTCGGCAAAGAATCTTTCCGACCTTGCCCTGCAAGGCCATGCCTGCCAGGTCGAAGCCGGGTTGCTGGAGCTCGCCGAGGCGTTTGCCGAAGCCGGCAAACCGGTCGGGCTGATCTGCATCACCCCGGCACTTGCGGCCAAGATCTATGGTCCCGGCGTGACCTGCACCATCGGTAACGACCCTGAAACCGCCGCGGCCATCACCAAAATGGGTGGCAGTCATTCAGAATGCGCCGTCGATGACATCGTCGAGGACGAAGCGCGAAAACTGGTCAGCACGCCTGCCTATATGGTCGCCAAAAGCATCAGCGAGGCGGCCTCGGGCATCAATAAGCTGGTTGACCGTGTGCTGGAGCTGACTCACGAGGGCGATGCCTGACCGTCGCCCTGTCTGCAAAATACCGCCCGTCAGGCGAGCGGTGTTTTGCAGGCCGACCTTAGTGATCCATCCGGGCTTTATGCCGTACTGTACGCATGAACAGTATACGAGTAATGCCAGATGTCCAGCCTCTATCCGGTTCGTGGCCGAGGTACTGCCAGCAATCCGCATAACCGTTTCGCACCCAGTCAATCAGTGGCTGAAGACGATGGCTGGTATCAGGAAGTGCCACTCACGCAAGGCACCCAGGTCACCAGCGAAACAGCCAAAAGCATAATCACCCGCAACAGCTCGCCGGATATCCCCTTTGACAGGTCGATCAACCCTTACCGGGGCTGCGAGCACGGCTGCATCTATTGTTTCGCCAGACCCAGCCACGCCTATTGGGACATGTCTCCCGGCCTGGACTTCGAGACCAAGCTGATCGCCAAGACCAACGCGGCGGCGTTGCTTGAGCAACAGCTCTCCAAACCCGGCTACCGCTGCGCGCCCATCACCCTCGGGGCCAACACCGACCCCTACCAGCCGATCGAACGGGAGTACCGCATCACCCGGGCGACGCTTGAGGTGTTGCTGCGCTATCGGCATCCGGTCAGCATCATTACCAAAGGCTCGCTGATCCTGCGCGACCTGGATCTGCTGGCAGAAATGGCCAGGCTGCGGCTGGTGTCGGTCTTCATCAGCCTGACGACGCTGGATGACGAGCTCAAATGCATCCTCGAACCCAGGGCAGCGGCGCCCAAGGCTCGCCTGCGGGCCATTCGGGTATTGCGTCAGGCGGGTGTCCCGGTCGGTGTGCTGTGTGCGCCGATGATCCCGATGATCAACGACAGCGAGCTGGAGGCACTGCTGAGCGAAGCGAAGGCTGCGGGCGCCCTGAGCGCCAGCTACGTCATGCTGCGCCTGCCGCTGGAAGTCGCGCCGCTGTTCGACGAGTGGCTGAAGACACATTACCCGCAACGCGCCGATCATGTGATGAGCCTGATTCGTCAAAGTCGCGGCGGAGCCGTGTACGACAGCACATTTGGGTCTCGAATGCGTGGCGAAGGACCGTTTGCCGACCTGCTGGCTCAACGCTATGCCTTGGCAATCAAACGACTCGGATTGAACAAACGTGGTGAATTTGCACTCGATTGCGATGCGTTTTGTCCGCCGGGAGGACAAATGTCGCTGCTGTGACGAACTTGGTACTATCGTGCAAACCCGCGTCCCAGAGCAATCGCATTCAGTTTCGTTTAAGCTTCGGCGATTAGTCTGTTACTCGGAGTGTCATCAGCGATAGCGCTCAAGGGATTTGTTCGTGATGCCCTTTAGAGAGGGATCACATCCGGCTCTGGTCAAACAGGCATGAAGAATCCACATCAATTCGTCAGAGAGGATGAAGACATGACAGACATCGGTAAACAGCATTCGGCTACGTCGTCCAGCACATCAAGCCATTCAGACAGCGCCGACGTAGCGTTGAAACATATCGTCGATGGCTTTGTACATTTCCGTAACGAGGTCTTCCCCCAGCAGGAAGAGCTGTTCAAGAAGCTGGCGACTGCCCAATCGCCACGGGCCATGTTCATCACCTGCGCCGACTCGCGCATCGTGCCCGAATTGATCACCCAAAGTTCGCCTGGCGACCTGTTCGTCACGCGTAACGTCGGCAACGTCGTCCCGCCGTATGGCCAGATGAACGGCGGCGTGTCCACCGCTCTGGAATACGCAGTGGTTGCACTGGGCGTGCAGCACATCATCGTTTGCGGACACTCTGACTGCGGCGCCATGCGCGCAGTGCTCAACCCTGACAGCCTGGACAAGATGCCTACGGTAAAAGCCTGGTTGCGTCATGCCGAGGTTGCCCGCACGGTAGTCGAGCAGAACTGCAGCTGCAGCGGCGAACTGGAAACCATGCAGGTCCTGACTCAGGAAAACGTGATTTCCCAGTTGCAACACCTGCGCACCCACCCTTCGGTCGCAGCAAAAATGGCCAGCGGCCAATTGTTCATTCACGGCTGGGTCTACAGCATCGAAACCAGCGAAATCCTGGCTTATGACGCCGAGCTCGATCGTTTCATACCGCTCGACGGTTCGGGACCGACGCCGATGGCTTCACCGAAAGCACGCTTTTCAGCCGACTGATCACCAGTCCGACTGACGGCAAGCCCTTCTTTATCAGCTGATGGCGGCTGCGCAGGATGCGCGTCGCCCGTCTTGCCTCGTCTGAAGAATTCCGGAGAAGCGTCATGGGTATTACAGCATTGAAAACCGCTTTACCACGTGAGCTGCTCGCTTCCGTGGTCGTGTTCCTGGTCGCCCTGCCGCTGTGCATGGGGATCGCCATCGCATCCGGCATGCCTCCGGCCAAAGGTCTGATCACCGGCATCGTAGGCGGGCTTATAGTCGGCTGGATAGCCGGTTCTCCGTTGCAGGTCAGCGGACCCGCAGCCGGTCTGGCAGTACTGGTTTTTGAAGTGGTACGCGAGCACGGCATGGCCATGCTGGGTCCTATTCTGGTACTCGCCGGGTTACTTCAGCTGCTGGCAGGTCGATTCAAGCTCGGCTGCTGGTTCCGGGTCACGGCGCCTGCGGTGGTCTATGGCATGCTCGCCGGTATCGGCGTGTTGATCGTACTGTCACAGGCACACGTGATGTTCGACAGCGGTCCCAAACCTTCCGGGCTGGACAATCTGATCGCCTTCCCTTCCACACTGATCCAGGCCTTCGGACCAGGCACCGGCATGCAGGCCGGTATGCTCGGTCTGGGCACCATGCTGATCATGTGGGGCTGGGAAAAACTTCGTCCGCAGTCTTTGCGCTTCGTACCCGGCGCGCTGCTGGGCGTGGGTATCGCAACCGGCATCAGCCTGTTCATGGCCTTGCAGGTCAAGCGTGTCGAAGTGCCTGACAACCTGGCCGACGCCATCGACTGGCTTCGCCCGGCCGACCTGATGAACCTGGCCGACCCGGCCATTCTGGTTGCCGCTATCGTTGTGGCGTTCATTGCCAGTGCCGAAACGCTGCTCTCTGCCTCGGCGGTTGACCGCATGCACAGTGGCCAGCGTTCGGACTTCGACAAGGAACTCAGCGCTCAAGGCGTGGGCAACATGCTCTGCGGCGTGCTCGGTGCGTTGCCGATGACCGGCGTTATCGTGCGCAGCTCGGCCAATGTCCAGGCCGGTGCCACCACGCGCTTCTCGACGATCTTCCACGGTCTGTGGCTGCTGGCGTTCGTGTTGCTGCTGTCGAGCGTACTGCAGAGTATTCCGGTCGCGAGTCTGGCTGGTGTGCTGGTTTATACCGGTCTGAAGCTGGTCGATCTGAAGGCGTTTCGTGGTCTGGGTCGCTATGGCCGGATGCCGATGTTTACCTATGCGGCGACTGCCGTGGCAATCATCTTCACCGACCTGCTGACCGGTGTACTGGTCGGTTTTGGTCTGACCCTGGTGAAGCTGGCGTTCAAGGCTTCGCGTCTGAAGATCAGTGTGGTCGAACTGGCGGCCGAGAAGGAATTCGAGCTGCGTCTGGTCGGTGCCGCAACGTTCCTCAAGGTGCCGGCGCTGACTCAGGCACTGGGCACTATTCCGCAGGGCAGCACGGTGCATGTGCCATTGGGCAATTTGTCCTACATCGACCACTCGTGTCTGGAACTGCTGGAAGAATGGGGTCGTTCCAATGCCGCTCATGGCACCCGGTTGCTTATCGAATCGCGTGGCTTGAAGCGTCGTCTTGAAGGGCGGATCTACACGACAACGGGGATCGGCTCGGGCGCCGCCTGACAGACGCTACCCTGTTATCACAGCTCTGGGACATGTGAGCCGGATGGGTCTTCGCGTAGCAGCGGAGCGATATCCGGCTCCTTCCATTGCGGGCGAAGACAGTGATTCGGGCCTCTGAATCAGACCGCGGAGCGCTCCAGCTCCAGGCCGACGCCCAATTGCCGTGACAGGCTTGGCCAGCGCTGCCAGGCCGCACCCGTTTCAGGGCTGATCAGCTTCTCGCGGTAGGCCTCGACCGAGTCCAGCGCGAAACTCTCCTCATCAAGCAGCTCATCGACAGCATGGTGAACCGCTTCGTCCAGCTGGTTGGCAAATTGCTCGCCGATCAACTGGTGGGCAATCACGCTGGCAACCGTGGTATTTGACGGTATCAGCGGCTGACCGAAATGCTTGATGTACAGGTCATTCACTTCCTCGACCAGCCGATGCGCCAGATAAGCCTCGTCCAACAGGCTTTCCAGGCCTTCATGCCCATCCATGATGGAAGGCGGGGCCGCGAAAAAATGCTCGGCGATTTTCAACACCGGCTTTATCTGCCCTTCGATCCCGGCGTGCAGCGCGACCTCATGGGCAGCGTCCAGCAGATCGGGGACCAGATCGATATAGGCCGTGACGAAACGCGTCAGTACGTCTTTCGCGTCGACTTCCGGCAGGTGGATGGCGGGATGAAGATGTGGGAGCTTTTGTTCCAACTGTTGCAGCAAGTGGCCGGTCCGGGCCTCATGTTGATGGGCTAGTTGTATCTGCTCGCGCAATGCGGCGGTGTTCATGGCTGCTGGGACTCCTTGAGGCGTCAGACCCCATGGTTCGTTGATGGAGAGTCATACGTTAGCTTGCTTAACTAAATGCTTAAGACGGTTTTGCTATATGCAACTCACATTTAGATACATTTGCGCTATCAGGGCATATTTTGCTCAACTTTTGACCGAAAACGACTGCCTTCCCCCGGCGATGCGGGTGCGCTGCAGTTCGCGTTTTGAATAAGCAGGCTACTCTGAAGTCGCCCGCAGCTATTTCGACACGCTGTCAGACATAAAAAGTGAGCCACGCATGAGCCAGCCTCTTTTGTCCAAACAGCTCGTTCTGCGTTTGACGTGTTTAATAGTGATCATATTGATGTGCGGATTGGCATTGCCGTCGCTTTACGGCGTGCTGACCGGACACAACGACAATGGCGTAGCGGGTCAGGACGCTTCACGCCAGATCGATGTGCTGTTCACTGCCGGCAATGCGGCTGGGATGACCTGGGCGTTCTACCCGCAGTCGCGCCAGATGCAGGTCCATCCCGGAGCGCTCAACGAGATGATCTTCATCGCGCAGAACCCGACCGACAGACCGATGAAAGCCCAGGCCGTACCGGGTATTTCGCCCGGAAAGGCCGCAGCGTGGTTTCACAAGACCGAATGCTTCTGCTTCACCCAACAGACATTACAGCCGGGCGAGCGCATCGAGATGCCGGTGCGCTTCATCGTCGACCGTGACATACCCGAGGATGTAAAACGTCTGACGCTGGCCTATACGCTGTTCGATGTCACCACGCCCTAGATCTAGGCTCGGTGCGCGATATAGGCCATCATCCCCGGCCGCATGCCGATCACTACCCGCGCCGACACCATGACCCGTACTCATAAAACCGTTTTCATTGTTGCTGCCATTGTCGCCCTGCTTCTGAGCCTGATCCTCAGCCAGGTGCTGACTGGCCGCAACCCACAGGACCAGGCGGCGCTCAACGACGCCGGTATTGTGCTGCTCCCCAAAAGCCGCCAGTTACCGGCCCTGAGCATGACCGACCAGAACGGCGCGGCTGTAGCGCTTGATGGCTTGAAAGACCAATGGACGTTGATGTTCTTCGGCTACACCTTCTGCCCGGACATCTGCCCCACGACCCTGGCGCAGATCAAGCAGATCAGGACCGAGCTGCCCGAAGAGACAGTCAAGCGCATGCGGGTGGTACTGGTCAGCGTCGACCCGAACCGCGACACGCCGCAGCAGCTCAAGCAATACCTGGGCTACTTCGACCCGCAGTACATCGGCCTGACGGCACCTGTCGCTGATATCCAGACACTGGCCAATGCCGTGAGCATTCCGTTCATTCCCGCAGACACCAGCAAAGCGAACTACTTCGTCGACCACAGCGGTAATCTGGCTTTGATCGGCCCGGATGGTACGCAACGAGGCTTTATCCGCGCACCGCTGAACAATCAGAAGCTGGTGAAGCAATTGCCGGGGCTGCTGGAAAGGGATTAGGGCCTGTGAGATTCCTGCGGGAGTGACCGGGGCGGCGATCCGCATTGCTCACGACGACTTGGTCCAAACGCTCTATTTTCTGGAGGCTTTACCGGCCTCTTCGCGAGCAAGCTCGCTCCCACGACGCGCCTGTATAACTATGAGCACAGAGCGTGGGAGCGATAAGGTGTTCCCGACGCTCTGCGTCACAAGGGACGCAGAGCACTGGCGCGAGAACCGCAAGGTACAATCGGATCAGAACGCCGGAACCACAGCGCCTTTGTACTTCTCGGTCAGGAATGTTTTCACTTCCGGGCTCTGCAAGGCGGCTACCAGCTTCTTCATCGCGTCCGAGTCCTTGTTGTCCGGGCGGGCCACCAGAATGTTCGCGTAGGGCGAATCGGCACCTTCGATGATCAGCGCGTCCTTGGTCGGGTCGAGCTTGGCACTCAGGGCGTAGTTGGTGTTGATCAGCGCCAGATCGACCTGAGTCAGGACGCGGGGCAGCGTGGCCGCTTCCAGCTCACGGAACTTCAGGTCTTTCGGGTTATTCACGACATCCGAAGGCTTGGACAGGATGTTGCCCGGCTCTTTCAGGGTGATCAGACCTGCCTTGGCCAGCAGCAGCAAGGCGCGGCCTTCGTTGGTGGCGTCATTGGGCAGGGCGACATTGGCGCCGTTGGGCAGCTCTGCCAGCGTCTTGAACTTGTCGGAGTAAGCGCCGAAAGGCTCGATGTGCACCTTGGCCACGGCCACCAGATCAGTGCCTTTGCCCTTGTTGAACTCATCCAGATACGGCTGGTGCTGGAAGAAATTCGCGTCCATACGGTTCTGCGACACCTGCACGTTAGGCTGAATGTAGTCATTGAACACCTTGATGTTCAAATCCACGCCTTCTTTGGCCAGGGTCGGTTTGACGAACTCGAGGATCTCGGCGTGCGGCACGGCAGAGGCCGCGACGGTCAGGGTTTCGTTGGCTTGCGCGGACAAGGCGGTGACAGCGGCGAATATGGCCAATAGTTTCTTCATGCAACAACTCCTTCGGGCCCGCACAGGCGGGCCAATACCAACGGATTCGATCAACGATGTGTGAAATGCGCGACCAGTCTGTCGCCGATGGTCTGCAGAATCTGCACCAGCACCAGCAACAATACGACCGTCACGAACATCACATCGTTCTGGAAGCGTTGATAACCATAACGAATCGCCAGGTCGCCCAGCCCGCCAGCGCCCACCGCACCGGCCATGGCCGTGAACGACACCAGCGCAATGGCGGTCACCGTGATCGCCGCCAGAATGCCGGGGCGCGCCTCAGGCAGCAGCGCCTTGACGATGATCTGCCGGGTCGTCGCGCCCATGGCCTGCGTGGCTTCGATGATGCCGCGATCCACTTCGCGCAAGGCGGTCTCTACCAGGCGCGCAAAGAACGGCGTGGCACCGGCGATCAGCGGCGGCAACGTGCCGAGGATGCCCAGTGACGTACCGGTAATGATCTCGGTCAACGGCATCATCACGATCAGCAGGATGATGAACGGCAGCGCGCGCAGCATGTTGACGATCACCCCGACCGTCGCATACAGCTGCTTGTGCTCCAGCAACTGACGCGGCGAGGTGAGAAACATCAGCACGCCCAGCGGCAGGCCGAGCAGGATGGTGAAACCGAGCGATACACCGAGCATGATCAGCGTGTCGCCAGTGGCCACCCAGATCTCGTACCAGTCGACATTGGAAAACAGGTTCAGAAAAGCGTCCATCAGCGCAGCACCTCCATATGAACATCAGCGGCGGTGAAGCGCGCGAAGGCGGCGTCCATGTCGCCGCCGGTGATGGCCAGCGTCAACTGCCCGTAAGGGGTGTCCTTGATGCGGTCGATACGACCGGCGAGGATGCTGTAATCGACGCCGGTTTCCCGCGCCACCGTGCCGAGCAACGGCGCGTAGGTGGCCTCGCCCTGAAACGTCAGACGCACGATACGGCCCTGAACGTGAGCGAAATCATCGCGCTGTTCGTTTTCGTCGACCTGCTCGTCTTCCTGCACAAAGCGCCTGGTGGTCGGGTGTTGTGGATGCAGAAACACATCAGCGACCCTGCCGTGCTCGACAATCACCCCGGCGTCCATCACGGCCACCTGATCGCAGACGCGACGAATCACGTCCATTTCATGGGTGATGAGCACGATGGTCAGCTTCAGCTCACGATTGATCTCGGCCAGCAGTTGCAAGACCGACGCAGTGGTCTGCGGGTCCAGTGCGCTGGTGGCTTCATCGCACAGCAGGATTTTGGGTTTGGTAGCCAGTGCGCGGGCGATGCCGACACGCTGCTTCTGGCCGCCCGACAGTTGTGCCGGGTACTTTTTGGCGTGATCGGACAATCCGACCCGCTCCAGCAACTCGGCCACACGCTGGTCGATCTGCTTGCGCGGCATATCGCCTGCCAGGGTCAGCGGCATGGCGACGTTGTCGGCCACGGTTTTGGACGCCAGCAGATTGAAGTGCTGGAAAATCATCCCGACCTGTTGGCGGAAACGGCGCAGGCCATTGGCGTCGAGCGCAGTGACGTCTTCGCCATCGACCACGATCTGTCCACCACTCGGGGTTTCCAGGCGGTTGATCAGACGCAGCAAGGTACTTTTGCCCGCGCCGGAGTGGCCGATGATGCCGAACACCTGGCCACTGTCGACGCGCAGGCTGGTGGGGTGCAGGGCCGGTATTTCCTTGCCTGCCACCCGATAGGTTTTGTGGACGTTATGAAACTCGATCACGGAGCGAACCTTGTGGGGGCGCGTTAAAAAATCAGCGCAGTGGATCAATTCCACTTGCTTCGTTACCTCGGCCAGATTGAGCCGGGCGCGCATTTTAGCCTGTCCTGCCCGCTGTGCTTAGCATTTATTTGCAGGCTGTCCTGCGCAATGGACATAACACGACCGTTGGTGATCGCAGGTCGAAAATAAAAGGAACGGCTGTTTTTTGCTCCGGTCACTTCTTGGATACCGTGATTTCCCGCTTACGCCAGGGAAGTCGTATTCAGCGAACCCAACTCAATGATTGGGGCGAGATAAGGAGTCTCTGATGGCTAGCAAGAACGCACCACCTGTAACCCAAACGCCCAAGAGCGAATTGGCAGGTACCGACACCCTGGACCGTGGCAATACCAACGAGAAGCTGGAAAGCCTTGAGCAGTTCCGCTCGGACGCGACCCAGCAGGCCCTGCGCACCAATCACGGTGTCAAGATTTCCGATAACCAGAACACACTGAAAGTCGGCAGCCGCGGCCCATCGCTGCTTGAAGACTTCATCATGCGTGAAAAGATCACGCACTTTGACCATGAGCGTATTCCGGAGCGTATCGTCCACGCCCGCGGTACTGCAGCACATGGCTATTTCCAGACTTACGAAGACCACGGCGCCCTGAGTAAAGCAGGCTTCCTGCGCGATCCGGGCAAGAAGACCCCGGTGTTCGTGCGTTTCTCCACCGTTCAGGGCCCACGCGGCTCGGGCGACACCGTGCGTGACGTGCGTGGCTTTGCCGTCAAGCTCTACACCGACGAAGGCAACTTCGACCTGGTGGGCAACAACATGCCGGTGTTCTTCATTCAGGACGCCATCAAGTTTCCTGACTTCGTGCACGCGGTGAAACCCGAGCCGCATAACGAAATCCCTACGGGCGGCTCGGCTCACGACACCTTCTGGGACTTCGTCTCGCTGGTGCCGGAATCCGCGCACATGGTGCTGTGGACCATGTCCGACCGTGCGATCCCGAAAAGCCTGCGCACCATGCAGGGCTTTGGTATCCACACCTTCCGCTTCATCAACACCGAAGGTAAGTCGAGCTTCGTGAAGTTCCACTGGAAGCCCAAGTTCGGCGTGTGCTCGCTGGTCTGGGACGAAGCACAGAAGCTCGCCGGCAAGGACACCGATTTCCACCGCCGCGACCTGTGGGAGTCCATCGAGATGGGCGACTATCCGGAATGGGAACTGGGTGTACAGATCGTTGCCGAGGAGGACGAGCACAAGTTCGACTTCGACCTGCTCGATCCGACCAAGATCATCCCGGAAGAGCTGGTGCCGGTCACCCCGCTGGGCAAGATGGTCTTGAACCGTAACCCGGACAACTATTTCGCCGAAACCGAGCAGGTTGCCTTCTGCCCCGGCCATATCGTGCCGGGTATCGATTTCTCCAACGACCCGCTGCTGCAAGGTCGCCTGTTCTCCTACACCGACACGCAGATCAGCCGTCTGGGTGGGCCGAACTTCCACGAAATCCCGATCAACCGTCCGATTGCGCCGAACCACAACGGTCAGCGTGACGCACAGCATCGCACCACTATCGACAAGGGCCGCGCCTCCTACGAGCCGAACTCGATCGATGGCGGCTGGCCGAAAGAAACCCCTGCCGGCCCGGTAGATGGCGGCTTCGAGACCTACCCTGAGCGCGTTGAAGCGCACAAGGTGCGTGAGCGCAGCGAATCGTTCGGCGATCACTTCTCGCAGGCCACCCTGTTCTTCCAGAGCATGAGCCATCACGAGAAAGAGCACATCATCGCGGCCTATAGCTTCGAGTTGGGCAAAGTCGAGCGCGAGTACATCCGTGCCCGTCAGGTCAACGAGATTCTGGCCAACATCGATCTGGAGCTGGCCAAACGTGTAGCTGCCAACCTGGGCTTGCCAGCACCGACAGCCGGTACCGTACCTGCGCGTCAGACATCGGTAAAAGAGTCGCCGGCGCTGAGCCAGGTCAACCTGCTGTCTGGCGATATCGTTTCGCGCAAGGTTGCCATTCTTGTGGCTGACGGCGTCGACGGCAAAGCGGTCGAAGCCATGAAGGCTGCACTGACTGCCGAAGGCGCACACGCCAAGGTATTGGGCCCGACCTCCGCACCGGTCAAGACAGCTGACGGCAAGAGCCTGCCAGTGGACGCATCGGCTGAAGGCCTGCCTTCGGTAGCGTTCGACGCAGTGTTCGTGCCGGGTGGCAAGGCTTCGATCGAAGCCCTGAAAGGCGACGGCGTGGCATTGCACTTCATCCTGGAAGCCTACAAGCACCTCAAGGCCATCTCCTTTGCCGGGGAAGCCAAAGAGCTGTTGAGCCTGCTACGCCTGGAAGAAGATGCCGGGCTGCTGGAAGTGTCCGATAGCAAATCGTTCAAAGCGTTCTTCAACGCGATTGCTCAGCACCGTGTGTGGGATCGTGAAGTGAAAGCCAAGGCTGTTCCGGCTTGATCTGACGCTGCTACATCGCTCCCACGCTCCGGCGTGGGAGCGCCTTTCTGAACGTTCCCGCCCCCACATAGACTCCGCAACACTTCTCGTTCCTCACGCTCCGCGTGGGAATGCAGTTCTGGACGCTCTGCGTCCGCTTTGGAGGATCGACTCAGGGCTTCGCTGGCGTCAGGATGATCTGCGCTTTTTCATTGCGCTCGATCTGGCGACGCAATTGCAGCTCGAAATCCGGATTGGCCTTGACCACCCGCTTGGTCAGCAACGTGGCCAGCCACGGATAGTCTTCGGTGCGCGGCACCACCATCAGCACTTCACAGTTGAACGCTACGGTATCCGCTGCGATATCGTCCAGTTGACGACGCAATGCACGCATATCGCCGATCTTGAGTTCAATTGTCGTGCTTTCTGCCGACGGATCGATGAGCTTGGCAACCCTTCTGGCTTCGGCCGCCTTCAAATCCGCTTCGGCTTTTTCCAGCTCGGCCTTGCGCGCATGAGCAATGGCGCCGTTGACGCCGCTGGTCAGCGCCGGTGCCTTGGGCATCAGGGCGCGTGCGCGGCTCAGCGCAGAGGCCGCCGCGTTCATGTCACCCTTCTGCAGGCTGATCTGGCTGCGGCTCAGATAGGCTTCGGCCAAACGACGCTGAAAAGGCTCAAGACGGATGTCGGCAGGATTGGCAGCCTGCAACGCCGCCAATTGGTCCTCAGCCGTTGCCAGCTCATTACCGGCGATGTTCTGCTCAAGCTGAGCGAACGCGTCAGGCTGGGCCTCGGAGGCAGGCGTCTCGACAGTGGGCGCACTCTGGCAGGCACCCAGCAGGATGGAAAATGCGACAAGCAGCAGATAGCGTGGGGCGAACGGCTTCATTCCTGCGATTCTCTAGTTTGCGCAAAAAACGAGCAAGTCTACACCGCTCGCCTGGGTAGAACAAAGCTGAGCAAGAACAACGCTGCAGCGCAAACCACTATAGACGGTCCGGCAGGGGTGTCCTTGAACCACGACAATGATAGCCCGGCACACACGGCTATCACGCCCAACAGGCTTGCGCCCAGCGCCATTTGCTCCGGCGAACGGGCGTGACGCTGTGCCGCAGCCGCCGGGATGATCAACAGCGAGGTAATCAGCAGAACACCGACGATTTTCATCGCCACCGCGATCACCACGGCGATCAGCAGCATCAAGGTCATGCGCAGTGTAGCAACCGGCAGGCCCTCGACCCGCGCCAGTTCTTCGTGCACGGTCATTGCCAGCAGCGGGCGCCACAGTGCGACGATCAGTACCAAAACCAACGTGCTGCCGCCCAGAATCCAGCCCAGATCAGCCGGGCTGATAGCCAGCAGATCGCCGAACAGGTAGGCCATCAGGTCGATGCGCACTTCGTGCATGAAACTGAGCACCACCAGCCCCAGCGACAAGGTGCTCGGTGCCAGAATCCCCAACAGCGTGTCCGAGGCCAGCGGTTGGCGCTGTTGCAACGTGACCAGCAACACCGCCAGCAGCAGGCAGCCGACCGTCACCGCGATGGTCGGGCTGATATCCAGCAGGAAGCCCAACGCGACGCCGAGCAGCGCGGCGTGGGACAGTGTGTCGCCGAAATAAGCCATGCGCCGCCAGACCACGAATGATCCCAGCGGGCCAGCAACAACGGCCAGCGCGACGCCTGCGAGCAAGGCATACAGTAGAAAATCAGCCATGCTTGCAGCTGTCTCCGTGAACATGAGTATGAGGGAGGGACGCAGCGTCATTCACCACCGCGCCATGCAGATCATGGGCGTGGTCGTGATGGTGGTGATAAATCGCCAGGCTCTGCGCATTGTTGCCGAACAGCTCGACAAAGGCCGGGTCATGGCTGACCTGCTCGGGATGCCCGGAGCAGCAGACGTGACGGTTCAGGCACACCACCTGATCGGTGGTGCTCATGACCAGATGCAGATCGTGGGAAACCATCAGCACGCCGCACTGGTGGCGGTCGCGCAGCCGGGTAATAAGGCTGTACAGCTCGGCCTGTCCGGCCACGTCGACACCCTGCACCGGTTCGTCGAGGACCAGCAACTCAGGCTTGCGCAACAACGCGCGCGCCAGCAGAACACGCTGCATCTCGCCACCGGAAATGCCTTGAATCGGGCTGTCGATGACTTTCCCGGCGCCGACTTCTTCCAGCGCCGACGCTGCGGCCGTGCGATCCACACCGGGCACCAGACGCAGGAAACGCAGCACCGACAGCGGCAGCGTCTGGTCCACATGCAGCTTTTGCGGCATGTAGCCGACACGCAGCCTCGGCTTGCGCCAGACGCTACCGGCGTCGGGCTTGAGCAGTCCGAGCACCGCACGCACCAGCGTGGTCTTGCCTGCACCGTTGGGGCCGATCAAAGTGACGATCTCGCCGGGTTTGACGCTCAACTGGATGTCATCCAGGACGTTTTGCCCGGAAAGCGTAACGGCGACCTTGTCCAGACGTATCAATGCATCCGACATCAAGCGGCCTTGCAGCCAGCGCAAACGCCGACGATCTCGACCGTCTGGCCTTCGACCGCGAAGCCGACGCCTGCGGCAGCATCGACCACGGCATTGCTGATGGCCGGGTGCTGCAGCTCGATCGCCGCATGACACAGGCGGCAAATCAGGAACTGGCCCTGATGCGCGTGGGTGGGGTGGTTGCAGCCCGTGAAGGCATTGAGCGAGGCAATACGGTGCACCAGCCCGTTTTCCAGGAGGAAATCCAGCGCACGGTAAACGGTTGGCGGGGCCGCACGGCGACCGTCTTCATCACTCAGCACTGCAAGGATGTCGTAGGCACCCAGCGGCTTGTGGCTTTGCCAGACCAGTTCCAGCACGCGACGGCGCAAGGTGGTCAGGCGCAGACCCTGTTTGGCGCACAGCGCATCGGCTTCGGCGAGGGCCGAATGCACGCAGTGAGAGTGGTCATGGGGGCGACTGGCCAGGGGAGTATTGGGCATGAGCAGCGACGATATTGGCTAGAGACGTTATTATGTTACCCGTTCCTGGCTGATATGAGTGATTCGAGTGCGCCGTCTTTTAAATCTTGCTGCTGTTTTCTGGGTCAGCCTGCTGATCATCGCCCCTGCTCAGGCCGAAGTCCGAGTGCTGACCAGCATCAAGCCTCTGCAACTGATTGCAGCGGCTGTGCAGGATGGCGTCGGGACACCGGAAGTGCTTCTGCCGCCGGGTGCCTCACCGCATAACTACGCGCTGCGCCCATCCGACGTACGGCGTGTACAGGAAGTCGAGTTGCTCTACTGGATCGGCCCGGACATGGAAACCTTCCTGCCGCGCGTCCTTCAGGGCCGCAAACTGCCTGCAGTTGCCGTGCAGACGCTGCCGGGCATGCACTTGCGTCACTTTGGCGAAGACAATGCCTCGCATGATGACCACGAGCATGATCACGACAACGACGCAGACGAACATGACCACGACCACCGGCCAGGCAGTCTCGATTCGCACCTGTGGCTGTCGACCGTCAACGCGCGGGTGATCGCCGCAAAAATGGCCACTGACCTGAGCGCTGCCGACCCTGCCAATGCAGCACGCTACACCAGCAACGCCGAGGCCTTCAGCAAACGCCTCGATACGCTGGACGGCCGTATCAAGCAGCGTGTCAGCGCAGTGGCAGGCAAGCCCTACTTCGTGTTCCACGAGGCCTTCGATTATTTCGAAGAGGCTTATGGGCTCAAGCATGCCGGGGTATTCGCCATCGCCGCCGAGATCCAGCCCGGCGCCCAGCACGTCGCCGCCATGCGCGAACGCCTGAAAGCTGCCGGCAAGACCTGCGTATTCAGCGAACCACCCCTGCGCCCGCGCCTGGCCGAAACCCTGAGCGCCGGCCTGCCGGTCAAACTGGCCGAACTGGATGGACTGGGCGGCTACACCCCGGCCACCGCGCAGGGTTACGAGCAAGTCCTGCAAAAGCTGGCGGATGATTTGGCAGGTTGCCTGAGCAGTCTCTGACTGCCACCGCCCACATCGCAGCACTGCTGTGTGACGCAGAGCATCACGAACTGCATTCCCACGCTGGAGCGTGAGGAACGATAGTCGTCAGGGATAACACTATCGTGCCCATGCTCCGCGTGGGCATGCCGGTCTGGACGCTTCGCGTCCTCTTGCGACGCAGAGCGTCACGCACTGCATTCCCACGCGGAGCATGGGAACGAGAGTCAACCGTCCGACGGGTTCAGACGCGCGGAGACAGGTCTGGTCTCAGAGCGCAAACGGCAACGCAATGTGCGCTTCCTGGCGCTCGGCCAGGCGGCGCTCGAACTCCGCAGGGTCATGAATCAGCACGTCCTGACCGGCGAAGGTTTCGGCGGCGATCAAACGTGACAGCCAGAAACGCACGCAAGCGATACGCAACATTGTCGCCCAGAGCTTCGATTCCGCCGCCGTGAACGGTCGCAAGCCCGCATAGGCACCCAGCAAGGCACGGGCGCGGACAGCATCGAGCTGACCGTTTTCGCGGGAACACCAATCGTTGAGAGCAATCGCCAGGTCATATAGCATCGGCCCCGAACAGGCATTGTAGAAATCGATCAACCCGGTCAGGTGCGTCCCTTCGAACAGTACGTTGTCGCGGAACAGATCGGCATGCAGGTTGGCACGCGGCAGCGCCATGATCTGTGGTTTGAACGCCTCGATCTCCTGAAGGCTGTTTTCAAGCAGCGCCCGCTGGGTCTCGCCCAGGTGCGACAGAAAATTGCGCCCCTCGCTCAACATCCAGTCCAGGCCGCGATCAGTCTTGCGCTCGACGATCTGCCCACGGGTCGCCAGATGCAGGTTGGCCAGCAACTCGCCAATCTGCACGCAATGCTGGGTGTTCGGCTCGCTGATGTGCTTGCCCGGCAGACGCGGCTGCAAAAGCGCCGGTTTGTCTGCCAGCTCGCGCAGCGCCTGACCATCGGTAGTGCGCAGCGCATAAGGCACCGGCAGATCGGCTTCATGCAGCACGTCGAGCAGTTCGATGAAGAACGGCATCTCCTGAACCGGGCCGCGCTCGACCAGCGTCAGCACGAACTCGCCCTGCTCCAGGCTGATGAAGTAATTGGTGTTTTCACTACCGGCAGCGATGCCCTGATAGTCAAGCAGACGGCCGAGCCCGTAAGGGGCGAGAAATGTTTCCAGCTCGGGCCGAGCCAGGGGGGTAAAAACGGACATATCAGGACTGCCAACGATTGAAGTGAATGTAGGGTGCTACCAGCTGAATATTTCCCACTGCGGGATCAGCATGTCCGGTTGGTCCGAACGAATGAAATTGGGGCTTGTACCATCGGCGCGCACCAGAAAATAGGGCTTGCCGTGTTTCGGGGTGATTTTAACCGCATACAGAAAGCCGTTCTGGCGATATTCCTGAATGGTTCTGTCACCGTCGGTGCGAATAGTAACGTCCGGCGCCGCTGAAGGTGGATCTTCTGCTGCAATAGCGAACAAAGGGCAAAAGGCCAACAGTCCGGTCAATATCAGTCGATTTACCTTGCACATGATAACCTTGTCCCTTTGTCGTCAATGGTTCGCGCATTCTAGCGCCGACCCCGCCGAAAAGGTTGATTCTGCTCATGACCCAAGCGCCACTCGTCCTGGTAGACGGTTCCTCTTACCTCTACCGCGCCTTCCACGCACTGCCACCACTGGCCACCTCCAAAGGATTGCCGACCGGTGCCGTCAAGGGCGTGCTCAACATGCTCAAAAGCCTGCGGCGCCAGTATCCGGAAAGCCCGCTCGCGGTGGTGTTCGACGCCAAGGGCGGGACGTTCCGTGATGCGCTGTACAACGACTACAAAGCCAACCGGCCGAGCATGCCGGACGATCTGCGTGTGCAGGTCGACCTGCTGCATGCCTGCGTCAAAGGCATGGGCTACCCGTTTCTGTGCGTCGAAGGCGTCGAAGCCGATGACGTGATCGGCACGCTGGCACGCAGCAGCGCGGCGGCCGATCGTCCAGTGGTGATTTCCACCGGCGACAAGGACATGGCGCAACTGGTCGACGGCCATATCACTCTGGTCAACACCATGACCGGCAGCGTGCTGGATGTCGCGGGCGTGAAAGAGAAATTCGGCGTCGGTCCGGAGCACATCATCGATTACCTGGCCCTGATGGGCGACAAGGTCGACAACATTCCCGGCGTGCCCGGCGTTGGCGAGAAGACCGCGGTCGGTTTGCTGGTCGGCATTGGCGGTGGCATCAAGGAGCTTTACGAGAACCTCGACAAGGTCGCCTCCCTGCCGATCCGTGGCGCCAAGACCCTGGCCGCCAAACTCGAAGAGCATCGTGAGATGGCCTTTCTGTCTTACGAACTGGCGACCATCAAGATCGACGTACCGCTGGACATCGAACTGGATCAATTGCATTGCGGCGAGCCCGACCGCGACACGTTGATGGAGCTGTACGCCGAGCTGGAATTCAAGAGCTGGATCGAAGACCTGCAACGCGACGCCAAACGTGCCGGCCAGGAGCTGACCGTCGAAGAGCCGACCGTCGAGGCCAGAGAAGCGGCTTATGAAGTCATTCTTGAACAGAGCCAGTTCGATGCCTGGCTGAAGAAGCTGCAGGCCGCGCCACTGTTTGCCTTCGTCACCCAGAGCAACGGCACCGATGCCCAGCGTGCGCAACTGGTCGGCCTGTCCTTCGCCATTCAGACCCACGAAGCCGCTTACATTCCGCTGACCCATTCATACATGGGCGTGCCGCAGCAGCTGGACCGCGACACCGTGCTCAAGGCGCTCAAGCCGCTGCTGGAAGACCCGGACAAAATCAAGGTCGGCCAGCACGCCAAGTTCGCCATCAACCTGCTTGCCAATTGCGCGATCGACGGCGATCAGGCTCAAGGCATCGACCTGCAGGGCGTGCGCTTCGACACCATTCTGGAATCCTATGTACTGGACTCCAGCGCCACCCGCCACGACCGCGACAGCCTGGTGGCCAAGTACCTGACGCACACGCCGATCAATTTCCAGGAGATTGCCGGCAAAGGCGCCAAACAACTGAGCTTTGACCAGATTGCCCTGGAGCATGCGGGCAATTACGCCGCCGAAGAAGCGGACCTGACCCTGCGCCTGCATGAAGTCTTCGACGCACGGCTGGCCGCGATTCCGACCCTGCAGCCGGTATTGAACGATATCGAGATGCCGCTGGTGCCTGTGCTGGCACGTATCGAGCGCCAGGGCGCGCTGGTCGATGCCAACCTGCTGGGCATCCAGAGCGTCGAACTGGGCGACAAGATGACCGCGCTGGAACGCGAGGCCTTCGCCATTGCCGGCGAAGAGTTCAACCTCGGCTCGCCCAAGCAACTGGGCGTGATTCTCTACGAAAAACTTGGTATGCCGGTTCTCAGCAAGACCGCCACCGGTCAGGCATCGACTGCCGAGGCCGTGCTTGCCGAACTCGCGGAGCAGGATTTCCCGCTGCCCAAGGTGCTGATGCAATACCGCTCGATGAGCAAGCTCAAGAGCACCTACACCGACCGCCTGCCGGAGCAGATCAACCCGCGTACCGGGCGTATTCACACCTCCTATCATCAGGCGGTGGCGGTCACCGGGCGTTTGTCCTCCAGCGATCCGAACCTGCAGAACATCCCGATTCGTACTGCTGAAGGCCGGCGCATCCGTCAGGCGTTCGTGGCTCCGAAGGGCTACAAGCTGCTGGCCGCCGACTATTCGCAGATCGAACTGCGGATCATGGCGCATCTGGCCCAGGACGAAGGCTTGCTGCACGCATTCCGCAATGACCTGGACGTTCACCGTGCGACGGCTGCGGAGGTGTTTGGCGTCGAGTTGGAAAACGTCACCACTGACATGCGTCGCAGCGCCAAGGCGATCAACTTCGGCCTGATCTACGGCATGAGCGCGTTCGGCCTGGCCAAGCAGATTGGCGTCGATCGCAAGCAGTCACAGGCGTATGTCGACCGCTACTTCGCCCGCTACCCTGGCGTGCTGAACTACATGGAGCGCACCCGCGCCCAGGCTGCCGAGCAAGGTTTTGTCGAAACCATCTTCGGCCGCCGCCTGTACCTGCCGGACATCAACGCCAAGAACCAGTCCCTGCGCAAAGGCGCGGAACGCATGGCGATCAACGCGCCGATGCAGGGCACCGCTGCGGACATCATCAAGAAAGCCATGGTGGCGGTGAATGGCTGGCTGGACGAGTCCGGTCTGGATGCTCGGGTCATCCTGCAGGTTCACGACGAACTGGTGCTTGAAGTGCGCGAGGACCTGGTCGATCAGATCAGTGGACAGATCCGTCCACACATGAGCGGCGCAGCGGAACTGGCCGTGCCGTTGCTGGTGGAAGTGGGGGTTGGCAACAATTGGGACGAGGCTCACTGAGCCTGAAGAGGCGAACCTGTGCGCAGGTTCGTCAAATATTGTAGGAAATGTGAACTTTTCTTCACTGCTGGAACTTAACCGTTTGGACAGGAGTCAGACGTGTCGATTGGTTGAAAAATCGATCGTGCTCCTAGTTGTGTTAAGTGTTGGCAGTTATCCAGATCCCACCCTAAGGTCTGGACCTTAAGCCCCGGAACTTCCCCCTCCCCATGCGAAGTCCGGGGTCTTTTTTGCCTGCGATTTACTCCGCAGGCGCCTTGTCTTCCAGTTCCATCCAGTCGGCCAGCACGGTGTAAGCCTCTTCCAGCCCCATGCGCTTGGGGGCCGAGAACAACTGGATGCTCACTGCATCGCCCCAGCCTTTGCGAATCTCGGCCTGAACCTTGAGCAGTGTGTTCTTGGCCGCGCCGTAGGTCAGCTTGTCGGCCTTGGTCAACAGAATGTGCATCGGCATGTTGCTGGCGATGGCCCAGTCCAGCATCAGCACGTCGAAGTCGGTCATTGGATGACGGATATCCATCATCAGGATCAGACCCTTCAGGCTTTCGCGGCTGCCCAGGTAGGCTTCCAGGTGACGCTGCCAGTGCAGTTTGAGCGGGATGGGCACTTTGGCGTAGCCGTAACCGGGCAGGTCGACCAGACGGCGATCTTCGTCCAGGCCGAAAAAATTCAGCAACTGGGTACGCCCCGGGGTCTTGGATGTGCGCGCCAGGCTGGCGTGGGTCAGGGTGTTCAGCGCACTCGATTTGCCCGCGTTGGAGCGACCGGCAAATGCGACCTCAAAACCTTCGTCGTCGGGGCATTGGTCGACCTTGGCGGCGCTGAGCATGAACGTGGCCTGTTGGCACAGACCGAGAATGGGGTTTTTGAGTTGCATGTGATTTCCGGTGAAGACCTGCCTGCAAGGGGTGCGGCAAGAGGTGTCGGTTTCGTTTGGATGCGTGCGCATATAATGACACACCTGTCCCCCGGCCCACACTCACACCGTATCGCGCCGCTCTGACCGGTGTGCTGGAACATTCAGACATGACCTGCTTCACTCCTTATGCAAAAAGGCCGTCTGCGGTCGCCCATTTTTACAACCTCAGCGTTACACTAACGAACTCAGGCTTTCGCGTCCGGTCGAAACCACCGTCGCTTGAAGGCGATTCAATCTGCTCAGGAGTAAAGCATGCGTAATCTGATCATCAGCGCCGCTCTGGTTGCCGCCAGTCTGTTCGGTATGTCCGCCCAGGCCGCCACGCCCATCGAGGCAGGCAAGCAATACGTCGAGCTGGCGAGCGCTGTGCCTGTTGCCGAGCCAGGCAAGATCGAAGTCGTCGAGCTGTTCTGGTATGGCTGCCCGCACTGCTACGCGTTCGAGCCAACGATCAATCCGTGGATTGAAAAACTGCCGTCCGACGTCAAGTTCGTACGCATCCCTGCCATGTTCGGCGGCCCGTGGGATGCACACGGCCAGCTGTTCATCACCCTCGACACCATGGGCGTCGAGCACAAGGTTCACGCCGCCGTATTCGAAGCCATCCAGAAAGGCGGCAAGCGTCTGACCGACAAGAATGACATGGCTGACTTCGTCGCCACACAGGGCGTGAACAAGGAAGACTTCCTGAAAACGTTCGACTCTTTCGCAGTCAAGGGCAAGATCGCCCAGTACAAGGAACTGGCCAAGAAGTACGAAGTGACTGGCGTTCCGACCATGATCGTCAATGGCAAGTACCGCTTTGACCTGGGTTCTGCCGGTGGTCCGGAAAAGACCCTGGAAGTTGCCGATCAACTGATTGCCAAAGAGCGAGCGGCTAGCACAGCCGCCAAGTAAGCGCACATCATGCGCCGCTGGGGCAAAGGCAGTACCCGTATCGTTGGCCTGCATGATCCGCAGGTCAACGAACATCATCTGCTGCAAAACGGCTTGCCGGAAGACGGCAGGCTGCGTTTGCTCAGTTTCAATATCCAGGTGGGTATCAGTACCCAGCGCTACCATCATTACCTGACGCGCAGCTGGCAGCATTTGCTGCCGCATGGCGGTCGAGCTGGCAACCTGCAGAAGATCGGCGATCTGATCAATGAATTCGATCTGGTGGCACTGCAGGAAGTCGACGGCGGCAGCATGCGCTCCGGCTTTATCAACCAGGTCGAGCACCTTGCCCAGCTGGGTGGTTTTCCGTACTGGTATCAACAACTCAATCGCAACCTCGGGCGCCTGGCGCAGCACAGCAATGGTGTGTTGAGCCGTCTGCGCCCGACCAAGATCGAGGATCATCCGCTGCCGGGTCCTGCCGGGCGCGGCGCAATTCTCGTGCGTTTCGGCGAGGGCGAAGATGCCCTGGTCGTGGTCATGATGCACCTGGCGCTGGGGACCCGAACCCGAACCCGGCAGCTCGCCTACATTCGCGAACTGATCGGCGGTTACCGCCATCAGGTGCTGATGGGCGACATGAACACCCATGCCAACGACCTGCTGGAACACTCGCCGCTACGGGACCTGGGGCTTTTGGCTCCGCAGATAGAAGCAACCTTCCCCAGTTGGCGACCACAACGTTGCCTCGATCACATTTTGCTCAGCCCGACCCTGACGCTCGAACGTGTGCAGGTGCTGGCACAGCCCATTTCCGATCATCTGCCTGTCGCTGTCGAGATTCGCCTGCCTGACTCACTGCGTGGGGACTCACTGCCTGTGCCCTCTGGTGGAAGCCTTGCATGAGCGACGACGCGGAGCGTTGGAAAGAGAAATACCTTAAAGGGATCGAGCAACAGGACAAGCTCGAAAAGCGCTGGGATGCGCGGCTCGATTTGTTGCGACGCGGTCTGGTACGCAGCAGTCTTGCGGCAGAGGGCTCTGACCGCGCCGTCGACGAATGCATGAAGGAGATGCGCGAAATTGTCCGCAAGGATGATATGGACGCGGGCCTGGCAGCCCTGATCCCGCGCCTCGAAAAGGCCGTACTGGACTCTGAACAACGCCGCGAAGTACGGGCCGCGCAAATCAGCTCGGCACTGACCGCACTGGTTGCGCAACTGCAGTCATTGCCGCTGCCACGCGACGTACGCAAGCCACTCAAGCGCTTTGCCAAGGAGCTTGAAGAGCGTGCCTCACAAGCCCGTGAGCTGCCCCTGCTGCTCGGCGAGTTGAGCAATTTGCAGGGCCAGGCCCTGACCCAGGTTGAAAAACCCGAGGAAGGTCCGCGCCAGGGATTGCTGCAACGCCTGTTCGGTTCGCGCGAAGGCCAAGGCAACGATACTCATCCCGAGGCTGCTCACCCCGAAGACCCCACCTCGGCACCGGACACGCATGAGCCCGATGCAGAGCCGCAGGCAGCAAGCACTCACGCCCCGGCAGACATCGCTCATGGCGAAGCCGAGGTCGATGACTCACCTGCCACCGTAGCCACCTCTGCCACAGACAGCACACCGCCCACGCCTGCCCCGGAAACCGATACGCCTGCCGTCGTGACACCCGCCGCTGCAACGCCTGAAGAACCTGCACCATCGGTCACGGCTGCGGATGTTGCTCCAGCAACGGCAGAGTCCTTCGCCGAACCTGCACCTGTCACTGTCGAACCCATCGATTTCGCGGATCTCCTGGCGCCTGTTCCGTCAGTGCCCTATCAACAACGGCCCGCGCCAATCGACGCGACAGTTGAAGAACCCGACGCAGAGGCCGAGCAGCAGCCCGAGACGGCAGAAGGCGAAGAAGGCTACGCGCTACCCTCATCACCCGAGCCCAGCTACAGCTCGGTGGCTGCGCATATTGAACAAACCCTGCTGGGCCTTCTGGACGACCTGACCCTCTCCGAGCACTTTCGCCCGCAGGTCGAGGATATGCAGTTACGCTTGAAGCATGGGCTTAACTGGTACGAATTGCTGCCGATCCTCGACGATATGGCGGTGCTGATGCTGGCGATCAACAACGGCGGTCAACAGGAGTTCGGCACCTACCTCAAGCAGCTCAATGAACGGCTCGAATCGTTTCAGAGCCACTTGCAGGCGGCCAGTGAAGATCACGCCGAGGATCAGTCCACCGCGCGCGACCTCAACGACCAGTTGCGCGAACAGGTGGGCGGCCTGCAAAGCAGTGTTCAGGACGCCTCCGATCTGCCCAGCCTCAAGCGGGTGCTCGACAATCGGCTTGAAGCCCTGCTCGGCACCATGGATCACTACCAGCTCAAGCGCGATGCACGCGAGCGCGAAGTGGCCTCGCGACTGCAAGGTCTGGCAGCCCGCGTCGCGAGTATGGAACAGGAAGCCCTGGGCTTCAGGACTCACCTGGAAGAACAGCGTCAAAAGGCCCTGATCGACCCGCTCACCGGACTGCCCAATCGAGCAGCCTGGGGCGAGCGCCTCGAACAAGAGATGGCCCGGTGGCAGGAAGAAAAAAACAGTCTGTTGGTCTGCATTCTGGACCTGGACCATTTCAAACGCATCAACGATGGTTACGGGCATCTGGCTGGCGACAAGGTATTGAAGATTGTCGCCAATGTGTTCAGCAAACGCCTGCGCGCCAACGACTTCCTCGCACGCTTTGGCGGCGAAGAATTTGTCATGCTGCTGCCTGCAACACCTCCTGCCACGGGGCTGACGCTGCTCGACGAACTGCGCGCCGCCGTAGAGTCATGCCCGTTCCACTTCAAGGGTGAGCGAGTCACCATCACCGTGTCCATTGGCCTGACGGCTTTTCGCCCCGGAGAACGGAGCGACACCGCCATCAAACGTGCCGACCAGGCGCTTTACAAGGCCAAGGAGAACGGCCGGAACCGCATCGAACAAGGCTGACTGAAACATTTTGACCTGAACAAATAGCCGGCGGCCCATGCTATTTGTACACATTTTGTTATGATGTTTCATTTCCTGCCGACGCTGCCGACCTCATGAAGCTGTATTTCTCCGCCTTTATCATGCTCATCCTCACTGCCTGCGCCAGCGGCCCCAGGCTGGACACCAGCCACCCCTCGGTAAATTTCGATGGCCGTGCCCAGTATGTGGTGATGCACTACACCTCGGCGTCGCTGGAACGCTCGCTGCAATTACTGACCCATGGCGAGGTCAGCGCCCACTACCTGATCGGTGACGACAGCAAGGCCACCATCTACAAGCTGGTCGATGAAAACGCACGTGCCTGGCATGCCGGCGAAAGCGAGTGGGAAGGCCGCACCTGGCTCAACTCCAGTTCGATCGGCATCGAGATCGTCAACCCGGGCTTCAAGGAAACGCCGACAGGTCGCCTGTGGTATCCGTACACCGAAGCGCAGACCCAGTCGATCATTGTCCTGCTCAAGGACATCGTCAAACGTAACAAAATCGACCCCAAACACATCATCGGTCACAGCGACATCGCCCCGTTGCGCAAGCAGGACCCGGGGCCGTTGTTCCCGTGGAAACGCCTCGCTGCCGAAGGTCTGGGGAACTGGCCGGACGAACGCCAGGTTGCCCAGCGTCAGGCATTGCTGGCAGCCAACCTGCCGAGCATCACCTGGTTCCAGCAGCAATTGGCACGCCTGGGCTACAGCACTCCGCAAACCGGTGAGCTGGACGTCGCTACGCGCCAGGTACTGGCCGCGTTTCAGATGCACTATCGCCCGGCACGCTTCGACGGCGAGCCCGACGCACAGAGCGCGGCCATCCTGCAGGTGCTCAATCACTCGAATTGAAGCGCATGGGGGCTGGCGCTCAGTCAGCCGATGAGGGCCTGGCGATCAAGCCCTCAGAGCGGTAAAGCCATATAGAACTGCGTGCCCTGCCCTGGCCTTGAGTACACGCCCATTCGTCCGCCGTGCAGTTGGACGATCTCCTTGCACAGCGCCAGCCCGAGCCCGGCGCCGCCTTTCTTGCGACCCACCTGGACGAAGGGTTCGAAGATCCGCCCCTGCTGTCCGTAGGCAATGCCTTCACCGTTGTCCTCGACACTGATGATCGCCCGCTCGCCGTGACGCCTGGCCTGCAGGCGGATCAGGCCGTTCGGCGGCGTGTGACGCAATGCATTGTCCAGCAGATTATCCAGCACCCGCTCCAGTTGGGACTGATCGGCATGCAGACGCGGCATGGGCTCCTGCATATCCAGCATCAGCACAATATCCTGCTCCTGGGCCTGATCCTCGAAGCGCGCCTTGGCTTCCTGCAGCAAGGTCTCCACGGAACAAGGTGCAAGTTTCAGCTTCTGCAGACCGTTCTGGTAACGCGAGAAATTCAGCAGGTCGTTGATGAGCTGCATGAGGCGCTGCATCTCTTCGGTGACTGTATTGAGCAGATCGGCCTCACGGGACTCGGGAGCGAAATGCAGACGCTCCTGAAGAAGGCCGAACGCCATGTGCATACCCGTGACCGGCGTGCGCAACTCATGCGAGGCGCGCAGGACGAACTCGCTGCGTACCCGCTCGAAAGCACGCTGTTCGGTCACGTCGTGCAGCACCATCACAGCACCCAGGATGTGGCCCTTGGTGTGACTGACCGGTGTCATGCTGTAGGTCAGCAATCGAGACTCGCCGTCGATTTCGATGGCCAGATCTTCCGGCGCGCGCTCCAGCGTTCCGCCCCGCAGCACCAGATGCAGTTGCTCATCCAGTTCTGGACGGCTCAATGCCTCGCCGAGACTTTGCCCAAGGCGACTCTCGTCCCATCCGAGCTGGCGCTGCGCAACAGGGTTCAGGTGCTCCAGGTGCCCCTGGCGATCGATCATCAACAGGCCGTCGTCGATACTGTCGAGGACCGCTTGCAGGCGCTGCTGGCCCGCCAGAAGCTCATCGACGTTGGTCGCCTGATGCTGACGCAGGGCTTCGGCCATGATGCCGAAGCGCCGGGTCAGCAGGTTCATTTCTGCGGCCGAGGAAATGGGCAGCGTGACCTCGTAATCACCTTCCCCAATGCGATCGGCAGCCTTGGCCAGCGCCTCGATCGGTGCACCGAAACGGCGGGCGATGCCGTGCGCGGTCACAAAGCCGATGCACAGCACCGCCAGCCCGACCAGCCCCAACAAGCCGGCGATCCACAATGCACGGTCCCTGGAATTGATCTCGGCGGTGCTGATGTTCTCCAGTGCCTTGCGATGCACACTCAGCAGACCGTTGCGCAGAGCGTCGAAACTCTCGCTCAGTTGCGGGTTGCCCCGCATGCCTCGCGGATCATCGCCATATTGCTTCCAGGTGGCAATGAATCGCTGATAATCGCCCCGGGTCTTCTCAAAACCGTTACGCACATTTTGCTGGGTGTCCTGCGCCGACCCTTCCTCCAGCAGTTCTTCGAACTGCTGCTGGATTCTGTCCAGCTCAGCCTCATTGCGATTGGCACCGGTCATCAACGCCAGTTGATCACCCATGTTCTGGCGCAACTTCAAACCCAGATCGAGGATGGCGAAGTTATGCTGAATCAGTGATTCCTGAGTACGGGCCATCTGCATGACACTGACGAGCCCCAGCAGCAGCCCGAGCAACGCGACCGTGATAAGCGCCGAGATACTCAGGAAGAGGCGAGTGCGCAACTTCATGGCCAGCTTCATTTGAGGTATTTCATAGGTTGTACTGTTTTCGTTTGCGGTAAAGCGTCGAAGCATCGATACCCAGCGTCTTGGCGGCCTGATCAAGGGTTTCACTGGTTGCCAGTACGGCCCCGATGTGTGCCTTTTCAAGCTCGTCCAGACTCAAGGCCGCGCCCACACGTGGTGCATTGTTGGTCGGTTGCTCAGCCATGCCTAGATGACTGACCTCTACGCGATCCTGTGGACAGATGATGCTGGCACGCTCGATCACGTTGCGCAGCTCACGAATGTTGCCTGGCCAGCGGTAATTGAGCAGCGCGGCACGGGCTTCTTCGCTGAAGCCTCGGGCCGGACGCGCGTATTCCTTGACGAAACGCGCCAGAAAGCGGTCCGCAAGGGTCAGAATGTCTTCGCTGCGCTCACGCAGGGCCGGCAGATTCAGGGTGATCACGTTCAGGCGGTACAGCAGATCCTCACGGAAACGCCCGCTGCGCACCATGTCTTCAAGGTTGAGGTTGGTGGCCGCCAGGATGCGCACGTCGGCACGGCGGGTCACCGGGTCACCGACGCGCTCGTATTCCTTGTCCTGAATGAAGCGCAGCAATTTGGGCTGCAGCGTCAGCGGGAAGTCACCGATTTCGTCGAGGAACAGGGTGCCGCCATCGGCCTGATTGACGCGGCCCAGCGTGCTTTCGCTGGCACCGGTAAAGGCACCGCGGCTGTGGCCGAACAGTTCGCTTTCCATCAGTTCTGCGGTCAGCGACGGGCAGTTGATGGTGACGCAGGACTTCTTGGCCCGCTTGCTCCAGCCATGAATCGCCCTGGCCAGCTCGCCCTTACCGGTACCCGATTCGCCCAGAATCAGGATGTTGGCATCGGTCACGGCAACCTGACGGGCCGTTTCCAGTATCGCCATCATCGAAGGGCTGTGGGAATCCAGACCATCCTTGGGCTTGCGAACCTCGCCTTCCAGTGCTTCGAGACGGGCAGACAGTTGCCTGACTTCAAGCTGCTTGGCCGTTGCAAGGCGCAACTGGTCAGGACTGCACGGCTTGACCAGGTAGTCGGCTGCGCCCGCCTGAATGGCATCGACAGCGGTATCCACCGCCGAATGGGCAGTCACGATCACCACACGCATCCACGGCGCCTGAATCCGCATCTGCGCCAGCACGTCCAGGCCGTTGTCTTCGCCCAGACGCAAATCTAGAAAGCACAGATCGAATACTTGACGCTGCATGAGCGTGTCGGCCTGGGCTGCGCTGTTGGCAGTGGCGACACTGTAGCCTTCGTCTTCCAGACAGTACCGGAAAGTGCGGAGGATGGCGGACTCATCGTCCACAAGCAGAATACGGCCCTGATTCTCAGTGGCTGCTTCCATTTTTCCTACGCTCCTTAATGAATTGTCTCAGTTAGTCTCGGAATCATCGGGCAAGTTGCATGGTCAATTCTGATTGATTCTTCGGCATGCATGGTAGCTTTCTGATCAGCTAATGGCGAACAGCCTGATTAATCCGCGTTTATGCCGTTAAAACCGTCCATTCGGAGACGAGATCTCACCGCAAAAGGAACGCTCCTATGTTTTCACTGAAAAAGATTGCTCTGATCACGGCCGCCGCTGCGCTGCTGGGCAGCGGCCCGGTGCTCGCCCAGCCAGACCTGCCCACTCAACTCGCCGAGGCGCGTCAGGAAGGTTCGATCTGGACAGCTTTCGCGCTGAACAAGCATCTGAGCCCGTTCAAGATCGATGTGGGTGTCGAACAAGGCACCGCGACGCTCAAGGGCAAGGTTGAAAACGAAGTGGACCGCGAGTTGGCCGAACGCATCGCGCTGGATACCAAAGGCATTGAAAAGGTCGACAACCAGCTGGAGGTAGATCCTTCTGTTGCCAGCGAGCCCGGCACACGGACCAACATGGCTCAGCGCTTCGAGGATGCGACGCTGGTCGCGACGGTGAAATCCAAACTGCTGTGGAGCAGCGTGACCGAAGCGCTGACCATCGATGTTGACAGCAAGGACGGCGTGATCACCCTCAAGGGCCGCGCGCAAAGCCCTGAAGCGAAGGAACTGGCGGGCAGCCTGGCGAGTAACACCGATGGCGTGGTCAGCGTCAACAACCTGATCAGCCTCAGCGCGGCCGACTCGATTGCGGCCAAGACCCAGCCACAGTCGCTGACCCCGACCGAGGAAATGAGTGACGCCTGGATCACCAGCAAGGTCAAGGCGAGCCTGATCTACAGCCGGACGCTGGATGGGCTGAATATCAAAGTAGACACCAAGGCAGGTGTGGTCAGCCTGAATGGCGTGGTTGCCAACTTCGCCGAGAAGGAACTGGCCGTGGAAATCGCGCGAAATATTCGTGGCGTAAAAGGCGTCAACGGCGACGCACTGAAGGTCATGGCGCGCAGCGCAGGCTGACAGTTCCGGGCCGGAGTGTCGAACGCTTCGTGCAGAACGCACGATTACAAAGGGGTAATCGTGCAGCTTGCTGGCAGGACGCTCTCGTCAAACTTAATAAACTGTTGATTTTAAAGGATTTTACGCCACTCAAAAAACTGGCATGCAGTCTGCAATAACCTATTCAACAAAGGTCGATACACAACGACCCATCAGATTGAATGCCCACTCAGGCCAGGGGAGTTTGCAGATGAACAGCCAGCGTATTTCACAATTGCGTATCTCTCCCCTGCACATCCAGCAAGGTCTTTTTCTGCTCCTTGCCCTGCTCGTCACTCTGATCGCCATTCAGCAGTTCCAGCGTTGGAATCAAGCCAACGAGGCAACTCAACCAAAACAGCAGTTCATCCAGACCAGCAGCATCTCCTATCGCGGCGTCAGCGCTCCAGCGGTCAAGGACATGTCCTCAAGCCTGCGCAACGTTGACGGCCTGGTTTCTGTAGATGAAGTCGCTCCACAGCAAAAATGGGTTTTCTGACCCGACTTTAAAAGCAGCACCCCTTATTAAAACGGCATCAAAAAGGAGTATCACCATGTTGAGTTGGGCAATCACGTTTCTGATCATCGCTATCGTCGCTGCAGTACTGGGCTTCGGTGGTATCGCGGGCACGGCTACTGGTATCGCCAAGATCCTGTTCGTCGTCTTCCTGGTGATGTTCGTTGTGTCGTTCTTCTTCGGTCGTCGCGGTCGAGGCTGATAATGCACACGTCATTTCGCACACTGGCCGCCGCCCTGTTGATGGGTGGCAGTGTCATGGCCATGGCAGCCAATGATGGACAGTCTCGGGTCAATGAGCTTCTGAGCTCCGCCCCCGAGTACCGCACCACCTGGGCGAAAGTCGTCAAGAAGGAAGAGCGTTTGCCGGATTGGGTGATCAACCTGTCCGGTGCTTCCGAGCAGCAGATGACGGCGGCCACTGAAGATGGCGACAACTATCTGGTTGGGCCGCTTTGCGAAACGGCCGATACGTGCAAAAGCAAGCGCCTGATCGTGGCTTTCAGCCTCGACAAGGAAGATGCTTACGCTATGTTGGTTGAAGTGCCTGCCGGTCTTCCCGCAGACAAATCGCCAACACGTCACGCGACTTACCGTTATCTGGGTAAGCCTGACGAGGGTATGCAAAAGCTCTTGAATGAAGAGCTGCGCAAAGACCCTAACTGGTATTGATTCAGAAGAAAGGTGTCGACTCCAGGAGTCGACACCTTTCGGCTTTGTGCGGCCTGAGGAAGGTACGCGCATGACCAGGGGGCCGGGACGCGTTGATCAAGTGGATCGGCGTGACCTAGGGGTACAGGGAGTACCTCCGCCAAGGGCCGGGTCAGGCAAGCCGCCGTGCAAGTCCACGAGAATGCGTCGACCTTTCGAACGCCTCCAGTGACCTTGCACGGCGCTTTATATTTCCTTCCTGCTTCGATCCCGTATTAAATTGCATCCCTCGGCAACATCAGCCCCAGTGGCAACCTGACGCGTGCTTCAAGACCACCTCCCGAACGATTCCTCAACTCGACGTTACCCCCGTGCATGGCAGCAATACGCTTGACGATGGCCAGGCCGAGGCCGGTGCCCTTGCCACTGCGTGCGCGATCACCGCGAATGAACGGGTTGAAAATGGTGTCCAGTTCGGACGGATCGATGCCCGCCCCTCTGTCCAGCACACTCAACACTACGTAGGGCGCGTTTCGGTCACCGGATACATAGGCAGCGACTTCGATACCGTTGCCGGCATGGTGCTTGGCATTGCCAATCAGGTTGGTCAGCAGGCGCTTCATCGACACCCGACGCAGCGGGAAGGGCGGAATAGGCTCCAGACACAGACGGATGCTGTCTTCATCGTCATTGAAGGGTGCAACCACATCGCGCACCAGATGCCCCAGATCGACCTCTTCGATCTCCTCGTCACGGCCATCGCGGATGAACGCCAGGAACTGATCGAGAATGGCGTCCATGTCCTCGATATCGCGCACCATGCCTTCGGAGAACTCATTGTCGTTCATCAGCTCCAGAGACAGGCGCAGGCGCGTCAGCGGTGTGCGCAGGTCGTGGGAAACCCCGGCCAGCATCAGCTCGCGTTCCTGCCCGGCCTGCTCGACGTCTTCGGCCATCTGATTGAAGGCCCGATAGACTTCGGTCATCTCGCTCGGCGTGTCACTCACCGGCAGCCGCACGCTGCGCCCCTGCCCCAACTGGCGCGCCGCAAACACCAGACGCTTGAGCGGCTGACTCAGTTGACGCACGAAAATCCAGGCTGATGCCGTGGAAAGCAACCCGATGGCCAGGAACCAGCCCAGCACGTTCCAGATTTTCTGGCCGCGCAACGGGTGCGGATAAAGCGGCACTTTCAGCCAGCCGTCACCCAGGCTCGGCGCTCGCACCCACAGCGCGGGTGGCGCGTGTACCCGCAGACGCACTTCCGTGTCGGCGCCCAGCTCCGCCTGCATCTGCCGCTGATAGATCTCACTGTAAGGCCAGTGCTGCTCACCTTCCGGCACGCCACCGCCCACCACCCGAATCAGACCTGCCGCCTCGGCAATCGCATCGCGGTCGCTTTCACCGGCAGCCCAATAAGCACGCAGTGTCAGAGCAACGCCGTGGCTGTATTGCCTGTCGACCAGCACGTCTTCGTTCATCAGCAGATAAACCAGCGTCAGGGCCTTGGAAAACAGCACGACGATGAGCACCAGCCAGAGCGTGCGGGAGAAAAAGCTTTGCGGGAACCAGAGCGGAGTCTTCATAACTGCAGCCATACACTTTGCAGGGCGAGCGAGGCTCGCAGGTTTGCCGAACGCGGGCCGGACCCGATGGACGAACGCAAAAAACCAGTACGTCGATAAGCTTGTGAAAGATTATCGACGTAACTGGCAGCAATGACGGATGTCTGTGCCGACAACCGGGTTATCAGCGACTTCCGGCACCGTCCGGAACGAATACATAACCTACGCCCCAGACCGTCTGGATATAACGGGGCTTGGACGGGTCAGGCTCGATCAGGCGACGCAGACGGGAAATCTGTACGTCGATGGATCGCTCCAGCGCATCCCACTCCCGGCCACGCGCCAGGTTCATCAGTTTGTCGCGGGTCAGCGGCTCGCGAGCGTGCATGACCAGCGCTTTCAGTACCGCGAATTCACCGGTGGTGAGCATGTGCACTTCTTCACCGCGCTTGAGCTCGCGGGTTGCCAGAGACAGCACGTAGTCACCGAAACTGACCGACTCGTCTTCGCTGCCAGGGGCGCCGGGCACCGGTGCCGCCTGACGACGCAACACCGCCTTGACCCGCGCCATCAGCTCGTCCGGGTTGAACGGCTTGGCCAGATAATCGTCAGCACCCAGTTCGAGCCCCTTGATGCGGCTCAGCTCATCGCCCTTGGCGGTCAGCATGATAATCGGCACCTGATTGTTCGCGGCACGCAGACGACGACAGGCTGAAAGGCCGTCTTCGCCAGGCAGCATCAGGTCCAGCACCACAAGGTTGAAAACCTCACGGGCCAGCAGTCGGTCCATTTGTTCCACATTTGCCACGGCGCGGGCACGGTAGCCCTTGCTGGTGAAAAAACGTTCCAGGAGACTGCTCAGCCCCGGATCGTCATCGACAATAAGGATTTTTTCGCCTTCGGCATTTTGTGCGGTGCTGCTCATCGGATGCTCCTCTGATCTCGGGGCGCATTATGGCGTAGCTGCGGTGATGCGCACCTTGTGCATTGTTAGCAGATTTTACTGGAGGCGACACTTGTGCCTGCGTTTTCGCCGAAAAAACACCCCATTTGTCGGCCGATCCCCTAATCCGGCTTCGCTGGGTATAATGCGCCGCCCTCGAAGTCAGGCAACGCCGGACTCATGGCGGTTCGCCAGCCCTGAAAATAAATGCTGGCGCACGATACCCAGGCAAGGCAATTCGTACATAGCCCAGTTTTTTGCTCACAACTCCAGGTGGTTTTATGGACAGCATCAACAGCCGCATCGCCGAAGAACTCGGCGTACGCCCACAACAGGTCGCAGCGGCCGTAGCACTACTGGATGAAGGCTCGACTGTGCCCTTCATTTCCCGCTACCGCAAGGAAGTGACCGGCAGTCTTGATGACACGCAACTGCGCCATCTGGAAGAGCGCCTGCGTTATCTGCGTGAACTGGACGAACGGCGCGTCAGCATTCTTGCCAGCATCGAAGAGCAAGGCAAGCTGACCCCGGAGCTGGCGCGCGACATCAAGCTGGCCGATACCAAGACCCGCCTCGAAGACTTGTACCTGCCTTATAAGCAGAAACGCCGCACCAAGGGCCAGATCGCCCTTGAAGCCGGGTTGGGCGAACTGGCCGATGGCCTGTTCAACGACCCGAGCCTGGCCCCTGAAGCAGAAGCAGCCCGCTTCGTCGACGCGGAAAAAGGCGTAGCCGATGTAAAGGCCGCGCTGGAAGGCGCCAAGTACATTCTGATGGAGCGCTTTGCCGAGGATGCCTCGCTGCTGGACAAGCTGCGCAGCTTCCTCAAGCAGGAAGCGGTGATCAGCGCACGCGTGGTACCGGGCAAGGAAGAGGAAGGCGCCAAGTTCCGCGACTACTTCGAACACGACGAACCGCTCAAAAGCATGCCGTCGCACCGTGCGCTGGCGATTTTTCGTGGTCGCAATGAAGGCTTTTTGAGCTCCGCACTGAAAGTCGGTGAAGAATTGCCGGGCGCCATGCACCCGTGCGAGCTGATGATCGGTGAGCGCTTCGGCATCCAGAACCAGAACCGCCCGGCAGACAAATGGCTGGCCGAAGTGGTGCGCTGGACCTGGAAGGTCAAGCTGTACAGCCACCTTGAAACCGATCTGCTGGGTGAGCTGCGTGACGGCGCGGAAACCGAAGCGATCAATGTGTTCGCCCACAATCTGCACGACCTGTTGCTGGCCGCGCCGGCCGGTCAGCGTGCCACGCTGGGCCTCGACCCAGGTCTGCGCACCGGCTGCAAGGTCGCCGTGGTCGACGCCACCGGCAAACTGCTCGACTACGCCACCGTCTATCCGCACGTACCGAAAAACCAGTGGGACCAGACCATCGCCGTACTGGCCGCACTGTGCGCCAAGCATTCGGTCGACCTGATCGCCATCGGCAACGGCACCGCCAGCCGCGAAACCGACAAGCTGGCTGCCGACCTGATCAAAAAATACCCGGGTCTGAAGATGACCAAGGTCATGGTCTCCGAAGCAGGCGCTTCGGTGTACTCGGCATCGGAACTGGCCGCCAAGGAATTCCCGGACCTCGACGTGTCGATCCGTGGCGCGGTGTCCATTGCCCGTCGCTTGCAGGACCCGCTCGCCGAACTGGTGAAAATCGACCCGAAATCCATCGGGGTCGGCCAGTACCAGCACGACGTGTCGCAGCTCAAGCTGGCGCGCGGCCTGGATGCGGTGGTGGAAGACTGCGTGAACGCCGTGGGCGTGGACGTGAACACGGCCTCCGTGGCGCTGCTGGCACGCATTTCCGGCCTCAACACCACGCTGGCGCAGAACATCGTTGCGCATCGTGATGAAAACGGCGCGTTCAAGACCCGCGCGGCGCTGAAGAAAGTCAGCCGCCTGGGCGAAAAAACCTTTGAACAGGCCGCCGGTTTCCTGCGCGTCATGACCGGTGACAACCCGCTGGACGCCTCCGCCGTTCACCCGGAAGCCTACCCGCTGGTGCAGCGCATTGCGGCTGAAACCGACCGGGACATTCGCTCGCTGATCGGCGACGCCAGCTTTCTCAAGCGCCTGGACCCGAAGAAATTCACCGACGAGACCTTTGGTCTGCCGACCGTGACCGATATCCTTCAGGAGCTCGAAAAACCGGGCCGTGATCCGCGTCCGGAGTTCAAGACTGCCGAGTTCCAGGACGGGGTCGAAGACCTCAAGGACCTGCAACTGGGGATGATCCTCGAAGGCGTGGTCACCAACGTCACCAACTTCGGTGCGTTCGTCGATATCGGCGTGCATCAGGACGGTCTGGTACACATCTCGGCGTTGTCCGAGAAGTTCATCAAGGACCCGCGTGAAGCGGTCAAGGCCGGTGATGTAGTGAAAGTGAAGGTCATGGAAGTCGATATCCCGCGCAAACGCGTCGGCCTGTCGATGCGCATGAGCGACACGCCCGGCGAGAAAATCGATGGCGCACGCGGTGCCCGTCCAGGTTCTTCGCCTCGTCAGAACAACGCTCCGCGTAAGGAAACCACTGCGCCAGCGCCCGCCAACAATGCGATGGCGTCGCTGTTCGCCAATGCCAAGCAACTGAAGAAGCGCTGATGGATATTCCTGAAGATCTGACCCACAGCGCCTATTTCAAGATGCTCGGCTGCGAGCTGCGGCGTCTGGACGAGGGCGTTGCCGAAGTTGCGTTGCCGCTGGAGGCGCACCTGCGCAATCGCGGCAACGTGATGCACGGCGGTGCAATCTTCAGCCTGGTCGATATCGCCATGGGCCTGGCCTGTTCCAGCGCTCACGGTTTCGACCAGCGCAGCGTGACCATCGAGTGCAAGATCAACTACGTGCGTGGCGTCTCCGAGGGCGAAGTCCTGTGCATCGCCAAGGTGCTGCACGCGGGTCGCCGCACGCTGGTGGTCGAGGCTGAAGTCGTTCAGGGCGACAAGCTCGTCGCCAAGGCCCAGGGCACATTTGCGGTGATCTAGACTTGATCAAGGGCTGATGAAAAGCATCCCTGCGAACTGAACCTAGCCGTACCGACATCATTTGGGTTAATTTCGGCACCATTAGCGTGGTGCCGAGTCCATTTGGGTAGTACGACAAAGAGCAGTGATTGTGAACAGGCGCTACCGACCCACCAGGCGACTACGCCAGTTCCTTTCTTCACCCTTGTAGACCGTCAAGTCCACCCCCATATCGGGGCGACCGATGCGTGAAGGATTACACCTTGAGCGAACTTTTAAACCGTCGTCTTGCATTGCTCGGCGAGCGTAACAACCTCTCTCTGCTGGAGCAGTGCCTGCACGGTATCGAGCGTGAGTGCCTGCGCGTTACCGCAACGGCAGAACTGGCCCGGACGCCCCACCCGCAAGCTCTGGGTGCCGCCCTGACCAATGGTCAGGTGACGACCGATTATTCCGAATCGCTGCTGGAGTTCATCACGCCAGCCTTGAAGAACCCGGCCGAGACCATCGACAACCTGGACCGGATCCATCGCTTCGTTTACAGCAAGCTGGACAACGAACTGCTGTGGAGTCCGTCGATGCCTTGCCCGTTGCCGGACGAAGAGCACATACCGATTGCCTATTACGGCACGTCGAACATCGGCAAGCTCAAGTACGTGTACCGCAAGGGCCTGGCGCTGCGTTACGGCAAGACCATGCAGTGCATTGCCGGCATTCACTACAACTTCTCGTTGCCGGAAGACGCGTGGGCGCTGCTCAAGCAGACCGAAGACTTTGCCGGCGATGCCCGCGACTACCAGTCGCATTCCTACATCGCGCTGATTCGTAACTTCCGCCGCTACAGCTGGCTGTTGATGTACCTGTTCGGTGCTTCACCGGCACTCGACGCGGGGTTCCTGCGCGGCCGCAAGCATCAGCTGGAGCAACACTTCGACGCCGACACCCTGTACCTGCCGTACGCCACCAGTCTGCGCATGAGCGACCTGGGTTATCAGAGTGACGCCCAGGCCGACCTGACCCCTTGCTACAACGATCTGGTCAGCTACACCGATAGCCTGCGCAAGGCTGTGGCCACGCCTTACAAGCCTTACGTCGAGGTCGGCACTCATGACCAGAACGGCGAGTGGGTACAGCTCAATACCAATGTGTTGCAGATCGAGAACGAGTACTACTCCAACATTCGTCCCAAGCGTGTGACTTATAGCGGCGAACGCCCTATTCAGGCGCTGGTGGCCCGTGGTGTGCAGTACGTCGAAGTACGCTGCCTGGACATCAACCCGTTCCTGCCGACCGGCATCAGCCTGGAGCAGTCGCGCTTCATCGATGCCTTCGTGCTGTATTGCGCTCTCGAGGAAAGCCAGCAACTGGCCAGCCACGAATGCTCCAACGCAAGCTCGAACTTCCTGTCAGTGGTCAAGGAAGGGCGTCGCCCGGGCCTGAGCCTGATGCGTGACAACCGCCCTGTCGATCTCAAGACCTGGGCAACCGAGCTGGTGGAGAAGATAACGCCGATTGCCCGCCTGCTCGATCAGGCTCAGGGCACCGATGAGCACCTCAAATCGATTGCCGTGCAACAGGCCAAGATCGACGATACCGCGCTCACACCGTCTGCTCAGGTGCTGGCCAGCATGGAAGCGCATAACGAGGGCTTTACCGCGTTCTCCCTGCGCCAGAGTCAGGTCCATGCAGAATACTTCCGCACTCACCCGCTGAGCGCTCAGGAACAGGCAGACTTCGAAGCCCAGGCCAAAACCTCGATCGAAGAACAGGCCGAACTGGAAGCGACCGAGGAAGTGGTGGATTTCGACACGTTCGTGGGGTCGTATCAGGCGAGCATTCTGTCGATCAGCAACTGATCGTGCAATTAATGTGGGGAGCTTGCTCTCGAAGGTGCCGGTGCAGGCGCGACTATCGTGCGGCGCTCTGCGTCGCATGCCTTTCTGGACGCTCCGCGTCCTCTTGACGACGCAGAGCGTCGAGAACTGCATTCCCACGCTGGAGCGTGAGGAACGATCATCTCAACTATCGTGCCCAATGCTCTGCGCTTCTGCCCGAAGGGCGTGGGTGAGCCTGCTCACGAAAGGGACGGTTCAAACGTCCCTTTCCGGCGGCTTGTACCAGCCTCTTCGTGAGCAAGCTCACTCCCACAAAATATAGCCAAGAGTGCTCTGCGTCCGCCCCCAGGCTTATATCGCCTTTTCGAAGATCTTCGAATTACGCTGGTAGTTGTACAGCGAGGCGCGGGCGCTTGGCAGACGGTCGACGCTGCTGGGTTCGAAACCGCGTTCGCGGAACCAGTGTGCGGTGCGGGTGGTGAGGACGAACAGGGTCTTGATACCCAGGGCCCGGGCGCGGTTTTCAATACGCTCCAGAAGCTCGTCACCACGGCCGCCGTGCCGGTATTCCGGATTGACCGCCAGACACGCCAGCTCGCCCGACTCCGAATCGGCAATCGGATACAGCGCAGCACAGGCGATGATCAGCCCTTCGCGCTCAACCACGCTGAACTGCGTAATCTCGCGTTCCAGCACTTCGCGGGAACGACGCACCAGAATGCCCTGCTCTTCCAGCGGCGTGATCAGGTCCATCAGACCGCCGACATCCTCGATGGCCGCTTCGCGCACCAGTTCGAACTGCTCCTGCGCGACCAGCGTGCCGCCGCCATCGCGGGTAAACAGTTCGGTGAGCAGCGCGCCGTTCTCGGCATAACTGACGATATGGCTGCGCGCGACACCGCCACGGCAGGCCTCGGCCGCGGCGTCCAGCAGTTCCGCCTGATAGTTGGCACCCAGGCGCTGCAGGTGCGCGGGCACCTGTTGCGGACGCAGTTCGCGCACCAACCGGCCCTGCTCGTCCAGCAAGCCGGTTTCGGCGCCGAACAGCAGCAGTTTGTCGGCGGCCAGATCGATGGCCGCGCGGGTGGCGACGTCTTCACAGGCCAGGTTGAAAATCTCGCCGGTCGGTGAATAACCCAGTGGCGACAACAGCACGATATGACGCTCGTCCAGCAGGCGATTGATGCCCTTGCGGTCGACCCGGCGCACTTCGCCGGTGTGCTGATAATCGACACCCTCAAGCACACCGATAGGCCGTGCGGTGACGACGTTGCCGCTGGTCACTCGCAACCGCGAGCCCTGCATGGGCGAGGCGGCCATGTCCATCGACAGACGCGCCTCGATCGAAATGCGCAGCTGACCCACGGCATCGATCACGCACTCCAGCGTTTCGGTATCGGTGATACGCATGTCGCGGTGGAAGCGCGGGGTGATACCGCGCTGAGCCAGACGGCTTTCAATCTGCGGGCGGGAACCGTGAACCAGCACCAGGCGCACGCCCAGGCTGTGCAGCAGCACCAGGTCGTGGACGATGTTGCCGAAATTGGGGTGCGCAACGCCGTCGCCGGGCAGCATGACGACGAAGGTGCAATCGCGGTGAGCATTGATGTACGGAGACGCGTGGCGAAGCCAGTTGACGTATTCGGGCATGACAACAAGAGCCTGTAGAAAAAATGGACGAAAAAAAGAAGCACGCACAACGGTGTGGTGGTTATCGTCGGAACAGGCTTGGCAGCACGCGCAGTCTCCTTTTACTCAAGATGCTTTCATTAACACAGGTTATGCCTGACTCACTGGGGCGTCAGGCAGTAATGTTCGATCAATTGACGTAACAGACGCACTGTAGGGTCAAGACGTGACATTTCGAGGTATTCCCCCGGCTGATGCGCACAGGCGATGTCGCCCGGGCCGAGCACCAGTGTCTCGCAGCCAAGGCGCTGAAGATAAGGCGCTTCGGTGCCGAATGCTACTGCTGCGGCCGTATGACCGGTCAGACGTTCAGCGACACGCACGAGTTCAGCGTCAGCGACCTGCTCGAACGGCGCGCATTCGGGGAACAATGGCGCATAGTCGATCTGTACCTGATGCAGCTCGGCCAGCGGCTGCAGCTTCTGCCGAATGGCCGAGCGCAGCACTTCCGGGTCCATGCCCGGCAGCGGACGCAGGTCGAATTCCAGCGAGCACTGGCCACAAATCCGGTTCGGGTTGTCGCCGCCATGAATACAGCCCAGGTTCAGCGTCGGCTGCGGCACCGTGAATTGCGGGTTGCGGTACTTCGCTTGCCACTGCGTGCGCAGGCCCTTGAGTTCGCTGATGGCGTCGTGCATGGCTTCGAGTGCGCTGTGCCCAAGGCTCGGATCGGAGGAATGGCCGCTGCGCCCGAGAATATCGATGCGCTCCATCATCACGCCCTTGTGCAGGCGGATCGGCTTGAGCCCGGTCGGCTCGCCAATCACCGCCGCACGACCCAGCGGGCGGCCGGCCTCGGCCAGCGCACGGGCACCGGCCATCGAGCTTTCCTCGTCGCAAGTGGCGAGGATCAGCAGCGGCTGCTTGAACGGCTGGTCAAGAAGGCCACGCACCGCTTCGATGACCAGCGCAAAAAAGCCCTTCATGTCGCAACTGCCCAGCCCGACCCAGCGGCCATCCACCTCGGTCAGCTTCAAGGGGTCGGTCTTCCACAGCGCCTCGTCGAACGGCACGGTATCGCTGTGCCCCGCCAGTACCAGACCGCCTGGGCCTGTTCCATAGGTCGCCAGCAGATTGAACTTGCCGGGGGACACTTGCTGGATGTCGCAGGCAAACCCAAGATCGCCGAGCCATCCGGCCAGCAGATCGATGACGGGGCGGTTGCTCTGGTCCAGAGAAGGCTGAGTGCAGCTCACCGAGGGTACGGCGATCAGGGCGGCGAACTGGTCTTTCATGGACGGCAACGGCATGGACGCTTCCTGTAATCGGGACGGAACACGGCCCATCATAGGGCCATAGCAACCCAGGAATAAACCGTTTCGGGCCATGTCCTGTACACTGACGGCCTCAGCAGCCGTTCAATCATGGGCTGCGCTCCCGTTTATCCGTATCAGCGTTTGGATTCCCCCGGCCATGCAAAAAGAAACAGAAATCAAACTCCGCGTCAGCCGCGAGACCCTCGCTGCACTGCGTGAACACCCGTTGCTCAAGAAGCGCAACAAGAGTGGCTGGGAGCGCCTTGAACTGTCGAACCAGTATTTCGATACCCCGCAAGGTGAGCTGGCGCAGGCCAAAGTCGCCCTGCGCATCCGCCGCGACGGCGATCAGATCATCCAGACCATGAAGACTCGCGGGCAAAGCGTGGCCGGCCTGTCCGAGCGCAATGAATATAACTGGGACCTGAGCAAGGCCAAGCTGGACCTGAAGAAGCTCGAAGGCGATTGCTGGCCCGAGCAACTGGCCGATCTGGACAAGAAAACCATCAAACCGCTGTTCACCACCGATTTCGTGCGTGAGAAAGCAGAGATCGCCTGGGGCCGTGGCAAGGCCAAAGTGGTGATCGAAGCCGCACTGGACCTGGGCCAGGTGGTGGCGGGTAAGCAGAAGGAAGAAATCTGCGAGCTGGAACTCGAGCTGCGTGAAGGCGAACCTGCCGCGCTGCTGGAGCTGGCCGCCGAATTGGCTGCAACGCTGCCGCTGATGCCGTGCGATATCAGCAAGGCCGAACGCGGCTATCGTCTGCTCGATGCCAGCAGCTACTCGCTGAGCCTGCACGCTCCCGCTCTGCACGCAGAAAAGCCGCTGGACGACGCTTATTCCGCGCTGGCCTGGCACCTGCTGGGCAGCAGCCAGCGTCTGGCCGAGCAATACCGTTTCAACGGCCACTGGCGTCTGCTGCAGGACTGGGTCGAGATGCTCGCCGAACTGCGCGCCCTGACCAGCAGCCTCGGCCAGGCCGCGCCACGCACCTCGACCGCACAACTGCGTACTGCGCTGGACGCCTTGCTGGAAGACTGGCGACCGCTGGTTCAGGCCGGGCAGGACGATGCCGATGTACGCGGTGCCGCCCACGAGCAATTCCTGGAAGAATTGCAGGACACGCGCTGGGGCGAGTTCTCGCTGAATACCTCACGCTGGTTGCTGGCCCGCAGCTGGACCACCGAACGCAACACCCGCGGCAATCGTCAGGGCGCCGCACTGTTGAGCAGTTGGCTGCCACGCCTGCTGGGCGAAGAAGCCACGTCCCTGCAATTAAGTCGTTATCAGCAGCAGCCGGAAGACCTGGCAGAGCAACTGCCCCGCATCGAGCGCATCCAGTCATGGCTGCACTGGGCACGCGGCGCGCTGGACCTGCCGGAACTGGATCGCCTGTATGGCGAACTGCGCAAGCTGGAAGAACTGGCGCATCTGGACATCAGCGACGAAGTCCTCGATGCCCGCGTGCAACAGGCCATCACCGTATTCCAGAGCCGCGCGTGGAAAACCCTGCTGCGCTTGTAAGGGCTGGATTCGTGGCATTGGTCCCCACGCTCCGCGTCCGATCTTGAACATGTGGTGCGGCGCAAATTTGTGACGCAGAGCGTCACGAACTGCATGCCAACGCGGAGCATTGGCACGATAGTCATCTTGATGCGTAGGTTAACTATCGTCCCCACGCTCCGCGTGGGGACGCCGTTCTGGACGCTCTGCGTCCGATCTTGAGTGTGCGGCGCGGCGCAAACTTGTGACGCAGAGCGTCACGAACTGCATGCCAACGCGGAGCATTGGCACGATAGTCAAAAGCGCACCTCGGCATCCGGTATGAGTTCAGCCTCCCTGGCGCAGCAGCGGCAGGCTGGTGGTGGATTTGATCTCTGACAGCGCTACTGTCGAGTTCACTTCCTGGATGCCGGGCACCAGCGAAAGCTTTTCAAAGAAGAACCGCTCGTACGCCTCGATATCCGGGGTCACGATGCGCAGCAGAAAATCCACCGACCCCATCAGCACATAGCACTCCAGCACCTCCGGAAAACCACGAATCGCATCGGTGAACTCGGTGAAGTTGGAGCGCCCGTGGGCATTGAGTTTTACCTCGGCGAATATCTGTGTGTTCAGACCGATTTTCTTGCGGTCCAGCAACGCCACCTGACGGCGAATCACGCCTTCATCCTTGAGCCGTTGGATGCGGCGCCAGCAGGGTGATTGCGACAGACCGACCTGCTCGGCGATCTGCGCACTGGAAAGCGAAGCGTCTTCCTGCAGCAGCGCCAGAATCCTGCGATCGTAACTGTCCAGCTCGATTTGCATAATTAATTTTCTCAAACAGTCTGTGGCGCATTAACAAGTCTTATAAAGACTAATCCACCCAATGATGGACCAGAAATTTCTTTTCACGCATGCAAAGATTTCCAGCATCCTTCTGGAGTACCAGCATGCCCAATCTCGAAGCCGTCACCCCCCCTTCGCAGCGTCCAGATAGCTGGTCGTCGAGCAATGCGCAGTGCTGCGCACGCTACCGTGTCTGCGCCGAAGCCGAGCCTGCCTTGCTCTGTCAGGTGTTGAACCTGTTTGCCATGCAGTACCTGATTCCCGACCAATTGAGTGCCGTGCAGCAAGAGAACCTGCTGCTCATCGATCTTCAGGTCTCCAGATTGAGCTGGCATCGGGCACAAGTGATTGGTGAAAAAATGCGCAACCTGATCGACGTCTGCTCAGTGGAGGTCGAGCAAGTCGACGCCCGCAATACCGCGCAATCCCGTGTCGCCCTGGCGACGGGCTGAATCAATTCGCCTGCTCCGGCAATTCCCGGTCGCATAGAACGAACAACGCTGTCACGCTTGGCGTCTACTCTTGTTCATCGTCCAATGACGAATTGCCTCAAGGAGCGCACATGGCAGCCCTGGCCCCCTCTTCACAGGATCGCTGGCTCGATCTGAATGATGTGTTGCGTGATCTGGTTGCCGAAGGCTATCTCGGCCAGGACGACGCGGAAACGGCACTCACCCAACGTCGCAGCGCGGTGAACATCCAGCTGCATCCCCTCGAGTTTCTCGCTTCGCTGCAGTTTGACGACCTCAAGCGGCCGGGCAAGAAGCTGGACGTGGAAACCCTGACCGCCTGGCTGGCCAAAACCTGTGGCCAGCCTTACATGCGTATCGATCCGCTGAAGATCAACGTCGCGGCGGTCACACCACTGATGTCCTACGCCTTTGCCCAGCGCCACAAGATTCTGGCCGTGGCGGTCGATCGCGAATCGGTGACCATCGCCAGCGCGCAGCCTTATGTGCGCTCATGGGAAGCCGACCTGGCGCATGTGCTCAAGCTGCAGATCAAACGTGTGGTCGCCAACCCGTCAGACATCCAGCGCATGGCGATGGAGTTTTTCAGGCTGGCCAAGTCGGTAAGCGGTGCCAGCGCCTCTGAGCAAAAAATGAGCAACATGGGCAACTTCGAACAGTTGCTCAAGCTCGGCGCCAGCGATCAGGAGCCTGACGCCAACGACGCGCACATCGTCAATATCGTCGACTGGCTGTTCCAGTACGCCTTCCAGCAACGCGCCAGCGATATTCACATCGAGCCGCGCCGCGAACAGGGCACCGTACGCTTTCGAATCGACGGGGTGCTGCATAACGTTTACCAGTTTCCGGCGCAGGTGATCATGGCGATTGTCAGCCGCCTGAAAAGCCTGGGGCGGATGAACGTCGCCGAAAAACGCAAGCCACAGGACGGGCGGGTCAAGACCACCACGCCTGAAAATCGTGAAGTGGAGTTGCGCCTGTCGACCCTGCCGACCGCGTTCGGCGAAAAAATGGTCATGCGGATCTTCGACCCCGAGGTGTTGCTCAAGGACTTCGACCAACTGGGCTTCTCCAGTGACGACCTGCGGCGCTGGCAGGAAATGACCCGCCAGCCCAACGGCATCATTCTGGTCACCGGCCCGACCGGTTCGGGCAAGACCACCACGCTGTACACCACCCTCAAGAAACTGGCGACCTCCGAGGTCAACCTGTGCACCATCGAAGACCCCATCGAGATGGTCGAGCCGGCCTTCAACCAGATGCAGGTGCAGCACAACATCGAACTGAGCTTTGCCGCCGGCGTGCGCGCGCTGATGCGACAGGACCCGGATATCATCATGATCGGCGAGATTCGCGACCTGGAGACCGCTGAAATGGCGATTCAGGCAGCGCTTACCGGTCACCTGGTGCTGTCGACGCTGCACACCAACGACGCACCCAGCGCCATCAGCCGGATGCTCGAACTGGGTGTGCCGCACTACCTGCTCAAGGCGACCATCCTCGGCGTCATGGCCCAGCGTCTGGTGCGTACCCTTTGCCCGCACTGCAAGGCCCCGATCAACCTGAACGAAACCGACTGGCAAACCCTGACGCGCCCCTGGCAGGCACCGGTGCCACCCGGCGCGCATCAGGCAGTCGGTTGTGTGGAATGCCGAGATACCGGCTATCGGGGCCGGGCGGGTGTCTACGAGATCATGGTCATGTCCGACAACATCAAGGCATTGATCTCGGCGGACCTCGACCTGACCGCCATGCGTCGTCAGGCCTTCAAGGAAGGTACGCGCAGCCTGCGTCTGTCCGGCGCGCAGAAAGTCTCGGCAGGCCTGACTACACTCGAGGAAGTGTTGAGGGTGACACCGCAGAGCGAACAACGTTGATCAGGGTGAAAGCGTTGTTCCAGAAGGCCGCGCGGCATGGCGAGCCCGCTAAAGTGAACTACGCGGTACACCTTGATTGAACTAGTTCGTAGCTTTGGCTATCCAACCCCTCAGAACAACCACAGCTGGAGTAATTCATCATGCGTCTCAAGTTCGCTGTCGCCACCGTAGCCTTGCTTTCCATCCCAATGGGTTCAGCGATGGCTGACACCTTCTGGCGTAATGTGCTGTCTTCCGGTGCAACCACCGGCTCGACTTACCTGACCTTCAAGGATCACAAGCTGATCGTTGCCGCCCAGGACGACGCAGGCAGCTTCGTCGCCAGCGACGGTGGCATCCGCGGTCCGTTCCTGGAAGCGGCCATCGAGCAGGTGCGCAAAGACAATCCAGGCCTGAAAGCCACCGACATGGAACTGGCCAACGCGATCCTGGATAAGAATCTGGTCGCTGAAAACCAGTAAGTCTTGCCGATTAGCTTCGCGCATAAAAAATGCCGCTCCATGAGCGGCATTTTTGTGAGCGGCAATAGGTTATTCGCCGATAGCGCTCTTGTACCCGGCTGCATCCAGCAGCTTGGCCAGATCGCCACTGGCGTCGCTTGGCTTGAGCTTGAAGATCCAGGCGTCGTACGGATCACTGTTGAGCGACTCGGGAGAATCGCCCAGCGCTGCGTTGACTTCGATCACCTCGCCCGCAACCGGCGAGTAGATATCCGAAGCAGCCTTGACCGACTCCACAACACCGGCAGTGTCAGCGGCAGCGAACACTTTGCCGATTTCCGGCAGTTCGACGAAGACCACATCGCCCAGTGCTTCCTGTGCATGGTCCGAGATGCCAACGGTCACGGTGCCGTCTGACTCCAGACGTGCCCACTCATGACTTTCGGCGAAACGCAGCTCGGCGGGAATATTGCTCATTTAGTCATCCTCAACATCGGGTCAGCGGAAAACCCGCCATTAGGTTAGATCAAGGTTTTGCCGTGGCGCACGAACGCAGGCTGCACCACGCGCACCGGGTACCATTTGCCGCGGATTTCCACCTCGGCCCGGTCAGCGGTCGCCATCGGAACGCGAGCCAGTGCAATCGATTTGCTCAACGTAGGAGAGAAACTACCACTGGTGATCTCTCCTTCGCCAATTTCTGCGACACGTACCACCTGATGCGCCCGCAAAACGCCGCGTTCTTCGAGCACCAATCCCACGAGTTTGAAGGCGGTTCCCTCAGCCCGTTCGCTCTCCAGTGCCTTGCGACCGATAAAATCACGGTCGGCAGGCTCCCAGGCGATGCTCCAGGCCATATTCGAGGCCAAGGGCGAAACATGTTCACCGATGTCCTGGCCATACAGGTTCATGCCCGCCTCAAGACGCAGCGTGTCGCGAGCGCCCAGGCCGATCGGCGAAATACCCGCGCCAACCAATTCATTGAAAAAGCTTTGAGCCTCTTCGGCAGGCAGCATGATCTCCAGGCCGTCCTCGCCGGTGTAGCCGGTGCGCGCGATAAACCAGTCACCGTCATCAAGCCCTTCGAACGGCTTGAGCTGGTGGATCAGTTCGGCGCGGGCGCTTGAAACCAGCTCGGCGATACGGGTTCTGGCCTTGGGGCCTTGAATGGCGAGCATTGCCATTTCACTGCGCTCGACCAGTTGCACGTCGAAGTCGCCCAGTTGCGCCTGCATCCAGGCAAGATCCTTGACGCCGGTCGCCGCGTTGACGACCAGCCGATAACCTTCAGGCGTGAGGTAGACGATCATGTCATCGATCACCCCGCCGCTCTCGTCCAGCATGGCGCTGTACAAGGCACGACCGGGGGTTTTGAGCTTGTCTACATCATTGGCCAGCAGACGACGCAGCCAGACCCGGGCCTGACGGCCGAGCACATCGATCACGTTCATGTGAGAGACATCGAAGACCCCACAGTCGCGACGCACCTGATGGTGTTCCTCGACCTGCGATCCGTAATGCAACGGCATGTCCCAGCCACCAAAATCGACCATTTTCGCGCCAAGGGCGAGGTGCAGGTCGAACAGGGGGGTACGCTGTCCCATGGGTTTCTCCTTCCGGGCGTGGCGAAGGTGCGGGCAGACGAGATCGGCAAGCCCCCCAATAAACCGGAGTTTGCAGCACGTAACAGCTGACCGAATTGTCTGACAGACCGCACCAATTGCGGCGCATTGTAGCCGCAAGGTGAGAACCCCGCACCTAGCCAGTCTGACGGGCAGAGCGGCGAATCAGCCCAATGACGGGTAATAGTCCTACAAGCACCAGCGACAAAGCCGGCAACGCAGCCCGTGCCCACTCGCCCTCGCTGGTCATTTCGAAGATGCGTACCGCCAGCGTATCCCAGCCAAACGGGCGCATCAGCAGGGTTGCCGGCATTTCCTTGAGCACATCGACGAACACCAGCAGCGCCGCGCTCAGCGCCCCTGGCACCAGCAACGGCAGATACACGTTGAGAAACAACTTTGGTCCGCTGACCCCCAAACTGCGCGCCGCTTCAGGCAATGACGGGCGGATACGCGACAGGCTGTGCTCCAACGGACCGAAGGCGACGGCGATGAAGCGCACCAGATAAGCCAGCAGCAAGGCCGAGAGGCTGCCCAGCAGCAAAGGCTTGCCTGCGCCGCCCAGCCAGCCGGACAGCGGAATGACCAGTTCGCGGTCCAGGTAACTGAACGCCAGCATGATTGAAACCGCCAGTACTGAGCCAGGCAATGCGTAGCCCAAATTGGCGAGGCTGACGCCGCAGCGGATCGCAGGCGTGGGCGCCATACGTCGGGCAAATGCTAGAATCAGCGCCACACTGACGGTGATCAACGCCGCCATGCCACCCAGATAGAGCGTGTGCAGAATCAGCCCTGTGTAGCGCTCATCCAGATCGAAGCGGCCACGCTGCCAGACCCAGACGATCAGTTGCAGCATTGGCACCACGAAAGCACAGAGAAACACCAGCCCACACCAGAAGCTCGCGGCCAATGCCTTGAGGCCGCGCAACCGGTAAAGCGCAGCGCCACGCGGACGCTCGTTGGCCGGTCGGCTTGCACCCCGGGCGCGGCGTTCGCCGTACAGCAGCACCAGCACGGCCAACAGCAGCAGGCTGGCCAGTTGCGCAGCGCTGGACAGGCTGAAGAAGCCGTACCAAGTCTTGTAGATGGCAGTGGTGAACGTGTCGAAGTTGAACACCGACACCGCACCAAAATCGGCCAGGGTTTCCATCAGGGCCAGCGCCACCCCCGCGCCGATGGCCGGACGCGCCATTGGCAGCGCCACGCGCCAGAACGCCTGCAGGGGTGTGTTGCCCAGCACTCGCGCAGCTTCCATCAAGCCCTTGCCCTGCGCCAGAAACGCCGTGCGCGCCAACAGGTAGACATAAGGATAGAAAACCAGCACCAGGACGATGATCACCCCACCGGTGGAGCGCACCCGAGGCAGGCGCAGACCGGAGCCGAACCATTCGCGCAACAGGGTCTGCACCAGACCGGAAAAATCCAGCAGCCCGACGAATACGAACGCCAGCACATAGGCGGGGATCGCGAAAGGCAGCATCAGCGCCCAGTCCAGCCAGCGGCGACCGGGAAATTCACACAGGCTGGTGAGCCACGCCAGGCTCACCCCCAGCAACGTCACGCCCACGCCGACACCCAGCACCAGGATCAGCGTATTGCCCAGCAGACGCGCCATCTGGGTTTCGAGCAGGTGCGACCATATCTGCTGGTCAACCGTCTCCCACGACAGCAGCAAAACGCTCAGCGGCAGCACGACCAGCGCTGCGATGGCGAAAACCAGGGGGTACCAGCGGCGTTGGGCAGGATGGGCCACGGTGTTCTCGAAATCGGGATGGATGAGTGAGTGACAAGTCTCTGCGTCATTCGTCTAGGGCGCTGGAGCGCCCACCGTTACACACCCGAAAAATGGGGGGAATGAACCGTAGTATCAGGCAGGACATACACCTTTGTGGGAGTGAGCTTGCTCACGAAAGCAACGGTCCAAACACCTCATTTACGGGGCTGTGCCGGCCTCTTCGCGAGCAAGCTCGCTCCCACGAGTCTTTTATAACGATAAGGCACTGAGTATTAAATCAATTCCAGCCTGCGCGATCCATCATGCGTATCGCTTCTGCCTGACGCTTGCCTGCCACTTCGACCGGGAGGGTGTCGGCCTTGAACTGCCCCCAACTCGCCACTTCTTCTGAAGGCGCCACGTTCGGGTTGGCCGGGAACTCCTGATTGACGCTGGAGAAAATCTTCTGCGCCTCAGGGCCGGTCATCCACTCGACCAGTGCCTTGGCCGCTTCAGGGTGCGGAGCGTATTGGGTCAGACCGATACCCGACAGGTTGACGTGCACACCGCGATCCGCCTGGTTCGGCCAGAACAGCTTCACCGCCAGGTCCGGTTTTTCCTTGTGCAGGCGGCCGTAGTAATAGGAATTGACGATGCCCACGTCGCATTGCCCGGCATTGATCGCCTCAAGCACTGCGATGTCATCGGAGAACACGTCGGTGGACAGGTTGTTGACCCAGCCCTTGAGGATTTTCTCCGACGCTTCGGCACCGTGGGTTTCGATCAGCGTAGCGGTCAGCGACTGGTTATAGACCTTCTTCGCGGTACGCAGGCACAGGCGGCCTTCCCAGTTCTTGTCGGCCAGCGCCTCGTAGGTACTCAGCTCGGCAGGCTTCACGCGGTCGGTGGAATAGGCGATGGTGCGCGCGCGAAGGCTCAGACCGGTCCAGCCGTGCGTCGATGAGCGATACTGCGGCGGAATGTTGGCTTCGATCACCGGGGAGGTGAACGGCTGCAGGATACCCATCTGCTCGGCCTGCCAGAGGTTGCCCGCATCGACCGTCAGCAACAGGTCGGCGGTCGCATTCTGGCCCTCGGCCTTGATGCGCTGCATCAGCGGCGCTTCCTTGTCGGTGATGAATTTGATCTTCACCCCGGTACTGGCTGTGTACGCATCGAATACCGGCTTGATCAGCTCGTCGATCCGGGATGAATACACCACCACTTCATCGGCAGCCTGAGCGGTGCTGCCCAGTAAAGTCAGTGTCAGAGCAGCCAGAAGACGCTTGCTTGCCTGCATCGGGGTATCTCGCGTTCGCAAAGGAGGCAAAATGGTAGTGAATCCCATTTGCTATCTCAATCGAAGCGGCAGCGGAGCCGTTACCGGATGTGTCCAGGCTCGATCATGACCGGTGATCAGCACACAGCCCTGGCTCTGGAAAAGTTCGCGACCCGGCGCAGCTTGTCCACATCGAACACCTCCAGGTGCCCCTCTCCCAAGCGCACGATCCTGCGCTCATGCAGGTCCTGAAGCACTTCCAGCAAGGCCGGCGAGGCAAGCGCGAGACGCTCCGACGCCTGAATGTCGTCCAGCGCAATCAGGCGTCTTGCCTGGCTCAACGGGCCATACCCCTCGCTGAGCATCAACAGACGCCAGGCAACCCGCGCCCGCGGCGGCAGGCGACGCATTTTCTCGGGGCTCTGCAGTGGCAAGCCGACCTTCTGGCTGAGCAGTGCGGCAAACCAGCGCCAGTACTCGGGGTGCCTGTCGAGCAGCCGGGCCAGGAATGGCTGCGGGATGTGCAGGAAGATGCTCTGTTCCAGCGAGCAGACTTCGAAACGGCGCGGCAGCCCGTCAAACAGCGAGACTTCGCCAAACCAGCACGGCGCGCTTGCAGGTTCCACGTGCCTCAGCAGCCGCTGCTCGTGGGCACCGCCGATCCGCACGCGGCCCTCCAGCAGCACATAAACACCGCAGGGCAGATCGCCCTTGTCGAACAGCCGCTGGCCGGGCGTCTTGCGGCGCTGGCGGGCAGCCTCCAGCAGGCTATCCTGCAGATCGGCAGGCAGATGGGAAAACCAGTAATCGGATAGCAATCGTGACCGCCACGACACTCCATTTGTCATTTTTGCTCCCTTCTCTTTCAGCCATGCATGTTGTACAAGAAATCAGGCTCACGCCGGCCATCGTCTCAGGCAGGAATAATAATGAAAAACCTTGTCGATCATCTCAGCCAATACGCGGCTTATCACCGTGATTCGCGCAATATCGTGACGCACTTCGTGGGTATCCCTCTGATCGTGCTGGCCGTGGCGGTGCTTCTCTCACGACCGGGATGGAATATAAGCGGGCTGTGGCTTTCACCGGCGGCGCTTCTGGCCCTGGGCTCGACGGTCTTTTACCTGCGACTTGACCGCGCTCTGGGCATCCTCATGGCGATATTACTGGCGCTGTGCATCTGGGCCGGGGCCGACCTTGCGCAGCAGCCAACCATGGTCTGGCTGAGTGCGGGCGTCGGGCTCTTTGTGATTGGCTGGATCATCCAGTTCGTCGGCCATTACTACGAGGGGCGCAAACCGGCCTTCATCGATGACCTGACCGGGCTGATCATCGGCCCGCTGTTTGTGGTCGCGGAGCTGGCGTTCCTGATGGGCCAGCGCAAACCGCTGCAGCACGCCATCGAAGAGCGCGTCGGCCCGGTCGGGCGTGCGACCCGCAAGGCGACGACCTAGGCGCCAAGCGCCGGGCACCGATCGTCACCAGCAACAACGATCAGTGCCCGCCTCTTAGCCGGCAAGCCCGGTGCTGTTCTGCAACCCGGCCAGCAACAGCCGCTGATACAACTCTTCGCGCAAGCCCTGCGGTTGGTCGAGCTGCATGCGTTGCAAGTGCGCAAGGAAGGCTTCGGGGTCCGGAGCATCGAGGGTCGCCTTGCCCAGCTCGAGGATTTCAGTGAGCTTGAGCTTGCTCTTCAGCCAGTTCAGGGCTCTCAGCAGATCGCGCTCCTCGGCGGTAAAGTCGCACCCCAGCGGGTACTCGGTAAACAGCGACGGATAGCGTGATGCGGTGTCCTTGAGGCGCTCGGGGGTGTTGTCAGTGAAGCGCGGATCGAGACGGAAGTCCTTGGGTAGCTTGCCAGCCTTTTGCGCCTGTTCGATCAGGCCCGATTGAAACCGTGAGTCGGTGATGTTCAGAATCCGCTCGATCACCGTCGCATCGGTCTGCCCACGCAGATCGGCGATGCCGTATTCGGTCACGACAATGTCGCGCAAGTGTCGGGGAATGGTGGTGTGGCCGTACTGCCAAACGATGTTGGAGCTGACCTCGCCGCCCGACTCACGCCAGCTGCGCAGCATCAGAATCGAACGGGCGCCTTCCAGTGCATGGGCCTGCGCCACGAAGTTGTACTGACCGCCCACGCCACTGAGCACCCGGCCGTCTTCCAGCTGATCAGCCACTGCCGCACCCATCAGGGTGACGGTAAACGCGCTGTTGATGAAGCGCGCATCGCGGCGTTGCAGGCGCTTGAGTTCTTCCTGGCCGTAAAGCTCGTTGATGTAGCTGATGGCGGTCATGTTGAACTGCGCCAGCCGCTCGGCGGGCAGCTCGCGCAGCCGCGCGTAAAAACTGCGCGGGCCGAGGAAAAAGCCGCCATGCACGACTACGCCACCAGGATGGGCATCCTCATCCAGCGTGCCCATGTTGGCCAGCCGTTGCAGTTCTGCATCGGCATACACCTTGCGCCGCACGACGCCCGCGTCGGCGAGTACCAGCAGGCCGTTGACGAACATTTCGCTGCAACCGTAAAGGCCGCTGGCAAACGGCTGAACGCCGCCCTCCCGATCTATCAGGGTCTGCCAGTTACTCATGTTCAACTCGGCCAGCAGGCCGCGCCAGGTTTCGTTATCGGCCTGACGGGCCAGCAGCGCGCCGGTCAGTGCATCGCCCATCGAGCCGATGCCGATCTGTAACGTGCCGCCGTCACGCACCAGCGTGCTGGCGTGCAGGCCGATCAGGTGGTCCTGATAGCCGACTGGCATATTGGGGGTGGAAAACAGCGTACTGCGCTCGTCTTCGTCGATCAGCACATCGAAGGCGTCGACATCCAGTTCCGAGTCGCCCGGCATGTACGGCAGGTCGGCGTGCACCTGGCCGAGCATCAGAATGGTCTCCCCGGCGGCCCGGCGCTTGGCGATCATGGGCAACAGGTCGAGGGTCACGTCCGGGTTGCAGCTCAGGCTCAACGTGCCTGGACGCTGCTCGTCACGGGCCACCAGTTGCGCGACCAGATTCAGGCCGTTGGCGTTGATGTCGCGGGCGGCGTGGCTGTAATTGCTGCTGACGTAGTCTTGCTGGGCTGACTGGCTGTTGAGCAAACTGCCTGGCTGCATGAAGAATTGCTGCACATGGATATTGGCAGGGAGTTTGTCGCGGCGCAGTGCAGCGAGGAAATCGAGCTCCGGATAGTCAGCGAAGACACGCTCCAGAAACGGTTCGAGAAACCGCGCCTGCAAACCCTCCCCTGGCGTCGGCCGCCCGAGTGTCAGCGCGGTGTAGATCGTCAGCCGTCGTTCGGGCAACTCGCTGATGCGCTGGTATAACGCATTGACGAAGCGGTTGGGCTTGCCCAGCCCCAGCGGCATGCCGAGGTGGATATGCTCGGGTAGCTGCGCAAGAACGTGATCGACGGCATGCTCGATGGAACAGGAATACGGCATCCCAGCTCTCCTGAATTGTTATTGGGTGCAGGTTGGACCGACGACAACGTCAAAGTGCTGCATGCTCTGCCGCGCAGAGCATCATCGTTATACACAAGTCCTGGAACGCCCGGAACAAAAGGCTCCCAGGCTTCTGCCCGAAGGGCGCAGGAGCGAACTTGTTCGCGAAAGGGCGTGGACTATCGCCAAAAAAGCGTCGATCTAAACATCATCTTCGCCAGCGAGCGAAGCGTCGCCCGGCTCGCTCTCACAAAACGCATGTACAGCGCCAGGCGCTCCAGCGTATGAACGAGAGCTCACATCACTTCAGCCCGGACATGCTCTGGATGGCACTCTTCAGTTCGTCGTTTGTGCAATCGCCGCAGGTGCCTTTCGCGGGCATGATGCCGAGGCCTTTGATGGTGCTGGCCAGCAGTCCATCAAGGCCGCCTTTTTGCTGGGCCCGCTGTTCCCAGGCCGCTGTGTCACCGATCTTCGGCGCGTTGAGCAGGCCGACGCTGTGACAGGCGACGCAATGGGCCGCGATGATGTCGTCAGGCGCTGGGGCGGTATCGGCGGCTTGCGCATTGAACGCCCACAACGCCAGAACGCCTGCGCTGCTCAGAATCTTCCGGGTCAGTTTCACGCATCACTCATCGCAAGGGGCGGGTCAGAAATTGGCCGGGGTGGCCGCACTGATCAATCGTGCCGGCACGTCGAACGGGTTACGAAAGCGATGCGGCCGGGTGCTTTCGAAATAGTAGCTGTCACCCGCTTCGAGCACATAGGTATCCAGCCCGACCACCAGTTCCAGCCGCCCCTCGACGAGGATGCCGGTCTCTTCGCCTTCGTGAACGAGCATCTCTTCGCCGGTGTCGGCACCCGGTGGGTAGGTCTCGGTGAGAAAGGCGATGGCGCGGCCCTGATGCGATTTGCCGACCAGCTTCATGGTCACTGCACCGTCCGAGATATCAATCAGCTCGCTGGCCTTGTACACCACTTGAGCTGCGTTCTCGGGCACGGATTCTTCCGAGAAAAATTCGACCATGGACATGGGGATGCCGCCAAGCACCTTGCGCAGCGAACTGATCGAAGGGCTGACGCTGTTTTTTTCGATCATGGAGATGGTGCTGTTGGTCACACCTGCGCGCTTGGCGAGTTCACGCTGGGACAGGCCCTTGAGCTTGCGAATCGATTGCAGTCGTTCACCCACGTCCAATGCGATATTCCCCCAGGTTTTGTCAGGTCTAGTCGGTATGAACGCCATCATGGCAACAGCGTTCGATATTTACAACACTTCGACAGACACCTGACCCACTGCGGCCTGGGGCACAGAGAGATGAATCAGTCTTCGGAATAGATGCGCGGAACGCGACGCAGGTTGCAGAAGATTTCGTAGGGAATGGTTTCTGCACGCTGGGCCACTTCACTGGCGAGCACCTGCTTGCCCCACAGCTCGACACGGCTGCCGAGCCCGGCCTGCGGCACATCGGTGAGGTCGACGCAGAGCATGTCCATGGACACCCGTCCGAGCAGTCTGGACGGCTGGCCGTCGATCTGCACGGGCGTGCCGGTCGGCGCGTGACGCGGATAGCCGTCGGCGTAGCCCATCGCTACTACGCCGATACGCAAAGGCCGGTCACAGACAAATGTCGCGCCATAGCCCACGGGCTCACCAACGGGCAGTTCACGCACGCTGATGATCTTCGATTCCAGGGTCATCACCGGTTGCAGGCGATCCGCCAGCGGGTGCACCTGATCAAACGGCGTAGCACCGTAGAGCATGATGCCCGGACGCGACCAGTCGCTCGGGATCTGTGGCCAGCCCAGCACCGCCGGGGAGTTTTTCAGGCTGGTTTCCGCTGCCAGTCCCTTGCGAAAGGTCTCGAATACGGCGAGCTGCTCATCACTGCAGGCGCTGTTCAGCTCATCGGCGCGGGAGAAGTGGCTCATCAGCACGATTCTGGCCACTTTGCCGGTTGCCAGCAGACGCTGATAAGCCGCCTGGTACTCGTGAGGATGCAGGCCAACCCGGTGCATGCCGGTGTCGAGCTTGAGCCAGACGGTTATCGGCTTGCCCAGGCGCGCCTGCTCGATGGCTTCCAGTTGCCAGACCGCGTGCACAACAGTCCACAAGTCATGCTCGACAATCAGCGCCAGCTCGTCGGCCTCGAAAAAGCCTTCAAGCAGCAGGACCGGCGCACGAATGCCTGCCGCACGCAGCTCCAGAGCTTCTTCAATGCAAGCCACTGCAAAACCGTCGGCCTGTGACTCCAGTGCCTGTGCGACGCGCACCGCGCCGTGACCATAGGCATCGGCCTTGACGACGGCGAGCGCTTTGCCGCCGCTGTTTTCACGGGCCAATTGGTAGTTGTGACGCAGTGCCTGAAGATCGATAAAGGCGCGGGCTGGACGCATGATGACGTTACTTGCCTGAAAGGATGGAAAGGGAGAGGACGAACCCGACGCAGGGACGCGCCGGGCAACAAGGGTCAAGGCAGCGCGGCGACCACCGACAGTTCAACAAGCATTTCGGGCTGGCACAACTTGGCCTCGACCGTTGCGCGTGCAGGCGCGAAACCCTTGGGCAGCCATTTGTCCCAGACGCTGTTCATGCCGGCGAAGTGGGCATTGATGTCTTTCAGGTAAATGGTGACCGACAGGATACGCGTCTTGTCGGTGCCGGCCAGGTTAAGCAGGCGCTCGATGCTGTTCAGTACCTCTCGGGTCTGCTGCTCGACATCCGCAGTCATGTCATTGCCGACCTGGCCCGACAGATAGACGGTGCCATTGTGGACAACGACCTGACTCATGCGCTCATTGGTGAGCTGGCGCTGGATTGACATGCTGTGCATTCTCCTGAGTGTTGCCGTAACGAGAGATATCAAGGCCTTCAGCACTGATACGGGGTGTCTTGCGGGCAATGAGGTCTGCCAGCAAGCGACCGGAACCACACGCCATCGTCCAGCCCAGAGTGCCATGGCCGGTATTGAGGAACAGGTTACGGAACGGTGTTGCACCCACAATCGGTGTGCCGTCGGGCGTGGTCGGACGCAACCCGGTCCAGAAATCGGCTTGGGTCAGGTCGCCGCCCTGAGGATAGAGGTCACCGACGATCATCTCCAGTGTTTCGCGTCGACGCGGATTGAGCGACAGGTCAAAACCGGCTATTTCCGCCATGCCACCGACGCGAATCCGGTTGTCGAAACGGGTGATCGCGACTTTATAGGTTTCATCGAGAATGGTCGAAGTCGGTGCCATGTCCGGGTTGGTGATCGGCACGGTCAGCGAGTAGCCCTTCAGCGGATAGACCGGCGCCTTGATGCCCAGCGGTTTGAGCAACTGCGGCGAGTAACTGCCCAGCGCCAGCACGTAACGATCGGCGGTTTCGAGCTTGCCGTCGATCCACACGCCATTGATGCGGTCGCCAGCGTGATCAAGGCGTTCGATGTTTTGCCCGTAGCGGAACTCGACACCCAGCGCCACGGCCATTTCCGCCAGGCGCGTGGTGAACAACTGACAGTCACCCGTCTGGTCATTGGGCAGGCGCAACGCACCGCTGAGGATGCCGGTCACACCGGCCAGTGCGGGCTCGACACGGGCGATGCCTTCGCGATCCAGCAGTTCGTAAGGAACACCGGACTGCTCGAGCACAGCGATGTCCTTGGCGGCGTTGTCCAGCTGGGCCTGGGTCCGGAACAACTGCGTGGTGCCCAGGCTGCGCCCTTCGTAGGCGATGCCGGTCTCGAGGCGCAGTTCATCCAGGCAATCGCGACTGTATTCGGACAGGCGTACCATGCGTTCTTTATTGACGGCATAACGGCTGGCCGTGCAGTTGCGCAGCATTTGCGCCATCCACAGGTACTGATCGATATCCGCCGTCGCCTTGATCGCCAATGGCGCATGGCGCTGCAGCAGCCATTTGAGCGCTTTGAGCGGAACACCCGGCGCAGCCCATGGCGAGGCATAGCCCGGAGAAACCTGGCCAGCATTGGCAAAACTGGTTTCCATGGCGGCAGCAGGCTGACGGTCAACGACGGTCACCTGGAAACCGGCACGCGCCAGATAATAAGCACTGGTTGTACCGATAACGCCACTACCCAGAACCAGAACGCGCATGTCGATGACCTCATCGCGGATATCCGCTGATAATTCGAAGTTTTAAGCAAGGATGTGCGCAGTATATTGAGCAATGGGCAGTGCTTCTCACTGTATAAAGATCTATATTTGGTGTTTATTCGCGGCGATAAACGCTTTGCTAGAGGGGAAATGACCCGTGCGCACTCAACACCAGTCAAATCGTGAGCTGGACAAGATCGATCGCAATATTCTGCGCATCCTGCAGGCCGACGGGCGCATCTCGTTCACCGAGCTTGGCGAGCGGGTCGGCCTGTCAACTACGCCCTGTACAGAGCGGGTGCGCAGGCTGGAACGCGAGGGGATCATCATGGGCTACACCGCCCGGCTGAATCCGCAAAGCCTCAAGGCCAGCCTGCTGGTATTCGTCGAGATCAGCCTGGACTACAAGTCTGGCGACACCTTCGAAGAATTCCGCCGTGCCGTGCTGAAGCTTCCCCATGTGCTGGAGTGCCATCTGGTGTCCGGCGACTTCGACTACCTGGTCAAGGCGCGGATTTCCGAAATGGCGTCCTACCGCAAACTGCTGGGCGATATCTTGCTCAAACTGCCGCACGTGCGTGAGTCCAAGAGCTACATCGTCATGGAGGAAGTCAAAGAGAGCCTGAATCTGCCGATTCCCGACTGATTGCCCGCTATACAAGTACCTGGCGAGTCGAGGCCATGTACTCATGAATCTGCTTTTCGACCCGTGGGTGGATCAACTCGGCCGGGCGACGGCCATTCGGGCAGGGCAGGCTTGCGGTGGTGCCGAACAGGCGGCAGATCAGCGGGCGTTCGTCATACACGGTGCAGCCTTGCGGACCAAGGTGTACGCAATTGAGTTCGTCCAGTGCAGCGTCCTGTTCGGCGGCCGTCTTGCGCGGCAGACGCGACATTTCCTCGGGCGACGTGGTCACCGGCCCACAGCAGTCGTGGCAGCCGGGCACACACTCGAACGAAGGAATCTGGCGACGCAGATCCGCTATTTTCTGACGGTTGCAGCTCATTGACTCGACCACTCATACATAAGGCCGCAAGTTTGCCTCAGTTGGCAGGCTCATGACAGCGGCTTATCCTCCCGACACGCCATCCGCCACCAACAGGACACGCTCATGAACGCCCGCGTTCAGCACCCGACTCGTCACGATCAGCACCCTGCTTCCTACTACGCCGCCAGCAGTCATGCGCAAGCGGATCATCCTGCGCTGCAAGGTGAGGTGAAGGTGGATGTGTGCGTGGTAGGCGGTGGATTCTCCGGACTCAACACTGCCATCGAACTGGCCGAGCGCGGGTTCAGCGTGGCGCTGCTCGAAGCGCGCAAGATCGGTTGGGGGGCCAGCGGGCGCAATGGCGGTCAGTTGATTCGCGGGGTCGGTCATGGCGTCGAACAGTTCGCCAATGTCATCGGCAGCGAAGGCGTGCGGCAGCTCAAGCTGCTGGGCATCGAGGCCGTCGAGATCGTACGTCAGCGCATCCAACGGCATGCTATCGATTGCGACCTGAAATGGGGTTATTGCGATCTGGCCAACAAACCGCGCGACCTGCACAGCCTTGCCGAAGATGCAGAAGAGTTGCGCGGCCTGGGTTATCGCCATGCACTGCAGTTGCTGCAACCCGAAGAGATGCACAGCGTGGTGGGCTCCTCACGCTATGTCGGTGGCCTGATCGACATGGGCTCGGGGCATTTGCATCCGTTGAACCTTGCCTTGGGCGAAGCGGCTGTGGCGCAGTCGCTCGGCGTCCAGTTGTACGAACACTCAGCGGTGACGAACATCGATTATGGCCCGCAGGTCCGGGTGCATACAGCGGGCGGTTCGGTGCAGGCGCAGACCCTGGTGCTGGGTTGCAACGCCTACCTCAATGACTTGAATCCGGAAATCAGCGGCAAGGTGTTGCCTGCCGGCAGCTACATCATCGCCACCGAGCCATTGAGCGACGCGCAGGCCCGTGAAGTGTTGCCGCAGGACATGGCGGTCTGCGATCAGCGCGTGACAGTGGATTACTACAGGCTGTCTGCTGACCGCCGTTTGCTGTTCGGCGGCGCCTGCCATTACTCGGGGCGTGACCCTCAGGATATCGCCGCGTACATGCGACCGAAGATGCTCGATGTGTTTCCACAGCTGGCCTCAGTGAAGATCGATTACCAGTGGGGCGGAATGATCGGCATCGGCGCCAATCGCCTGCCGCAAATTGGCCGGCTCAAGCAGCACCCCAACGTATTTTATGCTCAGGCCTACTCGGGCCACGGTCTGAATGCCACGCATCTGGCAGGCCGACTGCTGGCCGAAGCCATCGCCGGGCAACACAGCGATGGCTTCGAGTTGTTCGCCAAAGTGCCGCACATGACCTTTCCCGGCGGCAAGCACTTGCGCTCGCCTCTGCTGGCATTGGGCATGCTCTGGCACCGCCTTAAAGAGCTGCGCTAGGCTCAGGGCCTCCAGAACGGCTTCATCGCCTCGACCCGCGCCTGGCGGAAATCCAGTCCGATGTCGCGCAACTGGTCGTCCGTCAGTGTCAGCAAGGTACGGCGTGACAACCAGCGATGGCGATACAGTGCCCAGCGCCCCATGCCTGCCAACAGATCGGCCTTGTTCGAGCGGACCGTTTTGACCGCCGCTGGCCGATACTCATTCAATTCATGGCTGTGAAGCGCAAGGCGCACATCGCTGAACCCGTTCATGTCCTGCTCCCTCATCCTGGGTGGGTGTGGGTTCATGATGCAGCGAACAGCAAAACCAATACAGATTCAAAAGTCCTTTATATTTTCCATACAGAAGATTCAAAAACGCCACTGAATGCTATATTTTCGGCCAATCTGTATTGCTTTAACGCGTTCGAATTTCTGAGAGTACGCCATGACGCTCTACGTCAACCTCGCCGAACTGCTCGGCTCGCGCATCGAAAACGGCTTCTATCGCCCCGGCGACCGCCTGCCCTCAGTGCGCGCGTTGAGCGTCGAACATGGCGTCAGCCTGAGTACCGTGCAGCAGGCGTACCGGGTGCTGGAAGACAATGGCCTGGCCGCGCCGAAACCCAAGTCCGGCTATTTCGTCTCGGTCAGCCGAAAAGCCCCTGCGCTGCCAGCGGTCGGCAGGCCAGTGCAGCGGCCTGTGGATATCTCTCAATGGGATCAGGTACTGGACCTGATTCGCGTGGCACCTCTTGAAGCCGTCACGCAACTGGGGCGCGGCATGCCCGATGTCACCAGCCCGACCCTGAAACCGCTGATGCGCGCGCTGAGTCAGTTGAGTCGCCATCAGGACATGCCGGGCCTGTATTACGACAACATCTACGGCGTGCGCAGGCTGCGCGAGCAGATTGCCAGGCTGATGCTCGACTCGGGCTGCAACCTGACCGCCAATGACCTGATCGTCACCAATGGCTGTCATGAAGCGCTGTCAGCGAGTGTCCGGGCCATCTGCTCGCCGGGGGACATCGTGGCGGTGGACTCGCCAAGCTTCTTCGGCGCCATGCAAACGCTCAAGGGCGTGGGCATGAAAGCCATGGAAATCCCTACCGACCCGTTGACCGGCATCAGCCTCGAAGCACTGGAACTGGCGCTGGAGCAATGGCCGATCAAGGTCATTCAGCTGACGCCCAACTGCAACAACCCGCTGGGTTATGTCATGCCTGAAGCACGCAAGCGGGCACTGCTGACCCTGGCGCAGCGCTTCGACGTGGCGATCATCGAAGATGATGTGTATGGAGACCTGGCCTACAACTACCCTCGCCCGCGCACCATCAAATCCTTCGACGAGGACGGTCGCGTGCTGTTGTGCAGTTCGTTTTCCAAGACCCTGGCGCCCGGGCTGCGAATCGGCTGGGTAGCGCCGGGCCGCTATCTGGAGCAGGTGCTGCACATGAAATACATCGGCACCGGCTCGACCGCCCCGCAGCCACAATTGGCCATCGCCGACTTCATCGAAGGCGGCCATTACGAGCCACATGTGCGGCGCATGCGTAGCCAATATCAGCGCAGTCGCGACCAGATGATCGACTGGGTGATGCGCTACTTCCCTGAAGGCACCCGCGCCAGCCGACCACAAGGCGGCTTCATGCTGTGGGTGGAACTGGCCGAAGGCTTCGACACCCTGCGCCTGAACCGCGCCTTGCTGGGCAAGGGTGTGCAGATCGCTGTGGGCAGTATCTTTTCGGCATCGGGCAAGTACCGCAACTGCATGCGCATGAACTTCGCGACCAAACCCAACCGCGAAATCGAGAGCGCTGTGCGTATCGTGGGCGAGACAATTGCACTACTGAATGCGCAAACTGACTGATGCGGGCAAATCTTTCCCGGTTTCGCGGGTCATATCGCCAAGTCGAGCCATGTCCAGACGCGGAAGATCAATTTGAATAACTCATGGGCCTTGCCCTTTTGCTTGCTGGTTGCGTTATGCGTCAGCGGTTGCGCGCATCAACAGGTCGCCAGTGAGCCAAGCCAGGCCATGCCGTCTTCAGGCTCCGCGTTCGGCCGTTCGATCCAGGCCATGGCCATGCCCCACGAGGGACGTTCTGGCTTTCGTCTGCTGCCTGACAGCAGTGACGCTTTCAAGGCTCGCGCCGAACTGATCCGCAATGCCAAAAGCAGCCTTGATCTGCAGTATTACATCGTCCACGACGGCCTGAGCACGCGCGCCCTGATCGATGAACTGCTCAAGGCGGCAGACCGTGGCGTACGCGTGCGTATCCTGCTGGACGACACCACCAGCGACGGTCTGGATCAGGCCATCGCCACCCTGGCCGCTCACCCGAACATTCAGATTCGCCTGTTCAACCCGCAAAACCTGGGGCGCGAGACCGGCATCACCCGCAGCCTCGGGCGCCTGATGAACCTGTCGCGCCAGCACCGGCGCATGCACAACAAGCTATGGCTGGCCGACAGCAGCGTGGCCATCGTCGGCGGGCGCAACCTGGGCGATGAATACTTCGATGCCGAGCCGAACCTGAATTTCACCGATATCGACATGCTCAGCGTGGGGCCGGTGGCCGAGCAGCTCGGCCACAGCTTCGACCAGTACTGGAACAGTACACTCAGCAAGCCTATCGATGAGTTCATCTATTTCCGGCCAGACGGAGAGGATCTGGCCGAGGCCCGGCGCAAGCTGGACGATTCTCTGGAGCAGGCGCACCAGCAGCACAAGGCGCTGTATGAGCGATTGATGGCCTACAAGACCCAGCCGCGCATGAAAACCTGGCTCAACGAGCTGGTCTGGGCGTACAACCAGGCGCTGTGGGATGCACCGACCAAGGTATTGGCGCAGGGCGAGCCTGATCCGCACCTGCTGCTGACCACGCAACTGGCGCCTGAACTGTTGAACACGCACAAGGAACTGATGCTGATCTCGGCCTACTTTGTGCCGGGCCAGGAAGGCTTGCTGTACCTGACCGGGCGGGCCGATGCCGGTGTCAATGTCAGCCTGCTGACCAACTCCCTGGAAGCCACCGACGTGCCTGCCGTGCATGGCGGCTATGCGCCGTACCGCAAGGCACTGCTGGAGCATGGCGTGAAGCTCTTCGAGCTGCGCCGACAGCCTGGCGATACCGAGACGATGCGCGGCAGCGGTCCGCATCTGTTCAAGAAAAGCCATTCTCTGGTCAGTTCCGAATCGAGCCTGCACAGCAAGGCGATGATCTTTGATCGGCAGAAGGTCTTTGTCGGCTCATTCAACTTCGACCCGCGCTCTGTGCTGTGGAATACCGAAGTGGGCGTATTGGTCGACAGCCCGCAACTGGCCGAACAACTGCGCGAACTGACCTTGCAGGGCATGGCCCCGTCGCTCACCTACGAAGCGCGGCTGGAGGACGGCAAAGTGGTGTGGGTGACCGAAGACAACGGGCAGATCCACACCCTGTATACCGAACCGGGCGACTGGTGGCGGCGTTTCAATGCGTGGATGAGCCGCGCCATCGGCCTGGAAAGAATGCTTTAAGCGGGCGCAGCCTGCGTATCGCCGAAAGCGCAGCGTCGCCGGATCAGTATCAGCAGGCCCAAGGCACCTGCAGCCATCATCAGCGGCAAGGCCTCACCGCTGACCCACTGGCTGCCCGCGCCGGCTATCAACGGGCCGAGCAGGCAGCCGATGCCCCACAGTTGAGCGACATGCGCGTTGGCGCGGACCAGCGAATCATCGCGATAGCGTTCGCCGATCAAAATCAGCGACAGGGTAAACAGCCCACCGGCACTGGCACCGAAGACGGTCCACAGCGGCCAGATCAGAACAGTGTCGATCAGCAATGGCACCAGCAGACTGGACGCCAGCAGCAAGGCGGCACAGCCGGTGAACATCGCGCGACGTGAAATGCGGTCGGCGAGCATGCCGATCGGCAGTTGCAGCAGCGCGTCACCGACCACCACCACGCTGACCATGATCAGGGCGATTTCCGGGGTGAAGCCGTGGCGTATGCAGTAAAGCGGCAACAGGGTGAGGATCAGCGCTTCGAACGCAGCAAACAGGGCGACCGCCCAGGCGATGGCAGGCATGCCGCGACAGAAGCCGGACAGGTCGGCAAACGTCACGTTGCAGGATTCGGTCGACGGCGCACCGGTGCGCCCCAGCAGCAGAAACGGTGAGCCGACCAGCAGCGCCACGCCAATCCAGAAACCGTAGTCGGCCTCGGTGCCGATCACGCCCAGCAGCAGCGGACCTGCCAGTTGGCTCAATGCGTAGGTGCTGCCATACAGCGCCACCAGACGCCCGCGCAGGCGCTCGATGACCAACTGATTGATCCAGCTTTCACCCAGCACGAAGACGATGGTCAGAATGACCCCGAGGGTCAGGCGCAAGACCAGCCAGATCCAGTAATACGGTAGCAGCGCCAGCGCGCCGACCGAAAACGCCCCGGCCCACAGACACAGGCGCATCAGATTGGCCGTGCCGAAGCGCGCCGCCAGACGACTGGCCAGCGCCGCGCCGAGCAGCACGCCCACCGCAGGCATCGCCGCCATGATGCCAATGGCGAACGAGCCATAGCCCCAGCCTGCCAGCCGCAATGAAACCAGCGGCATGCTGACGCCCATTGCCAGACCAACGCCCAGCACGGACGCCAGCACAGCAAAATAAGTACCCCAACGCATTTCCACGCTCCTGCCCAGCGCTGCGCTACGCGCTCTTCGCCTTGTACAAATCCTGAAATGTCCATCGAGCCAATGGCACGCAGAGCTTGGGAACGATGAGCAATCTTGAGGTCCCATCGTGCCAATGCTCCGCGTTGGCATGCATCCCGTGACGCTCCGCGTCACAGATCTGCGCCGTTGCGCACATCCAAGCCAGGACGCGGAGCGTCCAGAACCACACGCCCACGCAGAGCGTGGGAGCGATGATCTTGAGACCCCATCTTGCCAATGCTCCGAGGGCAGAGCCTCGGAGCGATAGGCAAATGACTAAAGCTTGATCCAGGTCGCCTTCAGTTCGGTGTATTTGTCGAACGCATGCAGCGACTTGTCACGACCGTTGCCCGACTGCTTGAAGCCGCCGAACGGTGCGGTCATGTCGCCGCCGTCGTACTGGTTGACCCATACACTGCCTGCGCGCAAAGCCTTGGCGGTCAGGTGTGCCTTGGAGATGTTCGCGGTCCATACGGCAGCCGCCAGGCCATACTGCGTGTCGTTGGCGATCTGGATCGCCTCTTCGGCAGAATCGAACGTCAGCACCGAAAGCACCGGACCAAAGATTTCTTCCTGAGCGATTTTCATCGCGTTGTTCACACCGTCGAAAATGGTCGGCTCGACATAGGTGCCGCCGGTCTCCTGCAGAATGCGCTTGCCGCCCGCAACCAGCTTGGCACCATCGGAGTGCCCCGCCTCGATGTAGGACAACACAGTATTCATCTGCTGGGTATCGACCAGCGCGCCCACGGTGGTCGCAGGGTCGAGCGGGTTGCCGGGCTTCCAGGCGCTCAGCGCCTCGATCACCATCGGCAGGAAGCGATCCTTGATGGAGCGCTCGACCAGCAAGCGTGAACCGGCGGTGCAGACTTCGCCCTGGTTGAAGGCAATCGCGCTGGCGGCGGCGCTGGCGGCGGCCTGCAGATCAGGCGCGTCGGCGAAGACGATATTCGGGCTCTTGCCGCCGGCTTCCAGCCACACGCGCTTCATGTTCGATTCGCCCGCATAGATCATCAGCTGCTTGGCGATTTTGGTCGAGCCAGTGAAGACCACGGTGTCCACGTCCATATGCAGGGCAAGCGCCTTGCCGACGGTGTGGCCATAGCCAGGCAGCACGTTGAGTACGCCCGCAGGAATACCCGCCTCAATGGCCAGTTGTGCGATACGAATGGCCGTCAGCGGAGATTTTTCCGATGGCTTGAGGATGACCGAGTTGCCAGTGGACAGCGCAGGGCCCAGCTTCCAGCAGGCCATCATCAGCGGAAAATTCCACGGCACGATGGCGGCCACGACACCCACCGGCTCGCGCGTTACCAGACCCAGTTGGTCATGAGGCGTTGCCGCGACTTCGTCATACAGTTTATCGATGGCCTCACCGCTCCAGCTCAGGGCTCTGGCAGCACCGGGAATGTCGACGCCGAACGAGTCGCCAATCGGCTTGCCCATGTCCAGGGTTTCAAGCAAAGCCAGTTCTTCGGCATTGTGCTTGAGCAGCTCGGCGAAACGGATCATCGTTTCCTTGCGCTTGGCCGGAGCCAGTCGCGACCAGGCACCGGAGTTGAAGGCGCTGCGCGCACTGTCGACCGCGCGTTGTGCGTCAGCGGTATCGCAACTGGCAACCTTGGCAAGCATCCGGCCATCGACCGGGCTGATGCAGTCAAACGTCTCGCCGGAGGAGGCTGCGGTGTATTCACCTTGAATGAAGGCACGGCCTTCGATCTTCAAATTCTGGGCGCGTTGCTCCCAGTCAGCACGAGTCAGGGTGGTCATTTGCATGTCCTCCTCTTGTTGAATGTGGGTGTGTCATGGTTGATTAAAGACACAATCTGAAATTTTTCAGGACGGCCGTTACCCTAAACCAGCGGCCCGACAAAACCAATATATTTGACATAAATAGCCGCTACGGTGCCTTTATGTTGATTTTATTAAACAGCTCAGCACGCGCGCCGAGACACTAACGCACTGCACGCACGTCAAACCTTCAACGCATTCAGGACAAGGGGCCCCTCATGAGCATCGAAAGCATCGTCGACTTCAGTGAAGCCAGCACCGCCGCCGAGCACTATCGCCCTGCACCGGAAAAGGTCTTCAAGGGCGATCCGGCACAAACCCTCTACAACCACTACAACAGCCCCTGCGGACAGATGAGCGCGGGCGTCTGGAATGGCGAGCCCGGGCAGTGGCAGGTGAATTATTCGGAACACGAGTATTGCGAGATTGTGCAGGGTGTTTCAGTCCTGCGCGACGAGCAGGGCAACGCGAAAACCCTGCGCGCAGGCGACCGCTTTGTGATCCCGGCCGGTTTCAAGGGCACCTGGGAGGTGCTGGAAACATGCCGCAAGATTTATGTGGTGTTTGAGGCGGCTGCAGATAAATAAGTACCGCATCACATCGGGTTTTCTGGAGGATTCTGAGCGCGTCCAGTGAGGACATTCACTCAAAAAGGATTTTGAAAATGACCAACGAAGTTATCGCCCAAGCGCTTCAGTACCTTGTAGGCAGCCGCTATGTGCCTACCGTCAAAGCCTATATCAGCGAAATTACCGGTCTTCAGAAGGTGATCGGCCCTGGCGACATCACGACCAACGACCTCAACCCGAACCGTCTGTACGTCAATGTCGACAAGGACGGTCTGGTGGCCGGCTTCAGCTTCGGCTGATCAGGCGACCGTACCTTCGTCGCCCGACAGCAGCTTCACATGCTTGAAACGCCCGGCGCATCGCGTCGGGCGTTTTGCTGCCTGGATACTGCTGGCAGCTACGCCAGGAACGCAGGCACAAAAAAACCCGCCAAGGCGGGTTTTTTTGTAGCCGACAGAATCAATTACTTGATTTTGCCTTCTTTGTAGATCACGTGCTTGCGTACAACCGGATCGAATTTTTTGATTTCGATTTTATCCGGGGTAGTACGTTTGTTCTTGTCGGTGGTGTAGAAATGGCCTGTACCAGCGCTCGACACCAAACGGATCAATTCACGCATGATTTTCTCCCTTAAATTTTGCCGTCGCGACGCAGTTCAGCGAGCACAACTTCAATGCCACGCTTGTCGATGATACGCATGCCTTTAGCAGATACGCGCAGACGAACAAAACGCTTCTCGCCTTCAACCCAGAAGCGGTGATGCTGCAGGTTTGGCAGGAAACGACGACGGGTTTTGTTGTTTGCGTGGGAAATGTTATTCCCAGTCACCGGACCCTTACCGGTAACTTGACATACTCTCGACATGCCTCAGCCCTCTAAAACCACATGCCCAACCCGGCATGGGTTGGCCGCTTAATCTCTCAGTCATTTGGCGCCAGGCGCCGCGTTTCTTTAAGGGTCTTACCGGCTACACCTACAGTGAAGGAACCGGGCCCCTAGAAAAGAGCGCTGCTTTATACCAGAAAGCCTTTGGCACAACAACAGGCAAAGCACTTTGCCCCGAATGATCACGCCTCGCGCAGCGGCATGCTCAAGCACTGCGGGGGCACAGGCAAATCGACCGCTCGTCGCGCCGAGACGATTGTTCTGCGCCAGTACATGGTCTAGGGTTAGTCCCTCACCAGACTGCACCGGCAGATGGGGCCCTTTCTGAACAGGAAATAACGCCATGCGCCTAGCTGCACTCCCTTTTCTACTCGTTCCACTCCTGCTTCCCGTCGCTGCCCAGGCATCGAACCTTGTGGTCTGCACCGAAGCCAGCCCTGAGGGCTTCGACGTTGTACAGTACAACTCGCTGACCACCACCAACGCATCGGCCGACGTGCTGATGAACCGCCTTGTGGACTTCGATGCCAAGAGCGGCAAGCTGGTGCCGAGCCTGGCAGAAAGCTGGACCGTGTCCAAAGACGGCCTGACTTACGACTTCAAGCTGCGCGCCGGAGTGAAATTCCACACCACTGACTATTTCAAGCCGACTCGCGAGCTGAGCGCGGATGACGTGCTGTTCAGCTTTCAGCGCATGCTCGACCCGCAGAACCCGTGGCACAAGATCGCCCAGAGCGGTTTTCCGCATGCGCAATCCATGCAGTTGCCCGCGCTGATCAAGAGTATCGAAGCGCCCGATGCACACACCGTGCGCTTTACGCTCAACCATGCGGACTCGACCTTCCTGGCCACGCTGAGCATGGGTTTCGCCTCGATCTATTCAGCCGAATATACCGCGCAGCTGTTGAAGGCGGGCACGCCGGAGAAACTCAACAGCCAGCCGATCGGCACCGGGCCGTTCGTGTTCAAGCGCTTCCAGAAAGACGCCGCGGTGCGCTATGAGGCGTTCGACGATTACTTCGCCGGCAAGTCTGATATCGACACGCTGGTGTATGCCATCACGCCGGACGCCAATGTGCGCCTGCAGAAAATCCGTCAGGACGAATGCCAGATAGCGCTCTCGCCCAAGCCTCTGGATATTCAGGCAGCCAGCAAGGACGACTCGCTCAAGGTCGAGAAGACTGAAGCGTTCATGACCGCGTTTGTCGCGATCAACAGCCAGCACCCGCCGTTCGACAAGCCGGAAGTTCGCCAGGCCATCAACCTGGCGTTCGACAAGGATAATTACCTGAAAGCCGTGTTCGAAGGCACCGCTGAAAAAGCCAGTGGTCCTTATCCGCCCAATACCTGGAGTTACGCCAAGGACCTGCCTGGCTATCAGCACGATGTTGCCAAGGCCAAGGCGCTGTTGGCCAAGGCTGGTGTAAAGGAAGGCTTCAAGACCACTATCTGGACGCGACCTTCCGGGAGCCTGCTGAACCCGAACCCGAGCCTGGGCGCTCAATTGTTGCAGGCTGACTTGAAGCAGGTCGGCATTGATGCCGAGATCAAGATTATTGAGTGGGGCGAACTGATTCGCCGCGCCAAGGCTGGCGAGCATGACCTGCTGTTCATGGGCTGGGCAGGCGACAATGGCGACCCGGATAACTTCCTGACCCCGCAGTTCTCGTGTGCAGCCGTGCAGTCGGGCACCAATTTCGCCCGCTATTGCGACAAGACACTGGACAAGCTGATCGCAGACGGTAAATCAGTCAGTGACCAGGCCGAACGCAGCAAGCTGTATCACCAGGCCCAGCAGCAGATTCAACAGCAGGCACTGTGGATCCCCCTTGCCCACCCGACGGCTGCAGCCCTGGTACGCAAGGATGTCACTGGCTATCAGGTCAGCCCGTTCGGCAGGCAGGATTTCTATAAAGTGCAGGTCAAGTAAGTCCCTTGGCTGACCTGAGGCTCTCTGGGTGACGTCGTGCCAATGCCTGCATTGGCACGACCCTCTGGAGACCGGACGCAGAGCGTCCAGAACGGCATTACCACGCAGAGCGTGGGAGCGATAATCCGGGTGCCCGCCCCATCGCGCACATTGCTCTGCGTCAGCTCTTTACATCAAACCGCGTTCCACCATCGACAGTGGCTCACCGTCTCCCACGATCACGTGGTCAAGCACATGAACATCCACCAGCATCAGCGCTTCCTTGAGGCGCTTGGTCAGGTCGATGTCGGAACGGCTGGGCGTAGTGATACCGGAAGGATGGTTGTGGCAGAGGATCAGACTCGCAGCGTTATGCGCCATCGCTCGTTTTACCACCTGGCGCGGGTGCACGTAGGACGCGTTGATCGTCCCGCGAAACAATATCTCGAAGGTCATGACCCGGTGTTTGTTATCGAGAAACAGGCAGCCGAAGACTTCGTGCGGCTCATGCCGCAGGAGGGCCTTGAGATAGCTGCGAACCTGGGTCGGATTTTCCAGCGCTGACTCACGGCGCAAGGACTCGGCCATATGCCGACGCGCCATTTCCATGACCGCCTGCAACTGAGCGAACTTGGCGGGCCCAAGCCCCAGTTGCGAGGTGAATGCCGACAGATCCGCATCCAGTAACGGTCTGAGCCCGTCAAATTGATTCAGCAGATGACGCGCAAGATCTACGGCGCTTTTTCCAGCCACGCCGGTGCGTAAAAAGATAGCCAGCAACTCGGCGTCGGAAAGGCTTGCCGCCCCCAACTCCAACAAGCGTTCCCGGGGGCGTTCAGCCGCGGGCCAACTGCGAATACTCATAGCACCTCCATGTGATTGGGCACCGCTGTTCCGGTGCGGTCGCTGTGCTATCTTAGCCCATCTTTTTTGCACGACGATCTGGCCTGGGGAGGCGTCATGGCCGTTGTGTGTTCACTTGACCAAAAAGGCAGGTCTATGCAGCGGCTGTATCGAAAACGCATCGTTCTTGGCGTCGGCGGCGGCATCGCGGCCTACAAGGGCGCTGAGCTGGTCCGCCGCCTGCGCGATCAGGGCGCTGAAGTGCGTGTAGTCATGACCCGGGGCGGTGCAGAGTTCATCACCCCGCTGACCATGCAGGCCCTGTCCGGGCACCCGGTGCACCTGGACCTTCTCGACCCGGCCGCCGAGGCCGCGATGGGCCATATCGAACTGGCCAAGTGGGCTGATCTGATCCTCATCGCACCGGCCACCGCCGACCTCATCGCGCGCCTGGCGCAAGGCATCGCCAACGACCTGCTGACCACCATCGTGCTGGCCACCGACGCGACCGTCGCCATTGCCCCGGCGATGAACCAGGCAATGTGGCGTGACGCCTCGGTGCAGGCCAATACCCGTCTGCTCGAAGAGCGCGATTTTCGTGTGTTCGGGCCGGCGTCCGGCAGTCAGGCGTGTGGCGATGTCGGTTTCGGGCGCATGCTGGAGGCCGACGATCTGGCCCAGTGCGCGGCCGACTGCTTCCAGCGCCTGACGCTGACCGGCAAGCATGTGCTGATTACCGCAGGCCCGACCCAGGAAAACATCGACCCGGTGCGCTACATCACCAACCACAGCTCGGGAAAAATGGGCTTTGCTCTGGCCGAAGCGGCTGTGGAGGCCGGCGCTCGCGTCACGCTGATCACCGGACCGGTCAACCTGCCTACACCTGATCGCGTCTCGCGCATCGACGTGGTCAGCGCGCGCGACATGCTGGCAGCGTGCGAGGCGGCCATCCCCTGCGACCTGTTCATCGCTTCTGCAGCCGTGGCCGACTACCGTCCGGAAGTCGTTGCCCCGCACAAATTGAAGAAAGATCCTTCGAACGGTGACGGCTTGCTGCTGCAGATGGTGCGCAATCCGGATATTCTGGCGACCATCGCAACCCGCCCTGATCGCCCCTTCAGTGTCGGCTTTGCCGCCGAGACCGAACACCTGCTCGACTACGCTGCCCGCAAGCTCAAGGACAAGAACCTCGACCTGATTGTCGCCAACGATGTCGCCAACCCGAGCATCGGCTTCAACAGCGAGGAAAACGCCTGCAGCGTGATTGACCGGGCGTTGCACGCAACGCTTTTTGCCCAGACCAGCAAGGCCAAGATTGCCCGCCAGCTGGTCACTTTTATCGCCGACCGCATGAATCAGGTTTAACTACGAATGCACGCTCTACAAGCCAAGATCCTCGACCCTCGCATTGGCAACGAATTCCCGCTGCCGGCCTACGCCACTGTCGGCTCGGCTGGCCTGGACCTGCGCGCCATGCTCAAGGAGGACACGGTCCTCGAACCGGGGCAGACCCTGCTGATCCCTACCGGCCTGTCGATTTACATTGGCGATCCGGGCCTTGCTGCGCTGATCCTGCCGCGCTCCGGCCTGGGCCACAAACACGGCATCGTGCTGGGCAATCTGGTGGGCCTGATCGACTCCGATTATCAGGGCGAACTGATGGTCTCCTGCTGGAACCGCGGCCAGGCTGCCTTCAACATCGCCGTCGGCGAGCGCATCGCCCAATTGGTCCTGGTGCCGGTCGTACAGGCGCATTTCGAGCTGGTTGAAGCGTTCGACGAAAGTCAGCGTGGCGCTGGCGGCTTCGGTCATTCCGGCAATCATTGATCGCCATTCGGCACATAATCCGGGTTCGGGACAAGACTCAGGGAGAGGTCGGTGAAAGGTAGTCAGCACAGCGCTTCACAGCACGCCATACCCGCCGATAACTCGCCTCCGGCTGCGAGCCTCAAAGGACTCGCGCCGGGCCTGGTGCCTGCCGCCATCGGCCTGCTGATTGCTGCGGCACTGGTCTGGACAGCTCTGGCCACCGGTCCGCAGCAACAGGACCAGCTTGTTCAGGCCTGGGGCGGCAGTCAGGCAGCAGCGGTGGGTCTGGCGCTGCATCAGATCAACGCGGACACCCAGTCGGCGGCCTCCGGCGCAGCACTTGTGCAGACGCTTCAGAGCAATGACGCCGCTGCCCTGCTGGCCGCTCAGGAGCGATTTACCCGTTGGGACGGCCTTGCAGGTGCTCGGCTGTACTCCAAGGGGCTGGCCGATGTGGACACGCAAGGCGCACTGCCCGTCAGTTTCGCCACCCTGGACATGCTCAACAAGGCCGCACAAGGTGAGACTGTCGCCCCGGAGGCGCGCAAGGTCGGCGAGCGCTGGTTGATCTACAGCGCCGCACCGGTGCGTGCCACTGCCACTCAGCCGGTGATGGGTACGTTGCTGCTGGCCTTTGACCTGCAGCGCTTGCTCAATGCCTTGCCGACGCTGCCTGCCGATGCCGGGCAAGTGGTGCTCAGCCAGCAATTCGGCAGCGGGCCTGCTCAGGTTTTCCTGCAGCGCGGTCAGGCCGATGACGGCAAAGCCCAGGCCTTCGATACCGGTTATCCAGGCTGGAAACTCGAGTTCACGCCCGGTCCCGGGCTGAAAACCTCTCCATCCGTGATGCTTCTGCTGCTGGCATTGATTATCGCTGCAGCGGGCGTGCTGCTTGGCTTGCACCGTAATGAACGGGCCCTGCAGAAGCGTATTTGCGCCGACGCACGGCAACTGGATCAGCTGCTCCAAGAACTCTCACGCGGAAAAGCCGTCAAACCCTTCGGTTTGAGCCTCCCGGCCCTTAGTGGTCTGGCTCAGGCACTTGCTCGTGTCTCGCTTCGTAGTCAGCCTCAGGCAGCGCCTGTCCTGGCGGCGGGCGAGCAGCGCGATGCAGATATTGCCAAAGGCAGTGCTTCGTCCACCGTGGCTGCATCACGCACCGACTGGACCGATCCGCTGTTTCAAGATACCGATATCCTTGATATCGACCTTCTCGACGAAAACCAGGACTTCCTGAGATCGGAGCATAACCTCGCTATGAACAGCCCAGCATCCGTGGCACCCAACCTTCCCGAGACTATTTTCCGTGCCTACGACATTCGTGGCGTGGTCGGGGACACCCTCAACGCTGAAACGGCTTACTGGATCGGCCGCGCCATTGGCTCTGAAAGCCTGGCGCAGAACGAACCCAACGTCAGCGTTGGCCGCGACGGTCGCCTTTCCGGCCCTGAACTGGTAGAGCAACTGATTCAAGGTCTGCACGACAGCGGCTGCCACGTCAGCGATGTGGGCCTGGTGCCAACGCCTGCGCTGTATTACGCAGCCAACGTGCTGGCCGGCAAGACCGGCGTCATGCTGACCGGCAGCCACAACCCCAAGGACTACAACGGCTTCAAAATCGTCATCGCCGGCGACACCCTCGCCAACGAGCAGATCCAGGCACTGCACGAGCGCATCAAGACCAACAACCTGACGTCGCAGAAAGGCAGCATCACCAAAGTCGACATCCTTGATCGCTACTTCCAGCAGATCAAGAATGACATCGTCATGGCGCGCAAGCTGAAGGTCGTGGTCGACTGCGGCAATGGCGCGGCAGGCGTGATCGCTCCGCAACTGATCGAAGCGCTGGGCTGTGAAGTGATCTCGCTGTTTGCGGAAGTGGACGGCAACTTCCCCAACCACCACCCGGATCCGGGCAAGCTGGAAAACCTGCAGGACCTGATTGCCAAGGTCAAGGAAACCGGTGCCGACCTGGGCCTGGCCTTCGACGGTGACGGCGACCGTGTCGGTGTCGTGACCAACGCGGGCAACGTGGTGTACCCGGACCGCCTGTTGATGCTGTTCGCGCTGGACGTGCTCAAGCGCAATCCGGGTGCCGACATCATTTTCGACGTGAAATGCACACGCCGCCTGACTCCGCTGATCAGCGAACATGGCGGTCGTCCGGTGATGTGGAAAACCGGTCACTCGCTGATCAAAAAAGAAATGAAGAAAAGCGGTGCGCTGCTGGCAGGCGAAATGAGCGGCCACATCTTCTTCAAGGAACGCTGGTTCGGTTTCGATGATGGCATCTACAGCGCAGCACGCCTGCTGGAGATCCTCAGCCAGGAAAAGGCCAATGCCGAAGACCTGTTCGAGACCTTCCCGAACGATATTTCGACGCCTGAAATCAACATCAAGGTGACGGATGTCACCAAGTTCAGCATCATCAAGGCCCTTGAAACGGATGCGCAGTGGGGCGATGCCAAACTGACCACCATCGACGGTGTCCGTGTGGACTATCCGAAGGGCTGGGGTCTGGTTCGTGCCTCCAATACCACGCCGGTGCTGGTGCTGCGTTTTGAAGCCGAAACCGAGGCCGAATTGCAGCGTATCAAGGACGTGTTCCACGCAGAACTCAAGAAAGTTGCGCCGGACCTCGACCTGCCATTTTGATTGTTTTTCCTTTTGACTGGAGCCCTGAATGACCCTCGAACGCGATGCCGCCTCTAATGTAGCCAAGGTCCTTTCCGAAGCGCTGCCTTACATTCGCCGCTTTGTCGGCAAGACGCTGGTTATCAAGTACGGCGGCAACGCCATGGAGAGCGAAGAGCTGAAAACCGGCTTTGCGCGCGACATCGTGTTGATGAAGGCGGTGGGCATCAACCCGGTGGTGGTTCACGGCGGCGGGCCGCAGATCGGTGATCTGCTCAAGCGTCTGTCCATCGAGAGCCACTTCATCGACGGCATGCGGGTTACCGATGCGCAAACCATGGATGTCGTGGAGATGGTACTGGGCGGCCAGGTCAACAAGGACATCGTCAACCTGATCAACCGTCACGGCGGCAGCGCGATCGGCCTGACCGGCAAGGACGCTGAGCTGATTCGTGCGAAGAAGCTCACCGTCACGCGCCAGACGCCGGAAATGACCAAGCCCGAAATCATCGACATCGGTCAGGTCGGTGAAGTGGTCGGGGTCAACACCGGGCTGCTCAACATGCTGGTCAAAGGGGATTTCATTCCGGTCATCGCGCCTATCGGCGTGGGCCCGGACGGCGAGTCGTACAACATCAACGCCGACCTGGTCGCAGGCAAGGTTGCCGAAGCCCTCAAGGCCGAGAAGCTGATTCTGCTGACCAACATCGCCGGCCTGATGAACAAGCAGGGCGAAGTCCTGACCGGCCTGACCACCGAGCAGGTCGACGGCCTGATCGCCGACGGCACCATCTACGGCGGCATGCTGCCGAAGATTCGTTGCGCGCTGGAAGCGGTTCAGGGCGGCGTCAACAGCTCGCACATCATCGACGGTCGAGTGCCCAACGCGGTCTTGCTGGAGATCTTCACCGACAGCGGTGTAGGCACTCAGATCACCAACCGCAAGCGGCACTGATTCAGACGCAACACCCAAAGGCCCCGTGAGCTAACCCTCACGGGGCCTTTTTGTTGGCTGATGATCGAGAACACTATTGTGTCCATGCTCCGCGCTCAGCGTTATACACAAGTCTGCTCTTGATTCTCGCAGCAGGCCGTGGGAGCGAGCTTGCTCGCGAAGAGGCCAGTAGACCCCCTGAAAATGGGGCGTCTGAACCCTGCTATTCGTGAGCCATGCGGATCGCCGCCCGGTCACTCTCACGCACTTAGGTCAGAAGCCCGAAAGTCACGTTTCCCGGGCTCTTCAAGACTTATGTATAACGTTGAGTGCTCCGCGCGGGCACGCCGCTCTGGACGCTCTGCGTCCTGTCATTGAGTCAGGCGCTGGACGCGGGCGCGGTCGACGGCGAAGTCTGCTTCGGCCTTTACCCGTGCGGCCTGATACCCGGCGATGTCGGCTTGCAGTTTCTGCTGCTGATCGCGCAGATCGTTCAGTTGATCGACAAGTGCCTGCTGGACCGGTCGTCCTGCGCGCTCAAGGTCGGCGGCCTGCCCTTGCAGACTGCGCTGCTGCGCCGCCAGCCCCTGAATGTTGCCCTGGGCAACGCCAACCAGCGTGTCCAGCTCGGCCAGTTTGCGGGCCTTCATGCGGTCCACTTCAGCGACGCTGCTGTACAGGCTCAGCAGTTGTGCATCGGCAGCGGCCTGGCGTTTGTCTGCCTCGGACTGGCGAATCTGCTCGGCCGTTGGCGCAGGCGGTACGACCTGAACCACCCGACCACGACTGTTGAGCACTTCATAGCCTTTGGCAACGTAGTCGGGCGGCACGCCTTGCGTGTCGATCACCGTCACCCCGCGGCTGTCGACGTAGCGATAAAGCCGTGGCTCAGGTGCGTCGGCCGCTTGGGCGAGCATGGGCGCAAGCATGACCACAGCCAGCAAGGCCCGAAAACCGCTCAGCGCGCCTGAAACCGATCGCCAAGACCTGCCGCCGACTGCCATAGGCACGTCCTCAGATTCCGAATTGCGCGCGATAGGCTTCGACAGCAGGCAGATGCTGCTTGAGTTGCGGATCGTCGGCCAGGAACTCGAGCACCTGATTCAGCGACACGATACTCACCACCGGAATCCCGAAGTCACGCTCGACTTCCTGAATCGCCGACAGCTCGCCATTGCCACGCTCCTGACGATTGAGCGCGATCAGCACGCCCGCAGCTGTCGCGTCCTGGTCCTTGATGATCTGCATGACCTCACGGATCGCAGTGCCCGCAGTGATCACGTCGTCGATGATCAGCACGTTACCGGTCAGCGGGGACCCCACCAGACTGCCGCCTTCGCCGTGCGCCTTGGCTTCCTTGCGGTTGAAACACCACGGCAGATCACGGTCATGATGCTCGGCCAGCGCCACAGCAGTGGCCGATGCGAGCGGAATGCCCTTGTAGGCCGGACCAAAAAGAACGTCGAAGGCAATACCGCTTTCAACCACGGCTGCCGCGTAGAAACGCCCCAGCTGTGCCAGTGCGGAACCGGTGTTGAACAGCCCCGCATTGAAGAAGTACGGGCTGGTGCGCCCGGACTTGAGAGTGAACTCACCGAAGCGCAGAACACCGCGATCGATGGCAAAACGAATGAAATCGCGTTGATACGCTTGCATGAAAAAAGCTCCGAATACCACGGATTTAGCTAATTAGGTAGAGCTCGGGTATCATACACGCACGTGATTTTTGGGGCCATTTATGCGGATCATCAGTGTGAACGTAAATGGCATTCAGGCTGCGGTCGAGCGTGGTTTGCTCAGCTGGCTGCAAGCTCAGAATGCCGACGTCATCTGCTTACAGGACACCCGCGCCTCCACCTTTGAACTGGACGATCCAGCCTTTCAGCTGGATGGTTACTTCCTCTATGCCTGCGAAGCCGAGGTTCCCGCTCAAGGTGGTGTGGCGCTGTATTCGCGGTTGCAGCCGAAGGCGGTAATCAGCGGCCTCGGCTTCGAGACAGCCGACCGCTACGGGCGCTACCTGCAAGCAGATTTCGACAAGGTCAGTATCGCTACCCTGCTCTTTCCGTCGGGGATGAATGGCGATGAAGACCTGAATCAGAAATTCAAGCTCATGGACGATTTCGGCAAGTACATGGACAAGCAGCGCCGCAAGCGTCGCGAATACATCTACTGCGGATCGCTCTATGTGGCGCAGCAGAAGCTCGATATCAAGAACTGGCGCGACAGCCAGCAGTCGCCGGGCTTTCTCGCGCCCGAGCGCGCCTGGATGGACGAGATCGTCGGCACCATGGGCTACGTCGATGCCCTGCGTGAAGTCAGCCGTGAAGGTGACCAGTACAGCTGGTGGCCGGACAACGAGCAGGCCGAGATGCTGAATCTGGGTTGGCGCTTCGATTATCAGATCCTGACCCCAGGCCTGCGCCGCTTCGTGCGCAGCGCCCGTCTGCCACGCCAGCCGCGCTTCTCGCAGCACGCGCCGCTGATCGTGGATTACGACTGGACCCTGACTATCTGATAGCCAGGCGAACAGCGCACACGAAAAAGCCGACTTGAAGTCGGCTTTTTGCGTTGCCTGAAATGATGCTACTTGATCAGGCGCAAGGTGAACGGATAGCGATAATCGACGCCGTCATTGGCTTTTATCCCGGCAATGATCGCAAGCACTGCGGCTCCGATCCCCACCAGCGTCAGTAACGCAAAGCCGATGATCAGCAGCACCAGCAACATGCTGACGGTGGCCGCAATGGCGACCGTGATCTGAAAGTTCAGCGCTTCCTTGCCTTGCGCGTCGATAAACGGATCGGCATCTTTCTTCAACTGCCAGATAATCAGCGGGCCCAGCAGATTGCCGAACGGAAACATCAGCCCGGCAAACGCCGACAAGTGACAGAACATCGCCCACTGGCGAGCGCTTTGCGGCGGTTTGCTGAACGGTTGCAAGCTGTCACTCATTATCGGACCCCTTCTGGCTATCAGTCGGCCAACGCGGCGCGCTGCAATTCAAACAGCTCGGTCATGCCTTTTTGCGCCAGCGCAAGCATCGCGTTCAGCTCTTCAGGCTGGAATGGCGCGCCTTCGGCAGTGCCCTGTACTTCAATGAAGCCGCCTGCACTGGTCATGACCACGTTCAGGTCGGTTTCGGCAGCCGAGTCTTCGAGGTAGTCCAGGTCGAGCACTGGCTCACCCTGATACATGCCGACCGAAACGGCCGCGATCATCTGCTTGAGCGGGTCGCCGCCTTTCAGGCCGCCGCGCTTCTTGATCACCTTCAGCGCATCCGCCAGAGCAACCATCGCGCCGGTAATAGAAGCCGTACGAGTGCCACCGTCAGCCTGAATGACATCGCAATCGACGTATAGGGTAACGTCGCCCAACTTGGACATGTCCAGCGCAGCGCGCAGCGAACGACCGATCAGGCGCTGGATTTCGAGTGTGCGACCACCCTGCTTGCCGCGGCTGGCTTCGCGCTGATTACGCTCGCCGGTAGCGCGTGGCAGCATGCCGTATTCGGCGGTCAGCCAACCCTGGCCCTGCCCTTTGAGAAAGCGTGGTACGCCGTTTTCGACGCTGACGGTGCAAATCACCTTGGTATCACCAAACTCGACCAGTACAGAACCCTCGGCGTGTTTGGTGTAGTTGCGGGTGATGCGGATCGAGCGGAGCTGATCGGCGGCGCGACCACTTGGACGTTTCATCTGGGATACCTGTACTGAGACGGAAAACTGCTGGGCATTATAGAGGTCACAGCTGCCGCTGGGCATCTCTAAAAGCCGCCAATGCCGATCCAGCGACAATTGAAGGCCCTGGACCAAGGCTTTCGACGCGCAGATGTCGGTTAAAACAACGCCTTGCGTCACTTGTCACACTGTCGGATTGGGAGCCTGCGCCGCACTGCGCTACAATCCTGCGCCTCTACAGCCAGCTGGCTTTCACGACGCCCATGACCGCCACTTCTGCGCGCTCATGAACCGAACCACGCTTTTGAAAGCGAACCAAGAGGTATTTCCCATGGTGCACAGTATGACTGCCTTTGCCCGAGTAGAGCGGGCCGGTGCCCAGGGCACACTGAGCTGGGAACTGCGCTCGGTCAACCACCGCTATCTTGAGCCGCACCTGCGCCTGCCGGAGTCGTTCCGCGATCTGGAAGGCGCGATTCGCGAAGCATTGCGTCAGGGCCTGTCGCGCGGCAAGGTCGAGTGCACACTGCGCTTTGTCGAGGAAACCGCCGGCAAGCCGCTGCAGGTGGATCTTGAACGCGCAGGCCAATTGATCGCCGCAGCCGAGTCGGTTGCCGGCTTGATCAAACAGCCTGCTGCATTGAACCCGCTCGAGGTGTTGGCATGGCCGGGCGTGCTGGTGGCCGATGCCAACGATCCGCAGGTGTTGAACACCGAGGCCCTGAAGCTGTTCAATGATGCGCTGACCGAATTGAAACGCGGCCGCGGGCGCGAAGGTGCAGACCTGGCGCGGCTGCTCGACGAGCGCTTGTCTTCCATCGTCGAAGAAGTCGCCACCTTGCGCACGCTGGTGCCACAGATGCTCGCAACCCAGCGTCAGAAGGTGCTGGATCGCTTTGCCGACATGAAAGCCGAACTCGACCCTCAGCGTCTGGAGCAGGAAATGGTCCTGCTGGCACAGAAAAGCGACGTCGCCGAAGAACTGGACCGCCTCAGCACACACGTCACCGAAGTGCGTCGCGTACTCAAGGCTGGCGGCCAGGCAGGACGCCGCCTTGATTTCCTGATGCAAGAGCTTAACCGCGAAGCTAATACACTGGGCTCCAAGGCCTTTGACCCACGCAGCACGCAGGCCGCCGTCAACCTTAAAGTGTTGATCGAGCAGATGCGTGAGCAAGTGCAGAATATTGAGTAAGGCTGAACCTGACATGACCCATATCACTGGCACCCTGTACATCATTTCCGCTCCGTCCGGTGCGGGCAAGACCAGTCTGGTCAAGGCGCTGATGGACGCTCAGCAAGAGCCTCAGCACGGCGCGCAGGCAAAGATTCGCGTCTCTGTCTCGCACACCACACGCGCCATGCGCCCCGGTGAAGTGGACGGCGTGAACTACAACTTCGTCGATCGTGCCACGTTCCTGAGCATGATCGAGCACGGCGACTTTCTCGAGCAGGCCGAGGTCTTCGGCAACCTGTACGGCACGTCGCAGAGCCACCTGCAGCAGACGCTGGACGAAGGCCACGACCTGATTCTGGAAATCGACTGGCAGGGTGCGCGTCAGGTTCGTGCGCAGATGCCCCAGGCCCGCTCCATCTTCATTTTGCCGCCGACTCAGCAGGCCTTGCGCCAGCGCCTGACCAATCGCGGCCAGGACAGCGACGAGATCATCGAAGCCCGGATGCGTGAAGCGGTCAGCGAAATGAGCCACTACAACGAGTATGAGTACGTCGTGGTCAATGATGACTTCGCCGGCGCACTGGAAGACCTCAAGGCGATTTTCCGCGCCAATCGCCTCACTCAACAGCATCAGCAAGAGCAATACAGCGAGCTTTTTCAGGAGTTGCTGGCTTGATCGAAACGTTTCCAGCCATCAGGCAACAGGTTAAAAGCATGCCGTTGGTGGCATGCCGCTTGATGACTGGTGCTGTCCGCTTGTAAACTACCGAGTCCGCTCGCCCATCCGGGCATCGCGCATCCGCATTTGCTACGAGGAATACCCATGGCCCGCGTAACCGTTGAAGACTGCCTAGAACACGTGGATAACCGCTTTGAGCTGGTCATGCTCTCTACCAAGCGTGCCCGTCAACTGGCAACCGGCGGCAAAGAACCAAAGCTGGCCTGGGAAAACGACAAGCCTACCGTTATGGCCCTGCGTGAAATCGCCGCTGGCGTAATGGATTACTCTGTAATCGCAGAAGCTGAAATCGTTGAAGATGAGCCATTGTTCGCAGCGTTCGAGGACGAGTCCAACGAGGCCGTCTAAGCCTATGCCAGGTCGACGTAGTACGGCGCAGGGTAAAAGCCATTGGCAAGGGGTAGCGCCTTGCCGAGCATAGACGCCCTCGCCGACAGACTGTCGGCCTACCTCGGCAAGGACCAGGTCAATCTGGTCCGCCGAGCGTATTTCTACGCCGAACAAGCCCACGATGGCCAACGCCGTCGCAGCGGTGAAGCCTACGTCACCCATCCCCTTGCGGTGGCGAACATTCTTGCCGACATGCACATGGACCATCAGAGCCTGATGGCTGCGATGCTGCATGACGTCATCGAAGACACCGGGATTGCCAAGGAAGCGCTCAGCGCCCAATTTGGCGAGACCGTCGCGGAACTGGTCGACGGGGTCAGCAAACTGACCCAGATGAATTTCGAGACCAAGGCCGAAGCCCAGGCGGAAAACTTCCAGAAAATGGCCATGGCCATGGCGCGCGACATTCGCGTGATTCTGGTCAAGCTCGCCGACCGCCTGCACAACATGCGCACGCTGGAAGTCCTGTCTGGCGAAAAGCGTCGGCGCATCGCCAAGGAAACCCTCGAAATCTATGCGCCCATCGCCAATCGGCTGGGCATGCACAGTGTGCGTATCGAATTCGAGGACCTGGGCTTCAAGGCGATGTACCCGATGCGCTCCTCGCGAATCAACCAGGCGGTCAAGCGCGCCAGGGGCAATCGCAAGGAACTGGTCAACAAGATCGAAGAGTCCCTGAGTCATTGTCTGGCCGTCGATGGCATCGAAGGCGACGTCAGTGGGCGGCAGAAACATCTGTATGGCATCTACAAGAAGATGCGCGGCAAGCGTCGCGCCTTCAACGAGATCATGGATGTCTACGCGTTCCGCATCATCGTCGACAAGGTCGACACCTGCTATCGCGTGCTTGGCGCTGTACATAATTTGTACAAGCCGCTGCCCGGCCGATTCAAGGATTACATCGCGATCCCCAAGGCCAACGGCTATCAGTCCCTGCACACGACGTTGTTCGGGATGCATGGCGTGCCTATCGAGATCCAGATTCGCACCCGCGAAATGGAAGAAATGGCCAATAACGGCATCGCGGCGCACTGGCTGTACAAGTCCAGTGACGATGAGCAGCCCAAGGGTACTCACGCTCGCGCCCGACAGTGGGTCAAGGGCGTACTGGAAATGCAGCAGCGCGCCGGCAACTCTCTGGAATTCATCGAAAGCGTCAAGATCGACCTGTTCCCGGACGAAGTCTACGTTTTCACCCCCAAAGGCCGGATCATGGAGCTGCCCAAAGGCTCTACGGCAGTGGATTTCGCCTACGCGGTACACACCGATGTCGGCAACAGCTGCATTGCCTGCCGGATCAACCGCCGCTTGGCACCGCTTTCCGAACCGCTGCAAAGCGGCTCGACGGTCGAGATTGTCAGCGCACCCGGCGCACGTCCGAATCCGGCCTGGCTGAACTTCGTCGTCACCGGCAAGGCGCGCACCCATATTCGTCACGCACTCAAGCTGCAACGCCGCTCCGAGTCGATCAATCTGGGCGAGCGACTGCTGAACAAGGTCCTCAACGGCTTTGAATGCAGCCTCGACAAGATCAGCCAGGAACGCATTCAACTGGTGCTCAACGAATACCGTGTCGAAGTGCTGGAAGACCTGCTCGAAGACATTGGCCTGGGTAACCGCATGGCTTATGTCGTTGCCCGCCGCCTGCTGGGCGAAGGCGATCAGTTGCCGAGCCCTGAAGGTCCGCTGGCGATTCGTGGCACCGAAGGCCTGGTGCTCAGCTACGCCAAGTGCTGCACACCGATCCCGGGCGACCCGATTGTCGGCCACCTGTCTGCAGGCAAGGGCATGGTTGTGCACTTGGACAACTGCCGCAACATCAGCGAAATCCGCCACAACCCGGAAAAATGCATCCAGTTGTCCTGGGCCAAGGATGTGACTGGCGAATTCAACGTCGAGCTGCGTGTCGAACTTGAGCATCAGCGCGGCCTGATCGCGCTGCTGGCCAGCAGCGTCAACGCGGCGGACGGCAATATCGAAAAAATCAGCATGGACGAACGCGATGGTCGCATCAGCGTGGTCCAACTGGTGGTCAGCGTGCACGACCGCGTGCACCTGGCTCGTGTGATCAAGAAACTGCGCGCCCTGACCGGTGTCACACGCATCACCCGGATGCGCGCGTAGGCCATCCCACTATCAGGAGTTCTCATGACCAAGACTGTCATCACCAGCGATAAAGCCCCTGCGGCCATCGGCCCTTACTCACAGGCCATCAAAGCTGGCAATACCGTCTACATGTCTGGACAGATCCCTTTGGACCCGAGCACCATGGAACTGGTTGAAGGCATCGAAGCCCAGATCACTCAGGTTTTCGAAAACCTCAAGTCGGTTGCCGAAGCGGCGGGCGGATCGTTCAAGGACATCGTCAAATTGAACATCTTTCTGACCGATCTGGGCCACTTCGCCAAGGTCAACGAGCTCATGAGCACCTATTTCACTCAGCCTTACCCGGCCCGTGCGGCCATCGGCGTTGCGGCATTGCCGCGTGGCGCCCAGGTTGAAATGGACGCGATTCTCGTCATCGAATAAATCCCCGACGGAGCGTGCCTTGCGCTCCGTTCTCCCTGAAGGAAGGAATCCGTTATGCGCTCCGCGCTCGCCATCTCGCTGCTCGCCGTCATTATGGGCGGCTGCGCCAGCCACGCCGACCGCAATCCGGACGGCACCTGGATCAACCAGACCGCCATCGACGCCGCCGTCAAGCAAGGCAACTTGCGCCAGGCCCTGCTCGCCAATGGCCCCAACCTGGAGTGGAAAATCAACTCCAAGGCCAATCAGGCCATTTACTCCAATGGCTTCGAGCTCGGCGAAGGCAAGATCGTCAGCGCTGCCGAAGGCAAGCTGCATGTCGATTTCTACGGCAACTTCTTCGAAGACCTGAGCGTCAAGGGTGACGAACTGGTCCAGGCGGCCAGCGAGTCAGGCCCTGAACAGCACTTCCAGAAACCCGAAGATCCGGCTCCGGACGGCGCTCAGCCAGGCAGCAGCTTCGAGAAAGCGCTGTATGGCGCCTACATGGGCGGCAAATGGACGGTCGTAGAGGGCGACGGTCAGGGCAGCACCGTGCAATTCATGCCTGACGGCAGTGTGCAGGGGCTTCCGGAAAACGATCGTTACGCGCTCTGCCTGGCAGGCGATTGTGCAGCCATGAGCGGCGAATACGACAGCATGTGGCTGGAGAAAGCAGAGAAAGGCAACCCGTGGATTTTCGCCCGCAAAGGCAAGCAGCTGGAGATATTCCAGGCGGTGAACAACGCTGGCGCCGACCAGATGCCCGAGCTGCGCCCCGGCCCACGTCGCTGGTTGCTCGAACAGCAGTAAGCGATTCAGGTATCAGGAGCGCTCTTCACGGCGCTCCTGATCAACCACCGTTCTAGCCCAGCAACGCCGCATAGCCGGCCCGATAATCCGGGTACATCGGCGCCCATCCCAATGCTCGCGCCCTGGCATTACTGCAACGCTTGCTGCCCACGCGCTGCACGCTGACCTCCTCCGACCACTCGGTCACCCCCAGATACTCACGTATCCACGCCACCACATCGGCCAGCGCGGCCGGATCGTCGTCGACGCCCAGATAGCAACTCTCCAGCGCAACGCCGCGTTGATCCGCCAGCAGCAGGTGCCCGAGCAGACCGGCCGCATCGTCGGCATGAATGCGATTGGCGTAGACCGGCGGATCAATCCTCACGCTGTGCCCCTGACGAACGCGGTTCGACAGGTCACTGCGGCCTGGGCCGTAAATACCGGTCAATCTCACCGCCGTGGCCGGCAGTCCGCTGTTCAGCGCGACCTGCTCGGCTTCCAGCATCACCGTGCCGGTGTAGTTGCCGGGCTCGGTGGCGGAGGTTTCATCCACCCACTCACCATTCTGCTGACCATAAACACCGCTGCTTGAAACAAAGATCAAGCGCTTTGGCCGCTGCCCGGTCTGCTCGAGCCAGCTCAATACATTACGCAGCCCCTCGACGTAAGCCATCCGGTAACCCGCTTCGTCACGCTGCGAGGGGGTCGCGCAATACACCACATAATCCAGTGCCGCAGCTGGCCAGTGGGCAGGTTTTGGCGTCTCGAACAGATCGCCCGCCACACCGTGAACACCGGCAGGAAGCTCGGAAACAGTGCGCCGCAGCCCATGCATGGTCCAGCCGTGAGGCAGCAGGCGGTTAGCGAGTCGCGAACCAATGTCGCCACAGCCGGCGATCAGAAGTGAGGGAGCAGTCATTCGGTATCTCCAGAAAAGGCAGTGTCAATATCGTTAAAAACGCTCATCGACAGGCAAGCGTTCGGACGAATATGTAAAAAAAGATACTGTATTACTTTTGTTAACAAGAACGATTTGCAATAATGGCGGCCCATTCGTTCCCCGTAAGCGCCGACAGCACCACGCGACGCACTGGAACCATCCCCTTTTTCCTCTCAGGTCCGGCCAGCATGAAACGCATTCAATCAATCGCTTCGCCTACCCAGATACCTCGCCTGCCTCGTGCATGGCGCGGTATCGCAGCCCTTGTCTTGAGCCTGATGTTCGTCCCCATGGCACTTGCGGATCAGTCGGCTCCGACCGCGGCCCCTGCGACCTCAAGCGCACCTGCGGCAACGGCACCTGCTGCACCTGACGCAGCAGCCCCGGTGCAGGCCATGGAGCCTGCCGCCGAAGACAACAGCCTGGGCATGGCGCATGACCTGTCGCCGTGGGGCATGTATCAGAATGCCGACGTCGTGGTCAAAGCGGTCATGATCGGTCTGGCCATTGCCTCGATCATTACGTGGACCATCTGGATCTCCAAGGGTTTCGAGCTGCTGGGTGCCAAGCGCCGGTTGCGCGGCGAAATCGTTAATCTGAAAAAAGCCCGCTCCCTGACTGAAGCGAGCGCCACCGCCAGCAAGGAAGGCACCCTCGCCCACCTGCTGGTGCATGACGCCCTCGAGGAGATGCGCCTTTCGGCCAACAGCCGTGAGCGTGAAGGGATCAAGGAGCGTGTCAGCTTCCGTCTCGAGCGCCTGGTCGCCGCCTGTGGCCGCAACATGAGCATGGGCACCGGCGTGCTGGCGACCATCGGTTCGACTGCGCCGTTCGTGGGCCTGTTCGGTACGGTATGGGGCATCATGAACAGCTTCATCGGCATCGCCAAGACCCAGACCACCAACCTCGCCGTGGTCGCCCCCGGCATCGCCGAAGCCCTTCTGGCCACTGCCCTGGGCCTGGTCGCCGCGATCCCTGCGGTGGTGATCTACAACGTCTTCGCCCGCTCCATCGCCGGTTACAAGGCTCAGGTGTCCGATGCCTCGGCACATGTTCTGCTGCTGGTCAGCCGCGATCTGGATCATCTGCCTGAGCCGTCCGAGCGCAATCAACAACAACCGCACATGGTCAAGGTGGGCTAACACGTGGGCCTGCATCTTAATGAAGGCGGCGACGATCTCGCCGAGAACCATGAAATCAACGTGACGCCGTTCATCGACGTCATGCTGGTGCTGTTGATCATCTTCATGGTGGCTGCGCCGCTGGCGACCGTAGACATCAAGGTTGATCTACCGGCGTCTACCGCCACACCGCAGCCCAGACCCGAGAAGCCGATCTTTCTCAGCGTGAAAACCGACAAGAGCCTGTACCTGGGCGAAGAGAAGGTTGCCCGCGAGCAGATCGGTCAGGTGCTGGACGCCCGCACCAAGGGCAAGAAAGACACCACGATCTTCTTCCAGGCCGACAAGGGCGTGGATTACGGCGATCTGATGGAGGTCATGAACACGCTTCGGGGTGCGGGTTACCTGAAGGTCGGTCTGGTAGGTCTCGAGACGGCTGGTAAGAAATGATCAGTACGCGCCAAAAACTGACGCGCTATAGCGGTAGTCTGTTGTTGGTGCTGGCCGTGCACGCCATCGCAATCATCATTGCCGTTCGCTGGCCCGCCTCTCAGGCGATCGAGCTGCCACCGGCAGCCATGATGGTCGAGCTTGCGCCTCTGCCAGAGCCCGCACCGCCGCCACCACCGAAGGTCGTTCAGCCACCCCCGCCGCCAGCACCGGAGGAGCCGACACCGGTGCCGGAAGTCGTGCAGGCGCCGAAGCCGGAAATCGTGGTGCCCAAGAAGGTCGAGAAGCCCAAGCCCAAACCGCAGCCGCCAAAGCCGCAGAAGAAGCCTGAGCCGCCCAAGGAGAAGCCTGCTGACGAAAAGCCGGTCGATACACCGCCGACCACGGCGCAACCGGAAAAGCCGGTGGCTCCCAAGCCTGCTCCTGCACCTTCGCCACCCAGCAACGCATTGCCGAACTGGCAGGGCGATTTGCTCGGTCATCTGAGCAAGTACAAGAAGTACCCTGAGGATGCACGCCGTCGTGGCATGCAGGGTGTCGCTCGCTTGCGCTTTGTGGTGGACGCTGACGGCAACGTGCTTTCCTACTCGATTGCCAACAGTTCAGGCAGCCCTTCGCTGGATCGAGCGACCATGGAAATGATCCGTCGCGCTCAGCCTTTGCCCAAGCCGCCGAAGGAAATTCTCAACAACGGCACCATTGAAATCCTCGCACCGTTCGTTTATTCGCTGGATAAACGCTGAATTGTACTTTTGTTACCCATAAGTACTTCTGATAACGTGCGTCTATCGATCGCACCCGCTATGCTGGGGTCGCAACTTCATGGACGCACGTTATGACTCTTACAGAATTGCGCTACATCGTTACGCTCGCCCAGGAGCAGCACTTTGGCCATGCGGCGGAACGCTGCCATGTCAGCCAGCCAACGCTGTCGGTGGGTGTCAAAAAACTCGAAGACGAACTCGGCGTGCTCATTTTCGAGCGCAGCAAGAGCGCTGTGCGCCTGACACCGGTCGGTGAAGGCATCGTTGCGCAGGCGCAGAAAGTGCTGGAGCAGGCCCAGGGTATTCGCGAGCTGGCCCAAGCCGGCAAGAACCAGCTGACCGCCCCGCTGAAAGTCGGCGCGATCTACACCGTCGGTCCCTACCTGTTTCCTCACCTGATCCCGCAACTGCACCGGGTCGCCCCGCAGATGCCGTTGTACATCGAGGAAAACTTCACGCATGTGCTGCGCGACAAGCTGCGTAACGGTGAGCTGGATGCCGTCATCATTGCCTTGCCGTTCAACGAAGCCGACGTACTGACCCTGCCGCTTTACGACGAACCGTTCTCTGTCCTGATGCCGGCCGACCATCCCTGGACTCAGAAAGAGACCATCGATGCCTCGGCGCTCAACGACAAGAGCCTGCTATTGCTGGGCGAAGGTCACTGCTTCCGTGATCAGGTTCTGGAGGCCTGCCCGACGCTGGGCAAAGGCAACGAAGGTGCCAAGCACACGACAGTAGAGTCCAGCTCGCTGGAAACCATTCGGCACATGGTCGCCTCCGGGCTGGGCATTTCGATCCTGCCGCTGTCGGCAGTCGACAGCCATCACTACGCGCCCGGCGTGATCGAAGTGCGCCCACTGACGCCGCCCGTGCCTTTCCGCACGGTCGCCATCGCCTGGCGTGCAAGCTTCCCGAGGCCCAAAGCCATCGAAATCCTCGCTGACTCTGCACGCCTGTGCTCGGTGGCACGTCCGAAAACAGTCGCTAGCTAGGCAGAACAGAAATGAGCGAGCTTTCCAGGGTCTCGGTCACGGCGCTCAAGGGTGTCGGCGAAGCGATGGCAGAAAAGCTGGCCAAGGTCGGGCTGGAAACCCTGCAGGACGTGCTGTTCCATCTGCCGCTGCGTTATCAGGACCGCACGCGCATCGTACCGATCGGTGCGTTGCGTCCTGGTCAGGATGCCGTCATCGAAGGCGTGGTCAGCGGTGCCGATGTGGTGATGGGCAAGCGTCGCAGTCTGCTGGTACGGCTGGGCGACGGCACCGGGGTCGTCAGCCTGCGCTTCTACCACTTCAGCAACGCCCAGAAAGAAAGCATGAAGCGTGGCACGCACCTGCGTTGCTTCGGCGAAGCGCGTCCCGGTGCTTCCGGACTGGAAATCTATCACCCGGAATATCGGGCGATTACCGGTGATGAGCCCGCACCTGTCGAACAGACCCTCACGCCGATCTACCCGACGACCGAAGGCCTGACCCAACAACGTCTGCGCCAATTGTGCCAGCAGAGCCTGGCGATGCTCGGCCCCAAAAGTCTACCGGACTGGCTGCCTGACGAACTGGCCCGCGATTATCAGCTGGCGCCGCTGGACGATGCGATCCGTTACCTGCATCACCCACCCGCCGATGCCGACGTGGAGGAGCTCGCCCTCGGGCATCACTGGGCGCAGCACCGGCTGGCGTTCGAAGAACTTCTGACTCACCAGCTTTCCCAGCAGCGCCTGCGTGAAAGCCTGCGTTCACAGCGCGCACCGGCATTACCCGTTGCGAAAAAGCTGCCGAAACAGTTTCTCGCCAACCTCGGCTTTGCCCCCACCGGCGCGCAGCAGCGTGTCGGCAAGGAAGTGGCCTATGACCTGAGTCAGCCCGAACCGATGCTGCGGCTTATTCAGGGCGATGTGGGGTCGGGCAAGACCGTGGTCGCCGCGCTGGCAGCCTTGCAAGCACTGGAAGCAGGTTATCAAGTGGCGCTGATGGCGCCCACCGAGATTCTCGCCGAGCAGCACTACATCAACTTCCAGCGCTGGCTCGAGCCCTTGGGCGTGGGCGTGGCATGGCTGGCGGGCAAGCTCAAGGGCAAGGCGCGCGTCGCGTCTCTGGAGCAGATCGCCGGTGGCACACCCATGGTGGTCGGCACCCATGCGCTGTTTCAGGACGAAGTGCAGTTCAAGAACCTGGCGCTGGTGATCATCGACGAGCAACACCGGTTCGGCGTGCAGCAACGCCTGGCGCTGCGCAAAAAAGGGGTTGGCGGTCTGATGTGCCCGCATCAGTTGATCATGACTGCCACACCGATCCCGCGCACGCTGGCCATGAGCGCCTACGCCGATCTGGACACGTCGATCCTCGACGAACTGCCGCCGGGCCGGACGCCAGTCAATACCGTGCTGGTTGCCGATAGCCGCCGCCTGGAAGTCGTTGAGCGGGTGCGCGCCGCCTGCGCAGAAGGTCGCCAGGCCTATTGGGTGTGCACGCTTATCGAAGAATCCGAAGAGCTGACCTGCAAGGCCGCTGAAACCACGTACGAAGAATTGAGCAGTGCGTTGGGTGACGTGCGCGTCGGACTGATTCACGGACGCATGAAGCCCGCAGAAAAAGCCGCGATCATGGCCGAGTTCAAGCAGGGTGCACTGCAATTGCTGGTGGCGACGACGGTCATCGAAGTCGGTGTCGACGTGCCGAACTCCAGTCTGATGATCATCGAGAACCCCGAGCGCCTCGGCTTGGCGCAACTGCACCAGCTACGCGGCCGCGTCGGGCGCGGCAGCGCGGTGAGTCATTGTGTGCTGCTCTACCATCCGCCGCTTTCACAGATCGGACGGCAACGACTGGGCATCATGCGCGAAACCAACGATGGTTTCGTCATCGCCGAAAAAGACCTCGAACTGCGTGGCCCCGGTGAGATGCTCGGCACCCGACAAACGGGCCTTCTGCAATTCAAGGTCGCCGACCTGATGCGTGACGCGGATCTGCTGCCGGCCGTACGCGACGCGGCTCAGGCCCTGTTGGAGCGCTGGCCCCAACATGTCAGCCCCCTGCTCGACAGATGGCTGCGTCATGGCCAACAGTATGGCCAGGTGTGATGCAGGCTACGCTTTATAAACCGCGTGCGACCCAAATCGAATAACGTGGTTATACTTCAGAAAATGTAGGAATTTGGACATAGCTCATGACAGAAGTCGCCCACGTCAATGATCCGCACCATGCGCCGCCGGTAATCCGACAGCTGCTTGAAAAATTGGCTATCAGCTACAACGAAGTCGTGGACGAAAAGACCCTCCCTCCAGCGCGCAAGGTGCAGGCCGTGCTTGTCGAGGATGCTGTCGGTGCGTTGCTTATCCTGTTTCCGCAAAGCCAGTTGCTCGACCTCTCCCGCATCACCGAGCTGACCGGCCGCCAACTGACCGCTGTGCCGCATGATCGTTTGCAGCGCATGCTCACCAAGCACAACCTGCAAGTGCTGCCGGGGGTCCCGGCACTGACTAGCTCACCGTGCCTTTACGACAAACATCTGCTGGACGAGCCCATGCTGCTGGTGGGCTCGGGCGAGCCAGGCGTGCTGCTGGAAATCAGCAATGATGCGTTCAAAGTCATGGTGAACAAGGCCAGTGCGGCGAACTTCGGCGAGCCGCTGGCGAAGATTCATCCCAATCTTGATCGTCCTCACGACGATCCGGCAGAAATCACCCAAGCCATGCATGTCTTCACGGCGCGCCGCATCCAGCAACGCCTGGAAGCGACTCTGGAGATTCCACCGCTGGCCGGCACTGCGCAGAAAATCATCAAACTGCGTGTCGACCCTGACGCAACCATCGATGACATCACCGGCGTCGTCGAAACCGATCCTGCGCTGGCCGCTCAAGTCGTCAGCTGGGCCGCTTCGCCGTATTACGCGTCGACTGGCAAGATTCGCTCTGTCGAAGACGCAATCGTCCGTGTACTGGGCTTCGATCTGGTGATCAATCTGGCGCTGGGCCTTGCATTGGGTAAAACCCTGAGCCTGCCCAAGGATCAGCCGCAACAGACCACGCCGTACTGGCAGCAATCCATCTACACCGCTGCCGTCATCGAAGGCCTGACCCGCGCCATTCCGCGCGCCAGCCGTCCGGAGGGTGGCCTGAGCTACCTCGCCGGTTTGCTGCACAACTTCGGTTACCTGCTGCTGGCGCACGTGTTTCCACCGCACTTCACCCTGATTTGCCGCCAACTGGAAGTGAACCCGCATTTGCACCACAGCTTTATCGAGCAGCACCTGCTGGGCATCAGCCGCGAGCAGATCGGTGCGTGGCTGATGCGCTACTGGGACATGCCGGATGAGCTCGCCATCGCGCTGCGCTTCCAGCACGACCCGCACTACAAGGGTGAGCATCACGTCTATGCCAACCTGGTCTATCTGGCGGTGCGCCTGCTGCGAGCCAACGGTATCGGCTCCGGTCCCGAACAGGATATCCCGGACGAACTGTTCGAACGCCTGGGCCTGACCCGCGACAAGGCCAACGAATCGGTGAAAAAGGTGCTCGAGGCCGAGGTGCTTCTGCGCGAACTGGCGTCACAGTTCAGCAAGTAACCTGCGGATGTAACGTACGAATAGTGCCGAAGGCTCCGGCCTTGGCACTCTCCCCTCGAACCTTAGAAAGGCTCGCCTTCAACCCCCGGCAGGTGCTCATCCAGGCGTAGCCATGGAAGCCGGTTCTCTATCCAGATGTGTCGAGAGGGCGCAGCCAGCTCAGGTTGGTCAAGCGTCGCAATGGTGACGTCGATCTCGTCCGGGCTGTTGCGCGTGAACAACGCCAGCTGAGCGCCGCACTTGCCGCAGAAATATCGGACGCAGCTGGGTGCAGAGTCATAAGCGCAGGGGCTGCCCGTCAGCCACGTGAACGACGCCAGCGGCACACTTATCCAGGTGACGACCGTTGCACCCGAGGTGCGTCGACAGATGGAGCAATGACAGTGAGCGATGTCCCGCAACGGCGCATCGAACTGATAACGCAGCCCGCCGCAATGGCAGCCACCCGAGTGTATCTCGCTCATCCGTGCTTCTCCCGTTCATGCCCATAATCCCTGTGACAATAAAATTCCGGCAACTGCCGAATGAAAGCTCGGTGAAAGCTTGGCCAATTAGCATCAGCTCACTTCCGGCAAAAAGACCGGTTAGCCAGGAACGGACTCCAAGGTGTTTCAGGCCCAATTAACAACAATAATGGTGATTCCGATGCTTGCTGACTTCTCGCTCCACACTCTCCTTGCGCCCCCACTCCACGTACCGATCTGCTGAGCTGACTCGTTCATTTCACGTTCTGTAGCCGTATGACGTCTGGAGTATTCCCATGCTGACTTTCCTTGGCTTTGCCATGGTTATTGCGTTCATGTACCTGATCATGAGCAAGCGCCTGACTGCGCTGATCGCCCTGATCCTGGTTCCGATCATCTTCGCCCTGTTCGGTGGCTTCGCGTCGCAGATCGGCCCGATGATGCTGGCAGGTATCACCAAGCTGGCGCCGACCGGCGTGATGCTGATGTTCGCCATTCTGTACTTTGCGCTGATGATCGACTCAGGCCTGTTCGACCCGGCCGTGCGCAAGATCCTGAAAATGGTCAAGGGCGACCCGATGCGCATTTCGGTCGGCACCGCCGTGCTGGCGCTGGTGGTGTCCCTCGACGGTGACGGCGCGACCACCTACATGATCTGCGTTGCCGCCATGCTGCCGCTGTACAGCCGCGTGGGCATGAGCCCGCGCATCATGGCCGGCCTGATCATTCTCGCCGGCGGCGTGATGAACATGACCCCTTGGGGCGGCCCGACCGCTCGTGCGGCCAGCGCCCTGCACGTCGATGCCTCCGACATCTTTGTACCGATGATCCCGGCCATGCTGGCAGGTGTGATCGCGATCCTGGCGATTGCCTACTTCTACGGCAAACGCGAACGTGCCCGACTGGGTGAACTGCACCTGCAGGGTGATGAAGTCGACCACAGCGAAATCAGCGTCTCGCAATTCCCTGACGCGCGCCGTCCAAAGCTGATCTGGTTCAACGCCGCCCTGACCCTGGCACTGATGGTCGCCCTGATCATGGGCCTGCTGCCGCTGCCGGTCCTGTTCATGATCGCGTTCAGTATCGCGATGATCATCAACTACCCGAACCTGCAGGACCAGAAGGACCGCGTATCGGCCCACGCCGGTAGCGTACTGGCGGTGGTCGGCCTGATCTTCGCCGCGGGGATCTTCACCGGCATCCTGTCCGGCACCGGCATGGTCGACGCGATGTCGAAAAGCCTGCTGGCCGTGATCCCGGATGCGCTGGGCCCGTACCTCGCCGTGATCACCGCGCTGGTGAGCATGCCGTTCACCTTCTTCATGTCCAACGACGCGTTCTACTACGGCGTACTGCCAGTGCTGTCCGAAGCCGCTGCCCACTACGGCATCAGCCCGGTGGAAATGGCCCGCGCCTCGATCGTCGGTCAGCCGGTCCACCTGCTCAGCCCGCTGGTGCCTTCGACCTACCTGCTGGTGGCTCTGGCCGGTATCGAGTTCGGCGACCACCAGCGCTTCACCCTGAAATGGGCGATTCTGGTGTGCATGTGCATTCTGGTTGCCGCGCTGCTGATGGGGATCTTCCCGCTTTATAGCAGCATGTAAGCTTCTTTGGCTGACCCAAGGCTCGCCGTCGACTTGATCGTTGACGGCGAGTTTTTGCGTTTGGACGGTCAATTGGTTGAGGGCCGATACTGCAACGCCTCGGCCAGATGGCTGCGGTTGATCGCATCCACCTGCTCCAGGTCCGCCAAAGTCCGCGCCACCTTCAGCAATCGATGCGCCGAGCGCAACGACAGGGTCAGACGCTCGCACGCCGTCTCCAGCCAGCTTTCATCGACACTGGACAGCGCGCAGTACTCACGCAGCCCCGGCAGATCGAGAAACGCATTGGCACAGCCCTGACGACGTTGCTGACGGTGTCTCGCCTCAGCGACCACAGCTGCGGCACTGGCGGTGTTTTCACTGGTGGTCGGGTCAGGGTTGAGGGCGGTAGCTTCGCGGGCGACGGTCAGGTGCAGGTCGATCCGGTCCAGCAGCGGGCCGGACAACTTGTTGCGATAGCGCTGCACCTGCTCAGTGGAACAGCGGCAGCGCCCGGTCGGCTCACCGAGATAGCCACAGGGACACGGGTTCATCGCCGCCACCAACTGGAACCTCGCCGGAAAGCGCACGCGATCCCGCGCCCGGGAAATCACGATATGCCCGGACTCCAGCGGCTCGCGCAAAACCTCCAGCACGCGGCGGTCGAACTCCGGCAGCTCATCAAGGAATAGAACGCCGTGATGCGCCAACGTGATTTCGCCAGGTTGCGGACGACTGCCACCGCCTACCAACGCCGGCCCGGACGCCGAGTGATGCGGCTGGCGAAACGGCCGCTGCGGCCAACTGGTCAGCGGCACCTGGCTGGCAACCGACTGAATCGCCGCCACCTCCAGCGCTTCGTGCTCGTCCAGCGGCGGCAACAAACCCGGCAGGCGGCTGGCAAGCAGCGTCTTGCCAGTGCCGGGCGGCCCGCTGAACAGCAGGTTATGCGCACCGGCAGCGGCGATTACCAGCGCACGCTTGGCCGCCGTCTGGCCCTGCACTTCGCTTAAATCCGGATACGGCTTGGGATGATGCAGCAGGCCGCTGGACTGATACGGCGCAATCACCGTGCGCCCGTTGAAATGCGCGACCAGCTCCAGCAAGTGGCTCACCGCAATCACCCGCAGCCCCGACGCCAAACACGCTTCCTCGGCGTTCACCGCCGGAATGATCAGCGTCCGCTCCGCCGCACGTGCCGCCAGCGCAGCAGGCAGCACACCCTGAATCGGCCGAATCGCCCCCGATAACGCCAACTCGCCCAGACACTCGACATCCTGCAACGCAACCAGCGGCACCTGCCCGCTGGCCGCCAGCAAACCCAGCGCAATCGCCAGATCGAACCGCCCGCCATCCTTGGGCAAATCAGCCGGCGCAAGATTGAGCGTGATCCGCCGCGCTGGAAAATCCAGCCCGGAATTGAGAATGGCGCTGCGCACCCGGTCCTTGCTCTCCTTGACCGCCCCCTCCGGCAAGCCCACCAGCGTCAGGGCCGGCAGGCCGTTGGCCAGATGCGCTTCAACAGTAACCGCCGGGGCTTCCACCCCGACCTGGGCACGACTATGGACGATAGCCAGCGACATGGATCATTCCTTGATATGAGCGATGGGCGGGTATCGTGCTTTATTTGTGGGATGGGGGTGAGGGGGGAATGGATACAGGGTGTGAGTAGGGTTCGACAGGCACGACACTTAGTCGGCTAAAGGCTGCATGCAAAACATAGATGCGCAAATTTTTGCGCATCCGATGGCCGGGGCTTAACCAGCAAAGCTCTATATTCAAAGCGATGCAGCGAGCATGCGCGAGTCAGCGCACGTGTGCAGATACTTGCGCACTATTTCACGCTTTTCTTGCTCGATGTCTTTGCTTTAAATTCCTATCTATTTGTTTTTTATAGATAAGTAGACAGTCGGCACATATCTTGGAATGCACCTCTGCATACAGCGGGCGATATCGACCGTTTCTGCGCAGAGATTCCATGCATGACCGACAAATCCGGCACCCATACTCAACGACGTGCTGCAACGTTCGCCAAAACTCCCGCCACGGCCACCAGCCTGTGTCCCTTCCGGGGACCTGACGTCGC